>SUYA01000023.1 GCA_015060695.1 Mediterranea massiliensis
ACACATCCCACAAACTTTATAATTCTTCGTGAGCGTTAGCTGAATGGTATCAAGGCTATTAGATAAAATCGAATTTACTCGATACTTTTTAGCAGCTTTGCAGGGTTTCCGCCAACTAAAGTTTGTGGTGCAACGTCCTTTGTTACAACCGAACCAGCTGCAACGACTGCACCGTCACCGATAGTCACACCAGGCAAAATGGTCGAATGTCCACCTATCCACACGTCATTACCAATAATGATGGACATTCCGTAACCGTCGAGCATGCGCCCTTCGGGTTGAAGACGATGCCCTGCTGTATAGATGCCGACATCAGGACCAATGAGACAATTGTGCCCGATGCGGATTTCTGCCACATCGAGCATAGTACAGTTATAGTCGGCATGGAAGTTGTCGCCCACGTGGATATTCACACCAAAGTCGCAATGGAAATTGTCACCCAAAAACGGGTTGCAACCCACCGAACCAAACAACTGACAGATTATTTCCTGCTTTTGTGCTAGTTCTGCCAGCGTGAGACTGTTTAGTTGTTTTGTTAATGCTGACACTTTTGCCATTTGCATCAGCACCTCCTTACTTATCTCCACTCGACTGAAATACTTCTTCTTTTCCATAAATTCCGATTTATCTATGCATAATAATTACTTTCCGATGCAGAGTTTTTATTTACCCACACAAAATGTAAAATACTCAGATTAATCAATTAGTATTCAGTGTTTTACAAAATCAACCTAAGGAACAAACGTCTTTTCGGGGGACAGGCAGGGGACTGCATTTCTACAAAGAAACTAATAAAATCTGCAAAAACGCACTGTTTTTAGAATTTTTAGCATATTTGCATTTCGTTGCATGGTAAAATGGCCTTTAATTGGAACTAAAATTGGACCTGTGAAATCTATTAAATTTAGTGGTTTAGTTTAGTCCAATGTATATATAGAATACGAGTAAACTAAACTGCCTTTATCGCCAAATTTAAGAGGTCTGTTATAGCAGCGGCTTTACATTCCTTTCAAATGGGCATTGTTCCTCTCATTTGCAGATGTTATGTGTTTCTTTATATCCGTCTACCTTTTAATACGAGTTTCTGAGAAGTGTCAAAACATACTCTTTTTACTTCTCAAAAGAAGAGAGAGATTGGACTTTCATAGGTATGGTATACCATCTAATTTTTCTTTTCCAAAGCTTTTGTTTATTGAATCGCATACAATCATTTCAGAAGTTTGCTTCAATAACAGAGAGTTTCATTCTTTAATTTTTTGTCATTTGAGAATCATTGGCATGATTTTGCGAGCAGATACTCGATTTAGATCGGTGAATTTCATAAAAATCAGGCTTTAACGCGTGTGAATAGCATTTATTCAAAAGATTTAATGTCTTCTTTTCCGTTTATGCGTTGATAATTTATTAAATTTGCAGTAAAATTGAGCGGTTCATGGGAAAATCATGAGTTGTTCATTAATTATTTGTTATCTTATGATAAAAGAACTAATTATTCGAGACTTTTTCTCTTTTAAGGGAGAGCATTCAATTGAATTGAACTCTGGCGTTAATATCCTTGTGGGTGTTAATGGAAGTGGTAAAACATCTTTTCTAAATGCCATTCTAATGCTGTATGAAGGCATTGCAGGTGGTGGTTTGTCTGTTTTGTTCAGACAATGGGGGACATACAATGCAATAGTAAATGCATGTGGTGAGCAAAAACCAGATTGTTTTAGTGTAACATATGTATTTGATGCTGATGTTTTAAGAAAACTTGTTCCGGCCTCTCCATTTAAGAAGGATGTGTATTATAAAATAACAGTTTTTCCAATAGGAGATGGTACAAGCTATTCTCTCTGTGAAACGCTTTATTCAGAAGATACCAGAAGTAAAAATAAAACATTTAGTTATCTCGAATTCCGCAATGGTGTCGGACAAATCTCTGTTCGAACAAAAAAAGGTATAGAAGTGGAAAAATATGAAGGCGGTATGTTGTCTGCTCAAGAATTGGCTCTTAGACAGATTACAGATCCTCAAAGATATCTACCATCTTTTGTCGTAAAAGAGGCTATTAATGCGATTGCAGGATATTCTAAGTTTAATTTCGACAAAGTTCGTCAGCCCGCTGAGGCTAATGATATTAAACGTTTGATTGGCACTGGTGAGAACTTGAGTCAGTTGCTGAGCAATCTAAATAATAATCATACATTCCAGTATGAGAAAATAAGGGAATGTTTAAGAGATATAAATCCAAACTTCACCGGTATCGGCTATAATGTATTTGGAAGTAGGTTGTATTTGTCCCTTCGTGAGAAAAATTTGTCGCATGCTATAGATGCACTACATATGTCAGATGGAACATTGAAGTATATGCTTTTGTTAAGTATATTTTATAATCCAGATCGAGGTTCACTAATTGACATTGATGAGCCAGAAGCATGCCTACATCCAGATATGATTCGTTCTGTGGCAAAGATGATGAAGAGTGCTGCCAAAACATCACAAATTATTGTAGCAACACATTCAGCTCTTTTGTTGAATGCATTCGAACTAGATGATATATTAGTGTTCGAAAAAAATGACAAAAATGAAACTCATATCATGCGATATTCAGAGGATGATTTTGAGAATTGTGAGGGAAATCTACTTCCAGGTCAGTTATGGTTGAATGGTGAGATCGGTGGCAAAAGATGGTAGTCAATGTATACATAGAAGGTGGTGTTATCGATGGTAATGTTGATGCCACAACTAATAATAACTCAGAGGCTTTACGCGAGGAACTAAATCGTTTCATGCAACGGGCATTAAACCGTGATGATATCAGTATTGTAGTAAAAAAATGCTCAGGCTACAAAGAAGCGGCTAAACAGTTTATTGAAACGACTGATAGTGGAGAAAATTATCTATATGTGGACCTTGATCGCAAGCCGGAGTTAAGGAACGAATGGTTCCAAAGCCTATCGGACGATGGCATTATAATACCGCAGAATAAGATAGAACATATAAGCTTTTGGATCCAAGAGATGGAAGCTTGGTTTTTGAAACAACCAGAAGCAATCGAACTATGGGCAGATGATGAAAATCTAATACGTAAACATGGACAAAACTTCCCATTAGCAGAGCACCCTGCCATTAAAGATAAGGATATTGAACATTTACAGCATAAGGCATCGTTGTTAGTGAGAGTGATTCTACGACAGATATTTACCCCACAAGAAAAGGGGAGAAAGAGTGCCTCAGGTAAGGTTCGTGACTTGAAATATGGCAAGTTGCGTCATGCCCCTGGTATCATTGCACATTTGAATCCAATAGATTTAATTAGTAAAGATATTGAATTGAAATCATTCTGTGAAAAGGTTGTGAATAGTTAATATAACTAATAAAGCCCAGTATGGAAGTAAATGTCCAAAAAGCAGTAAAAATGTTCTTCTCGAACTCATCGTTCGAAATGATATATAGCGAAGCGTTAGCAAATGCATTAGATGCTGATGCAAACGAGATTCGTATCAATATATATCTCCCAGATAAAACTCAAATCCAAAATCTTCAGCTTACCATATCTGATAATGGCGTCGGATTTGATGATAACAGATTTAGAAAGTTTAGTAAACTATTTGATGTAGAGGAGCAGTCACACAAGGGGCTAGGTAGGCTAGTCTATCTATGCTACTTTGATAGTGTATGTATTGAAAGTGTTTACAACGAGGGTTCTAAGAAACGAACTTTTACATTCAATGATGGGTTCCATGGTGAAAGTGTAATTGAAGATATACAATCAATCCCAAGTGGTTCATCATTAACAATGGTAGGGTTCTTAGGAGAGAGACTTCATCGCAATGATAATATCAATCCGATTCACATCAAGACATTATTGATGGAGAATTTTTACCTAAGGTTATACAAGAAGAAACTTAACGGAGAAAGAGTAAAGGTGCTAATAGAGTCTAATATAGAATCTAGTCGTATAGAGGCAATCATTGATACTGACTTGATGCAAGATTTTACAATTCTTCCATTAGAACATAGACTTGATTTATTCAATTCCATTGACTTGTACTATTCTGTAAGAGAAACTGATGAAGTGGGTAAAAAACCAATTACAGCTATAGCTGTAGATGATCGTTGTCACCAGGTGGAAATTATTGATGATGAAAATCTGCCGATTGGATATGAAATGATCTTTCTGCTGATATCGGAATCTTTCCAGGGAGCTACAGATGAGTCAAGACAGAATTTTACAATGTCTGGTACTAATTTTAGTACTATAAAACGGGTATTTAGGGAAGGCATAGCGAGAGTTATCAATGAAAACTTTCCAAGAATAGCTGAAATCAACAAGGCTCGTGAAGTAACTTTGAAGAATACTTATCCACACTTAAGTGGATATTTTAAGACAAGTGATATAGGGTTCTCATCTAGTAATGATATATTGAAAGATGCACAAGAACAATTCTTTAGAGATCAACGCGAGATTCTATCAGCAACAACGCTGTCAGATGAACAATATGAAAAATCGTTGATGCTAGCAGCGCGTTCGTTAGCTGAATATATTTTGTTCCGTCAGAATGTTATTTCCAAGATGAAGGCCTTTGATAAAAAAAATCTAGAGGCTGATCTTCATAACTTAATAGCTCCCAAGGGTGCAGAGTTCCAAGAAGGTGAATTTTATAAAGATCTATATCGTAACAATGTTTGGGTACTAGATGATAAATTCATGAGCTACTGCACAGTTTTAAGTGAAGCTGAAATGAGCAAAGTTATTGATGTAATTACGGAAGGAGAGGTAAAAGACTCTGATGATGACCGACCAGATATTACACTCTTTTTCTCAGCTGATCCAACAAAGAGTGACCACATGTTGGATGTGGTAGTTGTAGAATTGAAAAGACTTGGGATTTCTGCAGAGCAAAGCTCTATAGTGGAATTTCAACTTGATACAAGAACTCAGCGTTTGGCAGAGTTTTATGGTAAGAAAATACAACGAATGTGGTTTTACGGCATTGTAGAATTTGATGAAAGATATGAAATGCATTTAGTAAACAATGGGTATGACCCGCTCTTCTCTAATGGCAATATCTATTTCAAGTCAAAGATTGTTTACACGGATAAGTCAAAGTCTTATGGAGTTATACAGAACTCTTATATCATGGACTTTAAAGCTTTGGTGGAGGATGCAAATTCACGTAATGAAACTTTTTTGAAAATTTTGAGGCACCAATTTGATAATTCTCAATGATATGTGAAACAATAAATACAGGTATCTACTATTTATTGCAAGAATTGATATTGGTGTAAGTTGTAAACTAATAATGACGACTACTAAATTAAGCTACCGTCATTATTAGTTTATAAATTAGTATTTTGGCAATTGTCCATATTTTTTTAGGCAGTGTCCAAAATATTGTGTAAATAAAGAATACGAGATTCGCAATGAGTCTCGTATTCTATATTTAAGCCCTTAATCCTGTTATTCTTTTTTAATTATAAATCAATTTATTCAATACATATTCTATGGCGGTATCTTTATCGTCAAAGAAGTCTGTAACCGTTTGTTTGACCTCATGGTTCGGTTCGACACTTACTCCTTCCATAGGAAAGCCTTTAGGAGAGAAGTGTGGATCACGAGTGAGAATCCTGAACCAAATACCATATTTTGAGGTGAAATTCTTTGGGGCACAACCTGTATCGCCAGCTGTTTTTTCTCCGACTAATGTGACATAACCACTCTCTTTCAGATCTATCGTAAAACTCTCAGCAGCTGAAAAGGTGTGATTACTCGTCAATAAAAATAACTTGCCGCTATAAACGTTGGGCTGTGGTGTGATATTACCGCCAACACAATGTTCTTGCGGTTCCTTTAGCAGATATTCTGCAATCAATCGACCATTATTACTATTACCTCCACCATTTCCTCTAACATCGATGATTAAATATGGAAGACTACAAACTTGATTATATGCTTGTTTGAAATTCTCCACAACATTATCCATCATTGATTCAATACATACATATCCAATACTGTCACGTAAGATTTTGTAATGAGCTTTAGGAGTATTGCTTAATATAGAACTTGTTAGAGGCAATTTGAGTTTTAGCGTATCTCCATTTCTACGTACATCACAGTGGATTAGACTAGCTGAAAACAAAAAATAAGAAATATTCTATACCCTTCTTCAAATCTTTACACTTAATTAAATTTATGCAAAGTTACGGCATTTTTCCCTAAATCATCTCTGAATGCCCTTAAAAATGTGATTTGAACAAGTTGTAAGTAACTACATTACATGCAAACCGAGAAGATGTTAGTCAACATTTTTAGAATATATTATCGGGGGACAAGGATTTTTACAAAAAAACATGTATCAAATGCAAATTTGTCCATCAATTTGCTGATATAATCATTTGCTTTTTAGTTGTATATTTTAGTATTCTTGTGTTTTAAGCCCTAAAAATAGCTGTTTTTGTCCCCCGAAGTGCCAGAGGGACAAAAAAGGGACAAAAAAACACGTCCCTCGAGTGCTTGGGGCACAAATGAGGGACAAAATTGAATTTTAACACTTTACTTATTCTAATTGTAAAACTAATCTATTTAATTGTTATTCAACGAGTTAGTAGGTGGTTTGAACTTAATATTATCGATTTTGTATTAAATTTGATAATATATTGATTATCAACACATTAACTAATTACTATTTCCCCACGCAAAAATGCTTGAAGATATTCCCCAGCACATCCTCCACATCAAAAGCTCCACCTACAATCTCGGCAAGGTGTGAAAGGCATTCTCGGAGGTCTTGGGATACAAAATCCCCGGAAAGATTCATTTGTAAACCGTCCTGCACGCGGTGGATGGATTCGAGGGCACGGACAAGTGCTTCGTAATGACGGATATTGGTCACAATGACATCGTTTTGGGAGATTTCGGGGAGGGCAGCGGTTTCTATCAACAAGGCTTCCAGCTCTTCTAGGCCCTTGCGTTGCTTGGCAGAAAGGAACAACTTGGGGGCATCCACATCGGCAAAGGCTTGGCTTAATGCCTCGCATCGTTCGGTGCTCACCTTGTCCGATTTGTTGAAAAGAATGATGAGATTCTTCCCTTCGCAATGGGGAAGGATTTCGTCTTTCAGGTTTTCCAAATCCACTTCACTATCCGCATCAATCATCCACAATACGATATCGGCTTGATTCATCTTCTGGAAGGTACGTTCGATACCGATGCTTTCTACTACATCGGTGGTCTGACGGATACCTGCTGTATCGATGAAACGGAAAGTGATGCCACGGAGGTTGATGGTATCTTCAATCACATCGCGAGTCGTACCATGGATGTCGCTCACAATAGCTTTCTCTTCATTAAGCAAAGCATTGAGTAGCGTAGACTTGCCGGCATTCGTTTCGCCGATAATTGCTACCGGAACACCATTCTTGATGGCATTCCCCACGTTGAATGAATCGGCCAGACGGGCAATGACGCGTTCTATTTCATCGGCTATCTGTGAAAGTTCGGTGCGATTGGCAAACTCCAGTTCTTCGTGGTCGCTGAAGTCGAGTTCGAGTTCCATCAAGGAAGTGAGATGCAATAATTTGTCGCGTAATAGGGACAATTCTTTACTGAATCCACCACGCATCTGGTTCATGGCCATCCGATGGGTAGCTGCTGAAGAAGATGCAATTAAATCGGCAACGGCTTCGGCCTGACTCAAGTCCATCTTTCCATTCAGGAAGGCGCGTTGGGTATATTCCCCAGGATTAGCCAATCTGCATCCGTTTTCAATAAGCAATTTCAATACTTGTTGAAGTATGTAGGAGGAACCATGGCAGGATATTTCAGTGGAATCTTCGCCGGTATAGGAGTGGGGCGAACGGAATATCGATACCAAAACTTCATCGATGATTTCTCCTTCGGTAGAACGGATGGTTCCGAATGATAATGTATGTGCTTTACGTTCTTCAAGTGGCAAATAACCTTGAGGAGTGAATATTTTTGAAGTGATTTCGATGGCTTTAGGCCCCGAAACACGGATTACTCCAATGGCTCCACCTTGAGCGGACGCAATAGCGCATATAGTATCTTGATTAATCATTTTCATAAAGAGTTTTAGAAAGAACAGACACTAATTCTTCCAAATAACGACGGTCGGTTTCGTCGAAGGTATTCAGTTGGTCGCTATCAATGTCGAGTACACCTACCACTTCATTATTTGCCATGAGGGGAACTACAATCTCCGACTTCGATAGGGAGCTACAAGCAATGTGACCCGGGAATTGTTCTACATCGGGTACTACTTGCGTACGGGCTTCAGCCCAGGCGGTACCACATACTCCACGACCTTTGCGGATGCGATAACAAGCCACATCCCCTTGGAAAGGACCCAATACCAATTGTCCGTTTTTCACAAGGTAGAAGCCAATCCAAAAGAATCCGAAAGCTTCTCGAAGTGCCGCACACGTATTGGCCAATACGGCAATTTTATCTGTTTCTCCGTCAATAAGGAGTTCCCAGTCGGGTAAGAAATGTTGATATTTCTCTTCTTTGTTTATGATGTCTGTTCTAAAACTTTGTTCCATATCAAATTCTATCAAGTACCTTTTGAATCAATGTCTCAATGGTATTTTTATATGCGGTATTCATTTCTTTGGCATAACGGTTGGCTATAACCATACATACCGTAGTTGCTTTGTGTCCCAACAACTTAGCAAGTCCGGCCAAGGCTGAACTTTCCATTTCGAAATTGGTGATACAAAGGTTGCCATGGCGAAAACTTTCTATCTTTTCGTTTTGTTGGGGATCGGCCAGCGGTAGACGAAGTACCCTTCCTTGTGGTCCGTAGAATCCTCCAGCGGAAATAGTGATACCTCTCACCATGTCGTCTTGAGCAATGCGTTCCATCAGTTCCTTGTCGCAATCAATCACATAAGGATAGGGTTGGCATTGGTTGCCCATCCATCCCATGTGACGTATGAATGACATTTCAAAAGCGAGGTCGCACACTTCATCTCGTCCGGCATAAAAGTTCAGTAACCCGTCAAAACCAATAGATTTCTGTGAGCATAGGAAAGTGCCGATCGGTGTATGGGGTTGAAGTCCCCCACATGTACCGATACGGACAATTTCCAAAGTACGATGCTCTTCTTTCTCTTGGCGTTTTTGGAAATCCACATTTGCCAACACATCGAGTTCATTCATGACGATGTCTATGTTGTCGCATCCGATACCGGTTGAAAGTACACTGATGCGTTTTCCTTGATAAGTACCTGTAATGGTACGGAATTCGCGGTTGCTGACTTCACATTCTTGGGTATCGAAATAGGATGCAACAGTTTCTACACGACCTGGGTCTCCGACTAAGATAATCTTGTCGGCCAATTGTTCCGGCTTTACATGTAGATGAAATACAGAACCGTCTTCATTGATGATTAACTCAGATGGGGCAAAATGTTTCTTTTCCATTTCTTTGCACATAATGTCATTCAGAGGAGTGAAACGACGAAGACGTGTTGTTGAGGACTTCGTCCGAAAAATCTCGTGTGCATAAATATATGTTACCGAGATCCTTCGCTTCGCTCTGGATGACAAGTTATTTTATTTCAATGTTTCCTGATGTAGTTTCCGGTTGTGCGATGCTTGAACGCATATCCGTATCCGCTTGGATATTCTTCATCCGGTAATAATCCATAATGCCGAGGTTACCGCTACGGAAAGCTTCGGCCATTGCCTTAGGTACTTCGGCTTCGGCTTGAATCACGTTGGCGCGAGCTTCTTCTGCCTTGGCCTTCATTTCTTGTTCAAGGGCTACGGCCATGGCACGACGTTCTTCAGCCTTGGCTTGTGCAATGTTCTTATCGGCATTGGCTTGGTCAATCTGAAGAGCAGCACCAATGTTACGGCCTATATCAATATCGGCGATGTCGATGGATAAGATTTCGAAAGCAGTACCGGCATCCAAACCCTTGCGAAGCACCAGTTTGGAGATGCTATCCGGATTTTCCAATACCGACTTATGGTTTTCGGATGAACCGATGGACGATACAATACCTTCGCCTACACGAGCCAAAATGGTATCTTCACCGGCACCACCAACCAACTGACGGATGTTGGCACGAACGGTTACACGAGCTTTGGTAATAAGCTGGATACCGTCCTTTGCTACGGCTGTAACCGCCGGAGTATCAATTACCTTCGGGTTAACTGACATCTGTACGGCTTCGAAAACGTCACGTCCGGCCAAGTCGATACCGGTTGCCATTTGGAAAGTCAGTTCAATGTTAGCCTTCGATGCGGATACGAGGGCGTGTACCACTCTCTCCACATGTCCACCGGCCATATAGTGTGCTTCAAGTTCGTCGCGTGTAATGTTGCTCAATCCAGCCTTGTGGGCTTCAATCATAGCCGGCACAATAACATGAGGCGGTACATTACGGATACGCATCAAGAAAAGTTGAATCAATGAAATGTCAA
>SUYA01000004.1 GCA_015060695.1 Mediterranea massiliensis
CTATGAGGTTGAAGATACTTGGCAACTTGTTCCTGTTGAACAATTGATTTGAGGACAACACCATCTTCAAGTGATACTGCCGGAATGGTATTCTGCACTGTTTTCATACACCGAAATAAATTGTAATAATACAAAATTACAAACAATATGGATTGGTTCAATATCTGAAAATGTTAAAAGACCTGAATAGTCCAACATTGCGGAAAAACAAAAGAATATTTATGAGTTACACAACCCCGCTATTGAGTATATGCACACTTTGAGTTCTCAATCGAACACAAAGGAGTCGTGTGCTGTGTTGCCGTTACACGATAGGGATTTTTTGCAACCACTGCATACCAGCAATTTCCCGCCATCACTGTGCGGTTTGATAATCTGCAAACGTGGCGAACTTCAAATAAGTGATGGTAAAAGTGGAAAAGCCACTGCCTGTTCTTTTTCTATAACTTATCTTTCAAGTAATGTCTTTATAAAATAAACACTATATATAACTGTTATCCATATGTTATAGTGATAAATACCTTATGCGATAGGCTGATTTTATCGAGCCACAGATGTGGTACGCTCGTCTCACGGCTGTGGTACGCTCGTCTCACAACCGTGGTACGCTCGTACCACATCTGTGGTTCGCCCTGCTTGATGTATTAAGTAGGCAATCTTTGTCTATGTAAAGGTAATGGTTATCGTAATGTCTTGAACGACAAGATGTGCCAACTGATACCGATGGCTAAGCCTATCAGCAACAATTTGAGCCATAGTTGGGGTACTACAAAGAGGGCGGCATAGAGCAAGGTAATCCATACCAGCGATACAGAGATGATTTTTGCACGTAGCGGTATGGCCTTGTGCTCGCGGAAGTTACGGATGTATGGGCCCAAGTGCTTATGTTGCAACAACCAATTGTATAGTCGGGGAGAGCTGCGGAAGTAGAGAGCTGCCGCCAACAGTAGGAACGGGGTGGTGGGCAGTAATGGGAGGAATATGCCCAAGATGCCAAGCCCTAAACAGATGCTTCCAAGGATGATATATAACACTTTCATGCCGCAAAATTAGAAAAAAGAAAATAGTTGTGCTATCTTTGCGCCATAATTTAAAAGACATTTTATGAACAAGGTATCGGAAAACCCTTTCAAAAACCGAATCAGCAGCCAGACGTCGTTGCTGATAGTAACAGCACTGTTTGTTACCCTCTATCTTACATCCAACGTGATGGCGGTCAAGGTGGTCAGCTTCTTTGAGTTGGTCTATTTTGATGCAGGAACTATAACTTTTCCCTTTGCCTATATGTTGGGCGACGTGTTGACCGAGATATGGGGCTATCGCACGGCCAAAAAGGTGATTTGGCTCACCCTGTTTTGCAACATTTTGTTGGTGTTGTGTACCCAAGTGGGTGTCTGGTTGCCTTCGCCGGAGTATTTGTCGGAGACAGCCAATGCTTATAATACCATTTTTACTTATGTACCCCGCATCGTGCTGGGCTCATTGGTAGGCTTCTTGTTGGGCGAACTCTCTAATGCTTGGTTTATGGAGCGACTCAAGCAGAAGACCGGAGGCCGCTATCTATGGTTACGTACCATAGGCAGTTCTGTAGTGGGGTATCTGTTCGACTCCCTGCCATTTGTGTTGATAGCCTTTGCCGGTGTGGTGTCCCTTCACGACCTGTTGCTGATGATACTCTTTCAATATGTGGCCAAGTTGCTGATTGAGATAATCTTCGGAACACCTCTGGCTTATGCGGCCATTTACGGCATTCGTCGTTATATTTTAAAGGAAGAAGAGTGATAAATTATCCGTTCATTTCTTCGTGGGCGTAGGCTATGGCACGGTTTAGGTAGTCCAAAAACGGTTTGGTGGTACTAAACAGCCCGGCCACTCGTTTGGCCAAGTGGTCGTTGCAGATAAAGTCATCATCGGGCAAATAGGTAAGACAGTAGGCTTTCAAGCGCAGGTATTCACCGTAAGGTGCATCGGCAGGAAAGCCTTTAGGGTTGCGCTTCAATGCCCCCTCTCTATCCAGTTTAAAGCAACTATCAGCTTTCAGCAATGTCTCTTCAAAGTCTCCCTGTCCGGCACAGATGTCTTCGCGTAATATTTTCAGCACTTCGGGTGGAAAGCAATAGTCGCCCACGGCCAGCATGTGGGCAAAGGGATAGCAGTCGCTACCACCGGTACTGATGTGGAAATAGTATCCTGAGAAGCCCGACTTCTTTCCGCCGGGGCAGATAAAGGCCCCCATGTGTCGTTTATAAGGACTTTTGTCTTCCGAAAAACGTACGTCTCGGTAGATGCGGTAGGTACAATCTTTGGCCGTCAATCCTGCTATGCGAGGGTCGAATTTAGCTATTTCTCCTATCAGTTGGTCGGTAAAGTCGTTAAAACGAGCTTGTAAACATTGGTATTCGGCCTTGTGCTCGTTAAACCAGGTGCGGTTATTGTTAGCCTCCAATCGGCGCAGGAAGTCGATAATCTCTTTCATATCCCATTTATATTATGTCGTGTCGCAAAGGTAGTGCTTTTTTTGTAAATAGAAAAAGGGAGATAGATTGTTCCTCTCTATCTCCCTCGGCTTATATAGACAGTAGGCAGGGACACCACCTACCGGAAACGTCAGTCGTTTGTATCGATGGTACAGATGCTGACACGGTTCCAAGAAGGCTCGGCAAAGAGATCGCCCACACCCAATCCTTCGGGCATAATGCGGGAGGCATCTATTCCATAATGTTTCACCAATACATCCTTAACGGCTTGAGCACGAGCTTCTGACAACTTCTGGTTGAATTCGGCATTACCTTCGGGCGATGCATATCCCTTGATGGTCACAATCACGTTGCTGTTTTCTTGCAGATAATTGGCTATGCGCTCAATGTTGGCCTGTTGAGGCAGGTCGATGACCGACAAACCTTGGCGGAAGCCGATAACATATTCCGGTGTACAGCTCTCTTCAATCTCTACATCGGTTATCTCGGTCGGCATATTATCAATGATGGCCTGTTGTTCGGCAATGGTGGCAGCGGCTGCTACCAGTTCGGCATCACGTTCTACAATAGTGGCTCTCAGTTGGTTTACCTCGTTGTTTATTGCCGCTATTTCGGCTGGGTCACAAGCCATGGCCAGGGTCATGAAGTGTTCGCCGTTGCTGTTTCCAAAGTGATATACAAAACTGGTGGTCAACTCAAAACGAGCATTGTTCAAGTTGAATTGTGCCTTGCTGTTTGGATAGTCGGCTTGCAAGTCGTAAACAATAGCCGGGCGCATGCTGATGGTCCAAGCCTTGCTTTCGCCCAAGTTGAAGTTGAAATTCAACCCCATGCGGGCACTGATGGAATTGATGTCTCCCTGACCGGCTTCGTAATAGTGCAACCAACCCACGCCTGTGTTCGTTTCTATTTCAAAATTGCGAGGCATCCCTTCGTAGCCACCGAACAGGTTCATCAGATTAATGCGTCCGAACATACTGACGTCGCTTGCATCGATGGCCGTGGCACTACCGGTGGTGTTGATATAGCCCACACCCTGTATGCCCAATCCGACAATCGGAGTCAGTTGTTTGGAGATTTCTAATCCGAACATTGGTCGTGCATTCTTCAGGATGGCATTGTGGGTAACTTTGGACGTTGAACCCGTTGTGAGTCCAATAGACCAATTGTCGGTTATCTTTGTCCCTTGGACAACATCCTGGGCACTCATTGTCAGTGAGCCCAGGGCAATTGCTGAAAGCAAAATAATTTTTTTCATACGTCTTTTCTCTTTTTTAGTGAATAGTTTAGGTAGCTATTTGCTATAAAAACAGCAAACGGCCGGTTTGGTTCAATACGTATGAAAAAACATAGAAAAGAAGTAGTGAGCGGATGTTATCCTCTGGCTAAAAAGACGGGGAAGGGGCATTGAGTGTCGCTCTCAAAACCAAACCAGTAATCGGCACCTCCTTCGACAGGCAAGTGAGCCAGACGCAGGCGGTCGTGGTAATTGCCTCTGACTATTTGCCACTGGGCAGGGGGCAGTTGGTGTTTGGTTTTTACTCGTTCGGCAGGAGCCTTCTTCAACGACATACCGGCTTCTATCCACGCTACACTGACAGCAGTAACAAACAGAGGGTAGTGTTGCTTGCAGAAGTCATAAAGCAACAGACCACGCTTTTCTAGGCTGAGGGGTTGGTCGATAAGCTCAATATTAATAAGGTGTTGTAAGAAGTGAGGCAAAAAACACTTGTCGTACATCATCAGGCTGCGAGTAACAGATTGCCATGCCGGAGCATTGTAGTATCCGTCGAGTAAGCGTGATAACAATCGAGCGGTTTGTAGCTGTGCCGAAGTGATGTCTGGAGTTTGCAGCACTTCATATGGGGGCAGGGGTGAATAGCTGATACCCCATTCGGAAGCACGACGACGCATCTCGGTGCCGGGCAGTAATTTGAGTGACTCTAATTGTATCTCGCCTGCACGGTACGTGGCTAACGTTTGTATGTCTTCGAAAATCTCTTCTAATTTATAAAGCGGTAGGCCGGCAATGAGGTCGGCGTGTGTCTCCATGTTGGGCAGATTACAAAGAAATTGCAGCCCGTCGAGAGCCTCTTGCAACCTGCCTGATCGTTGGCATTGTTGCAATACGGGTTGTCGCAAGCTTTGTATGCCTGCTTCTAAGTGGAGTAATCCGTGAGGCAACGTGGGTAATATATCTTTCAGTTCTTGGCTTAGCAGAGCCGGATGAATTTCCAGGTGGAAACGCATGTGGGGAGCAAAGCGACAGAATAGTTGCAACAGTTGCTTGGCACGTCGGGGATTGTAGTTGAAGGTGCGATCCAATACACGTACATCACGAATACCATGATTGTGTATAAGTGTCAGACGTGCTTCGATGGCTTCGATAGAGAGGGTACGAACAGGTTTCTCACCTCCGCTAACACAAAAAGCACAGGTGTTAAAACATCCTCTGGTGGTTTCTAATTGTACGAAAGGCTTGCTCCAGTTGAAGAACCGGCTCGATTCAGGAGGTGTCAGACGGTCGAAGTGAAGTACGCGGGCTGTACCGTTATCGCAGTAGTTTCCTTCTTTGTCAATGTAGCAAAGTCCGTCAATAGAAGCCCATGCTTCGCATTGTTGCCACACCTTCAGCCAACGGGGAAATTGTTCTTCGCCTTCACCACGAAATACACAATTTACAAAGTGGTGGCTAAGCAGGAAGGCATCGTTGTTGCCTAAAAATTCGGGACCACCCAATATCAAACAAGCTTGGGGAAGCAGGGCTTTCAGTCGGGCACAGATGTGTAGTAACGGTTCGTGGTTGAAGAGCCAGCATGTAGCAGCAATCACATCGGGGCGGTAAGCATAAGCCTTTTCTACTACCGGTCCCACCGGCTCGTTGATGGTAGCCGAAACAACATTCCATTCCACCTCATCTGTTTCAAGACATTGGGCATGGAGTGCCGGCAAAGCCAATGATGAGTGGGCGTACGAACTGTTCAGATCTATCCATAGAATTTTCATGCCACAAATGTACGAAACTTCCTTTTATTATCCCTACCTTTGTGCCGATAAAAACTCTGAAAGCGATGAATACCCAATTATTATCTCCCAACAAAGACCCAATGGGCATGGCTATTGCCGACTATTATGCCAAAGGACGTGCTGATCGTTTACGAGTATTCTCTTCTATGTTCGATGAAGATGAGATTCCCGTCGGTCAACTATTTCGTACCTTCGACGAGATGCCCTTATTGGAACAAGTGGCTCTGCAACGTGCCGAAGGGAAAATATTGGATTGCGGTGCCGGAAGTGGTTGCCATGCCTTGGCTTTGCAAGCTATGGGTAAGGAGGTAGAAGCCATCGACATTTCGCCCTTATCAGTTGATGTGATGCGTAAACGAGGGGTGCATCAAGTTTATCAGATGAACCTCTTTAATGAAAATTACCTGCATACCTTCGATACCATCTTGATGTTGATGAATGGGTCGGGCATCATTGGTCGTTTAGAGAATATGCCTTACTTCTTTAACCGCATGAAACAATTGCTTAATCCGGGAGGTAGTATCTATATGGATTCCAGTGATTTGCGCTACTTGTTTGAGGACGAAGACGGTAGCTATTTGGTCGATTTGGCCGCCGGATATTACGGTGAAGTAGATTTTCGGATGCAGTACAAGCAGGTGAGGGGAGACGCTTTCGATTGGTTATACATTGATTTTCAAACCCTCAGTCATTATGCCACCGAGCATGGCTTTACTGCCGAATTGGTGCAAGAAGGCGAACACTACGACTATCTGGCTTGTTTGAAAAGGAAGTAGTTTAACTTATTACAAATTTAACTGATTCTTGTTGTTCACTTACTTGCTTCATTCCAAAAATGTATTTGAAATGCAATTTAGGGAATGGGTAAAATTAAAGTGTACTCACTTTACTTTTAGAACAATCACGTCATCCAAATTTGTAGTGTATTGTTTGGATATATATTCCCTTTTCAATTGCCATCCCTTTTCATCGCCCTGCACAGCGATACGGATTTTGTTATGTCCATTCTTGCGGTTAATTGCATCAATGGCTTTGGCTAATGCAGCTTGCTTTTCTCGGTCGACATTGTCGAAGAGATTACCTTGTATAGCATTATCTCTGCTAATACCCCATACAATTACGCCGGCTTTTTTGTAATAATAGCTATCATCCTCTTTCCATTCCCCTCTAAGTATCTTGACAGCCATCGAAATGAGTTCCTGATGATTATTGGTAGGAACAGTAAAATTCATAGTTCGATAAATGTAACTGTGAGGTAAATCTTCGCGAAAGCGGCTTGTATGGGCAAAAACGGTGATGGAGCTGCATACGGTATGTTGCTCCCGCAGTTTTCGGGAACATTGGGCTGCAAAATTGGCAATGGTTTCTTCTACATCGGCCAATTTGTTTAGGCCTTGTTCAGCAAAAGAACGACTGGTACAAATAGATTTTTTATGTGGCAGTTCTTCAAAAGAAATGCAACTCTCACCACGAAGTTCCTTCCAAGTACGAACACCGGTAATTGTCAATTCTCGTCTAATCCATAATTCATTTTTCTGACTCAAATCCCAAGCAGTATTGATACCCTGCTGATTTAACTTCTTTACACTTCTATATCCTATGCCCCAAACATCTTCTACCGGTAATAATTTCAATGCTTTCTTCCTCTTTTCGTCCGTATCTATCAAGCATACTCCTTCATAGCCCTTATGCTTCTTGGCGAATTTACTGGCCATCTTTGCCAATGTCTTTGTCGGAGCAATCCCCAAAGAAATAGGAATACCGGTACCTTTATATATATGTCGAACCATTTTTTTGCAATAATCGGTAAGTTGTTCAGCTGTGCCCATGCCACTTAAATCCATAAAAGCTTCATCAATGGAATAAGCATCAATCTTAGGAGTATATCGAGAAAGAAGCGACATGACACGGCGAGACATATCTCCGTATAAGTTGTAATTGGAAGAAAATACGGCTACATTATTTTGTTCTAATTTCTCTTTCACCTGATAGAACACATCACCCATCTTTATACCTAATGCCTTGCTTTCTTCGGAACGAGCAATAACGCATCCGTCATTATTGGATAGTACAACAATAGGTTTGCCTATGAGGTCGGGATGAAACACACGTTCACAGGAACAATAGAAGTTATTGCAATCAGCCAATCCGAAAAGTTCCATGGATTTAGAATTTATGAAAACGTTTGATGGCCGAAGTGATAACTCCCCACACCATGAAATCGTTATCTTCTGTCACTTTGATTGGGTTGTATTTTTTGTTGGCAGGGATTAACCAGGCACAGTTGTTGGCCTCATCTAGTTTGAATTGCTTCAAAGTGAACTCTCCATCAATGAAAGCGGCTACATAATCACCGTTTTGGGCTTCAAGAGATTTGTCGATAATCACCAAATCACCGTCCGAAATACCTATGTCGCTTAATGAATCCCCAAAAACTTTAGCGTAGAATGTAGTTTCAGAATGTCGAATCAATGTCTTGTTCAAGTCAATGGACTCTGTCAAATAATCTTGGGCAGGACTGGGAAAACCAGCCTTGATACCACCATCCACATACGGAAGGTTTAGTTCTGATATTATGTCAGCAGAGTAAATATGTAGTTTTACTTCATCTTCTTTCATGGCTACAAAGATAGTATAAGTTTGGGAGTTTTGAGGGCGAATGGTATCAATATTAACGTGTATTTTACCTACTTAAATTCTACTTGCAAATTCAGTTGAATTCTAATTTCGAAATTTCCACACAAAGCAAGAAAGTGATATAAAAAAGAAAATCCTCAATAATCAAACGATTATCAAGGATTTCTTTGGGTGACTAGTGGGATTCGAACCCACGACATTCAGAACCACAATCTGACGCTCTAACCGACTGAACTATAGTCACCATGTTAGTGCATTTCCTTAAATGCGGTGCAAAGATAGGTATTAATTTTAATATGACAAGCGTTTTGCTTACTTTTTTCAGAAAATATCTTTTATTTCTTTCTTTCGCTGATGCCAATGTTGTGCTGTTGTAGCAGTAATCGACTGTTTTTCCCAAATGTATTGAGCTTGCTACGAGCTTCTTGAGTCAATGGGGGAATGGAATCAGAGAGGGGGATAACTCGAAAGTTCTTTTCTTGAGTCAGTGTGGGGCGTGCTATCCAAACCAATGAGTAATGACAATCGACTAAGCGACATATAGGTGTCAGCAGTGATTCAATTTCTGGAGCGTAAGAGTAATTGATGAAAGGAGGAGGTATTAGTTGGGGGAGTGGTGACTTTTCTAATGTCAGCGATAGCATCAAACCTCCATCGGTGTGTGGCGCACTCATGTTTGAGATGAAGTTTCCTAATGAGTAGGCTACTAAGTGTTGTTGACATCCTTCGTGGAGCACTTCAATGGGTTGTATGACATGCGGATGGGCACCAATGATGTGTGTAACCCCTTGTGCCAATAACCAGTTGGCTAAATCACGTTGCTCGCGGTTGGGTAATCGTTGGTATTCGTTGCCCCAGTGCATACAGGCAATAATGGCATCGGGCCTTTTAGATTTGGCTTGAGAAATGTCTCGACTAATTTGTTCACGGTCGATGTAATTAACTATGTTTGGTGTAGCAGGTTTTAGTCCGTTGGTGCCGTAGGTGTAGTTGAGCAAAGCAATTCTAAACCCTTTTTTTTCGATGAGAAGAGGGTATCGTTTTTCTCTTTCTTTTGAGTTTATGTAGGTTCCTACACAAGGTATTTGAAGAGAATCGAGTATAGAGATGGTGCGTTCTAAACCTTTGCGTCCTCTATCTAAGCAGTGGTTATTGGCTGTCAACAATAAGTCGAAGCCGGCTTCTTGGATGGCATGGAGATATTCATCGGGTGCGCTGAAAGCTGGATAGCCACGATAAGGTGGGCCACCAAGTGTTACTTCTAAGTTTCCAAAGGCTATATCGGCTTCTGATATCTGTTTCTTGACCTCGGCAAAACAGTCGGAATAGTCGTAACCGTCTGCGGTACGTGCCGATTTGATTTGGGCATCGTGTTGCATTAGGTCGCCTACAAATAATAGCGTAATCCTCTCTTGTGCAGAGAGGGTTACGCTATACCAAATTGCAATTAATATGCAACAAATGTGTTTCATTGATAGATGGCTTTCTTGCCGGCAAGCAACGTGTTCTTCATCAACGAGACAATTGTCATGGGACCTACGCCGCCGGGAACCGGGGTGATGTAGGAGCATTTAGGTGCTACTTCGTCGAACTTTACATCACCGGTGAGTTTGAATCCGGATTTCTTGTTGGCATCTGGTACACGGGTAGTACCTACATCAATGATAACGGCACCTTCCTTTACCATATCGGCTTTTACAAAGTTGGGTTGGCCAAGGGCGGCAATGATAATGTCTGCTTCTTGACACTCTTTCACTAAATCACGACTACGGCTGTGACATACGGTGACGGTTGCATCTCCCGGATAGGCCTTCTGCATCATGAGGGTAGCCATAGGTTTGCCTACAATGTTGCTTCTACCTAATACCACGCACTTCTTTCCTTGTGTCTCGATGTTGTAACGCTTCAGTAGTTCCAAGATGCCATTCGGAGTGGCCGATACGTAGCAGGGCAGCCCGATAGACATACGTCCCACGTTGATGGGATGAAAACCGTCCACGTCTTTGCGATAGTCAATAGTTTCAATGACTTTCTGTTCAGAGATGTGTTTTGGAAGTGGGAGTTGCACAATGAAACCGTCCACGTCGGCATCGTTGTTTAGTTCTACTACCTTTGCCAAAAGTTCTTCTTCGGTAACATCGGCTTCGTATCTAATCAAGGTTGATTTGAAACCGCATACTTCGCAAGCCTTTACTTTGGCGGCTACATAAGTTTCGCTACCTCCATCGTGTCCTACAAGGATAGCTGCTAGGTGAGGACGTTTACCGCCGTTGGCTACAATTTCGGCTACTTCGGCGGCGATTTCCTGTTTCACCTGTTCTGATATCGCTTTTCCATCAATCAGTTGCATATATAATAATGTGTAAAAGTTATCGTTTCATTTTAGGCATACCCGGCATCATCATCTTACCCATCTTGCTACCGGTTACCATCTTCATCATCTTGCGGGTTTGGTCGAACTGTTTGATAAGTCGGTTTACTTCTTGGATATTTGTACCGCTTCCTTTTGCAATGCGTTGACGGCGACTTCCGTTCAGTAGTTCGGGATTAGTACGTTCCTTTGGAGTCATGGAATTGATGATGGCTTCGATGCTCTTGAAGGCATTGTCATCAATATCAATATCTTTGAGAGCCTTACCAACACCGGGAATCATAGAGGCCAAGTCTTTCAGATTACCCATCTTCTTGATTTGTTGAATCTGTGCCATGAAGTCGTTGAAGTCAAACTGATTTCGTTGAATCTTCTTTTGAAGACGTTTGGCTTCTTCTTCGTCGAACTGTTCTTGAGCACGCTCTACCAACGATACGATGTCACCCATACCAAGGATACGGTCGGCCATGCGAGAGGGGTGGAATTGGTCGATGGCTTCAAGTTTTTCGCCGGTACCTACAAATTTAATGGGTTTGTTTACAACCGAACGGATGGAAAGTGCAGCACCACCACGAGTATCACCGTCGAGTTTGGTTAGTACCACACCATTGAAGTCTAGTCGTTCGTTGAACTCCTTGGCTGTATTTACCGCATCTTGACCGGTCATGGCATCGACAACAAAAAGGATTTCGTCGGGATTGATGGCATTTTTGATGGCAGCAATTTCGTTCATCATTTGCTCATCGACGGCCAAACGACCGGCAGTATCGACGATGACAAGGTCGTGTCCTTTAGCTTTAGCTTCTTGAATTGCGTTCAAGGCAATCTGTACAGGGTCTTTGCTATCTGGTTCGCTGTACATGGGCACGTTGATCTGTTCGGCTAAAACACGTAACTGTTCGATAGCGGCGGGGCGATAAACGTCGCAAGCTACCAACAAAGGACGGCGATTTTTCTTAGATTTCAGCATGCGTGCCAACTTGCCAGAGAAGGTAGTCTTACCTGAACCTTGTAAGCCAGACATTAGGATGACGGCCGGTTTGCCGTTCAAGTTGATTTCTGCCGTTTCGCCACCCATTAATTGGGTAAGTTCATCGTGTACGATTTTTACCATCAACTGACTGGGTTTTACGGCTGTAAGTACATTTTGTCCCAAGGCTTTAGCTTTTACAGTATCGGTAAAAGTCTTGGCTACCTTATAGTTTACGTCGGCATCTAACAGTGCTTTACGTACGTCTTTCAGCGTTTCGGCTACATTTATTTCGGTGATTTTCCCTTCACCTTTTAGGATTTTAAATGACCGTTCAAGTCTTTCACTAAGATTATCGAACATGGAAATTATGGTTTTATTTTATACTTTACATTGTTTAGGCGCAATATTTAAAATATGCGCATGGAAATTTTCTTTTTTCTTATCCGTTCATACTCATTAGAAACTCGTCATTGTCTTTGGTCTTTTCCAATCGGTCTTTGACAAACTCCATAGCTTCTAACGGGGTCATATCGGCTAAATATTTGCGTAGGATCCACATGCGGTCAAGTGTTGTCTTGTCTTGCAATAGGTCGTCACGGCGTGTGCTGGATGCAATGATGTTGACAGCCGGGAAAATACGTTTGTTAGAGAGGTTGCGGTCGAGCTGTAACTCCATGTTACCGGTACCTTTGAATTCTTCGAAGATTACTTCGTCCATTTTGGATCCGGTATCAATCAGTGCTGTTGCTAAAATGGTTAATGAACCACCGCCTTCAATGTTACGTGCAGCTCCGAAGAAACGTTTGGGTTTGTGTAGGGCGTTAGCATCTACACCACCGGAAAGTACCTTGCCGGAGGCAGGTGAGACGGTGTTGTAGGCGCGTGCCAAACGGGTGATGGAGTCGAGGAAGATGACTACATCGTGGCCACATTCTACCATACGTTTGGCTTTTTCCAAAACAATGCCGGCTATTTTGACGTGGCGTTCAGCGGGCTCGTCGAAGGTTGAGGCAATTACTTCCGCATTGACGGTGCGTGCCATGTCTGTTACTTCTTCGGGACGTTCATCGATGAGAAGCATAATCATATATACTTCCGGATGATTGGCTGCTATGGCGTTAGCTATGTCTTTCATTAAAATGGTTTTACCCGTCTTGGGTTGTGCTACGATGAGGGCACGTTGACCTTTTCCGATGGGGGCGAACAAATCGACTACACGAGCTGATAAGGAGTCGGTATAGCCGCCTTTGCATAGCTTGAATTTTTCGTCAGGGAATAGCGGTGTAAGGTGTTCGAAGGGAACACGGTCGCGGATAAAAGCCGGATCGCGTCCGTTGATTTTCGATATTTTTATCAACGGGAAATATTTCTCTCCTTCTTTGGGAGGACGGATGGTACCTTCTACAACATCGCCTGTCTTTAATCCGAATAGTTTGATTTGTGAAGCCGATACATAGATGTCGTCGGGTGAAGAGAGGTAGTTGTAGTCGGATGAACGGAGGAATCCATAACCATCTTGCATAATTTCCAATACACCAATGCCAGCCAAGATGTCATCGAAGTCGTATTGTTTTTCGCGTTCAACGGGGGTAGGAACTTCGTTTTCGGTATTTTCGGATATGGTTTTCTTGACTTCTGGTTGTGGGTTTTCTACCAGCTTGTTAGCCTCTTTGATTCGTGCCCGTTTTCGAGATGTTTTTTGTTCATCCTTTTTAGGCTCTTCTACCTTGGTTGCTTCAAACTTGCCTAAAAGTTCAATTGGAAGTTGAACTTCTTCGGTGGGCAAATCTTCGATAGGGATAAAATCGTCTTCTATTTTCGGCAGACTGATTGTCTCTTCATTAGTAATGGTTTGGGAAGTTCCCTCTTGACTTTCCTCTTGAGCCTGTACATTCTCTGTGGTAACGGTTTCGAGAGCAGTAACTTCTGCTTGTTGAACATTTTTGCGAGGGCGTCCTCTCCGTTTAGCCGGTTGTGTAGTTGCTTCTTCTTTGGGGAGTTCTGTTTGGTTTTCTTTCTTAGGCTTTTCAGTAACGACCTCTGGAGTCACTACTTTTTCCTCTTGGGGTGCAATCGTATTTTCTTCTGTTTTTGGAGAAGTAGCTTCGGTTACTTTTACTTTCTTTTCCTTTTCATTGGGATTATTGGGAAGTGCCTTTTCTGATGTATTTTCTATTTTTGCACTGATGCGAGTACGTTTTTGCTTTTCGGCTCTACGTTCTTCTTTTTGTTTGTCGGCTGCTACTTTTTTCGTGGCTCCTTGAATGGCTTGTTCGTCCAGAATTCTGTAAACCAAGTCTTCTTTTTTGAAAGAATCCACTTTGGTTATGCCTAATTCAGAGGCAATAGTTTGCAATTCCGACAGTTCTTTGTCGTTTAATTGAATGATGTTATACATGCTAAATATGTAAAATGATTGTTTTTGTAGTAATGGAGAGTAATTAAACGGCACAAAGGTAATAATATTTTTTATTTTGCTAAATATTTCTTCCTTTTTTTAGCTTAAAAACTCTATCTTTGCTGAAAATAATATGATGATTATATAATATTTATGGATATAGCAGAAGTACATTTGATTACATTTTCACCGACTCATACTTCTAAACGAGTAGGAGACGCTATTGTTCGAGGTATCGGTATAAAAAAAGTTGTGAATGTCGATTTAACCTTGGGTGGAAGAGAGGAATGTAAAGTGCCTAGTGAAGCATTGGCGGTGGTAGTAGTGCCAGTGTATGGAGGTAAGGTTGCTCCTTTGGCACTGAAGCGGTTAGAAAATATTCAATCGGAGGGTGTACCTACGATAGTGGTAGTAGTATATGGTAACAGAGCTTATGAGCAGGCATTGATACAGCTTAATGCATTTGTCGAAGAGCGTGGATTTAAAGTAATAGCTGCCGGTACGTTTATTGGTGAACATTCTTATAATACGGAGAGATATCCCATAGCTACCGGTCGTCCTGATGCAGAAGATTTGGTTTTTGCCGAAGAGTTTGGAGCAAAGGTGATGGAGAAAGTGGGTAATGCTGTCGATGAATCTCGTTTATATGGTGTAGATGTACGGCGGATTCAACGGCCGTCGCAACCTATCTTCCCGATGTTACGTTTTATCTATACTTTGGCGAAGTGGCGTAAACAGGGAATGATTACTCCGAAAGTACCTCAAGTAGATGCTACTCTTTGTAACCATTGTGGGCATTGTGCGGCGCATTGTCCTTCGGGTGCCATTGTCGAAGGGGATGAATGTGAAACCATTGTCGGAAAATGCATCAAATGTTGTGCTTGTGTTAAAGAATGTCCACAGAAAGCACGTACTTTCGACACACCCTATGCCCCTTTGATTTCGGCGAATTTCAAGAAAAGAAAGCAGAATAAAACTATTCTTTAATGCTGATTATTAAGGCTGTTTTTGATTGATTATCAATGCGGAAGCGATTATCGGTGCGTTCGCCTATCAACCAAACGATATCGTTTCCGCTACATACTACCCATACTTGTTTTTTTTGAAATAATGAAAATTTGCAATCGGTTAGGTAGTCACTCACTTTCTTTCGTCCTTTCATGCCGAAGGGGATGAACCAATCTCCCGTTTGCCAGCGGCGTACGCTAAGTGGTGCTTTCAGTTTGTCAACATCTATGCATGCCACTGATTTGTTGCGGGGTATTACAAAAGAGTCATCTATGGCTACTTTTTTTATTTCTAAAATAGGAGAAATATTTTTTTCGGGTAGGGAAAAAATAAGTTGTTTCCTATCTTTCACTATCTGCCATTTACTGCTGTAAAATCTTTTTCCCGATTGACCTTGCAAACTTTTGAAAATATCGTCTATTTGTGCGGCATTGAACCCCATTGGGTGAAGTATCTCGAAAAGTAAAAGTTGTGGTACCGGTTCTTTCAGTAAGTTGTCAATGTTGATTCCTTCGGGGGTGAGTACTCTTTTTTTTCCTTCGTCAATACTTATTTCATATAAAGTAGCCGTATCGTTTAGATATTGGGCTGTGTTTAGTAGTGTATCTTTGATGGAAGGGTTTATTTCTTGCATCAATGGTAATAGTTGAAGACGTATTTTGTTGCGAGTATATTCATCTTGAAGGTTGGTACTGTCCGTTACATAGGGTTGACCTATATGTTCAAGGAAATCTGTAATTTCTTTGCGGCTTAGGCAAAGCAAGGGACGTACAATGTGTCCGTTTTTGGGGCGTATACCTCGTAAACCTTGTATGCCACTGCCTCTTAATAGGTTAAGTAACATAGTTTCAACACTATCGTCTTGGTGATGTGCTACGGCAATTACGGCCGATAGGCTTTCTTTGCGCAACTCTTCAAACCACTGATAGCGCAACTCGCGCGCAGCCATCTCAATGGAAATATGTTTTTCTGAAGCTATCTGTCGAGTGTCGAAATGGCGGACGTGTAGCTTGATTCCTTTTGCTAAACACAACTCTCTGACAAATAATTCGTCTCTGTCTGATTCGGCACCACGCAGGTGAAAGTTACAATGAGCAGCTTCACAAATATAACCGTTATCTATCAATAAATGTAACAAGGCCACTGAGTCGGCTCCGCCGCTCAGTGCTACGACCACCTTTTCCTTTACACTGAAAAGGTGGTGCTGCTTAATATATTGTATTACTTTTTGTCTTATCATATCTGCTTTTGCCGTACAAAGATACGAATATTCAAAAAAGAATAACTATATTTGCCCTCGATTTTGAAAATTCATCAGAAACCTATGGTAGAGAATGTAAAAGAAAATGGCATACCTGCTCAGCAAATGGAGGAGGAAATTGATTTGTTGGAATTGGCTCACAAAGTGTGGGATGAGCGAAAATTGGTATTGAAAGTATGTGGCATTGCCACCGTTATCGGATTGGTTGTGGCTTTCAGTATCCCCAAAGAATATGCATCAACCATTTTGATTGCACCTGAAAGTAGTGCAGGAAAGTCGGGTGGTGGCTTAAGTTCGTTGGCAGCTATGGCCGGTTTCAATATAAGTACCCCAACAGCCGATGCAATCTATCCTGATTTATATCCGGAGATAGTAAGTTCTATCCCTTTTTTGACTGATTTGTTTAACATACCGGTTATTATGAATGAAGAGGATGCAAAAGCAATGCCGTTGGCAGAGTATATGCTTGAACATCAACGTGCACCGTGGTGGAATGCCATAATTTCATTTCCTTTCAAGGCTTTGGGATGGGCTATGTCGTTATTTAGTGATGATGAAAAGAGCGATTTAGAAAAAGAAATAGATACCTTCCGTCTGACACCAGAGGAATCGGGCATAGCTGGTGCCATCAATAACCGTATTGCGGTAAATATTGATAAAAAAACCAATGTGATAACGCTGACAGTAACCATGCAAGACCCACTAATTGCCGCAACTTTAGCCGATTCAGTAAGAGTGCGTCTGCAAAAATATGTAACAGAGTATCGCACCAGTAAGGCACGTACCACTCTTGAATTTACCCAAAAATTATATGATGAAACCAAAGCTCAATACAATGAAGCACAAGCTAAATATGCCGAATTTGCGGATAGAAACCAAAGTTTGAATACACAAAGTGCCCGTATTGAATTGGAGCGTTTGCAAAATGAACAGGGCTTGGCCTATGGCACTTATAGTCAGATGGCACAACAACTTCAAGTAGCAAAGGCCAAGGTTGATGAAATTACTCCTGTATATACCATCTTGCAACCGGCATCAGTACCTTTGCGAGCAACTAAGCCTAGTAAAATGATGATTTTGGTAGGCTTTATCTTCTTAGGAGGAGTAGTAAGTGTGGGATGGATTCTTTTTGTAAAAGACTTCTTGGCTACTTGGAAAGGAAAAAAAGAAGAGAAAACAGCTATCTCTCACTAATCACTTTCTGATATTCGGCTATTGCCATTTTCTCTGCTAAGTGAGCGTTGATTAAATTGACGCGAGCTTGTATCCAAGAGAGTTGTGCGGACAACACATCGGACATATTGCTACGACCTTCATTGTAGGAAAAAGTAGCCAAATCAAGATTTTCAATGGCCAAGGACATTGTTTCTTTGGCCGTTTTAATTTGCATAGCTGTTTCCTTCATCTTAGTAGTAGCAATAGACATCTCTTCTACAATTTGGTCAACGACGGCTTGCTGCCCATATTTTTCTATTTCTATTAAAGCTTTTTCTCGGCGATTAGCCTTTTTACGAGCTCCCCATTGGAATACCGGTATTGAAATATTGATGCCAGCCAACGGGGTATGAGGAACATCATCACCCATATAACTCGTACCAGTATCCCATCCGCTGGCTAAGAAAAAACTAACTTGCGGATTATATTGACTTAGAGAAGCTTTCCGACCTGCTTTGCTACGTTGTATAGAAATGATTGTGCTTAAATAGTCGGCACGGCGTAATAAAACTTCATTCAATGTCAAAGAAGTAATATAATGTTCATTACGTTCAATAGAGTATAAACTATCTACTTGAGCATCGGGTTGTTCATTCATCCAACAATTAAGATGTTGTAGGGCAAGTATATATTCTTGTCGCATCTGATTGTATTGCAATTCGGCTTCTTTTAAGCGGGTGGAAATCATCAGTAAATCTGTGCGTCCGATAGCACCGTCTTCGAACCTCTCCTTTACTAACTGATATTGTTGTTGTACAATGTTTTGATATTGTGTGGCGGCTTTCATCAGTGCATGTGTTGCCGAAGCCTTCCAATAAAGCACATCACTCTGGTAGTGTATCTGATCGATAGAGAGTTCTATGTTCATTCGTTGTAATTCTTCATTGGCTTTGGCTACCTCTTTTTGAGCACTCAGTCCACCTCCACTATATACCGTTTGTGTCAAGGTGAGAAGAGCTTGATAAGTATAGGGCCTATAACTTCCTTTCGGACTATTCCATTGGCTTAAATGATTGAGATTAACTGTACCACCTAATTCAATATCCAGTCGAGGTAAAAAACCTGTATGGGCAATGTATCGGGATTCTTTTGCTGCTACGTAGCGCAGTTGTTGTTGCTTCAACATTTGGCTATAGGCTACTACTTTAGTTCTATAGGCTTTTGGGGTAAGTACTTCTTGTGCAGATATTAAGGACGTAACACTACAAAGTAAGAATAAGAATAAATTCTTCATGGCATAAAAATTTATATTCGGTGTAAAGTACAATAAGCTACGGGTAATATGAATAAAGTTAGTATAGAGGCCATCAACAATCCTCCCATAATGGTAGCAGCCATTCCTCCAAACATAGCATCGAAAAGCAATGGAAACATACCCAAGATCGTTGTACCAGAAGCCATGGCAACCGGTATTATGCGACTAATAGTGGCTTTTACTACTGCCTGTTGAGGCTCTTTTTCTCCTTTCATTTCAAAATCTATCTGATCGACTAAAACGATGGCATTCTTTATATTCATACCAATCAGTCCCAATAAACCGAGAATAGAAAAAAAGTCGAATGATTTCCCTAACACTATTAATCCCAATACAACACCTATGAAGATTAATGGCAGCATTAGCAATATGACGAGAGGTTTGAGGTAAGTACGAAATAGAAAGAGTAGGGTGACAAACATTAAAAAGAAGGTCAGAGGCAGGTTGGCGGCCAAAGCGGCATTACTTTCGGCTTGACTTTCTTGTTCGCCAAATACTTTCATGCTATATCCTTCTGGTACAATCACCTTTTCTTGTGCTTTCTGCCAAATGTGTTTGAATGCGGCTGATGTGTTTGTTCCCCGTTGAGGATCGGCTTGTGCCATCATGACCCGTTGTCGGTTATAGTTTTTGATTACAGAAAATCGGTACTCATAATCAAATCGGGCAGCAACCTGCTCTAAAGTTGTAGTTTCTGTTGTATTACCGAATACCGGCAATGTTCTCATATTGTTAATTCGAAAAGTATTTATACTATTATCTTTTAGTAAAATAGGAAGTACAAGATCTCCTTTTCGGTATTCACCCAAAGTCAATCCGGTAGTGGTAATTCGAATGCTTTGAGCCATATCTTGTCGGGATATTCCCAATGCTTGTGCTCGTTCTTGGCTATAAACCGGATGCCATATGGGAATCTTATTACCCCATGAATTTCGAATGTTTGTCAGTTCATCTTCTTCTTGCATTAAGTTAATGACTTGATTGGTAAGCATAACTAATGTATCAGTGTTTTGCCCGATAAATCCTATTTCGATGGCTGCATCGACCGCTGGTGATAACTTGAAAAGTGAAGTACGTGCTATGGCATTTGGAAAGTTCTTTTTCAAATAGTTATCCAATTCCATTTCGGTCTTTTTAGTAAATTTATTGTCTGTTAGTTCAATCAATACGTTGGCAAAATTAGGCTTTGGACCTACCGATGTTGAAGCCAAGTAGTAGCGTAGAGGAGTACTTCCCATTGTTACTGATACTCGTTTTACTTCTGTTTTTTTTAGTAAATGAGTTTCTATTTCTTTCATTTCTTTGGCTACTTCGTGAATACTATAGCCATCGGGATAATAAATGTCGGCACGAAAATAGGGTTTGTCTAATGAAGGAAAGAAGTTTTGTGGCATTATTCCCATAACAACCATTGAGAGAATAAATAATAGAAATGCCGTAGCGAGTGTAATTGTACGGTGTCCTATTAAGTATTTTAGAATAGATGCAAAACGGTGATAAAAGGGACGATTATAAGGATCATGCTTTGTTTTGTCAGAAGGAGTATTGAGAATAAAATTGCCAAAAGTGGTGGTTTGTGTCAATGCCAATATCCAACTGAGGCTTAACGAAAGTGCTAACACAACGAATAGTGGTTTTACGATTTCGGCAACAGCCGATGGAGCTAAATAGAGAGGCATAAATGAAAAAATGGCGATGAATGTAGCCCCCAATAATCCCCACTGAGGGCGTGTGGCTCCTTCTATCAAGGCTTTTCTTCGTTTCATTCCTTGAGCAATAGCTACTTGGGCATTATCAGTTACAACGATGGCATTATCTACCAACATTCCCATAGCAATGATAAAACCGGCCAATGAGGTACGGTTTAATCCTACATCTAGAAACGACATCAGTAACAGTGTGCCACCGATGGTAAATAAAAGAGAGGAACCGATGAGCATACCGGCTCGGATACCCATAACGAGCATAATTATAAGTATGACTATTATTAGAGACTCTATCAGATTGATAATGAATCCATTGTTAGCTTCTTGGGCAATGACGTTTTCAGGATATAGGCTGACTAATTCAAGTCCGATTGGCATTTGTGAAAGTAGAATAGATAATTTTTTATCTACCATTTCACCGGTTTTTACTACGTCTTCATGGGGATCGGTAGAGATTCCGATGCCGATAGCCGGTTTCCCGTTGACACGCATCAGTGTTGTGGGAGGATTCTGATAACTTTGTTCAATGGTGGCGATGTCGCATAAACGAAATTGTCCGTTGTCTGTGCTGATGGTTTGATTACTTAAATCGGATACAGAAGTATAACTTCCATCGAAAGCGATACGCAATTGTTGAGGTCCTGCATTGATTTCACCGGTACCTATCAACTGATTTTGTGATTGGATAAGAGTAGCTAACTGCATTGGCTCAATGTTCAGTCCTGCTAATTTGTTTACAGAAACCAACACATTGATAACTTCGTTTTGTATACCGTAAAGAGCAACTTTCATAACCCCTTCAGTAGTTATTACTTCGGTTTTGATTCGTTCGGCCCACTCTCGTAATTCTTCATAGGAGAAGCCTTCATCAGCGGTCAATCCATAGTAAATACCGAATACATCGCCAAAATCGTCACTTACTATCGGTGTAGATGCTCCTGAAGGAAGTTGTGGCGTAATGTTAAGAATCTTACGTCGCAATTCGTCCCATTTTTGAGGGATATTATTTGCAGATAGTGATGGCTTGAGCTCGAAACTAATCTTTGAAAGTCCGTACATTGATTCGGATTTTATTTTATGAACATCGCTCATGCTCTGTATTTCTCGTGAGATAGGCTCAGTTATCAGCTGCTCTACTTCTTCAGGTGAAGCCCCCGGATAGCGAGTAGTGATAACGGCTGTTTTGATTACGAAAGGTGCATCTTCTTTCTTCCCTAATTTACCGAACGAAACAATGCCTCCAATAAGCATGGTGGCTAGGAAGAAATAGATAATTTTTGTATTATCCAATGCGTAGCGTGCCAGATTCATAGATCATGAATTTATTGGTTAAGATATTGATTTACATATTTCTGTCGGATGGCATTATCCGTATGCTGTCACCTTGTGTTAGTTGATAAACCCCTGCGGTCACAATACGTTCGCCGACATTCAAACCATTATTTATCAGCACTTCTGATTCACCGGTAGGAGAGTAAACATCTACTTCTCTTCGATAAACTTTATTTCCTTTGATAACCCATACATATTCTTTGTTGGTTTGGCTTTCGCTGAAAATGGAACTTAGCGGTATACATATCATTTCTTTTTTTAGAAAAGGTTCTATGTCTGAAGTTAATTGAATTCCACAGGTAAACCCAGGCTTGATATCGAAAATATTGCGATTGAAAGTCGGATCGTCAATGACTATAGTGACAGGAATCCCTGTTCCATAGGTTGAAATATCCAAATACTCAATGAGGCGCGCATTGAAAAGGTGTCCTTGATAAGTGTCAAATTCTACTAAGTAAGTCTGATGGGGCGAGCGGAGCAGATATAGGTATGCATCTGGTACAGTAAATTTGATGTGTAATTTTTCAGTATTTACCAATTGTACGATCCCTTCACCGGCATTGATACGTTGATATTGCTCTACTAATCGTTTCTGTATGGAACCGTCGAATGGTGCAGTTAGTCGTGTGTCTTCTACATCATCGGCTGCATTTTTATAGGCCGTCAATGCTTTCTGATAATTGGCCATACTGATTTCATATTCTTGTTGCGAGATGGCTTGACGTTCTACTAATCGTCGATTGCGTTGTAATTGGGCTGAAGCTGTTTCGTAGGCAGCCTTTACGGCAGCATATTGCAATTCATAACTTTCGGGGTTGAGTGTGGCAATCAAGTCGCCTCTTTTTACACGTTGTCCTTCTTTTACAGGTAAGTTGTTGATGCGTCCGTTTAAAGGAAACGATAATTTTACATACTCTACAGGTTCAACCATTCCGTAAAACTCTTTATGGATGACGGTTTGTTTTACGGCTATCCCGCTTTTAACCGGCCGTACTAGTGTTTCATGTTTTACTGTATTAGATGAACATGATGCAAGCATTATGGCACTAACAATTGTAGAAAGAAACATTTTTTTCATAGATTAAGAAATTCTTTATTCGTATAAAAAAACGGGTGAACAACAGAATTGTTCACCCGTTTCTCTTGATAATCTATAAAATCTATTTATTTCTTTTCTTTAATAATATACACACAACCGGCTCCTATAATCAGCATAATACCTGCCATAACTAGCATGTTAACCTCGGGGGCAAGGCCATCGGCCGGTGTCATTATCGAAAGAATGCTGCCACCCAATGCCGCTGCTATAATCTGAGGAATACATATGGTTCCGTTGAATAGACCTAAATAAGTTCCCATATGTCCGCCTGTCAATGAATTTGTTAAGATGGTGAAGGGAAGTGCCAACATGGCTGCCCATGCACAACCAATGAGCAAGAAAGAAACGAACAGTAGATGTTGATTGTGAATAAAATACGTGGATATAAAACCAAGTCCGCCCAATACAAGACTGATTGAGTAAGCCATTCGGCGATCTTTAAACATTGGTATGCAGATGGCCCATAACATGGAGCCAATGGCTTGTACAGCAAATAGAATACCAACCCAATCGGCGGCATCTTGATATTGGATACTGGTAGTGTCGAGTACCATACGGCCAGCTTGTTCTATGATGGGGGCATCGAATGCATTCTTGGCTACACTTCCGTTGGTATAAGTCCACATGAACATAAAGGCAAACCAGCAGAAGAATTGTACCAATCCTACTGTCCAAAAAGCTTTCGGAGCCTTTATGAGCAGTTGTAGCATGTTTGTTTTTTCTTCTTTCTTATCTTCAGTGATGCCATGGTATTGGGCATATTCGGCAGGGGGCATTTCTTTAACTTTCAGTGTGGTGTATATAACACAGAAGATAAGGATGGCTGCTCCGATATAAAAAGCGTAGATAACCGAGTCGGGAATGACGCCTTGGGGAGCGGTGTTACTTATACCAATCCAAGCAAAAAGGAAGGGGAATACATACCCCACCAGGCTTCCAGCGTTGCAGAGGAAACTTTGGATGGAGTAGGCTAGCCCTTTTTGCTTTTCGTTTACCATGTCGCCAACCATCATTTTAAAGGGTTGCATGGCCATATTGATGCTGGTATCTAAGAACATGAGTGATACTAAACCAAAAATCATGGCAGTGCTTACGGCCATGCCAAAGCTGCCGGCATTGGGTAGCAGACACATTACCAATACGGCTATCAGCGAACCGATGAATAGATAGGGAATGCGTCGACCGAAGCGTGTCCATGTTTTGTCGCTGGCGGCACCTACAATGGGTTGAACTATGATGCCTGCCAGCGGTGGTAGAATCCAAAAGTAGCTTAAGTTGTGTGGGTCTGCTCCCAATGTAGAGAAGATGCGACTGATGTTTGCACTTTGCAAAGCGTATGCTATCTGTACTCCAAAGAAGCCGAAACTGATGTTCCATAGCTTCCAAAAGCTCAAATCAGGTTTTTGTTTCATGATGTTTTATTGTTTTTGTTATTATTAATACTCAATGTGTGTGACTTTATTTTGTTGAATCTCTTACTATTAATTTGGTCTTAACAATTCTGTTGCCTACTTTTCCTTTCTTTTCAATTTTGTTGAGCAAAATTTCTAAGGCATATTCTCCCACTTTTTCTCCTCGTTGCTCTACGGTAGTCAGTTTTGGATCGGTGCTTTGTGCAATGATACTTTCTCCGAATCCACAGATACTGACTTCTTCGGGAATTTTTATTCCCATATCTTTACAGGCATATAGGATTCCGGCAGCTGTATCGTCGTTAATGGCAAAGAATGCATCGGGCGGATTTTCACTTTTCATCAATTGAGGGGTAAGTATCATGGCTTGTTCACGGGTATCACATAATTGTATCAGTGATTTGTCAACTGATATTTTATGTTTATGTAGGGCATCCAAATATCCGTTGCGGCGGTTTTTGGTGATTTCCAGGTGAGGAGCTGCTCCGTAAAAGCAGATGCGTTTGCATCCGGTTTTAATTAGATATTCTACGGCAGCAAATGAGCCGGCATAGTCATCGACTACGACGCGTTCGGTTTTCAGACCTGTGCAGATGCGGTCGTAGAAGACAACCGGTATATCGTTGGTCAGCAGTTCTTGATAGTGACTATATTGGGATGTTTCTTTGGCAAGCGATGCGATAACTCCACATACTCTGGATGCCAAAAAGGAATGTATAATTTCTACCTCTTTTTCATAACTTTCATTGCTTTGTGCTATTAAGATGTTGTAGCCGGCTTTGGATGCCATTTCTTCAATGCCATTTAGTACAGACGAAAAGAAAAAATGTACCAATTGGGGAACAATCACTCCGATGGTATTTGACCGACTGACGCGAAGATTAACAGCCATGGCATTGGGCTTGTAGTGATGGTCTTTTGCATAGGTTTGCACCAATTCTCGTGTTTCCTTACTGATGTCAGGATTATCCTTTAAAGCTCGTGAAACGGTACTGGGTGACACTTTCAGTGCGTGAGCTATGTCTTTGATGGTAATTTGGGACTTGGTCATGGCTTTTTAGATTTCATTCAGTCAAAGGTTTCTCGTAATTGGGCATGGCCTAATAACTGCATGCAAAATTAGCATACTCTTTTTTCTCTCTCCTATATGTTTGAATGTTATTGAGTTACCATTTTATGCAAACGTTTGCACACGCTTTATACATTCAAACGATAGAATATCTTCTTTTCTTTTTTTATTCTTACGACTTTATTTTCCATTAACAACTGACTGATGGCCATACATAGGTCGGTATCATTCAGTTGAGTCATACGTTGCAACTCAGCATAGCTGTATCGTTGCATTTTATGTAGCAATTGATATATTGCCTGACTATTTTTGATGATGGTTGTTTTGTTGAAAATCATGCTCGTTAAGTTTAGTTATGTTTGTGTAAGACAAAAATAGTCCTTTATTTGTTGATGTAGATGTTCTAAAAAGAGGTAAAAAGAGTTTTATGGGGATGAGGATATCACAATGTCATACATTCTTTTTCTATCCACTCGATAAATGAGCTATCTCCTGTACTAAAAGTAGTTTGCAGAAACCAAATTCTCTTTCTATTTTTGGCTATGGTGCGTAACAATATAAATAAACAAGCAATTTTCTGTTATGATTTTTTGTAAAATCATTACTTATTTATATCTTTGCGATATTATTAAACTTAAAAATACTGACAAAACTATGAAATCTTTTTGTTTTATGTGGCTGGTTGTATTATCAGTGTGTTTATTGGTTGCTTGTGGAAGTAAAGGAACAACTGCTGGTGAGGCTGAGACTCCGGAGGTATCGGAAACTCCCGATACACCTCAACTATCTGATTTTGCCCGTGGGGCAGATATCAGTTGGCTGACAGAGATGGAGGCCGATGGCGTGAAGTTTCACAAAGCCGACGGTACGGAGGCCGATTGCTTCGACGTATTGAAAGAGGCAGGGGTAGATGCTATCCGTCTGCGTGTCTGGGTAGATTCCTCGAAAAGTCCTTATAAAAGCCGTTGTTGTGACAAGGAAAGCGTGGTAGAAATGGCTCTTCGTGCCAAGAAAAAAGGCATGGATGTGATGATTGATTTCCACTATAGCGATTGGTTTGCCGACCCCAGCCGTCAAGAAACACCTGCCGATTGGAATCAATTGGATTTGAATGGATTGAAGCAGGCTGTTGCTACCCATACAAACGATGTATTAACCGCCTTGAAAGCAGCCGGAGTGGCACCGAAATGGATACAGGTGGGGAACGAGACACGTCCGGGAATGTTGCATCCCGTTGGACAATTATACAATAAAGACGGTAACATAGAAGGTGGATGGAAAAACTATGTGGCATTAAGCAATGCCGGTTACGAATCAGCCAAAAAAATATGTCCCGAAGCTATGGTCATGATACACATAGATAATGCTTGGGATACTGAAACCAATTCGTGGTGGCTGGAAGAGTTTAATAAGAACGGCGGAAAGACCGATATGATAGCCTTGTCGCACTATCCACAGACACATCCCAAGAATACTTGGGAAGAGATGAACAAACTGGCCTGTGGCAATGTGAAGGTATGGGCACAAAAATACAACATACCAATCATGATTAGTGAAGTAGGAGTGAAACCCGAAACCGGACAAGAAGCCATCAAGACCTTGAAGCACTTTATGGAACTAATGCACCACCAAAGCGAAAGCGTGTGCAAAGGCGTGTTCTATTGGGAACCACAAGTATATGGCGGATGGAAACCGGCATGCTACAACGACTTGGGATGGCCCTCTTACAATATGGGAGGATTTGACGCCAATGGAAAAGCCGGCGAAATAATGAAAGCATTGACCGCCACATATTGATGAAACATGAATGAATAAAAACTGATAAATAATTTTCAAATGAAAACCATGAATTACAAAAAACTTTTACTGACAGCTTGTGTCCTAACCTCACTTTCGGGCATGGCACAACGTAGTGAGTCTCTTTTAGAGGAAAACTGGAAATTCATCAAAGCCGACATTCCGGAAGCCGTAAAGGCCGATTACGATGATTCCAAATGGCAAAGCGTAGTGGTGCCTCACGACTGGGCCATCTATGGCCCCTTTGAACGGGTACACGACCTGCAGAATGTAGCCATTACTCAAAACTTAGAAAAAGAGGCATCCATCAAAACCGGACGTACCGGCGGATTGCCATATGTCGGAGTAGGATGGTATCGCACCACTTTCGATGCACCTGCTGACAAACAAACATCTCTTGTCTTTGATGGCGCAATGAGCGAAGCCCGTGTGTTTGTCAATGGACAAGAAGTTATCTACTGGCCCTTTGGTTACAACTCTTTCCATGTAGATGTTACACCTTACTTAAATAAAGACGGTAAAAACAATCAGTTGGCGGTACGCTTGGAAAACCTGCCCGAATCATCGCGCTGGTATCCCGGAGCCGGTCTATATAGAAACGTACGCGTAGTAACCACCGACAAAGTACATGTACCGGTATGGGGTACATACATCACTACCCCCCATGTGGAAGAAGCATACGCATCGGTGCGCTTGCAACTCACCATTGAAAACAGTGCAGAGGCCGATGTGCGTATCTTGACCGACATCCTTTCGCCTGAAGGAAATGTAGTAGCTACCAAAGATAACACCCGTAAAATAAATCACGGTAAACCATTCGAGCAAAACTTCCTGGTAGAATCACCCCGATTATGGTCGCCCGAAACCCCACATCTTTACAAAGCCGTATCAAAAATTTATGTCGATGGAAAGCAAGTGGACGAATATACAACCCGTTTCGGTATCCGTAGTATCGAACTGGTAGCAGACAAAGGATTCTTCCTCAATGGAAAACATCGCAAGTTCCAAGGCGTTTGCAATCATCACGACCTCGGTCCGTTAGGCTCAGCCATCAACGTGGCCGCCCTGCGTCGCCAACTTACTATCTTAAAAGACATGGGATGTGATGCCATCCGCACAGCCCACAATATGCCGGCCCCTGAATTAGTACAACTTTGTGACGAAATGGGATTCATGATGATGATTGAACCGTTTGATGAATGGGACATAGCCAAGTGTAAAAATGGCTATCATCGCTTCTTCAATGAATGGGCCGAAAAAGATATGGTCAATATGTTGCGTCAATACCGCAACAATCCTTGTGTCGTAATGTGGAGCATTGGTAACGAAGTGCCTACACAATGCTCGCCCAAGGGTTACCAAGTGGCCAGCTTCCTGCAGGACATCTGTCACCGTGAAGACCCGACACGTCCCGTTACTTGCGGTATGGACCAAGTGACTTGTGTATTGAAAAACGGATTTGCAGCTATGCTTGATGTACCCGGATTCAACTACCGTACCCATCGCTACCTGGAAGCATACGATAAACTTCCGCAAAACATTGTGTTAGGTTCTGAAACCGCATCTACTGTAAGTGCCCGTGGTATCTATAAATTCCCCATAGAAAAGGCACCAGCTCGTAAACATGAAGATCATCAATGTTCAAGCTACGACCTTGAATTCTGTTGGTGGTCTAATTTGCCGGAAGAAGATTTCGCATTGGCCGACGACTACGATTGGGAAATCGGACAGTTCGTTTGGACTGGATTCGATTACTTGGGCGAACCTACTCCCTATGATGTAAATGATTGGCCTAACCATAGTTCTATGTTTGGTATTGTCGATTTGGCCTCTCTGCCTAAAGACCGTTATTACTTGTATCGTAGTTTATGGAATAAGAACGATAACACCCTTCACATGTTACCTCACTGGACATGGCCCGGACGCGAAGGCGAAAATACACCGGTATTTGTATATACCAACTATCCCGAAGCAGAACTTTTTGTCAATGGTAAGAGTTATGGTAAACAACGCAAACTAAGTGCAGCCGAAGCGAAGGCTCTGCAAGGCACCGATTCGTTGTGGTTGCAACGCCGTTACCGCTTGATGTGGACGGAAGTGCCCTATGAACCCGGTGAAGTAAAAGTTGTGGCTTACGACAAAACAGGAAAAGTGGCTGCCGAAAAGGTAATGCGTACCGCCGGAAAACCTCATCATTTAGAATTAAAAGTTGATAGAACTCAACTGACTGCCGATGGTAAAGACTTGGCTTACATTACCGTCAGTGTAGTTGATAAAGATGGTAATTTGTGTCCTTCGGACAGCCGAATGGTGAATTTCCAAGTGAAAGGTGCAGGTACTTACCGGGCTGCGGCCAATGGCGATGCAACATGTCTGGATTTGTTCCATTTGCCAAAGATGCCCGTTTTTAGCGGACAGTTGACAGCCATTGTGCAAAGTGCAGAACAGGCTGGTGAAATAGTGTTCGAAGCTAAGGCCAAGGGCGTGAAAGGAGCCAAGTTGGTACTGACAAGCAAGTAAATAGTGATTAGTGCTTAGTGATTCTCACTCATTCACCACTAACCATTAATCACTATCACTACCATTAATACCCCGGATTTTGTATCAGATTGGGATTGTTTTCCAAGTCGTTGTCCGGCAAGGCAAATATATTAAGATGGCTGTCGAAAGGACGGCCATCTTTTTCTCCTCCCATCCATTCCCATAGATATTCGTTTTGTCCTCCATAACGGCCGAAACGAATCAAGTCGGTACGTCGGCGACCTTCGAACCAAAATTCGCGTGACCATTCATCGCAAATCTCGTCAAGGGTGTACAACTCTTTTTGTCGAGCATTGGCACGTTCTCTTAATACGTTTATTTTATCAGCAGCATCGGCATTGATGCCATTTAGGCGTGTTGATGCTTCGGCATAAATCAGATAAGCTTCGGCAAAGCGTAGGAGGAACAAATCTGTGTTTACAAAGTCGATAACTTTATTGGGTTGCCCATCTGAGCGGACATTACGGAATTTTACGCAACTGAATCCCGCATTGATTTCGTTTTCATTATTTATTTCTTCACTGTATCCATATCCATAGAACAGGGCACGGTCGTCGTTTGCGGCACGGGTCATTTCGTCGATACTGTTACTATTGGGAGCCGGTGTGTCGAAAAAATGTTTTATCAGATTATTGCGGATTCGGGTTCCTTTTCCCCAACTACAGTTTGTTCCTGAAGGGATATATTTGTCCATGGTGCTGCTATAGGTCGATAGGATGAGGAAATTCATGCTACCATAGCTATTTGTATTTACTCCATCGTTGATGATTGGCAGAATGGCTTCGTAGCGAGCCGATGTCTCATTGTTGTCAGCCAAGAAAAGCATTTGGTAGGGTGAATAGCTTTCGCCGGTTACTGGATTGATAGCTCCGGTGGTATTCAGTTGATAAAAACCTCCCGATAATGTTTTTTCTGCATATTTCAATGCCTTTTGCCACTGGGCATTTTTTGTATAGACTTCGGCATTAAGGTATAGGCGTGCCAATAGCAGTCTAGCTGCTGCTTTATCTATTCGACCATACGTATTCTCGCCGGGGTCAACTAGCAGCTCTTCTATTTCGAGTAGTTCGTTTTCAATGAAGTCATAAAACTGTTTCCGTTCATACCTCACAGGTGCTTCGGATGATACTTGGGTAGTAAATGCAGCATTACCGTATAAGTCCATGATGTGGTAATAGTTGAATGCACGGATGAAACGCACTTCGGCACGTTGTATCTGGGTGGAGGCATCGTTGCCGGTGGCTTGTTCAAGGAAGAAGTTGCACAGGGTGATGGTAAAATAAAGTCGGTAATACAAACCGCTGGAAGCGCCACTGGATGCGCTATAGTTGTTGTGCAGCAAATCGGGAATGCCGGCATCGCCCATCCATATCCAATGAGCTTCGTCGGTTGTGAATTCGTTGAGGTACCAAACCATGCGATAAAATTCAGATTGTCCTTCATCGCCGGGTACGTCTCCGTTGCCGGCGGGACCTACTTGTCCGGTCAGGCAGAAGCTGGCATAAATCTTGTTGAACAATGCGTTTTGATTATAATCCATTGTCAATTGTGGATTAATAGGTTCTACGTCCAAGTCGTTGACGCATGAAGTTGTTCCTATTGCCCATGTGGCTAAGGCGGTGACTATGATATATTTCGATTTCATATATGATTTGCTTTTTAGGTTATTGTTGTCGGGATGTTTTTAAAAAGTAAGGCTCATGCCTATGATAGTGGTGAGTGGGCGAGGGTATAGGCTACTGTCATATCCGCCATTGATTTCCGGGTCAAGTCCTTTGTAATTGGTAATGGTAAATACGTTCTGTGCAGTGACATAGGCTCTTCCACTGATATTCGTTCCAAACAATTTGTTGAATGAGTAGCCTACTGTGATGTTGTCACATTTCAGGAACGAAGCGTTTTGTATGAAGTAGTCGGACAAGGCATCGTTGCCGGTCATTGCTTGCCAACCCAGTTTTAAGGCCATGTTTGTTACGTTGTGAAAGGCTTCACCGGCATAAATGTTTGAGGCCGATATGTTTGCTTTCGAGGCTTCGACTGCATTGTAGTTGTAGTTTCCAATGTTTGCTCGCAGGGTTGTACCAAAATCCCAATTCTTATAAGTAACTTTAGAACTTAATCCCATCAGTACTTTTGCATCGGCTTGTTTGTAGAAGTAGCGGTCGTCACTATTGATGATGCCGTCTTTGTTACGATCTACGAATTTGCCTTGCACTGGGCGTCCTTGCGGGTCGTACACTTGTTGATAAGTGTAATAGGCCGATGCCGAATGTCCTTTTCTCCATCCTTTTATGTATTCGCCGTTGGCTGTTCCAATGGCTGCTCCTCCATATTGTATGGTGTAGTCGTTTCCTTTGCCTTTTAGCAGTTCGTCTATCTGGTTCTCATTGTAGGTGAAGTTGTAATTCAGTTCCCAATGCCAGTTCTGGTTTTGTATTGGTCGCCATGTCAGGCTTAGTTCGATGCCTTGGTTGTGCAATGAGCCGATGTTGCTCAGCACCATTGCTGCAAAGTTTGAGCCGGCTGGCACATAGACATTATTGATGAGGTCGTTCGTCTTGCGGTAGTAGTAATCTACCGAGGCTGTGAGTCTGTTTTTCAAGAATGCCATATCTATACCGACGTTATAAGTGGTTGTCTTTTCCCAAGTCAGGTCGTTGTTGTAGGCATAGGGACGGTAGGTAATGCCTTCGCCCATAACCGGATAGTAAGCGCCTTGCGAGTTGGGGGTATAGGTGGCAAAGTAGGTATAGTCGCCTATGCCTTCTTGTTGTCCGGTAATGCCGTATCCTAATCGCAGTTTCAGGTCGTCTATGAAACTAACCTCTTTCAAGAAGTTTTCTTCTTTCATTTTCCAGGCGAGTGCTACCGATGGAAACAAGCCCCAACGGTGTTTCTTGGCAAAGCGCGATGAGCCGTCTTCGCGCAGGGTTAATGTTAACAGGTAGCGGTTCATCAAGGTATAGTTCAGTCGCCCGAAGAAGCTGACCAAGTAGTTCTCTGACTTGTATAGGGTGTTTTCCGAGGGGTTGTATAAGGTTCCAGCCAATGCCGGGTCGTTATAGGTTTCGGGATATTTTCCGCTATAGAAGTAGTCGGTTTCTATGTGGAAGTGTTGCCATTCATAACCGGCCATCACATCCAGATGATGGTTAGGATTCAGTGCTTTGGTGTATTGGGCATAGAGGTTTAGTGACAGGTTGTAGGTGTCTTTCGAGTTCCATCCTCGATTGCCATAGTAATATACACCGCTATCGTAGTAGTAGGGCGATTTCTCTTTTTCCGAGCGTCCGTGTCCTAAGTCCATTCCTATATTTAAGTGAAGTCGTAAATCTTCGAAACCGTGTATGCTGTAGTCGGTTTCTATGTTTCCCATCAGTTTCTTGGCCGTACCGGTGTCGTTTGCCAATCGGATGATGGACATTGGGTTGGTGGGTGCCAAGGTATTTACTCCGTATTTCCATATGTCGTCGTTGCGGTTTACAGTCGAGGCCCATTGCCAATAGCCGGCATAATTCTTTTGGAAGAGTGGGTCGGCGCTTCGAACGGGCTTGGTAGGATCCATGCTGGTGGCATTGCCTATGGCTGCTCCTATGTCGGTGAATTGGGAGTGCGAGTACATTCCTTTGGCGTTGATGTTCAGTTTCAAGTGTTCGTCCATGAATGTGGGCGATAGGTTGATGCTGGCTGTCAGTCGTTCGAATCGGGTGTTTTTTACCACACCGCTTTGTCCGGTATAGCCTATTCCTATGCGGTATGGCATGTTTTTCAGGCCTCCCGTTAAAGTTATACTGTGGTCGGTGTTTACAGCTGTTCGGTAGATTTCACTCTGCCAATCGGTGTCGGCAAACAGATGATTGCCATCGGCATCGTAGTATCCTAAGTTGGCATATTCAGGACTTGCTATGAATTCTTCATCGGTATATCCGTTGGCTTGTTTTACGAATGCCATGTATTCTTGGGCATTCAGTACGTCTAATGTTTTCTTTACGGTACTGATTGATAGGTTTCCGCTGTAGTGTATGCGTGGTTTTTGTCCATTACGTCCCTTCTTGGTTGTTATCAGAATGACTCCGTTCGAAGCTCGGCTTCCGTAGATGGCGGTGGCCGATGCATCTTTCAGTACGGTAAAGCTCTCAATATCTTCGGGGTTTACCAATGCCAAGGGGTTAGATAGTCCTTCTACTCCATAGTTGTCCATGGCCAATCCGTCTATGACTATCAGCGGTTCGTTGCTGGCGTTCAGTGACGAACCGCCACGGATGCGTATGGTGCCTCCGCCGCCGGGAGTACCTCCGTTCGAGCTGACATGTACGCCGGCTATCTTGCCATTCATCATATCTTGTGCGCTGGTGGTCAGACCTCGATTCATTTCATCCGGTTTGATGGCGGTAACGGCTCCCGTCAAGTCGTCTTTTCGGGCGGTACCATATCCGATGATTACTACCTCGTTCAGCAGTTCGGTGTCATCTTTCAGCGTAACGTTTATTTGTGGGGCTGCTGCAACTTCGACTGTCTGATAGCCGATGAATGAAATCAACAGATAGCTATCTTGGGGAACTGTCAGCGTGAAGTTGCCGTTTAGGTCGGTTACGGTTCCGTTTTGCGGATTCCCTTTTTCCACTACATTGGCTCCAATAACCTCTAATCCTTCACTGTCTTTCACGTTTCCTTTTACGCTGATGTCTTGTGCAAAGGCATTAGCACTTGCCATCCATCCCACCACGAGGATGAGAATCGTTTGCACGATTCTTTTCTTTACCTGTTTCATGCTTCTTATGTTTTAAAAAATTAGTGGAGTATTAAACACAAGTAGCCTGAAAAGGTTTTAAAAGGAATCTTAATAAAGCAAGCGGGCGGTTGATTTCACACTCTCTCTTCTTAGCTTTAGCATAACATTCGTTTACTTGCAGTTTCCGCTCCGTTTCCTTGCAAGGAAACTGTCGTTTCCTAACTTGGAAACGCGCGTTTCCTAACTGAGAAACCGGAGTTTCCCTGCGTGGAAACGGCAGTTTCCATTCGCAGAAATTGCAGGAAACGCTAACTGTTTGAAAACAAGAGATGTAGATAATAACGGAGGCTGCCTCTATGTAGAAGCAGCCTCCGTTAGAAGAATTGTTTTTTAGGGGGATTATTTCTTGACGATGGTAGCCTTGTAATTGGCTGCATCGCTCAAGTCGAGTGTAATTTCATAAGTACCATCCTCGGCAACGGGGATATTGTCTCCGTTGGGAGCGAGGTTACTCATGTTGCCACCCAAGTTGATGTCCCAACCGTCGTTAGCACGGAACTTGAATGACTTGCCGCCTACCAATGTGGCAGTTACAGTATAAGTAGAGGTAGCTGCATCGAAGGTCATGGGGGTAGAAACGTCCCAACCGCCTTCGGTAGCATCACCAATCAAGCCGTAAGTCTTGATTTCAGTCGTCTTCCATGTCATGGCAGTAATGTCGGCCTGGATGTAATAGAAGCCAGGAGTTGCTACCGTCAAGTTGCCGGCACCGCCATCGGTGCTCAACGTAGTCTCGCTGGCAAAACCGTAATTGGTACCATTCCAACTCTTTTCAGAAGTCAGTTTAAACTGAGAGTTCAAGTTGGCATAACCACTGTAAGCCATGAAGTCGGTAGAGTAGATGTAGCTTGCCAATTCTGGATTCCAACCGTCAATGTGGTCGCCTACTACATAGAGGTAGGGGCTAACATTGCCCAGCAATTCTACTGTATAAGCATAGTCCATCATGTTCAGTGAAATCTTTACCCAACCGGCCTTTTCAATCTGCATGGCTGCACGACTACCGATGGTCAACAAGCCTGTCAAAGAAGTATCACCGTCGGTAGCACCACCCAGGATGTTGTCTTCGTCGTTCCACACATTTTCAATTTCACCATTCTTCAACTTATCGACAACCGATTGAGGAACAACCTTCCAATAGCAGGCATCGCCTACCTCGATGATGGTAGAGAATACCGGGTCGTCATACACATCCAAACCGCTGTGGCTCAACTTAATCAATGCATCGGCATTGTCGGCAGTCCAATCGTTCATGCCACCAATTAAGTAATAGGCCGATTCGATGACCGGAGCAACCAACGTAATCTTGATTTCAATCGGAGCAGTAGCTTTTATGACTTGCTCTCCCATATTAACATAGGCTGTAACAGTACCCTTCAATGTACGTTGGTCGGGGCGTTTGCCAAATTTAGCTACAGTAAGGTCAATCAAATCTTGTGTCTTGATAGAGCCTTTTGCATCAGTTTCGAATGTAGTACCTTCAATCTCAACAAGGTAACTAACCGACGAACTGCCCTCGGCACTAACCGAAGGAGTAAATACAGAAATAGTTTCTGAAGAAACGTTAGCCATATCAATGGCTGAAACTGCGCTGACTGAGAGTGACACACTCTTAGCCTCTTCTTGTTCAAAGCCTTGCGGTTCTGCCCAATCTTTAAAATCTTCTGTACATCCGGTAAACAGTACCGACAGAAGTGCAAAGGCATATATTGCTGTTTTTTTCATTGTTTGCAATTTTAGTTTGTTATTAAATCCAAGTGGAAACAGCCCGAAAGCTGCTCCACTTTTATATTAATTTAAAGAGGGAAGAAGTGATAATAACCTTCTACATGGTTAAAGATGATGCGATACTTACCGGCTTCCACAGGAATGTTGGCACCACCATTGGTTCCCCAACCATAAGGGAATGCAGTTGCACCCCAGTTGGGCGACCATCCGTCGTATAAGAACTTAGCAGTAGTGTTTCCGGCACTGGCATCCAAATCATAATACCATACATTGTTCTTAACACCCGCTACAGTAGTTACAGGATTCATCTGTACATCAGTAGCCCAACCATTAAAGTCACCGGAGATGAACAAGTGGTCATATTCCTTCGGAGTTTCGGCCTCGGTAATGGTCAAGACATCATTCTTAGTATCCAAATTAATAGTGTAGTATCCGCTTGTAGGAACATAGAAGTCGCTACCTTCTCCATCGGCATCCTTCTTGTAAGGATCTTGCCAATTACCATCTCTGGCGCCCCATTGGTCGGCCCATTGTCCAGGAGTCTTCACAATCTTGAAGCCCTTATCGCTGGGGAAGTAGCCAGTGTAGGTCAACGGACCTTGGCCGGTTACGGCATCATATACGCCACCTTCCACCGGACAAAGCGGGAAGACGCTCTTACCCAGTTCGCTACCCCATGTTCCATCACCGATGCAACCACCAATCAAGTACCACAATTCAGGATCGGCAGAAACCAATGCAACATAGTAAGGTTGCATTTTCAACTCAATGACATTAGAAAAACATTCGTAACCCGATGCCAAAGTGGCACGCAAACGTACATAAACTGTTACACCATCTTGAGGTACATCAGCTTCTTTTTCATAATGACCTAGCATCATGATGTTGCGGTTAACGGCAGTAATGTCCAAAGTATATTCGCAATTGGTTGTCGAACCATCGAGTTCAACAAATGTTGCATCGTTTGCTTCCACAGAAGTGGCCGGATTCCATTGACCGCTCAAAGACATTTGAGCATAATAATTAACCGGAGCTGTATAGCCATAATCCGGTTGTTGGCAAGTCAGCGTAATACTGTTTGTCTGCTCCAAATCATAAACATTGCTGGCCAATGCAGGAGTGTTTAGCTGGAATGTAGTAGGCTGTTGAACGATAGGATTTGAATCGTTGTCGTCCTCGCAAGCCGTAAATGCCAGCAGGCCACAAAGAGCCATTGATAATATTTTGATATTTTTCATATTCTATATCGTTTAAACTATTAATAACCTTCGTTTTGAATCAAGTTAGGGTTGTTACTCAAGTCATTTTCGGGGATGCCGAAGATAGACTTGGTACTACTGAATTGAGAACCCTCCATGGTTCCACCCATCCATTCCCACTTATAGTTGGCTTGTCCGGCAAACTTACCATGACGAACCAAGTCGATACGACGACGGCCTTCGAACCAGAATTCGCGAGCCCATTCATCGCAGATGTCATCCAATGTGTATTGACTTTGAACCGGTGCATTGGCACGATTGCGCAATGCATCAATCTTTTCTTTGGCAGCACTGTTGGCACCATTTTGACGGGTAGAGGCTTCGGCATAAGTCAAGTAAGCTTCGGCAACGCGCATAAATGGGAGGTCGGTGTTTACAAAGTCGATAACTTGATTGGATGCACCGTCTGAACGGATATTACGGAATTTTACACAAGCAAAACCTGCATCGGCATCGGCTTCATCTTCAATGACGTGGCTGAAACCTTTGCCATAGAACAAAGCACGGTCGTCGTTGGCTGCTGCAGTCATTTCGGCAATGCTGTTGGTTTGCGGAGCATCGCTACTGAAGAAGATATTCAGCAAAGAGCCGCGTACACGGGTACATTTACCCCAGCTACAATTAGTGCCAGAAGGAATTTCAGCATCCATAGCTGCACTGAAGGTTGAGAGAATCAAGAAGTTCATACCACCATAACTCTTTGTTGCAACACCGTCGAACAAAGCCGGGAAGATGATTTCTTTTTCTGCACCGTTTTCATTATTGTCGGCTAAGAACAGCATTTGGTATGCTGAATACTTTTCACCAGTCTTAGGATTGGTAGCTCCGGTAGTATTCAACTTGTAGTAACCGTTATTGATTACTTTTTCTGCATAGCTTTGTGCATTTTGCCATTGGGGAGTACCGGTATATACTTCTGCATTCAGGTAAAGGCGAGACAGCAAGTTCCATGCAGCCACTTTGTCAACACGACCATAAGTGTTTTGACCGGGTTCAGCCATCAAATCGGCACATTCCTTCAATTCTTTTTCTATATAGTTGAAGTATTCACTGCGTGTGTAGCGGATAGGTGATTCGGTAGAAACAGTTTCGGTAAATGCTGCATTACCATACATATCCATGATATAGTAATAATTCAGTGCACGGATAAAGCGTACTTCAGCACGTCTTAAGCTGGTTTCTGTAGTACCATCTTCGGCTACTTGATCCAAGTAGAAGTTGCACAAGGTAATAGTGAAATACAAGCGGTAATAAAGACCGTTTGAGAAAGCTGCACTAGCGCCATAAGTGTTGTGAAGCATTTCGGGAATACCGGTATCGGTTGTCCATACCCAGTGAGCTTCGTCTGTAGTCAACTCATTCAAGTTCCACATCATACGGAAGAAGTCAGAACGACCTTCGTCCATATCGGCAATGTCAGGATTTCCAGAAGGACCATTTTGACCGGTCAATGCAAAACTGGCATAAATCTTACCGAAAAGAGCATCTGCATCCAGTTCCATGGTTTGTTGTGGGTTGATAGGATCTACATCCAAGTCGCCCACACATGATGTCGTGTTCAGCGTTAATGCTATAGCAGCAATAGCTGTGATTGATTTTATATTGAATAATTTCATATCAGTTTCGTTTTATATGATTAGAAATTGAGGCTTAGACCAAAGATGCCAACAAACGGACGTGGGTAGATGCTACCATCATATCCACCGTTGATTTCGGGGTCGATACCTTTATATTTAGTAATGGTGAATACATTCTGTGCAGTCAAGTATGCACGACCACTGATATCCTGTCCGAAAAGTTTTTCGAAGCTGTATCCCAATGTAATGTTATCACACTTCAAGAACGAAGCATTTTGGATGTAGTAGTCAGACAAAGCATCCAAACTGGTTACGTCTTGCCAGTTCTTGGCCAGTACCATGTTGGGTACGTTGTGCCATGCTTTACCTGAATATATACCGGTTGTTGACAAGTTAGAACGTCCACATTCTACTGCATTGTAAGCGTAGTTATTTAGACTGGCACGCAATGAGAAGCTGAAGTCCCAATTCTTGTAGAGTACTTTCGAAGTCAAGCCCATCAAAACGTCAGCATCAGCCTTCTTATAGAAGTAGCGGTCGTTGTCGTTGATAATACCGTTACCGTCGCGGTCAACAAATTCTCCTTGAATGGGTTGACCATTTTGGTCATAAACTTGTTGATAAGTGTAGAAGGCTGATACGGGTTCGCCTTCGGCCCATCCTTTGATACCGTTAGAACCAGAGTCACCAACAGCAATACCACCATGACGAATGATGTAGCGTTCGCCCTTGCTTTCTATCAGTTCGTCAATTTCATTGGTGTTGTGAGTCAAATTAAAGCCCAATTCCCAACTTAAATCTCTTTGTTGGATAGCACGCCATGTCATGGCAAATTCAAAACCTTGATTGTGCAAAGAACCGATATTGCTAGTTACTTTGTTCTTAAAGTTGGTACCTGCTGCTACATATACATCATTGATAAGATCGGTAGTCTTACGATAGTAATAATCGAAGTTTGCAGTCAAACGGTTATTCCAAAAGCCCAAGTCAATACCTGCATTATAGGTAGTTGTCTTTTCCCAAGTCAAGTTATTGTTGTAAGCATCTGGACGATAGGTAATGCCGCTTCCCATAATAGGATAGTAGGCTCCGGTGATATTCGGAGTATAAGAGGCAAAATAAGTGTAGTCACCGATACCTTCTTGTTGGCCGGTAATACCATATCCAGCACGAATCTTGAAGTCTGAAATTTCATTCACATCGCGCAAGAAGGCTTCTTCATTTACTTTCCATGCAAAAGCTGCAGAGGGGAACAACCCCCAACGGTTTTTCTTGGCAAAGCGTGAAGAACCGTCGTCACGCAAAGTGAAAGTAAACAAGTAGCGGTTCAACAATGAGTAGTTGGCACGTCCGAAGAATGATACCAAATAGTTTTCTGTGCGATATAAAGTCTTTCCTTTTTCCGAGGGATTGTAAAGTTCGCCCGGAGTTAATAGGTGAGTTTCTGGATAACTACCGGTATAATAATAGTCGGTTTCCTTATGGAATTTCTGCCATTCGTAACCGGCCATAATATCAAAGTGGTGGTTGTCGTTGAAATCTTTGATGTATTGGGCATACATATTCAAAGAGAGGTTATAGGTGTCTTGTGTATTCCAACCTTTATTTCCATAATAATAATTGCCTTCATCGAAACGACTGTAGTTCTTGTCCGACTTACCAGAAGATAAGTCGAAACCGGCATTTACATGTAGATGCAAGTCCTCTAATCCGTGAACAGTATAGTCAGCTTCTACATTACCCATAAATACATTGGATTTACCCACATCAGAGCGTTGATATAACATTGCTACGGGGTTGGCTGTAGCCAATGTGTTGATTACTTGTGTCCATTCAGGGTCGTCGCGATTGATGGCTTCAGACCATTGCCAATATCCACCAAAGTTCTTTTCATAGAACTCGCTGTCTCCGTAAACGGGTTTGGTGGGGTCCATAGAAGTTGCTGCACCGATAGCACCAGTGTTGGCGTAATTGGTTTTTGAGTGCATGCCCTTTAAGTTAATGTTGTATTTCAAGTGGTCATCCATAAAGCTGGGTGACAAGTTCAAACTAGCAGTATAACGTTCAAAGCTTGAGGTTTTTAAAATACCTTGTTGATTGGTGTAGCCCAAAGACAAACGATATGGCATGTTTTTCAGACCTCCTGATATTGTTATGTTGTGGTCTGTGCTGACTGCTGTGCGGTAGATTTCCTTTTGCCAATCGGTATCAGCAAATACATGATTTCCATTTTTATCTGTATAACCCAATGTAGCATATTCAGCACTTGCCAAGAATTCTGCATCGCTATATCCAAATGCATTTTGAACGAACTTGGTGTATTCGTCGGCATTTAACACATCGAGCTTATTGGTTACAGCACTGACTGAAACATTTCCGTTATAAGAAATAGTCGGCTTGGTGTCACGACGTCCTTTTTTGGTAGTAATGATGATTACACCATTTGACGCACGGCTACCATAGATAGCTGTAGCAGAGGCATCTTTCAATACAGTGAAACTTTCGATGTCGGCAGGGTTTACTAAAGCCAAAGGATTAGACATACCTTGTACACCGTAGTTATCCATAGCCAATCCATCGATTACAATCAAAGGATCATTGCTAGCATTCAATGAAGAACCACCACGGATGCGGATGGTTGAGCCACCGCCTGGTTCACCACCGTTGTTCACTACGTTCACACCAGCTATTTTACCTTGCATCATGTCTTGTGCGCTGGTTACCAAACCTTTATTCATTTCATCAGGTTTGATAGCTGTCACCGAACCGGTCAAATCGTTTTTCTTGGCAACACCGTAACCGATGACTACTACTTCGTTCAACATTTCCGCATCTTCTTGTAAGGTTACTTTGATTTGAGGAGCAGCAGCTACTTCTTGTGGGGTATAACCGATGAAAGAAATAACCAATGTTGCACCTTGAGGAACCTCTAATGTGAAGTTACCATTAATGTCGGTGATTGTACCATTCGTGGGATTTCCTTTCTCCACGACATTTGCACCTATCACTTCTAATCCCGTGGCATCGTCAACGAAACCTTTTACGGTAATGTTCTGTGCATAAGTGCCTACTGACAAGAATAACCCTAACATTAGGGTAAGAATCGTTTGAAAGATTCTAAAATGAACTTGCTTCATGCATCTTAATTTTTAAGTTAACAATATGAATTTATCTGTAATTTATTTCAATTGTAGTGAATATGTTTTTACATTAGTTGGCTCATTTTGTTATAGATACACGATGAGACGAAGCAAAAGTAGGAGTATTGAAGCTAAAAATATAAAAGATAAATGAAAATATACAGATGTACTCCTGCAAACGATTGCAAGGGAATAATAGTTAGATAGGTTTGTTCTTAATTATGGCAAAGAGCGGTATTTCTGCATCTTATTGGAAATACCGCTCTTTGTGTTAGTGAGAATTATAAATGATATTGGCTGATATTCTTTCAAGCCATCATCAGTCTATTTTCTGTTGTCTTTCAGACAAAAACTTTAATTGTGCCTCTAACATTTCCAGGCAGGGCATCCTATACTCTACTTGGCGTGCTTTGTCAATAGCATTGGTGTAAAGATATTCAATTTCCATGGGGCGATGGAAATCATAGTCGAGTTTCATGGAAGGTGAATAGGGGGTCATGTCAAGTGTGTTCTGTATCATCTTGTCGGCAAAAGTAGAATCGATGTTTTTTACACCCAAGGCCTGTGCTGCACCAATAACTTCAAGCATCTGTCGATGGATGAGTTCTCTTGTGGATTGGTTGGATAATAGTTCGTTGGTTTGTGCGTTCATTACTACAGTCATACCATTGAAAGGCATGTTCCACACAGCCTTTTTCCACCGAGCTTCATTGTAGTCTAAGAGGGTTGCTTGAACTCTTGCTTCGTTAAAGTCGTCTACCAAGATTTTAAGAATATTATCATTCTTGCAAGAATAGTTGCCTATGTTAATGCTGCCATAGCATTGATGGTTTACACGCCCTGGTTCTGTTTTGGCCGAACAGATGAAGGCTAGTCCTGCAGCTAAGTAGAGATTGGGAAAATGTTTTTGTAACTCTGGTTCCGGTCCGATTCCATTTTGGATAAGTAGCACTAAGGTTTCTTTATGCAATATAGGTGGAAGCAACTCTGTCAGAAGGTGGTTTCGGGTAGTTTTCAAGGCTACGATAACTACATCGGCTTTTGGCATATCGAGAGTTGAATTATATATATAAGGTGTATTGATGTGAAACGAACCATCGCATGAGTTCACTTGTAAGCCGTTTTCTTTTACGTATTCATAGTCGCTGTGCATCAAGAAATGTACTTCTTTACCTGCTTTTGCCAGTTTTGCACCGTAGAATCCTCCAACGGCTCCTGTTCCAATAACTGCGTATCTCATATTCTATTTATATTGTTTGTTTTACGATAATATTTTTAACCCCACGATGGAAGCGATGAGTGTTGTGGTAAAAAACAATCGCCAAAATGTAGCCGGTTCGTGAAAGATGAAGATGCCAATTAATACAGTTCCTACGGCACCAATACCTGTCCATACGGGGTAGGCTATACCTAATGGAAGCGATTGTGTTACTTTTGCCAATAGACTCATGCTGAGAGCTGTAAAAGCCAGAAATCCACCCATCCATTCCCACCATTCCAAACCGCTTACCATTTTTGCTCTTCCCAAGCAGTAGGTAAATCCCACTTCGCAAAGGCCGGCAATAATTAGTAATATCCAATTCATATTATTTATCAATTTGCCTATCATGAGGGCTGCAGCACTATGCCGGCGTCTCCTTCTAAGGCTCTGCAAAGTTACGTCAAGAATCTTTTCGAACCAAATCCGACTACTATTTGTTGAGTTATAAACCTAAATTATTGGCTTTATGAAACAGATTATTTTCATTGTCTTTTTGGTGATGATAGCCTTGTGTGGAATGATTGCTTGTAAAAGTAGTGATGTAACTATCGACACAACGTCTGTTAAACATCTAGACTTAAAACGCTTTATGGGGCGTTGGTACGAGATAGCTCGTTATGATCATCGCTTTGAACGTGGAATGACACACGTCACCGCCGATTACTCTATGCTTCCTGATGGAAAGATTCGTGTAGTGAATCGTGGTATCAAGGATGAGAAGCCTAAAGAAGTGACCGGTACAGCCCGTCAACCCGACCCCATAAACTATCCTGGTCGTTTGGAGGTCTCTTTTTTCCTTTGGTTTTACTCCGATTATTATGTATTTTTGGTGGACAAGAACTACCAGTATGCCATTATTGGTAGCAGTTCGGATGATTATCTATGGATATTGAGTCGAACGCCTCAGTTGTCTCCGGCCGTAATGGAAGTCTTGTTGCAAGACATTCGAAATAGAGGATACGACCTGCAACGCTTGGTTTATGTACAACAATAAGAATCTTTTTGGTTCCAAAGGATTATTTAATTTGTTTCTACCCGTCTTTCGCATTATCTTTGCGGCCTGAAACATAAATTATATAAAAATGAAAGTAACAGACACAATCAGATACATCGGTGTTGATGATACCGATTTAGATCTTTTCGAGAGCCAGTATATCATTCCCAACGGAATCTCTTATAATTCATATCTTATTGAAGATGAACGTATAGCCATCATGGATACCGTTGATTTGCGAAAAAGTGGAGAATGGTGGAAGAATCTGGAAAGTGCATTACAAGGACGTACTCCCGATTTTTTGGTGGTGCATCATATGGAACCAGATCATGCAGGAAACATTGCTGCGCTGATGTTGAAGTATCCCAACGTGAAGGTTGTGGCCTCGGCACGAGCCATTCAAATGATGCCTCTCTTTTTTGAACAAACAGTGTTTGATGGGAGAACCATTGCTGTTAAAGATGGTGATACACTCTCTTTAGGCAAGCATACTTTACAGTTCTTTATGGCTCCTATGGTACATTGGCCTGAAGTAATGGTTTCTTATGATCAACTTGATTGTGTAGTCTTTTCGGCAGATGGATTCGGTAAGTTCGGTGCTTTGAGTCATGACGAAGAGTGGGCCTGCGAGGCACGCCGCTATTATTTTAATATTTGCGGCAAGTATGGTGTACAAGTTCAGGCCCTGCTCAAGAAGTTGGCTACGCTTAATGTAGCTTGTATATGTCCCCTTCACGGCCCTATACTTAAAGATAATTTGGACTACTACATTGGCCTTTACGATACTTGGAGCAAGTATGAAGTAGAAACCGAAGGTGTGTTTATTGCCTACGCTTCTATTCATGGAGGTACGGCCGAAGCCGCCCGTCAGATGAAGGAGATTCTTTTGGCCAAAGGTGCTCCTAAGGTTTCTATTGCCGACCTTAGTCGTGACGATATGGCCGAGGCTGTGGAAGATGCATTCCGAATGGGTAAACTGATTGTGGCCGCTTCGTCTTACGATGCCAACGTCTTTCCACCCATGTATGACTTCTTGCACCATTTGCAATTGAAGAATTATCAGAAACGTCGAGTGGGCATCATCGAGAACGGCTCATGGGCACCGTGTGCAGGTCGTATCATGACAGAGATGTTGGAAAAAATGAAAGATGTTGAAATTGTCGGTCCATTGGTTACTATCCGTGCTCGTATGAAACAAGCTGACCTACCGGCTATGGAGACTTTGGCTGATGCCGTATTGGCATAAACGAATTTGTTAAGCTGAAAGGCGGGAATTCCCGCCTTTCTATATTTTTATCTTAACATTCGTTTTACGACCGCCGGATTACCTGCTGCTAATGTATCATCAGGAATATCTTTTGTTACCACGCTTCCTGCGGCAATAATGCATCGGTTACCGATACTTACTCCCGGACAGAGAATGACGCCTCCACCTAACCAACAATCTTCGCCAATCATAATGGGTCGAGCAATTTCCTTAGGTTCGCGTCTTTCCATATGATCCATCGGATGATTTGGTGTGTAAAATTGACAATTTGGCCCAATCTTGGTGTGACTACCTATACGGATGCCGCCACCGTCCAGCATGGTGGCATTGTAGTTGATGAATACATCTTCGCCCACAACAATTTCTGTGCCGTGGTCGCAATGAAACGGTGGACAGATGGCACTGCTCTTTGGAAAACCGGGAATTAACTCTTCCATTAGCCTTCTATAATCTTTGTCGTGCATGCTCATTGTTCTGAGCTTGGCACATAATTGTTGTGCCCTAATGATATTTCTTTCTACTTCGGCATCGGCAAACGAGTAAAGTTCACCGCTACGCATTTTTTCTATTTCTGTCTTCATTTGGATATTTTTATTGCCAACGACAAATATACTATATTATTTCTGATATATAGAAATAGTTGTAATAAAGTTCTAATTTCTTTTAATTTTGTATGTATTTCAATCTATCCGATTTTTTAGCAACACAATGATGGGATTCGAATCTTCGTCCAGTTTTTCGGTTATAGTTTTTAGTTTGCCTTGTAACTTTCCCTCTTTCTGAAGTCGGGTTAGTTGGTAGGCATCCATGCTATGCCAATATCCAATATTAGAATTTTTTGTGTTGTATTGTTGTAAAATCAGCGGTGTTTCATCTTTAATATCATTATTGTAGATGTTATACCGGTACAACGAATTATCTTTTATACTATATACTAAATCATCCTTTATGAAGCGTTCTTTTTTTTCTACTTTTTCAAAGAAATAGAATTCATTTGTTAAAAGACGAGGAAATAAGAACTTTTCAGGTTTTGAACTTTGTACACTTGGAGTTTTGATGATAAACGGTGAAACCATATCTTCAGACACCTTGAAGATTGTATCCGAAGAAGCTTCAGTCATCAGCCAAGCGTCTTGAAAAGGTAGGATGGAAATGTAATCGTAAAAAAGCATCATTTGGTTTCTATCAATGTGGGTGGAAATGATTTTGTCGCAAGCGACATTAATTTCTTTATTTAGATTACCATCTTCTTTGGATGCTATAAGGGCTTTTACACGATTGTTTGATTCGGGTGACAAGGTGACTTCACATATTATGTTTCCTTTGTCAAAGTTGTATATATTTGCAATGGAATACTTCCTGTCTAATTTCAGTGTCCTTTTGTATGTTCCCTCCAGACTATACACAACTATTTTTCTTGCGGCCGGGTCATTGATTAATATTTCTCTGTTTTCTTCATCCAAAAGGGCATTGGTCATCAATATATATTCTTTATCACCTTGTCCTCTGTGGTTGAATTTAGTTATAAATTTTCCTTTTCGGTCAAAAATAAAGATTTCCCCATCAAATTTGTTGTTGCCAACTAAGATATAGTTATTGCCCATGTCAAGTATTTATCCTTCACAAACAACATCACCGCTTGTTTCCAACGCTATATACTCAACATCCATAAGTTCTTGTATCGCCAAATCTTTTGAGGGATAGTCAGCATCCAAATCAATTTTTAAGATGTTATTTTTAAGTTGTGGTTGCTTGTCGATGCAACCGGTCATGATCCCGAAAAGGAGTATAAGCAAATGGCCGAATTTATTCATTTGATAAAAATTATTTTGTTATTAAAAGTACGGGTGAGGGTGTACTCATCTGTTTCCAACGACATCTTAAATTCATATCACCCGTTTACTTATAGTTGCAAATATTTTTTTACAAAGTTAGAAAAAAGAAATGGCAAATTCAACTTTATTCTTTTCTTTGTCTAAAAATTTTTCTCATCCAATAGTCAAATGTCATGAGGATAAAGACGATGAGTGAGAATATGCCGTAAGTTAGAGACTCTTTTTTGGCTATTGTCAGTGTTTTGAGAAGGTTGGCACAACTATTTCTCAGTGTTTCTTCCCAATAGAGGTGTATGGTTATGCCACCGGCTATCAGTAAGAGTAGTGAGGTAGCTACGATAGTCAGAAAGAGTGTTTTCTCTTCTCGCTTTTCTTTTTTGCTGACAAGTTCTTCTACCTTCAGCATGGTGCGGAAGGTGAAGTTGGAGGGTAGGCGATGGGTTGTTTGCTTACTTAGTGCCGTTCTCAATCCTTTATCTGATGCATTTTGTTTTTGTTCCATCACTCTTCGTTTTTGATGAATAAATATAGTTTTTTGCGGATGCGATGCAGTTTTACTTTGGCATTGTTTTCGGTAATGCCCAATATGAAAGCTACTTCAGCCAATTTCTTTTCTTCCATGTAGTGCAAGGTAATCAAGGCGCGTTCGTCGGCCTCCAGTTTCTCCAAGGCTCTTGACAAACGTTGTAGTTGTTCCTCACTTTCGTCCTCCAATGCTTCGTCTATTTGGCTATCCGTAGGGCTGTTTAAGCGTGTTTCGTCCAAGCTGATAATGTTATGGTTGCTTTTGCGGATGTTTGATAGGGCTGCATTGGTAGCTATCCGATATATCCAGGTGGAAAAGCTACTTTCGGCTCTGAACGAGGCCAGCTGACGGAAAGCTTTCAGAAAGATGTCTTGCGTCAGTTCTTCGGCATCTTCCCGGCAGGTCACGATGCGAGAAACCAACGTGAATACCTGTTGCCCGTATCTGTCTAAAAAGTATTCAAACTTTTCGCTCTTTCCGTTCAGAATTTCGTTTATTATGTAGCTCTCATTCTTTTCCATTTGTCTTTTAGACGCCGTTCGGGCCGGATGGTTACACTTTTTTGCCTATTTATTTTTCTTGCAAAAAGTTGTAACCTTTCTTTTCAGAGAGCGTCTAAAGGGTACAAAGAAACAAATTTATTCACTAAATAAACAGATTGATATGATGGATTTTATTATGGTGCCGTCTGTTTTTGGCATTATTTCTTTTGGTATTTATAAGTTGTTCGAACTTTTTGTTTGTAAGAAGGAACGTTTGGCTATCATTGAAAAGATGGGAGAGAAGCTGACGCCGGATATGTTGGAGCATAAAATCAATTTCTCCTCTATAAACAGTAGCTCTTTTTCGGCACTGAAGTTTGGTAGTCTCTTTGTTGGCTTAGGTCTTGGCTTGCTGATAGCATTCTTTATTCATTACCATTATGCCGATTTCTGTGATACATATTTCATTCGCTCGGCCATGTACGGGTCATGTGTATTGATTTTCGGTGGCATAGGGTTGCTTACAGCTTTCTTGGTTGAGTTGAAGATAGGTCGAAGAAAAGATTGAGTCTATGAAATAATGGATACGGCTCCTTTAAAACCTCTTTTTGCTATGGCAGAAAGAGGTTTTTTGTATGGTGGATATTCAAATCTGTGACACAGATTATATAAACAGCACCACTGTTTAACAAATCGCCGACACAGATTAAGTAATCGGTGACGTTGATTTGACTTTGCTATGCAGAAAAAAACTATTTTCTCTTCGGAAGCCGTAAGTATTGCCACACACAAATTCGTTTTTTAGTCGTAGGTACTTAAAAAAGAAAAAGGCTTGTTATCGGCAAATTGCCGATAACAAGCCTTAGTAAGGTAAGTTTACGTCAGATTATCCTTTTACAGGAATCTTTTCGATGCGTTTCTGGTGGCGTCCTCCCTCAAAAGTGGTATTAAAGAACTTCTCCAGAATGGTATTAGCCTCGTCGGTACTGATAAAGCGTCCTGGCATGACCAATACGTTGGCATCGTTGTGCTGACGAGCCAATGAAGCAATCTCTTCACACCAGCATAGAGCCGCACGGATGCCTTGGTGCTTGTTCAGCGTCATGTTGATGCCGTTGCCACTACCACAGATGGCAATACCCGGATAACACTCACCTGCCTCTATGGCCAAAGCCATCGGGTGGGCAAAGTCGGCATAATCTACACTATCGGTCGAATAGGTTCCGAAGTCCTTGTACTCCATTCCCTTGCTTTCAAGCCATTGTAATACAAATTGCTTTAGTTCGAAGCCGGCGTGGTCGCAACATATTCCTATTGTTTTCATAACTGACGAATTACAGCATTGCTTTAACTTGTTTGTAAACGTTTTCGGCGGTGAATCCTAACTTTTCGTCCAACACCTTGTAGGGAGCAGAGAAACCGAACGATTCCAATCCCCAAACCTTACCGTTGGCACCCACCAAACCTTCTAAGTTAACAGGTAAACCCGCCGTCAGGCCAAATACCTTGGCACCCATTGGGAGGATGTTCTCTTGATAACCGATAACCTGGCTACGGAACAAACCTTCGGAAGGTACAGAAACGATGCGCACCTTGATGCCATCGTTGCGCAATAGTTCAGCTCCGGCAACCAATGTTGAAACTTCAGAACCCGATGCCAACAAAATTACGTCGTAAGCCTCGTCAGAACCTGCCACTATATAAGCACCCTTCGCTGCTTGAGTATAGTCGTTGCCTTCGGGCAGATTAGTAATGTTTTGGCGAGAGAGAATCAATGCCGTAGGTGTTTCGGTATTTTCCATAGCCAACTTCCATGCTTCGGTAGTTTCCAAGGCATCGGCCGGACGAAGTACCAACATTGAGTTCTTGCCGTGGTGGTTCTTCAATTTCTCCATCAAGCGGATTTGTGCTTCTTGTTCAACAGGTTCGTGGGTAGGACCATCTTCACCTACTCGGAAGGCGTCGTGGGTCCAGATAAACTTCACGGGAAGTTCCATCAAAGCGGCCATACGAACGGCAGGTTTCATGTAGTCTGAGAATACAAAGAAGGTACCGCACGCAGCAATAACTCCACCGTGTAAAGCCATACCGAGGCAACAGCAAGCCATGGTCAACTCGGCCACGCCGGCTTGGAAGAAAGCACCGCTAAAGTCACCATTAGTGAAGGCATGAGTCTTCTTTAAGAAACCATCGGTCTTGTCCGAGTTTGAAAGGTCAGCCGATGCACAAATCATGTTCGGCACTTGTTGAGCCAATACGCTTAATACAGTTGCTGACGCATTGCGAGTAGCATCGTTAGCCTTTTGTTGGATACTTGTCCAATCAACTTTCGGAGCATTTCCACTAAACCATTCGGCTTGTTGGGCAGCCTTTTCGGGGTTGGCTTCAGCCCATGCTTTCTCTTCTTCGTAGCGAACGGCAGCTATAGCCTTTAACTCTTCGGCACGTTTGGCATAGATTTCTTTTACATCGTCAAAAATAACAAACGGATTTTCTGGGTCAGCACCCAAGTTAATCATGGTGTTCTTATAAGCATCACCGCCCAACGGGGCACCGTGTGTTTTGCAATTGGCTTCGTAAGATGTGTTGTCTTCCTTGCGGGCACCTTTACCCATGATGCACTTGCCGATAATCAGCGTAGGACGTTTATCTTCCTTTTTAGCGGCATCAAGGGCTTCACGGATTTGTTGGCAATCGTTACCATTTATTTCAATAACGTTCCAACCCCAAGCGCGATACTTCATGGCGGTATCTTCGGTCATTACATCCTTACATTCGGTAGAAAGTTGGATGTCGTTCGAGTCGTAGAACATAACCAGATTATCCAAGCCTAAGTGACCGGCAATACGGCCACCACCTTGTGAAATTTCTTCTTGTACGCCACCGTCAGAGATATAAGCATAGATAGTTTCCTTTGCAAAAGTAGGATTTCCGGTACGGGCAGCCAAAAACTTAGCTGCAATAGCAGCACCTACCGCAAAAATATGACCTTGACCTAACGGTCCTGATGTATTCTCAATGCCACGATCTAAATCAACTTCCGGATGACCGGGAGTGGGGGAACCCCATTGACGGAGTTGTTGCAGCTCTTCCAACGAGAATTTTCCGGCTAATGCCAATTGGGCATAAAGCATAGGAGCCATATGGCCGGGGTCAAGGAAGAAACGGTCGCGACCTTCCCATTTCGGATTCTCAGGGTCGTATTGCAGATATTCTGAATATAGCACGTTGATGAAATCGGCGCCACCCATAGCACCACCTGGGTGACCAGACTTAGCCTTTTCAACCATAGAAGCAGCCAAAATGCGAATATTGTCGGCTGCATGATTCATTACTTTTATATCATTCATGACTTAATTGATTAGGGGAGTAAAGTGTTATTGTAATTCTAAAGTTATGATGGACATTGCCGGCATTTTTACTGTCAGTACGCCATTTTTGATTTTGGCATCTTTGAAAGAAGCTGGTTTAACTACTTCCGGATTCTCAAAGCTATTATAGTCGGCAATGTTCTTCGTTGTAAGTATTTCGCCTATAGCACTTTTTGCTTTCACTTCACCCAAGTTGATAGTAATTTCTTGGGCATTTTCCAAATCGACATTCGAAAGCGAGATGTGTACTTTACCCTCTTTATCTTTCGAAGCTGTGGCACTAACCATAGGCAATGTACGCAAAATATCTTGATCATGCATCTTATTGCGTCTGCCATCCAGATTCATGATTTCGCAATCAATATCCAAAGGCAAATGAGTAGCATCTTGGTGAACGTTGTACATTCTGAAGACATGATATGTAGGTGTCAATACCATCTTGTCATCTTTAGTAAGAATCATAGATTGCAGCACATTAGCAATTTGAGCAATGTTAGCCATCTTCAGACGATCGGTATATTTATGGAAAATATCAAATGTCAATGAAGCAACAAAAGCATCGCGCATGGTGTTTTGTTGATAGAGATGTCCTCGGATAGTACCAGGTTCTTCGTCCCACCAAGTACCCCATTCATCGAGCATTAAAGCAATACGTTTTCTGGGGTCATATTGATCCATGATGTTGCAATGTTTTTTGATGACATACTCAATTTCTCGGCATTTACCCATTGTCCAATAATGGTCTTCATTATTGAATTCTGTGGCAGAACCTTTGCTACCACTCCAGCCGGCAACGGTGTAATAGTGTAAAGAAAGCCCATGCATCTGACGTCCTACACGCTCCATCAACACTTTAGTCCAGTTGTAGTCGTAGTCACTGGCTCCACTGGCTATCTTGAACAGACGGTTGCTGTCGTAGTTGCGGCAATAGGTTGCATAACGGCGATACAAATCAGAATAGTATTCAGGACGCATTGAGCCACCGCAACCCCAACTTTCGTTGCCTACACCCAGATATTTCACTTTCCAAGCTTTGTCGCGACCATTCTGACGACGCAAACGAGCCATTGGGGAATCTCCTTCCGAAGTCATATATTCTACCCATTTGGCCAATTCTTCTACAGTACCGCTACCTACATTACCGCTGATGTATGGTTCACATTCCAACAGTTCGCAAAGGTTCAAGAATTCATGGGTACCAAAACTATTGTCTTCGATGGTTCCTCCCCAGTTGTTGTTTACCATTTTAGGGCGATTTTCTTTAGGACCAATTCCGTCCATCCAATGATATTCGTCGGCAAAGCAACCGCCCGGCCAGCGCAATACTGGTACTTTCAGTTCTTTTAAAGCTGTGACTACGTCAGTACGATAACCGTCGATGTTGGGAATGTTTGATTCCGGACCTACCCAAAGCCCTCCATAGATACAAGTGCCAAGGTGTTCGGCAAATTGTCCATAGATTTCTTTAGGAATAATTTGTTCACCTTCATTGATAGTGATAGTTGCACTTTTTTGTGCAAATGTTGTTAAAGTTGTAGACAATAAAATGCTACAGATAATAGAACTCTTTCTCATAGGCGTTTATTTTTTATGTTTAACGGCTGATTCTTCAATGGCCAAACCTGCTTTATATGTTTCAATATACTTGTTGAAACCTTCCACATCTTCGGCAATAGGAGCAATTTCTACACCTGCATTTCCGGCAAAAACTACCTCTTCAAGGAAGTCGGCAAGAGATTGTCCTTTCTTATTATTAATAAGATATGATGCTAATAATGCAATACCCCATGCACCACCTTCACCTGCTGTTTCCATTACTGAAATAGGTGAATTGATGGCTGCAGCAAGAATGCGTTGACCAACACCTTTAGTCTTGAATAATCCACCATGTCCCGTAATTCTATCTACTTTAATATGTTCTTCGTTGAACAATACATCGTTACCTATTTTCAAGACGCCAACTGCTGCATGTAAGTGGGCACGCATAAAGTTTGCCAAATTGAATTTATCGCTGGCCGAACGTACAAACATGGGACGACCATCTTCCAAACCAGTGATGTGCTCACCTGAAATGTAATTGTAAGAAAGCAAGCCGCCACAATCAGTATCGCCGGTAAGAGCATGGTTGTAGAGCTTTCCGAATATTTCATTCATATCTACAGGTATTTCCATTAACTCTTGGTATTCTTTAAAGATGTTTACCCATGCATTGAGGTCGGATGTACAGTTGTTGCAATGTACCATAGCTACCAAACTACCATCGGGAGTGGTTACCATATCAATCATTTCGTATGGCTTGGAAAGTTCTTTTTCCAATACAATCATAGAGAATGAAGATGTTCCTGCCGAAACATTACCTGTTCGTTGTTTAACTGCATTGGTTGCTACCATACCAGTTCCTGCATCACCTTCGGGAGGACAAACAGGTACACCGGCTTTTAAATGACCAGATACGTCAAGTTTCTTGACACCGTCTTCGGTTAGATAGCCTGCATTTTCTCCTGCAGATAATACTTTGGGAAGAATATCTTCTAACTTCCAATCGAAGCCATAAGGTGCTACTAAATTATTAAACTTACTTACCATATCGGCAGAGTAATTCTTGGTTTTGGGGTCGATAGGAATCATACCAGACGCATCACCAATACCCAATACCTTTTCGCCTGTAAGTTGCCAATGAATATAACCAGCAAGGGTAGTGAAGAAAGTAACGTCTTTTACATGTTCTTCCTTGTTTAGAATAGCTTGATACAAGTGGGAAATACTCCAACGCATAGGGATATGATACACAAACAATTCCGATAAAGCCGTTGCAGCATCACCGGTATTTGTATTGCGCCATGTGCGGAAAGGTACTAAGATTTCTTCTTTTTCATTGAATGCCATATAGCCGTGCATCATAGCACTGAAACCAATGGCTGCCAATGTTTCAATCTCTGTATTGTATAATTCTTTAACATTTTTGCGAAGATCAGCATAACAATCTTGCAATCCATGCCAAATAGCATCAATGCTATATGTCCAATGGCCATCAACAAATTGGTTTTCCCAGATGTGATCACCTTGTGCAATGGGTTTATTTTCTTCGTCAATCAAAACAGCTTTTATTCGAGTTGAGCCAAACTCTATACCCAATATAGCTTTGCCTGCTTTGATAGTTGATTTTGCATCCATAAAAATAGTTGTTAAATGTAGCATGCATTCAAAATGCATGCTACAGGTTATACATTAGCGAAGAGCTTTGTTTAGCATAAAGTACACTTCATTGGTTTGAAGTTCTTTCTTGAAACCACTGATAGTAGTGTCTTTGTTAATCTTTACATACTCTATACCTACGATTTCTGCAAAGTCTTCCCAATATTCTTCAGTGATATCGTAAGAGAAAGCACTATGATGTGTACCACCAGCGAGAATCCATGCACCGGCACCGATTTCGAATGTGGGTTGTGGAATCCAAAGTGCAGATGCTACCGGAAGGTTTGGCATTGGCTTGGGTTCGATACATTCAACCTCTTGAGAGATGAGGCGGAATCTGTTGCCAAGGTCAACAATAGTAGCTTTGATACCACGACCTACCTTTGATGTGAATACGAGGCGTGCTGTTTGCTGTTTGCGGATGCCGATTCCAAGGAAGTGAACTTCAAGCTTGGGCTTCTCTTCCTTTGCAATAAGCGGACAAATCTCAAGCATATGACTTTGGAGACAAGAAGAACGATCACCAGCGAAGTTGAGGGTGTAATCTTCGAGGAATGAGCATCCAATAGGCATACCTTGTTGAATAACCCAAAGAGTACGACAGAGACAAGCTGTTTTCCAGTCACCTTCAGCACCAAATCCAATACCTTCAGCCATGAGGCGTTGAGAAGCGAGACCGGGGATTTGGTCGAAGCCTATAAAGTTCGGGTCGTTGATATCGGCATCACCGAGGTCATCAAAGTTAGTAGTGAAAGCTGTAGCTCCCTCGTCTGTTAATACTCGGCGCAATGCGATTTCAGCTTTGGCAGCATTTTTAACTTTTTCCCAGTATACTTCTTCACCACTCTCGTCAATCTTGATTTCATACAGTTTCTTGTATTCTTCAACAAGAGCATCTGCTTCAGCATCAGTAACCTTCTTGAGGTATTCCATCAATGAAGACACCGGATAGTAGTCAACATGATAGCCCATGCGTTGCTCGAACTCTACACGGTCACCATCGGTAACGGCTACATTGTTCATGTTCATACCAAACATGAGGCAACGTACGTTCTTTGCATCAGCAACACCTGCTGCAACACGTGCCCAAACTGCAATCTTCTCTTGAGCTTCCTGGCTCTTCCAATAGCCGCAAACTACCTTGCGAGGAATGCGCATACGAGTACAGATATGACCGAATTCTATATCTCCGTGAGCCGATTGGTTAAGGTTCATGAAGTCCATGTCGATGGTATCCCAAGGAATTTCGGCGTTATATTGAGTGTGGAAGTGAAGAAGTGGCTTTTGCAATGCCTGAAGCCCTTTAATCCACATCTTTGCAGGCGAGAAAGTGTGCATCCATGTAATTATACCTACACATTTTTCGTCATTATTGGCAGCTTTCATCACAGCTTCAACTTCTTTAGAAGAGTTTGCTGTACCTTTATATATTACTTTTACAGGAATGTTACCAGATTGATTTAAGCCATCTACCATTTCTTTTGAGTGACCATCTACAATCTTAACTGTTTCGCCACCATAAAGCAACTGAGCACCAGTTACCCACCATAATTCATAATTTTCAAATACTTTTTCCATAATTTATATTTTTAATGAGTTGTTTTATTTTTTCTTTTGTCCATAATAAGCGTTGGGACCATGTTTACGGTTATAATGCTTCTCAATGAGTAAGGGATTCATGGTCGTTTTCGGATTTAAGGTAAATGAGATGTAGGCCATCTTTGCACATTGTTCCATGACTTTGGCATTATAAACAGCATTGGCCGGACTTGTTCCCCACGAGAATGGACCATGATTTTTTACCAAAACTCCCGGAGTGTGGTCGGGGTTGATTCCAACAAAACGTTTTACGATAACATTTCCTGTCTCCAATTCATATTCACCTTCCACTTCTTCCTTAGTCATATCGTCTGTGCAGGGAATTTCTTTATAGAAATAGTCTGCATGTGTAGTTCCGATGTTTGGAATGTCTTTTCCGGCTTGTGCCCATGCTGTAGCATAGGTAGAATGGGTATGCACTACTCCTTGGATATTTGGGAAGGCTCTATATAAAACAAGGTGTGTTGGAGTGTCTGACGAAGGATTTAAGTCTCCTTCAACCACTTCACCTGTTTCTAAACTGACAACCACCATATCCGAAGCTTTCATATCGTCGTAACTAACACCGCTTGGCTTGATAACAACTAATCCTTTTTCGCGATCAATGCCTGATACATTACCCCAAGTGAATATAACCAAACCTTGTTTAACCAAATCAAGATTGGCTTGAAAAACTTTTTCTTTCAGTGTTTCTAACATGTTTTATTATAGTCTTTAAAGTTTAAATTTGGGTGCTTTTTTATATGATTTTTCATTGAAACAATATAGTGCGGCACCTCTTTTAGAACCGGTTTTATCTATTTTTTCTGTTTTCTGTATGTAATCCATTTCTGCTACTCGTTTTCGGAAATTGCGTTTGTCGAGTATTTCGCCGTAAATGGCTTCATATAGACTTTGCAGTTGTGATAAGGTGAACAATTCGGGCAATAAGTTGAAGCCTATTGGTTCTGATGAGGCCTTGGCTTGCATTAATCTTCGCGCCTCTTCAACCATTTGTTTATGGTCGAAAATTAATTCTGGAAGGTTGTTGATATTTATCCAATGTGCATTATGCTGTTGAACCAATTCATGATTGTATGAATTAATGTCTATTAATGCATAATAAGCAATGGAAATAACTCGTTCACCAGGGTCTCTGTCAATAGTCCCAAACGTGCCAACTTGTTCCATGTAAACTTTATCCAAACCAGTAAGTTCAGCCAAAACACGTTTGGCTGCATCATCCACGCTTTCATTTTCTTGAACGAATCCTCCCATTAAAGACCATTGTCCTTTAGCTGGTTCAAAGTTACGTTGCAGTAACAATAAACTTATCTCGCCCCCATTGAATCCGAAAATGATACAATCGGTACTGACATGGAATTTTGGATTCGAACTGTAGTAATTGCTCATTTAGTTCCTGTTTAAATAGTTGCTGGCTATAAACAACGGGCTACGAGTATCTTTCTGTATAAACTTATAACCAGTAGCTTATAGCCAGTACAGAAGGGTTTACCAGAAGTACCAGTAGAAGGCTGCAGTAATAGCCAATATAATTATAGTATGGATGATGTCCCAATGATTCCAACTGGCTCGTGTTGTTGCTTTTTGTGCTTCACTTGCGGTACCGAATACCAAGCCTTGAATCTTTTCTGCACTAGGAGCTTTAGTCATCAAGCTGACAACAACTACTACCACGATACAGAAGAGAAGCATCCATCCGCAGAAGAACAACCAGTTCATATCATAGAATAAATATTTGAAGAGGTTGTCGCTAGCGTCGGTTACATTGCTGTAATATACTTTAGCTCCTAAACGGGTAAGACCAATAATCATACCAGAAATTAATCCCCACATACCACCTTGGGCTGATGTACGTTTCCAGCAAATACCTAGTAAAAAGGCTGCAGCAATACCCGGAGCCAATACAGATTGGACGTCTTGCAAATAGTTGTACAATACATCACCTACAGAGCGCATGATTGGAATCCAAAGAATACCCAATATTACGATTACTACAGTGGCAATTTGGCCGATAACAACCAATTTCTTTTCAGGAGTTTCCGGTTTAAAACGTTTATAGAAGTCGATAGTGAATAACATGGCCGATGAGTTGAACAACGATGCCAATGAAGACATCAAAGCGGCTAAGATACCACAAACAACCAAGCCCTTAACTCCGGCAGGCAATAATTTGGCTACCAATGTGGGGAAGGCTGCGTCTGGTGTCGAAAGGGTGAATACTTCGCCGTTTACGACAATCCCTTTTTGTGACATGGCAAATGCAATCATACCGGGAATCAAGAACAAGAATACGGGTAAGAGTTTCAGATAAGCACCGAATATGGTACCACGACGAGCCTCTTTTTCATCTTTTCCTGAAAGAACACGCTGTACGATGAATTGGTCGGTACACCAATACCAAAAACCGATAACAGAAGAGCCAATCAAAGCTCCTAACCATGGATATTGCGGGTCGCGATTGTCGCGAATAAGCTCGGTCATAGTGTTACCATAATCATTAACAGTTACGGCACTACATATAGACATCATTTCATCCCATCCACCTAAGGCTTTGAAACCAAGTACTAAGATGATGAGTGAACCTAATAATAGGATGGGAGTTTGGAGTACTGATGTGTAGAGTACAGACTTCATGCCTCCAAAAATAGTATAAAGGGCAGTGATGACTACCAAACCGATGGCGGCAATCCAAAAGAAATCGATACCCCACAGAGATTCAATGCCAAATACCTGTTGGAATACCAAACCGCCGGCATATACAGTAACAGCTACTTTTGTTAATACATAACTGATTAAAGAGATTACTGAAAGGATGGTGCGTGATTCTTTATTGTAACGGCGTTCCAAGAATTCAGGCATGGTGTAAACCATACTGCGGGAGTAAAAAGGAACGAAAACCCAACCTAATATCAAGATCATCCAACCTTGAATTTCCCAGTGAGCCATGGCCATACCGCTTGATGCACCGGCCCCGGCCAAACCAATTAAGTGCTCAGAACCAATGTTAGAAGCGAAGATTGAGGCGCCAATGGCAATCCATGTGGCATCTTTTCCTCCTAAGAAATAGTCTGCCGAGTCATTCTGCTTTTGATTGACCACCCAGACAATAATACCAATCAGAGCGAGGCAAAATACTCCGATTACTAACCAGTCTAATGTTGCTAATGCTTGCATGTTTTTTCTTTTTATTTAATTATGAATTATTTTTCTACGGTAAATTTAAAGATACATTGACTTTCGTAAACTTGTCCGGGTTCCAGATATGCATTACTTTCAGCCCATTGTTTGTTAGGAGAGTCGGGATATTTCTGAGTTTCTAAGCAGATGCCGGTGCGTTGATTATAAACGATGTCCTTTTTTCCGGTTGCCGTGCCGTTCATGAAGTTGCCGGTATAAACTTGGATGCCAGGTTCATTGGTATATACTTCTACCGAGATGCCGGTAATGGGGGAAGTCAATTTAACGGCCATTTGCGATGCATCACCTTTGGTATTCAACACCCAGTTGTGGTCGTAGCCGTTACCGTTCTTAAGTTGCACATAGTCGAATTTGTCGATGTCTTGACCCACTACTTTGGGAGTGGTAAAATCCATTGGAGTTTCTTTGACGGTGATAATTTCACCGGTGGTCATGTAAGTGCTGTCCACGGGAGTGAAATTGTCGGCATTAATATATAAGGTGTGGTCTGTAATGGTTTTTGAAGCATCGCCAGAGAGGTTAAAGTACGAGTGATTGGTCATGTTGATAACAGTCTTTTTATCTGTTGTGGCACTGTACTTAATGTCGATAGCATTGTCTTCTGTCAACTTATATGTAACTTTTGCTGTCAAGTTGCCGGGGAAGTTCATGTCGCCATCCGGTGATACCCTTGTCAATTCAATGGTTGTTTCGTCAATAGGCTTGGCTTCATAAACTTGGTATTGCCAACCTTTAGGACCTCCGTGAAGGCAATGTCCGAAGTTATTCTGGGGCAATTGAATTTCGTTGCCATCAATGTTTATTTTGCCTTGATTGATGCGGTTGGCATAGCGGCCGATGGCTGCACCAAAGTCGCTGGGCACGTTGATGTAATCGTTGATATTATCAAATCCTAATACGACGTCTTGCATTGTGCCGTTCTTATCGGGCACCATGACCGAAACGATTCGGCCACCGAAGTTGGTGATGCAAACCTCCATACCGGCTTTGTTTTTCAAGGTGAAAAGCTCGGTTTGTGCTCCGTTTACGGTAGCTTGAAAGTCTTTTGGATTCAGTCCGGAGAGAGTTAGTTCTTCTGCCGGTTTCTGGCTACAAGCAGCCATCATAATGGCGGCCAAGCCTGCAAGTAAAAATTGCTTTTTCATGGTAGTTATAAAATTAGTTTAATGTTTATTTTCGGTTTAATAGTTGTTTTAAAAGTATACTTAGCACTTTCGGGTGTAAAAGTAACACTTTTATCTGTACCACTCTATAAGTTGTAGTATGTTGTGCAGCATAAAAACAATAATGTCATTAAGTAAAAAATGTTAGTATATTTGCCAAAATTGATGCAATGTGTAAATATTGAAAGTTTTATAATAGTTTAATTAAGTATTTATGAAGAAAATTACAGGAATGATGGCAGCGTTGGCGCTTTCGGCGGGTATGACGTTGCAGGCACAAACCAACGAAATGGTTGTGAATGTCAAAAAAGTGGGAGCCGAAGTACAACCCACCATGTATGGTTTGTTTTTTGAGGACATTAACTATGCGGCCGATGGTGGTCTTTATGCCGAATTGGTAAAGAATCGTTCGTTTGAGTTTCCGCAGAATCTTTTGGGGTGGACTACTTTTGGAAAAGTAAAGGTGATGGACGATGGTCCGTTCGAACGGAATCCGCATTATGTGCGTCTTTCTGACTCCGGTCATGGTCATAAGCACACTGGTCTTGATAACGAAGGCTTCTTCGGTATTGGTGTGAAAGCCGGTGAAGAGTATCGTTTTTCGGTTTGGGCACGTATCCCCGATGATAACGGACCGGCCAGAATCCGTGTTGAGTTGGTTGATACTAAGTCGATGGGCGAACATCATGCTTTTGCCGCACAACGTATCACTATTGATTCGAAAGAGTGGAAGAAGTATCAGGTTATTTTGAAGCCTACACAAACCAATCCGAAGGCTACGCTTCGTATTTTCTTGGAAGGAAAGAAAACTGTCGATTTGGAACACGTTTCACTCTTTCCGGTGGATACTTGGAAGGGACGCGAGAATGGTCTTCGTAAGGACTTGGTGCAACTATTGGCCGACTTAAAGCCGGGAATCTTCCGCTTCCCCGGTGGATGTATTGTTGAAGGTACCGACTTGGATACTCGTTATGATTGGAAAAAGTCAGTAGGACCGGTAGAGAACCGACCGCTGAACGAAAACCGTTGGCAATATACCTTTACTCACCGTTTCTATCCCGATTATTTCCAAAGCTACGGTATGGGATTCTATGAGTTCTTCTTGCTTTCTGAAGAAATAGGTGCCGAACCGTTGCCCATTTTGAATTGCGGATTGTCTTGTCAATATCAGAATAACGACGAACATGCTCATGTAGCTGTCGAAGACTTGGAACCCTATATTCAAGATGCGTTGGATTTGATTGAGTTTGCCAACGGTGATGTATCAACCGAGTGGGGTAAACTTCGTGCTGAAATGGGACATCCCGAACCATTCAATATGAAGTTTATCGGTATCGGTAACGAACAATGGGGCCCTGAATATCCGGCTCGTTTGGAACCTTTTATTAAGGCTATCCGTAAGGCATATCCTGATATGAAGATTGTGGGTAGCTCTGGTCCTAATTCGGAAGGCGAGCAATTCGACTTCTTGTGGCCCGAAATGAAACGACTCGGTGCTGACTTGGTGGATGAGCACTTCTATCGTCCCGAATCTTGGTTCTTGCAATCGGGTGCCCGCTATGACAACTACGACCGCAAAGGCCCGAAAGTATTTGCCGGAGAGTATGCTTGCCACGGTCGTGGAAAGAAGTGGAATCACTTCAATGCCGCATTGCTCGAAGCAGCCTTTATGACAACCATCGAACGAAATGCCGACATTGTTCATATGGCTACTTATGCTCCTCTCTTTGCTCATGTTGAGGGTTGGCAATGGCGTCCGGACATGATTTGGTTTGACAACATGACTTCGTTCCGCACTTGTAGCTACTATGTGCAACAACTTTATGCAACCAATAAGGGTACCAATGCGTTGAAGCTGACTATGGACGGAAAGAATGTTACCGGTGCCGAAGGTCAGAACGGACTTTTTGCCAGTGCTGTGCTCGACAAGAACGACAATACCATTATTGTAAAGGTTATCAATGTTTCTGATACAGCCCAACCGCTTTCTATCAAGATGGAGGGTATGAAGAAGAAGGAAACACTGAAGGGTGGTCGTTGCATCTTGTTGCAAACTGACGATATAATGAAAGAAAACAGCATTGAGAACCCCAATCTGATTACTCCGAAGGAATCGGCTATCGAAGTTAGCGGTCAGGTATTGAACACCACTATTGCACCGAAGACATTTGCGGTTTATATTTTACAGAAATAAGATAAACAGTTGATTTTTTAGAAGGCGGGGTTGCCATGTTTCAATGTAAAACATGGCAACCCCTTTTCTTTGCTTTTTATCTCTTTCACTAGAAGCTATTTTCATGATTTTGTGTCACACAATAGTTGAAATAGTAGGTTAATAGATTGATTATCAATGTAGAAAAAGTTGGATAAAAGTGCGGCATTAGGCGTGACATTAGCGTGATATTGTTTTTTTAATGTCACACATGGTTTTTGATTCTCTTCTAAAAACGAGCTAACTATCTGTTTCATCGGCATGAAACACTTTGTTTCAAGGGCGTTAAACTGTTTGTTTCATTAAGTGAAACACTCTGTTTCATGCGCTGAAACACTTTGTTTCGTACGTAGAAACGGATAGTTTCGGCGCACAAAACAGACGCAATACAATCCTTTTGGGGACTATAAACGGTGCTTTTAACATTCTATCAACTGAGTATAAGGTTGTACAAGGAGAAGGGAACGAATACTGATAGGGATAGAAAGATAAAACTATCTTCTTGTTTTTTTGGGGGAGGGGATTTTTTTACTAATTTTGCGGTACTAATTAATAACTTTATGTCAATGAAAAGATTTGTTTATGGCGCAACTTGTCTGCTCGCCTTGCTTGTCACGGCTTGTGGCAACACCGACCGTAAGTCGTCCGACCTTCCACAGATAGATATGGATGTTGAGTATCCGGAAAAAGAGATTTGCTTGCAAGACATTGCAGAGGTCAGCTATATCCCGTTGGAGTCTAAAGATGATTTTTTGTTTCAAGGAAAGCTGGAAGAGTTTTCATCGGGTGGGATAGCAGTGATAGGTGACGATAAAATCTATCTGTTTCATCCCGACGGTAAGGCACGCAATGTTATAAATAAAAAAGGGCAGGGTCCGGGTGAATATCAAAATGTCTATTATGCTGAGTTTGATTGGGATAAAGAAGAGGTATATGTGCACCTCATTCCTCAACACCAAATCCTTGTTTATTCTTTGGATGGTACTTTCAAGCGTCAGCTCAAGTTGGATGAAAACCTTGCTCTTCGTCAGCACGACATGACAGATGAAGCAGAACACTTGTTGATGTTCAAAATCCCGAAAGGGGGTAAGGAGGGTAAGTTAGCTTACCCTTATCGTCCGATTGTTCGTATTTCTAAAGCTGATGGAACAATGGATAGTCTTTCATATCAGCAAAACTATTACACATCGACGTGTATCAAGGTATTAACAGGAGATGGCAATCCACTCTTAACTCTGATAGATGCTCCTGCTTTTCGAAGTTTGAATGGTAGCAAGTATGTAAACGAAGTTTCTTTAGATACCATTTATCGGATAGATGGTGATGCTTTAATCCCCGTAATGACTCGTACCCCTTCGGTGCAGGAGGAAAAGGAAAAGAAGTGTTTCTTGCAAATGTTCGGTATTACTCCCCGTTATTATTTCCTCCGTCGCACCATGCAAGAGCTTGCCTTTAATCGAACACTTCGGGCTTTTGATTATGTGGCTATGGATGGTAAAGATGGCTGGTTGTTATACGATAAAGAGACGGGCGAAGCATTCTCTGCGAAGTTAACTAACAAGGATTATCAAGAAGAGTTGTCATATAATTATTTAGAATTTGACGGTTGTGATGCCAATACCGCTTACATGAAGTTGGATGCTTTCGAACTGACGGAGGCTCTTGAAGCCGGCCAATTGAGTGGCGAACTGAAAACCATTGCCCAAGGATTGAAAGAAGACGACAATCCCGTACTGATGGTTGTAAAGTTTAAATAGTAGGGTGCACTTGGATGTTTCTAATTAACTTTATATCAATGAAAAGATTTGTTTATGGCGCAACTTGTCTGCTCGCCTTGCTTGCCACGGCTTGTGGCAACACCGATCGTAAGTCGTCCGACCTTCCACAGATAGATATGGATGTTGAGTATCCGGAAAAAGAAATTTGCTTGCAAGACATTGCTGAGGTGAGTTACATCCCCTTGGAAACATCCGACGAAATGTTGTCTGATGGTAATCTGGTTGAATTGTCGGAAAACGGAATCGTGGGAGTAGATAATGCCAACGATAAGGTTTTACTGTTCTATCCAGATGGTAAAATTCGTAACTTATTGGCTCGCAAAGGAGGAGGACCTCAAGAATATGTCCGGTTGGAAGACGTGACTGTGGACTGGAAGCGCGAAGAGATTTTTATAACTCATAAAAGAGGAACAAGGATACAAGTCTATACCCTGGACGGAGTGTATAAGCGGACATTAGAAGTAAACGAAATGTCAAGACAAGGCGATTTGTACCAATTTGACGACAATTGTTTACTGGCGTTCAAAGAGAAAATAGACCTTGAAGGATACAATCGGAAGGTAAAACCCTATCATCCTGTATTGCTGATATCGAAAGAAGATGGCCGGATAGATAGCCTTTCCTATCTTAAAGATTATATCGCTTCGTTGGTTATTACCAATCTGAGTGCCCAACAGCCTATAACCTATCCGGCTTATGTAATCTCTGGTAACTCAATTTATTTGGCTGATATGGGGCACGATACAGTTTACACCATTCATAAAGATGGCACTCTCTCTCCCTATCTGACACGTACTCCATCGGTAAAGTCTGATTCAGAGAATGCTTACTTCTTGAATTTAAATGGCGTTGTTGCCCATTACGACTTTATAACCAGGTTGAGTAAGAATTGGACATTGGGAGATAATTTCGAAGTAATGGACAATAATAGTCGTTCATGGATGCACAATAGAAAGTCGGGCGAAATATTCCAACCTGCTTTTAAAAACCAAGACTGCCCTTCTTTAAAGCTCAATTTACTATTTGTACCGGGTTACGCTAATTGTGGCTATTATCCTATGGAAGCCTTCAAATTGATAGAGGCCCTTGAAGCTGGCCAACTGAGTGGCGAACTGAAAACCATTGCCCAAGGATTGGAAGAAGACGCCAATCCCGTACTGATGGTTGTGAAGTTTAGAGAATAAAAAAAAGTAAGAGGGAAGATAACTTCCCTCTTACTTATATAGAGCTATGTTACAGACGATTATGCCAAACGGCGAGCACCGTCGCTGATAACTACATCATAAACCTTCGGGCTACGACCGAATTTTTCTTTGAATCTTTCTTTAGCTGTGTTGATGAAAGTTTCATAGAGTTCGTTCTTCACCAAGTTGATGGTACAACCACCGAAACCGCCACCCATTACGCGAGAACCGGTAACGCCGCAATCAAATGCCAAGTCGTTCAAGAAGTCAAGCTCTTCGCAACTTACTTCGTACAACTTGCTCATGCCGTGGTGAGTTTCGTACATCTTTTGGCCTACAGTTTCGTAATCGCCCTTTTCCAAAGCATCGCAAACGTCGAGTACGCGTTGGATTTCACCGATTACATATTCTGCACGCATGTAGTCTTCTTCGCTGATATCAGCCTTAACTTCGTTCAACATATCCATTGTACAGTCGCGGAGGAATTCCACTTCGGGGTGGTTCTTCTTTACTGCTGCAACGGCAGCTTCGCAACTTTGACGACGCTTGTTGTAAGCCGATGAAGCCAATTCGTGTTTAACAACCGAGTCAACCAATACCAAGCGATAGCCTTGCGGGTCGAACGGGAAGTATTGATATTCCAAAGAACGGCAATCCAAACGGATGAGGCTACCCTTCTTGCCGAATACTGATGCAAATTGGTCCATGATACCGCACTTTACACCGCAATAGTTGTGTTCGGTAGATTGACCAACCTTTGCCAATTCAAATTTATCAATCTTGTTGTCTCCAAACAAATCGTTCAAAGCATAAGCGTATGTGCTTTCCAATGCTGCTGATGATGACATACCTGCACCAAGGGGTACATCGCCTGCAAAAGCTGTATTGAAACCCTTTACATCTACACCGCGCTTAATCATTTCACGACAAACACCGAAGATGTAGCGTGCCCAGCTGGCGCGAGGAGCATCTTCTTCTTTCAAACCAAATTCTACATAATCTTTCAAGTCAATTGAATATGCCTTTACAATGTCTGTTCCGTTGGGCTTGATTTCGGCAATCATGCCTTTGTCGATAGCACCGGGGAATACGAAACCACCGTTGTAGTCAGTATGTTCGCCAATGAGGTTGATACGGCCGGGAGATGCATAAACGGCTCCTGTTGTTCCATCGAAATGCTTGATGAAGCGACTTCTTACGTGATCTATATCCATGATATTAAAGTTTTAAAAGGTGAATAATATGTTTACTTTAAAAATAGTCTTTTTTATTCTACGGGAATGTCTTTGTTTACATTCTTGCAACCAATCTTGCTATAATATAATATGTATGCCAACATAGCAATTACCAACCAATAGCTGGCGATGGCACCTACATTTTGAGCAATGGCATGTTGAATTAACGGCATGATACCGCCACCTACTACCATGGTCATGAAAAGACCTGATGCAGCAGCAGTGTATTTTCCAAGACCTTCGACAGCCAAATTGAAGATACCGCCCCACATGATAGAGGTACAGATACCACAAACAGCAATGAAGAAACATTTTACGGGAATGTCATGGCCTTTGAATTGTACAGCAACACTTTCGGGCATGAAGATAGCGACGAGCAACAAAACAATGGCTACAACCGAAACGATAGTCATTTGTGTTGAAGTTGAAATCTTACCACTGATTACACTACTTGCAGCACGGCCAATCATCATCAAGAACCAATAAACTGCAGCCAAAGCACCACCTACAGCCGATGCACCTTCAAAGCCCATATTGGCAATGTAGAAATTCAATTCTGCCGGAATACCGATTTCAACACCTACATAGAAGAAGATAGCAATTACACCCAGTGTGCAATGGCGGAACTTAAGCGGTGCGTGGAACTTTTCTCCCTTGCTACTTTGTTGCGGTTCGGGGATAGTTACAAACGAGATAATGATGAATGAGATGGCAAATACGGCAATACCGATGAACAACAATGGAGCTACATTGCTCATGCTGGTTTGTTCAGAAAGTTGGCCTACCAATACACCTACCAAGAACGGAGTCAGTGTTCCGGTCAATGAGTTCAATGTACCACCAATTTGGATGAATTGGTTACCCTTGTTACCACCACCACCGAGGATGTTGAGCATCGGGTTAACCACGGTGTTAAGCATACATACACAGAAACCGCAAATGAAAGCACCTAATAAATAAATAAGGAGGTTAAGTGCCACTACTTGTCCGTCATAGGTAAATGTAGGAATGTCGGCACCAAAGATGCTTGACATGTATTGTACCAACAAACCAACAACACCTACGGCCAATGCTATGAGGGCAGTTTTCTTGTAGCCGTACTTAACAAGCATTTTACCGGCCGGAATACCCATGAACAGGTAAGCGGCAAAGTTCATCATGTTACCCATCATACCGGCCCAGTTGTAGGTATAACCCCAAATAGTACCAAATGGCGCAGCCATATTGGTTACAAATGAAATCATCGCGAAGATGAAACACATAGTGATAACGGCAATCATTTTGCCATTGTTCTTTTCTTGATTCATGTCTTTAATAAAATGTTTTAAAATATGAAATTTAGATTGTTTATTCTGCTATATCAAATTTGTAGATGGTAATTTGTTGGTATTCGTCACCCGGTAGTAATACGGCAGATGGGAAATGAGCCTTATTAGGAGTATCGGGGAAACATTGTGCTTCAAAGCAGATACCGCTTCGTGCTGGGAAAGTTGCTCCGTGAGCACCTTCAAAACCGTTCAGCCAGTTACCTGTGTAGAGTTGAACACCGTTTTCGGTGGTATAAACTTCCAATACACGTCCGCTGGCAGGATCTTCACATACGGCGGCCAAACTTAATTCGCCGGCTTCTGTCTTATTCAAAACATAGCAGTGGTCATATCCTGTGCCGTTAATCAGTTGTTGGTCTTTTTCGTCAATACGTTCACCAACAGCATGAGGTGTGCGGAAGTCCATAGGTGTACCTTCTACTTTCAATACTTCACCGGTGGGAATAGAAACTTCGTCGATGGGGATAAAGTAATCGGCATTGATGGTTAACTGATTGTCTGTAACGACGGGAGAGGGGGTGGCAATACCAGTCAGGTTGAAGAATGCATGATTGGTCAGGTTTACCAAAGTGGCCTTGTCTGTAGTGGCTCGATATTCAATGACCAAAGCATTTACTTCTTCTTCCAAACGATAAGTCATTTCTACTTCCAATTTTCCGGGGAAGCCTTCTTCGCCATCTTCTGAAGTATAAGTAAAAATAACGGTAGAGGGGTCGGGCTGGGTGGCATCCCAAACTCTGGCATGAAATCCGGTAGGACCTCCGTGCAGGTGGTTGGGGCCGTTGTTTATAGCCAATTGGTGTTCTTCACCATACAAGGTGAATTTGCCTTTGGCGATGCGGTTGCCATAGCGACCGATAACTGTACTTAAGAAAGGTTCGGGGCTATTGATGACGTGGTCGATAGAGTCGTGACCAAGTACTACATTGGCATATTTGCCGTCTTTGTCGGGAACCATGATGGAGAGTAATGCGCAACCGTAATTGGTGGTAGCAACTTCCATGCCTTGACTGTTTTTGAGGATGAACAAGTCTGTTTTCTTGCCATTTATATCCTTCTGAAAATCTTTTCTGTCCAGTCCGGACAGATTTTGCTCATTGGGAGTTGTGTTGTTCATGATAACTATGTATTTAAAATTTCTTGCAAATAAAGTGAAATACTTTCGTATTCCCAAAGAATTTCTACGAAATTTATCAAACATTTTATAAAAGTTTAGCGTTTGTTTGATAAATGGCTATGGAAATGATTTTTTTTGTACCTTTGTAGCCACAAAACTAATGTAAGAAAAAATGTATCCGTTAAGATTTAAACCTGTTTTGAAACAGACGCTTTGGGGTGGTGAAAGAATTATTCCTTTTAAGCGTATGGATGAAAAGATTGAAAACGTGGGGGAGAGTTGGGAAATCTCTGCAGTTGAAAATTTTGAATCAATAGTGGCTAATGGCCCTGATGCAGGACGAACACTGACTGAAATGGTGCGTCGCTATAAGTCTGACTTGGTTGGCGAAGCCAATTATGCCCGCTTTGGGGAGAAGTTTCCCCTGCTTGTAAAATTTATAGATGCCAACAAAGACCTCTCTGTTCAAGTGCATCCGGCTGATGAACTGGCTCAAAGACGCCACGGTTGCTTTGGTAAAAACGAAATGTGGTATGTACTTGATGCCGAAAAGGATTCATTTATTATCTCCGGGTTCAAGCAAGAGATTACTCCTAAGGAATATAAAGAACGATTGCATAATGCGTCTTTATTGGACGTGTTGCAGGTGTGTAATGCAAATGTAGGAGATGTCTTTTATGTTCCGGCAGGGCGAGTTCACGGTATTGGCGCAGGATGTTTTGTTGTAGAAATTCAACAAACATCGGACATTACTTATCGCATTTACGACTATAATCGCAGGGATAAAGATGGGAACCTCCGTGAACTTCATACAACCCTTGCTATGGATGCCATAAATTTCCTGGATGCCCAAGAAGATTTTCGTACCGTTTATGAAAAAAATAAAAATGAACCAGTCGAGATATTGGAAACTCCTTATTTCTCCACTTCTATTTATGATATGACAGAAGATATAACATGTGACTATTCGGATTTGGATTCGTTCGTTATTTTTATCTGTTTGGAGGGGGAATGTCGAATGGTGGATGACGAGCAAAACGAGGTTGTTTTAAAGGCTGGTGATACCTTACTTTTGCCTGCTGCTGTACAAGAGTTGAAGATACTTCCTTGTGGAAATGTGAAATTGTTGGAGACGTATGTCTGAGTTTGTAAGAGATAATCCGACTATATAAAATATTAAAGTTTCGCAAGTAAAGAAGCATAGCTTTTAGTGTTGTATACCACAGGAAACGAATCTATTTCAGAGTCACTAGATATACTTTATACTTAAAACAATGAGCCAAATAGATTAGCAATCGAAGGCCTTTTCCATATAAATGATTTACCTATAGGTAGAAGAGCAACTACCTATAAGTAGTGGGCCAACTACCTATAGGTAATCGACTTACTATCTATAGGTAGTTGAATAACTTAGTGCGCAGGATTTAAATATGTAATTATCAGTGTGTTATAAAGCTGTGAGTCTAAACAACAAATAACTACAGCAAAACCATTTGCAAGTCAACTAAATGTAATGTATGTTCGTCAAAGAGGCAGACGTTTATTCAGGTGGCTTTTGCTTTTTTTTAAAACAGTAGCCTATGCAGATTGTAACACTTAAATAAAATATCATCCTCTTTGTTTGATAAATATTTGTGGTCTAGTTAACGCATTTGCTGGTCGTAAATGAAAAGAATTTCCCGTTAAGGTTTGGTTATGTGAGGATAATTATGTTACTTTGCACCTTGTTAAATAATTGAACTTTTAAAACAAAAACACAAAAATGAAGAAATTAACAGTATTGGGAATGGGAATGTGCGTACTTATTGCATTTTCTTCTTGTAAATCAAGTGAAAGTGCATATAAAAAAGCATATGAAAAAGCAAAACAACAAGAGCTGGCTGAACAACCTAAACAAGAAGCTGTAGTTGTGGAAGAGGTTGTGACTGCACCGGTAGTAACAGAAGCGAAAACTGTAGAAACTGTTCCTGTAGCAGTTAGACAAGAAAGAGTAACATTGGTTAGTGGCAATGGATTGAAAGATTATAGTGTTGTATGTGGCAGCTTTGGGGTACAAGCCAATGCTGATAATTTGAAGAATAAATTGACTCAGGAAGGTTATAATGCTATGGTGGTAGTTAATGAAGATGCTGCTCCTGGTACACCTCGGTATCGTGTTATTGTCGGAACTTATGATGACCGTGCCTCGGCAGCACAAGCCCGTGATGCTTTCAAGGCTAAATATCCTAACGATAAAGCTTTCCAAGGTTCTTGGCTATTGTATCGCATTAAATAATCTTTATTTATTTTGATATAGAGGGAGATTTATGATTTAGAGGAAAAGCGGATAATCCGCTTTTCTTTTGTTCTATAAATAAGTGAATTGAATGTGGATAAATTGGAAACATTTCGTTTTTTTTCACCACAATACTTTGTAGATTTAAAAAAAGTATATAATTTTGCGCCAAATTATGCGTTTGGTAACGCGTAGTTTGTAAATATATAAATGAGGCATAAACACGTTGATATGCGAAAACTATTGTGTATTAGACAAATACTATGTTTATCTGTTGTGCTTGCATGGGTTATTCCAATGAAAACTATAGCACAAACAAACGATGTAGTAGATGTTTTAGTCGAAATGGGATTCGAAAATGTCGGATGTGTGGAGGATGAAGAAGAGCGAATATATGTTCTTCAAAATTCTGCTTATCGAGCCAATGGCGTAGGTGTTGCCAAGGCGGTTGATGTGATACAAAAACAAGGACTGTCTGCTTCTAAACCTTGTCGAATTGTTTTGCTTGATAATAATATACCTCAACTTTCGCTTTATTATCGTCCGATAGTGGGTGATACAGTGCCACAAGTTGCTCGCAAAGATTGGAACGTTAGTTACGATTTGGGTGACTCTTGGAAAAAACTACGGAAGATAAAGACGAAAAATAGTTCTTTGTTCAAGGTTGATGTGTTGGTGTATCCGCAAGTTGCATTGAAGAATTTGGTGATTAACCAAATCTATCAAGTACTGTTTCACTTGAGTCCTGCGGTAGAAGTCTCTTTTTGGAAAGGAATGAAGTTGACCGCCCAAGTGAAAATTCCTATCTATAATGATGGATATGGAATGTTGGAGGATAAAATTCATCCGGGACATCTTACGGTGTCGCAGCGCTTCCGTTTGCCATACAATGTATTCGGAAAGCTTACGGTTGGATATTTTAATGCCGATCAATATGGATTGGATTTGGATTTGATGCGTCCTTTTAAGGATGAACGTTTTTCATTGCTATTCAGATTGGGATATACAGGGACGGGATATTGGAATGGATTCACATTGCATTACGATCCTACTATGACATGGAGTTGGGGAGTAGGTGCAGGTTTCTATTGGCCGGAATATAACACCCAGTTTAGTTTGAAATTAGAACAATATCAGATGAAGGATAGGGGAGTTAAGTTCGAAATGATACGACAATTCCGTTATTGTGCTATTGGCTTCTATGCTATGAAGGGGGTTCATTCTCCTTTTGGGTATAAGGCGAAAACAAATGGCGGTTTCCGGTTTCAGATTCTGTTACCACCTTATAAATATAAGCGACACAAATACATTCCTCGCATAAGTACATCTCAGAATATGGGATTGGTATACAATGCGAACAACGAACAATATTTTTATCGACAATATAAAGCGGAAGCAAGTGATAATATAATGGAAGATAATAGTTTTAATCCATATTTTATTAAGTCAGAAATGTTAAATTATTAATTATTAAGTATTAAAAATGAAGAAGATTAAATTCTTGAGCGGCATCAGTGCCATGTTTGCACTTGTCGCAGTAGCTTTGGCTACAACTTTCACTTCTTGTGAAAAAGAAGAGTTCAATGTTGCTGGTGCAGATCCTACACCTGCTAAATTGCAGTTTAACGTAACTGTTATTGACTTGGCAACTAATACAAATGTAACAAGTGCTGCTACAATTACTGGTGCTGACACAGAAGAAAATGCTAACGGTATTGCTGCAAAGCCAGGTCATGTGATTACTGCCACTGTAAACGGTGCTAAGGGTTCTGTTACATTGGATATCCCCGCAATTGAAGCTGGCCAAATCGTAACATATTCACCCGTTGTATTCTTGGATGCTGCTAACGTAGGTATTGCCGAAGTTGCCGGTACTATGACTGCAACTCCTGCTGCTGCATACACTGAATATGGTAATGAAGGTCAATTTACTCACTCTCACAACGGTGTTGATTGGGTAAAGAATGAATCTAACTACTTGTTGCCTTACGAAGCATCATGGAAAGTAAAGAAGATTTTGACTTATGTAGATTCTGAAATCCTTCTTCCTACTATTTCTTTGGCAGAGTATATTGCTGATAATAAGACTGTAGATTTGGGTCTCTTGGAAGGTAAAGAAACTCTTTATGCTACTGCATGGAGCTATTACAACGCTAAGTTTACAATCACTCCGGGTAAGGTTACTTATGAATATAAGTCAGTTGCTACCGGTGATGTTTTGGGAACTGCTGAATACGAAGTTTCTGCTGTAGAAGTATCAGCTGAAAATGTTGATATGGAAATTCCTGGACACGGTCACTCATATGGTATGGGTCACGGTCATGGTCATGGTCACGGTGCTGGTGACAATGCCGGTGGTGGTATCATCTATGCAGACTAATCCTCGGTAGTGATATTGGTTCAATTTACTCACTAATTTAAAAAAGGAAAAATCAACAATGAAAAGTAAATTAATTATAGCCGCATTGTTATTTGCTGGCGCTTGTGCTTCTGTGAATGCGCAAGAAAAAACCAAATACTATACCGAGAACGGTAAGGATAATATCTATGTAGGTGTTGGTATCGGTGGCATGACTGTGCTCAATGGTGGTATGAACTCTCCTACATTCAACATGAATGTTACTTTGGGTAAGCACATCAATCCTATTTGGGGTGTTCGTGGTCAAATCGGTGGCTTCTGGCAAAGCCTTGAAGCACAAGATAACTTGTTCTTCTCAAACGGTAAAGATGGCTATTCAGATTATTGCAAGAAGTTCGTTGAACTTAATTTGGATGCTACCTTGAACTTAATCAATTTGTTCAGTGGTTACAATCCCGATCGCGCTTTCAATCTTTATGTATTCGGTGGTCCGACAATGAATATTGCTAAGGCCGTTGATGTAAATGCTAAGATGGATGGTGATAAGTTGGTTGCAAATCCTGAAAAGGGTGGTATTTCAGAAGATGGTTTGAAAGCTCGTTTCGGTGCAACTTTAGGCTTAGGCTTGGGTTATGACATTAATGATAAGTGGGCTGTTAACTTGGAAGGTCGTTTTGGTGTAACTCCTTCTATCTTTGGTAAGGCAAGCGATTGCAGCAGTGCAGAAGCTACAGCTCGTCTGAATGTAGGCGTTGCATATACATTCGGTGGTAAGAAGTTCATCCCTGCAGGTGCTAAGATCGATCAAGATGCTATCAACGCTGAAGTTAATAAGTATCGTGAAGAATTGGCACAAGCTCAAAAGGCTTTGGAAGATTGCAAGAATGCTAAACCTAAGGAAGTTGTAAAAGAAGTAGTTATCGAAAAGACTTCTGCTAACCCGATGGCTGTATTCTTCAAGATTGGTAGTGCTAAGATTGATGATTATGGTAAGGTTAACATTCAGTTGATTGCTAAGGCTATGAAGGCTGACTCTACTAAGAAGTATAAGATTGCAGGTTACTGCGATAAGGCTACTGGTAGCGTTGCTACAAACCAAAAACTTTCAGAAAAACGTGCACAAGCAGTTTATGATGCATTGATTGCTGAAGGTGTTAGCAAAGATCAACTTGAACTCGTAGGCTTCGGTGGTACTGCCAATATGTTTGGTAAAGATTACTTGAACCGTGTAGTTATCTTGGAATAATACCAATTTAAATAAATTAGAAAGGGTGTCGATGTAATATCGATGCCCTTTTTTCGTTATTATATGTTTAAGATTTCTGATAGTTCAAATTAAAATTGTACTTTTGCAACTTGTTATGGGAAGAGTATTGGCAATAGATTATGGTAAAAAGCGTACAGGTATTGCTGTAACTGATACTTTACAACTGATAGCTAATGGATTAACTACTGTACCTACGCATCAGTTGCTCCAATTTGTATTAGATTACGTGTCAAAAGAAACTGTCGATTGTATTATTGTGGGACTTCCTAAGCAAATGAATAACGAACCTTCTGAGAATATGAAAAACATAGAGCCATTTGTTCGTTCCTTGAGAAAACGTTTGCCTACTATGTCGATTGAGTATGTTGACGAACGTTTTACATCGGTTATGGCTCATCGTACTATGCTTGAAGCCGGTTTGAAAAAAAAAGATAGGCAAAATAAGGCATTAGTAGATGAAATTAGTGCAACAATTATTTTGCAAACTTATTTAGAAAGTCGTAGATTTTTAAAATAAAACTTTAAAGATATGATATTACCTATTTATGTTTATGGACAACCTGTGTTGAGAAAGGTTGCAGAAGATATAACTCCTGATTATCCAAATTTGAAAGAGTTGATACAAAATATGTTCGAAACTATGGATAAGGCTGAAGGTGTGGGCCTTGCAGCACCACAGATAGGCCTGCCTATTCGTGTAGTAGTGGTCGATTTGGATGTATTGGCTGATGAATTTCCTGAGCTAAAAGGATATCGTAAGGCATTTATCAATGCTCATGTTCTCGAAGTGATGGGTGAAGAGGTTGCAATGGATGAAGGATGTTTAAGTCTTCCTGGTATTCATGAGACGGTTAAACGTGGAAGTGTTATTCGTGTCAAATATATGGATGAAGATTTTGTAGAGCATGAAGAGGTAGTTGAAGGTTATTTGGCTCGTGTTATGCAACATGAATTTGACCATTTAGAAGGTAAAATGTATATAGACCATATCTCTTTGTTGCGGAAACAGATGATTAAGGGAAAATTGAATGCCATGCTCAAAGGTAAGGCGCACTGTACATATAAAGTAAAGACAGTTAGGAAATAAGAATGGGAAAAAGAATCTTATGGATATTTGGAATGCTCTTTCCTCTGCTGGTTCATGCACAGATTAATACGGAGAGGGTTATGTTGATTGCTCGTAATGCTTTGTATTTTGAGGATTATGTTCTTTCTATACAGTATTTTAATCAAGTAATCAATGCGAAGCCATATCTGTTTGAACCTTATTTCTACCGTGGATTGGCCAAGATAAATCTAGATGATTATCAAGGTGCAGAAAAAGATTGTAGCGAAGCTATTCAACGTAATCCTTTTGTCGTTGGTGCTTATCAGATTCGTGGATTAGCCCGTATTCGTCAAGATAATTTTAATGGGGCTATTGAAGATTATCGTATAGCTTTAAAGTATGCTCCAGAAAATTTAGTTTTATGGCACAATCTGTCCCTTTGTCATATACAAAATAAAGATTATGAATCGGCAAAAAATGACTTGGAAAAGCTGCTGAAGATAGCTCCTCGATATACAAGAGCTTATTTGATGCGTGGGGAAGTCCATTTAAAACAGAAGGATACAGTTCAGGCCTTGAATGATTTTGAAAAAGCAATTGAACTCGATCGGTATGATGCCGATGGTTGGTCGGCAAGAGCAATTGTCCGTATTCAACAAGGTGATTACCAAAAAGCTGAAGAGGATTTAGATAGAGCGATTCATTTGAGTGTGAGAAATGCCGGTAATTATATAAATCGGGCTTTGGCTCGCTTTCACCAACATAATTTGCGCGGTGCTATGAGTGATTATGATTTGGCCTTGGATATAGATCCTAATAATTTCTTGGGGCATTATAATCGTGGTTTGTTGAGAGCAAGAGTTGGAGATGATAATCGGGCAATTGAGGATTTTGATTTCGTACTTCAGATTGAGCCGGAGAATATGATGGCTGCTTTTAATCGGGGATTGTTGCGTGCACAAACTGGTGATTATAAGGGAGCCATAGAGGATTATTCTAAAGTGCTTCATGAATATCCGAATTTTTCTACCGGCTATTATCATCGTGCCGAAGCGTTTAAAAAAATAGGTAATCATCGTGCTGCCGAACAAGACGAAGTGCGACTTTTGCAAATGCAGATAGATTTGCGTAATAAGAAAAATTCATCGGCTACTGCAAATAATGATTCTATCAATAATGTTAAAGACGAAGAGGATAAAACTCGTAAAAAATCGGATAATAACATGGATAATTATCGTCGGATAGTAATTGCTGATGATGCCGAGACTGAGCAACGTTATTCAAGTGATTATCGGGGACGGGTTCAGAACAAGAATGTTACGATTCGTTTAGAACCCATGTTTGCACTTACTTATTATGAGAGATATAGTGAAATTAAACGTTCTGTGCATTATCATAAATATATTGATGATTTAAATCAGAGTAAGCTCTTTTATAAAGCTTTGCGTTTGACTTGCATGGAAGCTCCTTTAACAGAGGAACAAGTAAAAACTCATTTCTCATTGATAGATAAGCATACAGCTGATATTGTTAATGACGCTCAAAATGCTAAGGTGCGTTTTATGCGTGGATTGGATTTCTATTTGGTGCAAGATTTTGAAAGTTCCATTGCTGATATGACACAGAGTATCTTGCTAGATGAAACATTTTTTCCAGCTTATTTTGTGAGAGCATTAGTACGCTGTAAGCAATTAGAATATATTAAGGCAGAAGCTATGATGGAACAGAATAGTCCGTCTGCAAAAGATGAACATAAGGCTACCGTTAAATCAATAGATTATGATATTGTGCGCAATGACTTGAATAAAGTGATAGAATTGGCACCCGATTTCGTGTATGCCTATTATAATAGAGGTAACGTATTGTCTCAATTAAAAGATTATAGGGCGGCTTTGGCTGATTTTGATAAGGCAATAGAATTGAATCCTAATTTTGCGGAAGCCTATTTTAATAGAGGATTGACTCACATATTTTTAGGAAATAATAAACAGGGAATTTCTGATTTAAGTAAGGCTGGAGAATTGGGTATAGTATCTGCATATAATATTATAAAACGCTTTACTGTGATTCGTTAATGATATTTTTGTATACAAATGGCGTGATTATAAAAAAGAAATAGCTATTTTTGCATGCTAAAAATAGAAAATTACAAAACTATGATAAAAATAACTTTTCCAGATGGCTCTGTTCGTGAATTTAACGAAGGAGTAACAGGACTGCAAATTGCAGAAAGCATTAGTCAACGTTTGGCACAAGATGTGCTGGCATGTGGCGTAAATGGTGAGACTTATGATTTAGGACGTCCTATAAACGAGGATGCTCAAGTTGTGCTTTATAAATGGGAAGATGAACAGGCTAAACATGCATTCTGGCATACCAGTGCGCACTTGCTTGCCGAAGCTTTGCAAGAACTCTATCCCGGTATTCAATTCGGTATTGGCCCGGCAATTGAAAACGGCTTCTACTATGATGTTGATCCAGGTGAAACGCCTATAAAGGAGGCAGATCTTCCTGTCATTGAAAAGAAGATGGCTGAACTGGTTGCTAAGAAAGAAGCTGTTGTTCGCCAAGACATATCTAAGGCCGATGCGCTGAATATGTTCGGTGAACGCGGCGAAACGTATAAGTGCGAGCTTATATCAGAATTGGAAGATGGTCATATCACTACCTATACACAAGGTGCATTTACAGATTTATGTCGTGGCCCTCACTTGATGACTACTGCTCCTATTAAAGCTATCAAGTTGACTTCCGTAGCTGGTGCATACTGGCGTGGACAAGAAGACCGTAAGATGATGACTCGTATCTATGGTATTTCCTTCCCGAAGAAGAAAATGCTTGATGAGTATCTTGTTATGCTGGAAGAGGCCAAGAAACGTGACCACCGCAAGATTGGTAAGGAAATGGATCTCTTCATGTTTTCCGATACCGTAGGTAAGGGCTTGCCCATGTGGTTGCCAAAGGGTACAGCATTGCGCAATCGTTTGCAAGATTTCTTGCGTCGCATCCAAGCGCGTTATGATTACCAAGAAGTGATGTGTCCACCCATTGGAAATAAGTTGCTTTATATCACATCTGGTCACTATGCCAAGTATGGTAAGGATTCATTCCAACCCATTCATACACCAGAAGAGGGAGAAGAATACTTCTTGAAACCAATGAATTGTCCTCACCACTGTATGATTTATAAAAACTCGCCTCGTTCGTACAAGGATCTTCCTCTGCGTCTAGCTGAGTTTGGTACGGTTTGTCGCTATGAACAAAGTGGTGAGCTGCATGGATTGACTCGTGTACGTAGCTTTACACAAGACGATGCGCACATCTTCTGTCGTCCTGACCAGGTAAAAGATGAATTCTTGCGTGTAATGGATATCATCTCGATTGTATTCCAATCAATGAATTTCGAAAACTTTGAAGCGCAAATCTCATTGCGTGACAAAGAAAATCGTACAAAATACATCGGTAGCGATGAAAATTGGGAAAGAGCAGAACAAGCTATCGTAGAAGCTTGCGAAGAAAAAGGTTTGAAGGCAAGAGTAGAATATGGTGAAGCTGCATTCTATGGTCCTAAACTTGACTTTATGGTGAAAGATGCAATTGGACGCCGTTGGCAATTGGGTACTATTCAGGTAGACTACAACTTGCCCGAACGTTTTGAGCTTGAATATACAGGCTCGGACAATCAAAAACATCGTCCTGTGATGATACACCGTGCACCATTCGGTTCAATGGAACGCTTCGTAGCTGTGCTTATAGAGCATACTGCAGGTAAGTTCCCCTTGTGGTTAACTCCTGACCAGGTAGCCATCCTTCCTATCAGCGAGAAATACAATGATTATGCAGAAGAAGTGAAGCAACTACTCAGAAAATATGATGTGCGTGCTATTGTGGACGATCGCAATGAAAAGATTGGCCGCAAGATTCGTGACAACGAAATGAAACGCATTCCATATATGCTTATCGTAGGCGAAAAAGAGGCTGAAAACAAGGAAGTTTCAGTACGTAAGCAAGGAGAAGGCGACCAAGGAACCCTGAAAATTGAAGATTTTGCTAAAAAAGTTAGCGAAGAAGTTCAAAATATGATAAATAAATGGTAACTTTGCGCCCAATTTAGTAATAACCAATAAGAAACAAACAACGGTACACGTTATTTAATGAAAAATGACAATTTAAAAGGGCAACACCGGATTAACGAACAAATCCGTGCCAAAGAAGTCCGCATTGTGGGCGATGAAATAGAATCAAAGGTATATCCAATTGCTCAAGCATTGAGAATTGCAGAAGAACATGAGGCTGACCTTGTGGAGATTTCTCCAAATGCACAACCACCCGTTTGTCGTATTATTGATTATTCTAAATTCTTGTATCAACTGAAGAAACGTCAGAAAGAGCAGAAAGCCAAGCAGGTAAAAGTAAACGTTAAAGAGATACGTTTCGGCCCTCAGACTGATGATCATGACTACAACTTCAAGTTGAAGCATGCCAAAGGATTCTTGGAAGATGGAGACAAGGTGAAGGCCTATGTATTCTTTAAAGGTCGTTCTATCCTTTTCAAAGAGCAAGGTGAAGTTTTATTGCTACGTTTTGCTAACGATTTGGAAGATTACGCAAAGGTTGATCAAATGCCGGTTCTTGAAGGAAAACGCATGACGATTCAACTTTCTCCGAAGAAGGCTGGCGCTTCTAAAAAAATAAATCTTAAGGCAGAAAAAGTCGTTAAGGAAGAAAAAGAAAATGTGTAACGCCAATGGTATAGTGCGTTTCCATTATATATTTTAATAATTAAAAAATAAAAGTAAGATGCCGAAAATTAAAACGAACTCCGGTGCTAAAAAAAGATTCACTCTTACCGGAACGGGAAAAATCAAAAGAAAGCACGCTTTTCATAGTCACATTCTGACTAAGAAAACTAAGAAGCAAAAGAGAAACTTATGTCACTCAACTATTGTTGACGTAACCAACGTAGGTCAAGTTAAGGAACTCTTAGCTATGAAGTAATTTCAAAAAGAAGAGCGTAAAAAAGTATTATTAAAGTTATTAACCGAATGCATTAGCTTTAAGTCCGCTGATGATAGCGGCGCTAACATTCAAAAAGAAGTAAAACTATGCCAAGATCAGTAAATCATGTTGCTTCTAGAGCAAGAAGAAAGAAAATTTTGAAGTTAACCAGAGGTTACTTTGGTGCAAGAAAAAACGTATGGACTGTTGCCAAAAACACTTGGGAAAAGGGTCTTACATATGCATTTCGCGACCGTAAGAATAAGAAAAGAAACTTCCGTGCATTGTGGATTCAACGTATCAATGCTGCTGCTCGTTTGGAAGGTATGTCTTATTCGAAGTTGATGGGTGCATTGCACAAGGCTGGTATTGAAATCAACCGTAAGGTGTTGGCCGATTTGGCAATGAATCATCCTGAAGCATTTAAGGCTATTGTTGCTAAGGCTAAGGCTGCTTAATATAGCAGTAACTGATAAAACTGATAAATGCTGATTACTATAAAGTAGTCAGCATTTTTTTTTGTTTGTGGAAAAGGACATTTTTATATTAGCTTAGCTAATTCTTTACATTTGAATGTTAACACTATAGAAAACTGTAATACATAGATAAAAAATACGAAAATAGTCATGAGTTTTTTTGCTCGTTTCAAATAAACTTCATATCTTTGTCATACTAAATAATGCGAATAGAGCCGCATTGATTGGATTGGGAAACTCATCAATTTTATAGAAACCGAGACAAGCTTCGATTCTCAATGGCGGGCCACGCCCTTCGGGGTAACCTTTGAGTCGGTGGATTACAAAGAGGACGAGCACTCAAAACATGTCGTTCGGAGTTTCATCACATCATCGGTGCGGCTTTCTTATAAAGGGCAACAAATATCAATGTATTTGTTGCCCTGTTTTTATTTGAATATTTTTCGCTGATTCAGTGCATTCCAATATTTGCGTGCATTCCTATTATGTTCACTTAGTGTTTTAGCAAAATTGTGTGTTCCCGAAAAATCTTCTTTTGCACACATGTATAGATAATCATGCTTTTGATGATTTAAAACAGCATCAATACCTGTTGTGGTTGGGATGCGGATGGGGCCAGGTGGTAGTCCTATATTTAAATAGGTGTTGTATGCAGATTTAATTGTTAGATGTTTGTTAGTGATTCTTCGTAAAGTAAAATCACCCAGTGCATATTTGATTGTTGGGTCTGCTTGCAATGGCATTCCTTTATGCAAACGATTAATATATAAGCCGGCAACAATTGGTTTCTCTTGATTGTTGTTTGTTTCTTCTTCAACAATGGAGGCTAATGTAATAACTTCTTGCGGTGTGAGTCCAATTTCTTTTGCTTTCTTTTGTCGTTTCTCATTCCAAAAGCGATTATACTCTTTCTGCATTCGTTCTATGAAATCTTTTGCGCTCGTATTCCAATACACTTCGTAGGTGTTGGGAATGAAAAGGCATTGAATAGTTTCAGGGCTATATCCTATAGATTGTAAATATATGGAGTCATTCAATAACGTTGCGATTTCGATAGAGTCTATCATTAACTGTTGTCCGATATTTCGAGCTAATCTGTCTATGGTACGTACACTTCCGATTGTTATATTAGTAGGTTCTTGATACCCTCGATATAAACGGCTGAATACATGATATACGTTTTCGTTTCTTCTGATAGCATATCTTCCAGTATGAATATGTTTGTCGTATTTTCGGTATTTACTCATCCACTTAAAAGCTGTTATATTTTTGGCATTGCCAATTTTCTTAACCTTATGATAAATAGAGTCAATATTGTCATTTCTGTCTATATATAAATATGTAGTCTTTTGTGGAAAGAATTGGGGAGAAAACAAATAGTAATACATTAATGCCCCTGCAATTATTCCTATGAGGGCAATTGTAATTATTGCGAGTGTGATTTTTTTCTTTTTCATAAATATATGAGTATTATGTTTTTTACAAAGATAATAAGAAACAATAAAAATGAAAAGAGATACAGCAATGTATCTCTTTTTTTTTGAGCCACTAACCGGACTCGAACCGGTGACCTACGCGTTACGAATGCGTTGCTCTACCAACTGAGCCATAGTGGCATTCGTTTTTGGGGACTGCAAAGGTACGTGATTATTTTAAACAGCAAAAGATTTTAAATGGTTTTTTGATAAAAACGTTTTCTCACATCTTTTTTCAAACTTAAAAAAGAAATAACTCTGTATTCTGAAAATATTGTATTACCTTTGCAAACAATTATTAGCTATATAATAGTAATTCAATAATTCAACGTTTTGTTTATGCGTAAAATATTTACATTATTCTTGATGTTATTTGTTGGTACTGTTGTTGCTTTTGCGCAGCAAATGTCTGATGACCAAGTGGTACAGTATATTAAGGACGGACAAAAGGCTGGTAAGACTCAACAACAGATGACAACAGAGTTAATGAGGAGAGGCGTTACTAAGGAGCAGGTCTTGAGAATTCAAAAAAAATATGAAGAATCTAATACTGAAGGGACTAACGCTTCTATTGAAGATTCTAATAGGGATAGAACTCGTCAACGTGGCGCTTTTGTAAATAAGAATAATCGGGAAAACACCAATATCCCCCAACGCCAAATGTATATGATGGAGAATGATTCTCTTATGCAACAAGAACCATTAATGGAAGAAATGGAGGAAGAGGAGGATCCTACTCAACAAATTTTTGGCCATAACATTTTTACTGTTGAAAATTTGACTTTTGAACCTAGCAGTAATATTGCTACTCCGGCTAATTACCGTTTAGGTCCTGGTGATGAAGTGATAATTGATATTTGGGGAAATTCTCAAGATATGATACGTCAAACAATATCTCCAGAAGGAACTATTCAAGTAAATACGATAGGCCCTCTTTATCTGAATGGACGTACTGTAAAAGAAGCTACTAATTATGTAAAGCAGAAGTTAGAGACAATATATGCTAATTCACAAATTAATTTATCATTGGGTAATATCCGTTCCATTCAAGTAAATGTCATGGGTGAAGTTTCTGCTCCAGGAACTTATATGCTTTCGTCATTTTCATCGGTATTCCACGCTCTTTATTCTGCCGGAGGTGTTAATAAAATCGGTAGTTTGCGTTCTATAAAGGTGGTACGCGATGGTAAAGTATTTGCTAATTTGGATGTATATGACTTTATCATGCAGGGAAATTTTAAGGATGATATCCGCTTACAGGATGGTGATGTAGTTTTGGTTAATCCTTATGAATCTCTCATTCAAATATCAGGCAAAGTAAAACGTCCCATGTTTTATGAGATGAAACCTGTTGAAACAGTTGCAACTTTATTGGAATATGCTGGTGGATTTACAGGAGATGCATATAAGAAGGCGGTTCGTATCATTCGTAAAAGTGGAAGAGAACATCAGATTTATAATGTCGATGAAATGGATTACTCTGTATTCCGTTTGACTGATGGAGATGTAATTAGTGTAGACTCTACTTTACAACGCTTTGAAAACAAAGTTGAAATCCGCGGAGCAGTTTATCGCGCAGGCTTGTATCAATTGAATGGTACAGTAAACACTGTAAAGCAATTGATAAAAAAAGCAGAAGGTGTTAGAGGAGATGCTTTCTTGAATCGTGCTATTTTGGATCGTGAGCGTGAAGACTTTACTCATGAAATTATATCAGTTGATGTAAAAGGTTTGTTGAATGGTACAGTAGCAGACATTCCATTATGTAAGAATGATGTGCTCTACATTCCGAGTATTCATGATTTGAAAGAAGAAGAAACATTGACTATACATGGAGAGGTTGCCTTCCCAGGTACTTATGCTTATTCTGATAATATGACTATCGAAGATCTGATTATCCAATCTGGTGGTTTGTTAGAGGCTGCATCTGCTGTTAAGATAGAAGTTGCTCGTCGAATTAAAAATCCTAAAAGCACCTCTTTCTCAACAGTTCTAGGCGAATCATATTCGTTTGATTTAAGAGATGGTTTCCTTGTTGGTGATAAGGTGGATAATTTCTGTTTACAACCATTCGACGAAGTTTATGTTCGTAGAAGTCCGGCTTATCAAAAACAACAAAATGTGATGATAAGTGGAGAGGTGATGTTTGGTGGAAGTTATGCTTTGACTAAGAAAAATGAGCGATTGACAGATTTGGTAGAACAAGCTGGCGGAGTTACTCCTGAAGCATATATCAAAGGAGCTCGTTTGCTACGTAAGATGACAGAAGACGAAAAACGTCGTCAAGAAGATGTGCTCCGTATGGCTCGCAGTGGGGAAGGAAAAGATTCTATTTCTATAGAAAAACTTAATTTATCTGATACATATTCGGTGGGTATTGATTTGGAAAAAGCATTGCAGAATCCAGGAACAGATTATGATTTGGTGTTACGAGAAGGTGATGTACTATATGTGCCAGAGTATGTAAATACTATTAAAATCAGTGGCGCTGTCATGTATCCCAATACTGTATATTATAAACCGGGTGAAAATTTGAAATACTACATCAATCAAGCTGGTGGATATGGTGATTTGGCCAGAAAACGGAAAGCATATATTGTATATATGAATGGTACTGTTTCTCGTTTGTCGTCAAGCAATTCTAAAGCTATAGAACCAGGAGCGGAAATTATTGTTCCAAGTAAGGATGAAAAGAACAAGATGAGTGTTGCTGAAGTCCTCAGCATCGGTACCACTACGGCATCATTGGCAACCATGATTGCTACGATGGTAAATCTGTTTAAATAAAGATTGAAAGACAAATTGTAATAAAAAAGAGTATCGTATTCGATACTCTTTTTTTGTTAATGCTTTATTAGTCAAACCAACTTTTGAATTTTCTGAAAATTTTCTCTTTGACTGAAAGATTTGGTTTGAAGTTGTCAGAATCTTCTAGACTTTCCAATGCTTTCTTTTCTTCTTTGCTTAATGTCTCTGGTACGTATATGCTTATATTTACTAATAAATCACCTGTTCCATATCCATTTACGCTTGGTAATCCTTTACCTCTAAGGCGTAATACTTTGCCTGGTTGAGTTCCTGATTCAATCTTTACTTTTACTTTACCATCTACAGTGGGTATTTCTACTGCGCCGCCTAATGCTGCTGTCGGGAAACTTAAAAGCAGGTTGTATATCAAATCATTTTCGTCACGTATTAATTCCTTATCAGCTTCTTCTTCTACTAAAATAAGTAAGTCTCCAGGAATACCGTTGTGCTTTCCGGCATTGCCTTTCCCGTTCATAGTCAATTGCATACCTTCGGCTACTCCTGCAGGAATCTTTACTGTTACGACTTCTTCGCCATATACAATCCCTTCACCAGCACACTCTTTACATTTTTCTTTGATAATTTTTCCTTCACCACCACATGTGGTACAAGTTACTCGTGTTTGCATGGTGCCAAGAATGGTTTGTTGGTTACGTATTACGCTTCCACTTCCCTTACATGTTGGACAAGTTTCGGTTCCACTGTTTCCTTCAGCACCGGTTCCATTGCAATGGCTACACGGAACATATTTCTTCAGCTTGAATTTTTTTTCTACACCAGTTGAAACTTCTTTCAGATTTAGCTTTACTTTGACGCGTAAATCAGAACCGCGGAATCGGCGTTGTTGTGCGCCTCCATAATCACCACCAAAGCCGCTGAATCCACCACTAAATCCTCCCCGACCTCCAAAGATGTCGCCAAACATAGAGAAGATGTCGTCCATGGACATGCCTCCTCCGAATCCACCAAAGGGGCCTCCGTTTCCTGCTGCACCGCTCATTCCTGCATGCCCAAACTGGTCGTATCGGGCACGTTTGTCCGGATTGCTCAAGACGTCATAGGCTTCTGCTGCTTCCTTGAACTTCTCTTCTGCTTCCTTATCTCCTTGATTTCTGTCAGGATGATATTGAATAGCTTTTTTTCGGTATGCTTTTTTTATTTCATCGGCCGAAGCGTTCTTTGCAACGTCCAGCACTTCATAATAATCTCTTTTTTTCATAGGGCTTTATATTATTCTCCTACCACTACTTTAGCGTGGCGTATAACTTTGTCATTCAGAGTATAACCGGTTTGGATGCACTCTATGATTTTTCCTTTTAGTTCTTCGGTCGGAGCGGGAATTACTGCAACAGCTTCATGAAAGTCGGTATCCAATGGCCTATCTGCTGTCTCAATAATTTTTACACCGTTCTGATTTAATGTTGACATGAATTTGTGGTAGATGATTTCTACTCCTTCTCTTACAGCGGCTACGTCACTAGCTGTTTCCATATTTTTAAGTGCACGTTCAAAGTCGTCGATGATGGGCAGAATGCTGCTGATGCTTTTTTCTCCACCATTAAGAATAAGTTCGGCTTTTTCTTTTATAGTTCTTTTCCGGTAGTTATCGAATTCGGCAGACAGACGTAGATATTTATCTTTCTGTTCCTCAATGGTCTCGTTTGCCTTTTTCAACTCTTCGGCAAGTTTTTCTTCTTCGCTTAGCGGAGTCAATTCTTCTTGTTGGGCCGTTTCCTGTCCGTCAAATTCTTCATTGTTATCGGTTTGCAAGGTTTCTTGCAACTCTTCTTGAGTGCTGTTTTCTTTTTCTTTTGAGCTCATATTATTTTATTTTTTTTGATTCTATTGTTTCATACAATTATTAGTAACAAATGGTTTGCCAAAGATGTTAACTAAGTCAATTTTGGCGCAAAGATAATGCTTTTATGTCAGTTTGTCAGCGTTTACGCAGGTGAATAGTGAAAAAATGGCTACCTTTGCATTCGCTTAATATAGTATTGGGATATAATTTATAAATAGATAGTAGATGATTACAGTTTCGAATGTAGCCGTACAGTTTGGTAAAAGGGTATTGTTCAATGAAGTAAATCTTAAATTTACAAGTGGTAATTGCTATGGTATTATTGGTGCTAATGGAGCCGGGAAATCGACTTTTTTGAAAACAATTTCAGGAGAATTAGAACCGACGACAGGTTCTATAGCTCTTGGTCCTGGTGAACGCTTGTCGGTTTTAAGTCAAGATCACTTTAAGTGGGATAATTATACGGTGATGAATACCGTTTTAATGGGGCATTCTATTTTGTGGGATATAATGAATCAGCGAGATGCGTTGTATGCTAAAGAGAATTTTACCGATGAGGATGGATTGAAAGTTTCAGAATTAGAAGAGAAATTTGCTGAGTTGGATGGTTGGAATGCCGAAAGCGATGCAGCAGCCTTGCTGAGTGGTTTGGGGATTAAAGAAGAAAAACACTATCTGTTGATGAGCGAACTGAACAATAAAGAAAAGGTACGTGTCATGTTGGCACAAGCTTTGTTTGGAAATCCTGACAATCTGTTGCTTGATGAACCGACTAACGACCTTGATATGGAGACGGTTACTTGGTTAGAGGAATATCTTTCAAACTTTGAGCATACGGTATTGGTGGTCAGTCACGACCGTCACTTCCTTGATTCTGTTTGTACTCATACGGTGGATATTGATTACGGTAAGATTAATCTTTTTGCAGGCAATTATAGTTTTTGGTATGAGTCAAGCCAATTAGCCCTTCGTCAGCAACAGAATCAGAAGGCCAAAGCCGAAGAAAAACGAAAGGAGTTGGAGGAGTTTATTCGTCGCTTCAGTGCTAACGTAGCGAAAAGCAAACAGACAACCAGCCGAAAGAAAATGCTTGAAAAGCTTAATGTGGAGGAAATCAAACCTTCATCAAGAAAATACCCAGGTATTATCTTTACTCCAGAACGTGAACCTGGTAATCAGATATTAGAGGTTTCAGGATTGACTAAGTCCTTGGATGACGGTACGGTACTATTCCGTGACTTGAATTTTAATGTAGAAAAGGGTGATAGAATCGTATTTTTGTCGCGAGACCCAAGAGCCATGACTGCTTTGTTTGAAATCATTAATGGTAACATGAAGCCAGATTCCGGAACTTTCAATTGGGGTGTAACCATTACAACGGCTTATCTACCCTTGGATAATACCTCTTTTTTCAATACCGATTTGAATTTGGTTGATTGGTTAAGTCAGTTTGGTGAAGGAAATGAAGTGTATATGAAAAGTTTCTTGGGACGTATGCTTTTCTCTGGTGAAGAGGTACTTAAAAAAGCCAGTGTGTTGTCAGGCGGCGAAAAAATGCGTTGTATGATTGCTCGAATGCAGTTGCGAAATGCCAACTGCTTGATTTTAGATACTCCTACTAACCATTTGGATTTGGAGTCAATTCAAGCATTCAATAACAACTTAAAAACGTATAAAGGAAACATACTTTTTGCCTCTCACGACCATGAATTCATTCAAACCGTAGCCAATCGCATCATTGAGTTGACACCTAATGGTATTATTGATAAGATGATGGAATATGATGAATACATAACATCTGATCATATCAAAGAGCTGAAAGCTCGTCTGTATAGTGCCTAAATTATTTTTAATTTATGCCTAAATTAAAAATCTCCTTAGTATAAATTCATTTAGAATTTATACTAAGGAGATTTTTTGCTATCTGCTATGGCTTTACTTTATTGATAGGATAATTTACTTTCTTCTTCTCCAAAAATCTTATCACCCAAAGTCGTAATTCTTTTGCCGGTTGCAATAACCTTTTTTAATCGTTCGCAATCCATAAATGCACCAAACTCTATGGCTGTTACCGATGCTGGAAGTATTATGTCACCACTTAAGCGAACACATCCACTGAAGGCTCGTTGACATATTTTATTCAGTTGGTTTGGCAGTTCGATTCTTAATAGAAATTTCTTTTGAGTAAATGTATATTCTGGGATTTCAGTAGCGTTGCTATGTTTGATGTCAATACTTGTCAGGTTTGGCATGTAGTCGCGGATTAGTAAGAAATCAGCTTCATCAAGTTTTCCTTCAATAGTAAGAATATTAATCTCGTGTGGCTGTAATCCTCTTATAGCCAACTCATTAATTAAACTGCTTTGATTATCAATGTTCAGATGCAGAATAGTAGGATTCCCGTTGATGATAGCAAAGCCCTTCCATTTTTCCTTGCTGCGATATGTATTGTCACTGCCATGTGGAACAAAAATGGCCGTTGTACTATCGTTCAGCGCCTCTTGGGTTAAAATAGGTACATTTCTCTTGTTTATTTGACAGGTTAATAAATTACTACATCCTTTGAATGCATAATCATCAATTGCCTTTATCTTTTCCGGAAGAATAATTTTCTTCAATGTTTTCTTTCCATGATAGGCTTCGGAAGAATCTTTTCGGCAAAAGGCGTATGCCGGAATATGGTTTGCAGGATAAATCAAGAAGCGATCAAAATTTGTGCCTAACTTTCCTGTATAAGTAGCAATACTGGCACCCGATAAATCAATTTCTTGCAAACGCTTGAAGTCGTCACGTAGGTGGCGAAAGTCAATAGCATTCAATTTCCCGTTCAGTGTCAGGTGCGTAATTTGATTAGCCTCTTCTTCTGTAAGCAGTTCAATTAATGTACCGGCCTTGGGTACATATAGTTTCTTTTTTAGCACGTTGTTAGTTTGTGCTTGTGCTGCGATAGCAATCGTCAGTGCAATGAATAGATACTTTAGTCTCATGTCTTTATGCATTGTTTATTAATTTAAGTCCTATACGTTTTCGTTCCATGTCTATTTGGATAACACGAACCAAAATATGTTGATGAATGTTTACCACTTCGTTAGGATTACTGATGTAGCGATCGGCCATTTGCGACAAGTGAATCAACCCATTTTCTTTGATGCCAATATCCACAAAAGCTCCGAAGTTGGTTATGTTAGTCACTATGCCGGGCAGTTCCATTCCCTCTGATAAGTCATTAATAGTATGTACATTGGCCGCAAATTCAAATATTTTGATAGGACCACGAGGATCTCGGCCGGGCTTTTCCAATTCCTCTAAGATGTCGTGCAGGGTAGGCATACCCACTTTTTCAGATAAGTAATGTTCGGGGCGTATTTTCTGTCGCAGTTCTTTTTGGTTAATCAGTTCGGCAATACTGCATCCCAAATCTTTGGCCATCAGTTCTACAATGTGATAACTTTCAGGATGTACAGCCGTGTTATCCAACGGGTTCTTCGCTTGCGGGATGCGTAAAAAACCGGCACATTGTTCAAAGGCTTTACTACCCATTCGTGGTACTTTCATCAGTTCTTTTCTCGAAGTAAAAGGTCCATTCTCCGCCCGATAGTTAACGATGTTTTGTGCCAATTGGGGGCCAAGTCCCGAAATATAAGTTAGCAAATGACTACTGGCAGTATTTAAATTAACACCTACTTGATTTACGCAGTTTTCCACAGTTTGATCAAGTGAACGTTTTAATTTACTTTGGTCAACATCATGTTGGTATTGTCCTACACCAATTGATTTAGGGTCAATCTTTACTAACTCGGCCAATGGATCCATCAATCTTCGTGCTATTGATACAGCTCCTCGCACTGTGACATCGTAATCGGGAAACTCTTCACGGGCAATTTTCGAGGCCGAATAAACCGAAGCTCCTTGTTCGCTGACTATGAAAACTCGAACCGGTTGATGAAAACAGAGATTCTTGATAAACGCTTCCGTTTCTCTACTGGCCGTTCCGTTGCCTATTGCTATGGCCTCAATCTTATAGGCTTCTACCATTTTGCTTATTTTAGTAGCGGCTTCTTTTGACTTGTTTACCGGTGGATGGGGGTAGATGTTTTCGTTGTGTAACAAGTTGCCTTGCTCGTCTAAACAAACAATCTTGCAACCGGTTCGGAAGCCGGGGTCTATACCCATCACTCGCTTTTCTCCCAAAGGTGAAGCAAGTAGCAGTTGACGTAAATTTTCGGCAAATACTTTGATGGCAGCTTCGTCTGCTTGTTCTTTGCTCAATGCTGCAAATTCGGTTTCTATCGAAGGCTTTAGCAATCGTTTGTATGCATCGTTTATAGCTTCTTCAACCTGTTGTCCGCAACGATTGTTGCTACGGATGAATTGGCGACTTAAGCGCAGGTTACATTCTTCATCATTGGGTGTAATAGTAACTTTCAAAACACCTTCGGCCTCACCTCGTCGCATGGCCAATAATCGGTGTGAAGAGCAACGTTTCAAGGGCTCTTGTACATCAAAGTAGTCTCGATAGTTGGTTGCGCTCTCTTCTTTCCCTTTAATAACTTTTGATGATATAATGGCTTGCTTGCTAAAGACGTAACGGATGGAGTTGCGTGCTTGCTCATTCTCACTTATCTGCTCAGCTATAATGTCGCGAGCTCCTTTCAGTGCTTCTTCTGCACTTTTTACTTCGTTGTTAATGAATTGGCAAGCTCGTTTTTCCGGTTGTGGTTCACGCTGTAATAATAATAGGTGTGCCAAGGGTTCTAATCCTCGTTGTCGTGCTACTTCTGCACGTGTTTTACGTTTCGGTTTATAAGGCAGATAGATGTCTTCCAATTCGGTACTCTCCCATGTAGCCTCTATGCGCAGTTTCAATTCTTGGGTAAGTTTACCTTGTTCTTCAATGGTCTTCAAGATTGTTTCTTTGCGCTTGGCAGTTTCGGTAAGTTTCTCATATTGTAATTTTATATTTTCTATTTGTACCTCATTCAATCCTCCGGTTATCTCCTTGCGGTAGCGGCTGATGAAGGGAATAGTAGCTCCATCATGCAGCAATATTAATGTCTTTTCCACTTGCCTCTCGGATAATTGAAGTCGGTTTGCTATATGTCGATTGAAGAATTTTTCCATTGTTGCTTGTTAGTTGAATAGATTGCAAAAGTACAAAAACTATTGTGGTTTTAAGAATTAATTCTTAGCTTTGCAGCGATTTTTAACAAAAGTGCTTTTTTAGCGTGAAACATTCAATCAGACATATTGCCTTGTCTATATCATTGCTGATATTATTTGTTGGCTATCAAGTCTGCATTACTTCGTTTACACACGTTCACTATGTTAACGGAGTGCTGATTTCACACTCTCACCCTTTTGCGGATGACGAGCACTCACACCAGAAGACGGAGTTCTCATTGATAGCTACTCTTTCTCAATTCTCTACTTTAGCATTCGAGGATTCCAATACGGTTGCTCCCTTATGGCAATTGTTGGCCGAAGTTAACTTGGGTTTCGTGGTAGATGCTTTACCCATCCACGTTTCTTGTTATATCTCTTTACGTGCTCCTCCGGTTGTCCTTTAGAAAAAGCTTATTACATCCCTTTACGGGAATATAAATTAACGGACAACATACAATTTAATACATTAAGAATATTTAATGAAGAAATATATTTTTTCGTTGATGCTCGTTGTTATGAGCATCAACACAATTCGTGCGGTTACTCCGATAAAAGAAGGTAACCAAATAGTAGGTCATGTAATAGAGAAAGGAAGCGAAGAAAATGTACCTTATGCTGCAGTCCTAATTGTAGGCACCGATTTGGGAACTACATCTAACGAGGATGGCCAATTCAGTTTTAAGAATTTGAAAGCCGGGAAGTACGTTTTGCGTGTTTCATCGGTTGGTTATGTGACTCAAGAGAAAGAGGTAATTGTATCAGATAATGCTACTACATTGATTCATTTCCAAATGGAGGAAGAGAGTTTTATGACCGATGAAGTGGTAGTGTCTGCCAATCGAAATGAAGTGAGTCGCAAAGATGCACCGATAGTGGTAAATGTAATGAGTCAGAAACTATTCGAAACAGTAAATTCTCCCGACTTGGCCAAATCACTTAATTATCAATCGGGGCTTCGTGTGGAGAATAATTGTCAAAATTGCACTTTCCCCCAAGTACGTATCAATGGGCTAGAAGGTCCTTATTCTCAGATTTTAATTAATAGCCGTCCAATAATGAGTGCTCTAAGTGGAGTATATGGCTTGGAGCAGATTCCGGTAAATATGATAGAACGTATTGAGGTTGTACGTGGAGGTGGTTCGGCACTGTTTGGAGCCAATGCCGTGGCCGGTACTATTAATATCATAACTAAAGACCCAATAAATAATTCGTTTCAGTTTAGCAGTAATTTCTCTAATATGGGAGGTGACGCATGGGAACAATACTATGGAGGAAATGTTTCGTTGGTTTCAAAAGACAACACCTACGGCATTGCTATGTATGAAACCTATAGAAACCGTAATCCCTATGACCGAGATGGTGATAGCTTCTCGGAAGTTGGCAAGTTGAATTCCAACACTTTTGGTCTGCGAACTTACTATAGACCCTCTCATTTTAGTCGCCTTAGTTTGGAGTATCACACCACCAATGAGTTTCGTCGTGGCGGTAATAAGTTCGATTTACAGCCGCATGAGAGTGATATTACCGAGCAAACCAAACACATTATTAATAGCGGTGGGCTAACGTTCGATCAATATTATCGGGAGTATAAGCACAAACTATCTCTATTTACCTCATTGCAACATGTTGATCGAAATAGTTACTACGGTGCAGAAAAAGATCCTAATGCATATGGAAAGACTGACGATTTGACATGGATGATTGGTGCCATGTATGTGGGCAATTTCGATTATCTCTTATTTGCGCCTTCGGTATTTACGGGTGGTATTGAGTATAATACTAACTCTCTGCACGACATTATGACTGGTTATAATCGTGATATGGAGCAAGATGTTCGCATAGCCAGTGCTTTTCTACAGAATGAGTGGAAGTTAAATAAATTGAGCATGTTAGTAGGTGCTCGTTTTGATAAACATAACCTAATAGATGATCTCATCATTAGTCCTCGCGTTAATTTCTTTTATAAACCTAGCGATGCCTTACAAGCTCGTCTGACTTGGTCCACAGGTTTTCGTGCACCTCAAGCCTACGATGAAGATTTACATCTGACAGCTGTAGGGGGTGAGAATGTGCAAACTGTATTGGCCGATGGGTTGAAGGAAGAGCGTAGTAATAGTTTTAGCGGGTCGTTGGATTGGACTACCCGATTAGGGCATTGGCAAGCCAATCTGTTGGTAGAGGGATTTTATACCGACCTAAGTGATGTGTTTGTTATTGAAAGTATTAGTGATGCCGTGCAAGAACGCCGTAATGGCGATGGAGCGCAGGTATATGGTATTAATCTAGATGCAAAAATTGCTCATGGTACAGATGCTGCTTTTCAAATAGGGTTCACTGCCCAACGTAGTCGATATAAGAATGAAGAAGTTTGGACAGAATTAGAAAATGGAGAAGAATTGACCACCAAGCGCATGATGCGTGCACCAGACTATTATGGTTACTTTACTTTTACATCGTCTCCTTTGAAGAACTTCGATTTTTCGCTTTCTGGTATTTATACTGGACAGATGTATGTGCCACATTTTGCCGGTTATATTGAGCAAGACCGAATGGAGAAAACTCCCAATTTCTTCGATTTAAATCTAAAGTTAAACTATACTTTTGTGCTGAAAGATCACATGAAGCTACAATTAAGTACTGGTGTACAAAACATCTTCGATCAGTTTCAAAAAGACTTAGATAAAGGTACTTACCGCGATGCCGGCTACTTTTACGGTCCTACAGCACCACGTACATTCTTTATTGGTTTTAAGATCATGAATTGATTATATTCCAATGGATGAACTATGTCTAAGTCGTAAGCATGATAAGCTTTGAAGTATCTGTGCCATTATAGTGGCACAGATATTTATTCAATGAGCTGCATGATGCGGTGATGAATCTCCTCTTTGGGTAAGAAACATTGCTTTTCATCGCAGCAATTCACACTTAGTAAGTCTGACTGCTCGCCTAATAATTCCATGTATTCGTTATATACCTGTTGTTGGAAGTGGAGTGATGCTTCGTGTATATCTTGTTTGCCTTTTAAATAATCGCGATCATTACCAATGCGGGTGTTTGTTAGCGATTGCTCTACAAAACTGAATGGTACATTGAGGAAAAAATTGCGATCAGGGCGGGGGAGGGAATTGTTTTTAAATTCATATTCCAATATCCATTTCTTTAGCTGAAGTTTCTCTTTTTTATCGGATAGCTTGGCACATTGATAAGCAATATTAGAATAGACAAAGCGGTCAGTTAGTACACAATACCCTTCGGATAACCATTTTTTTATGGTGTCAATGTGTTCTAAACGGTCGCCAGCAAACAGCAAAGCTACTAACTTGGGGTGTACTTGTTCTAAAGTGCCGAATTCACCGCGTAGAAACTCGGCAATCAGTGTTCCATACACTCCTTGGTTTAACATAGGGAAGTGGATGTATTTGTAGGCCACTCCTTTTTGTTTACAGGCCTGTTTTAGTAACTCTAATTGGGTGGATTTTCCGCATCCATCCAACCCTTCTATTACATAAAATTTTCCTTGCATATATTTCTTTTGCTATGGATAGTTATAGAATACCGGCCCGTACGCGGCTAAGCGTTTCGGGCGTCATTAACAGGTAAGAAGCAATGTGTACCAACGGTGCTCTTCGAATAATTTCCGGATGGTCTTGCATTAACCTGCTATATCGTTCGTGTGCCGTTTCGAATCGCCAAGCATCGGCCTTCTTTTGTGACGAAATGAGTGAGTCTTCCAGTACTTTGCGTACTAGCGCATTAATCTCTTTCGAAGTATCGGACATGTTTATCAGTTGTTGGTATGGTAGGTAGAAGAGTACACAATCTTCTAATGCCTCCATTAGCAGACGGGTAGGTATCTGTTTTAAAGTACTCTCTAAGCAGATAGCAATTCCTCCTTCGTAAGTGAAATGTTCGGTTAAATCTTTACCATGTTTATAATAATATTGACGAATCATACCTTGGCCTACCAAGATGATGTTCTTGCAAACCTGACCTTCAACTACAATTTGTTCGCCTTTGGGGACTTCTACTTTTTGTGCTAATTCCTCGATGAAAAGTCGTCCTTCACGGCTAATGTCAGGATAAACTCGGTTTAAAACAGTATTAATAGTATCTTTTAATAATGTATCCATGCTGCAAAGATAATGCTTTTGTAGTAAACGGAAAGAAAAAATAAAAAAAACGCCCAAAGATTTGCAGATTCAAAAATAATATCTACCTTTGCACCGCATTTGAGATAAATGTGCTTCATAACATTAAATTAAAGGGAAAGGAAGTTTGGGTGAGTGGCTGAAACCACCAGTTTGCTAAACTGACGTACGGGTCACCGTACCGGGGGTTCGAATCCCCCAGCTTCCGCTCTTTTTTTGGTGGATTCGTCTAGCGGCTAGGACACATGCCTCTCACGCATGTAACACGAGTTCGATTCTCGTATCCACTACCTTGAAGTTATATGCATCCTTAGCTCAGTTGGTAGAGCAACTGACTCTTAATCAGTGGGTCCAGGGTTCGAATCCCTGAGGATGTACTCTTTTTTCATAAACATTATTTATAAAGTTGAAGGGCGATTGTTGATACAGACAGTCGCTTTTTTTTATGGATTAAATAGGAGTATTCAGAAATACTTTGTATTTTTGTAGTTGCTTACAAATTAGGAATAGGTTTTGAATTGGATAAATACATTGTTTGCCGAACATTCGGCTTTGCAGGCCATAGTTGTCTTATCGTTGATTTCGGCCATAGGATTGTGCTTAGGTAAGTTGCGCTTTAAAGGTATATCATTGGGTGTGACTTTTGTTTTCTTTGTTGGAATCTTAGCAGGCCACATGGGATTTTCTATTGATGGACAGATGTTGGAATATGCCGAAAGTTTTGGATTAGTAATATTTGTCTATGCTTTAGGGCTACAGGTTGGTCCGGGTTTCTTTAGTTCGTTTAGGCAAGGAGGAATCCAACTGAATATGTTGGCTTTGAGTGTTATTTTCTCAGGTACCTTGCTGGCCATATTCTCTTCATATCTTACTGGTATTAGTATGCCCGAAATGGTAGGCATTCTTTCTGGTGCTACCACCAATACACCTGCTCTAGGTGCAGCACAACAGACCTTGAAGCAGTTGGGGTTGGCAACAGATAGTGCGGCTTTGGGGTGTGCAGTGACTTATCCGTTGGGAGTGATAGGCGTGATTTTAGCTTTACTAATAATTCGGAAAATCTTCGTACGCCCTAATGATTTGTTGGGCAAAGAAAAAGATGAGAGAGGTCAGACCTACATTGCAGCGTTTCAAGTGCAAAACCCTGGTATATTTGGGAAAAACGTGCGTGACATAGCTACACTTAGTAACCGTAAATTTGTTATTTCCCGATTGTGGCGACATGGAAAGGTTAGTATTCCTACGTCAGATACGACAATTGAAGAAAAAGATCGATTGCTTATAGTAACGGCAGAGAAAGACGCACCGGGTCTAACTGTACTTTTTGGTGGGCAAGAGAATACTGATTGGAACAAAGATGACATTGATTGGAATGCAATCGATAGTCAGTTAATTTCACAACGCATAGTGGTGACACGTCCTGAATTGAATGGAAAGAAATTGGGCTCATTGCATCTGAGAAATCATTATGGTATCAATATTAGTCGTGTATATCGTAGTGGTGTGCAACTATTGGCTACCGCTGAACTTACTCTGCAATTGGGTGACAGACTGACAGTAGTAGGTGAGGCTGCGGCTATACAGAATGTAGAAAAAGTATTAGGCAATGCCGTAAAAAGTTTGAAGGAGCCTAATTTGGTTGCTGTTTTTGTGGGTATTGTATTAGGATTGGCTTTAGGTGCTATTCCTATTGCCATACCAGGAATCAGCGTGCCAGTTAAGTTGGGATTAGCAGGAGGGCCTATTATAGTCGGTATTTTAATAGGTACTTTTGGCCCTCGTTTGCACATGATTACCTACACCACCCGAAGTGCAAATTTGATGTTGAGGGCTTTGGGGTTAGCTCTTTATTTAGCATGCTTGGGGCTTAGTGCTGGTGAAAATTTCTTTGAAACCGTTTTTCGTCCTGAAGGTGTTTTGTGGATAGCTGTAGGATTTGGGCTGACTATACTGCCTGTTCTTATAATAGGGTATGTCGCACTTCGCCTGATAAAATTGGACTTTGGATCGGTAGCTGGTATGCTTTGTGGAAGCATGGCTAATCCTATGGCATTGAATTATGCCAACGATACCATTGAAGGAGACAACCCTTCTGTCTCTTATGCTACTGTATATCCACTTAGCATGTTTGCTCGTGTCATCATTGCTCAACTAGTGTTACTATTGTTATAGAAGTAAAAAAATAAAATAAATAAATAGAGATGGGAACATATACATCTGAACAGATAATCGAAGACTTGCGCTACTTACAATTGTTATCTCGCTCGTTTCCTACTATTGGCGATGCTAGTAGGGAGATTATCAACTTAGAGGCCATATTGAATCTGCCTAAAGGAACTGAACATTTTTTAACTGATATTCATGGAGAGTATCAAGCCTTCCAACATGTACTGAAAAATGGTTCGGGAGCTGTAAAACGGAAGGTAAACGAAATTTTCGGAAATACCTTGCGTGAAATAGAGAAGAAAGAAATATGTACTTTGATATACTATCCAGAGGAAAAATTGCGCTTGGTAAAAGAGCGTGAAGAAGATTTAGATGATTGGTATTTTATCACTTTGAATCAATTGATAAAGGTATGTCAAAATGTATCATCGAAATACACTCGCTCAAAAGTTAGGAAGTCGCTTCCTAAAGAATTCTCCTATATCATCCAAGAATTGTTGCACGAATCAACTATAGATCCCAATAAGCATGCGTACATAGATGTGATTATTCGAACTATTATTTCAACTCGTCGTGCGGATGAATTTATTATTGCTATGTGTAATTTGATTCAGCGTTTGACTATTGACTCATTACATATTGTAGGTGATATATTTGACAGAGGATCTGGCGCACATATTATCATGGATACTTTGTGCAATTACCATAATTTTGACATTCAGTGGGGTAATCATGATGTTTTGTGGATGGGCGCTGCTGCTGGTAATGAGGCATGTATAGCTAATGTAATCCGTATGGCAATGCGCTATGCCAATTTAGCTACGTTGGAAGATGGATACGGCATCAACCTGTTGCCTTTAGCTACTTTTGCTATGGAAACCTATGCCGATGATCCTTGTACGATATTTGTTCCGCGTATAAACTTCTCAGACAGTGAATATACAGAGAAAACATTACGCCTCATATCGCAGATGCATAAAGCTATTACTATTATTCAGCTAAAATTAGAGGCCGCCATTATCGACCGTCAGCCTTCGTTTGAAATGGAAAACCGTAAATTGTTGCATCGTATGGATCTAGAACGAGGGGTGTTGGTATACGAAGGTAAAGAATATGAATTAAACGATACTAATTTCCCCACTATTGATCCGAATAATCCGTATCGTTTGAATGATGAAGAACAGGAACTGATAAATAAAATTCATGCTTCCTTCTTGAATAGTGAAAAGTTGCAAAGGCATATGCGTTGTCTCTTTACAACAGGTGGAATGTACTTGGTTTGTAACAGCAATCTACTGTATCATGCATCTATTCCTCTGAATGATGATGGTAGCTTCCGTCGTGTTAAAATAGGGGGAAAAGAGTATTGGGGGAAGCAGTTATTGGATAAAAACGACCAATTGATACGTACAGCCTATTTTGCAGAGATAGGAGAAGAAAAAGCTTTTGCATTGGATTACCTTTGGTATATGTGGTGTGGTTCTGATTCTCCCTTGTTTGATAAAGAGAAGATGGCTACTTTCGAATCCTATTTCTTGACTGATAAGGAGATGCAGAAAGAAAAGAAGGGAAATTATTATATGTTGCGCAATCGTGTCGATATCTGTGATAATATTTTACGTGAGTTTGGTGTAGAACCTAATGAACATTCACATATTATTAATGGGCATGTACCGGTAAGAACATTGAAAGGTGAAGAACCAATAAAGGCTGAAGGAAAGATGCTGGTAATCGATGGTGGCTTTTCGAAGGCTTACCAACCTAAAACTGGTATTGCTGGTTATACATTGGTGTACCATTCGCATGGTTTGGAATTGGTACAACACGAACCTTTTAAAAGTAGACAAAAAGCTATTGAAGAAGGCCAAGATATTAAATCAACTACTTTCTTGGTAGAGTTAAGTCAGAAGCGCATGATGGTAAAAGATACGGATAAAGGTCGTGAATTAGTAAAACATATAGAAAACTTGCGAAAGTTATTGGCCGCTTATCGCAAAGGTCTTATTAAGGAGAAAGAATGATGCATGCTATTTTCTTTGGAAATAAGTAAAGCGATAAAGCATTTGTGATAAAGTAACCCCCAAAAGTTATTATCAAACTTTTGGGGGTTACTTCTTTTTTTTGACAAATCTGCAACCTATCACACAAAAATGGCTCTCCTTATAAACCGTTTAATAGTACTTAATCCTAAAAGCGATGGGCCAAATAGATTAGCAATCGAAGGATTTTACCATCTATCTGATTTACCTATAAGTAGAAGAACAACTACCTATAAGTAGTGAGCCAACTACCTATAGGTAATCGACTAACTACCTATAGGTAGTTGAACAGCTTAATATAGACTTGTTTAATGTCTAATTTTCAAGATGTTATCAAGTTTCGTAATCTGTGCGTACAAACAACTATAGTAAAACCATTTGCATGTCAACTATCAGTAACGCATCTCCGTCAAAAAGACAGATGTGTTCTTATAACCTTTGATTTTCTATTCAAAAGCGTACCCATACAGATTGCGAAACTTAAATATATTAATCGTTAAATGATTACCCTTTAGCTTCTTGGTAAAGGAATCGTTTGATACTCTTTTTCGGGGTTTTTTCAAACTCTTCAGGATAAATCTTCATTTTAGCAATTTGACTATATGCAGGTAGCATTTGGTTCAGTGCAATTCTGTTTTCTTCCATTACTTGCTCTAAGTCTTCGTTTTTTAAACCGTGAGCAAAAGCATCGTCGAAATCTGGATAAACCAAACCAACTAACTTTTGATTTTGTTGGACAATAATACTTTCTGCTACGTAAGGCATGTTGTTCAGTTTGTCTTCAATTTCTTCTGGATAGATGTTTTGTCCACTAGGACCAAGCAACATGTTCTTACTGCGTCCTTTGATAGTAACATTTCCTTCTTCGTCAATTAATCCTAAATCTCCGGTGTGTAGCCAACCATCTTTGTCTAATACGGCTGCTGTGGCTTCTTCGTTTTTGTAGTATCCAGACATGACATTATCTCCGCGACAGATGATTTCTCCCGGTATGTTGTGTGGGTCTGATGAGAGAATTTTAACTTCCATGCGTGGCGCTGCTTTTCCACAAGATGCCATCTTAAAACGTTTCCAATCTTCATAACAGATGATTGGGCCACATTCTGTCATACCATATCCTACGGTGTAAGGGAATTCTATCATGCGAAGGAATTGTTCCACTTCTTGATTGAATGCAGCTCCACCTACAACCACTTCAATGAATTCGCCACCAAAAGCATTTACTACCTGATTGCGGACAGTATGTTTGATTTTATCATTGATGATTGGTAACTTGAGCAATAATTTCATGGTAGGAGTCTCAAGTTTTGGTAATACATTTTTCTTGATAATCTTTTCAATGATAAGTGGTACGGCAATAATAATACGAGGCTTGATTTCTGCAAATGCCTGAAAAATAATTTTTGGACTAGGCATGCGTGTTAAGAAATAAACATGACAACCGCAAGCTACTTCATATAGGAATTCGAAAGCCAAGCCGTACATATGTGCCATGGGCAACATTGAAATAACGCGATCACCAGCTTTCAGTTCACTTAAAACTTCGAAACCAAATTGAGTGTTTGACCATAATACACGGTGAGCCAGCATTACACCTTTAGAATAACCGGTTGTTCCAGAAGTGTAGTTAATGATGGCAATTTCTTCTGGTTTGTCTTTATAATAATTGATGTGTTCCTTGCGGAAGTTCTTTGGAAATTTTTTGCCAAATAATTCGTTCAAGTGTTCGCGGCTATAATTCAACTTGTCGCTTCGCGATATTAATATTGAGTAATCGTTTATTAAGATGATACCTTCTAACAAAGGCATGGCTGTTTCATTTAAGTTTTCCCAGACCACGTCGCCTACAAAAAGTAGCTTGGCTTCCGAATGGTTGACAATGTTATGTACATTATCAGCCTTGAACTCGTGCAGGATGGGTACCGCAATAGCACCGTATGTCAATACGGCTAACATTGTAACTCCCCAATGCGAACTATTTCGTCCACAAATGGCTATTTTATCACCGGGAACAACACCGCTTTGTTCGAAAATAATATGTAGTTTTTCAATCTTTCTAGCTAGATCTTTGTATTGCAGTGTAGCACCTTTATAATCAGTTAGAGCATCAAGATCCCAATTCTTTTTAATACTTTTTTCTAAAAAAGCAATATAACTTTTCTCCATAAAAATTGCACATTTAATTCTAAACTGTGCAAAGGTATGACTTTAGAATATAGCATGCAAACTTTTAAGTCAAAAATTGCACATTCCCCCCTTAATCTGTGCGTTTTTTACTTATTTTATTTGAAATTATGGCCTTTTATTGGGTTAACTTCAGTTTTGGAAGTTAAAAAACAGTTTTACGTCTGTCAGTTTTGCCTTATTATAGGATTGTATTTACATTTGCTTTCTATAATTTGAAATAATAATCGTATCTTTGTGCAGTATGGAGAAGATTTTTAATACAACATACCGCTCACGCTATCTTAAAGTCATAATTCATATCATTGGTTGTGGCATTGTTATTGCATTTCCATTTTGGATGATGTCTCGCAGTACATATGATTTTTCGCTCTCTTCATATTTGCGTTTTGGTAACATAGTACCTCTGTCATTTTTTATAGTATTTTATCTAAACTATTTTTTACTGATACCAAAATATCTTTTTGAAGGAAATTCTCGAAAGTTTTTCATATTCAATATATTACTTATATTAGTATTATTTGTTTTTGGACAACTAGCTTATGATCTTATCAATTATCTGCATTCAGCAGAAATGCCACCGATGCCTCCTCGACATCCGCGACCTCCTCGTTGGATATTTTTAATGCGTGACATATTTTCGATGGTACTTACAGTAGGTTTAAGTGTAGCTATTCGCCTCAGTATTCATTGGCATAAAATTGAAGAGGTACGACGTGAAGTAGAAAGAACTCGTACCGAAGCAGAATTGGCACAATTACGCAACCAATTGAATCCACATTTCTTGCTTAATACATTAAACAATATTTATGCTCTTATTGCTTTCGATACAGCTAAGGCGCAAGTTGCAGTTCAAGAATTGAGTCGTTTGTTGTGCCATATGCTTTATGATAGTCAACAGACTACCGTGTTATTGGTAAAGGAGATGGAGTTTATTTGTAATTATATAGAGTTGATGCGCATACGAATATCTTCAAATGTTTCTTTGGAAACCCGTTTCGATATTCATCCCAATAGTTCCACAACAATAGCTCCGCTTATCTTTATTTCTTTGATAGAGAATGCATTCAAACATGGTATTTCACCAACAGAATCTAGTTACATTCATATTCATTTTGCAGAAACCGAACAAATGATATGTTGTGAAATACGCAATAGCAATTATCCTAAAAGTCAAACAGACAAGAGTGGAAGCGGTATAGGACTTGAACAGGTTCATAAACGCTTGGAGTTGTTATATCCTGATCAATATTCATGGGAAAAAGGTACTACTTCTGATGGCCGTGAATATTATTCCATACTTAGTATTAATGTTAAATCGTCTTCTTTGTTATGATATTAAAATGTGCGATAATAGATGATGAGCCTTTGGCACTCGAACTTTTGGAAAGCTATGTTCGAAAAACTCCTTTCTTATCTTTGGTAGGAAAATATAACAATGCTGTACAAGCCATGCAAGAACTACCTAATAATCAGGTGGATTTATTGTTTTTGGATATTCAGATGCCACAACTTAATGGATTAGAATATTCCAAAATGATAGATAATCGCACTCGTGTCATTTTTACTACAGCTTTCAATCAGTATGCTATAGAAGGTTTTCGTGTTAACGCTCTCGATTATCTGCTAAAGCCGATTTCTTACGTTGATTTTCTTTTAGCTGCCAATAAAGCTTTCCAGTGGTTCGAATTATTAGCTCAGCAAAAAAATGAATTGAAAACTATTTTTGTAAAGAGTGATTATAAACAAATACAAATTTCGTTATCCAAGATTCTTTATATTGAAGGGCTAAAGGACTACATTAAAATCTATATGGAAGATTCGGTCAAACCTATACTATCTTTGATGAACATGAAATCAATGGAAGAATTATTGCCTCCGGAAAGTTTTCTGCGGGTACATCGTTCGTTTATAGTACAGAAAAGTAAAATAAATGCTATTGATCGTGGTCGTATTGTTATTGGTAAAGCTGTAATTCCAATTAGTGATAGTTACAAACCTCTATTTACTCGTTTTTTAGAAGAGCACACTCTTTAATTTATATGCATTATAAAAGATTTTTTTATAAAAAAAGAATATTTTTTATAAAAAACTATTGCATATTAAAAAAACTTTCATACCTTTGCAACGAACAGATAAGGAGTTGTGAAACTCCACCAATAGAATAGTTTAGTTAAGTCTAGTTTAGTTTTTGTGTGGAGTCCTTTCCTTGTAAGCGTACATCGGAAAGGACTTTTTGTTTTTATCTTTGTTGTGCATTGGCTTCTTTGATCATTTCTTCACTAGCATACATATAGATTTCTACGCGGCGATTTTCGGCTGCCGATTTATTTTCGTCGTATTGATCGTAAGCCATACCTTCTACTTGTTTGAATTGTATTGGACTTACTCCACAACTTTCTAAATAATTCTCTACTGAATATGCGCGGTCTTTCGATACTTTGACGTTTGCTTCGTAGGTACCCACTTTGTCAGTGTGTCCTATTATAGCCACATCGGTGGTATTATCACTTTTTAGGATTTCGGATAATTCGCGTAATGATGCTTTGGCATCACCACTCAGTGCCGATGAATTGAAATCAAACAAAATTCCGGCTGCAAATGATACTTTTACAGCTGGAAGTCCATTGGTATCGGTAATCTGTTCAACCTTTGCTCCTTCAATTTGTGCAGCAGCAGCAGCTTTCTTATCCATTTTCTTTCCGATATAAATTCCTGCACCAGTTCCTACACCTGCTCCGATAGCTGCTCCAATAGCCGCTCCTTTACCTTTACCAATAAGTCCGCCAATGATAGCTCCTGCTGCAGCTCCTGATCCTCCGCCAATGATACCACCTTTGGTCGTTTTATTCATATTTTGTATAGAACTGCATCCGGCCAATAAGATGGCACAACAAAGCAGGAATACCATAAATTTCATCTTTTTCATAATCTATTTTAAGTTGTTACATAATTATTTTATTGCAAAGATATGTACATCCTTTTGTATTAACAAATAAAAGAGTATACTTGTTAACCTCAATTCTGTTCGTAATGACTAATTTTCTATTACCTGCTTCTTTATTATAATAAAATAGCTTAATGAACAGATACCTTTTAAACAGGTGGTGATACAAACAGCCCACCAAATAGCATCTACTCCCATGCCAAATTGGATAAGTAGCAATGCCAAAGGAATGCGTAGATAGTTTCCTACAATACTGATTACAGCCGGAGGAAGTGTACGTCCTAAACCATAGAATACTCCTTGCATGGTAATTTCAAACATCATTAATAGTTGTGAGTATCCATCGATGCGCAAGTAATCGCCTCCTACCCGATAAGCTTCTGGCTCTGGTACGAAAATAGAGAATATTTCACTACCTAAGAACACAAATCCTAACGAACAGATTAAGCCAAAAACACTTGTCATCCACATAGTGGTTATCCAAGCCTGTTTTACTCTCCTTTTTTCACCAGCAGCATAGTTTTGAGCTATGAATGTGCTTAGTGCGGTAGAAAATCCTTGAGATGTATTCCAAGTAATAGCTTCGATTTGTCCACCGGTAGTGAATGCCATTAATCCGATGTGTCCTCCTTGTTGTGAAGCTGTACGCGATAGGAAGAGGTTTACAAAAGAGAACAAGGCATTGAGTAATGCAACTGGTGTACCTAAACGAAAGATGCGTTTTGTATAACATTTCTTTAGGTGTGTAAAGAATGGAAAACCACCTAATAGATTGTCTCTACAGCGCAGGTTGTAGAAGAATAATGTAAATACAACACATTGAGAAAATAGTGTAGCCAAAGCAGCTCCTTTTGTACCCAAATTCATTCCAAAGATGAATAAGGGATCTAGTAACATGTTGAGTACTAAACCTGTACCACTGATAAAAAAGGGGATTCGACTACGGCCGGCTGCATTGTATATCCCTGTAAAGGCTGCCGATAGGAAAACAAATGGGAATCCTCCAACTATAATTCGTAAATAGATTGTGGCTTGTGTGGTAATGTGGGTTGGTAGTGCGAACAACTCTAAGATGGTGGTGGCGAATCCAAACAATATCCCCCCCCAACAGATTGCTATTAATAACGCCAATGTAACGTTGTGGGATGCAAATTGTCGGGCATCCGATTCGTTGCGTGTACCAATAGCTTGAGCAACACTAACCTCTGCACCTACTTTGTTGAGTAAAGAGATAGAACTTGACATCCATGTCAGTATGCCAACAGCACCTACTGCTGCAACCGCTTCGCTACCCAACCTACCCACCCATGCCATATCTGTTAAACTGTAGGCCATTTGGATAAAAGAGGTTGCCATAATGGGCATGGCTAAACCAAATAGCTGGTGATTGATGGGTCCTTTAGTTAGGTCTCGGGTACCTTGCATATCATGGTTTACTTATTTTTTTTCGTCTGCTTTGGCGACGACGTCGATTTTTATGCAATTGATGGCGATACTTTTGTACCTTATTGATAACTATCCATACAAATAATGCTCCAAAAACGGCGAAAATAATTAAAACAATACCTGTATTTAAATTATCCCCTTTTACACGGCTCCACATTTCCAAAACCTTTTCTAAATCTTGCTTATTGCTGAAATCACGGATAACCGCACACCGTTCAATGACTTTTTTGTCGGGATATTGTACCGGATCAATTTGTATGCTATCAGCTTCGGGGCCAAAGAAATAACTTAAGTCCGAGAATGTTTCTAACGTAGAATCTATTTTAGCTTCTAATACCTCTGGAGTAGCTACAGCACTCACATAACCAATAGCATCCATATTACGCAAAGCAATATCCGGGCGACACATGTAATTGATAAAGTAACTGGCAGCCTTTACGTTACGAGCATATTTGGGTATTACCCAACCGTCAAACCACACGTTACTTCCTTCTATAGGTACTATATAATCTAGTTCAACTCCTACAGCATCTGCCTCTTCAATGGCCCAAACAGCATCACCGCTCCAAGTGAAATTTAACCATGCTTTTTCTTTGGTCATCATTTCTTTTCCGAAGTCAGCTTCCCAACCGGCAATATTAGGTTTCATTCGTTTTAGGTATTCTTCGGCCGTATTGATAGCTGTTCTCGAATTGTCGTTCATTAGTTGTTCAACAGTGACTTCTCCTCTGTTTATCCTATCTGTATTGGCATAAATAATAGCCGTACCATAGCAATCTCGGTAGGAGTCTTTCATCAAAATTTTATTGGTAAACTTGGGGTCCCATAAACTTTTCCATGTCATGGCTTCTTCTTCAGTAACCAGTTTCTTGTTGTAAAGCGTACCGGCAGTTCCCCACATATAGGCTACAGCATAGTCAGTCACCTTTCGGTTGTCTGGACTCATCTTGTTCAGTTCCTCTTGGATATAAGGTGCCAAATTATGAATGTAGTCAGGGGTATGACCAAAGTTTCTATTAATGGGTTGCAATATATCCTTATTCATCATGCGCTCAATAATGTATTCTGAGGGGCATACTACGTCAAAGTCTTCATGCCCACGTTCAATTTTAGTGAGCATAATTTCATTGATGTCAAATGTTTGATAGATGATTTCTACCTCTTCGCCAGTTTGTTCTTTGTACCATTCAGGGAATTCGGCTAGTACATCTTCATCAATGTAATCAGCCCAATTATAAATTTTCAGAATACGGCTACGTTCTTCTTGTGAACGTTGGCATGAACCCATCAATAACAGGGAACAAATAATACTGATGTAGCAGATATATTTTGAATACATTTTTATATTGAAATAGTCGATGTTAAATGGATGAAATTTAAATCTTATTATTCTTCTTTCTTTTGCTTTTCTGCACGTTTGTTAATTATAATCAACAATGCCAATACCGTTACAAAAATAATGGTTGATAACGGGCGCAGTTCAGGTGTTAAACCTCCTTTGCGAGCATCAGCATATATAAAGGTTGAGAGCGTTTCTAATCCTTCGTTGCCAATGGTAAAGATGGTTACTGCAAAATCGTCGATAGAAAGTGTGAATGCAAGTATGAATCCACTAATCATGCCTGGCAATATTTCTGGTAGGATAACTTTACGCAGTGCTTGAAAAGGAGTCGCTCCTAAGTCGAGTGCAGCTTCATAAATGTTTGGATTCATTTTTTTTAATCGTGGCATGACACTAAGTACTACGTAAGGGGTACAGAATGCAATATGAGCTAATACTACAGTCGTAAAACCTTGCGAGATTCCGAAACTGACAAACAACAGAAATAGCGATACACCGGTAATAATGTCCGGGTTCATGATAGGAATGCTGTTTGTGAAGTTCATTATACTGCGTGAGCGACTTCGTAAGTTATAGATGCCGATGGCAGCTACACTACCTAATGCAGTTGAAATACCGGCAGCAATAAGTGCAATGGCAAATGTGTTCCAAATGGCATTTATCAGTGAGTGGTGCATGCCACCAGAAAAGAGTGAACTATACAATTTGAATGAGAATCCCGTCCAATTTCCCAAAACTTTAGCTTCGGTGAACGAAAATATCATGATAATTAAGATTGGTGAGTAGAGTAGTGCCAACAGCAACCACAAATACCCTTTGGCAAAAATTTTTTTCATCAGATAACTCCTCCACTTTCATTTTGAGTGCTTTCTTCCTCGTTGGTAAAGAGGCTAGTAATACCTATCAGTAACAACATAATGAGCGAAAGAGCCGCACCATAGTTCCACATTCCGTTATATATGTTTTCCTGTACCGTAGTACCAAATAACTTGATGTTATTCATGGTGAGCAACTCTGCAATAGCAAATGTGCTTACTGTGGGCATGAATACCATCAGAATGCCACTGGTAATACCGGGCATTGAGAGGGGAAGTGTGATTTTCGTAAATACCTTCAATGGGTTCGCACCCAAATCTTGTGCTGCTTCAATCAAACTATGATCCATTTTCTGTAACGTGTTGTAAATGGGGTATATCATGAATGGCAAGAAATTATATACCATACCGAATACCAAGGCACCTTCTCCTAAGGGAAGTTTGAGGAAGTCAAACAAGGCTACTGTAGCCAAAGTACGGATTAGGATGTTTACCCACATAGGTAGAATGAACAATACAATCATTGTCTTGGGAATATTGAACTGTTTCTGGCTTAGGATATAGGCTGCCGGATATCCTAATAATAGGCAGAAGATAGTTGTGATAACCGCTATTCCGATGGAGTAGATGAATGTATTCATCGCTTCGGGATGCAGCATGAATTTTCGGAAGTTACTCAATGTAAAGGCTCCTTCTTCATCAGTAAATGCATAGAAGACAATGAGTAGCAGCGGAATAACAACAAATACTAGCAGGAATAAGGCATAGGGAATAGACCAATTCCTGCGCCGCATAAAGAAACGAGATAAATTATTCAGCATTGATAATTTGTGAATAATGAATTGAGATTTTCTTTCAAATGGTTTTGGATTTTAGATAAATCTCTATTCTTGGTTTAAAATTCTTAATTTTTAATCACTCTGATGTCTTCTGGTGCTATGGTGATACCTACACGGTCACCATCATCCCACACGTCGTTGGTGTCGATAAAGATGTCTTCATCCCAATCAGTAAATACTGTTAAATGATAGTGATTCCCTTTATAGAGAATGAATTTTACTTCACCGGTTAGGCGTCCATCTTCTTCGTTATCTTCCATGACAACCTTACCAAAATCTATTTCTAGTTTGACGGCACTGCCTGGTTCTATTTCTTTAACGGGGGCACATTCCCATTCACATCCCAAGAATTCTACATGGTTTTCGTCAATCAATTTACCATCGAAGGTGTTACAAGTGCGTTCCTTCTTCATAACATGAATATCAAACGGCTTTACCAATAGGCCAACTTCTCGTCCGGCTTCAAAACTATGATAATCTTGCACCATCAGTTCATATCCCTCTTTGGTTTGTACCAACATTTCGAAGTGTACACCTTTGAATATACAACTTGTTACGGTACCGGTTAATTGAGCAGCATCAGAGGGGTCAAATATATAGATGTCTTCGGGGCGAATCACCACATCTATAGGAGTATTTTCGCCAAAACCTTTATCTACACAATCAAAATCACGACCAGCAAAGTGTACTTGTTCGTCTTTTATCATTGTGCCGTTCAAGATGTTACTTTCTCCAATAAAATCAGCGACAAATGAGTTGATGGGCTCATTGTAGATGTCCATTGGAGTACCAATTTGCTGTATTTTTCCTTCGCTCATCACGACGATGGTGTCACTCAATGTCAATGCCTCCTCTTGGTCGTGGGTTACATAGACAAAAGTGATACCTAATTTCTGATGCATTTCCTTCAATTCCATCTGCATGTCTTTGCGCATCTTTAGGTCGAGTGCAGCCAATGGTTCGTCAAGCAGCAGCACTTCTGGCTCATTTACGATGGCGCGGGCTATGGCAACTCGTTGTTGCTGACCACCCGATAATGAATCGACATCGCGGTCTTCATAGTCGGTCATACCCACCATACGCAATGCCTGCTTCACCTTTTTCTCAATGGTATTAGCTGGCATTTTCTTTAGCTTTAAACCAAACGCAATGTTGTTAAATACATTAAGGTGTGGAAATAGTGCATACTTTTGAAACACAGTATTCACCGGACGCTGATGAGGGGGCGTCTGTGTAATGTCCTTACCTGAAATTGTTATCACTCCTTCCGTAGCGGTTTGGAATCCTGCTATTAATCGGAGTAGGGTGGTCTTACCACAACCCGAAGGTCCCAAAATCGTTACAAACTCGCCCTTGCGGACAGACAAGCTCACATCATTCAGCACGGTCTTTTCGCCGAAGCTCTTAGATACGTGCTCCACGCTGATGATGCAGTCGGATTTTTGCATAAGCCTTAATTAAACTTTATCCAAACAAATGAAACAAATAAAACCAATCACACATAAATTTTCTCCTTTTTTTAAAAGAAAGTGAGCGCAAAGGTATGTAATTTCTTTAGATTTACAAACAAATGAAATTTTATTTTCTATTTAGGTGAAATAAAATGGCATCAGGATGCTTCCTGATGCCATTATATCCTATACTTATGTTGGTAAGTGTCAGAATAGGTATCTGATAATGTCGTTTAGATTAGCCCAAATCAGTAGCGTGAACAATAAAATCATACCTACTACTTGAGCACGTTCCATAAACTTGTCGCTTGGCGGTCGGCGGGTAATGATTTCATAGAGAAGGAATAGCACATGTCCACCGTCAAGAGCTGGGATGGGCAGAATGTTCATAAATGCCAAAATGATGCTGAGGAAGGCTGTCATATACCAGAATTGATGCCAATCCCAAGAGGCGGGGAAGATGCTACCAATAGCACCAAATCCACCCAATTGTTTAGCCCCTTCTTTCGAGAAGAGGTACTTCATTTGGTTAACATATCCTTTTAATGTATTTACTCCTAAAGTGATACCGGCCGGGAATGCTTCGAAAAAACCATATTCTTTTCTAACTACCGGTAATAAACGGTCGGCTTGTGTTACGGCCGATACACCTATCTGATAAGCTGTATCAGTTTCAAAAGTGAGCGTGTCGGTCACTCCATTACGTACATAAGTCAAATTGATGATTCGTGATCCTCCTTCAGCTTTGCGCTTCTGCATTTCTTCTGCAAAATCATAAAAAGCAATGCTTTGGCCATCCAAGTGAGTAATACTATCACCAGGCTGTAGGCCGGCCAATGCAGCTGGACGATTAGTCATCACACTGTCAATGACGTAAGGCATGCGGAAAGTGGCAAATCGCACACTGTCTGCCAACAAACGATCCATCATACCGTCGGGAATATATACTGCAACTTCTTCACCGTTACGTTTAACGCTGACAATACGGGCATCGACAACAGCCATCAAGGCATCTCCGTTCATGGTTTCAAAAGGAACACCATCGGCAGCTAACAAAATGTCTCCGTCTTGAAAGCCTACCGAATGAGCCGTTTCGTTATAATCCATACCCAGTGAGGCCTCTGACACCTTAATATATTCTTCTCCCCAGGCAAACAATACCATGGAGTAAATGAACAAGGCCAATAGGAAATTGAATAACACACCTCCTATCATAATAAACAGACGTTGCCAAGCCGGTTTCGCACGAAATTCCCACGGTTGAACAGGTTGTTTCATTTGTTCAGTATCCATAGATTCGTCTATCATGCCAGCTATTTTTACATAGCCACCCAGCGGCAACCATCCAACGGCATATTCGGTTTCACTTTTCTTGGGCTTGAATTTAAATAAGGTGAACCAAGGATCAAAAAATAAACAAAACTTTTCGACACGTGTTTTGAACAGACGGGCAAAAAGGAAATGCCCTCCTTCGTGAATGATAACGAGCAACGAAAGGCTCATGATAAGTTGAAGGGCACGAATAAAAAATGTATCCATTTGTTATTTACTATTTAATTTTATAATTATTTGTTGTTTATTAATTCGTTAGCCATGATTCGAGTCAGTTTGTCAGTAGCTACATAATCTTCGTAAGTAGGCTTCGAAATAAAACTGATGCGTTGCATGCATTGTTCGATTACATCACTCATGCCGAGGAAAGAAATTCTATCGTGTAGAAAAGCTGCAACCACCACTTCGTTGGCTGCATTGACAATGCAAGGCATATTCCCGGCACGGTTTAGGGCTTCGTAGGCCAAAGCCAAATTGCGGAATCGCACGGTATCTGGTTGTTCGAATGTGAGCTGTGTACATTGACGGAAATCCAAACGAGGGAACGAAGCTTTCATGCGGTCGGGGTAAGAGAAAGCATATTGGATAGGTAGTCGCATATCGGGCATACCCAATTGGGCTTTGATAGAACCATCCTCAAATTGTACCATCGAATGAATAATGCTTTGTGGATGTACCACTACTTCTATTTGTTCGGGGCGTACTCCGAATAACCATTTGGCCTCAATAACTTCAAACCCTTTATTCATCATGCTTGCCGAGTCAATAGTAATTTTGGCACCCATTTCCCAATTAGGATGTTTTAATGCTTCGACTTTAGTAACATGAGCCAATTCTTCCATAGTACAATTACGGAAAGGACCTCCCGATGCTGTTAAAATAACTTTTTCAATAGGATTCCCAATTTCTCCAGAAAGACATTGAAATACGGCCGAATGTTCAGAATCGACAGGTAAAATAGGTGTGTTGTTGGCTTGTGCCAAGTCGTTTATTAGCTCGCCGGCTACCACCAATGTCTCTTTATTGGCCAAGGCTATGGCTTTGTGGGCGCGGATGGCATTCATGGTCGGCTTCAGTCCGGCATATCCTACCATAGCAGTCAACACCATATCAATGGGGGCTTCGGTAACAATCTGTGTAATGGCCTCTTCACCGGCATACACTTTGATTGGTAAATCGGCAAGTGCTTCTTTTAGTTGGGCATATTTCGCTTCGTTGGCAATTACAACAGCTTCTGGCTTGAAGCGTCGAGCTTGTTCTATCAGTTCATCAACACGGTTATTGGCTGTCAGAACATAAGCCTCATATCGGTCAGGATGTTCTTCGATGACTTGCAGTGCTTGTGTTCCAATAGATCCTGTAGAGCCAAGTATAGCAATTTGTTTTTTCATTCTTTGGTATATTTTTTCGGTATATTAAAAAACGATGTAATTTTCAGGGTTAATGGCTTTCCCTTTTCGCCATAATTCGAAATGTAAATGCGGACTATTGTTTACGTCTTCGGCTTTCCCTACAATGGCAATAGCTTCACCCGCTTTTACTTTGTCGCCAATCTGCTTCAGTAGTCGGCCACATTGTTTATATATTGAAATTAGTTCCTGATTGTGTTGCAGGGCTATCGTATAGCCACTTTCGGCTGTATAAGTACTCATGATAACTGTTCCTTCTAAAGTGGCCAAAATACTCTCGCCTGCTTTCGATGCAATGTCTGTACCGAAGTGCTTATCTTCGTTGTTCATGGAAGCCACAATGCTGCCACGTAAAGGGGTATAGAACATTAGTCCTTCGATGGCCGAGCGAGTCTCAATATCATTTAAGTTGTATTTTTCTCTTTCTTCATATTGCTTGCGCCATTCGGTTTCGTGTTGACTTCGTTCTATTAAGGTATCTTCACGCAAGATGGTTAGCGAATCGATGGAATGTATTGTGTCAGTCTTAATATTTCCTTCAAAAATGTCTTGTATATTTAAAATATATAGCTGTTGTTTTTGCAACAATTCAGATAATGTATCAGCCCGTAAAGCATTTTCTACAATTTGGGCACGCACCTCACTATTCATATATCCCGGAAGGTAGTTGCGCAGGGGGGTATAGGCAATAATCAAGGAAGCTATAAGAAATAATACGAGGAGCACAGATAACAATACCGACAATCCGTTTAGTTTGGATACATGCAATCCGACCAATTCTTCAAGAGTGTTCTCGTTGATGATGGTCAATTTGTATTTAAACTTAATGTTGCTCCAAAAAGCTTTGCTTCGTTTCTTTGCCATATCTCTATACCTTATTATAATGTCATTCCTCTTCTTCTGCTTCCTCTAACGTAAGAAGTCCCATGGGCAGTTTCATTCGGATTGTCTTTGCTTGAGAATCTATGTCGATAATAAAATCTTCTTGCGCCGGTATCAGTAGTTCTTCACCGTTAAAATCTATAACAAACAGGGTGTTGATGGTGCTATTGTCTATGTAGGTTATTTCTCCTAAACGTCCTCGGATAACATCAAAAACCTCGAATCCTACAAAGAAATTCCAACTGATTTCTCCGTCATCGGCAGCTTCGGCTTGTGCTGTAGGGAAATAAACTTCTACATTGGTAAAACGGCGTGCTTGTTCGGCACTATTTATTCCCTCTAATTTAATGAGGGCACTGCTTTCCGAACGAAAACGATACTCTTCAATGAAGAAAGGTACCAATATTCCGTCCATCATACAAATGATGTATTCGGCTTCTACACGGTCGAATATATCGTCGTTGAAGCTAAATTGCAACTCACCATGAATGCCATGAGGCTTGTTGAGTACACCTATTTTATATACGTCACTTCTTCGAATCAAAACGCTTACGATTATTATTTCGATTATTATTTCGGTTATTGTTCCGATTATTATTTCGGTTATTATTCCGATTGTTGTTTTGCTGATACGGTTTCTGAGTGGAATTAAGGCGTTTTTGCATCAAGTCAATCAGTTCGGGGGTTAACTGCAGTTTGCCTTCCGATAGTTCGGCCAAGTCGTCAGCAATCTTTTGGTCCTCTACCACATCCTTGTTCCAAGCCATATAATCTTTCTTCATGTGGTTTCCTATCAAGGCTATCAGATTGTTTTTCTCGTCACCTTCAGGAAGTTCAATGGCTTTCTTTATCAATACCTCCAGCGTGCGGCCGTAGTGTCGATAACGAATACGGGTATTGGGGTAGGGAATACAGTCTGGTTTTGTGTCGATTTGTTCTTTTCGAACAATTTCATACGGATAGTCTATGTCCAATTTGAAATCGGACATAATAGCTAAATGATCCCATAACTTATGTTTGAAGTCGGGAATGTCGCGAAGATGCGGAAACATTCCACCCATGATGCTGACGATGGTATTGGCACATCGTTGTCTTTCTGCACGATCTTCAATCGTCAATGCATGGTCAACCATATTCTGAACGCTGCGTCCATATTCTGGCAATGCCATTTTTTTTCTCTGTGTATTATATTGCATGGATGCTTATTATTTAATTTCTATTTATAATCTTTACAATAATTTCTTTGGTGTACCAGCAATGAACTCTTTCAAGTAGAAAGGTTCGAAATAGGCTACATCCTTAAAGTCTCCTTCAGCAATGGCTTTTTCGGCTAGCGGAAACATCATGCCGGCCAGTGGATGTATGTTGTCGATGAAGTGTGCATTAGGGTGTGTAATCTTTTCTTTGCATTTGGCAGCTCCGTTTCCGAAAAAATAGACCGGTTGCTTTTCCAAATATTCAATGTACGAATTTTCATCTACAATATCGGCAGCTATGTCGCGAATCGGTTGTAAGGCTCGGTCGTAAATGGCTGCATAAACTTCCATTCGGCGGGCATCGAGCATGGGGCATAATAGAGCGTCTTCGGGTAAATCGTAATAGAGCAATACCGGAACGCTGAGTACTTTGAGTGTAGGAATAGCTATCAGTTTCAAATCCCGGCCATAACAAAGCCCCTTTGCCATGGAAACACCGATGCGCAGTCCGGTATAAGAACCGGGACCACAACTGACAGCCACGGCATCTAACGGTATGGCATGGCTATCGGCAAACGATAATGCTTCATCAACAAACAATCCCAATGCCACATTGTGCGATGGGCCTTTCAAATCTTTTTTCTCAAATACATTCTGTCCGTCTTCGCTAACGGCTACCGAACAGGCAGATGTAGAGGTCTCGATATGTAGGATACACGACATGTTTTTCTTCTTTTACTAAATCAGCTGACAAATTTACGGGTTTTCTTTCAGTAATTAAAATAATCGAGTAATTTTGCGCAAAACTTTAATAAGCATTATGATACAATCAATGACGGGTTACGGTAAATCGACCGTTGAACTGCCCGATAAAAAAGTTCATGTAGAAGTAAAGTCACTCAATAGCAAAGCACTCGATTTATCGACTCGCATAGCCCCTGTTTACCGTGAAAAGGAAATGGAAATCCGCACGGAATTGTCGAAAAAAATAGAGCGTGGTAAGGTCGATTTCTCGTTGTGGATAGAGAAAAATGAGGCAGCTCAAATGGCAACCCCCATCAACGAAGCGTTGCTTTTGGCTTACTACGAACGTATTAAATACATTTCAGAAAATCAGTCCATTCCGCTTCCTTCCGATTGGTTTTCTACTTTGTTGAGAATGCCCGATGTAATGGCAAAAACCGAGGTAGTAGAGTTGACAGATGAAGAGTGGGAAACAGTGCGTAAGGCAGTCTTGGAGGCTATTGAACAGTTGGTGGATTTTCGTAAACAAGAAGGAACAGCTCTTGAACAGAAGTTTCGTGAAAAGATTGACAATATTGCTGCGTTGTTGTCGTCAGTAGAACCTTTTGAAAAAGAGCGCGTAGCTAAAATTAAAGAACGCATTGTTGAGGCATTGCAAAAGACCATCAGTGTGGATTACGACAAGAATCGTCTGGAACAAGAACTAATCTATTATATAGAAAAGTTGGATATAAACGAAGAAAAGCAACGTCTAACCAATCATTTGAAATATTTCATCGACACCCTGGAGAACGGTAGCGGACAAGGAAAGAAACTTGGCTTCATAGCACAGGAAATGGGCCGCGAAATCAATACCCTCGGTAGCAAATCGAACCATGCCGAGATGCAGAAAATTGTAGTTCAAATGAAAGACGAATTAGAACAAATCAAAGAACAAGTCTTGAATGTAATGTAATGTAATATTATTTAGGTATGGGAAAACTGATTATATTTTCTGCCCCATCGGGCTCAGGCAAAAGTACCATCATCAACTACCTGTTGACACAAGGGTTGAATTTAGCCTTCTCCATTTCGGCTACCAGCCGTTTGCCGCGTGGTGCCGAACGTCATGGAGTAGAATATTTCTTTCTTTCGCCCGAAGAGTTTCGTCGGCGCATTGCCAATGACGAATTCTTAGAGTATGAAGAGGTCTATCCCGATCGCTTCTATGGCACACTGAAGGCTGAAGTAGAAAAACAGTTGGCAGCCGGTCTTAATGTGGTGTTCGATGTTGATGTGGTAGGTGGATGTAACATCAAGCATTTCTATGGCGATCGTGCCTTGTCGGTTTTCATTCAGCCTCCCAGCATTGCTGAATTACGCAAACGACTCTATGGCCGTGCCACCGATACCCCTGAAGTGATAGAAGGTCGCATTGCCAAGGCTGAATTTGAGTTGGCCTTTGCACCTCGTTTCGATGTGCAGATTGTCAACGACGACCTGGAAGTGGCAAAAGCCGAAACCTTGAAGGTGCTGCAAGATTTCCTAAATAAATAATAAGTATCGCGCGAGAAGAGCAACGAAGAAGATATCGTTATGGGAAATGAATTGATACGTACCGGAATATTCAGTGGCTCGTTCAATCCGATACACATCGGTCATTTGGCTCTGGCCAACTATCTGTGTGAATTTGCCGGATTGGATGAACTATGGTTTCTTGTGAGTCCTTGTAACCCCTTAAAGCAAGGACAGACCTTATTGCCCGACACATTGCGTTTAGAACTTGTGCAGATGGCCGTAGCCGACTATCCCAAATTCCGTGCTTCCGATTTCGAATTTCATTTGCCGCGTCCCTCCTATACAGTCAACACCCTGCAACGATTGAAAGAAATCCATCCCTGTCGTGAATTCCATTTGATTATCGGTTCGGACAATTGGCAACTCTTTCCCCGTTGGTATAAGGCCGACACCATTTTGAATGAAAACCATTTATTGATATATCCTCGTCCCGGCTACCCCGTCGATGAGGCTACTCTGCCACCTACGGCTCGCTTAGTCGATTCGCCCATTATGGAAATCAGTTCCACCTTTATTCGCGAATCCTTGGCACAAGGCAAGGACATCCGTTGTTTCCTGCCGGCTGGCGTTTATAAACGATTATTACAATCCGGAACGTATGACCCTGAACGAACTGCAACAGCGCTATAAGGCTCATCCTCATGTAGAGGCTTTAAATCGTGTTCTAAAGAATCCTACCCTTCGCCACCTCTATTGTGGTGGTCTGACTACATCGGCAGCCTCTCTTTTGGCCAGTGTACTGGTAGAGCGCGGCCAATCTCCTTTCGTCTTTATTCTTGGCGATTTGGAAGAAGCCGGTTACTTCTACCACGACTTAATACAAATACTGGGCGAGAAGAAAGTACTCTTCTTTCCCTCTTCTTTTCGTCGTGCCATCAAGTACGGACAAAAAGATGCTGCCAACGAAATATTGCGCACCGAAGTGCTAAGCCGCTTGCAGAAGGAAGAACCCGGCCTCTGTGTAGTGACCTATCCCGACGCACTGGCCGAGAAGGTTGTTTCACGCCGAGAGTTGAAAGAAAAAACCTTGAAACTGCATCAAGGCGAACGGGTGGATATGCAGTTTGTAGTCGAAGTGTTGCGCAACTACGGTTTCGAGTATGTCGATTATGTCTATGAACCCGGCCAATATGCTGTTCGCGGCAGCATCATCGATGTCTTCTCCTTTTCTTCCGAATACCCCTATCGCATCGACTTTTTTGGCGACGAGGTAGAAAGTCTGCGCACCTTCGAAGTCCAGTCACAACTCTCTAAGGAGAAGCAGAAAGAAGTAGTCATTGTTCCCGATTTAAGTCGTGGTTTGGGCGAGGCAACTCACAGTAACATGATTTCTTTTCTCGACTTCCTGCCGAGCGATACCATATTGGCTATGCGCGACCTATTTTGGTTGCGCGAACGGATTGATACGGTTTACGGCGAAGCATTGACCCCCCAAGCCATTGCCGCCCGCGAAGCCGAAGAGAGTAATGTCATCACTTTGGAAGGCAAACTGATAGACGGCGGTGAATTTATGATGAAAGCCCTCGACTACCGACGGATGGAATTTGGCAACAAGCCTACCGGTCATCCCGATGCCTCGTTACAGTTCGATACCGCCGTTCAACCCATTTTTCATAAGAATTTCGACTTAGTAGCCACCCATTTCAAAGAGTTTCAAGAACAGGGCTACACCATTTATATCTGTAGCGATAGCCGTAAGCAGACCGAACGCATCCGTGCCATCTTCGACGACCGTGGCGACGACATCGCCTTTACCTCGGTGGAGCGAACCCTGCACGAAGGCTTTACCGACCATACCTTGCGAATCTGTCTGTTTACCGACCACCAACTCTTCGACCGTTTCCATAAATACAACCTGAAGAGCGACCGTGCCCGTAGCGGCAAGGTGGCCCTGTCGCTGAAAGAACTCAACCAGTTTACCCCCGGCGACTATGTGGTACATACCGACCACGGAGTGGGACGTTTCGTGGGGCTGCAGCGCATCCCCAATGGCAACACCACCCAAGAAGTTATTAAGCTGGTCTATCGTAACGACGACGTAGTGTTTGTTTCCATCCACTCCCTGCACAAAGTGTCGAAGTACAAAGGGAAAGAGGGTGAAGCCTCCTCTCTTAATAAATTAGGAACGGGCGCATGGGAAAAGTTGAAAGACCGCACCAAGAAGAAGATAAAAGATATTGCCCGTGACTTGATTTTGCTATACTCCAAGCGCCGCGAGGAGCAAGGATTCCGCTTCAGCCCCGATAGCTTCTTGCAACGAGAGTTAGAGGCCAGCTTCCTTTATGAAGACACCCCCGACCAAAGCAAGGCAACGGCCGATGTCAAAGCCGATATGGAAAGCGCCCGTCCCATGGATCGTTTGGTGTGTGGCGATGTAGGCTTCGGAAAAACCGAAGTAGCCGTTCGTGCCGCCTTCAAGGCCGTGACCGACAATAAGCAGGTAGCCGTCTTGGTGCCTACCACCGTCTTGGCCTACCAACACTTTCAAACCTTCAAAGAGCGTCTGAAGGAATTGCCCTGTCGGGTAGAGTACCTAAGCCGTGCCCGAACGGCAGCACAAGCCAAGACCGTTATCAAAGCATTAGAGAGTGGTGAAGTAAACATCCTCATTGGTACCCATCGCATCTTGGGCAAGGACGTCAAGTTCAAAGACCTGGGATTGCTCATCATCGACGAAGAGCAGAAGTTTGGGGTTAGCGTCAAGGAGAAACTGCGCCAACTCAAGGTCAATGTCGATACCTTGACTATGACAGCCACCCCCATTCCCCGAACCCTGCAATTCTCCCTGATGGGAGCACGCGACCTCAGTGTTATCCAGACACCGCCGCCCAACCGTTACCCCATTCAGACCGAGGTGCATACCTTCAACCCCGAAGTCATTGTAGATGCCATCAACTTCGAGATGAGTCGCAACGGGCAAGTGTTCTTTGTAAACAACCGCATCAGTAACCTGCCCGAACTTAAAGCATTAATAGAACGAAACATCCCCGATTGCCGCGTCTGCATCGGACATGGTCAGATGGAACCCCAAGAGCTGGAGAAAATCATCTTCGACTTTGTCAACTACGACTACGACGTCCTGCTGGCCACCACTATTGTAGAGAGCGGCATCGACATACCCAATGCCAATACCATCATCATCAATCAGGCACAGAACTTCGGCTTGAGCGACCTGCACCAGATGCGAGGCAGGGTGGGGCGCAGTAACAAGAAAGCCTTCTGCTACCTGTTGGCCCCTCCGCTCTCTACGTTGACCCAAGAAGCACGCCGCCGCTTGCAAGCCATCGAGAACTTCAGCGACTTAGGCAGTGGTATTCACATCGCCATGCAAGACCTCGACATTCGTGGGGCCGGCAATATGTTGGGAGCCGAACAGAGTGGATTCATTGCCGATTTAGGCTATGAGACCTATCAGAAAATCCTGGCCGAAGCCGTGCGCGAACTGAAGAACGACGAGTTTTCCGACCTCTATGTCCGTCAAGACCAACAAAGTGCCGACGATAGCGGACAAATCAGTGGCGAGCAATTTGTGGATGAATGTCAGGTGGAAAGCGACCTCGAACTGCTGTTGCCGGCCGATTACGTCACCGGCAGTAGCGAACGGATGTTGCTATACCGCGAGTTAGACGGGCTGACCTTAGAGAAAGACGTGCAGGCCTTTCGCAGCCAGTTGGAAGACCGCTTCGGTCCCATCCCTCGCGAAACCGAAGAACTGTTGCGCATAGTCACCCTGCGCCGTTTGGCCGCCCGCTTGGGAGTAGAGAAAGTCTTTCTAAAAGGCGGTCGCATGACACTTTTCTTCGTCAGCAACCCCGACAGTCCCTACTATCAGTCGGCCGCCTTTGGCAAGATGATAGAGTACATGATGCAGGAAACCCGTCGTTGCGACCTTCGCGAGCAGAACAACCGTCGCAGCATGCTGGTCAAAGATGTGCGCACCGTAGAAGAGGCCGTCCACGTCCTCTACACCATCCATGCACTCTCTTGAAACCGGCTTCATGCATCTTCTCTCAGAAGTTTTTTCGTGATTTTAATGTCACAATGTCACACAACTGTTAAAATAGTGGGTTAGTGGGCTGATTATGAGCGCAGAAAATGTTAAACGAAAGTGTGACATTAGGTGTGACATTAGCGTGACATTAGTTTTTTAATGTCACACACTCTTTTTGTTATTGCCCGAAAAACGAGATAACTATCTGTTCCATCAGTATGAAACACTTTGTTTTAAGTGCTTGAAACAGTTTGTTTCGTATGCTGAAACACTCTGTTTCAAGCTGTGAAACACTTTGTTTCTATGGGAGAAACTGATAGTTTCGGCGCACAAAACAGACGCAATACAGCCGTTTTGGAGGCTGAAAATGTCAATTTTAACATTTTTAACCGTTTAAACCGGTGAAATGTGGCTTCATGGCAACTGGTGTAAATTTTATTTTGCAAATTTATAATTATTACTTTTAATGTTTATAAGGCCTGTATTTGAAAATAACGAGTATATTTGTTGGATTCTTTTTTTATTCTATTTAGTTTTGTACCATAATTTACAGATAAGATAAATTTGTTCTTTTGTATGGCAAAATGGGATAAAATAGAACGATTAACCGATGATGGAAAATTAGTTTCGATGCAAGCTCCTTTAATTATTTCTGCTAGCCGAAGTACTGATATACCTGCATTTTATGCAGATTGGTTTTTTCATAGGTTACAGAAAGGCTATTCTGCATGGAAGAATCCGTTCAATGGAGTGAAGTCATACGTTTCTTATGAAAATATTCGTTTTATAGTGTTTTGGTCAAAGAATCCACGTCCTTTATTGCCGTATCTATCTTTTTTAAAAGAAAGAAATATTAAATGTTATATTCAATATACACTGAATGATTATGAACAAGAGGGATTAGAAAAAGTTCCTTCTCTTTCATATCGCATTGAGACTTTCAAGTTACTTGTAGAACAGCTTGGAAAAGGTGCAGTGATTTGGCGGTTTGATCCCATGATATTAACAGATAATATATCTGTAGATGAATTACTATGTAAAGTGCAGAATATTGGCGATCAATTGAAAGATGATACTGAAAAAATGGTTTTTAGCTATGCCGACATAGGTATGTATAAGAAAGTTAAACATAATCTTGAAGTTAGTGGTATTTCTTATACTGAATGGGAAATAGAGCAAATGAAAGAGTTTGCATATAAACTTTCTGCTATGAATCGTGAACGTGGTTGGAACTTCGAACTTGCTACATGTGGAGAGAAAATAGATATAACAGAGTATGGAATTCATCATAATCGATGTATCGATGGCGATCTCATTACGCGGCTTGCATGGAACGACAAGGATTTGATGGATTTTATGAAAGTAAAGATTGAGACGATTCCTGCTCCGACTTTGTTTGGAAAGCCTGAATTGCCAGAAGGTGCAATATCTTTGCCTAATCATCATTTCTTTATTAGTACACATAAAAAAGACATAGGACAGCGTAAGTTTTGCGAATGTATGGCTTCTAAAGATATAGGAGAATATAATACATGTCCTCACCTATGTGAATACTGCTATGCCAATACAACCAAACGGTTAGCTTATGAAAACTGGCAGTATCATCAAGGAAATAAATTTGGAGATACCATAACAGGGAAATAGAGTATGTCATATGCAGAAGATATACTACAATGTGATAGAATTGATGACATTATTGACTATTGTCACAATGCTTTGCCTAAAGAATATAGGGGAAAACCATGGACACATCCAGAACTGAATCATGGTAAAGATAGGTTGAATAGCGATGTAGCACTAAATTGTTATGTGTCAGCATATGGAGATATGCATGTAGCAAAGTGTCGAGTTGCAATGATGAATTTTCCTTTTAATAATATTCGAGGAAGTATAGAAATAGTTGACTGGGGGTGTGGTCAAGGTATAGGCTCTGCTACTATAATTGAGATTTTAAGGCAGCATAATCTGTTTCAATGGATTAGAAAAGTCACACTTATTGAGCCTTCTCGTGGTGCTATAGAACGAGCTAACGTTAATATTCGTACCCTTACGCGTGGTACAGTTGAAATAGATGTGAAGAATCTTTTTCTTCCTACAAACGATATTCCTGAAGGAGAAACACTTAATGCTATTGGATATAGATATAATAATGTAATCCATGTTTTTTCAAACATTTTGGATGTTACAACTATTGACTTAGGAGCAATCGCAAGAATGGTGGCTTCTGCACATGGGAGACATTTTATTTTATGTATCGGTCCTAAGAATGGTGCTGCTTATAGAATTGAAAAGTTTTGTTCTGTTTTTGGAGAACAAAACTATTTCAGCCAGATTGATAGTGTACGTTATGCACGCACAAAGAGAACTGGGCATCCTTATACATGCTTTACAAGGTGCTTTGAGTATAATGGTGCATCAATTGACCTTAACAAATTGACTTTAGTAGGTAAGGAACAAGATGTGATATATGATGAATATGACTTACGTTTACTGATACAAAACAATGTGTTATCGCCTAAAAAAGCAAGAGTAGCATTGCGGTTACAGAATATTTTGTCTGTAGATGATGTAATGTATATTGATGCTGTAATTAATGAGGTAGTAGTTGATTTTATTATTGTTAGGCCAAACAAAGGGGTACTTCTTTTTAATATATTTGAGGAAAACCTTAAAGATTGTACGATTTCAAATAATAAAAAAGAAATAACTATTAATGGACATAAATATCAATCGCCCATTGATATAATAAATCTTTGTCAATCTAGTATTAAGGATTGCATAGAAGAACTTTTGATGAGCACGATAGAGAATAGCAAGAACTTTAGTCTTATCAAAAAGGCTGTTGTATTCTCAGAAAACACTCAAAAAGAGGTAATGAATATCTTAGGATATAAAAATAATAATGTTAACTTCACATTTATTTTCGGTAAGGAACTAATAGAAAATAAAGATGTATCACAAAATTTATATACTACAATAGGTTTCCTTTATAATAATAATGCTTTTGATGACGTAGTGAAAAGAAAATTGGCCAAGATAATATCTCCATCTTGGCATTTCTATCAAGAAGGACGTATTGATATGCAACCGATTGGTGTACAGAAACGATTATCGGAAAGCAGTATGACACAACAAAAAATTAGTGGAGTTGCAGGCTCTGGAAAAACTCAAGTTTTAGCATTTAGAGCGGTAAATGCCATGAAAAGAACCGGAGGTGATGTTTTGGTGTTAACCTATAATATTACTTTAGCTAATTACTTAAAGCTTCGGCTATCTGAAATTAGAGAAGATTTCTCTTGGGAAAAAATAGACATTTATCCTTATCATCAGTTTTTTAGGATACGCGCTGCAGAATGTCAGTTACATGTGGAATTTAGTTCATATGAAAATGAGACTTTTTTTGATAATGCTAGAGATTATAAAAAGTATTCAGCTATTTTTATTGATGAGGTACAAGATTTTACAACAGAATGGCTTCACATTATCATACGGAATTTTCTTCTTGAACCAGATGGTGAACTAGTAGTGTTTGGAGATCCCAAACAAAATTTATATCACCGACCTTTGGATGTAAATGGTGATATTCGTATAGGTATAATTCGTGGAGAATGGAATCGAAAATTAACAAACAGTCGAAGATTTACTAATCCACGTCTTTCAGATCTTGCGACTGCTTTTCAAACAAAATTTATGACAACTTTGCCCACCGATAATATAGCTATAGATAATAAATTACCGAATTTACTTAATTTCCAAATTCTAAATTATATTGATCTTCGTCAAAATAATACTTTGGATGCCATAGTTGACAATATAATTAATATCATTAATAATGACAATAATGAAGCAAGAGATTTTGTTGTGCTTGCTTCATCAACCAAATTACTTCGCAATATTGACTTTAGTTATCGTCAAGCAACAAAAGAGCAAACAGAAATAACCTTTATTTCAACCGAAGTATTAGATCGTTTAAAGCAAATACATAGGATTACTGATCAAAAGCCTGTTAATTGGAAATTTAATAGAGATTTTGAAGCAATTGAGCGAACAAGAAAACAATTGTTTACTACTGATAAGCGTTGCTTGAAACTTTCTACTATACAAAGCTTCAAAGGTTGGGAGTCTCCTTCTGTTATTGTTATTCTTGAAAGTGACTTGGCATTACATAATACGGCATACCGTCCCATGTCTCCTCAAACTATATATACGGCGATAACTCGTGCAAGGGAAAATTTGTATATTCTAAATATTGGGAATGATTCTTATCACAATTTTTTCTACAATCAATCTATATGAATAATTTTACAACAATAGAAAAATATGCAATCATAAAAGTATTGTCACACGTTATGAAAGCTGACGGCATTATTCATCCTAAAGAAGAGGAATATATGAATCATATATACAACGAATTTTCCATAACAATCAATGATTTAGAAGATATTTCTAATATTAATGATATCACTATTGTCCACTAAAAAAGTGGACGATTAAAAATTAAATAAACTTGGTTCACTAGAACCGAATCGTTCATTGACATTGTTGATATTTGATTTGTCGAAGAGGTCTCTCAAATGAGTTTTATCAGTAAGTGAGATTCCGATTATTTGCAGGATTTCATAAACCGACCGTTCGAGTTCCAGATCGTGCTTTAAATTACTACTAAGTAGTAAGTAATTATGACACAATAGATATGTGTTCTTACGGCATTCTCGCTTGTTTCCTAAAAATTATTGATTTTGAGGTGATGCTTGAGTCATTTGAAGAACAACTCTACACTCCATCGGTTACGATAAAGTTCTGCTACCACAAGTGAAGGAAGTTTAAAATCGTTTGTCAGAAAGACAAATTCACGTTTCTGTTCTTCATCAAAATAAATGACTCTTCTTAGCGGAATCGGATAATCTTTATAGCTTTTATAATTGGTAAACTCAATGATTGACTCCGATAAAACGTTCTTCGGAAGTCTCCGTTACCAAAAGATTTGTTTGCACTTAAGATTCTTTTTGGCACGAACTACAAAGGTCGCTTCTATCTGTTCAATGTTGAACAAATTGTCGAAGTCGTTATAGCCTCTATCAAAGATATAGTAAGCACCTTTCTTGTAGGGTATTTTAGGTATCATCATCATATCATGGGTTGATACTGTAATAATATAGAAGTGCGCAGGTGCCTGTACTTCAATATTATATAGTGTGTGAACGTTGATTCCGCCCTAACAAATTAAATATCAATCATTTTAAAAAACTATTTCGATTTCTATTGGACATTTATGAGTTAATATATATATTTGCATTTATAACCTCAGTTTATATGAATAGTATAGATTCTCTTTTAGCAATAGACCGACATGTTTCCGAGATAATTAAGGAAATATATGATAATCCGGATTGGAAAAGCTATGTGGATGAAAGACTACAATTCAGACAATATACTATTCTTGAAGATGAGAATGAATCATTGGATCAACTGATTCAATGGTACATGAACAAGAAAAGTAAACGAGTACGATATGCAGGAACTAAACTAAGGAAAGCGTTCTTGACTCTACCTGCAGTTGAGCAAAGAAAAGTTGGATTAGCGCTTCTTACCGGTAGTATGAGTGATACTGAATGGATATGTAAACGTCTTAATTATTACAAACCATCCCTGAATGAAGATTGGATTATTAATTGGCATCCATGCTATGCTGATGCGATAGAAGATTGTTGGAATAAGTATCATGGAATATCTTGTGGGAAATTAATGATCCAATTTCTCAATGAAGAAACTGTGTATAAACATATTGATGAACTGACCGATTTAGAACTTTATTTCGGTTTATGTCGAAGATTTATTAACGCACCATGGTTTAAGTTAGATATTGAAAAACTAAAAAACTGCACATATATCAATGCCTACCTATATATTATGTCGAAAACCTCTCAGGGAATTTCTGTGGAAGAGGCTAAGTTGCTTCTTTATCAATGGATAGCAGTATTGATGGTGCATGATGGAAAAAGCCAACGAAAACTAACAAAAGAGAATATCTTTTGGAGTTATAGGAGTATGAAATATAGAGTGATAAATGCTTGGGGAATAGACACAGCTTTATATTATCTATTATGCATGAATCATACAAATGTTGTAATGGACTTTCTAAAATGGGATGACTTAATATGTAGGGAATTTTATAATGAAACAGAATATGGCATAGATAGTGAATTTGACGAAGAAAAATTTAGAGAAGTTATAATTAGGAATTTCCCCAAAGATATGAACTATCTATTAAATATAAATACAAGTTATTACGAATATATATCTACTCCAGGTCAACCTTATACAAAACCGAGATTGTACCCCGGTTTTGAAAGTGTAGGAAACGATATTCCTATGTATCTTCATTGCTGTCAGCCAGAACTTAAACCAACTATTTATCCTGAAACAACAATATATCGAAATATAACGAAAGAAGAATACAACGAAATACTGAATAATAATCCAAATATAAGAAATATGGTTGAAACACTTAATCTATCTTTAATAGATAAGGATTCTAAAAAATAATCGTAATGATAGAAGCAATAATTATATTTCTATTAACCTATTGGCGGAATTAAGTACGCACTAAATTAATTCCGCCAGTAAGTATAATAATAAAAAACATGAAAGATAGTCTATCATCGTTGGAACGATTCGTACAGGTTCAAGAGCTGATGTACCCAATCGCATTGGATGAAGTGAGGAATGGAAGGAAGCGTGGGCATTGGATATGGTACATCTTTCCGCAACTGAAGGGATTGGAAATGAGTGAGAATTCTTAATAATTATGGTATTGATGGTATAGAGGAGGCAAGGGCTTATTTGAATCATCCGCTTCTTGGGGCAAGGTTACGGGAGATTACTTCGGCTTTCTTGGCTTTGAAAGGAAAAAGTGCAGTAGGTGTGTTCGGCCATTTGGATGCGATGAAGGTTTGTTCGTGTATGACGTTGTTTAATGAGGTGGCGGATGATGATTTGTTCCGAAAGGTGCTTGACCGCTATTATAATGGGGTGGCGGATGAAAAGACATTGGAGATTTTTGGAAAGTACAGACTTTGAAAGTGCTATCCGATTGGCGGTTTCATTAAGGGGTGATGCTGATACGATGGGAGCTATTGCCGGAGGTATTGCGAAGGATTACTATGGGGGTGTGCCAAAATATATCAGTACGGAAGTGCTGAAACGGTTACCGATTGAGCTTATTGATGTAATGCAGATGTTTTATCGGAAGTTTGTGGGAAAATAATGGGGTAAACCATGCTGTGGCTGGTATTAATGCCTCAATATTTGTATAAGAAATATTATTTTTTTTGAACTTTTTAGTCTGCTTATTGGTTTTATCAATAGACCGATAGATTTTATCGGTTGGTAGGGTATGAATATACGGCTATCTTTGCAGCAAAGAAAGAGAAAATGTTTAATTGATAAAAATAATAATTATGGCTACAAAGTTTTATAAATGTGCCCACTGTGGCAATGTGATAGTGAAAATGGTTGATTCGGGTGTTCCTGTGGTGTGCTGCGGAGAGAAGATGCAAGAGTTGGTACCCAATACGGTGGAGGCCAGTGGCGAAAAGCATATCCCTTTTGTGACTCAGTTGGAGGATAATAAGTTGAAAATTGAGGTGGGTAGTGTACATCATCCCATGCTTCCTGAACATCACATCGCCTTTATTTATGTGGAAACAGAGAATGGCGGTATTCATGTGAATCTGAAGGATAAACCGGAAGCTATTGTTGCATTAGGCGATGAAAAGGCGGTGGCGGTGTATGAATACTGCAACTTGCACGGATTGTGGAAGGTGGATATGTAATCTATAGATAAGAATAAGGAATAGGAGAGGAGGACAGAAGGGGGTCTTCCTCTTCTTGTTTGTGGCAGAAATGTCATGTAAAATAGGGATATATTCTGCCAATAGGAGAATGAAAACTGACAATATGGCAGGGAAAATCTTTCTTTGACAACGAAAAACATTTTGGCACAAATTTTGTATATAGGTTATTGTTGGCGCGACAAAGCTCCGGCAGAATAAACTTGAATAATAACGAATAAAAATAAAAGAAAAAGATTATGGGAAAGATTATTGGTATTGACTTAGGTACAACAAACTCTTGTGTGTCAGTATTTGAAGGTAATGAACCGGTGGTAATCACTAATAGTGAAGGTAAACGTACAACTCCCTCGGTTGTGGCATTTGTAGATGGCGGCGAACGTAAGGTGGGTGATCCAGCTAAGCGTCAGGCTATCACTAACCCTAAGCGTACGATTTATTCTATCAAGCGTTTTATGGGTGAAAACTGGAGCCAAGTGCAAAAGGAAATTTCACGCGTACCTTATGTAGTGGTGAATGAAAACAATATGCCTCGTGTAGATATTGATGGTCGCAAATATACTCCGCAAGAAATTTCGGCAATGATTCTTCAAAAAATGAAAAAGACTGCCGAAGATTATTTGGGTCAAGAAGTAACTGAAGCGGTTATTACTGTACCTGCTTATTTCTCTGACTCTCAACGCCAGGCTACGAAGGAAGCCGGTCAGATTGCCGGTCTCGAAGTGAAGCGTATTGTGAACGAACCGACTGCGGCTGCTCTTGCTTATGGTATTGACAAGGCCAATAAGGATATGAAGGTGGCTGTGTTCGACCTTGGTGGTGGTACATTCGATATCTCTATCCTTGAATTTGGTGGCGGTGTGTTCGAGGTGCTTTCTACTAACGGTGATACTCACTTGGGTGGTGATGACTTTGACCAAATAATCATCAATTGGTTGGTAGAGGAGTTTAAGAACGATGAAGGTGCCGACCTTACTCAAGATCCGATGGCACTTCAACGTTTGAAGGAAGCTGCCGAAAAGGCAAAGATTGAGTTGTCATCTACTACATCTACTGAAATTAACTTGCCGTACATCATGCCGGTAGGTGGTGTGCCCAAGCACTTGGTAAAGACGTTGACTCGCGCTAAGTTTGAAGCATTGGCGCACGGATTGATTCAAGCATGTCTCGAACCTTGTAAGAAGGCTATGAGTGATGCCGGATTGAGCAATGCTGATATTGATGAAGTAATTTTAGTGGGTGGTTCTACTCGTATTCCTGCGGTACAAAAATTGGTTGAGGACTTCTTTGGTAAAGCTCCGTCAAAGGGCGTGAATCCGGATGAAGTGGTAGCCGTAGGTGCTGCTGTACAAGGTGCTGTGTTGACAGACGAAATCAAGGGTGTGGTATTGCTCGATGTGACTCCGCTGTCAATGGGTATTGAAACTCTTGGTGGTGTGATGACCAAGATGATTGATGCTAACACAACCATTCCTTGCAAGAAGACAGAAACCTTCTCTACTGCTGCCGACAATCAAACAGAGGTGACTATTCATGTGCTTCAAGGTGAGCGTCCGATGGCTGCACAGAACAAATCAATTGGTCAGTTTAACCTTACAGGTATTGCTCCTGCACGTCGTGGTGTACCTCAAATTGAAGTCTCTTTCGATATTGACGCCAACGGTATCTTGAAGGTTTCTGCCAAGGATAAGGCTACCGGCAAGGAACAAGCCATCCGCATCGAAGCTTCATCTGGTTTGAGCAAGGAAGAAATCGAACGTATGAAGGCGGAAGCTGAAGCCAATGCCGAAGCAGATAAGAAGGAACGCGAAAAGATTGATAAACTGAACCAAGCCGACTCAATGATTTTCACTACCGAAAATCAACTGAAAGAACTTGGCGATAAGTTGCCGGCTGACAAGAAAGCTCCTATCGAAGCCGCTCTTAGCAAGTTGAAAGATGCTCACAAAGCACAAGACCTTGCTGCGGTTGATGCAGCTATGGCCGAACTGAATACAGCCTTCCAAGCTGCCAGTGCAGAGATGTATGCACAAAGTGGCGCTCAAGGTGGTGCACAAGCCGGTCCAGACATGAATGCCGGAGCCCAAGGTGGTGCTCAAAATGACAAGCATGGCGACAATGTGCAAGATGCAGATTTTGAAGAAGTCAAGTAAAGTCATTATACAACTTGATGTTAAAAAAGTGTGTAACTCAGTGAGTTGCACGCTTTTTTTTGTGAGTTGTTATAATCATATGGTGTACAATTAAAAATGCGCCTATGTATTTTGTACGCCATAGTTGATTTGAAAGTCTTGTAAAAGAAGTTAAAAAATCGTGTTTATTTTTAATGGGTAAAAAGTTATTTGTGGGTATAAGAAATATTCTTTTCCTTTGATTAAAAATTTTGTTACTTGAATCTAAAAACAGTGGCTTTTCAATATAAAATAATAAAGATAATGCCTTATGTGGTTTTTCTTTTCTTAGGTATTTCTTGTGGGAAGAATTTGGAGAAGAAAGACGATGTAGAGATGTTGGACTCCCTACGTATGGCAAATGTTTATTTTCTCAAAATGAAGGAAATAGAAATGTTGGATAGTATGGAGTGGTATGCTGGTAAAGCGTGTGATCTTTTACAAACAGATAAGCAGAAGGCTATTGTATATTACAACTTAGGGGAACGATGGCTACAAGCAGGAGAACCGGAACGGGCGCAGGCAGCTTTCTTTAAAATGGCACCGGCTATGGATTGGAGATGGCAAAAACTTTTGATTGAATCGTTGCCTGATGCTTTTGCCCGACAAGGCAGGTATAGGAAAGCTATACAGGTGATTGATTCCATTTATGAATCGCGTAATTCGCGTAATCTAGTGCCTTATTATTTGTTAATGAAAGGAACAACATTTGCTATGATGGGAAATCTTGATTCTACAATCTCTTATTATAATGAAGCTTCTCAAACACTGAATCCATGGGTGGCTCAAGAGGCTGCTCGTCGTTTAAGGTTATTTTATTTATCTGTTGGAAAGGACAGTTTGGCATATGAATCGACATTAGATGAATCTTCCAGTTTGCTTGATAAACTATATGGAGAGATAAATTTGGAGGCAAGGATGAACTATGAAAATGAAAAAGTAAAGAATGAATTGAATCAACTGAAGATTGCTAAACAACGACGTGATATTGGGTTGCTGATTTTAGGATTAGTATTTGTTTCGGGTGGCTTTGCTTTTTATTACTTTTGGCAACGACGCAAACGGGTGACTGATAAGTTGTTGTTGAATGAACAACAGATACGTCTTAATCAAGCTAATCGATTATTGGAACAAGAGCGTGAATTAGCTCTCTTGCGAGAAAAAGAAGCGCAACTACGAGAATCATTATTTCGCAGAATGAAGTCGTTTCATAAAATTCCTTCGCTGGAAGAGAACTCATCGGACAAGAATGAAAATGGTAATCGCATAGCCTTATCGACAGAAGATTGGGAAGAGATTCGTATGACAATAGATAAAAGTTATGAAAATTTCACCACTCGCTTACGAACTGCTTATCCAGCTTTGGGCGAAAAAGATATCAATTTTTGTTGCTTGATAAAGATTGGCGTCAGCATCAAAGACCTCTCTGATATATATTGTATCAGCCGAACTTCCATTAGTCGCAAGAAATTAAGATTGAAACGTGAAAAGTTTGGTTTAACAGCCGATGATGACACGTTGGATGGCTTTTTACGCCGATTTTAGGATGTATTGTCTATAATGATATTTATGATGAAATGTGAATATTATTAATAATCAGCCTATTATCATGTTTTGTAATGATTGATATTGTCTATATAATTGTTTTATAATCTAAGGAGCTTTCCTTTATCTTTGCCACAGTTTTACTAATTATTAAAAAAATAAGATTATGAGCGCAAAGATTTTGTATGGAATTTGTTTCATCGGCTTATTGTTATCAGCTTGTACCGGAGGTAGCAAGCAATGGCTAAATGAAAATGAGTATTCATTGTTATCAGCATTAGATGAACAACCTATTGTGGCATCTGTAGAAATGGTAAATAGTGATTCTGTATGGACATTCCATTATAGTAAATTAGGAAGTGATACATTGACTTTTCCTCTTTCGGAATTTGTAGAAGAGCTGAATTTGTTGAAACTTGATGGAAGTGACGAAGCATTAGTGCCAGTGGGTAGAGTTATCGCTTCAGAGAACTATTTATTAGTACAAGGAAAGCAACAGATTCCATATAAGTTGTTTGATAAAAAAGGACGATTCATTGCCAATATCGGTTCTTTTGGTCAAGGACCGGGTGAATATCAATTGATATACGATGAACAGATTGATGAACCGGGAAATCGTATTTATTTACTTCCATGGAATGCTAAGGCGTTATTGGCTTATGATTTGCAGGGTAACTTTGTACAGAGTATTCCCTTACCGACTATAGTACCTAAAGGCATGTTTAAAGCTGATACTAAAAAATCTCAACTTCAAGTCTTTTTGTTGCCTTTTAAACATCTCCCTTTTGTTGCTTGGAATCAGACTTTTGATGGTCATATCCTTGATACTATTCCTTCAAGACATTTGGCTATTCAACCGGACTTCAGTAACGAGGTATATAGTAACAAAAATTCAACGGCATTTGATGTGTCGCTTTTTACTTTTTGGGAACGGCGTCCCGATACACTCTATCATCACATAGGAAACCGTCTAAAACCCCAATTCACAATGGAATATAGCGCTGGCAAAATGCCTATTCATAGTTATTGGGAGTTACCTGGATACTTTACCGGAGATGTTGCGGTTGAAAAACAACTTTCGGAAAACACGTTTAGTACAGAAAAGCCTATTGATTACATCATAGATAAACAGAGTTTGCGTGGTTGCTATTATAAAGTAATGAACGATTTGTTTGGTGGAGTAGAAATCACATATTTTGCTTTTAAATGTCGTTATGGTTACTATTGCGAAAATTGGGAACCTGCTCATTTACAAGAAACTTTACAGACAATATTGAATAATAAAAAAGACTTATCGGATTCGGAACGTCAACGTTTGATGCAACTGATGGGTGGTATCACAGAGAATGATAATAATTATATTGTGTGGGGTAAGTTGAAATAGTGATTTTTTATAATTATTAGAACTCTATTTTAGAAAAAAAACTAATAATTTGCGTTAATGAATTATAAAGTTTTAGATAAATATTAGTTTTTATTTTGAGGTTATATTCCAATAGCTTTCCTTTGTGTAAATTTTAATAAATTTATAAACGGCAATATATTACGCTATGAATAGGAAATATATTAATTGGTGCTTATTGTTTCTGTTATTAACTGCTTGCTCGGATATAAAGAAAGAGGCTGATGTAGAGGAGGGTGTGGAAACTGTGTTGCCAAGCGAAGAGAACAATGTGACTATACAGGTGTTACAAAAGCAGATGTTTGAACATGAGTTGGTGACCAATGGTAAAGTTACTGCTCGACAACAAGCCGACTTGAGATTCCAATCTGATGGTATTGTGGCACATATTTATGTAAAAAACGGTGACTATGTTCGTAAAGGGCAGAAAATAGCAGAATTAGATAAATTCAGGTTGACAAACCAAACTGCTCAAGCAGCAGATGCATTGGAGCAAGCCAAGTTAGAGTTGAAAGATGTATTGATTGGACAAGGATATTCGGCCGACAATCATAGTGAAGTACCTGCCGAAATCATGAAATTAGCGCGCGTAAAAAGTGGATATGACCAGCGTGTTGCTCAATATGAATTGGCTAAACATGAAGAAGAACATGCTACGTTGATAGCTCCTATAGACGGGATGGTAGCCAATCTTTTTGCGAAAGAACATAATACCCCCGATTCGTCAACACCATTCTGTACGATTATTGGCACCGGACAGATGGAGGTTGATTTCACAGTGTTGGAAAGCGAATTGCCTTTGATTAAGAAAGGAAATAAAGTGATTGTTACACCTTATATGGATGCTTCAATAAAATGTGAAGGACAAATTACAGAGATAAATCCGTTAGTAGATACCAGGGGAATGGTGTCTGTAAAATCCTCTGTCCATAGTCCCCGCTTATTCAGTGGTATGAATGTACGTATTCATATCCGTCGCACGTTGGATGAACAAGTGGTGATACCCAGAAGTGCTGTTGTGTTGCGATCAGGAAAACAGGTTGTGTTTACCTTGAAAAATGGGAGAGCTTATTGGAACTATGTAAAGACTGGGTGGGAAAATAGCCAAAGCTATAGCCTTGAAGAAATGGCAGACATGCAGTTGGGAGATACCATAATAGTGAGCGGAAACGTGAACTTAGCACATGAAGCGCCTGTAGCAGTAGTGGAGGAATAAAAGATGGTGAACTTCTTAATAAAGAGACCTATAGCCGTACTGATGGCATTTACGGCCTGTTTCATAATAGGGGCGGTGACGTATGAAACGTTGCCGGTGTCTTTATTACCTGATATTGCCATACCTCAGATAACAGTCCAAATATCGGGACAAAATACATCGGCTCGTCAATTGGAGAATACAGTAGTGTCACCCATTAGACAACAATTGATTCAGGTGGTTCGACTGACAGACATGAATAGTAGAACCAGAGATGGAGCGGCCATGATTGACTTAAGTTTTGAATATGGAACCAATACCGATTTGGCTTTCATTGAGGTAAACGAAAAGATTGATGCGGCCATGAATGCATTACCCAAAGATGTTCAGCGGCCAAAGGTGATAAAAGCCAGTGCTACAGATGTACCAGTATTCTACTTGAACTTGACATTGAAAGACGATGCAAAAGACGACAGTTTGGAGGAGGCAAATATGGCCAGTGAACGCTTTATGGATATGTGCCTTTTTGCTGAAAACGTTATACGACGTCGCATTGAACAGTTGCCCGAAGTCGCTATGGTGGATGTGACCGGAGTGATAGAGCAACAAGTACAGATAGTTCCCGACAAAAGTCAAATGATGATGTTGGGATTGACGATAGAAGAAATAGAACAGGTATTGGCACAAAACAATGTAGAGCCCGGAAGCATGACCGTGCGCGATGGATATTATGAATACAATATAAAGTTTTCCACCTTGCTGCGCACCATAGATGATATACGCCAAATATTAATTCAAAAAGAGGGGCGCATATTGCGATTAGGAGACTTTTGCGACATTAAAGTGGTGCCGGTAAAAGAAAAAGGTATTGCTATGGCAGGTGGGAAAAGAGCCATATCATTAGCTGTGATTAAACAGGCCGATGAAAATATGGATCAGATGAAGGAAGCCGTAGCACAGGTAATGGAGCAGTTCAGCCAATCGCATCCGGACATAGAATTTAGTGTCAGCCGAAATCAGACCGAACTATTGGATTACACCATATCAAACTTGAAAGACAATCTGACATTAGGATTTGTTTTTATCTTCATCGTATCAATTTTTTTCTTGGGTGATGTTCGTTCTCCTCTTATTATTGGTATCAGTATGGTAGTATCTATCGTGACATGCTTTCTGTTTTTCTACCTGTTTGATATGTCACTTAACATCATATCGTTGTCGGGATTGATTTTGGCATTGGGTATGATGATAGACAGTAGTATTATTGTTACTGAGAATATATCACAATATCGCGAACGTAGATATAGCATCAGACGAGCATGTGTGGTAGGTACCTCAGAAGTGATTACCCCTATGCTCAGTTCGTCGCTGACTACGGTAGCTGTATTTGTACCATTGATATTTATTAGTGGCATTGCTGGAGCCTTGTTTTATGATCAAGCATTTGCGGTGGCCGTAGGTCTGTTTGTATCCTACTTTACGGGCATTATGCTACTGCCGGTTCTTTATATGTTGGCTTATCGTACGGGACTACGTCGCAATACATGGTTTTCACGCATTCGCATTAACAATCCACTGAAAGAACATACTTTGGATAGATTCTATGATGCCGGAGTAGATTGGGTGTTTGCACATAAAAAAGTATCCATAGCTTTTTGTGTGGTTTCCATCCCACTATGCGTGTTTATGTTCAACTTCATAGACAAAGAACGTATGCCCAAAATAGATCAAAATGAACTGATGGTGCGTATTGAGTGGAATGAAAACATTCACCTTGATGAAAACCGGAGCAGAATAGAAACTTTGTTTGCAACCTTGCAAGAAGACTTTATTGAACAAACTGCTTCGGTGGGTGAACAAGACTATCTGCTTAATAGAGAACAAGCTCTGTCGGCTTCAGAAGCTGAACTCTATTTCAAAACAGCGACGTCAGAAGAAATAACACCATTACAAAATAAGATATATCAAACAGTAAAAGAGAAATATCCTTTGGCTGTTATAGCTTTTTCGCCTCCTGAAACAGTCTTTGAAAAACTCTTTGTTACTGGAGAACCTGATGTGGTGGCCGAATTATATGCCCGTAATAAAAATCGAGCACCACAAGCTAATGAATTACGCCAATTAGAACAACAAATAACTCATCAAACAGGAGTCACACCAACCGGTGTAGCTTTTGAAAACCAACTAAACATTGGTATTCGGCAAGAAAAACTATTACTTTATAATGTTTCGTACAATGAATTATATCGTACTTTAAAAGTAGCTTTCAAGGAAAACAGCGTGGCAATGCTACACTCTTATCAGCAATATTTACCTATTTCAATTGTAGGTGAGGAGCAAACTATCAACCAGATGTTGCAAGAAACACTGATTGCTACCCGACCCAACGCACAAGGAGAGGTGGGATATATTCCACTGCGTGAATTAATAACGGTAGAACCCGGTGAAGATTTGAAAACACTCACTGCCGGACGTAATGGTGAATATATACCTTTCGACTTCTATGATGTGGACAATGTACCCGATTTAATGAATAATGTGAAGCAAATAACAGATGCAACCGGACATTGGGATACAGCCTTCTCAGGTAGTTTCTTTTCTAACCAGCAGATGATGAATGACTTGGTAGTAATACTATTTATCTCTATCATGTTGATGTATTTTATATTGGCAGCCCAATTTGAAAGTTTTTTACAGCCTTTGATTGTATTGTTTGAAATCCCTATTGATGTAGCTTTCTCGTTGGTGTTGTTATGGTTGTGTGGGCATACATTAAATCTGATGTCGGCCATCGGTATCATTGTTACTTGTGGTATCATTATTAATGATTCTATTCTTAAAATAGATGCAATCAACGAGTTACGGAAGTCTGGAGTACCTCTGATTGAGGCTATTCACGAAGCAGGACGTCGTCGCTTGCGCCCTATCATTATGACCTCACTTACTACCATTTTGGCCATGCTTCCTTTGCTCTTTTCTTTTGACATGGGTTCAGAATTACAGAAACCTCTCTCCATTGCCATGATTGGAGCCATGGCCATCGGAACGTTGGTCAGTTTGTTTATTATACCTTTAGTATATTGGTTCATTTATAGAAAGAAAACTGTATGAAAAGAAAAATAGCCATACTATTGTTGCTTACAACAATAATTACTCTACCTAAAGCACAACAGCGTGTCACGTTGGATTTACAACAAACGATTCGTTTAGCTAATGACAGTTCGTTGGAAGCTTTTCGAACCAAAAATATGTATTTGGCAGGTTACTGGGAATATCGCACTTATAAAGCCAATCGTTTGCCAAGTTTGACTCTGAATCTGACTCCGGCTCAATACTATCGTGACATTACTCGCCGGTATGATTCTGAGCAAGATTTAGATGTGTATCGTAGTCAACAATCGTTTTATGCATCAGGTAGCCTTTCGGTAAGGCAGAATTTCGATTTGACCGGTGGTACCTTCTACCTAAATAGCGACTTAGGTTATATGCGCAGTTTCGGAAATGGTAAATACACTCAATACACCAGTGTTCCGTTGCGTATAGGTTATTCTCAAAGTCTGTTGGGATACAATGCTTTCCGTTGGGAGCGAAAGATAGAGCCGCTAAAGTATGAAAAGGTAAAGAAAGAGTATATTTATAATGCCCAGCAGGTAGCCGAACAAGCAACCTCTTATTTCTTCAATTTGGCTATGTCGCAAGCTGAATATGATTTGGCTAAAGAAAATATGAAATCTACCGATACACTTTATAGTATAGGCAAGGAGCGTTTGAAGATTGCTGCAATCAGTCGTGCTGACCTATTAACTTTGGAATTGGATGCCGTAAATGCTCGAAATACATTACAGAATGCTACCAGTTCTTTAAAACGAGCTATGTTTTCTTTAGCCTCTTTTTTGAATATGGAAAAAAATACCGAAATAACGGTAATTCTTCCTGGTCGTCCTGAATCTTTGATAATCCCTGTGGATGAAGCATTGGTTGCTGCTCAAAGTAACAATCCTAAGTTTTTAGAATTGCGTCAAAGTGTTTTAGAAGCCGAGCAGAATGTAGATCGAACTAAAAAAGAATCTCGATTCAATGCCAGTGTTGATGCTAGTATTGGTTTCAATCAAGTGGCAGAAGGTTTCAGTGATGTATTCCGTAATCCTTCTCGACAGGAGTTGATTTCGCTTAGTGTGTCTATTCCGTTAATTGATTGGGGAGTGCGAAAAGGTAAGTATAATATGGCCAAGAATAATCTAAATGTGGTGAAAACTTCTGCTCGTCAAGAAGAAATAAGTATTGAGGAGGAGGTGATTATGACGGTCAATGACTTTAATGTACAACAACGTTTAGTGCTGAGTGCTGAGGAGGCTTTGGATCTATCTATTATGGCATACAACGAAACACGTCAACGTTTTATAATAGGTAAGGCTGATGTGAATAGTTTGACATTGGCTTTGAACCGCCAACAGGAGGCTCAACGTAATTACATTTCGGCTTTACAGAATTATTGGCTGGGATATTATAAAATTCGTCGTTTAACTTTGCATGATTTTGCTTCAGGCTTTTCGCTTTCAGAGAAGTTTGACTATAATACGTTGCAATAATAATTAAGGTTTTAATTTTCAATTTCAAAATAACGTGAACCGTCTTTCCTCATTTACTGTTATCGTTTCCTTTGTCTGTCTGTCATTGATGGGCTTGGCATTGATACCTATGTTGCCGGTAAAGCTGAATCCTTCGCGCAGTTTGCCGGGATTTACGGTGTCGTTTAGTATGCCAGGGGCTTCATCTCGGGTGGTAGAGATGGAAGTTACTAGTAAGTTGGAAGGTATGTTGGCACGTATTCGAGGGATAAAAAACCTAAATTCTACTTCAGGTAATGGTTATGGGCAAATTACGGTAGATTTAGATAAACATGCCGATGTGGATGCCGTGCGTTTCGAGGCATCCACCATTATTCGGCAGACTTGGAGTCAGTTGCCCGATGGTGTTAGTTATCCTACTATTCGAATGAAGGTTCCTGAAGAGTCGGCCGACCGTCCTTTTATTTCATTCACATTGAATGCTCCTTCAACTCCTATTTTGATACAGCGTTATGCCGAGGAACAGATTAAACCCCGCTTAGCACGTTTGCAAGGTATTTATAAGATAGAAGTTAGTGGTGCTACGCCGATGGAATGGAGGTTAGAATATGATGGAGAAAACTTGCGTCAATTAGGAATTACTGTAGATGATATAACTTCTGCCATAAGACAATACTATGAAAAGGAATTTCTTGGTATTAGAAATATGGAAGTCGGACAGGGGAAAGAACAGTGGATTCGAGTGGCATTGATGCCTTTGGCTGATAATCATTTATTCAATCCTTCACTTATTACGGTAACCTGTTTGGATGGGAAGTTAGTTCGCTTGGATGAATTGGTAACTGTTACACATACTGAAGAAGAACCTCAGAGTTATTATCGCATCAATGGTTTGAATTCTATCTATCTTTCTATTACGGCCGAAGAGGCAGTCAATCAATTGGAATTAAGCGAAGCCATTTATCGAGAGATGGAGCAAATAGAGAGATTGTTGCCACCCGGTTACGAAGTGCATCCCAGTTATGATGCTACTGAGTATATTCGCGCAGAGTTGGACAAGATTTATTTTCGTACAGCTCTTACTGTGTTCATTTTATTAGCTTTTGTATGGCTTACTACGCGTCGTTCTAAATATTTATTCTTAATAGTAACCAGCTTAACGGTGAATGTAGCTGTAGCACTTATCTTTTACTATCTTTTTGGACTTGAGATGCAACTTTATTCGTTGGCAGGTATTACAGTTTCGTTGAATTTGATTATAGATAGCACTATTGTAATGACCGACCACATTCTGCATCGTCGCAATTTGAAGGCTTTCATGTCTATCTTAGCTGCTACGCTGACTACCATGGGGGCTTTGGTTATTATATTTTTCCTTGATGAGAAGTTGCGCCTTAATTTGCAAGATTTTGCAGCAGTGGTCATCATTAATTTGGCGGTTTCTTTATTTGTAGCTCTGTTTTTTGTTCCGGCCATGATGAAACAAACGGGTATGTTGTCTGCTACCGTTAGATGTACTTCTTCCGTACCTTTGACTTCTCGTTTGGGGAAAATGGGTTCGTTTCTAACTTCTTTTCTTAGATTTACCAAGCGCTTTCCGGTTTATTTTAATCATTTTTATGTGCTACTCATTCGATTCTTGTGTCGTTGGCGTTCGGCAGTGTGTGTGTTGTTAGTATTGGCTTTTGGATTACCGATATTCTTGTTGCCTGAAAAATTAGAGGGTGAAGGACGTTGGATTGATTTGTATAATAATACTTTAGGTAGCTCTACTTATAAAGAGAATATAAAACCAATTGTTGATAAAGCTTTAGGTGGTACGTTGCGTTTGTTCGTTCAAGATGTATATTCTGGTAGCTATTTCAGTCGCAATGAAGAGGTTGTGTTGACAGCAAATGCTAACTTGCCTAACGGAAGCACGTTACAACAGATGAATACGTTGATAAAACGTATGGAGACTTATTTGAGTGAATTCAGTGAAATTCGTCAGTTTCATACTTCTATTTACAATGCTCGTCGTGCCACTATCCAGATATATTTCAAGAAGGAAGCTCAGCATAGTGGATTCCCTTATATGCTGAAATCTAATATGATAAGTCGTGCATTGCAATTGGGTGGTGGTAGTTGGGGTATATATGGATTGCAGGATCAGGGCTTTAATAATGATGTGCGCGAATCTGCAGGTTCTTACCGGATTACGCTGTACGGTTACAACTATGACGAACTTTATGGTTGGGCTGAGCAGTTGAAAGAGCGTCTGTTGCGTCACCGCCGTATTAAGGAAGTTCTTATTAATTCTGAGTACTCGTGGTGGAAAGATGATTATCAAGAGTTCTTTTTCAATTTAGATCGTGACCGTATGATTCGCCAAAATGTAGATGCTAATACGCTATATTCGGCTGTACGTCCCATTTTTGGTCGTAATATAGATGCCGGTAGGGTAGTTACTCAGTCGGGTACCGAACGAATCCACCTTTCATCTCGTCAAAGTCGTGATTATGACATTTGGGCTATGCAGTTCTCACCTCATTACGGACATGATAGTCTGCAACATTATAAGTTGGCGAGTTTAGCGGAGGTTGTACGTCGTCAAACTCCTCAGAATATAGCCAAAGAGAACCAACAATACCGTCTATGCGTACAATATGAATATATTGGTTCGGGTGAAATGGGGCGTAAGGTTCAGAAACAGGATGTTGATGAATTCAATGACTTATTGCCTATGGGTTATGTTGCCCTTGCTGATAGTGAGTATGATGGATGGAGTAGTGAGGACAGTCGTGGGTATTTGTTATTGTTGGTTGTAGTGGGTATTATTTTCTTTACTACTTCTATTTTATTCAACTCTTTACGTCAGCCTTTAGCAATTATCTTCGTTATACCATTGTCGTACATTGGTGTTTTTCTTACTTTCTTTTGGTTTGGCCTTAATTTTGATCAAGGTGGATTTGCTTCGTTCGTACTATTGTGTGGTATTACTGTAAATGCCAGTATTTATATAGTTAGTGAATATAATGCTTTACGTCGTAGCGGTAGATTATCGTGCTTGCGAGCTTATGTCAAGGCTTTTAGTTGTAAACTTCTTCCTATATTTCTTACTGTGATTTCTACAGTGTTAGGTTTTGTACCTTTTTTGGTGGGTACTCATAAAGAAGGTTTTTGGTTTCCATTGGCTGCCGGCACCATTGGTGGATTGTTGATGTCAGTAGTGGCAATTTTCCTTTTTCTACCCCTATTTTTGTTGCCTCGAAAGCAGGTGTTGAAATAATCGCATCCGTAATTTATGGCTATATTGTGCTGACTACATCAGTCTTGGTTAGGAAAAGGAGGGTAAATAGTTGGATGTCGAAAAAATACATTATCTTTGCACACTCAATTTATTAACAAAAAAGAAGATAGATTATGGCAATGCATACGTGGTTTGAATGCAAAATTCGATATGAAAAGATGATGGAAAATGGCATGACTAAGAAGGTAAATGAGCCTTACTTGGTGGATGCCCTAAGTTTTACGGAAGCTGAAGCAAGAATTATTGAAGAGATGACTCCTTTTATTACAGGAGAATTTACAGTGAGTGATATTAAGCGTGCCAACTATAGCGAACTTTTCAGTTCAGAAGAGGAGGCTGCCGATCGTTGGTTCAAATGTAAACTGCTGTTCATCACATTGGACGAAAAAAGTGGTGCAGAGAAAAAAACATCTACTCAAATATTGGTGCAAGCAGCCGACTTGCGTGATGCAGTAAAGAAATTAGACGAAGGTATGAAAAGTTCTTCAGTCGACTATCAGATTGCATCAGTAGCCGAAACAATGATTATGGACGTATATCCTTATTGTGCCGAGTCAAACGACAAACCTGAAGTATAAAACGATGAGTATTGCAGAACGCATTTTGCAGATACAGGGAGAAATACCTAAGGGCGTACGTCTGGTAGCCGTATCGAAATATCATTCTAACGAAGCCATTCTGGAGGCTTACGATGAAGGACAACGGATATTTGGTGAGAGCAAGGTGCAAGAAATGGTGGCTAAATACGAAACACTACCCAAAGATATTGAATGGCATTTCATCGGCCATCTGCAAACAAACAAGATAAAGTATTTGGCTAATTTTGTGAATCTAATCCATGGCGTTGATAGTTTAAAGCTATTGAAGGAGATTGATAAACAAGCTGCTAAAGTCGGACGAAAGATAAACTGTCTTTTGCAGATACATATTGCTCAAGAAGATACTAAATTTGGATTCCTACCCGATGAATGTAGGTCAATGTTGACACAAAGTGAGTGGAAGACATTGGGGCATATACAAATTTGTGGCCTTATGGGTATGGCTACTAATACTAACGACATTGAACAAATAAAGGCTGAATTTCGTTTATTAAGTAGTTTCTTCAAAGAATTGAAAACTTCTTTTTTTACTGAAGATGAGGCCTTCTGTGAACTTTCCATGGGGATGTCAGACGATTATCTTGAAGCCATAGCTGAGGGTAGCACCTTGGTAAGAGTTGGAAGTAAAATCTTTGGAGAAAGAATTTACTAACCAATATTACCATATCCATGAGAACATTAGAAACGGCCTTTGCAGGTTTGCACCTGCGTAATCCGATTATCGTTGGAAGTTCGGGTTTAACAAGTACCCCAGTAAAGAATCTTAAACTATATGAAGCAGGTGCCGGAGCTATAGTGTTGAAGTCACTATTAGAGGAGCAAATTATGCAAGATGCCTATTGGCAAGGTGATTCCGTCATGTATCCCGAAGGGAGTGACTATTTGGTAGAATACGTCCGAGCAAATAAATTGGAAGAGTATCTAACACTGATTTCCGAAAGTAAGAAATTGTGCCGAATCCCTATTATTGCAAGTGTTAATTGCTATCATAATGAAAGTTGGGTGGATTTTGCGCGACAGATAGAAAAAGCTGGAGCAGATGCTATCGAGGTAAATATCCTATCCTTGCAAACAGAATTAAATTATGTCTATGGTAGTTTTGAACAACATCATATCGATATTCTTCACCATTTGAAACAGCGGGTAAATATACCTATAATCATAAAGTTGGGGCAAAACTTGACTAATCCTATATCATTGATAAATCAATTGCACGCTAACGGTGCGGCTGGTGTAGTACTGTTCAATCGCTTTTATCAGCCAGATATAAACATTGATAAACTGACTCATTCGGCATGTAATGTCTTTACTACCGAAGCTGAATTCCCTGAATCTTTGCGTTGGATAGGTATAGCATCTGCTGCTGTACCCCGTATGGATTATGCTTTATCAGGCGGCATACATTCTACCCAATCGCTTGTAAAATCCATATTAGCTGGCGCATCGGCAGTAGAAATGTGTAGCACTATTTATTTGCATTCACCATATATAATAGGAGAATATTTGCGCTATTTGGAGCATTGGATGGAAGATAAAGGGATGGATAAAATTACTCAGTTCAAGGGTATGCTCAATGTGAAATTACAATCAGGATTGAATACGTTTCAACGTACACAATTCCTTAAATATCATGCATCAAAATAATAAAAATATGATAACATTTAAAGGAGAACCGATACATTTATCTGGTCAGTTTATAGAAGTGGGTAGTATAGCCCCCGATTTTGAGTTGGTAAAAACAGATTTGACAACCTGCTCATTGAGTGAATTAAAAGGAAAGAAAATACTATTGAATATTTTTCCGAGTTTAGATACCGGTGTTTGCGCTGCTTCTGTACGACGTTTTAATAAAATGGCATCCGAAATACCAGATGTACTCATTTTGTCTATTTCCAAAGATTTGCCTTTTGCACAAACTCGATTTTGCGTGAACGAAGGAATTGAAAACTTAATTCCTTTATCTGATTTTCGTTCTTCAAATTTCGGTACCGATTACGGAATATTGATGGTCGATGGAATTTTGAAAGGATTATTGGCTAGAGCAATAGTGGTAATTAATGAATGGGGTAAAGTAATCTATACAGAATTAGTTCCTGAAATTACTCAGGAACCAGCTTATGATAATGTGTTGAAAGCAATGAGATGAAATTATTATTATTTTTTCTTCATTCCTTTATAAATCAAAAAAGCTACAATGAAAACTCCAATTCCAATGAATATATAGCCTAATTCATGACTATATTCAGTCACTTTTGCTAATAATTGCTCTTCTGTCTCAATACCTGGTACAGTAGAGAGGTAATATCCTATGGTGGCCAATATAGAGTTCCATATACCTGCACCTAAAGTGGTATAAAGTAAGAATGTTGTCAATTTCATTTTTGCCAACCCTGCAGGTATGGATATAAGTTGGCGTACGGCAGGTATAAGACGTCCGATGAAAGTGGATAATGCTCCATGCTTGTCGAAATATGCCTCGGCATGTTGTACTTTTGCTTCGTCAATGAGGCACATGTGTCCGAAGCGACTATTAGCAAATTTATAGACTATAGGACGTCCAAGACATTTGGCTAAATAGTAATTAATGATAGCACCAAAATCTGCTCCTAATGTAGCAAACAATATCACTAAGTATATATTCATATCATTGCCTATGGCTGCTTTGTAGGCAGCGGGTGGAACTACCACTTCCGATGGGAAAGGTATGAATGAACTTTCTATAGTCATTAATAAGGTAATTGTCCAATAATTAAGGTGATCTAAGCACCATTGTATAAAGGCTACAGATTCCATTTGTTTATATCATTTTTTAATCGTTTGATAATCTTCCGAACAACATGCGTGCAATAGTCTCCATCTTTTCGGGATCTTGACTGTTTATGGCATCCATGATTTGTTCTATTTCAATTGTACTATATGGTTTATTTGAAAGTTTGTTGTAAGTTTCAAATTTTTCTTTGTCACCATTCAGTAGGTGTGCGATAGCTAAACATTCATTGATGCCTTCATAGTCAGGTTCTAATTCTTTGGTTCGTTCGTAAGCATTGATGGCTAATTGAATCATGCCTACTGCCATTCCTTCGTTACCAATGTCGTACCAAGTATCGGCTTCCGGTGCTATGTGTAAGGCTTGTGCCCAATATTTTCCACTATTTTCTATGTCTTGTTCTTCGGCGCAAATTCGCCCCATTAGTAGTAGGGCTGAAAGGTCATTTGGATTCTTCTCCATGGCTTTTTGGCAATAGGTTTTAGCCTTCTCTTTTTGATTTATATTGTGGAGGCATCGACCTGCGTTCGAGTATAGCATGGCCATGGCTTGTACATCGGCATCCGTTTCGTCTTGTGTATCAATAGCTGCTTGGAATTCTTCGTAAGCTTTATCCCAAATATTTTTCTCCATAAAGTATAATCCTTTGAAAGTATGGAAAAAAGATTTTGTTACAAAGTTTCTTGAAAGAGCTTGTGTAAAGTTATCCAATGCGGCTTCATAATTTCCCAATTCATTGTATGCATATCCTTTAAAAGTGTATGCTTCTGCGTATTCATCATCGGAAATTAAAGCGAAATCACATGCCTCTATTGTTTTATCATATTCTTGTTGGGCATAGTGACATTTAGCTAATCCTACCCAGAAGATGGGTGAATAGGGGTTTTTATCTAATAGTTTGTTGAAATAGGTAGTGGCCTCTTTGTATAAACCTTGTGAGTAGTGGCAATCTGCAGCCACTGATAGATATGGCTCTTCATCTTCGTGCAGACTTCTGTTATATTCTAACCACTTCATTGCATATTGTGGTAATCCGGCATCTAAATAGATGTAGCAGATGTCTGTAAGGTTATAGAGGTCGTTTTTATCAGTTATGGTATCAAGTAGTTCCTCGGCTTCTTGTAATTTAGCTTTTCGTAGCAAGATACCAGCTTTTAGTATTTTTACCTCGTCAGAAAAATTATCTTGTATGCTATCGGCAATGACATAGGCCTCTTCTTTTCGGTTAGTGTCTATGTAGAGGTAGGTCTTCTCAATGAGCAGGGTTGTGTTTTCTGGATGTAACTTTAAACCTGTTTCAATCACTTCTTCGGCATCGTCGAAGCGTTGATGCATGGCATACCAATCTGCTAAATCGGCTAAATCGTAGGCATCCATATAAATAGGTGTGCCACAAGATTTGGCCTCCTCATATCGGATGGCCAAATCTTGCAACTCTTTATCTCTGCCCGAAAGCATATTCTTTTTGCTCATTGGCTTATTATCTGCTTATTTATTCATTTTCCCCCAGGTATCTTTTAACCCTACGGTACGATTGAATACCATCTTGTTGTCAGTCGATTCTTTATCAACATTAAAGTATCCGATACGTTGGAATTGTAGGTAACTAAGTGGTTTCATGCCTGCGGCGAATTTTTCAATGTAGCAATTGCTCAAAATTTGGAGTGAATCAGGATTGATGATTTCTTTCATGGCGGTCAGTGCATCGCATTGCTTTTCTTCACGAATGGCGGCCAATGCATCGCGCGGATTTTCTACTTTCCACAATCGGTCGTATAAGCGTACTTCGGCTTGCATACAATGATTACAACTTAGCCAGTGGATTGTGCCTTTTACTTTTCGGTTGGCTCCCGGCATACCACTCTTGCTTTCAGGGTCGTATTCACAATATACTTCTACCACTTCACCTGCTTCGTTTTTCTTGCATCCGGTACATCTCACAATGTATGCACTCTTTAAACGTACTTCTTGTCCGGGTGTCATACGGAAATATTTCTTTGGTGCATCTTCCATGAAGTCATCGCGTTCAATCCACAATTCACGGCTAAACTCGATGATATGGCTTCCTTCTTCGGGACGTTCAGGGTTGTTGATGGCTTCCATCTCTTCCACTTGGCCTTCGGGGTAGTTTGTAATGATACACTTTATCGGATTTAATACGGCAGAAATTCGGGTAGCACGGCTATTTAAATCTTCGCGTACGGCACTTTCCAATAAGGCAAATTCATTGAGGGCATCATAGGTAGTATAGCCTATCTTATCAATGAATTTATGAATAGATTCTGGTGAATAACCTCTGCGTCTGAATCCACAAATGGTTGGCATGCGTGGGTCATCCCATCCATTTACAAGACCTTCCTTAACCAATGTCAGCAAGTTACGCTTGCTCATTAATGTATAACTCAGGTTCAGCTTGTTGAATTCGTATTGGTTGGGACGATGGTCCTCTAAATCCTTACCTTCTTTTACCCAATCTACAAATAAATCGTATAAAGGACGATGAGGTACAAATTCAAGGGTGCAGAGAGAGTGGGTAACTCCTTCAAAATAATCACTTTGACCGTGTGCAAAGTCATACATAGGGTATGCTTTCCAGGTGGTTCCGGTGCGATGATGTGGATGCTTTACGACACGATAAATAATTGGGTCGCGGAAATGCATGTTCGGACTAGCCATATCAATCTTTGCACGCAATACCATAGCACCTTCTTCTATTTCTCCGGTGTTCATCTTCTTAAACAATTCCAAACTTTCAGCAACGGGGCGATTACGGAAAGGACTTTCTGTTCCCGGTTGTGTAGGAGTGCCCTTTTGTGAAGCTATTTGTTCGCTAGATTGTTCGTCTATATAAGCCTTTCCTTCTTCAATCAATCGGAGGGCAAAATCCCAAAGTTGCTGAAAGTAGTCTGAAGCATAATACTCATTTCCCCATTGGTATCCTAGCCATTGTATATCTTCTTTGATGGCTTCTACATATTCAACATCTTCTTTGGTTGGGTTAGTATCATCGAAACGCAAATTGCACACACCTTTGTGTTTGGCCGCAATGCCAAAGTCTAAACAGATGGCCTTGGCATGCCCGATGTGCAGGTATCCGTTGGGTTCGGGCGGAAAACGTGTTTGTACACGACTATCGTTCTTACCCTTTTCCAAGTCATTCTCCACGATTTGTTCAATGAAGTTCAAGCTTTTCTTTTCATTTATAGCTTCGTTTATTATCTCTGTCATACGTACTTTGAATTGTAAAGTCATTATTAATGGTGCAAAAATACAATTATTTTGCCGATAATAAGGGATATGAGGCCAAAAAGTTTCCTTGTAACAGAAATGTAATCCTTTTGAAACGTTTTTTTCAACCCTTTTGGTAGGCTGTTTTCATAATAAACCGTTTCTTTGCAAACAAAAAATAAAATAAAGGTTATCTATGGTACAATTTATTGAATCAGAACTTGTCTTGTTGAAGAAAGAGATAGACGAGATGTGGAAATTAGTATATAATCAACTTGATCGTGCAGGTGAAGCGGTGCTAACCCTTGACCGTGAATTAGCTCAACAAGTATTGGTACATGAACGTCGTGTTAATGCTATGGAGTTGAAAATTGATGGAGATGTGGAAGATACCATAGAGTTATATAATCCTACGGGCATAGACTTGCGTTTTGTGTTGGCTATGATGAAAATTAATTCAAACCTTGAACGTTTGGGCGATTTTGCCGAAGGTATGGCTCGATTTGTCATCAATAGTAAGGAACCGGCATGGGATAGCGAGTTGATGGACTCTTTGCGTTTGGAAGAAATGATACACCAAGTATTGGCCATGCTTGAATTGGCTAAACAAGCATTGATGGAAGAGAACCAAGAGATTGCTACGGCTATTTTTGCCAAAGATCATTTGGTAGATGAAATTAATAGTGCTGCTACCGGTATTTTGGTGGATTATGTAGCATCACATCCCGATGCTGTCGAAACTTGCCTAACATTGATAGGCTTATGTCGTAAATTAGAACGTTCGGGCGACCATATTACCAATATTGCCGAAGAGATAATATTCTATATGGATGCAAAAGTGTTGAAACATAGTGGTAAAACAGATGAGGGATACCTTAAGTAAAGTTAAGTTTTAAAAAAAAGTAGAGGAAAAAAGATTATTTTATAAAATTGCTTTATATTTGCATTATAGGAAACGTTTGTGAGTAAAATGAAGTCTTTTTTTGTATTTATTTACGAATGTTTAATAAATATGTTATAAGACATGTTTTTTTGTTTGGTTGATAACTTAAAAAGGGGCTATATTTGCAGTGTTATCCTGAAAACAATCTTTTTACCTTAAAAAAACTAATACCTATTGAAAACTGAAAAGGGTGCTTTGTGAAAAGCGCCCTTTTTCTTTACCAAACAAGTAATCATGCTTGCCATCATGTAATAGGAGGTTAGTTGATGACTTTCTTTAAAAACATTTTTCCTGCTTTGTTGTTACTTCTCGTGTGAATACACTGAAATAATTAACCTAAATGTAGATTGAAAAATGAAAAAGTTAATGATGATGGCTGCTACGCTTGCAGCTTTATGCGCTTGCCAATCAAGCGGAAAGAAAAATGTAGAAATGATGGACAGTATTGATGTTGCCATGTTGCCGGTCGAGGAGATCGATGAAGTCTTTGTTGGTACCTTACCTGCAGCTGATGGGCCGGGTGTTGATTATGTGTTGACACTGGGTGCCATGACCGATGGCATAGATACTATCTATACCCTTGATATGACTTATCTGGATGCTGATGGACCTGGAAAGCATAAGACTTTTAGCACTAAAGGCAAGCAGCAAACCGTTCACAAAGTTGTGAATAACCACCCCAAAAAAGCGGTTAAATTGACTCCTGAAACAAATGATCCTCCCATGTTTTTTTTGATTGTAAACGACTCTACTTTGCGCTTAGTTGATGAAAACCTGCAGGAATCTACTTCGGGTTTGAATTATGACATTGTGTTGGTAGATGAATGAATGCCATAGCCTCTGCTTTGTTTTTGTTTATTTTGTAAGTCCGTTGTTGGTCAGACATAGTTTCTTTCCGATAACGGACTTACTACTTTTTGTTATACTATATTTTAGTTTTATTAGGTGTGTACCGCAATCTGTATGGGTTATTGTTTTGAAAGAAAATCAAAGGTCATAAGCTAACGCCTGTTTCTTTGACGGACATGCGTTACATTGGGTTGATATGCAAATGGTTTTGCTATTGTTATTTGTATGTTTAAAGTATATGGTTTTATAATATATTGATAATTAAGTATTTAATGTTTGTTCGTTAAGTTATTCAACTACCTATAGGTAGTTAGTCGATTACCTATAGGTAGTTGGCTCACTACTTATAGGTAGTTGCTCTTCTACCTATAGGTAAATCATTTATATGGAAAAGGCCTTCGATTGCTAATCTATTTGGTCCATTGCTTTTAGTATGAGTACTAAAAGCGACGTTTTCTTTAGTTGCAAAACTTAAATTATTATGTAAAAGAGGAATAATCGCCTTTTTTTATTATGTTTGCAACCTAAATTGATATTATATTTTAAAATAGAAAAAATATGTTTTCCGGAATAGTAGAAGAATGTGCCACTTTAGTGGCTTTAGAAAAAGAACAAGAAAATGTACACTTTACTTTTAAATGTTCGTTTGTTGATGAGTTGAAGATTGATCAAAGCGTTTCTCACAATGGTGTATGCCTGACGGTAGTGAAGATAGAAAACGATACTTATGTGGTTACCGCTATGAAGGAGACTCTGGAACGTTCAAACCTTGGTTTTTTACAAGTAGGTGATGAAGTAAACGTAGAACGAAGTATGCTCATGAACGGTCGCCTCGATGGACATATTGTACAAGGACATGTTGACCAAACCGCTACTTGCATAGATGTGCAGGATGCTGAAGGAAGTTATTACTTTACTTTTCGTTATGCTTTCGATAAGGAAATGGCTCGTCGTGGTTATCTTACTGTCGATAAAGGCTCGGTAACAGTCAACGGTGTAAGCCTCACTGTTTGTAATCCTACAGACGACACTTTCCAGGTTGCTATTATTCCTTATACTTTTGAGCATACTAACTTTCATAATATTCGGGTAGGAAGCATTGTAAATATTGAGTTTGACATAATCGGTAAGTACATAAGCCGCATTGCTACGTTTACGGTATAAGTGTTGAACATTAATTACTAACTTTGTGATGAATGATTTCCTGAATTTAGTAGCAGCTCGTCAAAGCGATAGGGCTTATGATATGAGTCGTCCCGTAGAAGCAGAAAAGTTAGAGCGCATCCTTGAAGCAGCTCGTCTTGCTCCTTCGGCATGTAATGCCCAACCTTGGAAGTTTGTGGTAATCAACGACCCTCAACTCTCTGTTAAAGTAGGCAAAGCTACAGCCGGGCTCGGTATGAATAAGTTTGCTAAAGATGCTCCTGTTCATATTCTTATTGTAGAGGAGTCAATGAATATAACTTCCTTTTTAGGGGCCAAAATAAAAGATAAATACTTCCCGTTGATAGACATTGGTATAGCAACGGCTCACATAACATTGGCTGCTGAAGCTGAAGGGTTAGGCTCTTGTATATTAGGGTGGTTTGATGAAAAAGAAATAAAGAAGTTGACAGGTATTCCTACCCATAAACGTCTTTTATTAGACATCACTATTGGATATCCGGCTAAGGCTAAACGGCAGAAGTCTCGTAAGTCGAAGGAGAAAGTCATTTCGTACAATGGATATAAATAGTGCGTGCTGAATAATTATGTTATTTGCATCGGTGAGCGAAACAGAAAATTATGAAGATACTAATCGTAGAAGACGAACCCGCTTTGAGTGATTTGATTCAACGATCGTTGGAGAAAGAACGCTATGTGGTAGAGACGGCATCCGATTTCTATGCTGCTTTGGATAAAATCGAGATGTATGAATATGATTGTATCTTGTTGGATATCATGTTGCCCGGTGGTAGTGGCTTGAAAATACTTGAGCGAATGAAGTCACTTCGTAAGAAAGAGAATGTAATTATAATCTCAGCTAAGGACTCGTTGGAAGATAAGGTGTTGGGATTAGAGTTAGGAGCCGATGATTATCTTCCTAAGCCTTTCCATTTAGCAGAGTTGACGGCTCGGATAAGAAGTGTATTGCGTAGGAAGCATCGCAATGGTGAACATTCCATTACTTTAGGAAATGTCTGCATGGAACCCGATACATTCTCAGTGCGGGTTAATGACAAACCGTTGGAACTTAGCAGAAAAGAATATGATATCCTTCATTACTTTATGAATCGCCCCAATCGCATGATAAACAAAAATACGTTGGCCGAATCGGTATGGGGCGATCACATCGATCAAGTAGATAACTTCGACTTTATTTATACCCAAATTAAGAATTTGCGGAAGAAGTTGAAAGAATCTGAATCAACTATTGAGATAAAGGTCGTCTATGGTTTTGGTTATAAACTGGTGATAGCATAGGAGGAGTGTGATATGAAGTTGTTTCATAGGGTGCTGATTCATCTGTTAGTAAGTATCTTTGTAGTTTTTTTAGGATGGGCTATCGTTTTTTACCAAGGCATTATGGGTGAGATAAACGACGAAGTAGATGATTCGTTGGAAGACTATTCAGAATTGATTATCATCCGTTCATTGGCAGGCAAAGAATTACCACGCCATGATATAGGCTCTAATAATCAGTATTACCTACGCCAGGTAGATGCATCTTATGCTTGTTCACACGAAGCTATCTCATACCGCGACTCCATGATTTATATTGTGGAAAAAAATGAAACCGAGCCGGCTCGTATATTAACCACCATTTTTAAAGATAACAACAATCATTATTATGAGTTATCTGTTTATACACCTACTATTGAAAAACAAGATCTTCGTAAAGCCATCTTTCATTTGTTAGTAACTCTTTTCATCATTCTTTTGATAACCATTCTGCTTATTGACATTTGGGTGTTTCGCCGTAGTATGAAGCCTTTTTATCAACTGATGGAATGGCTCAACAAATTTCGTTTGGGTCAAAAGAATCCTCCTCTCGATGTATCAACCCATATCATAGAATTTAGAAATTTAAATGAGGCTGTGACGCGTTATACATCTCATAGTGAGAAAGTGTACGAACAACAAAAGCAGTTTATTGGAAACGCTTCGCATGAAATACAAACACCCCTTGCTATTTGTCAAAATCGTTTGGAGATGTTGATGGAAGATAACTCTTTGAAAGAAGAACATCTGGAACAATTAGTTAAAACATATCAGACGTTGGAGTATGTCAGCAAACTGAATAAGTCATTGCTATTACTATCAAAGATAGATAATAACCAATTTTCGGAAACCTCTACAATTTGTATTAATGACTTGTTGCGTCAATATGCTACCGACTATCAAGAGGCTTATGGATATCGTAATATTCGCTTTACATTGAACGAAAAAGCGCATTGCTATCTAAATCTAAACGATACATTGGCTACGGTATTGATAACCAATCTGCTTAAAAATGCCTATCTTCACAATTATGAACATGGCGATATCTGTGTAGAGATAGAAAAAAATGCTATTTCTTTTCGAAATACCGGTGATGCACAACCATTGGATCAAGACCTCATCTTCCAACGATTCTACCAACGGAAAAAGAAAGAGGGTTCATCAGGCTTAGGCTTAGCTATTGCGGCTGCTATTTGCCGTCAGTTTTCACTCACATTGAGCTATCGCTATGTAAATAATCAACACGAATTTAGCATAAAAGACAATCAAAAGAATATTTCACAAAAAAAACATTAAAATCTCAAAACTTCAGAATCTTTTCAGAATCCTTTTTCATTTTTGTATTGTGAAAATAAATTTAGTGTAAACCATAAAAATGAGAAAGATGAAAAAAGTAGCATTATTATTAGTATCTATGTTCGTATTGAGCCTCACGGTAAAGGCCGATGACGATAAACCTATTCAAGTGAGTGAAATGCCTGTTGTTGCCCAAAAAATTATCAAAAATTATTTTCCAGGACGAACGGTTGCTATGGCAAAAGTAGAAATGGACTTTATGAATAAAAGTTATGAAGTTATTTTTACTAACGGTGATAAGGTTGAATTTGATAAAAAAGGTAATTGGACTAATGTAGATTGTGAATATAGCCAAGTACCTGCTGAGATAATACCAACCGCTATACGCAATTATCTATCCAAGCACTATCCCGAAGCCAAAGTGCTACAGATTGATATAGACGATAGAAAGAAATATGACGTTGAATTGAACAATGGCTTTGAACTGAAGTTCGACAAACGTTTCCGCTTAATTGATGTTGATAGATAAGAATGTTTCGCTGATAAAAGAAAACGTGCCTCTCCTTTGTATTTAACGAGAAGCACGTTTCCTTTTTATTTAGAACTTCTTTATGCGGATATGGCAATAAGGCTCACCACCGGTTTTATCGTAGTAGTGTTGATGATATTCTTCGCCTATCCAAAAACGTTCGGCTGGACGAAGCCGAGTGTTTACAACATGCCCTTTACTACGAAGTAATTCAATGACTTCAAGGGCCATCTGTTGTTGCTTATCATCAAGATAGAATATTTCACTACGATATTGTGGACCTATATCAGGACCTATGCCATCGGTTTGTGCGGGGTCGTGTATTTCGAAAAACAACTTGCAAAGATCTGTGTAGCTGACTACTTCGGCATCATACTCCACTATAATGGCTTCAACGTGTTGAGTTAAATGAGCTTTAACCTCGGTATAAGTAGGATTTTCTTCGGTTCCGCCGGTGTAGCCCACTACGGTACTTAATACACCCTTACAACGTTCAAATTGATGTTGTACCCCCCAAAAGCAACCAGCGGCAAAGATAGCTTTCTCTTTTTTCATGATAATTCTTTTTATTTAAAATGACGCTACAAATATAAATACTTTATTGGGTAAAATATGAAACCTATAAAAAAAGTTTGCCTATTATTTGTCAAATCGAAAAAGAATCTCTACCTTTGCCATCGGTTTTGTTCCTTATCCTCTATTCGGAGGTAGGATTAAAAGGGAATCGGGTGAAAATCCCGAACAGTCCCGCTGCTGTAAGTTTTATAATAAAGTTCATCAATGACTACATGCCACTGTTCGTAATGAATGGGAAGGCGATGAACTGAAGAAACAAGTCAGAAGACCTGCAAGACCGAGTCAAAAAATTGCAAGCTCGAGGATAGCGTGCAGTGTACATAAGTAGAATATTACTTATATTTTTATGAAAGCAAAAGCCTTGATACGGGCTATCTGTATCTGTATGTTGGCCTCTATAAATATACAAAAAACAGAGGCGCAAAAGGTAGATTCCATTGGTGATAAGGTTCACCAATTGACTGAAGTAACAATAAAAGCACGTCGGACACCGATGAAGGTGACAACTACGACACCGGTGCAATTATTGGGTAAGGATGAAATAAAGAATTTGGGTTTGCAGAACATGGCTGATGCTGTACGCCGTTTTGCAGGTACCAATGTCCGAGACTATGGAGGTATAGGCGGTTTGAAGACGGTTTCTGTACGTAACTTAGGGGCTGCTCATACGGCTGTCAGCTATGATGGAGTAGTGGTGAGTAACACACAAGCGGGGCAAGTTGACATTGGTCGTTTTTCGTTGGATAATGTATCTACCTTGTCGTTGATTATTGGACATGATGATAACTTATTGCAACCGGCACGATTGTTCGCTTCTGCCGGAGTGTTGAACATCGAAACCGAACGTCCTGTATTTGATGGGGATAAACGTAATCAGACACAGATTCAACTACGCGGAGGGTCGTTTGGATACTTTACTCCTTCGTTACGCCATTGGTATCGTTTGTCTAATCAGACTACACTAACTGCTAATGTAAACTATCTACATGCTGATGGAGGTTATCCGTTTACCCTAAAAAACGGAAAGTTGGTGACACAGGAAAAACGCATTAATAGTGACATGGAATCGTGGCAGGGTGAAGTAAATATGTTTCATACGTTTAAAGACGAAAGCGAACTGAATGCAAAAGCATATTACTATCATTCAGAGCGGGGATTGCCAGGTTCAATAGTGTTATATAACAAAGAGTCTAATGAACGTTTGTGGGATGAACACTTTTTTGTTCAGGCACGCTATAAGAAGTTACTATCCGAGAAGTGGAAATGGCAACTGCAAGGCAAGTATAACTATTCGTGGAATAAATACCAAGATCAGGGTGCCCAATATACCGATGGTAAGCAGATTGATACCAATCGTCAGCATGAGTATTATGTTTCGGCTACATGGCTTTATACCCCTTTACCCGGTTGGCAGATAGCTTTGGCTCAAGATGGCATTGTAAATCGCCTTTACACCAACGGAGTGAATCCACCGGAACCTGTACGTTATACATCGTTGACTGCACTGAATATGCATTATCAATGGAATCGATTGAAGATTGCAGCTTCATTGGTGGCCACCTATATAAGCGAAAAGGTTAAGAGAGGAGAAACCCCCGACGATCGTAAACGCTTGTCACCCTCATTCTCGCTATCGTGGCAACCCTGGAAAGAACATTCGCTACGTTTGCGTGCCATGTACAAACAGACATTTAGAGTACCCACATTTAGCGACTTATATTATTTACGAGTGGGAAACACCCATCTGCGCCCCGAAAAAGCTACGGAATATACATTGGGCTTGACTTGGAGTGGTAGTCCATTTCGTTTTACCGACTACCTAACTCTAACCCTTGACGGGTATTACAACACGGTGAACGATAAAATTGTGGCCTTTCCAAGTACTTATGTATGGAAAATGCAGAATTATGGCAAAGCACGCCTTGCCGGGATAGATTTGACAATGGCTACTTATGTGCCTTTTGGAAAACAAACTGGCCTTAGCTTATCAGGTAACTATTCGTGGCAAAAAGCCATAGATGTTACTGATAAAGAGTCTAAAAACTATAAACATCAGCTACCCTATACACCCCGACATAACGGAAACGTCTCAGCTCTCTTAGAGACACCGTGGGTGAATGGAGGCTATACAGTAACTATGGTAGGAAAGCGTTACTGTTTGGCGCAGAATATTCCTGAAAACGAGATTGCCGGCTATGCAGAACATACCGCTACTTTGTGGCGTGAGTTTAAGCTGAAGGATTGTAACTTACGTCTGCAGGCTGAGATTATTAATCTGACCGATGAACAATATGACGTGATAAAGTATTATCCTATGCCAGGACGTTCCTGGCGATTGACTGCAAGCATAATCTTTTGATTTACAAGAATTAATTATTAACCATAAATAATATAATGATATGAAACTTAAGTCTATTTTATTTCCTGCGTTTGGCTGCATACTCTGTGGCATGACTTTTATGGCTTGTAGTGACGATTCAGAAGAACCGAAGCCTATTATTGATCCGGTTTACTATTCGTACATATTAAATGAAGGCAGTTGGCCGGGCAACAATGCTAATATCTCCTTGTTCGACCCAGTTGCTGGTGAACTTATCCAATCAGATGTTTATCAGGCGGTGAATGGTCGTAAAATGGGTGAGTTGGCTAATGCAATGATAGAAGATGACGATCAGATATATGTAGTATTGAATGGATCGAAGTATGTAGCCCGCCTCGATGCCACATGTAAGGAGCAAGCTCGATACACATTTGCCGAGGCCGAAGGTGCTCCTCGTTGCATAGATGTAGAAGACGGCTTTGTATATGTTACTCAATACGGTGGTCAGGTTAGCAAACTCGATGCAAAAACCATGACACGTGTAGCCACTTTCAATGGAGGTGACAATCTGGAAGGTATTGTAGCCGACGATGGTAAACTTTATGTGGCTAACGGTTGGAAAGGCATAGATACGTTTAATAACGAACTTCTTGTGATAGATGCCGAAACCATGAAGCAGACGGGTAGCATCAAGGTTGTAGAAAACCCTGGAAAACTATATGAGATAGATGACAAAATCTATTTGTTGTCTGTAGGTAACTATGTGGATGTAGAAGCCTCTTTACAACTCATAGACCCCGCAACCAATACTGCCAAACCCATTACTTCAGCCGACAAGATTACAGAAGGAAACGACGGTCTTATTTATGGGGTGCGATCTACCTATGACGCCGAGTGGAAACTTACTAACAGCTTCTTTGTTTACAACCCGAGAAGCGGACGAGTAGAAGATACATCTTTCTTACGTGACGCTCCCGATTCCTTCAGTACCGTTGCCATCTATCTGTTGGAAGTTGATGAAAATACAGGCTATATTTACGTTGGTACCAGCGATTATGTCAGTACCGGTACCATCTATCAGTTCGACAAGACTGGTAAGCTGCTCCACAAATTCGATTCCGGTGGTATCAATCCGAATACAATGATATTTATTGACTGATATGAAACATATTTTACTATCTGCCCATATAGTAATCTTCGTCTTGCTCTTGTCCGCATGTGGTGGCAGGAGCAAGACTTCCTATTCGCAATGGCAGGGAGATACCCTCTCCATGCGCTATGCCCACTACTTGACACTGGTAGATTATGACGGATACACGCTGGCCGAGATACGCAATCCTTGGGATACATTACACACATTGCACACCTATTTACTGATAGACAAGTCGGCTCCTTTGCCATCTCATCTGCCTGAAGGTACAGTGCTACGTACACCTCTTTCCAAAGCCTTATTCTATTCATCGGTGCATTGCAGCCTGTTGAAACAACTTGATGCTTTGCAAACTATCGGAGGTGTTTGCGACTTGAATTATATCAATCTGCCCGAAGTGAAGCAAGGAGTTGCTGCCGGACAGATTGTCGATTGTGGCGATGCTACAAATCCCGATATAGAGCAAATAATTGAACTCTATCCCGACGCTATACTGCTTTCTCCTTTCGAGAACAGCGGTGGATATGGTCGAGTTGGGAATTTGGACATTCCTCTGATAGAATGTGCCGACTACATGGAAACATCCCCTTTAGGCCGAGCCGAGTGGATGCGATTTTACGGCCGACTGGTTGGAAAAAGTGCTCAAGCCGACAGCCTTTTTGTTGCAGTAGAAGCTAACTATATCCAACTCAAAACAAAAGCATTACAAGCACAAACCCAACCTTCTGTGATACCTGACCTGCGTATAGGTTCCACATGGTACATGCCCGGTGGACGTAGTTATATCGGACGCCTGTTTCAAGATGCCAACATCAATTATGCCTATGCTGACGATACCCATAGCGGTTCGGTTCCTCTCTCATTCGAGACTGTATTTGACAAGGCTGGTCAAGCAGACATTTGGCTGATACGCTACAATCGTCCCGATTGTGATATGACCTACAACGACCTATCCACCGACTTCGCAGGATATACCGGTTTGAAGGCCTTCAAACAGCGTCAAGTATATGGGTGCAACACCGCCCATTGCCCATATTATGAGGAAATTCCCTTTCGTCCCGATTATTTATTAAACGATTATATCCGGATTTTTCATCCCGAAATAGGAGATTTGGATGATTTGCGTTATTTTTGTCCCTTGCAATGAATAAAGGAATGAAATATGGCATTGCTTTGGTCGTAGGTATTCTTCTACTATTATTGGCTAATCTGTTGGTTGGTTCGGTATCGATACCTGCCGACCAGGTTTTCCGTATCCTCTTCTTAGACCAGGAGGGAAATAAACCAGGCTGGCATTTCATTCTGTGGGAATCCCGCTTACCTCAAGCACTTACTGCCTTGTTGTGTGGTAGCGGATTGGCTGTATGTGGTTTGATGCTTCAGACGGCATTTCGCAATCCATTGGCCGATCCATCAATCTTAGGCATAAATAGCGGAGCCAGCTTGGGGGTTGCATTGGTCATGTTGGGGTGGGGTGGTAGCATTACTACCGCCGGTATCTCTTTCTCTGGTTTTCTTTCAGTACTGTTGGGAGCCTTTTTGGGTGCCATGTTGGTGATGGCAATCATCCTATTTTTCTCCACGTGGGTGCATAGCAATCTGCTACTACTTATTGTGGGCATCATGATAGGTTATATCATCTCCTCAGCCATCTCTCTGTTAAACTTCTTTGCTACGGCCGAAGGGGTTCAATCATACATGATTTGGGGGTTGGGCAATTTCGGAGGTGTATCGTTGCGCCAATTACCCCTGTATGCGTTGACTACCATTGTGGGACTTATTGGCTCGCTACTACTGATAAAACCACTCAACGCTTTGCTTTTGGGTGATAAATATGCTACCAATTTAGGTATCAATGTCCGCAGAGTACGCAATGAGTTGTTACTGGTCACCGGCTTACTGACTGCCATTTCTACAGCTTTCTGTGGCCCTATTTCTTTTATTGGTTTAGCAGTTCCCCACATAGCCCGCTTGTTGCTGGGTATGGCAAACCACAAAACACTTTTACCTGTTACCATTCTATTAGGAGCTTTTGTTGCTCTGTTATGCAATCTTTTGTGTGTGATACCGGGCGAGTCGGGCATCATTCCATTAAATGCAGTTACTCCTATCATAGGTGCCCCCGTTATTCTCTATGTCTTGCTGAATGGTCGAAGCTCTCGCAGTTTCACTTAAAGAAAAGCGTTCAGATAGTCAATTATTTTTTTGTGTGATACACTTTGCATTTAGTGGAAATATCTATAATTTTGTACCTTTAATTAATTCGGAAATAGATTTATGTATATTCTACTATTCTTATTTTTATTCACACTTTGTGCTTGTAATGATGGTCGAGGCGAGGCAAACCAGCAGACAAACGATTCTATTGTGGCGGAAGTGCCAATGAAGTACGGGTTACCTATTAACGACTTTGTGGTAAGTTACGACACCATTCGGACGGGCGAGACGTTGGCCGAGGTGCTGATGACGTTTGGCATGACTGCCAATCAAGTGTATGAGCTGACGCAATGTCCCGATACAGTGTTTGATGTGCGCAGATTGCGAGCAGGTCAAGTCTGTGCCTATTTGTGTGATAAAGATAGTATAGCTACACCTCGCTATTTTGTATATGAGGAGAGTCGAAAGGCATATGTAATTTTTGATTTGCAGAATAATTATCTGGCTACACGATCCGAGAAACCGTCAGAATGGCGCGAGGCGGAGGCTGGTGGACGGGTGGAATCGTCGCTTTGGGTGGCTATGCAGGGAACTGGTGCTTCGCCCATGTTGGCAGTGATGTTGTCGCATATCTTTGGGTGGAGCATTGACTTTTTCGGGATTCAGAAAGGCGATGAGTTTCGACTGATATATGCGCAAGAATTTGTTGAAAATGAGCCATTGAATAATTATAAAGTATTAGCAGCTTCGTTTAGGGCCAGCGATAGCTTGGTGTATGCCATTCCGTTTGTGCAAGATGGTGAGGAGTTGTTTTACAATGTAAATGGACAGAGTTTGGAAGGGGCTTTTTTGAAGGCACCACTCGACTTTTACCGTATTTCTTCGAGGTTTTCGAATAGTCGGTATCATCCGGTACTGAAGCGTCGCAGGGCACATCATGGTGTGGACTATGCTGCCCCTACGGGTACACCAGTCTATGCCATTGGCAGTGGTAAGGTGATAGCCAAAGGTTTTCAAGCAGGTGGTGGTGGAAACTATGTAAAAATACGTCATAACAGTATGTATTCTACTACCTATATGCATTTGTCGCGCTTTGCCAAAGGATTGAAAGTAGGTGATCAGGTAGCACAAAAAGAGGTTATTGGCTATGTTGGTTCAACAGGGCTTTCAACAGGGCCACACCTCGATTTTCGTGTCTATGAAAACGGTAAACCGGTGAATCCACTGACTGTAAAGTCACAACCCAAGAAACCCATTAGTGAAGCCAATCGCGATTCTTTTGCCATCGTATGCGATTCGTTGGTGCAACGGTTACGGGCTATCTGATTCAAAAGATTTATATCATTTCATTTTGATTTGGTTTCATGAAGCGGTCGGCAAAAAGGCGGGCTGCATAACATTCGGGTATAAATACTTTATCGATGTTCATAGCTTGTAGGATAGATTGATGAGTTTGATCTAATGCACGGGCATAGATGCTGCTTACCTTCAGTTCTTTTAAGGCTGCCACTGTGCGTAGCGAGTGGTCCATGCTTTGACCGATGGCTACCACTACGCTATCTATTTCGTGCAGGGGTAGAGCTTTAAGCGCACTACGTTCAGTGGTATCCATGATGTAGGCTACTGCTATTCGGTCTTTTATGGATTCTACACAGTGCTTGTTTATGTCCACACCAATGACATCGTGACCCTTGTCGGTCAATTCTTCGGCCAGTGTCTTGCCGAAGTTTCCTAATCCTATAATTAAATATTTCATGATTGTGAATGTTTTTAGTTTATAATTACATTGTCTTGAGGGAAGCGATATGGAGGTGTTTCTTTGGGCGGAATAATGCTCATCAGTATGGTGATAAAACCAACTCGTCCGATAAACATCAATACTGAAACCGTAACTTTGCTTGCTTCGCCCAGTTGAGGTGTGATGTTCAGGCTGGCTCCTACCGTGCAATAGGCCGACACGGTTTCGAAAAACAATCCTCGGGGCGACAAATCGGGTTCTAAGGCTACCAATGCCATGAAAAAGAACAGCATGGTAATGATAGAACCTAATATGGTGGCAGATGCGCGACGGACTGAGTCAGCAGGTATTTCCCTATTGAACAGCGTTACACTTTTACTTCCCCGAACGACTGACAATAAGTTGGCTACGGTCACAGCAAATGTGTTTACTTTTATTCCGCCTGCCGTCGATTGTGAAGCACCGCCAATCCACATTAAGAAAGTATATACAATCAGTGTCAACAGGGAGAATCGTGTCAGGTCAACGCTGTTGAATCCGGCCGTTCGTGTAGCTACGGCATTGAACAACGATTGTACCAATTTATCTGTATTACTCATTCCTGTCCATGCTCCATTCCATTCAAGCAGTGCCATAAGTAGTGTACCCCCTAATATCAGTCCTATGGTCATTCGTCCTACAATGCGAGTGTTTATATTGGTTAGGTGGGTATATCGGGGTTGATGATATTGTTTGTCCGTTAGTCGTCGTATGAATCCCGTGAGATAATAGTTTGCTACCTGCTTTAGGTTTACCAATAACGGAAATCCTATACCTCCTAAGACGATGAGTAACGATATGACAAGATAGAAACCGTTATGCCCGTTCATTAGTAACGGATTACCCAAATTACCAGATAGGGTAGAGAAGCCTGCATTACAAAAGGCTGAAACAGCATGGAATAATGAGAAAAATATCTCTTCGTGTATCGTCATTCCCATCGTGGCATGTATGTTTGTCCAAATGAGAAACGCTCCGCTCAACTCTATGATGAATGTAAAGCCCAAAATACTGATCAGCGTAGATAGAAGTGAGCTAAAAGTATCAGAACCTATCATGTGACGCAGGGCAAACTGGTTGTACAAACCTGTGTTTCCCATGAAAAACAGGGCAAAAAAACTGGTAATGGTCATCACTCCTAATCCACCAATTTGTATCAACAGGGCAATAATGATTTGCCCCTCAATTGAAAAGGTGGAAGCAATATCTACCGTAGATAGCCCTGTGACGCATACGGCACTGGTAGAAACAAACAGCGCATCGGCCAATGTCAAACGGATATGTTCGTGGGTAGAGCGAGGTAGTAACAATAACAATGCTCCAAAAAAGATGATAATGGCAAATCCCACGGCCAGTAATAAAGCCGGATTGGTTTTCTTGTTGATGAAGTTGATAACCCCTCTGGATATTTCCAAAATGGCAAATATACCCAGTACACTTACGGTATAATACTTGTTGGTAAGCACTTGCCAAACCGTCTTTACCCAGGCAGTAGCATCGGGGGGCATAACCATGAATCGAGGAATGGCCGATAGGTATAAGGCTATTCCTAAAAGAAAAGTCAGGGTAAATGTCTTTCGATTTATTTCCTTGTAGCGAAAGCCCAACTGAATATTGAAAAGAAGGAAGTAGCACCACCAACTGCAGTTGTACACTTGATGAACATATTCCATTTCGTGTGCATCGAGTACAAAGCCGTAATCAACTACTGCTGCTCCGATAAATACAACGGAGATAAAAAAGATGATGTACCGTATAATTATATTAATATGTTTGGCTCTGATATACATGAAGCATTAACGGTTATGTTTTATTAAAACAAATGTAAATTGTTTTTTTCAAATAGTTGTTTGTAAGTTACAAACTATAACATTTAATAACTTTTTCCCAGATTACTCATAATTAAAAGTCAGTTGCTTCCATACGCTTTGTTTCCTTTCATCTTCATTACGCGGATTAGATACAGTCAACCCTATCAGACGGATGGAATGATGCTCGTACTCCACCTCTTTCAACAGTTCCTTGGCTAAAGGTAGGATTGTGTCGAGTGTGGTCAGTTCGTAGGATACGGTTTGACTACGGGTGATTTGTGTGAAGTCGGCAAACTTTATTTTCAGTGTCAATGTGTTGCCGTAAAACTCTTTCCCTTTAAGGCGGTGTACCAATTCGGTGGCTACATGATACAATTCGATGATGATGCTCGATTTCCGGTTAATGTCTTTTTCTAACGTCTGTTCGCAACCGATGGATTTGCGTATGCGAACAGCTTCTACTGGTCGTTCGTCTATGCCTCGTGCAAAGTCGTAATATACTTTCCCCATCTTTCCGAAGGCTCTTGTTAATCCGCCTAACGAGTATTTACGCAGATGCTCGCCTCGATAGATACCCAGCTCGTGCATTTGTCGGGCGGTTACGGGACCGACTCCCCAAAAACGTTCGATGGGCAGGCGGGCAATGAAATTGAGGGCTTGGTCGGGATGTATGGTACAAAGTCCGTTGGGCTTGCGATAGTCGGAGGCTATCTTTGCCAGGAATTTATTGTAAGATACGCCTACCGATGCCACTAAGTTCAATCGCTCACGAATCTTCTGCTTAATCTCCTTACCTATGTCCACGGCCAAGGTTATACCTGGTTTGTTCTGGGTTACATCCAAGAAGGCTTCGTCTAACGACAAAGGTTCTACAAGATCGGTGTATTCGTGGAATATCTGATGTATCTGTGCCGACACCTCTTTATATACCTCCATTCGTCCGGGTACGAAAATCAGTTCCGGACAGAGCTTCTTGGCCTTCAGCGACGACATGGCCGAGCGCACACCAAATTTCCGCGCTTCGTAACTGGCTGCGGCCACTACACCTCGTTCTTCGGCATGCCCCACGGCAATGGGTTTGCCCCGTAAGTCGGGGTTATCGCGTTGTTCTACCGAGGCGTAGAAGGCGTCCATATCTATATGTAATATCTTTCGTTGCTTCATTCTTTGCGACAAAGATAACCTTTTTGAAAGAAAAATACACTTTTTTGTGATAAATGTTTGGTGGTATCGTTTGTATGCCTTACTTTTGTCGCAAATTTAAAAAAAAGAAGAAATGAGAATTGTTGTTGCACATATTCATCATCACCATCATCCTAACGAATATACGGTAGGCTAATGAGTATATGTATGTGTGCATTATAACTATAATAAACAGAGGCTTGCCGATAAATTAGGTAAGCCTTATTTGTTTTAATGGAGAATTCAATCTTAAATCGTAAATAAAATCAAAATAAATAATTATGCTTAGAATTGCAGTACAAGCCAAAGGGCGTCTTTACGAAGAAACCATGTCTTTTTTATCAGAGTCAGATATTAAGTTAAGTGCAACGAAGCGTACGCTTTTAGTGCAATCTCCTAATTTCCCCGTTGAGGTACTTTTTCTGCGCGATGACGACATCCCTCAAACTGTAGCCGCCGGCATTGCCGACATCGGTATTGTGGGTGAAAACGAGTATGCCGAGAAGAACGAAGATGCCGAAATCGTACGTCGGTTGGGCTTCAGCAAGTGTCGCCTCTCTTTGGCTATGCCCAAAGACATCGAGTATCCCGGTTTGCAATGGTTCGAAGGTAAGACCATTGCCACTTCCTATCCCGGCATCCTTTCGCGCTTCTTGAAAGAGCAAGGCGTGAGTGCTAAGATACACGTCATTACCGGTTCGGTAGAGGTATCTCCCGGTATCGGATTGGCCGATGCTATTTTCGACATCGTTAGTTCAGGCTCAACTTTAGTGAGCAATCGTCTGAAAGAGGTTGAGGTGGTTATGGAGTCGGAAGCCTTGTTGATAGGTAACAAGAACCTCTCAGCCGAGAAGAAGGAAATCTTGGCAGAACTGCTTTTCCGCATGAATGCCGTAAAAATGGCCGAAGACAAAAAATACGTTTTGATGAACGCTCCGAAAGCTAAGTTGGAGGAGATAATTAGCGTATTGCCCGGTATGAAGAGCCCCACCGTGATGCCATTGGCGCAAGAAGGATGGTGTTCTGTGCATACAGTGCTTGACGAAAAGAGTTTTTGGGAAATCATTGGCAAACTGAAATCATTGGGTGCCGAAGGCATTTTGGTATTGCCCATTGAGAAAATGATAATTTGATAGGTTATGAATCTGATAAACAATCCCGATAGAAGTCAATGGGCCGAATTGTTGAAACGCCCTACACTGAACACCGAAAACCTGTTCGACACTGTGCGAGGCATCATCAACCGTGTGCGTGCCGAGGGCGATGCTGCCGTATTGGCATTGGAAGAACAGTTCGATAAGGTGAAACTCCCCTCGTTGGCCGTCAGTGCCGAAGAGTGGCAAGAGGCCGAATCGTTATTGACCGACGAGCTGAAGGCGGCTATCCGCCTGGCCAAGCAAAACATCGAAACCTTCCATGCCGCCCAGCGCTTCGAAGGCAAAAAGGTAGAGACACAACCCGGTGTAACCTGCTGGCAGAAGGCTGTTGCCATCGAAAAGGTGGGACTTTATATCCCCGGTGGCACCGCACCGCTCTTCTCTACCGTGTTGATGCTGGCCATTCCGGCTAAGATTGCCGGTTGTCGGGAAATTGTGCTTTGCACTCCTCCCGGACGCAACGGTAAGGTTCACCCGGCCGTGTTGTTTGCCGCCCAGGTAGCCGGTGTGGACAAGGTGTTCAAGGCCGGTGGCGTGCAAGCCATTGCCTCGATGGCCTATGGTACAGAAAGCATTCCTAAGGTATATAAGATATTTGGCCCCGGCAATCAGTATGTCACCGCGGCCAAGCAATTAGTCAGTTTGCGCGATGTGGCCATCGACATGCCTGCCGGTCCGTCGGAAGTGGAAGTGCTGGCCGACGAAACGGCCAATCCTACATTTGTAGCTGCTGATTTGCTCAGCCAAGCCGAACACGGCGTAGATAGTCAAGCCGTACTGATAACCACATCGGCCGCCTTGCAACAAGCTGTGAAGGCCGAGGTAGAACGCCAGTTGGCCCTGCTACCTCGCAAGGAGATTGCCGAAAAATCGTTGGATAATAGCAAATTAATAGTGGTAAATAGCATGGATGAGGCCATTGAGATGACCAACGCCTATGCCCCCGAACACCTGATTATCGAAACCGCCGACTACATGGAGGTGGCCGCTAAGGTAATCAATGCCGGCTCGGTATTCCTTGGCTCGCTCACCCCCGAAAGTGCCGGCGACTATGCTTCGGGCACTAACCACACCCTGCCCACCAACGGCTATGCCAAGGCTTATAGCGGTGTCAGCCTCGATAGTTTCATCCGGAAAATCACCTTCCAAGAAATACTGCCCGAAGGCTTGCGTCGGATAGGCCCTGCCATCGAAGTGATGGCCGCCAACGAACAACTCGATGCACACAAGAATGCCGTAACCGAAAGATTGAAAACGTTATGAAATCACTGAAAGAACTGACACGACCAAACGTGTGGCGATTGAAACCCTACTCTTCGGCACGCGATGAATATAAGGGAGTTGCAGCATCGGTTTTTCTCGATGCCAACGAAAGCCCCTACAACAACCCTATTAACCGCTATCCCGACCCTTTGCAGGGCGAGGTAAAGGCTTTATTGTCGAAGGTAAAGCAAGTGCCTGCCGAAAATATATTCTTGGGAAACGGTAGCGACGAGGCCATCGACCTGCTTTTTCGCGCCTTCTGCGAGCCGCGCATCGACAACGTTGTGGCTATCGACCCCACCTACGGCATGTATCAAGTATGCGCCGAAGTGAACGACGTGGAGTATCGCAAGGTGCTGCTCGACGAAAACTACCAGTTTACGGCCGATAGCTTGCTGGCAGCTGCCGACGAGCATACCAAGGTCATCTTCCTCTGTTCGCCAAACAATCCTACCGGCAACGACCTGTGCCGCACGGAGATAGAGAAACTACTGAATGCTTTCGATGGCTTGGTGGTGGTAGATGAGGCTTACATCGACTTTTCCGATTCGCCCTCTTTCCGCTTCGACTTGGCTAAGTATCCCAACATCGTGGTGCTTCAAACCTTCTCGAAGGCGTGGGGCAGTGCAGCCATCCGCCTCGGCATGGCCTTTGCCAGCGAAGAGATTATCGGACTGTTCAACAAGATTAAGTACCCCTATAACGTCAATCTGCTTACCCAGCAACAAGCTATCCAAATGCTTGGACGCAAGGAGGAGATAGGGGCTTGGGTAGCCATCTTGAAAGAAGAACGTGCCCGTATGGAAAACGAACTGTTACAACTTCCCTTAACGGAAAAAATATTTCCCAGCCAGGCTAATTTTATTTTGGTACGCGTAGCCGATGCAACCGCCATCTACAACTATCTGGTGGCACAAGGCATCATTGTGCGCAACCGCCATTCGGTTTCGCTATGCGGTAATTGCCTGCGCATAACCATCGGTACGCCCGAAGAAAACAATACGTTGATTGATGCAATGAAAGGATACCAATCATGAAAAAAGTACTCTTTATCGACCGCGACGGCACACTTGTCATCGAACCTCCCGTAGATTATCAACTCGACTCGTTAGAGAAGTTGGAGTTCTATCCCAAAGTGATGCGCAACTTAGGCTTTGTGCGCTCGAAACTTGACTTCGAGTTTGTGATGGTGACCAACCAAGACGGCTTGGGCACATCCTCATTCCCCGAAGAGACCTTCTGGCCGGCGCATAACCTGATGATGAAGACCTTGGAAGGCGAGGGGATAACCTTCGACAACATCTGCATCGACCGTAGTTTCCCCGAAGAAAATGCCCCTACACGCAAGCCGCGTACCGGCATGCTGACCAAGTATATCAATAACCCTGATTATGACCTTGCCGGTAGTTTTGTTATTGGCGATCGCCCCACCGATGTGGAGCTTGCCAAGAATTTAGGATGTCGTGCCATCTTCCTGCAAGACGACGATTCGTTGTTGAGCGACGAACTGAAAGCCGTTTGCACCTTGGCTACCCGCGATTGGGACAAAGTGGCCGAGTTCCTCTTTGCAGGCGAACGCCGTGCCACTATCCGCCGCACAACCAAGGAGACCGACATCTTGGTGGAGGTAGATTTGGATGGTAACGGCCGTTGCGACATAGCCACCGGATTGGGCTTCTTCGACCACATGCTCGAACAGATTGGCAAGCACGGCGGCATGGATTTGACCATCCGTGTGGATGGCGACCTGCACGTGGACGAGCATCACACCATCGAAGATACCGCTCTTGCCTTGGGCGAATGTTTGTATCAAGCCTTGGGAAGCAAGCGAGGCATTGAACGCTACGGCTACTCGTTGCCTATGGATGATTGCCTTTGTCAGGTATGTCTCGATTTTGGTGGCCGCCCCTGGTTGGTATGGGATGCCGATTTCCGCCGCGAGAAGATAGGCGAGATGCCCACCGAGATGTTCCTACACTTCTTCAAGTCGCTGAGCGATGCAGCCAAAATGAATCTGAACATTAAAGCCGAGGGCCAAAATGAGCATCATAAGATAGAAGGTATTTTTAAAGCTTTGGCACGTGCATTGAAAATGGCTGTCAAACGCGATATTTATAATTTCGAGCTACCCAGTTCGAAAGGAGTTTTATAAATTAAGTAAAACAAGAAAAAGGGGTGTAAAAGTGTTCTTTTACGCTCCTTTTTTGTTAAAATGCGACTAAAAGAACAAGAAAACGGGAAAAAAGTAGGGAGTTTCCAATGAAAAGGCTTAAATTTGGGCAATTTTTTAAACTCTAAATAAAAAATAATGGCGATTAAACAGAACATTCAGCCGGCTACCGGTAAACTTGGCGTACTGGTAGTGGGCGTAGGAGGTGCGGTTTCTACTACCTTAATAACAGGTACGTTGGCCGCTCGTAAAGGCTTGTCAAAGCCTATAGGTGCAATCTCACAGATGGCCACCATGCGTATGCAAGATGGTCAAGAGCATCTCATTAAGGACATCGTTCCTTTGGCAGACTTGAACGATATCGTATTTGGCGGTTGGGATATTTTCCCCGATAACGTTTACGATGCTGCTATGTATGCTGAGGTGTTGAAAGAGAAAGATTTAAATTTGGTAAAGGACGAACTGATGGCTATCAAGCCGATGCCTGCCGCATTTGATCATAACTTTGCCAAGCGTTTGAACGGTACTCACATCAAGCAAGCGGCTACCCGTTGGGATATGGTGGAACAGTTGCGCGAAGACATCCGTAACTTCAAAGCTGCCAACAATTGCGAACGTATAGCTGTTTTGTGGGCTGCAAGTACCGAAATTTATGTGCCGTTGGCCGATGAACATATGTCATTGGCTGCATTGGAAAAAGCCATGAAGGAAAACAATACCGAAGTGATTGCTCCGAGTATGTGTTATGCCTATGCGGCTATAGCCGAAGGTGCTCCTTTTATAATGGGTGCTCCCAATTTGTGCGTAGATATGCCGGCCATGTGGGAATTCTCTAAGCAAAAGAACATTCCTATTGCCGGAAAGGACTTCAAGAGCGGTCAGACATTGATGAAAACTGTGTTGGCTCCGATGTTCAAAACTCGTATGTTGGGTGTTAGCGGATGGTTCTCGACAAACATCTTGGGAAACCGCGATGGCGAAGTGCTCGACCAACCCGAAAACTTCAAGACTAAAGAAGTCAGCAAGTTGTCGGTAATTGATAATATATTCGAGCCGGAGAAGTTCCCCGACTTGTATGGCGATGTTTATCACAAGGTACGCATCAACTACTATCCACCGCGCAAGGATAACAAGGAGGCTTGGGACAATATCGACATTATCGGTTGGATGGGTTATCCGATGGAAATCAAGGTAAACTTCCTTTGCCGTGACTCCATCTTAGCTGCTCCTATTGCGCTCGACTTGGTCATCTTCAGCGACTTGGCTTTGCGTGCCGGTATGTGCGGCATCCAAACCTGGTTGTCATTCTTCTGCAAGAGCCCAATGCACGACTTCGAACACGAGCCGGTGCACGACCTCTTCCAACAATGGCGCATGGTGAAGCAAGAAATCCGCCAAATGGTAGGTGAAGAAGCACCTTCATATTTGGATTAATGACAAGAATGAACTTGAAAGAAAGTTATAAAACAATTTGAGACTATAGGGTGATAGGAGCGGGAAGACAACCTGCTTCCGTCACCCTATCACTCTAATTTGACAGTAAATGTCAAGAGAGAAGATGCTGAAACGTTTGCTCCTCGTTCTGTTGTTACGGACAATGGGAGAATATAAAATGAAAACGTAGTGACAAACAGAAGATAAAATTAGATAAAGAATATAATGAAATTTGCTATTATTTCAGCCGGAGAAGGTTCGCGTCTTTCTCAAGAAGGAGTGGCATTGCCCAAACCATTGGTACCGCTCAACGGCGTGGCCATGATTGATCGCTTGATACAGATTTTTGTTCGCAACGGTGCCGACAAGGTGGTGGTGATTATAAACAACGAAACGCCACTTACTAAAGCGCATTTACAAGAACTGCAACAACGCTCGGAAGTTCCTTTAGAACTGGTAGTCAAGACAACTCCCAGTTCCATGCATAGCTTCTATGAACTCAGCTCATATTTGGCAGACGATAAATTTTGTCTGACAACTGTCGATACTATTTTCCGCGAAGATGAGTTTGCGGAATTCATCAAAAAATTCAAAGAGTCGGATGCCGATGGCTTTATGGCTGTTACCGATTTTATCGACGATGAAAAACCACTATACATTTCAACTGATGACAATTTAACCATTACAGGCTTTCACGATGCAGCTACCCCCGAATGTCAATACATATCGGGTGGCATTTATTGCCTGACCCCTCCGGCCATACGTACCTTGCACGGATGTATGGAGAAGGGAATGGCTCGTATGCGCAACTTCCAACGCCAATTGGTAGCCGACGGATTGCGACTGAAAGCCTATCCCTTTAAGAAGATTGTAGATGTAGATCATGCCGGAGACATAGCGAAAGCAGAAGCTTTCTTGAATGGAGAAGATTAAGAAAAACAAACAGAATAATTATACATGGAGGAAATATCGATTATAGGTGTAAGCCGAGGTAGTGAGTATTCTCCCAATCACGTGGACAATGATGCCGCTATATTCAACAAGGTAGTAGAAGAGTTGCGTAAATTGGGGTGTAAGGTCGATACGTATGCAGAAAAAGAATTCGTGTCAAGCGGTGTCGAAGGCGAAATAGTTTTTGATATGGCTCGCGATGCGGCTACCATCCGTCGCTTGAAGGAATTGGAAGACAAGGGTACGTTAGTCATCAATTCGGCCTACGGTATAGACAACTGCGTGCGTAAACCAATGACAGAACTACTCATCAGTCATGAAGTGCCCCATCCCAAGAGCATCATCGTAAAGACCGATGAACCCTATCCGGGTACCTTCTTTCCTTGTTGGCTGAAGCGAGGTAATTCGCATGCCATTGTCAAGGAGGATGTATCGTATGCCACCAGTTGCGAAGAGGCCAACGCTATTCTTGCTGACTTTCGTAGCAGGGGTATTCCCGAAGCCGTAGTCAACGAGCATCTACAAGGTGATTTGATAAAATTCTACGGAGTACAGGGAACCGACTTCTTCTACTGGTTCTATCCCGGCCCTTGTTCGCATAGCAAGTTCGGCCTCGAAAAGATAAATGGTGAAGCCAAGGGTATTCCTTTCGAAGTAGCCGACCTGAAGCGATATAGCGACTTGGCTGCCGAAGTGCTTAATGTGCCTATATACGGGGGCGATTGTGTTGTGTTGCCCGATGGACAAGTAAACATTATAGATTTCAATGATTGGCCCAGCTTTGTTCGTTGTCGCGAAGAGGCCGGTGTAAAAATAGCCGAATGTATCTACAAACAGGCATTAAAGAAACTGAATAGATGAGTGAGAATAAAGAAAAAAAAGGATTAGAAGCCTCTTTCAAATCCATGGATACGGAAGAGTTTTTAGACATTTACCTGAACCGTCCCATAGGATATGCCTGGGCTTTATTTTTTAAGAAACTGAAAATTCACCCCAATGTAGTGACCATTCTCTCCATTTTTTTGGGAGTGGGAGCAGGTGTCATGTTCTATTTCCCCGACATGAAACACACCTTGTTGGGCATCTTCCTGTTAATGTGGGCCAACCATTATGACAGTGCCGACGGACAATTAGCCCGACTCACCGGGCAGAAAACGCAATGGGGGCGTATGCTCGATGGCTTTGCCGGCGACCTTTGGTTCTTTGCCATTTATGCAGCCATCTGTTTGCGCTTGACCCATCAGCCCATACCGTTCTTCCCCGATCATAATTGGGGAATCTATATCTGGCTATTGGGAGCTTTTGCCGGCTTTATCTGTCATAGCAAGCAGTGTACGTTGGCCGATTATTACCGCAACATACACCTCTATTTCCTAAAGGGAAAAGCTGGAAGCGAATTGGATAACTTCAAGCAACAACGTGAAATATTCCATAGCCTGCCTTGGAAAGGAAACTTCTGGTGGAAGGCGTTTCTCTATTTTTACGGAAACTACACACGCCAACAAGAGGGAATGACGCCCAACTTTCAACGTTTCTATGCTTTGGTGCGTCAGAAGTATGGTGATGACATCCCCCAATCCTTGCGCGATGAGTTTCGGGCAGCTAGCAAACCCCTCATGAAATACACCAACATCCTAACGTTCAACACTCGTGCCATTGCGCTCTATATCAGCATGCTGATAGGTGAACCTTGGGCCTATTTCCTCTTCGAAGTCATAGTTATGTCTGCGCTGTTCATTTACATGCGTCATCGTCACGAGGCTATCAGTGCAGCGTTTTATCAAAAATATTCTAACCTGTGAAAAGTAAGTACAGAAACATATTCCTGCTATTTGGCATTGTAGCCATCCTCATTATGCTCTGTACATTCGATATGGAGTATGATGAGTTGTTAAGCAATCTGGTGCGTGCCGGAGCTTGGTTGCCGGCTGTGATAGGATTGTGGGTGTTCATCTATTTGATGAATGCGTTGGCATGGTACATCATTATTCGTGACGGAAAGAAGGGGTGTCCCGTATCCTTTTTGCGAATTTACAAGCTGACCATCTCCGGATTTGCGTTGAACTATGCCACCCCGATGGGATTGATGGGCGGTGAGCCATATCGCATTATGGAGCTGACCCCTTATGTAGGAGCCAGTAAAGCCACCTCGTCAGTCATTCTCTACGTAATGATGCACATCTTTTCGCACATCTGTTTTTGGCTGTTTTCCATTTTTCTTTATTTGGCATTCTATCCGGTCGATGCATTCTTAGCTATCTTGTTTGCCATCGTAGGCTCTTGTTGCATCTTAGCCATCTATTTTTTCATGAAGGGTTATAAGAATGGAATGGCTGTACGCACCCTCCGTTGGTTGGGACACATCCCTTTCATCAAGAAGTGGGCCCGACGTTTTGCTACCGAAAAACAAGAGTCATTGCAACGGGTAGATAGTCAAATAGCCGAGCTTCACAAGCAACATAAGACCACCTTCTACGCTTCGTTAGGATTGGAACTCCTGGCTCGCATTGTGGGTTGTTTGGAAGTCTATTTCATACTGAATGTACTCACTACCGACGTCAGCTTCGTTGCTTGTATATTGATTATGGCATTCACCTCCTTGTTTGCCAATATATTCTTTTTTTCGCCCATGCAGTTGGGTACCCGTGAAGGTGGTTTTGCCCTGTCAGTCAGTGGCCTTTCCATTCCCAGTGCATTCGGTGTATATACCAGTCTGATAACCCGTGTGCGCGAATTGGTATGGATTGTAATTGGTGTCATGCTGATGAAGGTAGGCAATGGCAATCCGGATAAAAAACAACATTGATTATGAAAGATATTAAAGGAATTATTTTTGATTACGGTGGTACGATAGATACCAATAGTCGTCATTGGGCCGAAGTGCTTTGGGAAAAATACGTTACCCATCAGGTGCCGGTTAGTAAAGAGGCATTCCGCGAAGCCTATGTATTTGGCGAACGCTCTTTAGCCAAGTATCCCTTTATACGTCCCGACCATAACTTTCACGATGTCTTGTCGGTAAAGACCAAGTTACAGATGGAGTATTTGGCCGAAAAACAACACCTGCCGATGAACGAAAAACAGTTGGCACGTTATGCTACGTTGGTAGCCGACAGTTGCTACGAATATGTACTCGAAGTATTGAAACGCTCACGTCCGGTGGTAGAAGCGCTGGCGACTAAATACAAATTGGTATTGGTTTCCAATTTCTATGGAAACATCCAAACCATTTTACACGATTTTCGTTTATTCCATTATTTTGCCGACATTGTAGAATCTTCGGTAGTAGGAGTTCGCAAACCCGATCCGGCCATCTATCAGTTGGGAGTAGATGCTATGGGATATCCGGCCGAGCAAGTATTGGTAGTAGGCGATTCATTTTCCAAAGACATGGTGCCGGCCAAAAAGGTGGGTTGCAAGGCCGCTTGGTTGAAAGGCGAAGGATGGGGCGGTGAACAGACCGACGACAATTTGCCCGACATGATTATAACCGATATTGTACAATTGTTGGAAGCTTTGTAAAGAGTTTCAAGTTTGATAATTATTAAAGCAAAGAAATAAAATATGAAAAAACAACTTCTTCTATCCTTGTTGATGCTGATGATTGGCATCACCGTTCGTGCCCAAGAGGCCGAAGCCGATGCAAACGGCTACATTGTAAAAGTGGGTCAGGTGGCCCCTGATTTTACCGTCAAGACCACCGATGGAAAGAGCGTTACCCTCAGTCAGTTGCGTGGCAAGGTGGTGATGCTTCAGTTCACTGCCAGCTGGTGTGGTGTTTGCCGTAAAGAAATGCCCGACATTGAGAAGCAAATTTGGCAGAAGCATAAGGCCGACAAGAACTTTGTACTGTTGGGCATCGACCGCGACGAACCCCTTGAAAAGGTTATCGCCTTTGGCAAGCAGACCGGGGTAACCTATCCGTTGGCCCTCGACCCCGGTGCCGATGTATTTGCCAAGTATGCCTTGCGCAAGGCCGGTATCACTCGCAATGTGCTTATCGACCGCGAAGGTCGCATCGTCATGCTTACTCGCCTATACAACCCCGAAGAATTTGCTTCGTTGGTAAAGAAAATAGATGAAATGTTGAAGTAATCATTCCGAAACAACCATGTTGCAATATACCGGTGAAATCATTTCGTTGATAGTAGCCGTTTCTTGGACTATTACTGCTTTGGCGGCTGAGGTAGCCAGTAAGCGATTGGGGGCTTTACAACTCAACGTTGTCCGTATGTTCCTATCTCTGTTATTTTTAGGGCTTACCTTGTGGTGGTTTACCGGTTCTCCATTCCCCCTATTTGCCGGTGCCGAAGCCTGGTTTTGGCTCTCCCTTTCCGGCTTTGTGGGGTATGTACTGGGCGACTACTGCCTATTCAATAGTTACATCCTGATAGGTTCTCGTTTCGGGCAGCTTTTCATGACGTTGGCACCTCCGGTAGCCGCTTTAGCCGGTTGGATAATGTTGGGCGAGCGACTCACCTTACTGGCGTTGTTGGGAATGTTAGTCACCCTTACCGGTATTGGTATTTCGGTTTTCAACAAGCAGAGTGGAGGAGAAGATACTCATACCAAGTTTTCCTTGAAACTTCCCTTGAAAGGAGTGCTTTTCGGCATTGGTGCCGGCATTGGTCAAGGGGTGGGGCTGGTACTGAGCAAATTAGGTATGAATCACTACGAGCAGACCATACCCGCCGGGATGGAAGCCGTTACTGATATGCTCCCCTTTGCTTCTACCTATATCCGTGCCATCACCGGTGCATTCGGTTTCTTGGCGGTTATGGTTTGGCAAGGTAAGTTGCACACCCTGCTTCCCACACTGACCAATGGTAAAGGGATGCATGCTGCATTTTGGGCTACGATGATGGGACCTTTCATTGGTGTCTCCCTTTCTCTGATGGCTGTGCAATACACCGAAGCCGGTATTGCTTCCACCTTGATGGCCCTCACTCCTGTGCTGATTCTCTGGCCGGCACACATGATGTTCGGACAAAAAGTTACAGCGAAGGAGATATTGGGTGCCATCATCAGTGTCATCGGTGTATCACTCTTCTTTTTGTAGATACACCATTTTAGCCTAACGGATCCTCCAGCTGTGTGTCATCGCCCGACGAGTCACCTCCGCTGCCGCTATTGCCACTGCCCGAAGCGCTGCTGCCGTCGGTATAATCCAGGTCGGGTGTAGCCATGCGGGTCACCGCCATGCTCTCCAACGTGTCTTGGAAGATGCTGCCCGGAGTAAACACAATGCGGCGTTTGGTGATGCTGCCGGCCGTTACATCCTCCTCTGCATCAGCTGCCTTCGCAGAGATGGTAGGGCGGAACAATCCGAACTCACCCAAGCGAACTGTCTTGCCATCGTCAAGGGCTTCTGCCATTACATCGGTGGCGCCACTGATCACTAAATCCACAATCTTTCTGTGAATACCACAGAGCACACTCACCTTGCGACACAGCTTGTCGTTGGTAATGTTGCCACTGGTTACCGACTTGGCCACATACTTCGTAGCCTTTGTTTCATCAAATCCGAAAACTCGTTTCGTTACCACATAATTTAATGCCATAAAAATTGAAAATTAAAGTGGATAAATAGTTGCTAATCAGCTCTTCCTGATTACACTACAAAGATACGATGCCGCTATCCGCCCCTTGTCCGCATTCAGTCGTTATAGGTACAATCTTTGCATTTTTTTATAATTATTCTCCCCCTAAGTTAGGGGGAGTACCCGTAGGGGGAGGGAGTGTGTCCCCCAACAACAAATCCGCCACATCCGTATTATCCGGATATGCCCGACAGATGGTAGAAACCGTTGTAGAAATGCCATGCTGCTTTAATTTTTCCGCTTGCTGCTGCCATTTCTGCTCACATCCACTGTCAGGGAAAAGCGTTACTTGCTTGCCCAGTAGCAACGAAGTATCCACAGACGACCAGCAACCGCCACACCCACCCGTAGCTACCCAAGTAAACTGTGGCAGTACCAACCGGCACACCATTGCCGTCTTCTCGCTCTCAACTACTCCCACCTTTTCGGCTTGCGGCAACAAATGCGCCCCAAAGAACGTCTGTTGCAGATTTGCACTGTAATCGTTCAGAATCTGCTTGCCCATATAGGCGATTTTGTCACCATCATTTTTAATTCGCCTGCCATCTATAGGGTTGTAAACCATCACTTTAATTTGGTGCAACCGCCCCTGCTCATCTATTTGGGGAAAGGCAGTAGATAGTCCGCCATCGTACTGCCACTTCATGGCGGAACCGACATGATAGAGGTCGAAAGTCGCATCCACCGCCTCTTGCGAAAAGCGACTGCATAGAAAGCGATACAGATTATTTTCGCCTCTTCGCTTGTTCATTTTTCCCAAGATTTCGCCTGGCAAATACTGCACCGGCTTAGCGACAACCGGAGCCGGAGTGGGGGAGAAGCGCGTACTCTCTTCTTGCTCCTTTAGCCAAGGATGCTCCGCAAAATACTGCCTTGGCGTGTAGTGATAACCGCAATGGTTCTGTCGATTACACTTTCCTACGGTAGAGTGAACCGGTCTGTTTTGCCCATCAACATATTGGGTAAACTCTCTTGCCCTGCCGCAAGCCGGGCAAGTATGCCGGCTACTTGGGCCGGTGTAGGGTTGAAGATGATAGTGGTAATTCATCGTTGTTTGGTTGTTGTTGAAAATTATGCTGATAGTAAGTATGGTTTGGTAGCCCCCTATAGGGGGCGTACCAAACCATACTTACTTGCCTATTGCAGCAAGGCCGGATTCATTTTATACTTTGGTTGCTTTTCCTTGTTTGTCGGAATTAGCCATTTTTTCTCGATATAGTAATTAGTAAATTTTCTTGCGGGTTGGTCTGAAATTTTGAACATTTTTTCGACGCAATCATTTACATCGCTTTTAGAAAATTCACCCGTTGAAAAATGTCCTTTGATGATTAAACGGTGCAATTCGTCTCCAAAATTTTCAGGTGTTTTTCTTGCTTTTATCTCACCCTTTTCACCTTCTCCATTTGCTACAATCTCCTCAAATGGTACACGTTCACCAGTGTTGTGATAAACCAAATATTCATCCCGTTTCAGAACAAAAGAAGAACGCTTTTCTTTGTCACTAATGTAATTACCCTTTACTATACAAAGGTGAAACTTATCGGTTTCTGTTGGGTCTTTTTTCAATTCCATAACCAAACGCAAAGAAGCTGTAAAAGCATGACTACCGCTGGCATTGTCTTTGGATGGTGCAAGCGATTCAGTGTATTTGTTAGTGTGATGCACAAACACGATTAAACAATTGTGTTTTTCGGCAATATTCTTATAATCATATAATATATGCCGAATATTACTTGCGTTATTAGGGTCGCTTCCGTTAAATAAATCCTCAAACACGTCGATGATTACTACATCTACTGGTGTTTCTTGAAGAAAATCATTTAATAGTCTTGGAATCTCTAATGGGAAAAATTCAAAGTACATATTATTTCTGTCTTCATTGTTTATATTTAATATCTTGTTTGCTTTCTTTACCAAATTGGCGGTTGCGTTTTCATCATCTTCAGTGCTGATGTAAGCTATTCTATTATGCTTGCATTTATTGCTCCAGCCAAGAAAATCTTGTTTCGCGGTAATAGCTAATCCAAGTTGTCTTGCAAGTAATGACTTACCTGTGTCTGATGTTCCAACAATGGCCATCAATCCTTTTTGGTGAATATACTCTCCAAAAATCATGGGTGTTTCTTCAATGTCCATAGCTAACAAATCTGCCAAAGTAATCTTACAGAATCCGTTACGTTCTTTTTTAAATTCAGCCTCGATTTTGGCTGCTACATCACTTACATAGTTCATAGTTCTCTCGGCGTAGGTCTGCGTGGCGTTGGCACCTGGTGCCCCCATTCCACAATTGTTTAAAAATTCATTCATAATTTATTTATAATTTATACCTAAATTATTTTTAATTTTAGGCTAAATTGTTTCAAAAGGATTACCTAACTCAGAGTAGATAATTTCTACTTGCTTGGGAGAAAGCACCCGATGACTATACGGTTTATAACCTGTTGCTTTTAGCTTCTCAAAGAGTGAAGAACAACGCTTAATTTCACGACTAAAACAGCGCACTGCATTTGCTGCTTTACTACATCCAGGGAAGTAGGCTTGTGCTAATTCACTAAACTTTAAATACTTCATATCTTTTTTTTTAATTATTAATTTCTCTTTGTAGGGACGTAGCGTACTACGTCCGTAAGTTTATAGCAAAGGTACGATCACGCCAAAAAGAAATGAAGGACAAATATTTTCCTCCTTTTTCGCCACTTTTGAATCTTTGTTGCAAAGCTACAACACCACGTTTTAAAGGTAGGGACAAGGTTATTTTGCCAATCTACCCCGAATCCTTCACTGCCTTTGTTTATCTTCTTACATCTGCTCATTTCACACTTTTGATACATTTTTACCTCGAAAATCGGACAAAACACTACACTTGCTCCTCTCATATTTTTCATATTTTTGTAGGGACGTAGCGTGCTACGTCCGTAAGTTTATAGCAAAGGTACGATCCCGCCAAAAAGAAATGAAGGACAAATATTTCAGGCCAAAAATACGATACCCTTTTGGGCAAAATTCGGGTTCTGTTAGTTTTCGTTGGGATCCGTTAGGATTATTCTGTAATATTGACAAAATGGAAATAGATTAAGAAAAGATGTTTTTTAACGACGAAAAGATGATGATGTGGTTCGGGATAAAAAATAAATACGATTTATTTTGTTCTCCGCTCACCTTTCACTATCTTTGTGAAGTCTTCATACAAATGCCCCCTTGCGAGGAATGGCGGAAGATAATTTTTGAGAGAATAAACGGAAGCGTTTAAGTGATATTACCCGAATGTGAAATCTGGACAATTTCATAATAGTTGGGTGATAGGCAACAAACGGCTCCCGCTTGTAGTTTATATGCGTACAGCCTTTACTGTACCCATACGCTATAGGCGTGGGGCGTGTTGTCTTATCTAACTATTAGGGCAGTCCAGAGCCTCACATTCAGATAAGATAAACATGCCGCCACGCTTCTTTTGTATAACCCAATGAAGAACACAGCGTATGACAGCTACAGAACAAAAACAGGCTGCACATAAGTTTACAGAGCTATGGTTGCGATATAAAGAAGGAAAAAACGAAATCGAAATCACCCAAAAGTTCTGGATGAATTTATTGCGTACGGTTTATGGTGTACAAAATGTAGAGGAATTTATCGATTTTGAACGTAAGGTTCGAGTAGATGACAAACCCAAACGGATTGATGGATATATTCCCTCTACAAAGGTTCTGATAGAGCAAAAGAAACGTGGCACACCGCTCGATAAGAAAATTCATCAAAGTGATAGCGAAGAACTTACTCCATACGAGCAAGCAAAGCGTTATGCTGATAATCTGCGTAACGAATTACGACCTAATTGGATTGTGGTATGTAACTTTGATGAATTTCGCATCCATGATTTGAATAGCGATACACCTTCGCATTTTGAAACCGTGAAGCTATCTGAGTTAGCGACAGATTATCATCGCATGAAGTTTCTTCAAGATATTAGTAGCACGAAGATATACAAAGAAACCGAGGTCAGTAGAAAGGCGGGTAAGCTGATAGGTGAAATCTATGCAGAATTAGAGAAACAATATGGCAGCAATATGACGGATATGCAAAAGCATGAGTTGAATGTTTTGTGCGTCCGATTGGTATTCTGTCTTTATGCCGAAGATGCTGAGATATTTGAAAAGAACCAGTTTGGTGATTATCTACGCGACTGTCCAATAGAGATGTTTCGCTATAAACTGAATGACCTTTTTACTGCATTAGGTACAAAAAATCGTGAATCATTGTTTATTGACCCACGTGCTAAGAACTTTAAATATGTAAATGGCGGACTATTTAATGACACATCAATATCCATACCGCCGATTACACAGAAAGTAAAAGATTTGCTTGTAAACCGTGCAAGTGATGAGTTGAATTGGAGCGGTATATCTCCAACTATTTTTGGGGCAATGTTCGAAAGTACACTCAATCCCGAAACGCGCCATGATGGCGGTATGCATTACACATCAGTAGAGAATATACATAAGGTTATTGGACCCTTGTTTCTCGATGCTCTTCAAGATGAGTTGGAGGATATATTTGCAATGCCAGAGGGAAGGTCAAGACGCAATCGACTACTGAATTTCCAGGATAAGTTGGCTTCCATAACATGTATGGATCCGGCATGCGGAAGTGGAAACTTCTTGACCGAAACATATATTTCGTTGCGTAGAATGGAAAACCGCATATTGCGCGATTTGCACCGCAACGATACGTTGTTGATTGGAGAATTTAATAATCCCGTAAAGGTCAGTATTGAACAATTCCATGGAATAGAAATAAACGATTTTGCTGTTAGCGTAGCAAAAACTGCCATGTGGATTGCTGAAAATCAAATGCGAACAGAAACAGAAGATATTGTGAAGTTGCATGACGATTTCCTTCCATTAACGCGTCATACGAATGTACAGCATGGTGATGCTCTTCGGATGGAATGGAGTGACCTTGTTAGTCCTGACAAGCTAAGTTATATTATTGGTAATCCACCATTCTTAGGCTATTCTAATCAGTCGAAGGAGCAGAGAGAGGATTTGCAGGAGGTATTTGTGGACGAAAAAGGTAAACCATATAAAAAAGTTGGCAAATTGGATTTTGTGGCTGCTTGGTATATGAAGTCCGCGCAAATGATGCAACAAAATCCAAAGATACGTACAGCATTGGTATCAACCAATAGCATCACTCAGGGTGAACAAGTGGCAATTTTATGGCGGCCGCTTGTTGAACGTTTTGGATTGCAGATACACTTCGCTTGGAGGACGTTTGTTTGGGATGGCGATGCCAACGTGCATTGCGTCATAATAGGATTTGGCAAAGAGAAAAGTAATCATACTCCTCTTATCTTCGATGGCGAAGCATGTATAGAAGCAAAACACATTAATGCATACCTGTTAGATATGGAGGATGTGTGGGTAGAAAATAATAAAAAGCAGATTAGTGGTGCGCCCAAGATGTGCAAAGGTAGCCAACCTACAGGAAATTTTAATGTATCTGAGGAAGAACGGCAAATGTTGCAACAGAATCATCCCGAATTAATGCCGTATATTCGTAGGTTTATGGGTGCTACGGAATTCATTAATAATCAGTTTCGTTATTGTTTTTGGCTGAAAGAAGCAAGTCCCAATATAATTCGTCGGTGTCCTTGGTTGATGAACCGCATTGAGGATATTAAAAAACAACGAGAAAAAAGTACAAAGGCTGCAACACGAAAGAAAGCCGAAACACCGACTCTGTTTGATGAAGACCGACAACCTAATTCTGACTATTTATTGGTTCCTCGACATTCTTCAGAAAAAAGAGAATATATTCCGATTGGCTTTATGACTAAAGACGTAATTTGTGGTGATGCCAATTTACTTGTTGCCGATGCCACACTATATCATTTTGGAGTTTTAACTAGTAGCTTACACATGGCATGGACAGCTATTATTGGAGGAAAAATAAAAAGTGATCCACGTTATTCCAACGATATTGTTTACAATAACTTCCCATGGCCTGAAGTAACAGAATCACAAAAGGATGAAATCATGGTGCTTGCACAAAAAGTGCTTGATGAAAGAAACAGATGGACTGATAGCTCGCTTGCCGATTTGTATGATGTAAATTCTATACCGCCCGAACTTCGTAAGGCACATAAGAACCTCGATAAGGCGGTACTTAAACTCTATGGCTTAAAGCCTGATACGGATGAAATGAATATTGTGAAACATTTGCTAATGTTGTATAAAAATAAATATTAGCCATTAAAGCGTGAGACACACGTAAGAAAACTGTATTGATGCTATGATAGAAGCATTCCAATTTTGGTTGTTTTGGATGGGTATTGCCTTGGCCGCATTTTATGGCTTTGGCTATGGTAGATGGCGCTACAAAAAAGCGGCCGAGCTGCATGCTTGTACCAAGGTGCCGCCCGAAAATGATGCAAGGGAAAGTGCAAAGAAGATAGGCTCTTTCTTGCAGAAACGGTCTTGGGTGTGCGATATGAGACTTTGCAACAACGGATCCGTCGCCGGGTATAATACTTTTTTAGCTAAAAGCATCTTTGATGGACACGAACAGACGGTGATGCAGTTTATCCGTCTATGCCATGCATTGGGGTGTGAAGTGGTGGTTCGCCAGGTAAACAGTGAATGTGCGGATATAGAGGCGGATACGGACGCAGAGGTGCGCAGTCGCATGCGAAAGGAATGGTATGCTGCCTACAAGAGATATGATGGCTACATTGGCAGTGTAACTCATAAATATGATTTAAAGAGAGGCGACACCAAACCTTTCTGGAAGTTCTATCCGGAGGATGGACTGCTTGAAAAATTAGCGGAAGAAAGATCGGACCTGTTTAAAACGAAATATCCGTAATGGCATAAATGTAGTAAGGTACTTTTAGCAGTTTTATTTTTGCATCTTCCGATAATCAGAATGTCGGTGATGTGTCGGTGACGAAACTTACTGAACGTCAACAGAAAATAATCAATTTAATAAAAGAATCACCGACGATTTCAGCTAAACAAATGTCGGAGACTTTGTCGGTGACCACACGTACAGTAGAACGAGATCTTTCTTTGATGAAAAAAGCAGGAGTTCTAAAGCGTGAAGGTAAGGACAATAATGGAATGTGGCATGTAATTAATTGAATAGTTGTGACGAATGGCTACTTCCGCATCATTTTAATGAACCACTTTTCTTGTGGGTCACCACGCTGATAAGCGTTTCTATCATCTCCCAAGTCCCACGATGACATGACTTCGATAGTGCATAAAGGGATTTCTTCGGTAATTTGGCACAGATTTGTTCGGTGACTTGACTCTTTACATAATCCTCACTCTTTTTTGCAACTCTCTCATTTTATGTATAAGTGCATCAAAATCTAAAGATTCACCATAAATGAAAAATCGCCTCATGTCGGCATAATCATCTTGCCACGCCTCCATAGCAGATTCTGGTATCGTAAAATTGATAGTTGATGGGGTATGTAAATCATAGTTTACATACTTCAAGGCATAATATGTTTTGCGATGCTCAACAATGGCATCATAAAGTTTGCGATTCGACAACGCTTCTTTACCATACTCTGTATCCATCAGTTTTTCCAAGTCATACAGATGTCGTGACATTCGTAGGCTCCGAGGTTTTTCTTTTTGGAATTCTTCTGCCAAAAGAAACAGTTTTTCAAGGAATGTGCGAGTGGGAACTACTGTTCTAACATAACTCTCGGAATCGGTATCTTCTCCATCAAAACTTTCATCTATAAGGGAACGAATTGGTCGTAATTCTGTAGGTTCATCCATTGAAAGACAACTAATCTCAATCTTTACACGTGGAGGAATATAATTGATAGTATCTTCAAGAATTGACGGATAGTGTAATAGGATTACAGTAGGATCCTTGTCTGAATCTATCGGTCGCCATTCTCCATTTTTATCTTGTACTTGAGATACATTCTCTATTTTGTAACCAGAGACACCCATCTCTTTCAAACGGGCATCTAATTGAGTCGAAAGGGTCTCATGGATATATGCTCGTGCCATTTTGCGTAATTTCTCACGCTGACTTTTACCAGTCTTCTCAATACCAAAGAATGAATGACTGATTGCCAAGTCAATGTCTTCAGAAAAACGTTCTATGATGC
>SUYA01000002.1 GCA_015060695.1 Mediterranea massiliensis
GTCCATCTATCGTGATTGCTTACGCTCCATGTATCAACCACGGTTTGAAGAAGGGTATGGGTAAGGCACAGGCTGAAGAAGCTGCTGCAGTAGAATGCGGTTACTGGCACTTGTGGCGTTACAACCCAGCTCTCGAAGAAGAAGGCAAGAACCCATTCACACTCGACTCTAAGGAACCGAAGTGGGAAGGCTTCCAAGACTTCTTGAAGGGTGAAGTTCGTTTCGCATCTGTTATGAAGCAATTCCCAGCAGAAGCCGGTGACCTCTTCCAAGCTTGCGAAGAAATGGCTAAGAAGCGTTATCAAAGCTATGTTCGCATGACTAAGATGGATTGGTCGAACGAATAATCTCGTTACGAATATACATAAATTTAAAGCGGCAATCATTTCGGTTGCCGCTTTTTTTTGGTTAATTATCATCCTTTATTCATCAAAATTCATTACTTTTGTATCATTCATAACAAACAGACGGCCATGATAAAACAAGATTATTTGTTGCGGATGATACAAGAAATCGTTGCACTCATTGTAAATGCCTTGCTCAACAAGAAACAGCTAAAAGAGCAGGACTGGAAAGAGTACGACGACTTGACAATGCAGATTTTAGGCTTTTCCACAAGCAATCTGTTGGAGATGGAAACGGAAGAAATCATCGTTCACTATCAGGACGAGCCCGACAAATGGGGAAAAATCGAACTCGCCGCCCTCACCCTGCTGAAACTATCCGACGAAATGGAAAGCGGACACCTCGTGCTGAAAGCCCGACTCAGAGAAAAAGGCATCGAATTGTTAGAGCAAGTTCAAGCCCATAGCCCCACCTTTTCGCTGCAACGCATCCAGCTTCTGGAGATGATAAAAAGTCACATTTAGCAAGAATTAAGAGAGTTGATTTGTACACTCGGCCTACAACCCCTATCTTTGCCCCAAAAGAATTAACAGATAGATGGAATATTTTAGGCAAGGCTTCGTAGTGAAACTGATGGCAATCTTCATGATTGTTGTCATCCCATTCGACACACTCGACTACCTCAACGAGCAGATATCCATCCCCACCTCCAGCGCCAACGGACAAGTGCTTCAAAATGCCGATGATGAACAGGCCGAAAACGACATAGCCCATTTCTCATCCCACCGCACAGGCATCAAGAAAATCCGCATCCGCATATCCATGTGGCTGAACGAGCTATTTGGCCTTCCCACAACCGAAAGCAGACATCCGCATCCGCTTACCGGCCATGCCAACTCATCCTTGTGGCGGCCCTGCCCCTTGCGCACGCTGTTTTGCGTCTTCCGGCTTTAGCCTGCCGTCGGGGGGCTGTTTCATCATCCCTACTGCTCTGCACTATCATTATACCAATTATTTTTATTCACATACCGATGCTACATAAGCACCGGTCAAAATCATTATTATGGCACTCGTTATATTTTATCTACTTTTGGCACTCTCCGTGTCGTTCCTCTGTTCGGTACTCGAAGCCGTACTTCTATCCACCCCTATGCCTTTCATCACCATGAAAGAGCAAGAAGGCAGCAAAAATGCCCCGTTAATGAAACGATTAAAGTCAGACATTGACAAGCCCATCTCGGCCATCCTTTCGCTCAACACCATTGCCCACACCGTAGGTTCGGCGGGTGTTGGTGCCGAAGCCGTGAAGGTGTTTGGCGAAGCCTACTTCGGCGTTATCTCGGCCATCCTCACCATCCTGATTCTTGTCTTGTCCGAAATCATCCCCAAGACCATCGGTTCCTACTACTGGCGTCAGTTGGCCATGCCGGCCGCTTCCATCATACGTGGCATGATTATCATCAGCTACCCCCTTGTATGGCTCTCTGAGTGGATTACCAAGCTCGTTGCCTCCAACAAGCAGCCCCTCTCCGTCAGCCGCGAAGAGGTATCGGCCATGGTGAGCGTAGGCACCCAGGAGGGTGTTTTCGAGTCATCCGAAAATCAGATGATTCAGAACCTCTTCAAGCTGAACAGCATCACCCTCTACGAAATCATGACGCCTCGCACGGTGGCCATCACCGCTTCCGAGAAAACACCTCTGAAAGAATTTTATGCCAATCAGATGCACCGCATCTATTCGCGCATCCCCGTTTACGATGACAATCCCGACTTCATCACCGGTTTCGTATTGAAGCAAACCCTGCTCGAAGAGCTGGCCGAAGACCACTTCGACAAGCAGCTCAAGGACATCCGTCGCCCCATCCTGAGTTTCAACGAAGAGGCGTTGGTAAGCGACGTTTGGGAAGAGATGCTCAAGAAGAAAGAGCACATTGCGCAGGTGCAAAACGAGTATGGTTGCTTCCTGGGCATCGTCACCATGGAAGACATCATCGAAACCATCACCGGACAAGAAATCATGGACGAAAGCGACACTGTAGTCGACCTCCAGGCCTATGCTCGCGAGAAGTGGCAACGCGCCGTGAAGTTCAAGAAAAAGTTATAAATTAGGGATAGTCACGAAATAGATTTATAAACATAACCAATTGATTGTCAAAGTAATAAATATTTAGTATTTTAGTAATGAGAAATAAAAATTCCTCCGAACACCGTGAAAAAGTGACTTTCGGAGGAAATGAGCAAAAATAACTCATGGCAAAAGTACGAAATTTATCTGACACTCAGCAACAGATTACATTTACAGGGTTTGTTTTTATCAGAAATATGTGGAGACCTTCAAGTCATCGGAAACTTGGACGGATCAAGTCACTCCTTCCTCTTCGAGAGATGGCAATATCGTTCGGATTGATTGAATAGAAGCCAAAGAGCATAAGGGTCAAGCGAGGCAGAAACTTTTCTTTACACCAGAAGGCAAGATGGAATTGGCATTCTTGAAGATATATACAGGCTTGTCGGCTCCTAAGTTGATGGAAGCTTTGAATGGAAACACCCATTAGCAAATCTTCTGTGGCGTCAGGATCACTCCTGAAAACCAGTTGACAAACTACAAGTTGATTGACAACATACTATTGGAACTATCCAGAAAATTGAAGATCCATGCGCAAGAGACGGAATGTTTTTGGTTAGTGGTGTAAAAAAATTACGGTGGGAATCCCACCGTAATTAAATCATATAAGAACTATCATATTTCATTATATTCCTTTTGGATTTTCACCATATTGGTTAGCCCCGGGTTGGCTATCGCAAACATAGAAATAAATGAGAATAAGGTTTACCAATGGTAATAAAGCCAATAACAACCACCATCCGCTACGACCTGTGTCGTGCAAACGACGCACACTAACAGCAATACCAGGAATCAACGCCAACAATCCCCAAATAATATTCACAATAGGAATGATACCAATGATTACATTGAGTAGTACAAACCACCAATACTCTGAACGACGAGCGCGTCCACTTAATGTAGCATACTTACTAAAGCATGCTTTAATTGCTTCAAAAAATCCCATAATACATTTTTTAGGTTAATAAATGTTTGTTTACAAGGCAAAGATAATAAAAGTTTTTTAATTTTATCAATAGAATTGTCGAAAATAAAAAAGTACCCACATTTTTGAATATCATAGGTTAATTACGTAAGTTAGTGCGCTCAAAACAAGTTGTTTATGTTCGAAAAAGAAATCAATGTATACGAAGGGACGCGAAAACCTACCGGGCATGTTAAAGTAACTTGCTTGAATTGAACACAAAAAAGGCGGATGATTAAATCTCCGCCTTTTCTTCTTTATCATAGCTTTACCTTCTTTTTCACCGGTTTCGACTCGTTATGCAAACGGTCTAATGCAGTCACTACATATTGGTATCTTGTTTTTCCATCCTCGTAGGGCAACTTATAATAAGGATTGCGCGTAATGGCTACAATGTGTGTGGGGTCTTCTATATTTACCTCTTCTTTTGCCTCAAAACGATATACGACGTATTGCACCGGGCGATTCATTTCTTCCTTCCATTTCGGGGCTGTCCAAAATAAGATATACCCGTCTTCTGTCCATACCGGTTTCACTTTACGTACCTTGGCAGGAGGCTCGTTATCCATAAACTCGAATATAGGAGGCAAAGCCGGATATTTATGATATTCCTTTATCAAAGCGTCTCTATATTTTCCCTCATTGGCAACAACTGATACCCCCGGCCATTGACAACTACCTCCGATGGTTTGATATTGACGTTGCAACTTCATTTTCAAAGGTAATTGATTGATGTTCGGATTGTTTGGGTCGGCATTCTTTAGGGTATTGCTGACTGATTGGCCTATAAATAACGGACGACCGCCTGTATTCTTCGCCCACCATTCCAACAATATGCCATAGTCTGCCAACGGATGTCCTACATGCCAATATATCTGAGGTATATTATAGTCTATCCAACCCTCTTTAGCCCAAAGCAAGACATCGGCATAAAGGGCATCGTAGTTTTCCAAACCGTTGGTAGCACTACCCAAGGGGTCGCTCTTCTGATTGCGATAGATACCAAAAGGTGAGACACCAAATTTCACCCAAGGCTTGATGCCACGTACTGTTTCGTGAATTTGTTTGATAAGCACATTCACATTGTTTCTTCGCCAATCGCCCAAATCGGTAAATCCGTTAGGAGTGCGTTTAAAATTCTCCACATCGGGAAATTCCTCTCCGGCTATCGGATAGGGATAGAAATAGTCGTCCATATGAATAGCGTCTATGTCATATCTGGAAACAATGTCGCTGATCACTTGACAGATAAAGTCACGTGATTCTTTCAAAGCCGGATTGAAATAGAGTTGAGTGCCATATTTTACGAACCATTCCGGATGTTTATAATAAATATGGGTAGAGGCTAATTTGTTATCTAAGTTTGTTTTTACTCGATAAGGGTTAATCCAGGCGTGAAACTCCATGCTCCGCTTATGACATTCGTCAATCATAAACTGCATAGGATCCCAATAAGGCGAAGGTGCCTGTCCCTGTACTCCGGTTAAGAATCTACTCCAAGGTTCCAATTTTGAGGGATAGAGAGCATCCGCCTCCGGACGTACTTGAAAGATGATGGCATTAATCCCGGCCTCTTGCAACGAGTTAAGTTGTTCTACCAATGTCTGTTTCAATTTCTCGGTAGGAATACCTTTATAATGTCCGCTAACCGAATGTAACCATGCGGCCCGAAATTCTCTTTTAGGATAAGCACCCACTTGCTTTATTTGAGCAGGAAGTTCGTTTATCAGAAGTCCCAGCATCAAGAAAAGGAATAAAAATCTTTGTTTCATTTTCTTCTTTTTAATTTATTGCGTGACAAAGATAATGAATATCTGATTATCTTTGCACTTTGAAGCAAAAATATGAATTATGCCGGAGAATAAATCCATCTATATAAAAGGTGCTCGCGTCAACAACCTCAAAAACATTGATGTGAAGATACCACGCAACAAACTGATTGTTATTACCGGATTATCGGGTTCGGGAAAGTCATCATTAGCCTTCGATACCCTTTATGCAGAAGGGCAACGACGATATGTGGAAAGCCTCAGCAGCTATGCTCGCCAATTCTTAGGACGAATGACGAAACCAGAGTGCGACTTCATCAAAGGTATTCCACCGGCCATAGCCATTGAACAGAAGGTTTCGAGCCGTAATCCACGCTCTACCGTCGGTACTTCTACCGAGATTTATGAATACCTGCGCCTGCTCTTTGCCCGGATAGGTCGCACGTTCAGCCCCATAAGCGGAGTAGAGGTAAAAAAACACTCTACCGAGGACATAGTCAACTGCATGCTTCAACAACCAGAGGGCACACGCTTTACGGTGCTTTCACCCATTTTGTTGCGTGGACGCACGCTTACCGAGCAACTCGCCATCTACCTTAAACAAGGATTCAACCGCATTGAAGTAAACGGTGAAAACCTATACATAGACGAATATACTCCTAATGAAAAGGATATGGTTTTCCTGCTCATCGACCGAATGAGTTGTTCGACGGGAAAAGACACTATCAGCCGACTTACCGATTCTGCCGAAACGGCCATGTACGAAGGCGATGGCGCTTGCTTACTTCGCTTTTATGAAAATGACGGCTCTACACATTTGCACCGCTTCAGTACAAAATTTGAAGCCGACGGCATAAAATTCGAGGAACCTACCGACCAAATGTTCTCATTCAACTCACCCATCGGTGCCTGCCCCGAATGCGAAGGATTCGGACGTGTCATTGGCATAGACGAACACTTGGTCATACCCGACCGTTCGCTATCGGTGTACGATGGTGCCGTGGTGTGTTGGCGAGGTGAAAAGATGAGCGAATGGAAGGAAATGGTAATTCGCGGTGCCGAAAAAGCCGGATTCCCCATCTTCACTCCTTACTATGAGTTAAGCGACGAGCACCGACGGATGCTTTGGGAGGGTTGCAGATACTTTGAAGGCATCAACGCCTTCTTTAAAATGGTTCAAGAAAATCAATACAAAATACAATACCGAGTAATGTTAGCTCGTTATCGTGGCAAGACGTTGTGTCCTAAGTGCCACGGCACTCGCCTAAAGCCAGAAGCAAGTTATGTCAAGGTGGGAGGCCGTAGTATCAGCGAATTGGTTGACTTACCCATCAGCGAATTAAAACAATTTTTCGACACGCTGAAGCTCACCCCACATGAAACTGAAATAGCCAAACGCATCTTGACAGAGATAAGCAGCCGCATCCGCTTCTTGATGGATGTAGGCCTCAGCTATCTGACATTAAACCGTTTAAGCAATTCTCTATCGGGCGGCGAAAGTCAACGCATCAATTTGGCCACATCATTAGGCAGTAGTCTGGTGGGAAGTCTATACATATTAGACGAGCCCAGTATCGGCCTCCATAGCCGAGACACAGACAAACTTATTAAAGTACTACGCCAACTACAAGAATTAGGAAATACCGTCATTGTTGTAGAACACGACGAAGAGATTATCCGAGCCGCCGACTATATCATAGACATCGGCCCCAAAGCCGGACGATTGGGAGGGGAAGTCGTTTATCAAGGCGACATGCACGATTTACAAGCAGGTAGCCAAAGCTATACGGTTCAATATCTGTTAGGAGAAGAAAGAATACCCATCCCCCAACATCATCGTCCTTGGAATAACTACATTGAACTGAAAGGAGCGCGAGAAAACAACTTGAAGGGAGTAGATGTACGCTTCCCACTGAATGTCATGACGGTAGTAACCGGCGTCAGTGGTTCGGGGAAAAGCAGTTTGGTGCGCACCGTATTCTATCGTGCACTGAAGCGTGAATTGGATGAGTGTAACGAACGTCCGGGTGAGTTCTCAAGCATAGGAGGCGACTTGCGCAACCTGCGTAATGTTGAATTTATAGATCAAAATCCTATCGGAAAATCATCGCGCAGCAATCCGGTCACCTATGTAAAAGCCTACGATGAAATAAGAAAACTTTTTGCCGAACAACCCCTTGCCAAGCAGTTGGGATTCTCGGCCGGCTACTTCAGCTTCAATAGCGAAGGTGGACGATGTGAGGAGTGCAAGGGTGAAGGCACTATCACCGTAGAAATGCAATTCATGGCCGACTTGACTTTAGAGTGTGAAGCATGTCATGGCAAACGTTTCAAGAAAGAAACATTGGAGGTCAAGTTTCACAACCACAACATTCATGATGTGTTAGAAATGACCGTCAATCAAGCCATCGAGTTTTTCACCGAACACAAACAAAAGAAAATTGTCAGACGACTACAACCGCTTCAAGACGTAGGCTTGGGATACATCAAGTTAGGACAATCCTCATCCACCCTTTCGGGCGGCGAAAACCAACGTGTAAAACTGGCCTACTACCTAAGTTTAGAGAAGAACGACCCCACAATGTTCATCTTCGACGAGCCTACCACAGGCCTCCATTTTCACGACATCAAGAAGTTGCTCGAAGCATTCGATGCTTTGATTCTTCGTGGACACAGCATTATCATCATCGAACACAACTTGGATGTGATAAAATGTGCCGATTACATTATCGACTTAGGGCCCGAAGGTGGCGACCGAGGCGGCTATATAGTAACTTGTGGCACCCCCGAACAGGTAGCCCAATGTGCCGCCAGCTACACCGGTCAGTTCTTGCAAGAGAAGCTACTTCAGTAGTTGGTGTGTTGCATGTTGCGGTTTCATCGCAGCATCCATCACCCAGCTTCATAACGTTTCAAGGCCTGGGTCGGTTCGTAGGCAATGCGTTGGCGCAACGATTCGGGCGCAAGCACCTGCACCTGTTGCCCCATGGAGAGGATAAGTTGGGGCAGCTCAAAATTCTGTTGCACTTCAATCTCTATAACCACCCCTTCCACGTCAGCACTTATTTTGCGTTGCGTGCCGTGCAAGGGAGAAAAAAGAAGAATCAGCAGGCTTTATTTCAAGCAGCATAGACTATCAAAAAAAAGTCAGCCGGTGAGTAGGTTCCTATATCGCACTCACTTGCTGACATTTTTCATGAATCCGTTGGCGGTAGTTGCGTAGCAATATCCACGCAGTCCGATAGCCTACACCAAAGGTAATTAAATTATACAAATCCATTTTCTCAACTCGCTCTGCCAACCCTTAGAACAGTTCAATCCGTTGCGTATGTTCAGGGGGATTGTTGTTAGGTAAACTACGCAGAAAATAACTGTTATCTGTTATAACTGTGATAGCTGCAAAAACGTAAGTTGATTATTTCATCGCGTTTTAAGGACGTTTTCTGCCGATTGGGTAGCACAGAGGCTTGAAGAAAAAATGGGGCGCGTGCGGTGTTTGTTGGGCGTGTTTTGCCGCTGCTATAGGGGTGGTGAGATGGGGGCTAATTGTAAAAATGAGTTAAAAGGGTGTTTTCTGAAATTTATTTTTCAGTGTAAACAGCTAATTTCGTGGCGATTGCATGGTTTGTTGAATTTCAGCGGCACCGAAAAGGGGGTGGCGGATGTAACTTTGCAAATGTAAGCTTACGAAGAATTTTTGATTTATGATTTTTGATTTATGATTTATGATTTTTTGGGTTTTTGATTTATGACTATTCTTTAGTGTAAAAATCTAAAGAGGTTTTGAACAACCAAAGGAAATTAATTATGATTTATGATTTTTGGGGGTTACTTAAACAAAACACAAAATGGGAGGGGATGAAGGATATGAATAACGAGACGAAGAAAAACGCTACTTTTCAGCTGATTCTGAAGATTATCATTGCGGTGGCATCGGCCATTGCGGGTGCACTGGGGGCTACGGCGTGCAAGATGTTGTAAGCGCACCCCCAAAAAACAAGGGGCTGAAATGAGATGCACCATGATTCAGCCCCTTGGTTATAAAGCCTATTGCTCGGCGTCGCCCCAATGCTTGCGTTGCATGTTTTCTTTCTTGCGCATCAGCAACCAAAGCACCAGCACAATGAGGTAACCTCCCAACAAGGTAAGGATTTTCTCGGTGCCGTCGAGTTCGTGGTTACGAGGCAGGAAATAGGCGGCCATGACGCTCATATAGATGAACAATGCCAGGCTGAGCCAAGTGGATTTTCTTACTTTTCGTTTCATATCAATTTTAGTTTTGGTGGATTAACGTATAAGGCGATTCTTCGACATCTTGCTTCGCCACATCAGGAATAATAGCAGCGAAAGCAGGGATGTAACCATGCTGATGGGGAGAATGACGGCCGACGTCAACCCCAATCCTTCGGGAGCCACACAGATGTAGCTGATGGAAACAACCGTCATGAATATGGCCGGCAACAGGGTAATCAAATAGTAGTGTGAACGGTTTTTACGAGCCAAATAAACTGTGATGGCCCATAGGGTAAATACAGAGAGTGTTTGATTTGACCAAGCAAAGTAACGCCAAATCATATCGAAACCGGCTGCATCTTTCAAACTATAAAGCAGTGCCGAGATGGTAACTACAAAAATAGGAATACTGATGTAGAGACGACGACGGATGCTTTTCTGTTCCAACCCCAAGAAATCGGCCACAATAAGGCGTGCCGAACGCAAGGCTGTATCGCCCGAAGTAATGGGTGCTGCTATGACACCCAAGATGGCCAATAATCCACCAATGGTTCCCAACCAATTTTTGGTTATATTATCCACAATGATTGAGGCATTGCTTTCTGCCATGCCATGTTCATGATAGAATGTGGTTGCTGCGGCTGCCCAGATTAAAGCAACAATACCTTCGGTAATCATTGCGCCATAAAACACCGGGCGTCCGTGATGCTCACTGGTCATGCAACGAGCCATCATAGGGCTTTGCGTAGCATGAAATCCGCTGATAGCCCCACAAGCTATGCTGACAAACATAATAGGGAATATGGGCAGATGGGCGGCATTGGGATGGGTGTTGTGCAAGCCTTCCCACACCTCCGGCAAATCGGGATTGTTCACATAGAGCATCATCAAAATACCAACTGCCATAAACAACAAGGCTATGGCAAACAAAGGATAAACCTTTCCGATAATTTTATCTACCGGCAACAGGGTGGCCAACATATAGTAGATAAAAACAACCAAAATCCAAAAAGTGGTGTCTAAGGTTTCGGGCGTCAGTTTTGCCAACAACCCGGCAGGGCCGGCTACAAACACGGCACCTACCAACATCATCAGAAGAACGGTAAATGCCCTCATTATCTGCTTGGTGGTTGTACCTAAATAACGGCCTATGATTTCCGGAAGGCTTTCTCCATCATGGCGAAGCGAGAGCATCCCCGCCAGGTAATCGTGAGTGGCACCGGCGAAAATGGTTCCCAATACTATCCAGAGATAGGAAGCTGTTCCAAACTTGGCGCCCATAATGGCACCAAATATCGGGCCAAGACCGGCAATATTCAGAAACTGAATCATGAAAATTTTCCACGTCGGAAGGGGGATGAAATCTACCCCATCTGCACGAGTCAATGCCGGTGTCTTCCGACTATCCGGCCCAAACACACGCTCTACAAAACGCCCATACAAGAAATATCCCGCAACGAGAATTAATAGACAAAACGTAAATGTTAACATGGTAATTTGTTTTTATAATTATTTTTTTCTACATTTGTCCCTGCATAAAGTTTTGCAAAGATAAGTATTCTGAAGGAACGATGTGCAAAAAAAACTTTTTTTATAGGAAACCGCTTAAAGTTTTTCGTCTCATTTACCATGAAAAGAGCAAAATTCTTCATATTGTTCATCTGCCTCTTGACAAAAAACGCCAACAGTCAAGAAAACACCTCTTCGGTATGGTTAGAAACACTGGAAGAATTATCGGCAGAAGAAGATGTGAATTGGGAAAACGAATTGGAAGAACTGGAACATTTGCGGCATCATCCGATTAACCTGAATAGTGCCACCCAAAAAGAATTAGAACAATTGCCTTTTCTCAATGATAGACAAATAGAAAACCTATTGGCCTATGTCTATCAGCATGGCGAGATGCAAACCATCTACGAATTGCAATTGGTAGAAGAGATGGATAAACACACCATAGAATTACTAACTCCTTTTGTTTGTATCAAGTCTTATGAAGAGAAAAAGAAATTTCCCTCCTTGAAGAATATTTTCCGGCACGGAAAACACGAATTGATTACCCGAATGGACTTCCCCCGTTATACACGCAAAGGGTATAAAGATAGTTATTTAGGTACCAAACAATACCACTCTTTACGCTATGGATTCGGATACGGCAACTACTTTCAAGCCGGCATTACGGCCGAAAAAGATGCCGGCGAACCTCTCTTCGGGCTGCATAATAAAAAAGGATACGACCACTACGGATGGTATATTCAACTGAAAGAAATGGGGCCGATTGAAAACCTTGTTGTAGGCAACTACCGACTGAGCTTCGGTCAAGGATTGGTGTTAGGAAACAATTTTCACTTGGGGAAAACTTCGACATTGGCTACCTCGCATTATCAACCAACCGGTATCAGACGACATAGTTCAACCGACGAGTACAACTATTTTACCGGAATGGCTTTCACCATCCGACTACTTCCATCACTATGCTTATCGGCCTTCTATTCACATCGTCTTTTAGACGCTACCATCAAAGAAGGCATCATAACCTCTATCGACCAAAGCGGGTTGCACCGCACACAAAGCGAAGCCGAGAAGGTAAATGCAGCTACCATGCATACTACCGGTGGCAATCTGACCTACGATGGCAAACGATGGAAAATAGGTATAAACGGCATCTATTATTTCTTTGATAAAGAATTTGCTCCTAACCTACGTGAATACAGCAAATACTACCTGCGAGGCAACCGTTTCTACAATCTCAGTATTGATTATCAATTGAAAATGGGACGATTCGGTTGGCGAGGAGAAGCCGCCAAAGGTAAACAAGGATGTGCTACACTTAATCAGTTGAGCTATACATTTACCCCGGCATATAAATTAATGCTGATACATCGCTATTATTCACACGACTACTGGGCATTCTTTGCACAATCTTTTGGCGAAAGCAGTACACCACAAAACGAAAACGGTTGGTATGTAGCCACCGAAATGACTCCTTTTGCTCGTTGGCGGCTTTTTGCAGCTATCGACTTATTTTCACACCCTTGGTGGAAATACCGCATCAGCAAGCCCTCGCAAGGAGTTGATGCCATGACACGAATTACCTATGCCCCCACCTCATCGCTCAACATGTACATAAACTACCGATTCAAACGAAAAGAACGTGACATAACCGGTAGCGATGGGAAAATTACACGCCCCACTTACCAACACCGATGGCGCTATCGCTTGACATATACATCAGGGAATTGGCAACTACGCACCACGGCCGACTACAATCTATTTAAACAATCCACTCAAGCTCCTTCGCAAGGATGGCTCATCAGCCAATCGTGCAATTACGCCCTGCCCCATCATCCTCTCAACATCAATTTACAAGGCAGCTATTTCCACACCGATGATTACGATAGCCGAGTATATAGTTATGAGAAAGGAATGCTTTACTCGTTTTACACCCCCTCTTTTCAAGGAAAAGGCTTCCGTTATGCCATCCACCTTCGCTACGATTGGAAAGAACATATTGCCTTTTTACTAAAATGGGGAGAAACCATTTACCAAAACAGAGATACCATCGGTTCGGGAAACGACTTGATAGCCAGTAACCGAAAAGCCGATATGCAACTCCAAATACGAATAAATATATAAATAACCCATATTAATAACTCTAAAAAACAAAAGCTTATGAAAAAGAACTTGATTTTAAGTTTAGCAATGTTGCTTCTAAGTTTGCTTCCCATGCAAGCACAAGTCTCCTTTGGCGACGCACAGAAGTTTAACGATGGCTGGTTATTCAATCTCTCGGATGACCCAGCTATGCAGAATGTAGATTACAACGACAGCAAGTGGCGCAAATTGTCATTGCCTCACGATTGGTCTGTCGAAGGACAATTGTCGCCCACATTAGCCAGTTGTACCGGATATCTGCCGGCAGGTATAGCTTGGTATCGCAAGCACTTTACCATCGACAAAGAAGCTGCTCGCCATTACATCTACTTCGAAGGTGTTTACAACCGTAGTGAAGTGTATCTGAACGGACACTTATTGGGCAAACGTCCTAACGGCTATGTATCTTTCCTCTACGACATGACACCTTATCTGAAAGAGGGAGAAAATGTATTAGCTGTACGTGTTGACCATAGCCGCATTGCCGATTCTCGTTGGTACACCGGTTCAGGTATCTATCGCGATGTATATATGATAAGCAGTGGTGACATCCATTTTGCTCAATGGGGTATCGGTTGGTATGCCACCTCTATCACCGACCGTCAAGCCGAAGTAGCTGTAGAAATGGAGGTTGAAAAGCATGTGGCTACCAAAGCCAAGTTGGAATTAAAAGCGACTCTTTTCGATGCCAATGGTAAACAAGTGGCTCAACAACGCAAACGCTTAGCCGATGGCAAAGAGGGTTTGAGCAAAGACATCTTGAAACTGAAGGTCAACAAGCCTCATCGCTGGAATTTGGACGATCCGTACCTCTACACCTTGAAAACCGAATTGTTACAAAACGGTCAACGCATTGATGGTAGTGAGGCCAAGGTAGGTTTGCGCACATTGCAATTTGACCCAAACACAGGTTTTGCACTGAATGGAAAGAATATGAAGGTTAAAGGTGTATGCTTGCACCACGATGCCGGTGTATTGGGTGCTGTTGTACCGGGTGATGTGTGGAAACGCCGCCTACAAAATTTGAAAGGCATTGGCGTAAATGCCATTCGTATGAGCCACAATCCGCAAGCACCCGTTCTATACGAACTTTGCGACGAATTGGGTTTCCTCGTTATGGATGAAGTATCGGACGAATGGGAATTCCCCAAACGTAAATGGGTAGAAGGTTGGAATAAGGGTACCCCCAGCTACGATGGTACATTCGACTTCTTTGAAGAATGGATTGAACGCGACATCACTGACATGGTGCGCCGCGACCGCAATCATACCTCTATCTTCTTGTGGAGTGTAGGTAACGAGGTAGATTATCCCAACGATCCTTACTCGCATCCTATTCTCGATGGTAAGAACAGTGCTATCAACCAACCCATGTTTGGTGGTTACAAGCCCGATGCTCCGAATGCCGAACGCATTGGTAAGATTGCCAAACGATTGGCAGCATGTATCCGAGCTGTCGATACCTCTCGCCCTGTAACAGGTGCATTGGCCGGCGTAGTTATGTCTAATCAAACTGAATATCCCGAAGCAATTGACGTAGTAGGTTATAATTATACAGAAAATCGTTACGATGAAGACCACGCTACTTACCCCGACCGTATCATCTATGGTAGCGAAACAGGTGTAAGCTATGACTCATGGCTTGCGGTTAAGAATAAGGACTTTATCTTCGGCCAATTCATATGGACAGGTATAGACTACTTGGGCGAATCGGGTGCATGGCCTTCTCGTGGTCTTCACACCGGCTTACTTGATTTTGGTAGCTTCCCCAAGCCTCGCGGTCAATTCCGTGCTTCATTATGGTTGGACAAGCCTTTTACTTACGTCGGTACTTACCCGATGCCTGCCCAATTCCGTCGTGCCGAACAACAACAACAAAACCGTCGTCCGCGTCGTCAATTCCTCTCAGCCGAAGCTACAGATACTTGGAATTATGAAGAAGGTCAAGACATACGCGTAGTATGTTATACCAACGCTCCGCAAGCCCGTCTGTTACTGAACGGCAAAGTGGTAGGCGAAATGAAACCTTATGACGAAAAGACCGGTATCATCTATTGGGATATTCCTTTCCAAGCTGGCGAATTGCGTGCCGAAGGATGTGATGCTGAAGGCAATGTGGTATCTAATTACCTCATTCAAACATCAGGCCGTCCTTATGCCATCCGTGTTAGCAGTGACAAGGAAGCTATTGGCAAAGAAGGTATTGCTCACCTCACCGTTGAAATTGTTGACGAAAATGGTGTAATGGTTAAATTGGCAGACAACGAGGTGACTTGCCGTGTAGAAGGTGCCGCTCGTCTGCTGGGTCTTGAAGGCTCGAATAACCGTGACATGAGCGACTATACCGACAACGTTCATCGCGTTTATATGGGTCGTTTGCTTACCTATATTCAAGGAACAGGTGGTGAAGGTGACATCAAAGTTAGCTTTACTTCACCGTTACTGAAAGGGTGCAGCATCACACTGAAAGCTGAATAAAAGCCCATAAGAATGTTCTTAATCGGCCTCCTATTTGGTAAGTTTCAAGATAAACCTTACCTTTGGGGGCGATTAAGAACATTTTTTTATATAAAGAGATATGCGCAGATTTATTAGTATATTATTAGTAGCTGTCTTGTGGGGAATAACCGATGCCCACGCACAGAAATTCTTCAAAAATGACGAGAATTATATTGGCTTCCGCTTAGGACTTAACTCTTCCAACCTCTCATTCAGCGGTTTTGACACCGATAAGAGTTCGCTAACAGGTATAAATATAGGTGTGGTATATGGTATGCTACTTAGCGATGATATGCCCATATACTTTGAACCGGGTGTACTTATCAGTAGCAAAGGAGTAAAGATTAATCACCGGTATATTCTTCATTCTTTCCAGAATGATGTAGAGATGAATGCGTCTGAAGAGCAAGAACAGATGCGTACCCGCTTGACTTACTTGGAAGTACCTTTCGTTTTTAAATATAAGATAGAAGAGATTGCCGACGACCTTAGCGTTCAACCATTTTTAGGTGGTTTCCTTGCCGTAGGTTTAGGAGGAAAAACCAAGTATTACGATACTCGTGAAAAGCTCAATTCATTTCGTAGTGGTGCCTTTCGTCCTTTCGATGCCGGAATTCGTTTAGGATGTGGCGTTGCCTACCGAAACCTTTACTTCGACTTGAGTTACGATTGGGGATTGGCCAACGTGGCCAGCAACAAATTTAGTGACTTCGGCTACGACGAATTTGATGATGCCATCCGTACTCGCAACCTATCGTTTACATTCGGACTTGACTTCTGATTTCCTGCTTACAAACAGAGGCTTAAACTACTTATAGATAGATGCTTAAACTACCTATAGGTAGATGAGTAACTACTTATAGATAGTTGAGTAACTACTTATAGGTAGTTGATGGATTACCTATAGGTAGTTGAACAACCCTCTTTACTCAATGCAGAAAATGCCCGATAGCCATAGATGGTTACTACCAAAAAACAGCATAACGGAAGAATAAACGATACGTTTACTGCCGGAAATCCGCCTATACGTTCACAATCGATAATCATGCCTTGCAACGGAGGCATCAGTGCCCCACCTACTATGGCCATTACCAAGAAGGCTGCTCCCAATTTGGTGTCATGACTATCAACCCCCTCTAAAGCTATGCCATAGATGGTGGGAAACATGATGGACATAAACAGGCTTATCAGTACCAAGCTGTATAATCCAAACATACCTTCCACACAGATAGTTCCCATCGTACAAATGGAGGCTCCTATTCCAAACAACATGAGTAATCGGCGAGTATTGACATACCTCATGATGTAGGTACCCATAAAACGTCCGCACAAAGCAAACGACATGGCTACCATGTTGTATATTTGTGCCGTAGCCTTATTGATGCCTAAATGATTGGCATATTGAATTATAAATGTCCACACCATTATCTGCGCGCCGACATAACAGATTTGAGCAAATACACCTTCGCGATAAATGCTATTGTGCCACAGGTTACAAAGAGTTTGTCTTACTGAACGTGACTCACCAACCACAGATTCTTCTTCGCGTACCTTGGGCATTTTGGATATACCTATTAATATAAACATGCAGAGTACCACCAATCCTAACGCTACATAAGGGTTGCGTATCACAGCTAAATCGTGTAAACGGATAGCAGCCTTATCACTATCGGTCAATGCATGGTAAATAACTTGACCCGCAGCATCTCGTTTATCAGAAATTAAGTGAGGAAGCACAACAAACGAGGCTATTGCCATACCGCTGAGCGAGCCAATGGGATTGAAGGCCTGTGCCATATTCAACCGACGAGTAGATGTTTCCTTGTCGCCCAACGAAAGAATAAAGGGATTGGCCGTAGTTTCCAAAAAAGCTAATCCGAAAGTCAATATGTACAACGATAGGCAAAAGAATGTAAATTCCTGGTATGCCGCAGCCGGAATAAATAAAAAAGCACCGATAGCATACAAAGCAAGCCCTAACAAAATACCACTCTTATAACTATATTTCCGAATGAATAGTGCAGCCGGAATGGCCATAGTGGCATAACCACCATAGAAAGCAAACTGCACCATCGAGGCCTTAGTAGCCGATAACTCCATAAGCGTTTGGAAAGCAGCCACCATAGGATTGGTGATATCGTTGGCAAATCCCCACAATGCAAACAACGACGTTATAAGTATAAATGTAAATAGGTGTTTCTTTGACACCAGCGGTTTCTTCTTCTCCATATATAAATCAATACAATTGACGACAAACTATTGTAGGACAAAGCCTATTTTTTGGATATTTCTTCATGGTTTTAGTTCAACCGGTTAAAGCTGTTTTTCGAATCAGCAAACACAAAAACAATCAGTCGTTATAAAGAACAAACGATAAAAAATGACTCGAAACACACTACCTGTTGAATAATTCAAAAGTAAACTTACAACCTACTTCCTGATATTTTCCATTTGCAAAACTTGCAAAAACACCAAAATCAAAAATATGCGTACCTACCCCATAGCCAACCTCTACATATGGCTCCAAGTGGGGTACCCTCAACAGGTTCAGATATAAACGCTCGTTCAACACATGTTGCGTCAAGCGCATATGAGGCAATATGATAAAAGGAGATTCATAGGTTAAATGCGCTCTAAGATACTTGCGAGAAGAGTTATACCAACGTCTGTCAAGCAACTGAAACACACCACCTATTTCATCGTTCCATCCAACCGGAAGATTGGAACGCCTCAAATTGGCAAAATCAACAAAATAAAGTTCTTCTTGCTTGGTAAAAGTCCCCCAACCAATCCGATAATAAAGATTGCGCAAAGTACTCAATTTCATGGCATGCTGAAGATCTAATTCAATTCGCTCATACGAACCGGTACTTCCCATCACTCCTTTTATGCCACGCTCTAAATCAACCGATATGGTAGGATATTTAGAATGAAGGTTTTCCTTGCGGTTACCATGCATATAGTAATATTGTCCGGGAGTATAAGAGATACGAATGTTGGGCGCAAAACTTGAATAGGTATGACGAAATTTATGAACCATCTCCGGTGTTACAACCGGCTTAAGAAGCGTAAAATCGGAACGCTCTACTTCCGTACGCCTATGCATGGAGATACCCAAATCCACTATCAAACCATTTGCAATCTCCCAACGATGTTCAGCCTTTAAGTATAAATCCTTGAAATAATCCAGATGTATTTTACTAAAATCGAAAATACTGTCAGGCAAAGCTTTCAATTCATCAAGTACATCGCTACTATATATTCGGTTACCATTACCAAACTCAATACGCAACGATGCATTCTGTTTAGGCCAATAATACCATTCGGTTCTTAAACGCCAATATAATTCTTTCTGAGTGAAGTTATAACCCAAACGGGGAGAAATGCGCAATAACCTATCGCCCGAAAAGAAACGGGTATAACGAAAATCTTGTCGATATGAGATACCATGAGAACGACTATAACTCAACAAAAAAGGATTCAGTAAAGGGGAACCACGCAAACTTCCCATCTCATTGAAATTGACAGTATATCGGCTTACCAGTACATCGCCTACACTACCCCAGAAAACTTTCTGTTTAGCCTTAGCAGGAGAGAGTTTCATACTGCTGTCACGCTTTTCTTGATACTTTGCATACAGCCTATTTTCATGAGTAGTCAAAGGTAAAGGACGCAAAGAGTCAAAAGACAACACATCACGCAACAATGCATTTGTATCGCTACGCAACATATATGATTCAGTCAAGTCATATTTACTTTTCTTCTTTTCTCGTTTCGGCCTCTTTACCTGCATTTGACTGATACTCTTATAATCGAGCAAGGCCACATATGTACCTTCTATTTTGTTACCCAAATACTCGAATGTACTCTCCATATCATAACGAACCGGTAGAAATTCATCCGATTCGCCCACAGCACCCATCTTTACAAGGTTGTGGAAACGAATCATTTCAGAACGTCCAAAAAAACAGAATTCACGAATACTCCACACATGCTCACTGACAACAAAATATCCACCAACCAACTGATAACTACGATTACGAGGCACAAAACGTATCCTATATTGCCGATTAGGAGATTTACCATAGATAGAATCAATCCTAAAACGATAATACTTTTTAGCCTCCATTGACAATGGAGAAATTAATTTGTTATGCAACAAAGAAGGAGAATATATATTCACTTGAAAGTATTCCAGCAACCGTCCATCCATCTCCCAAAACTCAGGTGCCGTACCCACAATAGCCTTTACCTTGCGGTCGTAAATATCAGGTGCCGAATAGCGTAATTCATTATAAGATTCTGTCAGATATTCATTAATTCCTTTTTTCAAACGAAACATAGTGGGTAAAAAACGAATCAACTGATTCTTCTTGGGCACTTTAACATTACTTTTTATATAAAGCTCTGCCTCGTAATTCTCAATGATATTTTCGTAAAAGGGAGTAAAAAAACGAACACGCTCCATAATAGAATCGGCCAAATGACGTTGCTCTTTTGCCGATAACGAAGCAAGGCTTGAATATTTATCCTCCGCCTTCACTGTCAGCAAGCTAAATAGCCCAATCCATATTATAATAATGCGTTTCAAACGTAATTCTATTAAATGTATGGCGCAAATATAGAAAAAAAACGCTACTTTTGCAGCCAATAAATAAAGTTTTCATACAGGATTGCAAATCTACAAATCGTAAACAAAGAATTACGTTATGTCAAAAATGAGATTCTTCGCTTTGCAAGAGCTTGCCAACCGCCATCCGCAGGAAGTGGCAGCCCCTTCAAACAAATTGTCCGATTACTACGGCAGCCATGTATTCGATCGCAAAAAAATGCAAGAATATTTGCCACGAGAAGCCTACAAAGCAGTTGTTAATGCCATTGAAAAAGGTACACCTATCAACCGAGAAATGGCCGATTTAATTGCCAATGGCATGAAGAGCTGGGCCAAATCACTCAATGTAACACACTATACTCACTGGTTTCAACCACTGACTGACGGCACTGCAGAAAAGCATGACGGATTTATTGAATTTGGTGAAGATTCTGAAATTATAGAACGATTCTCAGGCAAATTGCTTGTACAACAAGAACCAGATGCATCTTCATTTCCAAACGGAGGCATCCGGAATACATTTGAAGCTCGTGGATATACTGCATGGGACGTTTCTTCACCGGCATTTGTAGTAGATAGCACTTTATGTATCCCTACAATCTTTATCTCTTATACCGGCGAAGCATTGGATTACAAGACACCGCTACTGAAAGCATTAGCCGCCGTTGACAAAGCAGCAACCGAAGTGTGCCAACTATTCGACAAAAGCATCAATAGGGTTTATACAAACCTGGGATGGGAACAAGAGTATTTTTTGGTCGATTTAGCTCTATACAATGCACGCCCCGACCTCTGTCTGACCGGACGTACACTGATGGGACACTCTTCTGCCAAAGACCAACAATTGGAAGACCACTACTTTGGTTCTATTCCTCCACGAGTAACAGCCTTCATGAAAGAATTGGAAATAGAGTGCCACAAGTTGGGAATCCCTGTAAAAACCAGACATAACGAAGTGGCTCCCAATCAATTTGAATTGGCACCAATCTTTGAAAATGCCAATCTGGCTAACGACCATAACCAATTGGTTATGGACTTGATGAAACGCATTGCTCGTAAACACAAGTTCGTAGTATTACTACATGAAAAACCATACAACGGAGTAAACGGTTCGGGTAAACATAATAATTGGTCACTCTGCACAGACACCGGAATAAATCTCTTTGCTCCTGGAAAAAACCCAAAAAGCAACCTGCTTTTCTTAACATTCCTAGTCAATGTATTGATGATGGTATACAAAAATCAAGACCTACTGAGAGCATCTATAGTCAGTGCCGGTAACAGTCATCGATTGGGAGCTAACGAAGCTCCCCCTGCCATCTTGTCTATCTTTTTAGGACGTCAATTATCATCTATCTTAGATGAAATTGCCAGTCATATCAGCCACAACCAGCTGAATGCGAAAGAAAAAACTACATTAAAATTAGGTATTGGACGAATACCAGAAATTTTACTAGATACTACCGATCGTAACCGTACGTCTCCTTTTGCTTTCACAGGTAACCGATTCGAATTCCGCGCGGCTGGTGCATCAGCTAATTGTGCAGGAGCCATGATAGCCATTAATGCAGCCATGGCTAACCAATTGAATGAATTCAAAATAGCCATCGACAAATTAATGGAAGAAGGTGTTAGCAAAGATGAAGCCCTTTTCCGTATACTGAAAGAAACCATCATTGCTTCCGAACCTATCCGATTTGAAGGAGATGGCTACTCAGAGGAATGGAAACAAGAAGCTGCTCGTCGAGGACTTACTAACATCTGCCATGTGCCCGAAGCATTAATGCATTATATTGATAACCAATCACGCACTGTCCTCATTGGTGAAGGGATTTTCAATGAAACCGAATTAGCCTGTCGTTTGGAAGTAGAATTAGAAAAGTTCACCATGAAGGTGCAAATTGAAAGTCGTGTTTTAGGCGACTTGGCATTGAATCATATTGTACCTACCGCCGTTGCATACCAAAACCGCTTATTAGAAAATCTGCGTGGCTTGCGTGAAATATTTTCACCCGAAGAGTACGAAACACTCAGTGCAGATCGAAAAGAGTTAATTCGGGAAATATCTAAACGAGTAACTGCTATAAAATTGCAAGTACGCGAAATGACAGAAGCACGTAAAGTTGCCAATCGCATGGAGCACTACAAAGACAAGGCATTTGCCTATGAAGAAAATGTACGTCCATATCTCACTAAAATCCGTGAGCATATAGATAGCCTGGAAATGGAAATCGATGATGAGATTTGGCCTTTACCCAAATATAGGGAATTATTATTTACCAAGTAAAAAATATAAAAAACAACTTTTTTATCAAAAGTATGGAATTAATAAAATAATTATTTATACTTTTGTGCTATAAAACACTTTTTTTCGGCAATATTATATAACAATGAATCTGACAAACTTGAATATTCCAACGTTGATTGCAGACATGTGGGAGCCTCTAAACGAAGAACAAAGAGAGTTTCTTGCAAATCATTTTACGCTTCAACAATATAAGAAAAATGAAATTGTACATTGTGAAGGCGAAACCCCTACTCACTTGATGTGTCTGCTTAGTGGAAAAGTTAAGGTTTACAAAGATGGTGTAGGTGGTCGCAGTCAGATTATCCGCATGATAAAGCCGGTGGAATACTTTGGATATCGTGCTTATTTCTCTCATCAAGAATATGTTACGGTAGCAGCAGCCTTCGAGCCTTCGGTAATTTGTCAAATCCCAATGAATGTAATTACCACGCTCATTAAGCAAAACAGCAATCTAGCAATGTTCTTTATCGAACAACTATCCAACGACTTGGGACAAGCAGATGAAAGAACTGTTAGTCTAACTCAGAAACACATTCGCGGAAGATTAGCCGAATCATTGCTTTTCCTTAAAGAAAGCTATGGATTGGAAGAAGACGGTTCTACACTGAGTATTTATCTGTCGCGCGAAGATTTAGCAAACCTATCGAACATGACAACTTCAAATGCCATTCGCACTTTATCACAGTTTGCAACAGAGAAACTGATTACTATCGACGGACGAAAGATAAAGATTATAGAAGAAGAAAAACTAAAAAAGATAAGTAAAATAGGATAGCATAATTTGAATATATAAAAAAGCGGAAGCAAACACTTCCGCTTTTTTATATTTCACATTTTTCATTTTATACTAATCCTTTTGCCGAAAGATATTTCTCAGCCTCAATGGCAGCTTTACAACCACTAGCTGCTGCTGTAATTGCTTGACGATAATGAGGGTCTGCCACATCACCGGCAGCAAATACACCTGGCACTTTTGTACGAGGAGAAGCACCTTCAGTAACGATATATCCTACTTCATCGGTCTCAATATAAGGTTTAAAGATGTCTGAATTAGGCTTATGACCAATGGCCAAGAAGAAACCATCAATAGCAATATCATAACGCTCTTCATCCGATTCACCCATACGCTTCACCACATGGGCACCTTCCACGCCATTCTCACCGAAAAGTCCTACCGTATTATGTTCAAACAGCACTTCAATCTTTTCATTATTCAGTACACGTTCTTGCATAATCTGAGAAGCACGCAAATAAGGTTTACGAACAATCAGATAGACTTTTTTGGCCAGACCAGCTAAATAGGTAGCTTCTTCACAAGCCGTATCACCACCTCCTACAACTGCCACCACTTTTTTTCGATAGAAAAATCCATCACAAGTAGCACAGGCACTTACGCCCATTCCTGCATATTTCTTTTCATCATCTAACCCCAAATATTTGGCTGTTGCACCGGTAGCAATGATTACCGATTCAGCTTCAATAATTTTTTCATCGTCAATGGTAATTTTATATGGAGCTACTGTTAAATCGGCTGCTGTAGCAATCCCAAAACGAATATCTGCATTAAAACGAAGTGCCTGCTTCCTTAAATCTTCCATAAGTTGAGGACCACTGATTCCTTCGGGATAACCAGGAAAGTTTTCTACTTCAGTAGTTGTTGTCAATTGTCCACCGGGTTGCAATCCTTCATAAAGCACCGGTGCCAAATTGGCACGTCCGGCATAGATAGCAGCTGTATATCCTGCAGGTCCAGAACCTATAATCAAACATTTTACTTTTTCTGTTTCCATGATATATTATTTTTGAATGATAGCCTTTATCGCATATCAATGACCATTGCTTCCGGATACTTTTTTTCATCAAACTGGAAGAATGTATCTGGTTGTTTGGTCAATGGTTGAACTTCTCTGATATCTACCAAGAATTGTTCTCCACCACGTTGCTTAGCAGAAACGCGCACCATGCTATAATTGTTTTTATCTAAATAGAAAGTAACTTCCTCCAAGTCAGCCCAGTTGTTTTCAGCTTTCAATATTACTTCGAAAACAGCCTTCCCTTGCAGTTGTGTAATGGTTCCCATTTGTGCCTGATAACCATTACCTGCCAACATCAACCATGCAAAAGGATTTATCATCATCATTTCAGCCGGATTGGGTTCTGTCAAGTTCACTTCTCCATTGTGAGGCATATATACCCATTGATTTTTACCATCAAACCATAGTTTGAAATAATCGGTATCAAGGTGCATTTTACCTGCTTGCATATAGATGGTTCCATCTATAATGCCTTGTGAAGAATCAAAAGTAAAATCTACTTTCGTTGCTTCATTCTTTGCGACTGAAGCAGCTGTTTTTTTCAAAACTTCGGTTGCAGTCGGTTGCTGTGCACATACCCATACTGCCATGAGACACATGGCCATTAAACTTAAAAATCTTCTCTGTTTCATAACGCTTATTATTAATGTAAATTATTTAGCTTCATTTCCAAATCGGTTAAATCCACACAATATACTTCGCGTGGTTTGCTACCTTGTGCGGGTCCTACAATACCAGCCTTTTCTAATTGATCCATTAAGCGACCGGCTCGATTATATCCAATGGCAAACTTACGTTGGATTAACGAAGTTGAGCCTTGCTGATTGGATACTATCAACTGAGCAGCATCTTCGAACAAGGGATCAAGTTTTGTCATATCTACATCACCTAAATCGCTTTCACTTGCATTCGGGTCAACATATTCAGGCAAATAGAATGCAGTAGGATAACCTTGTTGTTTAGATATAAATTGGGCAATTTCTGACACTTCAGGGGTATCAATAAAGGCACATTGCACACGCACGGGGTCAGCTCCTTGCAAGAAGAGCATATCGCCACGGCCTATCAGTTGGTTAGCTCCTGGTCGATCGAGAATAGTGCGTGAGTCTATCATGGCCGATACGCGGAAAGCTACACGAGCCGGGAAGTTGGCCTTAATTGTACCGGTAATAATGTTGGTTGTTGGACGTTGGGTGGCAATAATCATGTGAATACCTACAGCACGAGCCAACTGAGCAATACGCGCAATGGGTAATTCCACATCCTTACCTGCCGTCATAATTAAGTCGCCAAACTCATCAATTACCACCACTATATATGGCATATATCGATGTCCTTTTTCTGGATTAAGTTGGCGATTAATAAATTTCTCGTTATATTCTTTAATGTTACGTACTCGTGCTGATTTTAATAAATCATAACGAGTATCCATCTCTACACAAATGGAACTGAGTGTTTGTACAACCTTAGTTACATCGGTAATAATGGCATCTTCTCCATCAGGCAATTTAGCCAAGAAGTGATTTTCTATAGCAGAATATATACTGAACTCCACCTTTTTGGGATCCACTAAGACGAACTTCAACTCTGCCGGATGCTTTTTATACAATAAAGAGGTAATGATTGCATTCAGCCCAACCGATTTACCTTGTCCGGTAGCACCGGCAACCAGTACATGCGGCATCTTGGCTAAATCTACCATAAACACTTCGTTGGTAATGGTTTTACCTAAAGCTATAGGAAGTTCATAGGTTGATTCTTGAAACTTCTTGCTACCGATGATACTTTGTCCTGATACAATTTTGGGAGAAGCATTAGGAACTTCTATACCAATAGTACCTTTTCCCGGTATGGGAGCAATAATTCGGATGCCCAAAGCTGCAAGACTAAGGGCTATATCGTCTTCCAATCCTTTGATTTTTGAGATGCGAATACCTTGTTCTAAGGTTATTTCATAGAGTGTTACAGTAGGGCCAACGGTTGCCTTAATGGTACTTATTTCGATACCAAAGCTACGCAATGTGCTAACAATTTTATCTTTGTTAGCATTCTGTTCATCCATATCTATGGTAGGTGCATTATCATCGTAATGCTTCATCAAATCGATGGTAGGAAAACGATAATTCTCTAAATCAAGGCGTGGATTATAAGGTTCGAGTTGTTCTATGGGCTCTTCATCCTCTATGGCCTCCACTTCAAATTCTGGTTCATTATTTTCAGCTTCGATAACAATTGGCATCTCTTCTTCTGGCTGCTCTACCACCATTTCCAATTCTCCATTATTTTTTTCAGGTTCGGAAAAAATATTTTCCTTTCCTGAAAGTTCTAATTCAACGGTATCGGATGTCTCTTCCGAATCTGACATTGGAGTATTATTCTCCAAATCGGTTTTATCGCTTGTCCAAGAATAGGTAAATTCTTCGGGAACTTCACCCTCTTCTTCTCTATTGTCCATTTGGTCATTTTCACCTTTATTTTTTCTATGCAAGAAACTCAAGGTAAATAGATTGCGAAGCCATTCTATGGTCCTAGTACTTAGATATATCAAAAAACATACAGCCGTTGCTAACAACAATAGCCACACACCCGGTTCACCTATCTGCGACACCAGCCACCTACTGACATTATATCCATGCATTCCTCCCCAATAAATGAACGTCTCTTCGTATTGTTCTATAAAGACAAAGCCTAAAAAAATGGAGAACCAAACAAGCAACAATGTGCAGATTACAAACCAACGTCTCAAATTCACAGTACGAACTCGCATCAGTTTCAATCCGGCCAAAGCCAAGAATACTAATATAAAAAAAGAAGAGATTCCGAAACAATCATTTATCAGATAGTTGGCCATCTGTGCACCACGAGAACCTGCATAATTCTTCACACCATTATCCACGGTTGCTAAATTGGCAGTATCGCCCGAATCCAAAATACTTTGATCGGCTGCACCCGTCACAAAAAACGATGAGAATGCCAGCAGTAAGTACACCGAAAACAAGACCAATATCAGGCCCACCACAAAATGCAGAGTTTCATTCTTAAACAAATCTCCCGTTTTTTTAAAAAACGAAGATTTCTTTTCCAACTCCTTCTCTTTCTGTATATTCTTTTTTGCCATATGATTTTTCAAAAACACAATTTGTGCAAAGGTAATGAATTAGCCGCAAAACCACATCAAAAGAATTAAAAAATATTTTCAATACACATTTAGATAGAGAATAAGAAAGCTTTTTCGTACCTTTGCAGAAAATCAAGACACAGTATGAAAAAAGAAAGTCAAGTCATCTTCAATCGCAACGTAATAGAGTTTGTTACCGTTGCTGCTGAATTCTGCAAATTCATGGAACAATCCGAAGGAAGCGAACGAAAGACATTTATAGATACATCATTAAAAATATTACCCCTACTCTACCTGAAAGCATCCATGCTACCATCGTGTGAAACGATTGGTGACGAAGCACTTGAAACCTACGTTACAGAAGAGACTTATGAAATATTACGTATGAACCTATCGGGTATTCTTGCCGACAAAGACGACTACCTCGACGTCTTCGTATCGGATATGAAATACAGTGACCAGCCCATCATCAAATATATTTCTGAAGATTTGGCTGACATTTATCAAGACATACGCGACTTTATTTTCATCTTCCAATTAGGCTTAAATGAAACCATGAATGATGCCTTGGCTATTTGTCAAAAGAACTTTGCCCACTATTGGGGACAAAAACTGGTAAATACCCTCCGAGCATTGCATGAAGCCAAATATGCACTTGCCGAAGAAGACGAAGAAGATGATGAAGATTGCCATTGTCACGAATAAATTCAAGGAGAGATATACAATGCTTATCCATAGAACCGTCAGCAAAGAAGAAATACAGGAAATGCCAAAAGCCTCTTTCCCAGGAGAAATACATGTCATCAGCACCATCGAAGAAGCCGAAAAGGCTATTCAATACCTTGAACAATATACGCTGCTTGGCATTGATAGTGAAACTCGCCCTGCCTTCAACAAAGGACAAATACACAAAGTAGCCCTGCTACAAATATCCTCCCAAACACATTGTTTCTTATTCCGCCTAAACTTAATAGGATTGCCCCAGCCACTCATAGCATTGCTCGAAAACCCACGTATAACAAAAGTAGGGCTATCACTGAAAGATGATTTCATGATGCTACACAAGCGCGCCTCTTTCCAACCACAATCCGTAGTTGAACTACAAGAATTTGTACGCCCTTTTGGCATCAACGAAATGAGTCTCCAAAAAATATTCGCCATACTCTTTGGAGAAAAAATATCTAAATCACAACAGCTATCAAATTGGGAGAGTCCTATACTAAGTAGCGCCCAACAGAATTATGCCGCCACCGATGCCTGGGCATGCCTACACATCTATCAATTATTACAGGAATTGAAAGAAAACGGTAATTTTGAAATTGAACAGCCATAATGAATCAACCCTAAAACACCATAAACAACAATGTATAAAGTCTATTTAAAACCTGGTAAAGAGGAATCTTTGAAACGATTTCACCCATGGGTCTTTTCAGGAGCCATAGCACGTCTTGATGGAGAACCTCAAGAAGGCGAAGTAGTGGATATATATACTTCTAAAAAAGAATTTATAGCCAAAGGACATTTCCAAATAGGTAGTATTGCAGTACGCATCCTAAGCTTCAAACAAGACGAATGTATAAATACCGAATTTTGGAAAGAGAAATTACAAATAGCCTACGACATGCGACGCAGTATCGGAGTAGCCGAAAACCCAACCAACAACACTTACCGATTAGTACATGGCGAAGGAGATAATCTGCCCGGTTTAGTCATCGATATCTATGCCCGTACAGCCGTCATGCAAGCCCACTCTGCCGGCATGCACATCGACCGTATGAGTATAGCCGATGCCTTAGCAGAAGTAATGAAAGGAAAAATAGACAATATCTACTACAAATCAGAAACAACCCTGCCTTATAAAGCCGATTTAGGACCAGAGAACGGTTTCTTAAAAGGTGAAAGCAACGAAAATATAGCCACCGAATATGGCCTTCGATTCCATATTGATTGGCTGAAAGGACAAAAGACCGGTTTTTTTGTTGACCAACGAGAAAATCGTTCATTACTTGAACGCTATGCGCATGGTCGTTCGGTACTCAACATGTTCTGCTATACCGGAGGATTCTCGGTATATGCCATGCGTGGAAATGCCAAATTAGTACACTCCGTTGATAGTTCAGCTAAAGCCATCGACTTGACCGACAAAAACATCGAACTTAACTTCCCCGGAGACACACGCCACTCATCCTATGCCGAAGATGCGTTCAAGTTCCTCGACCGTATGGGAGATCAATACGACTTAATCATTCTCGACCCTCCGGCTTTTGCCAAACACCGCGATGCCCTTCGCAATGCCTTACAAGGTTATCGCAAACTCAATGTCAAAGCTTTTGAAAAGATAAAGCCAGGAGGCATCTTGTTCACATTCTCTTGCTCACAAGCCGTCAGCAAAGAGAATTTCCGTACTGCCGTATTCACAGCTGCAGCCATGGCCGGACGTAGCGTACGCATCTTACACCAACTAACACAACCTGCCGACCATCCCGTCAGCATTTACCATCCTGAGGGTGAATATTTGAAAGGATTGGTGCTATATGTAGAATAAATAAACATGAAGAAAAAGAACAATTTTATAGTCTAAATGAGAATATATTATTAAAAAAAGTTAATTTTAAATAGATTTATTGCCATAAAACTATGTTGCAAAACATAAAACATTTACCTTTGCACTGTGTTTTTCATGGTATTAGATTTAAGGTTAATGAAGATTGGGTGTCTGGGATAGATACCCTTTCTTTTTTTATCCCCCTTAAATCATTATAATCCCTCTCGTTTTGCAATATATTTCACAAGAATACACTATATTTGCAGTTTACAATCAATTTGAATCAACCATGATATTACGCTTAATCATTCTAAGTTTCCTACAATTTGCCGTATGGGGCACTTATCTCACCTCTATGGGCAGCTATTTGGTTAACATTGGATTGGCCGACAAGATTGGTCTCTTCTATGCTATGCAAGGAGTTGTTAGCCTCTTCATGCCTGCTCTGATGGGCATCATTGCCGATCGTTGGATACCAGCCCAAAGATTGTTAAGCATATGTCATCTGTTGGCCTCCTTATTTATGGGATTGGCTGGATACTATGGAATGACTGCCGGTAACAATCTTGAGTTTGGTAGTCTATTCTTCTATTATTCATTAGGCATTGCTTTTTATATGCCTACATTAGCATTATCCAACTCTGTATCATACAATGCATTAGACAATTCTGGACTTGATGCCATAGCCCACTTCCCACGTATTCGTCTATTCGGCACCATTGGTTTTATATGCTCCATGTGGATAGTCGATTTGTGTGGACTACAAGACAATTATGGCCAATTTTTAGCATACGCAGCCATAGGTATTGTATGCAGCCTTTATGCACTGACTCTGCCTTCATGCCCAATCAACACTGAAAAGCATCAGAAAAGCCTCTATGAAGCGTTAGGATTACACACATTTGTATTGTTCAAGCAGAGGCGATTGGCCGTATTCTTTATTTTCTCCATCCTATTGGGGGTATCCCTACAGATTACCAATGGATTTGCCAATCCCTATATCAGTAGTTTTGCAAGCCTGCCTCAATATGCCAATACATTTGGTGTTCAGCATGCCAATATCTTGATTTCCCTTTCTCAAGCCTCCGAAGCATTTTGCATTCTACTCATCCCATTCTGCCTAAAGCGATGGGGCATCAAACGTGTCATCATATTGGCCATGTTAGCATGGTCCTTACGCTTTGCTCTTTTTGGCATTGGTAATCCTGGCAATGGGGTATGGATGTTCATCCTTTCCATGATAGTCTATGGAATTGCTTTTGACTTCTTCAACATATCTGGCTCGTTGTTTGTCGATAGAGAAGCTAACAAACATATCCGTTCAGGGGCACAAGGGCTCTTTTTCATGATGACAAATGGATTTGGAGCAACTTTAGGCAACTTAGGAGCACAAGCCATCGTCAGCCATTTTGTCGATTTCAATAGTAAAGAACCACAAATAGTCGGTTGGCAATCAGCTTGGCTTGTTTTTGCATCCTATGCATTGTTTGTAGCTATCGCTTTTGCCCTTATTTTCAAAAATAAAGAAACCAACAATAACCATTAACCCTACAAGATATGCATCTGTTCTATACCCCCGATATATTGTCACGCCTCGAATTGCCCGAAGAAGAGGCTGCACATGCTATTCGTGTCCTCCGTCTGCAACCGGGTGATGAGATTACCCTTACCGATGGGAAAGGTCATTTCTACCGTGCCGAAATAACCACAGCCACCAACAAACGTTGCTTGGTCAATATCTTGGAAAAGACCTTCCAACCACCATTGTGGCAAGCCCACCTTCATTTAGCCATGGCACCTACCAAGAATATGGATCGCATAGAATGGTTTGCCGAGAAAGCCACCGAAATAGGATTCGACGAACTAACCTTTCTAAATTGTCGCTATTCCGAACGGAAAATCATCAAAAACGAACGCATCGGCAAGATTTTAATATCTGCCATGAAGCAATCACTTAAAGCTCGTTTGCCTCGACTCAATGAAATGAGCGATTTCCAAAAATTCATCACCAAACCGTTCAACGGACAGAAATTCATAGCCCATTGCAACGAGGGCGAAAAGATACTGCTTAAAGATGCACTCCAAAAAGGAGAAGATGCATTAGTAATGATTGGTCCTGAAGGTGATTTCAGTGAAGAAGAGGTACAACAAGCCATCAAAGAAGGCTTTCAACCCATCAGTTTAGGCCAATCACGCCTTCGTACCGAAACAGCAGCTTTAGTCAGTGTACATTTAATGAATTTAGTCAATCAACTATAACTCTATATGAAAACAATCATCTCTATTCTAACAGTTCTCATTCTATTCACTTCTTGTCAAAAAGAGGTAGCAAAAAGTATCTATACCGATGTCATCCCAGCAAATGCCCAAGAAGTGATGATTTTCGACATACAAACCTTAACACAAAAAGCCGGATTAGGCAATCCGTCAGGCCTTATCAACCTCTTTATGGAACAAAGCCAACTAAACATAAGCGAACAGATTGGAAGTATCGTCAGCAACTGGGTAGAAAGTGGCATTGATTTGAACCTGCCTGTCTATCTTTTCAAGGCTCCCTCACTTCACACTTCAGCCATCACCTTGAAAGTAAGCAATTTTACAAAATTAGATTTACTATTGAATTTAGCCGCCAAAGCCGGTTTATGTAGCACTCCTACCCAAAATGGTAATCACTTCCGTTCCACATTAAAAGAGTTTCCCCTGCAATTGGCTTATAACGATGGTACTCTATTACTCATTTATCACGAAAAAATTACCGAATTACAAAAATTATCTCCCGCCATCGACGAATTAATGCAACAAACAACGGCACAAAGCCTATCAAACAGCGATGTATTCAAACAAATCAGCAACCTAAAAGGTGACATCCGCCTAATAACCATCCCCGATAACTTACCCATAGAAATCAGAGGCACATTCAGTCTGCAACAAAACACACAATTGGTCGGTGCAGCCTTTTTCGATCGCGGACAACTGAAAGCCTTATTGAAACGTTCCGACTTCAACGGAGAAGTGTATATCAGCAGCACTCCTACCCGTCCACAAAGTTCCAACCAGCTACAAAGTGCCTTATATGGCATTATGCGTGGCCGCCCCTTTCATTTAGAATTATATCAAAATGAATTAATGACAGTAAGCAACCTACACATCCGAAAAGAATTCTCACCTAACGATCCGGAGGTGTTACAGCAACTACAACTCATTTCGAAAATAGACAAACTGACTCTGCAAGGAGACAACAACTTGTTGGTTTTGACAGTTGATTTAGCTAACAAGCACCGCAATGCTCTACAGGATATCGTTGAGTGGATGATAAACAAATAACATCTATTAAAAGCCAAAAATAAAATTGTATCTTCGCATAAAAAAATAAAAAAGTCATGAGAATAAAACCGAATTACAAAATCAGAAATATAGCCGGCGAAGCCTTAGTCATCAGTCAAGGAAATAGTGGTGCCGATATGACCAAAGTAATTTCACTGAACGAATCGGCTGTAAAGCTATGGAATGCATTGGTCGGACGCGAATTCACTGAAGCCGATGCAGCCCAGGTATTGACCGAATTATATGGTATAGACAAGGAACGTGCCCTTACCGATGCCACTCTTTGGATTGAGCGACTGCAAAGTTGTCATGTAATTGTATAACCCCTCTTCGGCCACACCACAAAAAATATGCTAAAACGGATTTTCCGATTATTATCACCCACGGAGAAGCGTCGGGGAGGTTGGATAGCCCTCTCTGTATTGCTTCGGGCCATATTGGACTTTGCCGGAGTGGCAGCACTGATACCCATTCTGATTCTGCTATTCAACCAAAATCCCGACCGCATGCAGGCCATGTTGCTTTGCGGCGCAGTATTGGTTTTCATATTACTGAAAAATGGATTTGTCATGCTGCTGGCTCGCTTCCAAAGCCGTTTCCTATTGGAACTTTATCGCAACTTCAGCCGCCGAATGTTCATCAATTACTATCATCGGGGCTTGTTGTTCCTAAAGAGTAAAAGCAGTGTACAGTTGGGGCATGAAGTCAATTTCGTCTGTTACGCTTTCAGTTTAGGCATCCTATCACCCCTTTTTCGTCTGGTGGGCGAAACTTTGTTGTTACTCATGATGGTATCTGCACTCATCATCTGGGAACCGTTGTCTGGACTATTGCTATGTTTAGGATTTCTACCATTAGTCATTTTCTATATTGGTGTGGCTCGCAAACGCTTACGCCGCTATGGAGCAGAAGAACTGGAGGCACGCCGTCAACAAAGCCGCACAGTAGTAGAGGCATTCCGTGGATATAGCGAATTGGAAATTAGCCAAGCTTTTACTCACTCTCTCGCCTCATTCGACAACGGTCTGCTACAGATAAACCACAACAGGCTACGCATGGAAACATTGCAATTACTCCCCACCTGCCTATCCGAAATAGCCATCATCGTAGGACTGGCTCTATTAATGCTGACAAGCGACGGCAACTTGGGTGTCATGAGTGGTGTATTCGCCGTAGCTGCATATCGAATGATTCCTGCCGTCAGAGGCATCTTAAATAGTTGGGCTTCCTTACAAAATGCGGCTTATAGCATAAAAGTAGTGGCCGATGGCATCGAAGACAATAGCAAACAACCAGAGACCGACGAAGCAGCTTCTTTCAGCTTCAAGGAGAAAATAGAAATCAAGCAATTAGGGTTTACTTACCCCGACGGCACACATGTATTTAGCAACCTCTCTATAGAAATCAAGCAAGGCGAACGAGTTGGTGTAAAGGGCATAAGCGGTTCGGGAAAATCCACCTTATTCAATCTATTATTAGGTTTTTATCCACCCACCGAAGGTAAAGTATTGATTGACGGACGTCTTTTGACTACCAGCAACCGAAGCAAATGGCACAAGTTAGTGGGATATGTACCGCAGGAAATTTTCATTATGCAGGGCACACTGGCCGAGAACATCGCCATGGGGCAAAAGATAGACTCATCGAAATTGCATGAAGTGTTGCAACAAGTACAACTGACCGACTGGGTAAAGAGTCTGCCTTTGGGCATAGAAACCTCATTGGGCGAATATGGCAATCGCCTATCCGGTGGACAAAAACAACGCATAGGCATTGCAAGAGCTTTATACAAAAATGCGGAGATACTGTTTTTCGATGAAGCCACTTCTGCATTAGACAACCACACCGAACAGGAGATAAACATAGCTCTACAACAACTTTCCGAACAACACCGTGAACTAACCCTCATCATTATTGCCCACCGGGAAAGTTCCTTAAAGTTCTGTAACAAGATAATAGAAATAAACCCATGAAAGAGTATCTGATAGCCCAACATCGCATCCGACTGAACGGTAATGCCATGTGGCAAGAAACCGTAGCATCTTTAGACGGATTTGCAACCTTTGAAACCGCTATAGCAGGCGAAAGCCTGGCTACTTTCGAAGAGTGCCCCCACAATGCACCTTCTATGATAGAATGTCAATACCAAACCTGTGCCAACGGAGTAAACAACCGATTCGGGCGATACAACGAAGGTCATATATTCTGCATGGAACACGAAAACGGAGAACAACTGACACTGTGGAAGCCAAACGGAAAGCAACAAGTATGGTTTCACGGCAGTAGAATGCCCCAACTGCTGAAGTTTGGTTTGTGGATAGCCTACGGATTGGTAACCTTATCCCATAACACCGTAGCCATCCACTCCAGCGTCATCGTTTCCCAAGAAAAGGCTGTAATATTCTTGGGCGAAAGCGGAACCGGAAAGAGTACCCACACTCGCCTGTGGCGAGAACACATACAAGGTGCTACATTGTTAAACGACGACAGCCCCATTGTGCGTATCATTGATGGAGAAGCCAGGGTATTCGGCAGTCCGTGGAGCGGAAAAACTCCCTGCTACAAACAAGCAAATTATCCATTAGCCGGCTGTGTACGTTTATCGCAAGCCCCTTATAACGAAATAAGACGCCTTCCCATTCCACAGGCCTATGCCGCTATCCACCCCTCATGTCCGCCCGATTTTGCCTACGACGATACGCTATACGACCACATCGGTAACTTCATCGGAGAATTACTCAACCAAACACCCGTCTTCCATTTAGCCTGCCTTCCCAATGCCGAAGCTGCCCATCTATCCTACAAGCATACCCTAAACAGCCCTCTATGAGAAAGATTACCCTACCTAACAGTTTTCTGGCCGAAGCTGCCGAAATGTTGCGCAACGGACAAACGGTCCGCCTCCACATCGATGGAGCAAGCATGTACCCCTTCATACGGGGTGGAAAAGATGAAGTAGAATTACTTCCCCATCAAGGAACTACACCGTTAACACCTTGGTGTTGTGCTTTCTACTGTTGGGAAGGGCAATACATGATTCACCGCTACATAGGTAAGTATGAAGAAACATGCCTAATGATGGGCGACGGCAATCTGGCTCGCATCGAACAAGTACCGATTAGCGAAGTGATAGGAATCCTAAGCACCATCTACCACCCCGACGGGAGCAAACAAGATTGCCTCGATTCCCGTTGGCTGAAGCGTGGCCATTTATGGTACCGATTACGTCACATCCGCCGATTTCTGATTCCCCTCCTTAAGAAAACCATCGGTTAAGGCGGATACTGATAAAAGTAGAAATAAGTTTTATGGGATACCAACAAGCCTCAGCCGGTGCCAACGAATGGAACTCATAACAGCGCCTCACCGACTGTGAGAATGTCCACCACTTACCACTGAGCCACCCGTTAGGACGATTACGGCGGAAGCTGCCATAGAATCCGAAGTTGCCCGATGCCAAGATGTCTTGCAAGAGCCATTCCCCCTTTTCCCAATCAGCTGCTTCCAACACAAATGGCAACTCCTCTTGGGGCAATCCTACGTGAGAAACAAGAATGCTTCCTACAACACGAGCCGCCCTCAGCAACCCCACTCCTTCCAACAAGCGGCACACTTCAGCTGCATCAATTTGCGCTTTCTGATGATGTAGCAAACAAGCCCAATCGCACAATTGGCGCAATCCGATGCCCCCACTGATGAAATGCAAGGTCAAATGAACAAGTACAAAAACCACATCAAGTTCCAAGGGCAAAACCGGCACTTGATACCCCTCAATAGGCACAGTCCGATTTCCCGGTAAGCAGCCGTTCATATAACTCTTCAAGAAGCGGTTGGCCGATGGCGCAGCAAACTGTGTCAGCAACCGATGATTCTCTACGGTCACTCCGTGCAAATGAATATGGGCGTGTTTACTGCTCTCCACATCCAATTCTCCCCCCATTGCAGCTATCAACTCATTCGCTCTCTCGTAATCCTCCTTGCCAATATAAATATCAATGTCTCCACATTGCCGACGCAGTGGGTTAGCATAGTTTTGTGCCACTCCCTGTCCCTTCAACAGCAGAGGTGTCACCCCTTGTGCCATATAGAACGAAAAGATTTGCTGTATTTCCCTATTCAGCAAGTGATTATTCTCTTCCATCTGAAGCACAGCATTGCTCCATTGCAGGAAAAGAGGGCGTGGCGGCCGCAACTCTGCCGGAAGCCTATTCATTCCGTCGTAGCAGATACCCATTACGGTTTGTTGCCGTGCCAAGTTCAGAATCTCATTCCACTCCACTGTCCCATCAAACAGTGTAGCATCTGCCTCCATACCCCATAACCCGGCCCTAATCAATTGCATCAATTGTCGGTGTACTCGTTCCATTTTTCCTATGTTCTATAGCCTATACAAATGCAAAGATAGTGAAAATTGAAAGAATAAACAGATGCCCGGTTGTTTTTATGCTGAATCTCAAAAGCTCAATCCATAGAATGGTATGTTGTTTTCCTCGATATGCTCGCCACCAATGTAGGGGAAATATACGCTGTTCTTACCAAACAATATAGTAAACGAAGAAATATTTTTCTCGTCCGGCATGTCATATTCAGCCATTTTCTCAAAATCATCAGAAAGGCGGGTAACAGAAAATCCCTTCCCTGCCAAGCCGGGATTTACCATAGGTTTCTGCTGAATACGCCAATAGGTATTACTGGTTGCATCATAGCGCAACGGCATGAAGTAGCCGCCTGCCAGTCCGTGGTCTTGCTTGTTTTTACAACGATAATAGCCATCCGTATATTGGGTTTCTATCGAAAATGTTTGGGTAGTCTTCTTCTTGCGGTCGTACACATAGACATCAGACGATGCCGGGAAATTCCAAATAACCTTCTCGCCATGTGGCAATGCCTGTATCTCGCCCAAGCAACCCAACCACTCCTCTTGCTTCATCTGCTGAGGATAATTCACCTCTACCTCATCTACCACCTGCCAATCCTTGCACGACAAAACCAGAATCCGTGCCGGATATTGACCGTTTTCCTTTTGGTTCTTATACATTGGCAGAGTCACCAATCCCTCTTTTGCATCAAAGCCCAAAATTTGGTAAAAACTAAAAATAATGAGTTTTTCCGGATAATGCGCACTAAATCCCGGATGCTTGCTCAGATAGTCTGACAACGACCATGAAGAGAGCAAGTTACCCTGTTTATCCACCTTACTGAATCCGTTCGAAGTCTTCAACACAAATGCATTGTCGTAATAAAACACGCCACTAATGCCATTGACTCCATTCGGCCCCTCTTTTTCCAATGCAATTTGTCGGAATGGTTGTTTCCCTTGCAAATCTATCAAGTCGATGGCATACAAAGGGTCACTAAATGCCACCATGCAATTCGTCCCGTCTATCTGTGCTGAAATGGGACGGCAATAGCTGTTTTCATACACCTGAATACACTCTTCGGGCACAGTTACCGAGAATAATTCTATTCTCTCCACCTCATTTTCCTCTACTTGCTTTCCGTTACTTCCCCCGCCACACGACGAGCAACACATGCCGATGCAAACGACCCATACCATTACTTTTGTTTTCATATCATCAATCTTTTTGTTGACAAAATCCGTTTATGTTTTTAATTCAATTGTAAAATTAAGTAATTTATCTGAATTGTCAAATAAATTGAGCGTTAAAAGTTTACTTCGAACCCTCTTTCCCAAATACAATTTACCCCGTCTATCTGTGCTGAAATGGGACGGCAATAGCTGTTTTCATACACCTGAATACACTCTTCGGGCACAGTTACCGAGAGTAGTTCTATCCTCTCTACCCCATTTTCCTCTCCTTGCTTTCCGTTGCTTTGTTTCCCTCCGCCACACGACGAGCAACATATGACGATGCAAACGTGGCAACTATTTGCATCTCTTTCCCCCAACCGGCCTCGCCATCTGCCGTGGGCTGCATCAGTCCGATTTAAGCCCCCTTCATCGCTTCTTGGCCGCTTCTCGTGCGCACGTTGTTCGGTCGTTCTTCGGTCGTTGTTCGGTGTTTGTTCGCTCTCTATAGGACCGAAGAAACACCGAACAACGACCGAAGCGGAACCGAACGAGAAGCGAACCAAGTACGACCGAGAAGCGAAGCGGGTACCCGATTGCCCCTTGAGGTTAGCGTGGCCTTTGCCTTCCTCGCGGGACGTGCAAATATATAGCACCACCCTTCGGCTTTAGCTATCTGAAAAGCGAACTTTTTCAAAATTAACAGTTGATAACAGCGTAACAAGCTGATTGTAGGATAATTGAAAAATGAAAAAAAATAATTTTCCCCTGTTTGTCTAGTTTTAAGAAAAACGGTTCGATTGTTTTACAAATTACACACTTTCAATTGATGTTTATGTAAAGAATATGTATAGTATTCTTTTTTTATTCCTCCCCTATCCATTAGCTAACGCTCAAAACCTCTTATACTTTTTTCATTAAAGTATAGTGAGGAGGGGGACCGCTTTGCGGTGGAGGAGTTCGAATACACATTGCTTGTGTTTTCAACTCCCTCCCCCCTGCGGGGTACTCCCTCTATGAACAGAGGGAGAGTTTTAATTCCTTTCTTATTCCTCCTCTATTCATTAATATGCAATAATCAAAGCTGTTTTGAGCGAAGCTAATAAACAGAGGGGAAACTAATTAGTCTTGAAAACACTTCGAAGAAAGGCATTTTTCATACACCATATTATACAATTATAGCTTTTTAACAGATGTACTTTTATTTTACAATCAGCCCTATTTTCTTATTTTCTCTATTCACCGGCTGATAGAGACTAAAAAGAGTAGCCTGAAAGAATAAAATAGCAGTAAGAGAATGGAAGTTCGAAGAAAAAGGCTAACTTTGTACGCCAAACAAAATTATCAGACAAACAATATGAAAAGAGTATTATCAGTATGGGCATTAATGACCCTGTTGGGGATAACTGCCTTGAATGCACAAGTGAAGTTTGAAGACTATTTCCTTGAAAAGACCATGCGGTTCGACTTCTATCATGCAGGCGATGCTAAAAATGAGTTGTATTTCTTTGACGAAGTGATAGAAGAGCCTTATTGGGCAGGGTCGAAAAACTATTTGGTAGATAATCGCGGCATGGGAAATCAGGTGTTCAAAGTGGTGGACAAGGCCAGCGGAAAGGTAATTTACCAACGTGGCTACAGCACCCTGTTCAGCGAATGGATGAGTACACCGGAGGCAAAAATCACCCCAAAGGCCATGCCCGAAGGAGTAACATTTCCGTACCCAAAGAACGATGTTATTGTAGAGATTTACACTCGCGAGAACCCTACCGGAAAGTTGCATAAAAAATTCAGCTATGAGATAGATGTAGATAGCTACTTTATACGAAAATCAAGACCTTCGCTCAGCACTTTCGACGTACACTACACCGGCAATCCGGCACAACGGGTAGATATTGTGCTGATTTCAGAAGGATATACCGAAGCGGAAAAAGAGGCATACGTGAAGGCTTGCCAACAATTTGCCGAAGACCTATTGAGTTATCACCCCTACACCGAGAACAAGAATAAGTTTAACATACGCGCAGTATGGGCACCCAGCCAAGAATCAGGTGTATCTATTCCCGGAGAACACCTGTGGCGCAACACTGCCCTGAATGCCCACTACTACACCTTCGACTCGGAACGCTACCAGATGATTGAAGATTACCAAAGCATATTGGACAAGGCGGCCAACGTGCCTTATGAGATTATTTACATCCTTACCAACTCGCAAAAATATGGCGGTGGCGGCATCTACAACTTCTACGGAATCAGTGCAGCCAACATACCGGGTCCTTCTACCCGCAAGACTTATAGCCATGAATTTGGACATCTGTTTGTAGGATTGGCCGACGAATACGTAGGAGGCACAGAGATGAGCGACCTCTATTTTAAAAACGTTGAGCCTTGGGAACCCAACATCACCACCTTGGCCGACTTTGACAGCAAGGAATGGAAAAGCATGATGGGTAATGCACCTATACCTACCCCGGTAAAGGAAAGCAACTGGGAGTTGAATCCCCAGAATCCGGCATCGGCCAATTATAATCCGGAAAAACCATGGAAACTGGGTGTATATGAAGGAGGAGGATATTTGGAAAAAGGAGTATATCGCCCTTGGCCCAACTGCATGATGAACTGGTTCCACCGGATAGACGTTTATTGTCCGGTATGTGTTCGTGAAATACAAAAGACCATCGACCTATATACCAAATAACTTTTGCCAAAAAAAGAAATAACTCTGATAAAAAGCCACCTTTCCAACCATTAAAGCAACGGAAAGGTGGCTTTTTCAAAAATAAATATTTCATTTTGTTATTATTTCAAATTATATCATTACTTTTGCCGCTCGAAAATCAAAAAAAATACATTAATTTAATATACTATGAGCAAAGTTAAATTCTACAAAGGCGGCGATTTGCCTTTGGAACTACACAAAGTGAGAGTCGTACAAAAGCTACACCTTGTACCCATTGAACGTCGTTTGGATGCCATCAAAGAGGCAGGTTTCAACACCTTCCGTCTGAGCACAAAAGACGTATTCTTAGATATGTTGACAGATAGTGGTACCAATGCCATGAGCGACAACCAATTGGCAGCCATGATGCATGCCGATGATGCTTATGCGGGTTCACAATCGTTTGAACGTTTGCAAAAAGCCGTTGAAGATGTATTGGGCAAGAAGTATTTGTTGCCGGTACACCAAGGACGCGCTGCCGAAAATGTGATAGCACGAACCTTCATCAAACCGGGAAACATCATTCCGATGAACTACCACTTCACTACTACATTGGCTCACATCCAAGAATGTGGCGGTAAAGTAGTAGAGTTGCTTTACGACCATGCATTCGAATTGAAATCGGATCATCCGTTCAAGGGTAACATGAACATCGAGAAGTTGGAAGAATTTATACAAGAAACCGGCGTAGAAAATATTCCATTCATCCGTATGGAAGCCTCTACCAACTTGATTGGCGGACAACCCTTCTCATTGGCTAACTTGATGGACGTGCGCCGCATTGCCGACAAGTACAACATTATGTTGGTACTCGACGCATCGCTGATTGGCGAAAATGCTTACCTCATCAAGCAACGCGAAGATAAATGGAAAGAAAACAGCATGGGCGACATCTTGAAGATGATGACCGGACTGGCCGATTTGGTTTACTTCTCGGCACGCAAGCTAAGTTCTTCGCGCGGTGGTGGTATCTGTACTAACCAACGTTCGCTTTATGCCAAGATGGAAGCCATGATTCCGTTGTTCGAAGGCTTCTTGACTTATGGTGGTATCTCGGTACGTGAAATTGAGGCCATGGCTGTAGGTTTGTATGAAACATTGGACGAAAGCATGATTTGCCAAAGCCCCAACTTCATCAAATATCTGGTAACAGAACTTGAAAAACGTGGTGTACCCATGGTGACTCCTCCGGGTGTACTCGGTGCTCACGTTAACGCCATGAAATTCTGTGAACATATTCCACAAGAAGAATACCCTGCCGGTGCATTGGCTGCAGCCCTTTACCTCATCTCCGGTATTCGTGGCATGGAGCGTGGTACCGTATCCAGTGTACGCGACGAAAACGGTAAGGAAATCTTAGCAGACGTAGAATTGCTGCGTTTGGCTGTTCCCCGTCGTGTATTCACCTTGTCACAAGTAAGCTATGTAGTCGATCGTCTGCACTGGCTGTACGACAACCGTCACTTGATTGGTGGTTTGAAGTTTGTTTACGAACCTCCTGTATTGCGATTCTTCATGGGTGGTTTAGAGCCTACAACCGATTGGCCGGCTCGACTGCTTGAAAAATTCCGTCAAGATTTCGGCGACAGCTTATAATCAGCAGAACGGTTATAAACTAACAAAGAATAAAATGGCAGATGTTTTCGTCTGCCATTTCTTTTTTTATACCTTTGTGCAATCAACAAAACTTGTACCATGTCACACTATGATTTAATAGCCATCTTAGGACCTACCGCTTCCGGCAAAACACCGTTTGCCGCCGCACTGGCTTCACAATTGGGAACAGAAATCATCAGTGCCGATTCACGGCAGATTTATCGCCAAATGGATTTGGGCACAGGCAAGGATTTGGCAGATTATACCGTCAACGAGCAGAGAATACCCTATCATTTGATTGACATTGCCGAACCGGGATATAAATACAACGTCTTTGAATATCAGCGCGACTTTTTGACAGCTTACGAAGAGATTAAGCAAAAAGGATGTCTGCCCATTGTATGTGGTGGAACGGGCATGTATCTGGAGTCTGTATTAAAAGGCTACCGACTACTGCCGGTACCCGAAAATCCGACTTTACGACAAGAATTGGGCAACAAATCATTGGAAGAATTGACGGCCATATTACAAACTTACAAGACGCTACACAACACAACCGATGTAGATACTGCCAAGCGAGCCATTCGTGCCATTGAAATCGAAGAGTACTATGCCCACACACCGGTAGCCGAGCGTACTTTCCCTAAACTGAACAGCCTCATTATAGGGATTAACATTGACCGAGAACTAAGAAGAGCCAAAATAACCCGACGGCTACATCAGCGTTTGAATGAAGGAATGGTGGAAGAGGTGCGCAATCTGTTGCATCAAGGCATAGCCCCCGATGACTTGATTTACTATGGATTAGAATACAAATTCTTGACTTTATACATCATCGGAGAATTGAGTTACGAGGAAATGTTTACACAATTGGAAACCGCCATCCACCAGTTTGCCAAACGGCAAATGACATGGTTCAGGGGCATGGAACGCCGCGGATTTACCATTCATTGGATAGATGCCCAACTTCCTATCGAAGAAAAGATAGCTTTCGTGACCCATTTATTAAAAGAAAATCGTTAACTTTGTAGGTCGATACAAATAACCGAAAAAGAATTATACAATCAATGAGCGTTGCACCCAACAAATGGGGGGTAATTTACAACCCCAAAGCCGGTACCAGAAGGGTACAGAAACGGTGGAAAAAGATAAAAGAGTATATGGACGAAAAGGGCGTCAGCTACGACTATGTACAATCTGAAGGGTTCGGTTCGGTAGAACGTTTGGCCGGTATATTGGCCAACAACGGTTACAGAACCATTGTCATTGTGGGTGGCGATGGCGCACTGAATGATGCCATCAATGGCATTATGCTGAGCCAAGCTGAAGAGAAAGAGAATATAGCCATCGGCCTTATCCCCAATGGAATAGGTAATGACTTTGCCCGTTACTGGGACATCAGCTCGGACTACAAGGAGGCTGTTGATACCCTTATAGCCAATCGCCGACGCCGCATTGATGTGGGTACCTGCTACTATTATGACGGGGAAAAACACAAGACCCGCTACTTCCTGAATGCTATAAATATAGGTTTAGGGGCAAGAATCGTGAAAATTACCGACCAATGCAAACGCTTTTGGGGGGTTAAATTTCTCTCTTATCTCATGGCACTTATCTCATTGATATTTGAGCGCAAACTTTACAGAATGCACCTAAAGATTAATGGTGAACACATCAGAGACCGCATTATGACGGTTTGCATAGGCAATGCTTGGGGATATGGACAGGCTCCCAGTGCAGTACCTTATAACGGATGGTTGGATGTTTCGGTCATCTACCGCCCGGAATTGTTACAGCTTTGGTCCGGACTATGGCTATTGGTCAGAGGCAGAATTTTAAACCATAAACAAGTTAAACCTTATCGGACACAGCACGTTAAAGTATTAAGAGCCAAGAATGCATCTGTTGACCTTGACGGACGAATTCTTGATAGGCATTTTCCGTTAGAAATAAAGATATTACATGAGGCTATCAGCATGATTATTCCATAAAAAAGATAGGTGCAATTGCCTTTTTTTAAAAAAAATCAATAAAAAAAGAGGTGCTTCACGTGATTTTATAACATAAATAGCGACATATACAATAAATTTTAATTTAAAAATAGAAAGATGAAACATTCAGTACGCATTTTATGGATTGCAGCACTTACCATGTGCTTAGGAATCCAATCGGCAATTGCACAAATGCAAATGCCTCCTATACCTGTTGACAAAGATGTACGCATCGGACAGTTGGAAAACGGATTGACTTATTACATTCGTCATAACGCTTTGCCCGAAAATCGTGTAGAATTCTACATTGCACAAAAGGTAGGTTCTATTCAAGAAGAACCCGAACAACGCGGTTTAGCTCACTTCTTGGAACACATGTGCTTCAATGGTACCAAGAATTTTCCCGGCGACGAACGGGGTCTTGGTATCGTACAATGGTGTGAGACCAAAGGTATCAAGTTTGGTGCAAACTTAAATGCCTACACCAGTGTTGACGAAACGGTTTATAACATCAGCGGTGTACCCACTAATGACGAAGCAGTGCTCGACTCTTGCCTCCTCATCTTACACGACTGGAGCAGCGCAGTGCTGTTGCAAGACAAGGAAATAGACAAGGAACGTGGAGTGATTCATGAAGAGTGGCGTTCAAGAAACAGTGGCATCATGCGCCTTATTACTGAAGCATGTCCTACGCTATATCCCGACTCTAAATACACCGATTGTATGCCTATCGGTAGTATCGACGTGATAGATAACTTCCCTTACCAAGCCATCCGCGACTACTACCACAAGTGGTATCGCCCCGACCTGCAAGGTATAATTGTAGTAGGCGATGTTGACGTAGATGCTATGGAAGCCAAAATCAAGAAGACTTTTGCTGATATCCCCAAACCCGTCAATGCAGCCGAGCGCATTTACTATCCGGTGCCCGACAACAAGGAACCACTTATCTATATAGGAAAAGATAAAGAGGTTGATGAGCCAACCATCATGCTCTTCTTCAAACAAGAAGCTACCCCCGATGCTGAAAAGGGTAACATGATGTATCTGCTGCAAAACTACATTGTTAATATGGCATGCAGCATGCTGAACGAACGCTTCGGTGAACTTCGCCAATCTGCTAATCCACCGTTCATTTATGCCGGAAGCGACTATGATGTTTATTTCTTAGCCAAGACAAAAGATGCTTTCCAAATTAGTGCAAGCAGCAAAGCCGATGGCATTGAGGCAGCCTTGAATGCTGTATTGGCTGAAGTGGAACGTATGCGCCGCTTTGGATTTACCGAATCGGAATATGAACGTGCTCGTGCTAAATACCTACAACGATTGGAATCGGCATACAATGAGCGTGAAAAGACCAAAAGCGAGAATTATGTAAACGAATATGTTCGTCACTTCCTCGATGCAGAGCCTATCCCCGGCATAGAATTTGAATACACTACCATGAATCAATTGGCTCCCAATATTCCGGTAGCATTGGTTAACCAAGTTATCCAAAAAATGCTGGAAAAAGAAGAAAACCAAACCCTCTTCATTGGTGCAGCCGATAATGAACAAACCATTCTCCCTACTAAGGAAAAAGTTTTAGCCGCCTTGAAAAATATGCGCACCCTCGATTTGAAACCTTACGAAGACAAGGTTTCTAACGAACCGTTAATGAAAGAGATTCCGCAAGGTGGTAGCATCGTAAGCGAAAAGCAAAATGCTATTTTCGGCACTACAGAATTGACATTATCCAACGGCATCAAGGTGTATCTGAAGCCTACCGATTTTAAGGCAGATGAAATCAGAATGAGTGCCTTCAGCTTCGGTGGTACCTCTATGTTCGAGGATAAAGAGGCTTTAGATTTCTCACTCATGACAGATGTTGTTGCCATAGGAGGTATTGGAAACCATAGCCAAACAGACCTCAGAAAGCTGTTAGCTGGCAAGAAAGTATCTGTATCGGCTTCTATCCAAGGAGTAATGGAAAGCGTTTCGGGCATGTGCTCACCGAAAGATTTTGAAACCCTTATGCAGTTGACATACTTGACCTTTACTGCACCCCGCAAGGATGACGAAGCATTTACTTCTTTCAAGAATCGCATGAAGGCTCAGTTGGAAAGTGCCAAAGCTAATCCGTTGGCATCGTTCAATGATACATTGACAACAGTATTGTTCAACAACCATCCGCGCAATGTTATCATCCAACCAGAATCGTTGGACAAGCTGAATTACGACCGCATCTTGGAGATGTACAAAGAACGTTTTGCCGATGGTGACGACTTTACCTTCTTCTTTGTAGGAAACATTGATGTAGAAAAGATGAAACCACTGATTGCTCAATACCTTGGCACACTGCCTACATTGCCCACTAAAGAAAACTATGTGGATAGAGGCATGGATGTTGTAAAAGGCAATGTGGTTAAAGAATATGCCAAAGCACAAGAAACACCGATGGCTACCGTTGCTATGATTCATACCGGTGACTTTGCTTACAACCTGAAGAATATCATCTTGACCGATTACTTGACCCAAATTCTCCGTCAGCTTTACACCGAAGAGGTACGCGAGAAAGAAGGTGGTACTTACGGCGTGCAATGTGCAGGTTCAATGGATAAACATCCCGACGATGAACTACTCATCCAAATTGTATATCAAACAGATCCGGATAAAAAAGATCATTTGAACAAGGTTATCGACGCACAATTGGAGAAGATTGCTTCCGAAGGTCCTACAGAAGAACAAATTCAAAAAGTGAAGGAATACATGTTGAAGCAATACAACGACAACCAAAAAGAAAATGGCTATTGGTTGACAAACTTACTTAAATACTTCAACACCGGAATCGACCAAAACAGCGGTTATGACAAGTTGGTAGAAAGCATCACCGCAAAAGAAATTCAACAATTTGCTGCCGACATCTTAAAGCAAGGTAACAAGACTACTGTTATCATGACAGTACCTTAATACATTGGCTCTTCATACCATATACCAATGTGCCATTTTATTATTGGCACATTGGTATATTACCCTTAAAGTATGTTGAAAATATGAATCTATTCTTAGAACTTAGACGACACGGGAAGTTGGCCGAAAAGCGCAACCCGATGTATGAGAAGAGTAAATTTGCAGAATTTTGGATGATGCTGATGGCCATCTTTTGGGCAGGTTATCTTATCTTTTTTGGTACCATCTTTGCATTAGCTTTCGGTGGAGGCTCGGTAGAAGCATATCATGTAATGAATGCCGGTTTCGTCTTTGTCATGATGTTGGACTTCTTAATGCGTTTCCCCTTTCAGAAGACACCAACCCAAGAGGTAAAACCCTATTTGCTGCTCCCCATCAAACGTAATCGGCTCGTCGATTTTCTACTCATACGTTCTGGCTTAAATACATTCAACCTTATTTGGCTGTTTATGTTTGTGCCATTCGCCATTTTGACAATCACCAAATTCTATGGAATAAGTGGTGTCATACTTTACTGCATAGGCATTTGGCTACTGATGTTGCTCAACAACTATTGGTTTTTGTTGTGCCGCACGCTAACAAACGAACATGTTTGGTGGTTTGCCCTACCAGTAGCTGTATATGCAGCCCTTATTGCTGCTTTATTTTTACCCGACGATAGTCCATTGTTCGATTTCTCAGTAAGCATCGGAGAAGGATTTATCCAAGGAAATCCTCTCACTTTCTTAGGTATGATTCTCTGCATCGGGTTGTTGTGGTGGATCAACCGCAGCCTTATGGGTAAATTTATATACAATGAACTGAACAAGGTAGAAGACAGCACCATCAAGATAAAACATGTGTCTGAATACAAATTCTTGGATCGTTACGGTGAAGTGGGTGAATATATGCGTTTGGAACTAAAGCTGATGTTGCGTAACAAGATGTGTCGAGCATCACTCTACACCATCTGTGGTGTGGTCATTGCATTCAGTTGCTTGCTCAGTTTCACCGATGTATATGACGGTGCCGGTATGAAAAGTTTTATACAGATATATAATTTTGTAATATTCGGCATTTTGTTCCTATCACCGTTAATGAGTTATGAGGGTAACTATATTGATGGCTTGATGAGTCGGAAGGAATCTATCTATAACCTACTGCGTGCCAAGTACATCCTTTATGCCTCGGCCATCATCATTCCCTTATTACTGATGATTCCGGCCATGATTATGGGGAAACTAACTGTACATTCGTGCATTGCATGGGCTATTTTTACTGCCGGCTTCATTTACTTCGGATTGTTCCAACTGGCTGTTTACAACACCAGCACCATCAATCTGAACACTAAAATGACTAGTCGCAACAATATGGGTACCGGCATGCAGAACCTCATCTCATTCATAGCATTTGGCGTACCTTTTGCTTTAGGTATTCTGCTCCCCACACTGACAAATGAAACTTTGGCCAACAACATTTTGATTATTATAGGTGTTGGTTTTATAGCTACTTATAACATTTGGCTTAAAAACATCTACCATCGCTTCATGAAACGTCGGTATAAAAACATGGAAGGTTTCCGTAACAGCAGACAGAAATAAAATGATTCATAATCATACTGTTTTAGCACTTATATCTTTTATAACATGATACATATTAATGACATACAAAAAATATTTGGAGACAAAAAAGCTGTCGATATAAATAGCTATCATATCCACAAAGGTGAGATGTTGGGACTTGTCGGTAACAACGGTGCCGGAAAGACTACCCTTTTCCGCCTCATTCTTGACTTGTTGAAAGCCGACCGTGGTAACATCACTCTAAACGGTGTAGATGTTTGCCAAACCGAGGATTGGAAGAATTATACCGGAGCCTTCATCGACGATGGATTCCTGATTGACTACCTTACTCCCGAAGAATACTTTTATTTCATCGGCAAAATGTATGGATTGAAGAAAGAGGAAGTTGATGCCCGTTTGGAACCTTTTGAACGCTTCATGAACGGAGAAGTGTTGGGGCATAAGAAATTTATCCGCAACTACTCAATGGGTAACAAGCAAAAAGTGGGTATCATTTCGGCCATGATTCATCACCCTCAGCTATTGATACTGGACGAACCGTTCAATTTCTTGGATCCCAGTTCACAAGCCATCATTAAGCATTTACTAAAAAAATATAGTGAAGAGCATAATGCCACGATCATTATCTCCAGCCATAATTTAAACCACACGGTAGATGTCTGTTCTCGTATTGCCTTATTGGAAAACGGTGTCATTATTCGTGATTTACAGAATACGAACAATTCAGCCGAAAAAGAATTGGAAGAGTACTTTAACATCTCCATAGATAAGGAAGTAACAGCAACCGATTACATTCAAGAATCACCAACTTTATAATAAAAATAAATAAAGCTTATGAAGAAACATTTATCACTACTATTGCTCTTATTATTTTCCATGAGCGCAAATGCCCAACTTCTATGGAAGATTTCGGGTAATGGTTTGGAAAAACCATCTTATATTTTAGGAACTCACCATTTGGCACCGCTTAGTATCAAAGACAGCATTATGCACTTGCCGCAAGCCATGAATGAAACTACACAGGTATTTGGTGAAGTTGTAATGAGTGATATGACAAGTCCAAGCACTTTACAAGAGATGCAACAACAGATGATGATGCCGACAGACACCACCATGCAAAGCCTCTTTACAACAGAAGAGTTTGCACAAGTAAACAATGTGGTAAAAGAAGTTTTCAATGTAGAACTTTCTATGTTGGCTCAGTTGAAACCGTCAGCCATCAGCCAACAGCTAAGCGTCATGTTATACTTAAAAGAGATTCCCGGATACAATCCGCAAGAACAGTTGGATACTTATTTCCAACAACAGGCTGTGGCCAATGGGAAGAAAGTTGGAGGATTGGAAAGTATCCAATCACAAATAGATGTCTTGTTCAACCAGCAACCACTGAAACGACAAGCTACCCTACTTCATTGTGCTGCAACACATATTGAAAGAGATATAGAACAAGTTAAGGAACTAACTGCTGCTTATATGAACCAAGATATAGAAAAGTTACATAACATTATGCAGCAACGACACAATGATTCTTGTGACCCGATGCCGGGAGAAATGGAAGCCTTATTGGATAATCGAAACAAAGCATGGGCTGCAAAAATGCCCACTATCATGAACGAAGCACCCACTTTATTTGTGGTGGGAGCCGGTCATCTGCCTGGTGAACATGGGGTACTGACTTTACTAAAAAATACAGGATTCACTATAGAACCCATGAAATAAACGTAAACATTCTTTCTTTAATTCTCTCTTTAAAATCGGAAGAGTTGTCTCTGTTTGATAGAGGCAGCTCTTTTTTATTATGAAACATTTGTCAGTTCAAAATAAAAACCGTACTTTTGTGGCCGATTATTCCGAACCGGGTTCTACCAAGAGATTTCTAAGTGATTAGAGACCACCCGACGGAGCTAACTATACATTATAAATAATAAATGTACGCAATTGTAGAAATTAACGGTCAGCAATTCAAAGCAGAAGCTGGCAAGAAGCTGTTTGTACACCACATCCAAGGCGCAGAAGCCGGTGCAACAGTTGAGTTTGAGAAAGTTCTTTTGGTTGACAATGAAGGCAATGTAACCGTAGGTGCTCCGACAGTAGAAGGTGCAAAGGTTGTTTGCGAAGTGAAGACAGAATTGGTAAAAGGCGAAAAGGTTCTTGTATTCCACAAGAAGCGTCGCAAAGGTTACCGCAAGTTGAACGGTCACCGTCAACAATTCACAGAGTTAGTTATCAAAGAAGTAGTAGCTTAATCATTAAAAATAGTAAGAAAACATGGCACACAAGAAAGGTGTTGGTAGTTCTAAGAACGGCCGCGAATCAGCAAGCAAGAGATTAGGCGTTAAGTTGTTCGGTGGTGAAGTTTGCAAGGCAGGCAATATCATCGTTCGTCAAAGAGGTACAGAGTTCCACCCGGGTGAAAACATCGGTATGGGTAGCGACCACACTCTTTACGCCTTGGTTGACGGAACTGTACAGTTCAAGAAAACAAAGGGAGATAAGCGTTATGTATCTGTAGTTCCTGCAGAAGCATAAGATTTTCCTTAGAAAAGTATATTTAGAAGAGGTCAATTGATTGGCCTCTTCTTTTTTTTATTTACCTTTGCACCGTCACAAAGAAAAATAATAAAAACATAAGAATATGCTTACCATTAAACAGATTACAGACAATACCGAAGCGGTGCTCCGCGGATTGGAGAAAAAACACTTCAAGAACGCCAAGGAAGCCATCGAACAGGTATTAACCTTCAACGACAAACGTCGTAATACACAAACCATTCTCGACGCCAACCTGGCAGAAGCCAACCAATTGTCCAAGTCCATCGGCATGCTGATTAAAGAGGGCAAGAAAGAAGAGGCTGAAACCGCCAAAGCACGTGTAGCCGAACTGAAAGAAACCAACAAAGGATTGCAAGCCGAAATGGAGCAAGCCACCAACGACATGCAAGCCGTGCTTTATACCATCCCCAACATTCCTTACGACGAAGTGCCCGAAGGCGTTGCTGCCGAAGATAATGTGGTAGTGAAAACCGGAGGCATGGAAACCGAACTTCCCAAGGATGCCCTGCCCCACTGGGATTTGGCCAAGAAGTACGACCTCATCGACTTCGACCTGGGCGTGAAGATTACAGGCGCCGGATTCCCCGTATACAAAGGCAAGGGTGCCCAATTGCAACGTGCGCTCATCAACTTCTTCCTGGAAGAAGCACGCAAGAGTGGCTACACCGAAATCATGCCTCCTACAGTTGTAAACGAAGCATCAGGTTACGGCACAGGCCAGTTGCCCGACAAGGAAGGACAGATGTATCATTGCCAGCTGGACAACCTCTACCTCATCCCTACGGCTGAAGTACCGGTGACCAACATCTACCGCGATGTGATTCTCGACGAGAAGCAACTGCCTATCAAGAACTGTGCTTACACACAATGCTTCCGCCGCGAGGCCGGTTCGTATGGCAAGGACGTACGCGGTTTGAACCGTCTGCACGAATTCTCAAAGGTAGAAATTGTGCGCATCGATACCCCCGAACACAGCAAGGAGAGCCACAAGGAAATGTTGGCACACGTGGAAGGCCTGCTTCAGAAGCTGGAACTCCCCTACCGCATCCTGCACCTCTGCGGAGGCGACATGAGCTTCACCGCCGCTACTTGCTACGACTTCGAAGTCTATTCTGAAGCACAGAAGCGTTGGTTGGAGGTTAGTTCTGTTTCCAACTTCGACACTTACCAAGCCAACCGCTTGAAATGTCGCTACCGCACAGCTGAGAAGAAGACCGAACTGTGCCACACGCTGAACGGATCGGCATTGGCATTGCCTCGCATCGTAGCTGCCTTGCTCGAAAACAACCAGACACCCGAAGGTATCCGCATCCCCAAGGCACTGGTTCCCTACTGCGGCTTTGAAATGATTGACTAAGATAATCAGTATCAATAAGATAAAAGAGGGTGTATTACGCCCTCTTTTTATATTAATCAAAAGTATTAAATAATGAAGATTATTTTATTTATCGTTGCTCTAATATTTTCCCTTCCATCGTTAAAAGCACAGACTGAAGAGGACGGACGTATTGCTCAAAGCCTCAACACGTCTGATTGGTTTGAATTAAAACGAGTGTACGACAAAGCCGATAAAGAGAAACTGATGCCAATGTTGAGGGTATTTGCCGAAAGCATGATTGCCAGTCAATTCAATCAACCGGAGAAAGCAACTATCGCTATTCGTGAGTTAATGAACACTTACGGAAATGAAATTGGAGTCGCCAATATGTTAGGAATGGGATTTTTACTGGCATCTAACGAGGCTAAGCAAGGGAAATATGCAGATGCTGCCCGTACACTCTCCAACATCATCACGGCATTTGAACCGCATACCGACAGTACCTCTTTGGTTTTGCACCGGGAATACGAACAGCAATATCGTATCCTTGCCCAATACCAAGGTGTAAACCAAATAGCCTCTACTGCAGAAGAAGACTATCATATTCCTTTCCGCTTGGATTCAATCGGGCCGATAGATAAGCGAGCCTTAACCATTATGATTCCCGCAGAAGTCAACCAACAGAGGCAAGACATTGTGTTTGATAGCGGTGCAGGCGTCAACATTGTCAGCACAAAAGCGGCAGAGAGATTGGGACTTGATCAATACGTTACACCTACACAAGTAACAGGAGTCAGCACCCAAAATGGCACATTGGCCGTGGCTAAAGAAATGCAATTAGGCAATCTAACTTTGAAAAATGTACCTTTCTATGTAGTGGACATATCGTCAGGCGTTGACAGTATTGATGCCTACTTAAGCCATTTGGATATGATTATAGGTGTGAAGTTCATTCAAACAATGAAAGAAGTACAGATTGATTTCGAGAAGAATGAGTTTATACTCCCTCATCAGCTCAGTAGTTTGCAAGCCAACGAAACATCGAACATGGCCGAAGGAACGAGCGGACTGTTTGTCATAGAGGGCAAAGGTAATGGAGAACGCCTTCTATTTAATTTTGACACCGGTGCCGGCAGTAGCACATTGGACAAGAAATACTACGAACTACACAAAGAATACCTCACTACTCATTGTAAGGTAGACACCCTACGAAGTGCCGGAACGGGAGGTATCCGCATCGAACAGGCATATATCCTACCCCATTTCTCATTGGAAATAAACGGAACAAGCCATACGTTTCCCCAGATACTTGTCGCCACAAAAGGAAGTGAAGTCGATTTGAACTATGGAAACCTTGGTATGGACTATTTCCTAAATTTCAAAAAGATTATTTTCAATACAAAAAAGATGTTTGTACGACTTATAAACGAGTAAAACTGCAACAACCCTTTGATATTAAAAAATAAGCCGTATATTTGCAAACTCTAACAAACTGTTAGTAAAATAAGGATTATAACTACAAAAAACATAAGAAATGAACAAAATCATTAGCAAAGAACAATTCTCAGAGAAGGTGTTCAAGCTTGAAGTAGAGGCTCCGCTGATTGCCAAGTCGCGCAAAGCGGGCCATTTCGTCATAGTCCGTGTGGATGATAAAGGCGAACGCATGCCGCTGACAATTGCAGGAGCTGACTTACAGAAAGGAACTATTACACTGGTAGTACAAACTGTAGGCTTGTCTTCTACCAAGTTGTGTCAACTGAATGAAGGAGACTATGTGATGGACGTAGTAGGCCCGTTGGGACAAGCTACTCACATTGAAAACTTTGGTACCGTAATTTGTGCCGGTGGCGGTGTAGGTGTAGCTCCGATGCTACCCATCATCCAAGCACTGAAAGAGGCCGGCAACCGAGTTATCTCTGTTTTAGCAGGTCGTTCAAAAGAACTGATTATCCTCGAAGAGGAAGTACGCAAGTCTTCAGACGAAGTAATTATCATGACCGACGACGGTTCGTATGGCACGAAAGGGTTGGTAACAGAAGGTATCGAGAGTGTCATCAAACGCGAGAAGGTGGATAAATGTTTCGCCATCGGCCCGGCTATCATGATGAAATTCTGCTGCTTGCTGACCAAGAAATATGAAATTCCTACCGACGTATCATTGAATACCATCATGGTGGATGGTACCGGTATGTGCGGTGCTTGCCGCATTACTGTGGGTGGCAAGACAAAGTTTGTTTGCGTGGATGGCCCTGAGTTTGACGGACATCAAGTGGACTTCGATGAGATGTTCAAGCGCATGGGTTCGTTCAAGGATGTAGAACGCGAAGAGATGAGCCACCTGGAACAGCACGTTTGCAAAGTGGAACCGCAAGCCGAAGTAACGAAAGAAGCGTGCAAACCATGTAGCGAAAAGGCTTGCCAAATGCCGATGGAAGAGCTGCTTGACCGCAAGGCTCCGTGGCGTGAAGAGCTTCGCAAGAGCATGAAGCCGAAGGAACGCACCGCCATCCAACGTTGCCCCATGAATGAACTTGACCCCGTTTATCGTGCTACAACCCGTACCGAAGAGGTGAACACAGGTTATACGAAAGAGCAGGCCATGACCGAAGCCAAACGTTGCCTGGATTGTGCCAACCCCACCTGTATGCAAGGTTGCCCGGTGAGCATCAACATTCCCTCGTTCATCAAGAACGTGGAGCGCGGCGAATTCCTGGAAGCAGCCCGCGTACTGAAGCATACCTCTGCCCTGCCAGCCGTTTGCGGTCGTGTTTGTCCGCAAGAAAAGCAGTGCGAAAGCCAATGTATCCACCTGAAGATGAACGAACCGGCCGTTGCCATCGGCAACTTGGAACGTTTCGTGGCCGACTATGAACGCGAAAGTGGCAACATCGTACTCCCCGAATTGGCACCTCGCAACGGCAAGAAGATTGCCGTAGTGGGTTCAGGCCCTGCCGGTCTCAGCTTTGCCGGTGACATGGTGAAGTATGGATATGATGTAATGGTATTCGAAGCACTGCACGAAATTGGCGGTGTATTGAAGTATGGCATCCCCGAATTCCGTCTGCCCAATAAGATTGTAGACGTGGAAATAAACAACTTAGAGAAGATGGGCGTAAACTTCGTGAAGGACTGCATCATCGGTAAGACCATCGGTGTGGAAGAATTGCAGGCCGAAGGTTACCAGGGCATCTTTATTGCCAGTGGTGCCGGATTGCCCAACTTCATGAATATCCCCGGAGAGAACAGCGTGAACATCATGTCGTCTAACGAATACCTGACTCGTGTAAACCTGATGGATGCATCGAATCCGGAAACCGATACTCCAATAAACCCCGCCAAGAACGTGATGGTTGTGGGTGGTGGCAATACTGCCATGGACTCGTGCCGCACAGCCAAACGACTGGGCGCCGAAAAGGTATTCATCGTTTATCGCCGCAGCGAAGCCGAAATGCCTGCCCGACTCGAAGAGGTGAAGCACGCCAAAGAGGAAGGCATCGAGTTCCTCACTCTGCACAACCCATTGGAATATATTGCCGACGAAAAGGGTGCCGTGAAACAAGTAGTGCTGCAGAAGATGGAGCTTGGCGAACCCGATGCCAGCGGACGTCGCAGCCCGGTGGCTATCCCCGGTGCAACGGTTACATTGGATATAGACATGGCTGTGGTAGCCGTAGGCGTATCACCCAACCCCATTGTACCTACCTCGGTGAAGGGATTGGAGCTTGGACGCAAAAACACCATTGCCGTAAATGACGATATGCAAAGTAACATCCCCACCATCTATGCCGGCGGAGACATTGTGCGCGGTGGTGCAACCGTTATTCTGGCCATGGGCGACGGACGTCGTGCCGCAGCAGCCATGCACGAACACCTGAATGCATAAAAGGCTGTAAGCCGAAAGCATAAACACAGAAAAGGGTTGCTTCCCATCATTTGGGGAGCAACCCTTTATATTTAGTAATCAAAGAGTTATAGTTTCCTTCATTTTCCACGAATGGAAACTGTCGTTTCCTCGCATGGAAACGCCGGTTTCTTAGTTAGGAAACGCGCGTTTCCCAGTTAGGAAACGACAGTTTCTTCGCAAGGAAACGGAAAGGAAATTAAGCATTCCAATCGTACTCGTTCTGATAAGCGTCAAAACAGTCGGCTACCTCCATGCCTAACCTTTCGACCAGCGTTACAATGAATCGTTGCTCAGTGGGATGAATCAATCTTTCTCCCTTTCGTATTTGGTAATAAACCTTCCGTCCAAAATGAGCAATCATATGTCTCCGGAAGCTATCGGCAATTGCCACAGGCAATATTTTTGTCAGCTTCAAGAAGCCACGTGCATACTTTACCGGTGTATTGGGCAGGTAGTGTTGACAGTTATTTCCCCGCGCTTCTAAGTATCGGGCATCCATCAACGATAGGAAGGGTTGGTCGGCCGGTGTATATTTCCATGCCAGGTATCGCAAACATGTTTCTCGCTTGGGACACGATTTTATGGCACAATATCCGAAGAAAAAGGGAACTTTGGTGTAATCGAAATCAGTTTTCATAAGCATTTTTCCGTTAAAAGTTTCATGAGGTAAAGATACAACATTTGCCGTAGGATGTCAATAGTACAACGAATATTCTTTATACAAATTTGCATTTTTAGCAAACAATTTTTACCTTTGCTCCGTTGTATATATACAAAAAAGAAAAAGCGTTATGCTTATCTTATAAAGTTCCACGCTTTTTGTAATTTAGAAAAAATGTTCTTTTGGAACTAAAGAACAATTAAAGAAGAAAGGAAAACAGCCTATGTGTATCGCTATTATTTTAGCTGTAAGCATTGCCATCTATATCCATTACCTCCATTGATAGCAAAGGAAACAGTGGCAACAATCGTTTAAAAAAAGTAACCCTGCCTACTCATCTCGAGCAAGCAGGGTTTTTGAAAAAATTTAAAATTATTCTATTATGAAACATTTATATTATACTACTCCATTGGTTGCCGGATCGGGGAAGACGATAGCAGGTTTAAACAACTTTGCCTCCTCGAAATCCATCAGTGCATAAGCCATAATAATGACAATATCTCCAGGCTGTACCTTACGAGCCGCTGCACCGTTCAGACAAATCTTTCCCGAACCACGTTCACCTTTTATAACATAGGTCTCGAAGCGTTCGCCATTGTTATTATCTACAATAGCCACCTTCTCGCCGGCAATTAGGTTAGCCGCCTCCATTAGGTCTTCGTCAATGGTAATGCTACCCATATAATTCAAATTGGCTTCGGTAACGCGAGCGCAATGAATCTTTGATTTCAAAACTTCAATCAACATATCTTTCTGCAATTCTTATTCTTTATATTTAATATTGTCAATCAGTCGAACCTCTCCACAAAATACCGTAATGCATCCTACGGCATAGTCGGTTTCGCTCCAATCGGCAATAGGTTGCAACGTGCGTCCGTCCACCAATGCGAAGTATTCCAAGCGCAATCCGGGCGCAACGTTTATGGCCTCTTCCACAAATTGGCAAGTCTGGGCCACTGTGTGCGACGCTGCAAAGGTACGACTTTCAAACAATGTCTGCGAAATTTTCAGCGCATTTTTACGTTCTTCTTCATTTAAACGGGTGTTACGACTACTCAACGCCAACCCATCCGCCTCTCGAACAATGGGGCATCCTACTATTTCAAGCGGATAATTCATCTGACGAACCATCTCGCGAATAATAGCCAATTGTTGGAAATCTTTTTCTCCGAAGTAGGCCCTATGGGGCATAACGGCATCGAACAATTTACTGACAATCTGACAAACACCGTTGAAGTGTCCGGGGCGGAATGCCCCCTCCATCACCGTATCGAGTGGTGCGTAGCTAAACTGACGCATATCGGGTTCGGGATACATCTCATCTACTGACGGAGCGAACACGAACGATGCACCGCAAGCCTCAAGCAAGCGACAATCAGCATCCAATGTTCTGGGATACTTAGCCAAATCGTTTTGGTCGTTAAATTGTGTCGGATTGACAAATACACTTACTACGGCCACTTCATTTTCAGCCACACAACGCTTCACTAACGAAGCGTGTCCTTCGTGAAGGGCACCCATTGTAGGCACCAGCCCCACTTGTTTACCCTGAGCTTTCAGAAAGGAAAGTTCGCCTTGCAAGTCCTTGATAGTATGTACTATTTTCATTTCTTGAACGTTTGATAACTTAGTGTTTGTTCTGAAAAACGGTGCAAAATAAACCAATATTCTCCATATAAAGAAGAAATAACCTAAAATAATGCAAAAAAACTCTCATTTCATCCCTCTAATACAATCTTTTTACTACTGAAAATTAGCCACTTAACAAAAGATAAAGAATTATAAAAGCATCATTTTTGTCCAAATGTGCATTTTTTTTTGTACCTTTGCAAAATAAATAGAGAATTAAAAGTATAATATGGCAAAGGCAAACAAGGTTTTATTCATTAACCAAGAGATTTCTCCATACGTTTCTGAAACAGAATTGTCGCTTGCAGGTAGAAGCCTGCCGCAATCTATTCAAGAAAGAGGTAAAGAGATTCGTACATTTATGCCCAAATGGGGTAACATCAACGAACGCCGTAACCAACTGCACGAAGTGATTCGTTTGTCCGGTATGAATCTTATTATTGACGACACTGACCATCCCCTCATCATAAAAGTAGCCTCTATCCAATCGGCCCGTATGCAGGTCTATTTTATAGACAACGACGACTACTTCCAAAACCGTTTACAGATTACAGACGAAAACGGGAATGAATATGAGGACAACGATGCTCGTACCATTTTCTATGCCAGAGGTGTATTGGAAACCGTAAAAAAATTGCGTTGGTGTCCCGATGTCATCCATTGCAACGGTTGGCTCACCTCCCTCGCACCTCTTTACATCAAGAAGGCTTACAAAGAAGAACCTTCGTTCAGAGATGCCAAAGTTGTCATTTCAATCTATGAAGAAGACTTCAAGCAAAGTTTCCACAGCGACTATACCAGCAAATTAATGCTGAAAGGCGTCTGTAAAAAGGACATAGCCAACCTAAAAGACCCCATCGACTATGTCACCCTTAGCAAATTATCCATCGACTTTGCCGACGGCATCATATTGCATAGCGACAAGGTGAATGCTGAATTGGCCGAATATGCCCGCAACAGCGGCAAACCCGTATTAGAGCCACAAGCTCCCGAAGCATTTGCAGATGCCTGCTGCCAATTCTACAACATCGTATGTGGTTCGGAAGGAGAAGAGGAAGAAGACTAATTCACTAAAGCAAACATAAATAAGAAAAGGCACAAAATACTGAATATGAAAAGAATGAAATACTTAGGAACGCTGATTTGTACACTCCTGCTACTAATAGGATGTGACGACAACACCGGTTCGCTGGGCATTGATATGCTACCTGATACAGACGGATTGATTACAAAAACCAAGATATACGAAGTAAGCACCCGCTCTGTAGCCGTAGATTCAGTTTACGCTAAAACCAGTACCGGATATGTAGGCAAATTTACCGACCCCGAATTCGGTTACTACGAATCCAGTTTCCTAACCGAACTGAACTGTACCGAAAACTTCCGCTTCCCCGCCGTTTACAAATACGATGAAGCAACCAAAACCGGTAGCGGAAACATGGCCGGCGACTCTATTGTATCTACCGCCCTCGTGGTTTACTACTCAACTTGGTTTGGTGATTCGCTGAACGCCTGCCGAATGAGTGTTTATGAATTGGACAAACGATTGGAAAAGAATCGGTACACCAACATCAACCCCGAACTATATTACGACAAATACAATCCGGATGCATTAATCGGCCGCAAAGCCTACTCAGCATTCGATACTTCAGTCCCCGACTCTATCCGCTATGAAACCGATGCTTATGGCGACTACACTTACTACCCCAACATCACATTCAATATGGACAAAGAGTTCGGCAATGAAATTCTTCGACTTAATCGTGAACATCCCGAATACTTCAAGAATGCAGACACCTTTATAGATAATATATTTAAAGGTATTTACGTCAAAAGTGATATGGGCGACGGAACCATTCTATACATAGACCGTGTTGACATGAAAATGATGCTCTGCCAACATTATGTAGATACCTTAGGAGTAGCCTTGAAGTGTAAAGATGGTACAGACTCCTTGTCGTATGCCTACTACACAGTATTCTCATCTACCAAAGAGGTTATTCAAGCCAACCAATTCCTCAATTCAGACATCATAGCCGAACGAGTTGCCGAAGAAGGACATACCTACTTAAAATCACCAGTAGGTATCTTCACAGAAGCAACCATGCCTTATGATCAGATACACAAGGAATTGGAAGGTGACACTTTGAACTCTGTAAAAATGACTTTCACCAATTACAATCAAGAAAGCAATTACGAATTCAGCATGGATGCTCCGACCGACGTACTGCTTATCCGTAAAAACGAAGTGAAAGACTTCTTTGAAAACAACAAATTGCCGGACAACATTACATCTTATACAGCCACACACAATGCCGTGGCTACCAACCAATACACCTTTTCAAACATCTCACGTTTGGTAACCGCCTGCATCAATGAAAAAAACGAGGCGAAGAAAAAGGCTGGAAGTAGTTGGAATGAGGAACAATGGATAGCCGAAAATCCGGATTGGGACAAAGTGTTATTAATGCCTGTCGTGCTACAATACGAAACAACAGGTAATTATAACCAAACAATGACCGGTATCCAAAACGACTTAAAACCCAGTTATGCCAAGTTGTTAGGTGGCCCGAAAGGTACCAACTTAGACATCGAAGTAACCTATACAATCTTTGACGAAGCCCAAAAAATTGCCGCCAAAGACTATAGCAATTATAAAGAAGACATCCCACAACACATCCGTGAACGGATGAATCTAAAGAAATAACACAGCAAATAAATCATGGCAACAATCGCTAAAACTCTTTATAGAGTAACGTGATTGTTGCCATGTTTGCTATTCGTAGATTCCATTGTATGGAACAGAGTATAATTAACCTATAAACCAATTCGCAATGAGGAAAATTTGGCTATTGTCGTTATCTGCATTCTTTTTCTGCTTAACATCCTGTTATGAAAAAACAGAATTGAATCAGGAAGGATTCAAAGTTTACAAAGTAGATTTGGACAAGAAAATCAAACCTTTCGAGGAAATCTTCTCCAAGGCGGAAGTGATACCATTAGAAACGACCGATTCTTGTCTGATTACTTATATGAACAAGATAACTCCTATCGGCGATGAGTATTTCGTTCACGAACGAGAAGTGCATAAACTTTATGTTTATGGGCAGGATGGGAAATTCAGAAGACGGATAAGCCGATACGGACAGGGCCCGAATGAATATATCAGTATGTTCGACTGTGTAATAGATGCGCCCAACAATGATATATTTATGCTAAGTCCTTACGGAATAGTCAAGCAATTTGATATGAACGGAAAATTGAAACGCAATCTTGAGCTTCCTTACCGCCCACATTATTACTCGATGGAATTGGTTAATGACACTTGTTTTGCCACTTGGTCATGTCTTGAGCCAGACGAGGATTGCATCTTGGTACTTCATAAGGAAACACTGGACACCATCAATAGCTTTTGGAGAGACGACCGTATGTTCAATAACCAACAACAGGCTCCTTTCCATCGCCTGGGTAAAAAGGTATTCTATTCCAACAATCTGAGACAGAAGGTGCTTGAGGTATCTCCTTTAGGACTAATCCCAGCATACCTATGGGACTTCGGGAAATACAACATGGACAGCCGTTTGGATTACTATTTAAGTTTAGAGAATCCCAATGACAGAAACAATGCTATCATTGACGAAATTGGAACACCCATGCGTCCGTTCAGTCTCAGACAACAAGCCCAAAACCAAAAGTACAGTTATGCTTCTCTTGTAAGAGAACTAGAGATGCGTCCTTTAATGACCCACGTATTTTATGACAAGGAAAATGATAGAAGTTTTGCCTTTGATTATCTGGACGAACAATGCGAACTGAATTTTCCTCTTTATATGGATGATGAATGTTTCATCTCGGACATTTATTACGATAAGCGCGAAACGTACAAATCCATTCTCACAGAATCGGAATACAAGAAGCTGGAAGCAATGTTGGAAGATGACAACCCTTGCCTGCTGAAACTTTATTTCAAGAAATGATGAAGACATACAATTATATCCTTGCCTTATTGTTCTTCTTGCTACTCCCTTCTTGCAATATGACAGAAAGCGAGAAGCTGGAGAAGCTGTTGCGGGAATGGAATGGAAAGGAAATAGTCTTTCCGTTGTCTCCGTCCTTCACCATTTATGGTGAGACGGAGACCGACTTCCGCATCCCCAAGGATGGATACAAGATTGTACATTATCTCGACTCGACAGGCTGAATCAGCGGTAAGCGAGGTAAGCAGGAATTGGAACAGACACGGACAGAAGCCGAAATCTCGGCCTCCGTCATCGACTTCGGTTCCTTCCATTGGGAAGAGAAGAAGGACACGACGGTAACACTGGTCAACAAGGGGAAGAAGCCTTTGGTCATCCACGACGTTGCCACCTCGTGCGGATGTACGGTGGCAGACTATGACAAGCCTCCTGCACGACCGGTCGACAGCATCAGCGTGAAATTCTCCTTCAAGGCAGACCATCCCGGCTACTTCAGCAAAACGATAGGAATCTATTGCAACACGCCCCAGTCACTTTTCAAGGTACGGGTAAGAGGAAATCCGGATTGGGACAAAGTGTTATTAATGCCTGTCGTGCTACAATACGAAACAACAGGTAATTATAACCAAACAATGACCGGTATCCAAAACGACTTAAAACCCAGTTATGCCAAGTTGTTAGGTGGCCCGAAAGGTACCAACTTAGACATCGAAGTAACCTATACAATCTTTGACGAAGCCCAAAAAATTGCCGCTAAAGACTATAGTAATTATAAAGAAGACATCCCCCAACACATCCGTGAACGGATGAACCTAAAGAAATAAAACAAATTATACAACAGACAAATCATGGCAACAATCGCTAAAAGTAAATGTGATTGTTGCCATGTTTGCTATTCGTAGATTCCATTCTGATAGTCTCGTTTATATTGGGTTATCGTCTTTCCCGTATGCTGTTTAAAGAAACGCATCAGATGGGAGACCTCCGAGTAATTAAACTTATCGGCCAATTGAGCGATTGTAGCATTTGAGAATAGCAATTCATTCTTAATAGCAGCCAACAAGCGTTGCTTTAACAAATGAATGGCAGATACTCCGAATTGCGACATCACAGCATTGTTCAGACTGACCCTGCTTATCTGAAGCATCTCGGCATAATCATTAATACGCTGTTTTTCATAAATATGTTGCTCCAATAACTCCTTGAAACGATAGGCATAGTTATTTTTAGGAACATTAAACGGCAAATGATAATAATTGGCATACTCTCTGTTTATAACCAAAAGGAAATGACACAGGATAGAGAGTATCATATGATAGCTGTCAGCTATTGGGCAGTGCAACTCTTTCCTTATTTTTCTCAACAGCAACATTATTTCTGCCGCTTTCTCTTCACTCAAAAACAGATAAGGAGGAGTAACTGTTTGGTAACAATAAAGCAATCGATATACGAAAGATTTATCAACAAAGAAACTATGCACAAAGTCTTCTCTAAAAAACAGAAAATCAAAATCAGATTCCTCATCCTTGATGCACCACCTTTGCCGCTGGTAAGGAGAAAGGATAAGCAACATACCCTCTTTTAAATCAATCTTTTGCCTGTCTAAAAGTATATATCCGCTAACCTTACGAAAATAAAAGAATTCAAAACAATCGGTTTGATAAGCATTGTTAATAGAAATAATATGCGACAAGTCAAGATTTGTACCAACGTTGATATAAAAATCGGTACCGCATTGAGTCTTGTTGAAGTTTACCTTCAACCATTGAGAATCACTCTTTTGTTTAGATACCATAGTAATATATTTTTCTGCTAAGATATGTACAATATTTATCAAAATGGCATATTTAAGATATAATAAGATATATTATTATTCAACAATACTCCCTATCTTTGCAAAAACACTAATGAAATAATTATGAAAGCACTAATTTTATTCGTATTGTTCTTATTGAGTACTGATGCTGAAGCCCAATGGAAACCTGTAGGTAACAGAATTAAGACTTCGTGGGCAGAGCAAATCAATCCAAACAATGTATTACCGGAATACCCTCGCCCTATTATGGAACGGAAAGAATGGCAGAACTTAAATGGACTTTGGGAATATGCTGTCATAAGCAAAGGAGCGCACCTTCCGAAACATTTTGATGGAGAAATATTGGTTCCTTTTGCCATAGAATCCTCCTTGTCAGGAGTAGGAAAGCGAGTAAACGAAAATCAAGAGTTGGTCTATCAACGTACATTTCAGGTTCCGGCCAATTGGAAAGGCAAAGATGTATTATTACATTTCGGTGCGGTAGATTGGAAAACAGACGTATGGGTAAACGACATCAAGGTTGGCAGCCATACGGGTGGCTTTACCCCATTCTCGTTCAATATAACCGATGCATTGATAAAAGGCGAAAATAAACTGGTAGTGAAAGTATGGGATCCTACAGATAAAGGTTACCAACCACGTGGAAAGCAAGTCAATCGTCCAGAAGGAATCTGGTATACACCAGTCACCGGCATTTGGCAAACCGTATGGTTGGAACCGGTATCTGAGAAGCATATCGAATCACTTCATATAACTCCAGATATTGACACCAAACGACTGATTGTGAAAGCACATTTGAGCGAAGGAGCTTGGAAAGAACGGATAGAAGTATCTGTATATGAAGACGGTAATTGTATAGCTATTGGGAAGAGCATGAACGGAGAACCTGTCGATATAGCCATGCCTGAAAAACTCAAGCTATGGAGTCCGGAGTCTCCACATCTATACACCTTAAAGGTCGCCATGTACAGCGATGGGAAATTAGTAGATCAAGTAGATAGTTATGCTGCCATGCGCAAATACGCTACTCGCCGGGATTCGAATGGTATAGTAAGATTAGAATTAAACAACAATCCCTTGTTTCAATTCGGACCGTTAGACCAAGGTTGGTGGCCCGATGGACTTTATACAGCCCCCACAGACGAAGCGCTAATTTATGATATACAGAAGACAAAAGATTTTGGTTTCAACATGATTCGGAAACACATCAAGGTAGAACCAGCACGTTGGTACTCACATTGCGATAAGTTAGGAATCATTGTATGGCAGGACATGCCCAGCGGTGACCGTAATCCAGAATGGCAAAACCGTAAATATTTCGATGGAACTGAAAGAAAAAGGAGCGCAGAATCAGAAGCACAGTATCGGAAAGAATGGAAAGATATTATAGATTGTCTATATTCTTATCCTTGCATTGGGACATGGGTTCCCTTCAATGAAGCATGGGGACAATTCAAAACTGTAGAAATAGCAGAATGGACCAAACAATACGACCCTACTCGTTTGGTGAATCCTGCAAGTGGAGGTAATCACTATACTTGTGGAGATATGCTCGACCTGCATAATTACCCACATCCCGACATGTATCTTTATGATGCCCAACGCGCTACCGTATTGGGAGAATATGGAGGTATCGGTTTGGTATTGAAAGACCATTTATGGGAACCTAATCGCAATTGGGGGTATGTGCAGTTCAATTCTTCCAAGGAGGTAACAGATGAATACGTGAAATATGCCAATATGCTCTATGATATGATTGCTAAAGGTTTCTCGGCTGCAGTCTATACACAGACTACCGACGTTGAGATAGAAGTAAATGGACTGATGACTTATGACCGCAAAGTGGTGAAACTTGATGAAGAACGGCTTCGGGAAATAAATCATCGTATTTGTAAAGCTTTAGAAAAATAATGTATCAACTATATGAACATGAAAACAAAATTATTTAGCACAGCATTATTATTAGGGTTCTGCATGAATGCCATTGCGCAGGACAATATAATGGATGTAGTCCCCAATGCAAAGGAAATAAAATACAATAAAATGATTTTCGGTCATTTTATTGAGCACTTCGACAATCAGGTATATGGTGGATTGTATGACCCCACTTCCAAATTTGCCGACGAAGACGGATTTAGAACAGATGTAATCGAAGCGTTAAGACAGATTCAAGTACCCATCGTAAGGTGGCCGGGAGGATGCTTCGTTTCTACCTATCACTGGATATACGGAGTGGGCAAAGAACGTACTCCGGTTTACGACAAATCGTGGCAAGTAGAAGACCCAAACACATTCGGTACCGACGAATTCATCAAGTGGTGCAGGAAAGTAGGATGTGAACCTTTTATCTGTACCAACGCAGGAACAGGCACCCCCGAAGAGATGAGCGACTGGGTAGAGTATTGTAACTTGAATATTGGCAAGTTCGGCAGAATGCGCATAGCCAACGGATATCCAAAACCACACAATGTAAAATACTGGAGTGTAGGTAACGAAAACTGGGGAGCACATGAACTTGGTGCACGCACAGTACAAGAATGGGGACCATTGGTACGTGAGTCGGCAAAGTTAATGCGAAGTGTTACCAAAGATGCTAAACTATTTGCAGCAGCCACATCCAACAAGAATTGGACAATGCCGCTTCTGCGTGAAGCAGGCTATCAATTGGATTATGTTTCCATTCATGGCTATTGGGATCCTCTCTTCCACTATAATAATCCGGCTTCTTTCATTGAATGCATGATGAAGACAGATGCCCCGGAAAAGGATATTCTTCGGACCATTGCGATTTTAGAAGAGGCAGGCTTTGGCAATGGTAAAATCAAGATAGCTTACGATGAATGGAATATGCGAAATTGGCATCATCCTTGGCATGGAGATTTCAGAAAGGGATTCGAATTGGAAGCCCGAAGAAAAAATGACATTCCTTCAACATACACCATGGCCGATGCACTTTTTTCCGCCTGCTTCCTCAATGCATGCTTGCGCCATTCCGATATTGTAGATATTGCCTGCTTTTCGCCGATTGTCAATACACGGGGAGCCATTTTTGTACATCCCGAAGGAATCTTGAAGCGCACTACCTACTATGTATTTGATATGTATGTAAACCTATTGGAGGATTATATGGTTCCTACTACTTTGCAGACAGTTCCTTTAAAACATGCCGATAAACAAACAGGAGTGTTGGATGGCATATTGACTTCAAACGAAAACAATACAAAGTATGCATACGTAGTGATAAACAAAGACCCTACCGAAAAACAGACACTGAAATTGGACTTCCAAGGACTGAATCTAAAGTCCACAAAAAAAGTAAAAGCCACAGTGCTGAGTGGCAAAACAGCAGATGATTACAATGAGATAGGAGCAGAAGAGAGGGTCGTACCTAAAGAGATGACCCTCAGTGTAAAAGAGGGTTGTGTAACACTTCCTCCACATTCGCTTACAGTCCTGTTTTTTGAAAAATAAAAAAGTTATAAAAAGGGGATTCGCTTTATAGCGAATCCCCTTTTCTATATCAGCTTTCCAATCAAGCTTCAGCTTTCTTAGTCGCTTTCTTTGCAGTAGCTTTTTTAGCAGCTGGTTTCTTTTCGGCCTTTGCCGGTTTCTCTACTTTCTTTTCAGCCTTTGACAATGCCTTTTGCAATGCTTCAATCTCATCACCTTGGTTCTTGATGGTGGTAAGCAGAGCGTTCAACTCTTCATTGTCAATATCCACCGGATAGAGCGAATCTACCCGCTTCATGAAGTCGCCCAAAATGTTCATATAGTTAGTGAAAGCATCGTAGGGTGATTCGTAAATACCGCGATAGAACGATACAGCCGAAGGCTTTGTGGTCATGAAACGGAAATTATTACTAGCCTGCAGATAGTCCCAGTCTTGCTTAATGCGACGGTCAGTGCAGATGCGAACACGTTCGGCCACACTATACAACTTATTAAATGCCTCACGCTGCATTACATTACCCAACCAGCAGCTTGTATCTCTTTCTTCATCTACCCATGACAATGGATAAGGAACATCTAATTGAGAAACAGACTTCAACTTCGTTACAATCTCTGTCGGTGTAGAGAAAGTGATGCCCTTTTCCTTAGCACAAGCCGGCAATGCCTTCAAGAATTCAAGGATATTAGACGACAACGGTTGGAACATACCCAATGCACAAAGTTCCATGAAAATGTTGATAACCTGCTCTTCTTGCGGCAACTCAGCAATCCAATTGATATACTTGTCAGCAAACAACGGATATTCGCTCCATTCAGAATTTGAGAAACGGAGGCTGATATCATCAGACAATTTATAGTCGCGTAACAGTAACTTCAAGTTGGGGTTCATATTGCAATGATAGAGATAGTGTGGACTCTTCCAACCCAACACATGCTTGGCACCTTCAGTAAGCATACCTTTGAATCCCATGCTTGCCACCATTGAACCGATTTCGTCAGAATAAATCAAACTGGAATTGCGGAATACCTTCGGTGCCTTTCCAAACATCTGTTTCATCTTGGCACATTGCTTCATCACGTCTTCTCGGAAACTTTCTTCGTTAGCCAAAGAAGAAAGACCATGTGAATAAGGTTCTGCCAAGAATTCACAACAACCGGTATCATTCAATTCATGTAACAACTCGATAACTCGTGGTGCATAGATTTCAAGTTGTTCTAACGCTACACCCGAAATAGACAAAGCAACCTTGAATGCGCCATTAGATTGCTTAACCATCTCAATCAATGTTGTCAAAGAAGGAATATACGAACGTTCGGCAACATCATTGATGCTGGTTTCATTGGCATAATCATCGTAGTAATAGTGATTAGTACCAATATCGAAGAAACGATAACGTTTCAAGTGGATAATTTGATGTATCTCAAAATAAAGACAGATAGTTCTCATATCTTATAGTTGTTTTTTTGTTATTTACCATTGTTTCTAATAAGCTCATCATAATGGGCGCGAATTCTCAATCCCACCTTTTCCCAAGTAATTTCGTCAACTTCCTTGATACCTTCTTCTTGCAGGTAGTTGAAAAGTGACTGATTGGTACAGATAGAATAGATAGCATCGGCCATAGCGTGAATATCCCAATAGTCGGTCTTTATCACCTTATCGAGAATCTCACCGCATCCCGACTGTTTAGAGATGATAGAAGGTGTACCGCACTGCATGGCTTCCAACGGAGCAATACCGAAAGGCTCAGAAACAGAAGGCATAACAAAGACATCACTATTCTTATATACCTCATATACCTGCTTACCTTTCATGAATCCGGGGAAGTGGAATCGGTCGGCAATACCCCGTTCGGCAACCAAGTTAATCATGGCATTCATCATATCGCCCGAACCGGCCATCACAAAACGGATATTACGAGTACGCTTCAATACCATTGCTGCGGCTTCCACAAAATATTCGGGTCCTTTCTGCATGGTGATACGTCCCAAGAAAGTAACCACCTTTTCCTTATTGGTATGGTCGGGACGAGGTATATCCTGATATTCTTGCGACAATGGATATACGGCATTGTGCATAGCCACACACTTCCGTGGATCTTGGTGGTATTGGTGAATAACGGTTTGACGGGTCAATTCCGATACACACATGATGCAATCTGCATGATCCATACCGTTCTTCTCTATAGAATATACAGTGGGGTTTACTTTTCCACGAGAACGGTCAAAATCAGTGGCATGCACATGAATACACAACGGTTTTCCACTTACCATTTTGGCATGTACACCTGCCGGGAAAGTCAGCCAGTCGTGAGCATGAATAATGTCAAACTCTTGTTGACGAGCCACCACACCGGCAATGATAGAGAAGTTGTTTATTTCATCGGGCAAGTTACCACTATATCCAAGGCCAAAGTCCATGCAACCCCAGTCGTTAACCGGCATGTAAGAGAAGTCAGCATAAATATGGTCACGGAAAGAATAGTACTCTTCGGGGGTCATATTTACCAATCCATTCTTCAAATTCTCATATCCTGGGTCGCGCCACACAATAGGCACTTGGTTCATGGGCAGTATTTTCAAGAACTTTTCTTCTTCGCCACAAGGTCTGGGCATAAAGAAAGTGGTTTCCACATCTCCTTGCAGGCTTAATCCTTTGGTTATACCATAAGAAGCCACTGCAAGACCACCATATATTTTGGGAGGAAATTCCCATCCAAACATTAAAACTTTCATTCTGTGTTCCTCCTCATTATTGATTATACTTAGACACTAACTTCAAAATACGCAAGAGTTCGGCCACATTCATGGCAAACGATACCGCACCACGTCCTTTGAAAGGCGGGTTACCATCAAACAACTCGGGTATAGAGCCAACGCAATGACTGGTCATCTCGTCTTCAAAGCCATACAGATAACGTTCAACAAATGAAAGACCACTCATCTTATAAATGCGCAGATAGGCCTCCATATAGAATCCCATCAGCCATGGCCAAGCTGTACCTTGATGGTAAGCGTAGTCACGATTTGTCTGTGGACCTACATAACAAGGATTGTATCCACCGCTTTTCGGTGAAAGCGAACGCAACCCCTTGGGTGTTAGCAATTCCTTTGTTACAATATCAAGTACTTGTTTCTTCTGTACTCTGTCAAGCGGCGAGTAATCAAATGCAACGGCAAAAATCATATTCGGACGAACACTCCAATCCATCATGTAACCATCTACATAGTCAAAGAGGTATCCATACTCGTTACGGAACACTTCCACAAACGACTTGGCTGTTTTTTCGGCTTGTTCTTTCAGCTTGTCTGCAAAGATCTCATTACCTCCTTCACGCAACAGCTCGGAAACAAAGCAGAGTGCATTGTACCACAAGGCATTTACCTCTACAATATAACCGGTACGAGGGGTCACTGGACGTCCGTGTCCCATGGCATTCATCCAAGTAACGGCCTTGTCGGTACCGTTGGCATATAGCAAACCATTGTCATGCAAGAACAAATTGTCGTGCTTTCTATCAAGGATGTAATCCATTATATCTTCAAGCAATTTGCCATATTTTTCGCGACAACGTTGGCGTGAAGTCTCTTTAGCATATTGTTGCAAAGTCCAAACAGCCCACAACAACACATCAGGATGATGCATCTCATAAATCTTATATTCAGAGGGCTGCTCGGCTAAGAAATCGCGAATAGCTTTTTCGGCAGTATTCATTACATCTTCAAACTCATCCTGTTCTCCAACAGCCAACGTCAATCCTGGCAATGAAATAAAGAGGTCGCGAGCACGGCATTTAAACCATGGATAACCGGCCAATATATAATGTTCGTCACCTTGTTTGTTATGGAACTGGTGTGCCGCATTAGTCAAGCAATGTAAGAAACTGTCTCTTGGTGTACGATCTTCTACTTCGGCATCGAAAAGTTGTTTCAACTTGTGGGTAGATATTTCCGATACACCTGCCGAAAATACTATACTTTCGCCCTTCTTGATAGGCACTTCGAAATAGCCGGGTACATAGAGGTCTTCACTGAAGTGGTAGCCACGTTCTTGTTCCTTGGCATATTCAATGCCACGATACCAATCGGGGTGGTAATGAAATTCACATTTTTTATTCAGCTGCATTACCAATTCCGGATAACCGGGATACATGCAAGTTTTTATTCCATTCTCTACTTCTTGATAGTCACGATTGGCTTGTGCATTTTCGTGCGTATATTCTCGAACGCTACGGAAAGCAAGGAAGGGACGGAAGCGAAGAGTGGTTGCCGAATGAGCATCGACCAAGGTATAACGGATAAGAATTCGGTTTTCATGGTGTACAAAGATTTTCTCTTTGCGCAAAATCACACCACCCACGCGGTAAGTTGTTGCCGGGATTTTTTCACAATCAAACTCACGGATGTACTTATGCCCGTTCGGACTATAGTTATTTCCCTGATACTTGTGTAAACCCAGGTTAAACTCTGCACCGTGCTGAATAACTGTTTCGTCCAATGAAGAAAGCAATACGTGGTTTTCATCGTCCAAGTTGGGGACTGGCATCACCAACAAGCCATGATACTTACGGGTATTGCAATCAACAACTGTTGTACAATGATAGGCCCCTGACTGATTGGTTCTTAGAATCTCCCTTGGCAAAGATTCCTCTAAATTAATCATCAGAGTCTTGTCAAATCGCAAATAACTCATAGTTGTGCATTATTTAAAAGGTTAATTATTCTGTGTTTCTTAGCATTATAAATGTAAAGATGCCCAAATTTACGAATTATAAGCTACGTGCAAAACAAAAAAACAGTTTTTTTTCTTTTTTCGTTAAATTATTCTCCGTATAATAGCGTAAATCACTCTTTATGTAATAATAATGAAACAATAGATGAAGAATTTTAAGAAATAATAAAAAATAATAAAGTATAAGAGATTATTTACTAAAGCTAATGATTTATTTTATTTTTGTAAACGATTTAAAAACTTAACATGAAAAGAGAGATATGAACACCATGTATGACACCTTATTATTATTACCTCTTTTTCAAGGCATGACCAAGGAGGATTTTACAAGAATCCTGGAGAAAAACAAGCTCGACTTCAAGAAGCTGAAGGCCGGAGAGGAGCTACTTCATACCGGTGATGCGGGCAACAAACTACTGTTCGTTCTAAAAGGAGAAGTGGCCATTACCACCACATCCAAAGAGAACCTCTATATGTTAACCGAATACATATCAGAACCTTTCCTGATAGAGCCGCAAGCACTTTTCGGAATGAACCCCAACTATGTATCCACCTATACCGCCATTACCGATGTTCACACCATCAGCATTGGAAAATCGGCTGTCATACAACAGCTCTTCAATTACGAAATATTCCGTCTCAACTATCAGAACATCATCTGTAACCGCACCCAACAACTCCAAAACCGACTATGGGCTACTACCGACAATCAGATTGAAAAACGGATAGCTCACTTCATCCGAATACGTTGTGAACACCCTTTCGGCAAAAAGACGTTGAAAGTGAAGATGGAAGACTTAGCCTCCCTACTCAACGAATCGCGATTGACCATATCACGTGCCTTGAACAACATGCAACAACAAGGCCTCATCGAGTTGTTTCGAGGCTGCATCTCCATCCCAGCCATCGAAAAACTTGACGTCTGACTATTTAGTCAGCACAATGTCAGTACCAACTTGTAGGGTCTCTTTCTGTGTCGGGTCTGCCACCAATATTTCCGGATTCTCCGAAGAGAGGTTCTTTACCATGACTACACAAGGCTTGCCAGCCTTCAACGTAGCATTGCCCCATTTCACCTCTCCGGGTGCATAGAATACTGCCTGCAACATATCCAACTTGGCATGGCCAACAGCCTGCAACTGAGCATTGTTACTCAAGAGTTGTATTTGCTTGACATCATATACTTTCAATGACGCCGGCGAAGCTATACCCGGCAACACGAGGTAAGCATACGATGCCTGTTGAGGTTTGCTGCCATGCCCAATCCACATATTGAAAATCGGCATAGTGACTTCATCGCCCGACTGATTGAAATTTACCTTCGACCAACGTCCCGTTTGGTTTGTGTTTCGCACTTGCAAAGGAGTAGCTTCGGGAAAATAGTAACCCACTTTGTTGTGCCACACCCATCCCTGATAAGATTGGTTTACCAAGCTCTGCGGATTCATCTTACCGGCTGTTCCGTCAACACCTATCAGATAGACATCACCTTGCAAATGACACTGATTAACAGAGGTATTTATCTCACTGTTGGTTCCAGCCGCCTCTATACCGGCACCCAGGCACATCACTTCGTTATCAAACATAAACCACGACTTATTGGCCTTCATGCCATAGTCATTCATGCCATACGTCATTACGCCAAACATGCCATCAGACACACCACCTACAAACTCGGCCACACCGGCTACTCCCCAGTCATTATGGTTTTCCACTTCACCCGCCGGAGTGGTTGTTCCCGGTATCTTGTCCCATTCCCATACGGCAAAAATATCTACATACTCATCACCATTAACACGGATATTCGTTGCTCCTTCACTAAGGTACGTACCCCAAAGGTTTTCGCCATTACCACTCTCCGAACGACAAGTTCTCAATGAAACAGCACGTACCGAGAAGTCGTAACGAGGACGGTTGTGAAGCATATAGTCCGAGGTATAATACATTTTGTTACGCGGATAGCGTCCTATCGTAGCATTCTTTGTCGCAAAACGCTTGGCCGCATCGTCATACTCCTTGGCATTCTCCGGATCCAGTTCTTTCATCTTCTTGAACAGTTGTGCATAATCACCCAAATCGAGTGTTTTCACACGACTTACGCTTCGTCCACAAACGCCGAAATCCATATAGCGCGAACGGAAAACATTTAGATAAGTGCCACGCACAAAGTCGGAGAAGAGTTTCACCTGTTCGGGACTCAAAGCAAATTTCGTACCGGTGAACAGCGGAGCCATCAGAGAAATATTGTTGACAAACACCGTACCATAACCTCCTATGTAGAGCTGATTGTTATGCTGTTGGTAAGAAAGGTCTTCACGAATACCTTCAAAGTCTGTAATCTTTATGGGCTCAAAAAACTCACTAACGTTGGTACTTACCACGCTGTCATCCTTTATCACACATCCCCTAATCATGTGGTGCATGGCAATGTCCTGCTTATTTGCTCCCGTCCATTTTCTTGGGTCACTCTTCTTCATCATCTCCATCAGTCCCTCCAAAACGCTGTCAGCCGGTTTCTCATATCCGGCCTGCAGCAAGGCTAGTATATCTGCCATCACCTTGGGTGCCGATATTTCATTATACCACCAGTTGTAAGAGGTTGGGCTGTATTCATTCCAGGCACGCAATGCCTTGTCTATGGCACGAAACAGCACTTGATTGCCATAAAGTGTAGATTCCGGATTGGTATAGGCCATAGCCATACGCTTGATGCGGTTTAGGTGATCGGCCGGTTCCCAATTGGTACGGAAGAAGCACTTATAGTCTATCTGCGGCCAAGTGCCTTCGGGCGTCATCAGTTTCATCAAGCTGGTAGCATTCTTATCTACCTGCTCTACCGGCATACTTTCGTAAAGTTGCTTCCTCACCCGTTGCAACACCAGTTCGTAGTCATCTTTAGGCTCCACCAGTTTGGGTTCCTTACGTTCCCCCTTCGTCGGGTCATAGTAATTGACATACGGATGTTTTGCCAATGTCACCTTTCCGGTAATGGTCAGCGTGGCCGGTGTTTCCAGATTGGTAAACACTTCCGTTGGAATGCTGAAACTCTCCATCTTGCGGTTTTCCGGATGATAAGTGATGCGCACCACACCCTTTTCGCCTGGTTTATAAGGCTTTTCGCTCCATTTGGCCGATGTACATCCGCAACCGGTAATCACCTGTTCTATAATCAACGGTTCGCTGCCGGTGTTGGTAAATCGGAAATCGTGGCTGACCGAACCATCCAATTCGTCCAACTGTCCGAAGTCAAATTCTATTTCTTCAAACGTAATCTCCTGCGCTTGTCCATTCATAGCAGACATCACACCTGCCAACACCATTGCAAATAATATCTTCTTCATAATTGTTATATCGTTTTTACCACAAGACATACTTATCAATGATACAAAAATAATTATTTAAAAGCAACCCCAAAAAGGAAAAGAAAGAAAAAGCCATCGCCTGTACTATTTGTGAAACAAAATGTACCAATAGCCAACAAATCTATGCCTCATAGCACCTAAAACGTTAAACTAAGTGCCGGTAAAGTGAAGAAATTCAACCTCGGTGTTGCCGGAGTTGTGTGACATTAAAATCACGAAAAAAATCTATGTAAGTGATCGTATGGATGTAGTTCTAAAAAAAAGGCGACCGCATTATTCTTTGCGGCCGCCACTCTTTCTTTCAGAATGTTCGTATTATTCTGTTACTTCTTTTTCTACTAAAGTAACACTATTGATAGTGAATGTTATAGCTTCATCTTGATATTTATTAGGGGCCAAAATAATTATAACATCATCATAATCTGAAGTAGATGCAGTTGTGTAATTACTACCATTATCTGTTGAAATTTGATTAAAATCAATATCTAATGATTGTTCTGAAGATGTTGTACTAAATGTTTTGTAACCGATGCCTTTAAACATTGGGAAAAAATTTCCTGATTTTGTAATTCTAACGGCCCCCAATCTAAGTTGTCTACTATCAACACTAGAAGTACCTGTTACCTTTAATGTAAATATTTTAGTTGAACTCTGTGAGATAAGATCTCCATCTACACGATAAATTGCTAAACGATTATTCCAACTAAGTGCATCAGCTGCTTTATTTATTTTCATTGTAGATCCGTCTATTTCAATGGTGTTAGCATTGTTTGCTGTTGGAATCCAAGAATACCAAATATTTTCTTCAACATCAGTTGTTGATATACTACTTGCTGTAATGGATTGCAAATCTACTTCTTCAAAAGTTACTTGATTTATCAACTCAATAGCAGGAGTTTCAGGTTCTTCCACTTCTTCCAAACTACCACCGTTTTGTTCTACAATATTAGTCCAACCATTTGCTCTTACTGTTATACCTGCAACAACCGAATTAGTAGATAATGCGAAACTGATGGCATTACCAGCACTTAATACTATTTCAGAACCAGTCGTGTAATTATAGATGGCATCAGCAGTTGAAATGGTAAATAACTTAGTTGAAGACGGAATAGTAGCAGCAGGTATCAATGCCCAAAACTTATTATCGGCTGTTTCCCACATAGTAATATCTTGAGTGGCATTTTCACCTGTTGTAGTGGTAGTTACAGTTGTACCATCCCATGTCACTTGTTTGTATGCACCGTGCAAAGTTACACCCGTAACCTCTTCTTCACTATTCCATACCATTTGTACCAATACCAAACCATGATTGAACTCTAATTCAATATTATTTTCCAATGTTGTAACCTCATTTTTGGCTATCATAAAGTCTGCTGCATTAAAGTTTTCTTCAGAACTTTGATTTGCAGGAACGGTGAATGAAACAGAGGATATTGTAGCTCCGCTTTGATATGGATAGTGCGCATAGAATGTTGCAGCACCGTCTTTCTTGTAAGTCAACCCGGAACCGCTGATAGGTGTTACACCACTACCATCTTGAGCAACTTGATATCCGGCTATGTCTGTGCCCAATGTTGCTGTTGTAGCTACTGCGGCAATACCAATTTGGTCACCCGCTACAAAAGCGGTACTGATACTACCATCCTGTTCAACTGTAGTCTGGCTTCTTGTATCCACACCGGCAATGGTAAACGTCACTTGTTTTTCGCCTTGCAGCAAGGATTCTTCCTCTTCGTTACTACAAGCTGTGAAGAGAGTTACGGTAGCCATGGCGGCCAAAATTAAATGTTTCTTCATAATTGTAATGTTTTTAAAGTTATCTGTTTTGTTTCTTTTTTCTTCTTTAGTAAGGACCCCGAAAACTGAAACTATGGGGTCCTTAGTTTAACGTTTTATTGATAAGGTGTCCAACTAATGTCGTCAATGTAGAAATCACATCCTGGCTTGTTGGAAGAGATGTAAAGCACCACTCGCTTCAGCATCTCTCCGGTAGGAATTGATTTGCTTTCTTCTTTTACATTGGCAGCCGTTGCATTGTGGATGGTAGAAACCTTAGCCAGATTGAATACAATCTCATATTCGGCATAGTTGGTAGTAATAATCTGCGGATAGACACAAGTTACCTCCTCAGTTTCATTTCGTTCGATAACAGCAAAGTAGTCGGTATTCTTACCCTCTTCATCGAAAGTCTGCATGTAGGCTCCGATGCGCAACTGGTGAGCAGCCATCTTGTCTGTAGTATCTAACAAATCGGATGATTTCGCCTTGAACTTCAACGAATACTTGCCTTTCACCACATCGGTGGCTTCATAATAGAACGCACCACTGTGCCAAGCCAAAGCTGTAGCATCGCCTTGCAGCGCTCGTTTGAGGTGCATAACGTTATTACTTCCTTCTTTTGCAATTTGCAGCGTGTCGGTCTCGAACTGATTGAACAGATACCATCCGCTCTTGTCATCCTTGGCAATCTCCTCTTTAGTCTTTTCTATCGCTGTAAAGCTGAAGTCATCGAAAGTGGTGGTTGCCATCAGTGTTTCTGGTTCAACCAAAGTTCCCTCGCCCTCGATGGCTGACTCGTCGTCGTTCCAGGTCTCGGCTGTAATATCGGTAGAGAATACCACCAACGAACCATCTTCTCCGATGCCAATCTTAAACTTCTTGATGGTACCCATGGTCAGCGGTATATCGGCCTTGGTGGTAAACACATATTCGCGTTCGTTGACTGTGAACGAAAGCAACGACTCGCCTGCCGCAATGGTTTGGGCCGGTACCAATGCCCAGTAGATGATGGAGCCATCGGCGTTTTCACCTTTGTTCCACATCTTGATGTCAATAGGATCGCCCGAAGTTTCAATTTTACCCGACTTATACTGCCAAGTTACAGAAGGACGGCAACCATTCAGCATCACCAAAGTGGGTACATAGAACTGGCTGGAGATGACTTCGAGCTGTACCAACACCATGCCGTGTTTAAAGTTCAACTCAATGGAATCAACAGAGTTAATGGGAATACCGGTCACTTCGGCCATCATGAAGTCATTGGCATTGAACAACGAATCCGACGACTGGTCGGCACCGATGGTAAAGCCAATATTATTGTCGGTAGCGGCTTCCGAATAGGGGAAGTAGGCATAGAAGTTGGCTTGCTTGCCACCTATACCGGTGTAATAAACACCTTCATCGCTTTGCAGCTTTCCGCCGCTTACTTCGTGGAGCACATTCTCGTTGCCCTCGGCACCCAATGTACCGAAGATACCGATTCTGTCGCCATCTACAAATTTAGTCTTAAAGTCATCGGTTGTTACAGAGCGGCTCTGTGCCTCGCCTATAACAAACGTCACTTTCTCTTTCAGCATTTCCTGCTCCATGTTCACGTCTTCTTCTGAACAAGCAACAACTACTGAACTCAGTAAGGCCAATGCCCAAAACAAATGTTTTTTCATACTGTTACTATTTAATGGTTACTACTTAATTTTCTTCTTCCGGACGTGCAATGCCCGACTCGGCACCCTCTTCCGAGCCTTTCCAATTCAAGATACAGATTTCCGAAGTACCCGTCAGCTGTGTTTCGGCTTTTCCGCTACCGTCTAACGCCACCGTCAAGTGGTAGGCCGTATTCTCTTCCAACGGTTCATCACTCAACTCCAATGCATCGTGCAGATGAATGGGTTCATAGCTGACCAACACTTTGTTTTTACTATCGAGCAACGTGATGTAAACCAGTGCATCTTCGTTGTGATAATCGGGCAACAAGGTTATCTTCTGTTCGATAAGCGAACTGCTTACATCGAACGAGAAAGTGGCTCTGGTAGCTGCCGGTGTGGATTGGTACTCGCCTGCTAACAGGTCGAACATAGCGGTACGCACTGCATCGGTTATTTCGATATTTACCTTCGTGGCATCGGGCACTTCGCAAACAAACTTCAGGTTTACCTGCGACAAGATGGAGCGAAGTTCTATCGTACCTTTATTTTTTGCCTTGGTCAGCGAAGTGCAATTCTTTGAATAAAGATAAGCATCACCTTTGGTATAAGCATCTACATTGACTGTCAGAAGATGACCGGCCGATGCCACATCTTGGCTATACGGATAGTAAGTCAGTACATCTACCGTAGCAGCATCATCCGGAAAATAGACCGGCTGATTGTCGGCAGGTACCAAATAACCTGTTGCACCCCGGTTATCGGCCTGAAATTTATAGTTGGCATACTCGCCTGCCACCTGACGAGTAGCCCCGTCCAGTAAATAAACACCCAAGTACTGTCCGGCATTCCACACAGTACCTACTTCTGAATCGATGGAAAACACTTTAGCAGTCAGCACCAACGGCACGGCTGCATCTGCAGCAGGCTCTTCATCACTGCTACATGATGTCAAGACACTTAAAGCCAACAAGGCCGACAAAAAAAGATTCGGTAAGTTCCTATAATAATTCATATCTCTGTTTTTGGCTGTTTTATCAGTGTATAGGTTATCTCATTATCATTCTCGCTTGTTCTTCAAATCGTTCAACCATTGAGGCAGTGCTCCCAAACGATTGATAAGCTGAGCTTCATAAAGCGAAAACGGTTCTACGACAGAGCCATGCTTCTCGTCGGCAGTCACCTGTTCCGGACGGAACGTAACGTTTCCTCTAAACCCTGCAATAATGGGCATCAGGAAGCGATTGTTCCTTTCCCACAGATTAAACTCACCAGAGCCACCGGTAGCCGTATAGTTCCACAGCACCAAATCGCCCAAATGATTGGGTCCCAAAGCGGCATCGCCACCGGCATGATTAGGTAAGAATCCGCCCACACAAGCATCAATCAATGTGGCACGAGGTTGGCTGGAGTGGGCTTCAAAGCAACTGTTGGCTGCTGTATGATTGCGCCAAAGTACATTACCAATCGCTGTTTTTGATACACCTACCGAGTGGTATTGGGCCGGTTCGTCTTTTATCTTTCCCATAAAGATGCGCGACGAAGCCTGCGCCCGAATGGCCGAATGTCCCTGCCTTCCGGACAGCAGACATTCGTAAACCGATACATTGGCACTGAGCATAATGCTGGCTGCCTCGCTGACATTTGTAAACCGACAACGTCGAATCCAACCGTTTACCTGACGATGGAAAGTAAGCATACGGTAACCACTGTCGTGTAGTGCATTCTTATGATGTTCGAAGTCTTCCTCAAAATTGCCCACAAAAGCAATGTCTTCTACTCCACAACCCACCCGATGCTGATGCCTGTGGATTGTCCATCCCCAACGGGCATCTACTTTATGCATAATGGGTTCCTTGAAGGTTATCAAGTTACCTTCTATCCGAACCACTTGATGATATTCGGTTACCTGAACTCCTACATTAGGCAGTTCTGTCCACTCCGGATGTACCTCATAAGGAGCCACCTCTTCTGTCACCAATTCGGGAGCATTATTGGCTGCTAACTTCAACAACACACGCTGGCCAATGTGCATACCGGAAGTGGTGGACACTTGCAACTGATGGCTGCCACGCGCTGCGTTGCCAACTACTTCGGTAAGAAGCAAAGCGTCATCGCTCTTAGAACGGGCATAAGAAAAGGTAAGCAACTCCGGCGTATTCCATAGGGTTTCATCCAAAGCTTGATTCGGATACTCCATAAAAAGCTCTGTACCACCCTCGCCTGCACCTTCACCGCGCAACACTACATTGTCGGCATCAATCACTATCGAAGCATTCTCGGCCTCTTTCGGACGCAAGTCATAACGGCCTTTCGGGAAATATATCACGGCCTTACCACCACAAGCCTCAACTGCCTCTATAGCTTCTACAAAGGCTTGCCTATCAGAAAGTCCATCGTTCGGAATAGCACCGTAATCCAACACATTAAATATAGGATAATCTACGTCGGGTACAGCCAATTCGCCAAACTCATAACCGGCATACGAAAAGTCGAGCAACGTACTCTCTTCGCCGGTGGATTGAGAAGAGACATAATCTTTCCACAACCCACAAGGATTACTGTAAATGGGATAGGATTGACTGATTCCTTCCTCGGCAGGAGGTGTTCCGGCATCTACAGTAATCGGTTCGTTACTGCACGACGCAATCATGAAACATCCAGCCCAAATCAATATATACCATATCATTTTCTTCATCGAAATCTTCTTTATGGATTGACTGTTACGTTTATCTGCTCTATCATCTGACTGCTTTCCCATAAATTGGCATTTGTTGCTATAAATGTAGCGGTATATTCACCGGCATTCTTATAAGTATGGGTATAGCTTTTCAAAGAGCCTTCAATGGATTTCAGGGCAATACCTCTGTCCGGTTCAACGGCCGAAGGGTCTAACAACCCACTGACCAACCACACCACTTCATTATTCTCTTTTTGGGTGGTGGCATCTATATATCCCTTACCCGGCTGCAAAAGAAAGCCATCGTCTGTGAGTTGGTAGTTACTGCCTACCGATTCTTGATAAATAATGCGGAATCCCCACTCGGTAGAGGTTTCGTTAGTATAGAACTCTTGTCCATGAATATCCTTACGACGCAAATTCAGTGCTGTAACATCCACGCGAGGACGGGTTGTGTATTTTCCATTGCTATTGGCTGAAGGAATTTCACTACGTCCGGCTGCATTGTATTGAAATGCAATATAGAATTTCTCGTCCAATCCGATAAATTGCGAAAGGTCTATACGACTTGCCACCTCTACTTCTGCGGCTGAAGTAGGAACCGGCACTGTCAAACGATGGGCCTCACGACCTGAGATAGGAATCCATGTAGCCTTGCTCAGTTCTTCAACGGTATAGATGCCGCTAAAGTCTTTGGATATATAGGCAAACACCACCTCTTTATCCAAATAATTCACATCGTTGTACTGCTGCCTGATGGTGCAACTCATCTCCAATTCGCTCAGTTCCACCCGTGACCTGCCAATGTGCTCGTAGTTGTTTTCAAAATCACCCGAATAGAATGTTATGTAATCGGCATTACCTGAAAATAAAAAAGTGACATTTCGGTTTTCAGTCTTCTCGACACGAACACCAAACTGCACATCATCTACAGAGTCGCGATTGCATGCCATCATCAAGAGAGCAAGAAACAATAAAAATGTATATTTTCTAACTATCATCATATCGCTATTATTTCTTAATGTTACAATTACCATTCATCGGTCTGTTCACAATCGGTATTTACATTCAGTTCCGATTGAGGAATAGGGAAATAGATATGCTTGGGAGCAAAATTGATGGCCGGCACAGCTTTCACATGATCTAAATCGTACCCGATTTTCTTATTCTTACTGTTCAACGATTGGTCTTTTAATATATTTATCTGACTTTCAAAAAAAGCCGAACCATGGCGACGCAGTTCCATGCGACGAGGCAACTCGAAACAGAGTTCTCGGGTACGCTCTTCAAATACCAACTGCTTGAAGCTGTCGTAATCGGGGTAGTCTGTTAATGAAAGTTCGGTAGCACCGGCCCGTCTGCGCACCAGATTCAATGCAGTCAATGCTTCATTGGTAGGTCCATGATTGACTTCATTTGCACATTCGGCAATCATCAACAACACATCGGCATAGCGGATAACGGGAAAATTGATGGAGGAGTTATTGCGCGATAACGGCCGTTCGGGTATATACTTGGCACGCCACTTGGCTGCATTGCCGTCTTCCGCTTTCTTCTCACCGGCTGTACGTTCGGTTTCATAAACCTCTCCGTCTTCAGTAGAAGCATATTTATAGTCGGCAATATTCCACCATTGTCGCTCATCTTGCTCTTCATAAAGTCTGAACAAGTATTTGGTAGCATCGTAAAAGCCGTATGCATAAGGATGATTATCAGAAGCCTTCTGCTGTTGCACACCGATATAGAGCCCTAATCGTCCGGCTTCATTGCTCTGCGTCTGGCCGTTACCATAAAATTCTACTTCCAATATACTTTCGCGGGTATCTAAGTCATACTGATTGCTGCACATCTTTATAAACAGTTCCCGATAACCACCTTTCGATTGAGGGAACAGACGATGCACTCCACTATTTCGAACCAAACGGGCATATTCCAATGCCTTGTCCCAAGTGTCGGCCTGTACCGGATAACCGGATTGCCACATATAGGCTCTGGCCAAAAGGGCATAGACCGCTGTTTGCGAAATACGTCCCGGTGTTGCATGCTCTTTAGCCGACAGACAATAAGGAGCCGCTTCTTCCAAATCACGAATGATTTGTGCATACAGTTCCGGTTGAGTAGCCTTCTTCTTCAACTGATTCTTCAAGGTGTAAGTGGGTTCCAACCGTAAAGGAACTTCGCCCCAGAAGGCAACCAGATTCATATAGTATAATGCTCGCAACACTTTGGCCTCGGCCATATACATCTGCTTAGCGGCAACGCCCCCACACTCTTCGTCGGTACGGTCGGCCATTTTATACAGATAATCATTGGCACGGTTTATTCCCTCATAAAGAGCGGCCCAAGTCATCTTCAAAGCATTGTCCGTATTGTTGTAGTTGTAATTGGATACCTGTATATAATCCTTGCCTTGCGGACGGTTGTAAACCAAGATATCAGTACCTGCATCCAAATCGCCCCATAAATTTTGCCCGTAGCAACCTTGCGAAGTCAATACATCATAAACACCGGCTAATCCTGCCAGACAACTGGAAGGGTCACGATAAATATCATCCTCTTCCTGATAATCGTAAGTGTCTGTATCCAAGAAATGGCAGGAGGTACAGCACACGAGCATAGCAAATATATAGATTAAATTCTTCATATTCATTCGTCAATGGTTACACCTATGTTTATATACCCAATTTTACACCAAAAGTAAATGTCTTCGCCTTGGGGTATGCCGAATAGTCAAAACCGCGAGTCATGGCCGAGTTTCGGACAGAAACTTCCGGGTCATATCCGCTATAGTTGGTCCATGTCCACAAATTCTGGGCACTGATATACAATCGCAATGAAGAGAGATGCATACGCCTCAGCAACTTGTTGGGGAAATTATAACCCAACTGGATGTTTTTCAGACGGAGGAAAGAGGCGTCTTCTATCTCACGACTGGTATGTACATTGGTCAAAGCACGCCCCGGACGCCATAAGTAGTTGGTATAGTTGCCTTCAGTAACAGTACCATCACTATTGACTGTACGAGGTGTCCAACGATCTTTTGCCGTTGCCAACTGGTTGAGATGACTGATTTCCATCTGCTCCAACAACACACGGTTGTAATTAATAACATCGTTACCATACGACCATTGGAAAAATATACTAAGGTCGAAACCTTTCCATTCAAAATTATTGGTAAATCCACCGGTGTGTATGGGCAGGCCGTGTCCAATAATCGTTTGATCTTCGGCAGTCACCTTACCATCACCGTTCAAATCTTTCAATTTCGGATCACCGGGCTGAATATTGGCACGTTCATTGGTATTATTCGGTATCTCAGGTTTCAAGACATAAACACCGGGGGCTACTTCGTTGAAGTCTTCATACTGATACACACCCTCATAAACATATCCATACATTTCAGAAAGAGGAGAACCTACCTTACATATATAAAGGTTGGATATGTTGGGATAACGGATGCCTGCCATCCTACTGGTTTGCCCGTCAGACAAAGCGGTAATCTCGTTCTTGTTGAAAGAGATATTGAAACTGCTTGTCCACTTCAGTCTATTGTTTCGTCCGGGAAGAATTGTTGCATTCAACGTAACTTCCAACCCCTTGTTGTTTATGCTACCAATATTCTGCTGCACTTGTGAATAACCTATTGAAGGGGGTACATCGGCATACAACAACAAGTCTTTGGTATCTTTACTATACACATCGACACTACCGTTGAAACGATTGTTCATAAAACCAAAATCGATACCGGCATTCAGTTGGTAGGTCGTTTCCCATTTCAAGTCTTTATTGGCTATCTGAGAAGGATATACAGCCGGAGTCATTCCGTTATTGAACGGATAATTCTGGTTTCCGGAATAAAGACGCAAAGAGGGATAATAATATTGTGTCAAATTGTTACCGGTAGCCCCCCACCCTACTCTTAACTTCAAATTGGAAAGCCATGATGCCGTTTTCGACATGAACGACTCATCGGAAATGCGCCAAGCAAATGAACCTGAGGGGAAATAGCCCCATTTATGATAAGGGAAACGAGAAGAGCCATCGGCACGCATGGTGGCCGTCAACAGATAACGAGATTTCCAATCGTAATTAAAGCGGGCAAAGAAAGAAAGCATATTGTTCTTCACATTGTCGGCAGTAACCGTTTTAGCATTTCCTTCGTCAATGCCCCATATGCCGATATTGTCCCAAGGTATCATGGCCGACTTGGCACCCAAGTTTGAAATTTCCTGACTGGACAAAGAAGAACCTAACATTGCATTGAGGTTGTGGTCTTTCAAACGTTTCTTATAAGTTAAGGTATATTCGTTCGACCAACTGTTCCACTCTTTATAATTAAAATTACCATTGGTCTGGTCTGATGAATAAATTGGGTCACCTTGATAGGTATCTGAATTATAGAAATTCAACGTGCGCACTTCGCGCCAAGTATATGAGAATGTGGCCTTAAAGAGCAAATCTTTCGTTATATTCCAATTGAGGTAAGAGTTGAAACTCAATTGTCTATTGCGAATTTTGGCATAAGTATTCTCAATGGTTTTCACCGGATTATAAGGATAAGTGCCTCCATTAGTATCGGTCAAATCGTGTAAATCATCGTTGGAACGATATTTCACCGGACGATAGGCCAATACTTGATAAAGGAAATACTGGGCTGTTTGGCCATCGCCTTGCGAGGGTGCCGAACCGGTAGATAGATTGTTGGCAAAATTGACACTTGCACCAAATTTTACATGCTCACTCAGCTGTTGGTCAAGCGTCAGGCGAGCCTTCAAACTTTCGTAAGAAGAATTGATTATAGTTCCCTGCTGATTGAAATAGGAGATACTGGAACTATACTTTGTATTTTTTGAACCGCCCGACAAAGCCACATGATGACTATGCATCGGAGCATATTGAAACACTTGGTCTTGCCAATCGGCCGATGCACGGTTGGTGTAATCATCAAAGGTTTGATAGCGTCCTAACACCTCGTCGTAGCTAAAATAGGTCTTGTTCATTTGGTCGGGCGTAAGGAGTTCTTGTTGTAGTTCGACAAACTCACGTCCGTTCAATAATTCAAGGAATTTAGGGCGTGTCTGGTAAGCCACATACCCATCGTAAGTGATGCGAGGAGCACTTTCTGCACCTCTTTTGGTGGTAATTATTATAACGCCGTTGGCACCTCTTGCCCCATAGATGGCAGTAGCCGAAGCATCTTTCAACACGTCAATGCTTTCTATGTCATTGGGATTGATGGCTGCGGCATTGGCATCTTCGGTGGCAAAACCGTCTATAACATAAAGAGGAGTTCCGTCGGCCACATCCGAAATGGTATTGCTACCACGAATCACGATGTTGGCTTCGGCACCTGGTTGACCGTCACCTGAAACCACCTGTACACCGGCTACCCGACCACCCAAAGCCTGGTCGAACGAGGCAACCGGAGCCTTATTCAGTTCCTCCATATCTACCTTTTCAACCGAGCCGGTCAAGTCACTCTTTTTCACTGTGGCATACCCGATAGCCACCACTTCTTGTAACAATACGCCATCTTCCTTCAAAACAATTTGGAACGCACGTTCTTTACCAATGGGTATTTCCTGAGTGGCATATCCTATGAAGGAAACCACCAGAATGGTAGATTCATCGGGGACATCGAGCGTAAAATTTCCATCTATGTCTGTAATGGTACCAAGTGTTGGATTTGCCTTCTGAACAACATTTGCACCGGCTACCGGGAAATTGGTTTCGTCCACGACTGTGCCTTTCACGGTTATCTGTCCCCAGACATCGGGAACAGATAAAACCATGAAAAACAACATTATCAAGAAACGAAAGTTTTCATGAAAAATGTGACTTCTTTTCATAGGAAGCTGTTATATATTAACGAATAGGTTCACCCTTTTCAAGACGTTGCTTCTTTATCAACGCTTCGAGGAAATAATAGTCGGCATAGTTCAACGGGGTATCAATCTCATGACCGTGAGGGATGCTACCCACCGAATGCATCAACAAGAAATGACCATTGGTACCCACCTCTGCCAAATAGGCCGGCGAACTGAGACTTTCCACAATCTTATCGGCTGTTTCTTTATACTTAGTGTCAGGCAGATAAGTACTCATTTCATAGAGCGCACAAGCCGTAACGGCAGCAGCCGAAGCATCGCGTGGTTCATTCGGAATCTTCGGTGCATCATAATCCCAATATGGTATTAAGTCTTCCGGAAGATTTTTATGATTGAAAATAAACTCATACACCTTCTGAGCATGATCCAAATAACGTTTATCTTTGGTATAACGATAACACATGGTGTAACCATAGATGGCCCAAGCCTGTCCGCGAGCCCAAGAAGATTCATGTGCAAAGCCTTGTGCAGTATGTTTGTTTCTTACAGAGCCGTCGGCCAAACTGTAATCAATAACATGATAACAGCTATTGTCTGCACGGAAGTGATTGGCCAAAGTAACATCGGCATGACTGACTGCTATATCATGAAAGGTAGAGTCGCCCGACATACGGGTAGCTTCGAACATCAATTCCAGATTCATCATATTGTCAATAATCACCGGACACTCCCAACCTCTTTCAGCCTGCCAACCTTGGATGTTCCATGACTGAATAATTCCGGCTGAAGGACGGAAACGAGTAGCCAACGATTTAGCTGTCTGTACAATTACGGGCTTATACTCTTCCTTGCCGGCCAAGAACAATCCGTTCATATAGCTGCTGCCTATCATAAAGCCTACATCGTGATGCCAAGTAAGGTATTGCACCGAGTCGAGGTCTTCGGTGTATTTAGCACCCAGTTTTGCCCACTTCTCGTCGCCGGTCAATTCATAGAGATACCACATACTACCGGGGAAGAAGCCACTGCACCAATCATCGATGGGAACATACAAGATGCTTCCGTCGTCCAAAGTAGTACGAGGATTCAATATTTCTCCACTTTTTTCGATAATATCCGTCATCAGTGTATATTGAGCTACGGCATTTTTCACATTGAACGCTACAATGTCTGCATCTGCACTCTTTTGTGGACCGGCACATGAAGCCAACATACTCAGCATAAAAGCTGAAACGACATAAATTAATTTGATTCTGTAATTCATAATTATTAGAGTTAATATTTCAAATTTATATTTGGGCGTAAAAGTACGACTTATTCCACATTTACCATATGCCTAAAAAATACAAATAAGGTATTAAATAATCCATATACGGAGTTATTGCAGGAAATGCTACACGCAAAAGATTCTTTTTTTTGCGTATCTAAAAAAAACAAGCGATATTTGTAGAGCAATGAATAAAAATCACTTCCTACACTTTATGAAAATATTTCACGCTATCTTAACCACAATACTTCTTAGCCTATGCTCTGTAAAAAGTCAAGCCGAGAACATCGTATTCAAGCACCTGACCATGCAGGAAAACTTGTCGCACTATTCCGCTATGGCCCTATATCAAGATGAGAGGGGTCTCATCTGGATAGGAACCCGCAACGGTGTAAGTGTTTATAACGGTAACGAAATGGAAATATACAGACATGAGCATACCAACCCCAATAGCATTCAAAACAACTCCATTCGCGAAATTACTGGCGACCGAAATGGCCATGTCTATTTTTTGACCAACCGAGGGGTTAGTTGCTTCGACCTCAACAAAGAACTTTTCACAACCCTCACTGACAAAAAGGCCGAGAAGATAGCTTGTTATGAAAATGAACTCTATATAGCCACCGGACATCGCATCTTAAAATACAACTCTACCGAAAAAACATTTCTCACTTACTATCAGCTACCGGATTCCACGCAACACATCTCTTCTTTCCACATCACTCCCGACCGGCTGCTGATTGGCACAGAAAGTCACGGATTGTACGTTCGTTTATCAAACAATCTGTCACTGAGCCACCCCATAACTCATGGAAAAATCAGCGATATCTACCAAGACAGCAAGCAGCGCTATTGGATTGGTACGTGGGAGGACGGACTATACATACTGGATGGCACCCAAACAACCCATCACCGCTATCGCCATAAAGATGAAAGAACCATTTGTGCCGATTTTGTGCGAAAATTCTGTGAAGACAAACAAGGAAATATCTGGATTGGCACATTCAGGGGACTGAATAAATACATTGAGAGTAGCCAAACATTCATCAGATATAACTCTAACGAAGAGAACCAAATGACCCACTCGTCCATTTGGAGCATGATTTGCGATACGCAAGGAACCATCTGGTTTGGTACATACTTCGGAGGGGTCAACTATTTCAACCCAGCACAAATCATCCATAAACATTTCATAGCCGAAGAGTTGGGATACAGCAATCTGGTAATAGGTGCCATGACCGAAGATAACAAGAAGAATTTATGGATATGTACCGAAGGCGATGGGTTGTGCAAGATAGAACAATCTACCGGCAATGTCAAATGGTTCAAACATAAGGAAGAGGCCAACAGCATTTCACACAACAACCTGAAGTCTATCTATTATGATAAAGAGGCAAATGTCTTGTGGATAGGAACCCACATGGGTGGCTTGAATAAAATGGATGTGGAGAGGGAACTGTTTACACACTACTCCATCTCTCCCTCACACGCTGCTTCGTACAAAAGCAATATCATCTGTGATATAATACCTCATCAAGATAAATTATTATTGGCCACTCACGACGGCGTATATAGTTTTGCTCCAAAAACAGGGAAAAGCCAGTCACTTTTTAAGGAGAAAACGGGTGACTATAAAATAGATTTTGCTCTCGACCTGCTACTGACCCACGACGGCACTCTTTGGATTTCGGGTGCAGAAAAAGGAGTCTATTCATACAATTTCCAAAACGATAGTTTAAAGCTATATACCCACAACCAAAAAGGGAACAGCTTGAGTAGCAATGGCATAAACTGCCTCTACGAAGATTCGGCCCACCGATTGTGGCTCTGTTCGGCAGAAAGAGGCGTTGACCGCTATCGGGCAGAAAGTGATGACTTCATCAACCTATGTGAAGCAGACGGTTTACTAAGCGACTGTGTCTATGGCGCTTATGAGGTAAAAGAAAATGAACTGATATTCATCACAGACAATGGTTTCTCTCATTACAACTTTGTGAATGGTTTATTCCGCAACTTCAAAGCCAATACTAACATACCCCTGAGCGGCATTAACCAGAAATCTATATATTGCACTTCTGTAGGAGAAATATATATCGGTGGAGTGGATGGCATGATTTCTTTCAGTGCCAAAGATTTGGAATACACACCACTTGCCTATCAGATTTTCCCCTACAAACTATACGTCAATGACAAAGAAATTAAAGTAGGCGACCATAGCGGAATTTTAGAAAACGCACTGTACAACTCTCCTAAAATCACGTTGAAGGAGAATCAGAACATGGTGAGCATAGCCTATTGCATTACCAACTACCTGCCCATTAACCGAGAAAAAATTATTTTCAGATTAGAAAATTTTTCAGACTCCTGGTCAACCCTGCGCAACGGACAAATAATTACCTATACTAATCTGTCGCCCGGAGAATATACATTGGTGGTAAAGAGTGATGAAACATCTCACACCAATGCACCCATAAGTAAACTTACCATAGAAGTGTTGCCGGCCTGGTACAAAACAGATGTGGCCTATATATGCTATTTCATACTCGTTCTTTCACTTGTACTTTTTGCCATAAGTGCCTATAAAAACAGATTGAAACTACAAGCCGAGCTGGAATATGAACGAAAACACCTGCAAGATATTGAAAATCTAAACCAATACAAGCTGCGTTTCTTTACCAACATCTCGCATGAATTTCGCACTCCGTTGACCCTCATCATCGGACAACTGGAATTGTTGCTCCAAGTAAAATCATTCGTCCCCTCTATTTACAACAAGATACTGAATGCATATAAGAACAGCCTGTTGCTGCAGTCCTTGGTTTCTGAGTTATTAGACTTCAGGAAGCAGGAACAAGGGTTTATGAAGATAAAAGTACGCCAACATAACATTGTAAAGCTGCTTCAAGAAAATTACCAGCTATTCAAAGAATATGCACAGACAAAAGGCATCGAATTCCAATTGGTAACCCCCTGCCAGGAGTTAGACGTATGGTATGATGAAAAACAGTTGCAAAAAGCAATCAACAATCTGTTGTCAAACTCCTTTAAGCATACTCCACAAGGTGGAACGGTAACCCTGAAACTCGATACAGCAGAAGAGAGCGCAAACATTTCGGTTTCTGACACAGGCGAAGGCATTAAGGAAGATGAATTGGAACATATTTTCGATCGTTTTTATCAGGCCGGAACAACTTCACACGCTACTAAAGAGGGCTTTGGAATTGGGTTGGCACTGACAAAAGGCATTATAGAATTGCACAAAGGCTCTATCACGGTAGAAAGCATACCTGGCGAAGGAAGCACATTTACCTTTAAATTGCCATTGGGAAAACTTCACTTCAAACCCGAAGAGATAGAAAACGAAAATAACCTGACTGCATATATCAACCCTGCCAGACAAATTCTCTCCGCTGAAACACTTCAGTCGGAAGAGGTCATCAACCTGAAAACGAATGAAAACGAAGAAAAATTCAAGGCTCTAATCGTGGAAGATGACAAAGAGTTGGCTCTGCTGTTGAAAGAGATTCTGACACCCTATTACCACATAGAAATGGCATCTGACGGGAAAGAGGGTTTGGCAAAAGCCTCTGAATCGCAACCCGACATTATAATAAGCGACATCATGATGCCCGGCATGTCTGGTATCGAATTGTGCAAAAAGATTAAAAACGACATAGAGACCTGTCATATTCCGGTGCTGTTATTAACCGCCCGTACTTCCATTGAGCACAAATTGGAAGGATTGCAGAATGGAGCAGACGACTATGTAACCAAGCCCTTCGACATCAACATCTTGCTGGCACGCTGCCGCAATCTGATAAACAATCGCATTGTACTGCAAGAAAAGTTCAATAGGCAACCACAAACAACTACACACATATTTGCTACCAATCCATTGGATAAAGAATTTATGGATAAAGCGATGAGAATTATCAATCAGCACTTAGATAATCCTCACTTTAACGTGAATACTTTTGCTCAGGAAATGGCCATTGCCCGTACCAAGCTGTTCGTAAAACTGAAAGCCATAACCGGCCAAACGCCCAACGAATTCATTCTGACCATCAGACTGAAAAAAGCAGCCTATATGCTGAAGAACAATCCGGAATGGAACATCTCTGAAATATCCGACAAGACCGGATTCAGTTCGCCCCGCTACTTCAGCAAATGTTTCAAGGAGAAGTACAACATGGCACCGCAAGCCTATCGCAGAACCGATAATGGTGAAAGCGCTGAGTAGGAGTTGTAACGGGCATGGGTAACCGGTGGAGGTTCTTGCATAAATTCAACCAAAGGCTGTTTATACGTCGCTCAAATAAACGGGATATATCCTTGAGAATAAGGACATAACAAAAAGCAAATAAGACAAAATCAGGAATAGTTTTTTTCTCATTTTCATCAGTTTTACAGGTTAATTACACAAAATACAGACATAAATTCCGAGCTACAGGAGATGCGACGAAAAACATTCAGTCGCCCCATGCTCTCAAGTCGTCCCACCGACTACGTGCCTCTGCAGCAGCACCTGCCGGTGGTTGGTTCGCTTCTTCCTCGCTTCTGGTCCGCTTCTCGCACGCTACGTGTACGCACGCTGTTCGGTCGTTCTTCGGTGCTTGTTCGGTGTTTCTTCGCTCTCTATAGGACCGAACAACGACCGAAGAACGACCGAAGAAACACCGAAGCGGGACCGAACGAGAAGCGACCCAGGTACGACCGAGAAGCGAAGCGGGTACCCGGTTGCCCTCCGGAGTTAGCGTGGCCTTTGCTTTCTCCGTCGGGCGTGCAAATATATAACACCACCCTCCGGTTTTTGCAATCCAAAAACCGGACTTTTTTCAAAATTAACAGTTGATAACAGCGTAACAAGCTGTTTATTAGCGAAGTAGAAAATGAAACAAAGAGGTTTTTGGCATTTTGTCAAGATGCAAGAAAATTAATCTGATAAGTTTACAAAACAGACAACGAAACATCTGTTTTAGTAGGAAATTCTGTTACAATTCTTATTACCCTGCTTTTATGATTTCAGTACCGGTAGGGGTATCGGTTGCGGAGGTTGCTAAAAAACTCTTTCTCGATGAATAGGGAGAAAACTACTCATATTCCTCTCGGTTATATATTTCACTACTTGTAGGGGTATCATTAGCATATGCCTTCAAAAACAGACGCACAAAATGAGCCATTTACATTATTTAACAGTAGCCATTTAATTTTACATTTAACAAAAACATCGAGCAATATTCAAATGACTTAGCATTGAGGAAATCTACATAATTAACATCACCAAATATTATAAGAAAATACTATACGTTCAAATCACGTATAAATTCATCCAAGCGTTTAATTGATACATTTGGGAAAGGTATTGTCTTCAAAACATTGAAATGTAAATCTTCAGTAACAATGTAGTCTGCACCCGCAATAATGGCACAATCTACAAATTTGTTATCATCGGGGTCTTGTTCTATTAATCCGAATCGGAAATAAGGATCGAATTTCTGAGTATAAGGACTATGGGTAATAGCATTCACAATATTATGAGCAACTACAGCATTAGCTACTCTTTCAAAGACTTCAGTATATTCGTTTAAGATGTCGTTACTGACACAAAGTATATATCGTCCTTCGCGGAAAGCCTGCCATGCAGGGCGATAAGGACTATGAATGGAAATCATTTGTACCAAACAATTGGTATCGAGTACTATTTTCCTACTCATTGTTGATATGGGGTTCGATAGTGAGCATTTTTCAAATTCTGCAACGTCTGCTCATTCCATTCGCCAGACTGCCATAGTTTTTCCATCTCTTCATCGGCACGAGAAGCAAAAAACTCACTAATGACATGCTTTAATGCCAATAATTCAGCCTCATCTTTTACGCTTGCCATTACATTCAGTAATTCCAATTGCGCCTCATTGAATACAGTTTTACTCATAATATCACAATTTGTTTCATGCAAAGATAATTATTTAATTCATAACCTATCCATTATGACTCATAAATTATCAAAAAAGATTTATTTCAAACAAATCAGCCCCGACCGCAATGGCCGGGGCTGATTGTCTTTATTATTTAAGGAGTGATTATTCCCACTCGATAGTTGCACTGGGTTTCGGCGACATATCGTAGCATACGCGATTGATGCCCGGCACCTCTTTCAAGATACGGTCGGTAATCTTCATGAGGATAGCCCAGTCGATTTGCTCGATAGTAGCGGTCATAGCGTCGATGGTATTTACCGCACGGATGATAACCGGCCAATCGTAAGAACGGGCATTGTTGCGAACGCCTACTGACTTGAAATCGGGTACTACGGTGAAGTATTGCCATACTTTCTTGTCGAGACCGGCGATGGCAAACTCTTCGCGGAGGATGGCATCTGATTCACGGAGTGCTTCGAGACGGTCGCGAGTGATAGCGCCGAGACAACGTACACCTAAGCCGGGACCTGGGAAGGGTTGACGATAAACCATTTCGTAAGGCAAGCCAAGTTCAACACCACAGGCACGTACTTCGTCTTTGAAGAGTTGCTTCAACGGTTCAACGAGTTCGAACTGGAGGTCTTCGGGGAGGCCACCCACGTTGTGGTGACTCTTCACCATCTTGGCAGTCTTGGTGCCACTTTCCACGATGTCGGGATAGATGGTGCCTTGTCCCAAGTAATCAATACCATCGAGCTTGCGAGCTTCTTCTTCGAATACACGGATAAACTCACCACCTATAATCTTACGTTTCTGTTCGGGATCAGCAACACCTTCGAGAAGGTTCAAAAAGCGGTCGGTTGCATCTACATAAACAAGGTTTGCACATAGCTGGTTGCGGAATACTTCCACTACATTTTCTGATTCACCTTTGCGCATCAAGCCATGATTAACATGCACACACACCAGGTTATCGCCAATGGCCTTGAGTAAGAGAGCAGCTACCACTGAGCTATCTACACCACCGGAAAGGGCCAGCAACACTTTTTTATCGCCTACTTGCTGACGGATAAGTTCTACTTGGTCGGCCACGAAGTTTTTCATATTCCAATTGGCTTCGGCTTTGCAGATATCGAATACAAATCCTTTGACAGCTTCCTTGATGGCTTCTTCATCGTTGGCAAACTGGGCAAGTTTTACGTCACAAAGTGCCTTATCGTGGCCTGCTGCCATTACGGGGAATCCGGCTTCGTAAATCTCTGGAAGCACGTCGATGGCCACACCATCTATTACGTTATTAGGACCACCGTTAATAATGATACCCTTAACGTTGGGCAATGCCTTCAGCTCTGCAGCGGTAATATCGTGCGGATAGATTTCACTATAAACGCCTAATGCACGGATGGCTCTGGCAACCACGGTATTTTCATGACTTCCCAAATCCAGAATTACAATCATGTCTTGTTTCATATTTCTTATTTTGATTTTATATTATTCTAACTATTTATTATAAAAGGAGGCTCAGGTAGGATTAAGCCATAATTATTTCAAACCGAGAACGGTGGAGGAGGTATTGCATTCAAATTAACATTGAATGCCGGCTCTATAAATCCGACCATTAGAATGACAGAAAAGTTTTCTTTCATATCGCCATTTGTATTAGTTGTACAAACAATGCGCAAAAGTAGAAAAAATGCAGAAAAAACGACACGTAGTTTCCGAAAAAAATCAAAAGAGATAGTAAAAAAAATGTTTTGACTAACAAGATGAGATAAATAGGGCATAAGAAAGCCCGTTGCGCAGAGAGGGATGGAGGCACAACGGGCACAATTAATTATGAACGTGATTCTTGTTATTTCTTCTCTTTCAACAAGTCACGAATTTCGGTAAGCAACACCTCTTCCTTGCTGGGTGCTGGAGGAGCAGCAGAAGCAGTGGGTTCTTCGGCTTTTTTCTTCTCGGTAAGTTTCTTAATGAGGCTTACACAGCAGAAAATAGAGAATGCAATAATCAGGAAGTCGAAAGCTTGTTGCAAGAAGTTTCCATAATTCAAAGAGACCTCTGCAACGGCTGGGGTAATCACTTCGCCGGCTTCATTCAACTTTTCGGGTATAGCTTCTTGCATTATCCACTTCAAGTCTTTAAAATTAACACCCCCAACCAACAAACCAATAGGAGGCATGATAATGTCGTTTACCACCGAAGTCACTATTTTGCCGAATGCACCACCAATTACTACACCGACAGCCATATCAACCACATTTCCTTTCAAGGCAAAAGCCTTAAAATCTTGTAAAAATGAACTTTTTCCCATTATTTAAAATATTTAATTATAAATTTAGGTGCGAATATAAAAACAATTTCTTATTTTTGCAGCGCATTTCAGAAAATAAATGCATTTTTGTAGTAGATAATTAAAAAACAACTATTATTAAACCCATAAAAGTTTAAACAAAATGATTAAAGTAGGTATTAACGGTTTCGGTCGTATCGGCCGTTTCGTATTCCGCGCAGCTCAGACTCGCGATGACATTCAAATTGTAGGTATCAACGACTTGTGTCCGGTAGATTACTTGGCTTATATGCTGAAGTATGACACTATGCACGGCCAATTCGACGGCACTATCGAAGCTGACGTTGAAAACAGCAAGTTGATCGTTAACGGCAAAGCTATCCGTGTAACTGCAGAACGCAATCCGGCTGACTTGAAGTGGAACGAAATCGAAGCTGAATATGTAGTTGAATCTACAGGTTTGTTCTTGTCACAAGACAAGGCTCAAGCTCACATCGAAGCTGGTGCTAAGTATGTAGTAATGTCAGCTCCTTCAAAGGATGCTACTCCGATGTTCGTATGCGGTGTTAACTTGGATAAGTATGTTAAGGGTACTCAATTCGTTTCTAACGCTTCTTGTACTACAAACTGCTTGGCTCCTATCGCTAAGGTTTTGAACGACAAGTGGGGTATCACTGACGGTTTGATGACTACAGTTCACTCTACAACTGCTACTCAAAAGACAGTTGACGGTCCTTCTTTGAAAGACTGGAGAGGTGGTCGCGCTGCTGCCGGTAACATCATTCCTTCTTCTACAGGTGCTGCTAAGGCTGTAGGTAAGGTAATTCCTGAATTGAACGGTAAGTTGACAGGTATGGCATTCCGTGTTCCGACTTTGGACGTATCTGTAGTTGACTTGACAGTTAACTTGGCTAAGCCTGCTACTTATGCTGAAATCTGCGCTGCTATGAAGGAAGCTTCTGAAGGCGAATTGAAGGGTGTTCTTGGCTACACTGAAGATCAAGTAGTTTCTGCTGACTTCTTGGGCTGCACTTTGACTTCTATCTTCGACGCTAAGGCTGGTATCGCTTTGACCGACACATTCGTTAAGGTTGTATCTTGGTATGACAACGAAATCGGTTATTCTAACAAGGTTCTCGACCTCATCGCTCACATGAAGAAGGTTAACGGCTAATATTCAGTTAGAAAATGATAAAAAATAGGCGGCTTCTATGGAAGTCGCCTATTTTTTTTGCACCTTTGCAGAAAATTACAAATAAATAGAAACTATGAATCGTTTTAAAACATTTTTATCGGCATTTTGTGTTATCACACTAATTACATCGTGCAACATGAATAATACAGAGAATCAGAATCCGTTTTTCGAAGAGTACACTACCCTACACGGCACAGTTCCCTTCGACGACATCAAGATTGAGCATTACGAACCTGCTTTCATTGAAGGCATGAAACAGCACAAGGCTGAAATAGATGCCATCGTAAACAATCCCGAAGCACCAACATTTGCCAACACCATTGAGCCATACGAAAAGGCAGGACAACTGCTCGGCAAGGCATCGCGCGTGTTCAGCGTATTGCGCAGTGCCGAAACCAACGACGAGATGCAAGAGTTGGCCATGAAGATGATGCCGCTTTTGAGTGAACACAGCAACAGTATCTCACTGAACGAAGCACTGTTTGCTCGCATCAAAGTCGTATATGATCAACGCGAAAGTGCTAACTTGACCGGAGAACAATTACAACTGCTGCAAGACATCTACGACGGATTTGCCCGCAGTGGCGCTAATCTGCAAGGTGAGGAGAAAGAAAAGTATCGTGAACTGAGCCAAAAATTAAGCCTTTTGACCTTGAAGTTCAGCGAAAACTGCTTGAAAGAGACAAATGCCTATTTGAAGGTAATTACCGATAGTGCTTTGTTGAGCGGACTTCCCGAAAGTGCTATTACTGCAGCCAAAGAGACTGCCAAGGAAAAGAACGTAGAAGGTTGGGCATTTACACTGCAAGCACCAAGCTATATACCTGTGATGACTTATGCAGACAATCGTGACTTGCGCAAAGAAATCTACATGGCCTACAATACTCAATGTACTCACGACAATGAATATAACAACTTAGAGGTTGTTAAAGAGTTGGCCAACACTCGCATGGAAGTGGCTCAACTATTAGGTTATAAGGATTATGCTGCCTACATGTTGGAAAATCGCATGGCACAAAACAGCGAGGCAGTTTACAATCTATTGAACCAACTACTGGATGCTTATACTCCTACTGCCAAGAAAGAGTTTGCCGAAGTACAGGCCCTTGCACAGAAAGAGGCAGGTAACGACTTTAAGCTAATGCCTTGGGATTGGAGCTATTACTCAAACAAACTGAAGAATGAAAAATACCAGATAAACGACGAAATGTTACGCCCTTACTTTGAACTGAGCAACGTAAAGAAGGGTGTGTTCGGATTGGCCACCAAGTTGTATGGCATCACTTTCAAAGAAAACAAGGAAATCCCGGTTTATCATAAGGACGTTACAGCTTACGAGGTATTTGATAAGGATGGCAAGTTCTTGGCTGTATTCTATACTGATTTCCACCCCCGCGCCGGCAAGCGTTCGGGTGCTTGGATGACTAGTTTCAAAGACCAATGGATTGACCAGAAGACGGGTGAAAACAGCCGCCCACATGTAACCATCGTAATGAACTTCACCAAACCTACACAAGACAAGCCAGCATTGCTTACTTTTGATGAAGTAGAAACTTTCATGCACGAGTTCGGTCATGCCTTGCACGGTATGTTTGCCAATACTAACTATGAAAGCCTAAGCGGTACAGCCGTTTATCGTGATTTTGTAGAACTTCCTTCGCAGATAATGGAAAACTTCTCTACTGAGAAAGAATTCTTGCACACCTTTGCTCACCATTATGAAACGGGTGAACTGATTCCTGACGAACTGGTACAACGCATCGTTGACTCATCGAACTTCAATGCTGCTTATGCCTGCCTACGGCAGGTCAGCTTCGGTCTGCTCGACATGGCTTGGTACACTCGTACAGAACCATTTAGCGGTGATGTTAAGGAATACGAACACAAGGCATGGGCCAAGGCGCAAGTACTTCCTACAGTCGATGAAGCCTGCATGAGTGTTCAATTCTCACATATCTTTGCGGGAGGATACTCTGCCGGATACTACAGCTACAAGTGGGCAGAAGTATTGGATGCAGATGCATTCTCACTCTTCCAAGAAAAGGGAATCTTCAATCAAGAAGTCGCTACTTCTTTCCGCGAAAACATTTTGTCGAAGGGAGGTACAGAACATCCTATGACACTATACAAACGCTTCCGTGGACAAGAACCGAGCATTGATGCCTTGCTGAAAAGAAACGGTATTAAGAAATGATTAAAATGAAATATACACATTATTTATATATAATGTTTTTCTTTGTTGTTGCAGGACCACTATTGAGTGGCTGCAACAACGAAGATGATGTCATGGAAATATTTACCGGGAAAATGTGGAAACTCAGCTATATAGCAGCAGAAGGTACTCGCATACAGTTTAACTATTGGCCCAATGATAACGCTAATGGCGAAGCCTATCAACACAGCATGGAATTATTGAGGAAGGCTGATAATTTCACCATTACGTTTACCGGTGGCGAAATAAACAATGTGATAAGCGGCACCTTCAGCGGTAAAGGGAGCAACGCTACGTTGAACGGCCAATGGAAAGCTAACGGTGAAAGCCAAAGTTTGAGTATGAACACTAATGTATCCGGAAGAGAGACAGACCCATTGGCACGCGCATTTGTTAATGGGCTGCAGAATGTTATCCGGTACGAAGGTGATGCCATGAATCTCTTTATATATTTTAAAGATGGAGAAACCGTCAAATACATGGGACTGAAACCACAATAATAAAAAACACAGATAGATATGAACACTTCTGAAAAAGCCAAACAAGAAGCATTAGACAAACGTTATATCCGCATGGCCAACATCTGGGCAGAAAACTCATATTGTCAGCGACGCCAAGTAGGAGCACTTATCGTAAAAGACAAAATGATTGTTTCGGATGGATACAATGGTACTCCCTCTGGGTTTGAAAACATTTGCGAGGATGAAACCAACCATACCAAGCCCTATGTGCTACATGCAGAAGCCAATGCCATCACTAAATTGGCACGCAGTAATAATAACAGCGACAAGGCCACCATGTATGTAACGGCTTCACCCTGCATTGAATGTGCCAAACTGATTATCCAGGCCGGCATCAAGCGAGTGGTATATTCAGAAAAATATCGTTTGGAAGATGGTATCGAGTTATTGAAACGTGCCAATATTGAAGTGGTTTATCTTCCTATTGAAAAAAATATAGAATAGAGAATTTGATTGTTTATTATCTATGACTACAAATAACAAGAGACTTCGTTTTACTCCCATCGTCATAGCCATCAGTGTGGTTTTAGGGATATTTATCGGGAATTATTATACAAAACGGCATTCCGGTTCGCAAGCCGGATTCATCAATGGCTCAACGAACAAAATCAATTCATTGTTGCGCATCATTGATGATCAATATGTTGACACTGTAAATATACAGAAACTGATTGAGAACACCATGCCGCAGATATTATCAGAATTGGATCCCCACTCTATCTACATACCGGCCAAAGATTTGGAAGAGGTCAACTCTGAATTAGAAGGTAGTTTCAGCGGTATCGGCATATCGTTTACTATTCAATCTGATACCATCCACATCAATAGTGTCATCCCCGGCGGACCTTCTGAGAAAGTAGGACTTATGGCTGGCGACCGCATCGTTATGGTCAACGATACATTATTTGTAGGGAAAGGACTAACCAACGAAAAGGCCATGCGAAACCTGAAAGGTCCCAAAGGCACTGAGGTAAAACTTAGTATTAAGCGTGCTACCGAAAAGGAACTTCTTGAGTTTACTATAACGCGTGGCGACATTCCTCAAAATACCATTAATGCCGCTTATATGATTGATAAGGACTTTGGTTACATTCAAATTAGCAAATTCGGTCGTACCACTCATATAGAACTGCTTAATGCATTGGCACAATTGGCTCATCAAGATTGCAAAGGTGTCATCATAGATTTGCGTGATAATACCGGTGGATATATGGAGGCAGCTACCCGCATGGTGAATGAATTCTTACCCAAAGGTCGATTGATTGTTTATACCGAAGGACGTAACTATCCTCGCCTGCAAGACTATGCCAATGGAACCGGCAGTTGCCAAGAGATGCCATTGGTCGTATTGGTTAACGAGAGTTCGGCTTCAGCCAGCGAAATTTTTGCCGGAGCAATTCAAGACAACGACCGTGGTACCATTGTTGGTCGACGCTCATTCGGAAAGGGATTGGTACAACAACCCATAGAATTTAAAGATGGTTCTGCCATCCGTTTGACAATAGCCCGCTATCATACCCCTTCGGGACGTTGCATTCAACGCCCTTACGAAAATGGTAAGGATTCTGAATATGAATTGGATTACTATCACCGTATAGAACATGGCGAACTGTACTCGGCAGACAGCATTAAACAAGATACCGTACAAGTTTATAGTACAAGTTTAGGACGTACTGTCTATGGTGGTGGCGGTATTATGCCTGATGTCTTTGTCCCTGAAGACACGACCGGAGTAACCACTTACTTAATAGAAGTTAGTAACAAAGGATTGATTTTGCAATACAGCTTCCAATATAGCGACAAGAATCGTTCCAAGCTCAGTGAATATACCAATTGGGAAGACCTGTTGAAATACTTAAAACAACAAAGCGTAATTCCACAGTTCATCCGTTATGCTGACAGTAAAGGGGTAAAACGTCGCAATATACTGATTCAGAAGTCATTCAAATTATTGGAAAGAATTATCTACGGTAATATTATTTACAACATTTTGGGGCAAGAAGAATACATCAAATTCACTAACGAAAGCGATTCTACAGTAAAAACCGCATTGGAAATCCTGCAGAAAGGAGAAGCATTCCCCAAAGCTCCGAACAAGGTTTCTGAAAAACAGAATGAAAATGACACTGAAAAAAGAGTTGCGAAAGCAAATTCGAACATTAAAAAGCCTTCACGCTACTTCCGCCTCGCAACAATCTGCTGAAATAATGGCCGTTTTGGAAGCACACCCTGCTTTCAAAACGGCCTCTACCATACTGATTTATCACTCACTTCCCGATGAAGTAGATACTCATGACTTCATAGAAAAGTGGTACAATGCCAAAAGGTTGCTTCTGCCTGTCGTAGTAGGTGATGAATTGGAAATACGTCTTTATACCGGTTCGGCCGATTTATCAATAGGCAGTTACGGAATATCCGAACCCATAGGGGATGTTTTTTCTGATTATGCAAACATTGAATTAGCCATTATTCCTGGCATGGCCTTTGACTTCAACGGAAATCGTTTAGGACGCGGCAAAGGGTATTATGACCGGTTGTTACCTAAATTACCCCATACTTACAAAATAGGTGTTTGCTTTCCCTATCAAATGGTTAGGGAGATACCGGCTGAATCTTTTGACATCCGAATGGATGAGGTGATTACTATCTGAAAATAATATTGGTAATGACTTGTGCGCCAACATGACGATTGAGGTTGCGCACCAATAATTCACGCCCCATCATCAGTTCTTGCCTCAAAACGGCAGAGGTTAGATGGACATAAAGCACTTGATTCTTAATATAAAGTTCTTTGGTATAAGAAGCGATGGTAGTTCCTAACACTTCCGGCCAAGCGTTAATCAAACGTCTTTCGTTCAAAGGCGACTCCAAACTTTCTTGTCGCAAGAAGTGGCGTATCAATGTGCCAATTGATTGGGCATCCTTACGCTTCATCCTCAACCTCCTCTCTGATTTCTGTCACTACACCTTGAAGGACTTTAAACATTTTGTGTTCGCCTCCCAATTTTTGTAGTATATTGTCCAGATGTTCTCTATTGGTATCACTGATGAATATCTGCCCGAAGCGATCACCGGCTACTAATTTCACAATTTGCTCTACACGCATGGCATCTAATTTATCAAAGATGTCATCGAGCAGTAACAATGGTTGTACGCCACGGGCTGCACGCTTTAAGAAATCGAATTGTGCTAATTTCAAAGCTACCAGATATGTTTTATTCTGTCCTTGGGAACCCTCACGCTTAATGGGAAAGTCGGCCAACGTCATACTCAGTTCATCTTTGTGGATGCCATGTAACGAATAGCCCATAATTAAATCTTTAGGACGACTGGCTTTCAGCACCTCCATGAGCGAAGCATTTTGAGCATGAGAATGATACGTAAGCCCCACTTGTTCACGGTTTTGCGAAATAAATGAATAGAAATCTTGGAATATGGGAATGAATTCATTGATAAAGGCTTCTCGTTTTTGATAAACCACCTCGCCAGCTTGTGCCATCATCTCTTCCCAAATCAAGAAGAGTTCTTCTTCAACCGGTTGTTCACTCTTTAACAAGGTGTTGCGTTGAATCAAGGCTTTGTTATAACGGATTAAAGCATCTAAATACTCTTTATCGTACTGAGAAATCACCACATCCATAAAGCGACGACGTTCTTCACTTCCTCCTAATATCAATTCAGAATCGTCGGGCGAAACCATAACCAATGGTAAGAAACCGATGTGATCTGAAAGACGGGTATATTCTTTCTTATTGCGCTTGAACTGTTTTTTTTGACGGCGCTTCATACCACAATAAATTTCTTCGGGGGTACCGTCGGACGTTTCATAGAAACCTTGTATCATAAAGAAGTCGGCCTCATGACGAATGTTTTGCGAATCAATGGGGTTTCCGGCGCTTTTACAGAACGACAAGAAATATATCGCATCCAGCAAATTAGTCTTCCCCATTCCGTTTTGGCCAAAAAAACAATTCAGCTTGGGCGAAAAGGATAGCTCTACTTGTTCAAGATTCTTATAATTTATAATGGAAAGTCGTTTCAGTATCATAGGCGACAAAATCGTTCAATAGTGCAATAATATGATGCAAAAGTAAGAAGATTTTCGGGGTTTTCGGGCATAAAACAAAAAAAGATGCTTCTAAATTTCTTTGATAAGCATAAAAAACTTACTTTTGCAGGTCAAAATACCTAAGTGTGAATAATAATAAAAAATAATATACTAAAATGGCAGAAAAGAAACAAACAAACGAAGCCTTGAACATGGAAGAAGCTTTGACACAGTCGGAAGCATTTATCCTCAAGAACAAGAAAACTATCATCGGTGCCATCGTGGCAGTAATCATTGTAGTGGCCGGTACAGTGTTGTACAAACAGTATTATTCAGTACCTCGCGAAACAAAAGCACAAGTAGCTTTATTCAAAGGACAAGAATATTTCGAAAACCAAAATTGGGAATTGGCATTGAACGGTGACAGCATCGGTTACGAAGGCTTCGCCAAAATTATCGACCAATTCAGCGGTACAGATGCTGCAAACTTAGCTAAAGCCTATATGGGTATCTGCTACGCTCAGCTCGGCCAAGCAGAAGAAGCCATCAAGGCATTGGAAGGCTTCGACGGTGATGACCAAATGGTTGCTCCTGCACTGAAAGGAACTATGGGTAACTGCTATGCTCAATTAGGAGAATTAGATAAAGCAGTTTCTATGCTTCAAGCAGCAGCAGAAGAAGCAGACAACAACGCTTTGAGCCCCATCTACTTGCAACAAGCCGGTGAAATCCTCATCAAGCAAGGCAAGTATGACGATGCCATCAAAGCATTCACCACCATCAAGGACAAGTACTTCCGTTCATACCAAGCTATGGAAATCGACAAGTACATCGAAAAAGCTACCTTGTTGAAGAAGTAAATCACACCTTATATTATAAGAGGCACGGAGCAACACCACTTCGTGCCTTTTTTATCTACCCTACTTGAAAAAATATTTTTCCCAACTATAAAAATAAAAAACATGGCAACAGCCTATCACAACCTTTCTGAATATGACTTCCAATCAGTACCCGATGCCTCAACCATGAAATTTGGCATCGTAGTATCTGAATGGAACTACAACATCACCGGTGCATTGCTACGCGGAGCTGTAGAAACCCTACAAAAACATGGAGCTAAAGAAGAAAATATCCTCGTTAAACATGTACCAGGTAGTTTTGAACTAACCTTTGGAGCCAACCAATTCATTGAATACACAGATGTAGATGCCGTAATAGCCATCGGATGCGTAGTTCGTGGCGACACTCCTCACTTCGATTACGTCTGCATGGGAGCCACTCAAGGCATTGCTCAACTAAACGCCAATGCCAATGTTCCGGTCATCTACGGACTCATTACAACCAACACAATGGAGCAAGCAGAAGACCGTGCTGGAGGAAAATTAGGCAATAAAGGCGATGAATGTGCAATTACTGCAATAAAAATGATAGATTTTGCTTGGAGTTTACAAAAATAGTTGTACCTTTGCAGCGCAATTGAGAAACAAAGGTGCTTTACCGGAGTAAATCAAGCGCAACGGGCGAATACCAGAGTGGCCAAATGGGGCAGACTGTAAATCTGCTGGTTTTTACCTTCGGTGGTTCGAATCCATCTTCGCCCACATAAAATTGCGGAAGTAGCTCAGTTGATAGAGCATTAGCCTTCCAAGCTGAGGGTCGCGGGTTTGAGCCCCGTCTTCCGCTCTTAGTGAAAGTCAGATAGCTTTTTGCTATCTGACTTTTTTTATTAATTCATTTTAAGTTTACTAATTTACGTAAGAGTTAAAAGAATGAGGTTTTAACGTGAGGTTGAGATATTTTCCGGCAATCTTTACACTCACCGTTTGAATATTGTCGGTAAAGTTACCGGCTGTTACAATATACTTATCAGCGTTCCTGAATACCACTACCGGTGTGTTGGGGTGTTCACGGCCACTATATCCTATGATTCTTGTGCCGGGCGACACAAAATGGCAGAAATGCTTGTAGGCATAATACTCAGCCGTATAACGCATCTTGCGTGTCTTACTATCTACTTGTATAAGTGCATTTTGTGTCCATCCCCAAGGCGAAATACCATTATCCGTCAAAATGAAGTTCCAATTGTAATACTCTTCACATCCATTACCCAAGTTATCTGACAACAACATGAAGGTATGCTCACCGGCTTTCCAATCCATACTTCCGTTACCACATTCACTTTCTGACTGCATAAAGCGCAAGTTAGGATAACGTTTACGTAATTGTGGAAGATTATAACGACATTCCCACTGTGTACCAACTCCTTTTACATTCTTCTGCAGTGCAGGGTCATCAAGAATCTTTTCTACATAATCCAAACGGTTTGTATTGAATGTACCAATCCAAAGTTCTACCTCCGGATGCTTTTTGGCAAGTGTTGGAGCCAAATATTCATTATTAAAGCGCAAAGTACCTTCAGCTGTCCATGCACATCCCGGATATGGGGTATAAGAATAGGCTTCGTTCTGATACATAACTTTTGTGATGGGAAGCCCTTGTTCTGCATAAAGGTCGATGAATTTACAAAACATATCGGCATAGCACTGCAGATAACGTGGGTCTTGAATGAAGTAATCCTGCATTGCCAAACGACGAGGAAAGACTCCGTTACGATCGCCCAAGAGTTTCATCTCGTCAGGATTGTTACTTCTTCCATCATCCATATATAGGAGATAATCTTTAAGAGGGTCTTGATTATTGTATTTACTTGAAAGTACCGGATAGTCTTGATTTATCTTCATCCATGTGGGAGGTGACCAAGGGCTCATGAACAATTGCAATTCCGGGCAATATTTCTGAGCTGCACGTGCCAAAGGAATAATATTACGTTTGTCGCGTTCAATATTAAAATAGCGCAATTCAAAATCGCCCTTCACTTCACTACAACTATACCAAGAGCGAGCATAGTCATTGGCGTTCATCGAAACTCGTCCATGAGTAAAGCGTAAGTCACCGTCAGGCGAATAGAGGTTATACATTACCTCGTCTTGTTCCTCACGAGTTAACAAATTGAAAGCATCCCAATCGAGCTCATTGAATGTCGTACCCCAAGCTCGAAATTCTACTCCTTCCTCATTGCCTGTAACTTCTACAAGAATGGGGAATTCTGATGTTTTTGACTTCATCGAAATTTTCTCCCCAATATTCCAACTATCCGTCTCGGTTGTGGTGTAGGACTTGAATGTTTGTGCAAGGCTTAAAACCGGAACGAGGATGGAAGCCAAAGTCACTAATAATTTGCTACAATTGTTCATATTCTATTTATTCTTTAAGTTTATCTGTTTTCTTTTCGTAGGTATCGGTTATCAAGCTGAGTGCGCCGTCGCCCGTTACATTGCAAGCTGTACCAAAGCTGTCTTGCAAAGCAAAGATGGTGAGTAGCAAGGCTGTACCGGCTTCGTCGAACTGAAGAACGGAGATAATCAGGCCTAATGAGGCTAATACTGTTCCGCCCGGAACTCCCGGCGCACCAATAGCAAACAGTCCTAACAACAAGATGAACAGAGCCAAGGTGAAGAAATCGGGCATAGAGCCATAAAGCAGTTGCGAAACGGTCATGACAAAGACTGTTTCGGTCAAGATTGAACCACACAAATGGATGTTGGCAAAGAGTGGTATGGTAACATCGGTTATCTCTTTCCTAAGTATGGGGCTTTTGCGAGCACAACTCAGTGCAACCCCCAAAGTTGCTGCCGAAGACATGGTGCCTAAAGCTGTGAGATAGGCAGGACCGTAGTATTTCAATACTTGCCAACTATTTTTTCGCGAATAGAGTGCCGCAACGCCATAGAGCAAAGCCAACCAGAGGTAATGACAAAGTATTACAACCAAAAGGATAGAGAGGAAGACGGGTAGTTGCTTGGTTACTGCTCCTTGATAACTTAAGATACAGAAGTTGGAGAAGATGAATACGGGAAGTACCGGAAGCAGAATCTTCTTGACCAACTGGAGTACCATTTGCTGAAAAACATCAAGCAAACGAACAAACTCTTCGGACTTCACCCACGCCGTTGCTAATCCGATAAAAGCGGCCAGCACCAATGCCGTCATCACATTCATTACGGGAGGAATATCTATTTTCAGCATATTTTCCGGTAAGGCTTTTAGGGCATTGGCATCTGCTGCAATATCCAGGTGGGGAATCACTTGATATCCTACGGCTGCTCCAAAGAAGGAGGCTCCTATAGAAGAAAGGTAGGCTATGGCAAAGGCAAAGAGTAGCATCCTGGAGGCATTGCTACGCAGATGGGCAATGGAGGGGGCGATGAAGCCCAAGATAATCAGTGGCACCAAGAAGAATATCACTTGTCCTGACACATGTTTCAAACTGATAATGGCGCTTAAGGCGGTGCCTTCTACATAGAATCCGGCTACGATACCGAGAATTACAGCTACCAGTAGCTGCACAATCGTATTACTAAATAACTTTTTCATTTTCATAATGTGTAATTGGTTGGTGCAAATATAGTTATTCTGTCGGATATAGAGGGATGATAATGCAGAAGTTAAAGCTATATAACAGTTATTTTTTGGATAAGGATTGAATTGACAAAATGTAAGTTACTGACAAAATGATAATCGAACCGCCTGAGAATCGTTTATTTCGGAGCAAGGTAGGTGTTGGTGGAAATTTTTAAAGCGAAAAATGAGTTATATTACTTGTTTTCAAGCAACTAAGCTATAATTTAACACTTCTTTAACACACAAAACTGTGTAAATATTCGTTGATTTTACCCCTTTTCGAGGGGAGATACTACCTTTTGAAGCAGAAGATAGTACCTTTTGAGGGAGAAGATAGTATGTTTTCGTTGGAAAGGTGCACTGTTTCTGCCGGTAATGTACGCAACAAACACGGTTGGCGTGCGGAGTTTGTTCGGTAAACGTGCGCAGTTTGCTCGGTAGGAGCGCACATTTCGAATGGTAAGACTCGAAATTTCGATTTTTTTCGGGCCTTTTTGCAAAAGTACCGGTTAGCAAAAAAAAGAGAAACTTCTTCTTTTGTCAGAAATATCCTACAATCAGTAACTTTATGTCACTCTACCAATTGAAATCTACCTTCCTTCCATTGGTAAATCAAAGTGGGACGAATGGCCGGACGCAAGGTTTCGGCTGCTTCACGTTCCAGATAGCGAAGAGCATCGAAAGTGAAGGTCAACGTAGCGGCATCGGGACTTAATTCGGCCATAAAAAGAGGCAGATTGGCCTGACGACGCGCCTCTTCGAAGGCAAACGTACTGATAGAATCGGGCTTAGGCAACAGGAATTGATCGATAGTAGGACGACCTGAGAAGTAAGGAGTCGTTGGCAAAGGCTTCCAGTCGGTGGTATAAAAGCGGATGTGGCTATCGCGAGCAGGGGCACTAACGGTGGCTACGGTGCAGACAATGCGGGTAGTGTCGTTCAAAGGCAACACTTTCATCTGCCAAATACTCTGTTTAGAGGTTTGAATGGAGATAAAGTCATCCGTCAAACGGGTCATTTCCGACTTTCCTCCCAAACGATTGGTCACCTGAGCACGCATGTTACTCTCCAAGAAGTCAATAAAATCGGCGCGATTCACCTCAGTAAGCAACGGTGCCAGCGAATCGGGCATCGCCTTATAGCACTCCTTGGCCGTCTGGGCATGCAGAGAGAAGGAGAGCAATATGCATAATATAAACAAGTTGTTTCGTAACATAACAGTCTGTCTAAAAAGAAAATTCAAATAAGACATTGAAGTTCGCTACACAGTTTTTCCAAATAACAAGCATCTACTTCGTCGAATGTCGCCAGCTCTCGGCTATCAATATCGAGTACACCACACACCTCGCCTTCGGCATTACGAAGCGGTACTACTACTTCCGAGCGCGACAACGAGCTGCAAGCTATGTGACCGGGGAACTGCTCCACATCGGGCACCAGTAACGTCTTGTTCTCCGTCCAAGCCGTACCACACACACCTCGTCCTCGACGAATGCGGGTACATGCTACCGGCCCTTGAAACGGGCCAAGCACCAACTGTTCCTCCTTCACCAGATAAAAGCCCACCCAAAAGAAGTCGAATGTCTCTTTCAACGCTGCCGCCACATTGGCCAAGTTGGCCACACAGTCGGTTTCACCTTCTATCAAAGCCCGTACTTGGGGCAACAATGTCTCATACTTTTCGGCTTTCGTGCCATTTGCTATTTGTAAATCTTCTGCCACTGTTCTATTGTAAATTTAAAAATGAAAAATAATCTGTCACACCACTATTGACTGCCCAAATATAAGAAGAACATTCCGATTAACACAAGAATCAAGTCGATTGCTTTCGATTTTAAGTTCTTTTCACGGAAGAATAGGGCACCAAAAGCAAACGAAACCACCACACTACCTCGACGCACCATCGACACGATGGAAATCATAGAGTCGTCGAAACTAAGGGCATAGAAGTAAGCAAAGTCGGCTGCACTCAGAAACAGAGAAATCAACGGAATGGCCCAATGCCACCTGAAAGGAGTACTACTCTTGCGTTTGGGATACCATAACAACAAGATAATGGGACACATAATAAAGACTTGGTAGATGTTATACCACGATTGCACCAACATGGGATTGAGGCGCCCCATCAAATACTTGTCATACAACCCACTGACAGCCCCCATTACCGCTGCCATTACAATGAAAAATATCCAGCGGTTGTGCTTGAAGTCAATCCCCTCTTTCTTTCCCGAACGACTAAGCAAAAAGAAGGAAAGCACAGCCAACAATACACCAATCCACTGAAAAAGGTTCAGCCGTTCGCCAAACAACAACAAGGCACCCAGCAATACCATGACAGGACGAGTGGCATTGATAGGCCCCACGATAGTAAGGGGCAGATGCTTCATGCCGAAATAACCGAATATCCACGAAGATAAAACGATGAACGACTTTAGTAAAATATAACGATGAGTCTCCCACCCCACCACAGGCATCTCAAACAAAGTACCTTGTAATACCTCTGGTGAGTAGAACGACAAAAGCACAAACGGCAAAAACACCAAGCTGGAAAAGAGGGTATTGAGAAACAACACCGGTAGCACAGCGTTATTCTTCAGCGACTGCTTCTTGAAAGCATCGTAAAAACCCAGTAAAGTAGCCGAAAGAAAGGCAAGAAGTAACCACATCTTATATTATATATTAGAGGAGTAGAGAAACAAATCGTCAGGATAACAAACATTCACCAAGAAGAGAGCTTCACCGGGAACGGAAGTTCCGGCACAGCAACGATTCTTCTGTTCGATGACCTGCCTAAAACCATCGACCGACATCTTGCCACGCCCCACCTCAAGCAGTGTGCCTACCACAGCACGAACCATATTTCGCAGAAAGCGATCGGCTTCGATGGTAAACACCCAAGTCGTAGCATCAACCTGCGTCCAGCTGGCATGGGTTACCCGGCAATTATTGGTCTTCACATCGGTATGTAGTTTAGAAAAGCTGGTAAAGTCGGTATATTCCAGCAACGTGGCCGCCGCCCGATTCATCAGTTCAAAGTCGGGCACTTGAAACAAACGACAACGGTACTGTCTATGAAACGGAGTCTTGGCCGTCGTAACATAGTACTCATACCTACGACTAGTAGCACTGAAGCGGGCATGCGCCTCCTCTTTAACTGGTTTCAGTTCATAAACAGCAATATCAGGAGGCAGTAAACGGTTCAATTTGTCGGTCATAAACTGCCTGTCAAGCGGTTCGGGGTTATCAAAATGAGCTACCATCAACCGAGCATGCACACCGGCATCGGTTCTTCCGGCCCCCACCACCTCCACTGTGCGACGCAACAATGTGGAGAGTGCCCGTTGCAATTCTTCCTGCACACTGTTACCGTTTGGCTGCACTTGCCAGCCATGATAAGCTGTGCCATCGTAGGCCAAATAGATGAAATATCTCTGCATAATCCTGCTTTCTTTCGCGTTTCAGCCGGCAAAGATAGTGCAAAGTAAAGAAAAAACCTTATATTTGCCCCGCTTTTAAAACAACTAACACATGAGACACTTTTTTATATCTATCCTTTTAAGCCTCGTCAGTGCCACCCTCTGTTGTGCCTGTCACAACGAAAAAACCATGAAAATGAACGAACCTCGCAATGTACGGGGAGTAATCAGTTACAAACGTTCCTTCCCCGACCTGAATGATAAACACATGGCCATTGCACAGGCCATCGGAGTACCGGCTGTAAAAGACCGCAAAGCTGCAGAAAAACTAAAAAAGAAACTACAACTGATTGAGAACAACGACTTGTACAGCGTAGATTCATTAACCCACTCCATCCCCTACCTCATTCCCGGTGCCGCCCGTTTATTGGAAGACATCGGCCGTAACTTCCTCGACTCTTTGGAATCAAAAGGGCTGAATCCCAACAAAGTAATTGTAACCTCAGTATTACGCACCGACGACGATGTACGCCGATTGCGTCGTACTAACATCAATGCCAGTGCCAACAGTGTACATCGCTATGGTACTACATTCGACGTATCGTGGAAACGCTTTGACAAGATAGAAGAGGTGGATGGACAACCGATGCAGAGTGTACGAAACGACACATTGAAATTGGTACTTAGCGAAGTGTTGCGCGACCTTCGCCAAGCTAACCGATGCTACATCAAATATGAACTGAAACAAGGATGTTTTCACATCACGACAAGGAAGTGATGGCTTTAGGTAGGTAGGCAATCAAATCGCTGGCTACCAACGACACTTCTCCTACTTCGGCAGCAGCCAAGTCTCCCGCAAGGCCATGCAGATAGACACCCAAACGGGCAGCATCGGCCGAAGAATAACCTTGAGCCAATAGAGACAACAGCACCCCTACCAACACATCGCCGCTACCTCCTGTAGCCATGCCCGGATTTCCCGTCGGATTAAAATAAGCATGGCCGTTAGGAAGGCAAACAGCCGTATAGGCTCCTTTCAATACAACCACTGCACCACTTTTCGCAGCAAGACGTAGTGTCCGTTGCAACCGTTCAAAGGCATTGGCACATTTACCCACTAAACGTTCCAATTCTCCGACGTGAGGAGTCAGAATACTTCCTTTAGGTAGTCTTGTCAGATAGGAAGGATTCTTTGCCAGCAGATTCAAGGCATCGGCATCAATGACCATCGGCACCACAGTGTTGTCTATCTGCTCCAACAAAGCCTGCTCCGTATCGGCTGCTTGCCCTAATCCCGGTCCTATAGCTACAGCTGTATAGGCATCAGTATCGGTTGATTCGGTAAAACGACGGTCGTTGTAATCCAATTCTGTCATAGCTTCGGGCACAGCAGTCTGCAGTATGATATTATTATAATAAGGTATATGTAGCGTCAACAATCCTATGCCCGAACGCAAAGCTGCCTTAGCTGCCAAAACAGAAGCACCGGCCATGCCTTGACTACCGGCTATGAGTAAGCCTTTTCCAAATTCACCCTTATGGGCAAATTGATTGCGTGGCTTCAGCAGGCGACGCATCTCTTCAGGCTCTGTCAGGTAACAATCAGTATCCATCTGTTCAATAGCTTCCCGACTTAAACCTATGTCGAGCAACTTCCAATGACCAACAAACGGTGCATTGTCTGCAAAAAGAAAGGCCAATTTAGGCAACTGAAGCGAAAATGTAAAATCGGCTTTCACAATGTTCTGTAACTCATTACCGGCATTGTCTTCACCCATCAAGCCCGATGGTACATCTATAGCCACCACTGTAGCGGGTGAAGCATTGATATAACGCACTACTGCTGCAAAGCCTCCCTGCAAGGGACGTGTTAATCCGCTACCAAAAAGTGCATCGATTACCACTGTTTCCTCCGTCAGTGCTGGTGGAACAAATTGTGACACCACTTCATTGAGTACACGATGGGTGGTTTCTACCAAACGATCACGGTTCACTTGACAATCAGACGAGAGTTCTCCCTTGGGATTAAACAGGTAAGTTACCGGTTGATATCCCTCCGGTAACAGCCTTGCCACAGCAAGTGCATCGCCACCGTTGTTGCCCGGCCCTGCAAATATCACAATGGGGGTATTCCTATCGGGGAACTGTTCTACAAAGGCTTGTACCAACGCCGCTGCTGCGCGTTCCATTAACTCAATGGAACTGATGGGTTCATGCTCAATGGTATATTTATCTAACTCTTTGATACTGAATGTAGGAAATATTTTCATCACGGCTCTTTATTTAGTGCTGTAAAGATAAGACAAAGGGTTCGGAATAAGAGCATTTAAGTGTTAAAGAACGTTATTATATAGTCACAAGTTATTACTCTTTTTTCCTACCTTTGCATTCGAAAACAAAGAAAAAGGTAAAAAGATTAAGTTTAAATTCATCTGATTTTATGAACAAAAAGAACAGACTTGTTGCATTACTCACCGTAATGTTATGTGCTAATTTTGTGCCGGCACAAACCCAGAAGAGAATCATGCTAAGTTTAGAAGATATGTATAGCATGGCCGACAAGAACAGTCAAAGCATCAAAACTTATCGCATTGGTAAGGAGAGTGCCCACGAAGCATTGAAAGCTGCCAAATCACAGCGTTTGCCCGATATAGAGGCATCGTTGTCAGTCAGTTATTTAGGTAATGGATGGCTCGGCGATAGAGATTTCGGGAATGGCAAGAATATAGATATGCCTCATGTTGGAAACAACTTTGCCATAGAAGCCAGCCAAGTCATTTATAGTGGTGGTGCCATCAGTAGTGGCATCCGATTGGCTGAATTAGGAGTAAAAATGAGTGAGCTGGACTATCTGAAGAATCAGCAAGAGATACGTTTTTTACTGACCGGTTATTATCTTGACCTCTACAAACTAAGCAATCAAGAACAGGTATTGCTGGATAATTTGAAGTTGACAGCTCAAGTCATCAAGAACATGGAAGCACGCCAAAACGAAGGTACGGCTTTGAAAAACGATATTACTCGCTATGAGTTACAACGTGAAAACCTGCTATTACAACTGACAAAAGTAAGAGATACACGGAAAATAATGAATCATCAACTGGTTACGACACTGCACCTGCCGGATGAAACAGTCATTCAACCCGATACTGCCCTGCTACATCAAGAGGTAGAAACTCTGACTGAGAGCTATTGGCAAGAAACAGCTACCCTACACAATGCCCATTTGAAACAAGCACAACTTGGAGTAGAAATAAGCCAACAACAAGTGCATTTGGAGCGTGCAGCTCAATTACCCAAAGTGGCATTAGTAGCAACCAACCATTTTGATGGCCCCATCACCATAGAAGTACCAGTCATCAATAAGAACTTCAACTATTGGTATATAGGTATTGGAATGCAATATAACCTGTCCTCACTGTTTAAAAGCAATAAGAAAGTAAAACAAGCTCGCCTCAATGCTCGACGTGCCCAAGAGCAACAAGGGGTAACCGAAGAGCATATTAACCATGCCGTACAAGCCAGTCACATAAACTTTTTAACGGCTTTTAAAGAACTAAACACTCAAGTAAAGAGCGTTGAATTGGCACAACAGAACTACGATATCATTTACAACCGATACTGCAACGGGCTATCTTTACTGACAGATTTACTTGATGCCGGCAACATGAAACTCAGTGCTGAAATAGGTTTAGTCAATGCACGCATCAATGTTATCTACCACCATTATAAAATGAGATACATCACTCATACACTTTAACAGTAACTACTATTTAAAAAAAAGAATAATTATGATTACAAGAAAAGTACAACGTTTAATTTACAACTCACTGATTATTTGCTTCCTTTTAGGTGGATTCGTTTATATCTGTTCCAGATTTGTACATTTAGGGAATGTAGAGTGGACAGACAATGCACAAATACGTCAACACATTACCCCTATTAATAGCCGTATCACAGGATTTATCAAAGAAATACGTTTCAATGAGTTTCAAAAAGTCAGGAAAGGAGACACATTGGTTGTTATTGAAGATAGTGAATTTCGCTTAAGATTGGCTCAGGCAGAGGCCGATTTAGCCAATGCACTGGCCGGTCATAGAGCAACAAGTGTAGGCATTGCTACCATGCACAACAACCTCGGCATCAGCGATGCTGCCATCACAGAGGTAAGTGTACAGATGGAAAATGCAAAGCGCGAGTTGCTGCGTTATGAACAATTATTAAAGGAAGAAGCTGTTACCAAGCAACAATATGACCACGTAAAAACCACTTATGAAGCCATACAAGCTCGCTACGAACAAGTTTTGCGAGCCAAAGAATCTACTTCCTTATCTAAAAAAGAGCAGACACAACGATTAGGACAAAATGAAGCCGGCATCCGTTTGGCCGAAACGGCTGTCGATTTGGCCAAACTGAATCTTTCATATACCATTATAACTGCTGCTTGCGATGGCATAACCGGCCGACTTGACATCCATGAAGGTCAATTGGTACAGCCCGGACAAACGATGGTGAACATTGTTGATGATAGCGACCTTTGGGTGATAGCCAATTATCGGGAAACTCAACTACACAATATCCATATCAATGCTGAGGTAGAAATAATAGTAGATGCCGTTCCCGACATCATATACAAAGGGAAAGTTGAAAGCATCAGTGACGCTACCGGGGCAGCTTTTTCACTTATACCGCAAGACAATGCCAGTGGCAACTTCGTTAAGGTAGAACAACGTGTCCCTATACGCATTTCATTGGCTGATAACTCTCTTGAAGCTTTAGCCCGGCTGCGTGCCGGCTTGAATGTTGAATGTAAAATAAAATATTAGGCCATGACTTCATCTACTCAGCATGGCGCATTTGCCATGCCTATGTTTAACAGCTTTGTGCCAAGTAGCATCCGGCCCTGGATTTACCTGCTTTTTGCGTTTACCTTCCAGCTTTCCGGTGGGGTCTATTTGGGTTCTCTGAACCACATGATAGGCTCTACAGCCCTGATGCGCGAGGACTTATTGATGTGCATGTATGCCAATTTGGCCGGCATGGCTATTTATTTTCCTTTACTGTTTCGCATGAAGTTCCGTTTCACCAATAAGACACTGCTTACTTCGGCGGCAACGGGTGTGTTGCTGTGCAACTTGTTTGCACCGCACATCACTTTTCTGCCTTTATTGTGGCTCGTTTGTTTTATTGAAGGTATTTGTAAAATACAAGGGACTTTTGAATGTATGTCTAACATTCAATTATGGCTTACCCCGAAACGTGATTTTACCATATTTTTTCCGGTACTACACATTGTTATTCTTTGTAGCATTCAGTTGTCCGACTTGCTGACTGTTTACTTAGCACATTACTTTAGTTGGGAATTTATGCATTGGTTTATTTGTGGCATTATGATAATAGACCTGTTGGTGCTGCGCACTTGCATCTGTCACTTCCGCTTCATGCGCAAATTTCCTCTGTTCGGCATTGATTGGTTGGGTGGTGCTCTTTGGGCAGCCTTTAGTTTGCAAGTAGCTTTCATCTTCGATTATGGTGATTGGTATGATTGGTGGAACAGTCCGATTATTAGGCAAGTTACATTTACTTCATTGGCTACCCTCATCATTGCTGTTTGGCGGATGCATACCATTCGTCATCCTTTTTTGGAACCGGCAATGTGGAAATATAAAAGACTTCTACCCCTGCTACTACTTATAACATTGGTAGAGGGTTTCTTGGCCACCGAGCATGTACTCGAAGAGGTGTTTTACGAAGAGGTGATGCACTATCACGAAACCGTATTCGTACAGCTTAACTGGTGGGCCATTGTTGGTATTCTCGGTGGTTGTGGTTTCTCTTTTTGGTGGATGCATCTGCAAAAGCTAAACTACATCAAACTGATATTGGTAGGGTTTGGTATTCTTATCTGTTACTTGATGGGCTATTATTTCATCATCAGTTCAGATATCCACCTATCGCAACTCTACCCGATTGTATTTTGTCGTGGATTTGCCTATTCGATACTGAGCATTGTATTCATTACCTCGTTACAACAATTGATGAGCTTTCCTCATTTTTTTCAAAGTTTAGGTGTATTCAATATGCTCCATATGGTAGTGGGTGGCGTATTAGGAGCAGCGATATATACCCAAGGTCTCTCTTATTATATCCCCGACAACCTGTCACGATATGGCAGCTATGTAGATAATGTATCCTTCAGCCGCTCTCCTTTTCCGTTCAATGAATATATGGAAGAATTCATTCTACAAATGATGGAAATCAGCATCAAGCAAATCTATGGGTGGGTCATCTATGGCTGCATCTTCCTATTTTTACTTCTGTTGATATGGGATGCTCCTATCCGTCGGCAGCATTTAAAAAAAATTCCCAATTGGAAAGATGTAGGACGCGAAGTAAAGAACTCCTATTGGCGAGTACGCAACAAGCAAATAAAGTAAATATATTAGTAGAAACTTACCCCAATCAGGAAAAGACAGCACCCGGAAATGGGTTGTTCAACTACCTATAGGTAGAAGGGCAACTACCTATAAGTAGTTAGTCATCTACCTATAGGTAGTTAGTCATTTAGCTATAGGTAGTTGAGTAACTTACTAAAGGATGTTTCCATTGACTCCAACTTGTAAAGATTAATTTACTATTTACAGCAAAGATAATCAATTCTATTTTAAGATTGACAAACAAGAATTCGGCGTAATTTAGCTACGAAATAAAATCTTAATAAAATAGTAATGGAGTGAAATAAATTAACTATCTTTGTTGCCAATTTAATAATATGCCGTAATATGGACATTATAGCAATTAAAGACAAAAGCTTTAAAATTTCTATCAACGAAGAAACTATCTTGAAAGAGGTAGATAGGATAGCTGCTGCTATCAGTCAAAATCTTGCCGACAAGAATCCTCTATTTCTATGTATCTTGAACGGTTCGTTCATGTTTGCCGCCGACTTAATGAAGCGCATAACTATTCCTTGTGAAATTTCGTTTGTTAAGCTGGCTTCTTACCAAGGCATTGCCTCAACCGGTAAAATTACTGAAGTAATCGGCCTCAATGAAGACATTAACGGACGATGCATAGTGATAATAGAAGACATTGTAGATACCGGATTGACCATGCAACGCTTGCTTGAAACATTAAAAGCCAAAAATCCGGCCGAAATTCATATTGCTACGCTATTGATGAAACCCGAAAAGCTACAAGTGCCATTGAATGTAGAATATGTAGCTATGAATATCCCCAACGACTTCATTGTAGGCTACGGATTGGATTACGACGGGTTGGGAAGAAACTTCAAGGACATTTATACAGTAATAGAGAACGAATAACAAATATTTTTTTTGACTAAAACTGAAAAGATGTATGCTACACTGCACAAACAACAACGCATACTCATCAGTAAAATAAGAACGTAAAGATATGCTAAACATTGTAATTTTTGGAGGTCCCGGCTCTGGGAAGGGAACTCAAAGCGAACGCATCGTTGCCCAATATGGCATCAATCACATCTCAACCGGCGAAGTGCTACGTGCCGAAATCAAAAAAGGAAGTGAATTGGGTAAAACAGCACAAGGATTTATCGACAACGGACAGTTGATACCCGATGCACTGATGATTGACATTCTGGCCGGTGTATTAGACAGCTTCACCGAAAGCAAAGGTGTAATTTTCGACGGCTTCCCCCGTACCATACCTCAAGCCGAAGCACTGAAGAAAATGCTGGCCGAACGCAATCAAACCGTAAGCATCATGCTCGACTTGGATGTGCCCGACGAAGAATTGGTTACCCGACTCATCAAACGTGGAAAGGAAAGTGGACGTGCCGACGACAACGAAGAAACCATCAAGAAACGTCTGAACGTATATCACAACCAAACAGCACCACTCATCGACTGGTACAAGAACGAAGGACAATATTGCCACATTACCGGTGTAGGTAGCATGGATGGCATTTTCAATGACATCTGCCACGCCATTGACAAGGTAAAAGAGTAAGAAACTAAAGTAATCCATTCAAAGAGGTGAAGTATGGCTGAAAGTAATTTCGTTGATTATGTAAAGATTTACTGCCGTTCAGGGAAAGGCGGAAGAGGTTCAACCCACATGCGCCGAGCCAAATATGCTCCTAACGGAGGTCCTGACGGAGGAGACGGCGGACGTGGAGGACACATTATATTAAAAGGTAATCGCAATTATTGGACACTGCTTCACCTGCGCTATGACCGTCACATCATGGCCGGGCATGGAGAGTCGGGCTCTAAAAACCGTAGTTTTGGGAAAGACGGCGCCGATAAAGTCATAGAAGTTCCTTGCGGAACAGTTGTCTATAATGCCGAAACTGGAGAATACATCTGTGACGTTACCGAACATGACCAAAAAGTCATCCTACTGAAAGGAGGACGTGGAGGGTTGGGTAACTGGCATTTCAAAACTCCAACCCGCCAAGCACCCCGATTTGCACAACCCGGTGAACCCATGCAGGAAATGACAGTCATCATGGAGCTGAAACTACTTGCCGACGTAGGTTTAGTAGGCTTCCCCAACGCCGGAAAATCTACACTACTCTCTTCCGTTTCATCGGCAAAGCCCAAAATTGCCAACTATCCGTTTACCACAATGGAACCAATGCTGGGCATCGTATCCTATAGAGAAGGCAAATCATTTGTAATGGCCGACATTCCCGGCATTATCGAAGGAGCCAGTGCTGGAAAAGGATTAGGAATACGCTTCTTGCGACACATCGAACGCAATTCACTGCTGCTATTTATGGTACCTGCCGACAGCGATGACATCCGCAAGGAATATGAAATTCTGTTGAACGAGTTGCGAACCTTCAATCCGGAAATGTTAGACAAACAACGTGTACTGGCCATCACCAAAAGTGACATGCTGGATGAAGAACTGATGGACGAAATTGAGCCAACCTTACCCGAAGGCATCCCGCACATCTTCATCTCATCCATAACAGGTATGGGCATCAATGTCTTAAAAGACATCTTGTGGGAAGAACTGAACAAAGAGAGCAACAAGATAGAAGGCAAAATTGAAAGTATTGCCCACCGCTCCAAAGACCTCAGTTACCTGCAAAAAGAACTTGCCGACGAAGGAGAAGACGAAGACTTCGATTTTGAATACATTGACAATGACGATGATGACATCGAAGACTTTGAAGATTTTGAATACGAAGAAGATTGGGACGAAGAATGATCTATTACCCGATAAAAGGAGTCACCTCGTTCAGTACAACTCGTGAGGGTGGATATAGCAAAGGGAACTATGCCAGCATGAATTGTACCCCCTATACCGGAGACAATATGCAAGCCGTACAACGCAACCAACAATTGCTTTGTGCGGCTTTGCCACATCCATCCCCAAAACTGATTATCCCTTATCAGACACACGGCACGAAATGCTGTCACATAGACCAAACGTTTCTGTCGATGACCGACAACGAACAACACCAAGCATTACAAGGCATCGATGCTGTAATTAGCAAAGAAATCAATGTTTGCCTATGCGTTTCAACAGCCGACTGTATCCCCATCCTACTCTATGACCAACAAGAAAAAGTCATAGCCACCATTCATGCCGGATGGAGAGGCAGTGTTGGGAAAATTGTAACCATCTGTTTTGAAGAGATGCAACGTTTATATAGTTGCAAAGGAGAAAATATTCAAGCCGTTATCGGACCGGGAATCTCACTCGATGCCTTCGAAGTAGGCGACGAAGTGTACGAAGCATTTCAAAATAATGGATTTCCAATGGAGTACATCTCACAATGGCATCCAGAAACACACAAATGGCACATCGATTTACCAGCCGCTAACTACCTGCAACTGTTAGACCTCGAAGTACCCGAAAAACAGATTTATCATTCAAACATTTGTACATTTACCCGTTATCAAGAGTTCTTTTCAGCCCGTCGAATGGGCATACATTCAGGAAGAATTCTGACGGGAATCATGATTAATTCATAGAAGAAAATGAAATTCAACATCACTGTAGCTGAAGAAATCAAACAACGTTGCCCCAATTTTCGAGGAGCTGCTGTATTTGCTCCTGTAAAAAACAGTAGTTATAGCGAAGGCTTATGGAAAGAGATTGCTACTTTTACCAAAGAATTGCAAGCTACCGAAACCACTGAAAGCATCAAAAACCAACGAGCCATCGAGGCTACCCGACAAGCCTATCGTGTTTGTGGGAAAGACCCCAGTCGCTATCGTCCCAGTGCAGAAGCTTTACGCAGAAGATTACTTCGTGGCATCGACCTCTATCAAATTGACACATTGGTTGATTTAATCAACCTGGTTTCGCTTCGCACAGGATTCTCCATTGGCGGATTTGATGCAGATAAAATTCAAGGTACTGACCTTTGTTTGGGTATCGGAAAAGCAGATGAGCCATTCGAAGGCATCGGACGCGGCACGCTAAACATCGAAGGATTGCCTATTTACAGAGACTCCATAGGAGGAATTGGTACCCCAACCAGCGACCATGAGCGCACAAAAATGGGATTGGAAACCACCCATATTTTAGCCCTTATCAATGGTTATAGCGGAGAAGACGGACTGAAAGAGGCTGCCGAAATGATACTTGAATTGCTAAAGAAGTATGCCGACACCGATAATGGAGGTGAAATAATTTATTATTAAGAGTCACAGAAAAAGAATGTTTTTTGAGGATAACACATTTTTTTTATGGAAAACGTAGAAAGGATTTTACTACTTTCCATTATCTTTGCGTTTTAAAGCAAAAGAAACTGAATGATAGAAAAACTAATAGTATTGGAAGATATTGATCCCGTCATTTTCTATGGCGTGAACAATACCAACATGCAACTGATAAAAGCTTTATATCCCAAGTTGCGCATCGTAGCCCGCGGCAATATTATCAAAGTGCTTGGCGACGAAGAGGAAATGTGTGCTTTTGAAGAAAACATCCTCAAATTAGAAAGATATTGTGCCGAATATAATTCGCTGAAAGAAGAAGTCATCATAGACATTATTAAAGGAAACAAACCGCAAGCCGAAAAAAGTGGGAATGTCATTGTATTCAGTGTTACCGGAAAACCTATTATTCCCCGCAGCGAAAATCAACAAAAACTGGTCGATGAATTCTACAAGAACGATATGCTGTTTGCCATTGGCCCTGCAGGTTCGGGAAAAACCTACACGGCCATAGCATTGGCAGTACGTGCTTTAAAAAACAAAGAGATAAAAAAAATCATTTTAAGCCGCCCTGCAGTAGAAGCCGGTGAAAAGTTAGGGTTTCTGCCCGGTGACATGAAAGAAAAGATTGACCCCTACTTACAACCTCTCTACGATGCACTACAAGACATGATACCGGCTGCCAAGCTAAAAGAATACATGGAATTAAACATCATACAAATAGCTCCATTAGCCTTTATGCGTGGCCGCACACTGAACGATGCTGTTGTCATCCTCGATGAAGCTCAGAACACTACCTCTGCACAAATAAAAATGTTCCTTACCCGAATGGGGATGAACACTAAGATGATAGTAACCGGTGACATGACACAGATAGACCTTCCTACATCGCAAACATCAGGCTTGGTGCAAGCCTTGAAAATATTGAAAGGAGTGAAAGGTATCAGTTTTATAGAATTGAACAAGAAAGACATTGTGCGCCATAAATTAGTAACGAAAATTGTGGAAGCATATGAACGATTTGACAAAGAGCAGAAAAATATCAAGGAAGAGAGGAAACTACAAAAAAAAACAGAAAGATAGAGAATAAGAATAGCATTATACCTATTTCAAAACAATCAAATAAAGAATTTTAATCATATAACAATAATCAAAACAAACATGAAAGCTTTAACTGCAACAGAGTACAACTTTCCCGGACAAGTGGGAGTGTACCACGGAAAAGTACGTGACGTGTATAATATGGGCGACAAGCTCGTAATGGTAGCTACCGACCGCATCTCGGCATTCGATGTCGTGTTGCCTAAAGGCATTCCTTTCAAAGGGCAAATGCTAAACCAGATTGCAGCGAAATTTCTGGATGCTACAACAGACATCTGCCCCAACTGGAAGTTAGCAACTCCCGACCCGATGGTAACAGTAGGTGTCATGTGTGAAGGTTTCCTTGTAGAAATGATTGTTCGCGGTTATCTCTGTGGCTCGGCATGGCGAGCTTATAAGAGCGGTGTACGCGAAATCTGTGGTGTAAAGTTACCTGAAGGTATGAAGGAAAACCAAAAATTCCCGGAACCCATCATTACTCCAACAACCAAAGCAGAAATTGGAGAACACGATGCCGACATCAGTAAAGAAGAGATTTTGGCACAAGGTCTTGCAACCCCCGAAGAGTATGCTTTGTTGGAACAATATACCTTAGCTCTTTTCAAACGTGGTACCGAAATTGCAGCCGAACGCGGTCTCATTTTGGTAGATACCAAATATGAATTCGGCAAACACAATGGTAAGATTTACTTGATGGACGAAATCCATACACCCGACAGCAGTCGTTACTTCTACAGTGAAGGCTACGAAGAACGATTCGAAAAGGGAGAACCCCAAAAGCAATTGTCAAAGGAATTTGTGCGCGAATGGCTGATGGATAATGGTTTCCAAGGAAAAGAAGGCCAGCAAGTACCCGAAATGACAGACGAGATTGTTAATAGCATCAGTGAACGTTACATCGAACTTTACGAACACATCACCGGTGAGAAATTCATCCGTGAAATCACTGACGATATTGCTGCACGTATTGAAAAGAACGTAAGCGAGTATTTGAAATAATGGACTTTCCTCAAGATAAGGTCTTCCCACAAGGATACAAAGGAAGTAAACGCGAGCAAGTGGAGGCTATGTTTAACCACATAGCCCCCACTTACGACCGTTTAAACCACACTCTTTCATTAGGTATCGATCGATATTGGCGTAGGAAAGCAGTGAAAACATTGTTACCCTATCACCCAAAACAAATACTCGACGTAGCTACCGGTACTGGAGATTTTGCTCTATTAGCCTATCGGATACTACAACCAGACAGTCTGACCGGGATTGACATCAGTGAAAAAATGATGGAAGTAGCTCGTCGGAAAGTAAACGAAGCAGGATTATCAGAAGTCATCCGCTTTGCCTGCGAAGATTGCACAACCATGTCATTTAAAAATGAAACATTTGATGCTGTCACCGTATCCTTTGGGATCAGAAACTTTGTCGGATTGGACAAGGCACTTCAAGAAATGTACAGAGTGCTTTGCAGCAATGGACATCTGGTTATTGTGGAGTTAAGCATTCCTAACCAATTTCCAATGAAGCAACTCTACAAGATTTACTCAAAAGTAATCATACCTATTATAGGAAGAGTTATTTCAAAAGACAATAGTGCTTATACTTATCTACCGGAAAGCATCAAGGCTTTTCCACAAGGCGAAGTTATGCAAGAAATCATTAAAAAGGCAGGCTTCAAAGAAGTAAAGTTCAAAAGATTAACCTTGGGCATCAGCACCCTTTACATAGCCACAAAATGACAATCTACAAACCAAACGATATAAACAAATAGAATATGGAAAAATATGGTTTAATTGGTTATCCATTAGGACATTCATTTTCTGTCGGTTACTTCAACGAGAAGTTTAAAGCAGAAAACATCGACGCAGAGTACGTTAATTTTGAAATTCCTACTATTAAAGATTTCCACAAGGTCATTGCAGGAAATCCCACTCTACGTGGTCTCAACGTAACAATCCCTTATAAAGAGCAGGTAATCCCTTATTTAGATGAATTGGATAAAGAAACCGCTAAGAAAATCGGTGCTGTAAACGTCATTAAGATTCTCCCTCAAAGTAAAGGGAAGCCCAAACTAATAGGCTACAATTCTGACATCATTGGTTTTACACAATCAATTGAACCTATGTTGCAACCACATCATACTAAGGCTTTGATATTAGGAACAGGAGGAGCATCCAAAGCGGTTTTATATGGATTAAAAGATTTGAGTATTGAAGCCACATTCGTATCACGTAGCCCTAAGAATAAAAAACAGTTAAGTTATCAACAACTGACACCAGAAGTAATCGCAGAACATACCATCATTATAAACACTACACCATTAGGAATGTATCCAAAGGTCAACGAGTGTCCGGAGATTCCTTATGAACATCTGACTCCCAATCACTTATTATACGACCTATTATATAACCCCGATGAAACTCTTTTCATGAAACGAGGCAAAGAACAAGGAGCCGAAGTAAAAAACGGACTTGAAATGTTATTATTACAGGCTTTCGCAGCTTGGGAAATCTGGCAAAAATAACAATACTTATTGAATAAAGAGATGAAGAAAAAAATAATAATCGGAAGCATAGTGCTATTGGCACTCTTGTGTGTTGCAACAATATTCATCGGCAATAAAATGCTAGACTATTCTTTAAAACCAGAAGCACTACATTACAAAAGCCGTAACATTGAAGGTAGTATTGCCTATATGAAAGAGACATACCCTAAAGTGGGAGCGTGGATAGACAGCCTACAAGCCGAAGGAGCTATCTACAGCACTTATCTAACCAACCGTGAAGGTACTAATCTACATGCCTTAATGGTACCGGCAAAGATACCCACCCACAAGACCGCTATCATCGTACACGGATATACCGACAATGCCATCCGCATGCTAATGATTGGTTATTTGTATAGCAAAGGGTTAGGTTACAACATCTTACTACCCGACCTTTATGCACACGGCATGAGTGAAGGAACAGAAATACAGATGGGGTGGAAAGACCGCTTAGACGTATTGGAATGGATAGAACACGCAGATGAATTGTTTGGAAGACAAAATGTAGAAATCACTGAAGGCGATAGTACTTATCTATATAGTACCGGCATCCAAGCTGTCGTGCATGGCATCTCCATGGGAGCTGCCACCACCATGATGGTAGCCGGTGAAGTTGAAAAAGGAGTACACCAACTTCCATATGTTAAATGTTTTGTAGCCGATTGCGGCTACACCTCGGTATGGGATGAATTTGCCGGGTTTGGATTCCCTACTTTCCCATTATTAAACGTAGCCAGCTACTTATGTAAGCAGAAATATGGTTGGGGATTTAAAGAAGCATCAGCATTAGAATCCATCAAGCAAAGCCATCGCCCCATGCTTTTCATTCATGGAGATGCCGATGACTATGTGCCCACTTGGATGGTTCACCCATTATATGAAGCCAAACCAGAGCCTAAAGAATTGTGGCTATCACCGGGTATTGACCATGCCAATTCGTATCGAGACCTACCGGAAGAATATACCCTTCGGGTAAAAAAATTTGTAGATAAATACATACATTAACTATCTGGTCATGAAGAGAACTTACTTGTTCGCTGTGCTCATCTATCTGTGTAGCAGTTTAATAAATGCACAAATCACAATACGCACTACCAACAACATACCCAAAGTACATCTGCAAGACCGAACTCGCTACACTTGCAACCCTGACAACATATTATCGCAAGCAGCTTGCGATAGTATTGACCGCCTATTGTACGCTTTAGAAGAGCATACTGGTATTGAAACGGTTGTTGTAGTAGTAGGTAGCATTGGTGATACTGATTGTTTTGATTTTGCCTATCAATTAGGACAGGAATGGGGCGTAGGGAAAGCTAAAAACGACAACGGATTGGTTATTTTACTCGTTATAAATCAACGTTGCATCCAGTTTGCAACAGGCTATGGATTGGAAGGTGATTTACCGGATGCCATCTGCAAACGTATTCAAACACGCTACATGATACCCTATTTGAAAAACAATCGCTGGGATGAAGGTATGATAATCGGTGTACAAGCTGTATGTAAACAGTTAGAGGGTTCGATGACGAACCAAAAGGTTAAAGAAGAGAATAGCGGACATGAAGCTATACTTATCATGGCAGTTCTGCTTGGTCTTTTTATTATTGGCATTGGATTGATATGGTGGGGAATACAACAAGCAAGCAAATGCCCACATTGCGGCAAACACAAGCTACAACGTAGTGACACTATTTTGCTTTATCGCCGCGGTGGAGTAAAAAAAGAAGAAATCACCTATATTTGTCATCACTGCGGACACATTGTTAAGCGCCAACAAAGCAACTATGATGAACATTATCGGGGTGGCTCTGGTCCGGTTATCTTTGGAGGAAGCATGGGACGTAACTTTGGTAGTGGAGGAGGCTTCGGAGGTGGCAGTTTTGGTGGAGGCAGTTTCGGTGGTGGAGGTGCCGGAAGCAGATTTTAATTAATCATGCACTGTTTTATACATCAACAAAGTAATATATAGTTCGAACAGATAATATAATTCATAACAAAAAAAAATAAGAACAATGAAAAAATCAACAATCGCAATCATTGCCATCGTAGCAATAGTAGCCATTTGGGCAATATCTGGTTATAATGGCCTTGTAAACATGGAAGAAAATGTAAATAACCAATGGAGCAATGTGGAAACACAATACCAACGTCGTGCAGATCTTATTCCAAACTTGGTAAACACGGTTAAAGGATATGCTACTCATGAACAAGAAACGTTGCAAGCTGTTATAGAGGCTCGTTCGAAAGCTACACAAATTACCGTTAATGCAGACGACTTGACATCTGAAAAGTTAGCCGAATTTCAAAAAGCTCAAGGAACAATAACTTCAGCATTAGGCAAGTTGCTTGCACTGAGTGAAAGCTATCCTGACCTAAAAGCCAATCAGAATTTCTTGGAATTACAGGCTCAATTAGAAGGAACAGAAAACCGTATCAACGTAGCTCGTACCAACTTCAACAACACGGCCAAAGAGTATAACACTGCCATCCGCCGTTTCCCCAAGAATTTATTAGCCGGTTTGTTTGGTTTTGATCGTCGTGCATATTTCGAAGCACAAGAGGGAGCAGAAACAGCTCCTACAGTACAATTCTAAAAGTTCTTATTCACAATCTAAAGAAAGCACTTACTTCATGGCATTGAAGCAAGTGCTTTCCTTTTTACAAGCAAAACAGATTCTCTCTTCAATATATCAGATATTTGAGAAATTATCTCTATCTTTGCGAAAATAATATAGAAACAAAAAGATACTAATCATATGAGCAACCAACGTTACATGATGCGCGGTGTAAGCGCATCCAAGGAAGATGTGCACAACGCCATTAAAAACATTGACAAAGGCCTCTATCCTCAAGCCTTCTGTAAAATAATCCCCGATATATTGGGAGGCGACCCAGAGTATTGTAATATCATGCATGCCGATGGTGCAGGCACCAAATCGTCTTTAGCCTACATGTATTGGAAAGAGACTGGCGACCTAAGCGTATGGAAAGGTATTGCACAAGATGCCCTTATCATGAACATTGATGACTTGCTCTGTGTGGGTGCAGTAGATAACATCCTCGTGTCATCAACTATCGGACGAAACAAACTACTTGTGCCGGGTGAAGTAATTTCTGCCATCATCAACGGCACTGACGAACTGCTTGCCGAACTCCGAGAAATGGGAGTTGGCGTATATGCTACCGGTGGCGAAACCGCTGATGTAGGAGACTTAGTACGTACTATCATCGTAGATAGCACTGTGACTTGCCGCATGAAACGTAGTGATGTTATCAACAATGCTAACATCCAACCAGGTGATGTGATTGTAGGTTTGGCCTCATACGGCCAGGCTACTTACGAAAAAGAATATAATGGAGGCATGGGTAGTAACGGTTTGACAAGTGCCCGCCACGATGTATTTAGCAAATACTTGGCTGAGAAATATCCGGAAAGCTATGATGCCGGTGTGCCCGAAGAATTGATTTATAGTGGTGGCTTGAAACTGACCGATGCCGTAGAAGGTAGTCCAATAGACGCAGGCAAGTTAGTACTCTCTCCCACCCGTACCTATGCACCGGTAGTTAAGAAATTGCTCGATGCGCTTCGCCCTGAAATCCACGGTATGGTACACTGCTCAGGAGGTGCTCAAACCAAGGTGCTTCACTTTGTGGGTGATAATTGTCGTGTTATCAAAGACAATCTCTTCCCTGTTCCTCCTTTGTTCAAGACTATCAAAGAGCAAAGTAATACCGATTGGACCGAGATGTACAAGGTGTTCAACATGGGACATCGTTTGGAAGTCTATCTCTCAGCAGAACATGCCGAAGAAGTTATCGCCATTTCGAAGAGTTTTAATATCGATGCACAAATCATTGGCCGCATCGAGGAGAGCGAAGGAAATAAAGAGTTGATTATCCGAAGTGAATTCGGTGAGTTCATCTATTAAAAAAAGAACTGATATGTATATATTATCTGTAGTAGCTATCTTGTTGGTTGGAGTCTTTGCTTGGCAACAATATACTCAAGGCTCAAAAAAGAAAAAGAGCAAGAAGAACAAAAATAAAAAATGAAAAAGAAAATCATTATTATTATAACTGCTTTGATAGGTATGTCCTGCATTTTAGGGATGTTGGATTTCCTATTGGATAGTTGGGAAACAAGAGGATGGTTTCGTAGAATCATCAGCTTTGCAGCTCTTTTAGGATGGGTATATATTACTTACAATATGATAACATTAAAATATAAATGGATAAGACGTTTGGCTAAATAAGCGTATGGCTGAAAACAATACATTATTAGAAAAATTAGAAGGGCTTGTTGCCCGCTTTGAAGAAGTATCGACACTGATAACAGACCCAGCAGTCATTGCCGACCAAAAGCGTTATGTAAAGTTGACAAAAGAATACAAAGAATTGAGCGACCTAATGAACGCTCGCAAAGAATACATGCAAGTATTGGGGGGCATTGACGAAGCTAAAAACATCATAGCCAACGAAAGCGATGCAGAAATGCGTGAAATGGCACGCGAAGAATTGGATATATGTCAGAATCGTCTTCCACAATTGGAAGAGGAAATAAAACTTCTACTCGTTCCAGCCGATCCTCAAGATGACCGCAATGCAATCCTTGAAATCCGTGGAGGTACAGGTGGCGACGAAGCCGCCATCTTTGCCGGTGACCTCTTCCGCATGTACACCAAATATTGCGAACAAAAAGGTTGGCGTTTAGAAGTTTCAAGTGCTAACGAAGGTGCTGCGGGTGGCTTTAAGGAAATTATCTGCTCGGTAACTGGTGAAAAAGTATATGGCACATTGAAATACGAGTCGGGAGTACACCGAGTGCAACGAGTACCTGCCACCGAAACCCAAGGCCGTGTACATACTTCGGCTGCATCAGTAGCTGTACTTCCTGAAGCTGAAGAATTTGATGTTGTTATCAACGAAGGCGAAATAAAATGGGACACATTCCGAAGTGGAGGCGCTGGTGGACAGAACGTAAACAAGGTGGAATCAGGTGTTCGTCTCCGTTACAACTGGAAGAATCCAAACACAGGTGTAGTGGAAGAAATCCTTATCGAATGTACCGAAACTCGTGACCAACCCAAAAATAAAGAGCGCGCTCTCAGTCGTCTCCGCACTTTTATATATGACAAAGAACATCAAAAATATATTGATGACATAGCCAGCAAGCGTAAAACTATGGTATCTACAGGTGACCGATCGGCCAAAATTCGCACCTACAACTATCCGCAAGGACGCATTACCGACCATCGCATCAACTATACGATATACAACCTCGGTGCCTTCATGGATGGAGACATTCAAGATTGTATCGACCACTTGATTGTAGCGGAAAATGCAGAACGATTAAAAGAAAGTGAACTTTAAAAAATAAGATTATGAACAAGCAAGAACTTTTTGAAAACATTAAGAAGAAACAGTCCTTCCTTTGTGTGGGTTTGGACACAGACATAAAAAAAATCCCAGAACACTTATTGAAAGAAGAAGACCCTATCTTTACCTTCAACAAAGCTATCATTGATGCTACCGCCCCTTATTGTATTGCTTACAAACCAAACTTGGCTTTTTATGAAAGCATGGGCGTGAAAGGTTGGATTGCTTTCGAAAAGACTGTGGAATACATCAATGCAAACTATCCCGACCAATTTATCATTGCCGATGCTAAACGTGGTGATATCGGAAATACATCAGCCATGTATGCCCGTACTTTCTTCGAAGAAATGAATATCGACTCAGTAACTGTAGCTCCTTACATGGGCGAAGATAGCGTAACTCCTTTTCTAACTTACGAAGGTAAGTGGGTTATTCTGTTGGCCCTGACTAGCAATAAAGGTTCGCATGATTTCCAACTGACTGCTGATTTAGAAGGCGAACGCCTTTTCGAAAAAGTTCTTCGCAAAAGTCAACAATGGGCCAATGACGAAAATATGATGTATGTAGTGGGTGCTACCCAAGGGCGAGCATTTGAAGACATTCGTAAGATTGTGCCCAACCACTTTCTTTTGGTACCAGGTGTAGGTGCACAAGGTGGTTCTTTAGAAGAAGTATGCAAGTATGGCATGAACAGCACTTGCGGCCTTATTGTAAACTCCAGTCGTGCCATCATCTATGCTGACAAGACAGAGAATTTTGCCATTGTGGCTGGTCAGGAAGCTCAAAAGGTTCAATCCCAAATGGCCGAACAATTAAAATCTATCCTTTAACAAAATAACAGATAATATTTGTATTTTCAACAAACATTCCTTATGTTTGCAACGTTAAAGAAGCCGATATGAGAAAAATGATAGTAAATAGAAGTTGGTGGTGGTACTCTTTACACTCCGTAAGGTCGTAAGGAGCCAGCTGTCATATCTGCTATCTAATTAGAATATGAAAGGTCTGTCGTACTTGCGGCAGACCTTTTTTTATTTAAACAATTGAAATTATCATAACTCTTTTCCGGAAAAAGATTGTAAACATTAAAAAGTAATTTGTATGAAACAGAAAAGATTTATCCTCTCAGAAGAGGAAATACCACGCTTCTGGTATAACATCATGGCAGACATGCCCCAAAAGCCTATGCCAATGCTGAACCCAACAACCAAAGAAGTATTAAAAGCCGAAGATCTATACCCTCTTTTTGCCAAAGAATTGTGTCGGCAAGAGTTTAATTTTTCTGACCATTGGATTGAAATTCCTGAGGAGGTAAGAGATTTATATAAATTCTATAGAAGTACTCCATTGGTTAGAGCTTATGGCCTGGAGAAAGCCATTGACACTCCGGCCCATATTTATTTTAAGAATGAGAGCGTTAGCCCGATGGGTTCGCACAAATTAAATTCTGCCATTCCGCAAGCCTATTATTGCAAACAAGAAGGAATAACTCATGTTACTACTGAAACCGGTGCTGGACAATGGGGTGCTTCTTTAGCTTATGCGGCTCGTTTATTCGGTTTGGAAGCCGCTATTTATCAAGTAAAGATAAGCTACGAACAAAAACCTTATCGCAGAAGCATTATGCAAACATTCGGTGCGCAGGTTACCCCATCGCCTTCTATGTCCACGAAAGCTGGAAAGAAAATTCTGACAGAGTATCCTAATCATCAAGGTTCTTTGGGTACAGCCATATCAGAAGCGGTGGAATTAGCTCAAACAACACCAAATTGTAAATACACATTAGGTTCAGTAATGAATCATGTATCTTTACATCAAACTATCATAGGACAAGAAGCAGAAAAACAGATGGAAATGGCTGGTGAATACCCAGATATAGTCATAGCATGTTTTGGTGGAGGTTCTAATTTTGGAGGCATTGCATTTCCTTTTATGAGACACACTATTACAGAAGGTAAAAAGACAAGATTCATTGCAGCAGAACCAGCCTCATGTCCCAAACTTACTCGTGGGAAATTCAGCTATGATTTTGGCGATGAAGCAGGATATACTCCATTGCTTCCAATGTTTACTTTGGGCCACAATTTTGCACCGGCCAACATTCATGCTGGAGGCCTACGTTATCATGGTGCTGGTATGATTGTATCACAATTATTAAAAGATGGATTTATGGAAGCTGTTGATATACAGCAAATAGAATCCTTCAAAGCCGGTTGCTTATTTGCACAAGCCGAAGGCATCATTCCTGCTCCAGAATCGTGTCATGCTATCGCGGCTACAATAGAAGAGGCTGTGCGATGCAAAAAAAAGAATGAAGAAAAAGTTATATTATTCAACCTCAGTGGGCATGGCTTGATAGATATGACATCATATGACAAATTCTTGGCCGGAGATTTGCGCGATTATACTTTGAGTGATGAAGAGATAGCCAAAAATCTTAGCTTACAATAGAGAAGAAAGTGGAAAAGGAGAAGTTCTTTTTTGAGTTTCCACGAAGTTACCGTATCTTTGTGCCAATCAGAATAAAAAAGAAATGCCTAATTCCCGCAAAATCATCAATGATCCGGTATTCGGATTCATCAACATACCCAAGGGGTTGTTGTACGACATAGTACGGCATCCCCTTTTACAACGCCTTACTCGCATCAAGCAGCTAGGGCTTTCATCGGTAGTATATCCTGGTGCACAACACACCCGTTTCCAACACTCATTAGGAGCTTTTTACCTAATGAACGAAGCCATTACCCACCTCACCGCTAAAGGGAACTTCATCTTCGATAGTGAATCAGAAGCAGTTAAAGCAGCCATTCTGATGCATGACATCGGACATGGGCCATTTTCTCATGTTTTAGAAAATACCATAGTACAAGGCATTAGTCACGAAGAAATATCGTTGATGTTGATGGAACGTATCAACCAAGAAATGGACGGTCAACTAACTTTGGCTATCCAGATATTTAAAGATGAATACCCTAAGCGTTTCCTACATCAATTGGTAAGTGGTCAACTTGACATGGATCGTTTAGACTATCTTCGACGTGATAGTTTCTACTCCGGTGTAACTGAAGGTAATATCGGCTCGGCACGTATCATCAAAATGCTAGATGTTCGCGATGACCATTTAGTAGTTGAATCGAAAGGTATCTATTCTATTGAAAACTTTTTAATGGCGCGCCGATTAATGTATTGGCAGGTCTATTTACACAAGACATCGGTAGCATACGAACAGATGCTTATCAATGCTCTATTACGCGCCAAAGAACTTGCCGAACATGGAATTGAAGTTTTTACATCGCCAGCTTTACAATTCTTTCTTTACAATAGCATCACTCATGATACCTTCCATAAAAATCCGGAATGCTTAGAAAATTTTATTTCCTTAGACGATAATGATATTTGGACTTCACTCAAGGTTTGGTGTAAGCATAGCGACAAAGTGCTTGCAACACTGAGTGAAGGATTGATAAACCGTAGAATTTTCAAAGTTGAAATATCTTCAGAAGAGATTGAACACGAACGTGTTGAGAGACTTCAAAAACAGATATGCAAACAACTAGGAATCAATTTAAACGAAGTACACTATTTTATCAGTACCCCAGATATTGAGAAAAATATGTATGATCCAGCCGATGACAGCATAGACATATTATATAGTAACGGAAGTATTAAAAATATTGCTGATGCATCTGATATGTTAAACATCTCTTTACTATCAAAAAAAGTAAAAAAACACTACCTTTGTTACTTTCGACCAAATGGGTAGTTTGAAAATATTCACCTAATTATAAGGAAATATCAAAAAAAAATACGTTCTTTGTAGATTGAAACTAACCAACAAGACACAGAAGTATGGAATTTTCAGCAAAACAAATCGCTGCTTTCGTCCAAGGAGAAGTAATAGGAGACGAAAATGCAAGCGTTAATACCTTTGCTAAGATTGAAGAAGGTATTCCAGGAGCTATTTCGTTTCTGGCTAATCCCAAATATACCCATTATATTTATGATACCCAATCATCCATTGTTTTAGTGAACAAAGACTTTGTGCCCGAACAAGAGGTTAAAGCCACTCTTATCAAGGTAGATAATGCATATGAAAGTCTTGCCAAGCTAATGACACTTTATGAACAAAGTAACCCTAAGCGTACAGGTATCGATCCCTTAGCTTATGTAGCACCAACTGCAAAAGTTGGAAAAGATGTGTATTTGGCACCATTTTCTTGTGTTGGAGACAATGCAGAGATAGGCGATGGTACTACATTACACCCTCATGCCACCGTAGGTAGCAATGCCAAAGTAGGTAACAACTGCATACTATATTCCCATGCCACGATTTATCACGATTGCCGAATAGGAAATAATTGCATTCTGCATGCCGGTAGCGTTATTGGTTCCGACGGATTTGGATTTGCTCCCACCCCAGAAGGTTATGAAAAAATCCCACAAATTGGCATTGTAATCCTTGAAGATAACGTAGAGATTGGTGCTAATACTTGTATTGACCGTGCCACCATGGGAGCTACAGTCATACACAGTGGCGTCAAATTGGACAATTTAATACAAATAGCCCACAATGACGAAATTGGTTCACACACCGTCATGGCCGCCCAAGTAGGCATTGCCGGTTCTACCAAAGTAGGAGAATGGTGCATGTTTGGTGGACAAACCGGTATTGCCGGACATATTAAAATAGGTGATAAGGTTAGTTTGGGTGCCCAATCGGGAGTACCGAGCAGTCTTAAAGCCGGCAGTCAACTAATTGGCACTCCTCCAATGGAAATGAAACAATTCTTCAAATCGGCTGTTGCTTATCGTAGCTTGCCAGATATGCAGACAGAATTGCGCCAACTACGTAAAGAACTGAATGAATTGAAACAACAATTAAAAAAATAAACTATGATTAAACAGAAAACACTAAAAGAGAGCTTTTCACTTAGTGGGAAAGGTCTTCATACAGGACTTGACTTAACAGTAACCTTTAATCCAGCACCTGACAATCACGGTTATAAAATTCAGCGTGTAGATTTAGAGGGACAGCCCATTATAGACGCCATTGCCGACAACGTGAAAGAGACAACTCGCGGAACCGTATTGGTAAAGAACAATGTTAAAGTAAGTACCATCGAACACGGCATGGCAGCCCTCTATGCATTAGGCATCGACAACTGTTTGATTCAAGTAAATGGTCCCGAACTCCCCATTTTAGATGGTAGTGCCCAATACTACGTTGAAGAAATAGAACGTGTAGGCATCGTAGAGCAAGAAGCCATAAAAGACTATTATATCATCAAGTCGAAAATAGAATTTCGCGATGAAGAAACTGGTTCATCCATCATCGTACTTCCTGAAAAGGAATTTAGTCTGAACGTATTGATTTCTTATGATTCTACCATCATTCCTAACCAATTTGCCACTTTGGAGAATATGTCTAAATTCAAGGAGGAAATTGCAGCAAGCCGTACTTTTGTCTTCGTTCGTGAAATAGAACCTTTATTGCAAGCCGGACTCATCAAAGGAGGCGACTTAGACAATGCGATTGTCATATACGAACGTCAAATGTCCCAAGAAAACTTTGATAAACTGGCTGACATTATGGGAGTCCCTCATATGGATGCCAATCAATTAGGGTATATCAACCACAAACCCTTAGTATGGCCTAATGAATGTGCCCGACACAAACTATTGGACGTCATTGGTGATTTGGCACTGATAGGTAAGCCCATCAAAGGCCGTATTATTGCCACTCGCCCAGGACATACCATCAATAACAAGTTTGCTCGCCAAATGCGAAAAGAAATTCGTAAACACGAAGTACAAGCTCCCAGCTATGATTGCAATATAGCACCCATCATGGATGTAAACCGCATTCGCGAATTACTCCCCCATCGCTACCCATTCCAATTGGTAGATAAAGTAATCGAAATCGGAGCAAACCATATTGTCGGTGTAAAGAACGTAACAGCCAATGAGCCATTCTTCCAAGGTCACTTTCCACAAGAGCCGGTCATGCCAGGTGTTTTGCAAATAGAAGCTATGGCACAAGTCGGTGGTTTGTTAGTCCTAAATTCTGTGGATGAGCCAGAACGTTACTCAACCTATTTTATGAAAATAGACGGTGTAAAATTCCGCCAAAAGGTAGTACCAGGCGATACCCTTATCTTCAAAGTACAAATGCTAGAGCCCATCCGCCGTGGTATTTCCACCATGAAAGGCTACGTTTTTGTTGGCGAAAAAGTAGTATGCGAAGCCGAATTCATGGCGCAAATAGTAAAGAACAAATAAAACTCTAAAATATGATAAGTCCTTTAGCGTACATTCATCCCGAAGCAAAGATCGGTGAAAACGTAGAAATTGCTCCGTTCGTATTTATCGACAAAAACGTAGTAATAGGTGACAATAATAAGATTATGTCTAACGTTAGTATCTTGTATGGTTCACGCATCGGCAATGGAAACACAATCTTTCCAGGAGCTGTTATTGGTGCTGTTCCCCAAGATTTGAAATTCCGTGGTGAAGAGACTACAGCCGAAGTAGGCGACAACAACCTCATTCGCGAAAATGTAACCATCAACCGAGGCACAGCTGCCAAAGGTAAGACCGTTGTTGGTAGCAATAACTTATTAATGGAAGGAGTACATGTTGCCCACGATGCCATCGTAGGAAACGGTTGTATCATTGGAAACTCCACAAAAATGGCAGGTGAAATCATTATTGACGACAACTCCATCATCAGTGCTTCCGTTTTACTCCACCAATTCTGTCGAATAGGTGGTTATGGCATGGTACAAGGCGGTTGCCGTTGTAGCAAAGACATACCGCCCTATATCATTGCTGCTCGCGAACCTATTTGCTACGCCGGCATCAACATTGTAGGCCTTCGCCGTCGTGGTTTTTCTAACGAAACCATCGAAAACATCCATAATGCTTACCGCATTATTTATCAAAGCGGTTTGAACACTACTAATGCATTGAAGAAAGTAGAAGAAGAGTTAGAAATGACACCAGAAATTCAATACATTGTTGACTTTATTCGTGAATCCCCCAGAGGTATAATCCCTACTAATAAATAATTGGATATGATTTACCGTTTTACCCTTATCTCTGACGAAACGGACGACTTCGTAAGAGAAATACAAATAGATCCGGATGCCACATTTTTTGATTTCCATCAGGCCATCCTAAAGTCTGTAAATTATACAGACGACCAAATGACTTCGTTCTTTACTTGCGATGAAGATTGGGAAAAAGAAAAAGAAATTACCCTTGAAGAGATGGATGACAATCCGGAAATTGATAGTTGGGTAATGGACGAAACCCCTATCAGCGATTTGGTTGAAGACGAAAAGCAAAAGTTACTTTATGTTTTCGATTACATGACCGAACGCTGTTTCTTCATTGAATTGACCGAAATTATCACTGGCAAGAACATGAGTGGAGCAAAATGTACCGCTTCAAGAGGCGAAGCTCCCCAGCAAGTTATCGACTTCGATGAGTTTGAAGCCAAAACAGGAGGTTCATTCGATTTGGGCGAAGACTTCTATGGCGACCAAGATTTCGATATGGACGAATTTGATAAAGACGGATTCAGCGGCTTCGATGAGGGTAGTAGCAATCCTTATGATGATCAATATTAATATAGCACCCCTTGCCTACTCTACTTGTACTGATTGGACCTACGGGTGTAGGAAAGACTGAACTAAGTCTGCGCATAGCCGAGCATTACAGCACATGTATTGTATCGGCCGATTCGCGTCAGCTTTATGCCGACCTTAAAATCGGTACGGCAGCTCCTACTCCTGCCCAACTGAGTAGAGTTCCCCATTATTTGGTAGGCACTTTGAAGTTGACCGATTACTATAGTGCCGCCCAATACGAAACGGAAGCTATGCAACTTTTAGAGAACCTCTTCAAGCAACACGACATCGTTGTGTTGACGGGAGGTTCTATGATGTATGTTGATGCCATTTGCAAAGGCATTGACGATATTCCCACCGTTGATGAAGAGACCCGCCGCTTCGTCATGCAGAAATACGAAGAAGAAGGGTTGGAACAATTAGCCTCTGAACTAAAAATTCTTGATCCCGACTATTACAATATTGCCGACATTAAGAATCCCAAACGGGTAATGCACGCATTAGAAATCTGCTACATGACCGGGAAAACCTACACCTCCTTCCGCACCCAACAAACCAAAGTACGTCCCTTCCGCATTATCAAGATAGGACTGACCCGTGAACGAGAAGAACTATACAATCGCATCAACCAACGTGTACTGCAAATGATGGAAGAAGGATTGGAAGAAGAAGCACGTCGGGTACTACCTTACCGACACTTGAACTCCCTAAACACAGTGGGTTATAAAGAGATGTTCAACTACTTCGACGGGATATGGACACGCGATTTCGCCATCGAAAAGATTCAGCAAAATTCGCGAATCTATTCTCGGAAGCAGATGACTTGGTTCAAACGAGACAAAGAAATCCGTTGGTTTCATCCCGACCAAGAGCAGGAAATTATCACATACATTCACTCAATCCTTTAAATCGACATGAGAACTCCTTTATTGATAATTACACTCTTAGCAAGTAGTCTGTTATGTACGCTGAAAGCACAACAAAAAGATTTCGCCAATTACAGCCGTTACGCCAACTCTAACAAAGAATTAGCCATTACTCCTACCCCCAAAAACCGTGTTGTATTCATGGGAAATTCTATCACCGAAGAGTGGGTTCGCCTACGGCCGGAGTTCTTTAGCAACAACCAATTCATTGGTCGAGGCATCAGCGGGCAGACCAGTCAACAATTCCTTCTCCGTTTTCGTGAAGATGTCATAAAGCTGCACCCACGTTTGGTAGTCATCAATGCCGGCACCAACGACATTGCCGAAAACACAGGCCCATACAACGAAGAAATCACTTTTGGCAACATCGTTTCGATGGTGGAATTAGCCAAAGCCAATAAAATAAAGGTTATTCTAACCTCCGTTTTACCGGCCAGTCATTTCTATTGGGACAAACAGGTGACCAATGTCCCGCAAAAGATAGCAAGCCTCAATGAACGCATTCGCCAATATGCCAAACAAGAAAAAATACCCTATGTAGATTACCATTCGGAAATGGTATTTGGAGAAGAACAATCCCTCAATCCTGCCTATACAAAAGACGGAGTACACCCCTTGCCGCAAGGTTACGAAGTAATGGAAAGACTTATCTTGCAAAGCATCAAAAAGGCATTATAATAGGGAAAGGAAGGAAATAGATAAACATCCAATTCGCTGTTTATAGCCCACCACACACACCGTTTCTACCGAGTTTGTTCCGTTCACGAGCGGAGTTTGTTCGATAGCCGAACGGAGTTAACTCCGTTCAACTGAAAAACAAACACTTCAGAAATCGACAACAAATAGTTATCCCATCCGAAAAAAGTAAGAACTATACAAAAAAAATCCCTCACCTAGGAACAAGGTCCGCGGTGAGGGAATTATAGTATTAACTAAGTAAGTCTTAATTAACAAACCCGTTTATTACCAACCGGGATTCTGAGTCAGCACAGCCTCATGATCTTCGTACAACTCGATTTCATCTGTTGGAATCGGATAGAGGTAATGCTTTTCTTCGTAAGTACGGAGCATTGCCGGGTCGGGTTGCGGAACGATGTAACCGGCATTGCCCGCACGATCCAAATTAATTGACTTCAGGTCATCTACAGTAATCTGTTTGTCACCTTGAGCATTGTACCATGCTACATATTGGTCTTTATCCAACCATGCGCCCTTGTTCAGGTTCTTGTTGATAACCATATCGGCATAGTGCAACTTGCCCCAGCGACGAAGGTCGTTGAAACGAATGCCTTGGAAAGGCAATTCCACGCGACGCTCACGACGAACTTCCCATACAATAGGATCTACTTCATAGTCGCCTGAAATCATAGTACCCATATCACGATCGGGGTCATTAATTTCGATACCACCTACTGACAACTTGCCACCGGCAAAAGTTACAGCCGGCATAGAAGTAGATGTACGGGCACGCACTGCATTGATGGTTTTGTCAAAATCGGCTTGAGTCAAATTATAAGCACCCAAAGTACTCAATTCTACAGCTGCCTCAATGTAGTTCATCATTACTTCGTTCAGCTTCATAATCGGAGCGTCGGTAATGTTGGTAGAAGAGATACCACCCGGCTTATCCTTCAGGCTTTCATTTACAAAGAGGTGTGCAAAGTAACCGGTTGCTGCATATACCACTTCCGGACCTTCCAAACGCAAGCCTTTCGGACAAATATTGTCATACATACGAGGGTCGCGGTCAGCAAATTCATCGAAGAACCACTTGTCACCTTTGTACATGGTGTTTTCTGCTTGGTGAATAGGAAGACCGTTGGCCGACAAGTAAGTCTCAACATACGAGCGTGAAGGTGAACTGTGTTCAGCTTCGGTATTTTGGAAAGACATCACACTGTGCATCATAACACCTTCCAAATATTCACGATAGATAATCATCTCCTTATTACCGGCCAAGCTTTCAGAAGTTGTCAACTCCTTGAAATTGGGATGAAGGCTGTAAGTACCCATAGCCATCAGTTCGTCGGCAGCATCCTTGGCAGCTTGCAAATACTTCTTGGCAGCCTCGTTGTTCTTGGCACGATACTTTTGCCAAGTACCTTCGAACAACATCATGCGCGACATGAAGGCCAAAGCAACGGCTTTATTTACGGTAAGCCCGGCAACACCGTCGCTAACACGCAGGTTCTGAGTGGCAAATTGGAAATCGGCCAATACATTGTCCATCACAGTGGTGCGCGGATCACGTGCCTTGTAAAGCACCTCTTCGTTATCGGATTCTATCACTTCGTCAATCCAGGGAACATCGCCATAGTCTTGAACCATTTTAGAATATTGCATGGCGCGGAAGAAACGGCCCACACCTTCCCAGTGTTTCTTGGCCTCTCCGGGCAATGCCGAGTTAGCGGCACGGTTAATCAACTGGTTGTAACGACGAACGTATGTGTAACTCCAACCACCGGAAGTAGGTGCCTGCTTGGTAAAGAGGCGCGGTGACTTCTGTGCATTATCATCGTTCCAGTCGGCAATGTTTGTTTCAGTAAACCAATTCGAACGTGTCCAACCAGATTTATAACCATCGAAATAAACATCATAGAACGCCCAGAACATGGTACGATAGTTGGCTTCGTTGTTCCAGAATTCCGGGGTATCTGTCACGGTGTCCATAGGAGGACGTGTCAGAAAGTCGTCGCAAGACGTAAAGGTCAATGCGGCAAGTAAAACGGTTAGTATCTTATTTTTCATAACAATTTGTTTTTTTAAGATGTTATTAGAATGTAGCTTGAATACCGAATGAGATAGTTTTCATGTACGGATAGCTACGACCAAATGCCCAAGCACCCTTCCATGAGGTAGTTTCGGGGTCAACCGGCAAGTGCATATTGTCGAAAGTGAACAGGTTTTCTGCACTGAAGAATACACGCAACTTTTGGAAGTCAATCTTCTTCAACAACCAAGCGGGCAATGAATAACCCACGGTGATGTTCTTACAACGCAAGTATGACATATCAGACAAGAAACGAGTTTGTTTCTTAAAGTTCTTGCCATCGCTTTGCCAGTTGTGGTCAGTAGGACGCGGATAGAAAGCATCGGTATTTTCAGGTGTCCAGTAGTCCAATTGGTGAGTGAAGAGGGGGTCGGCAGCAGCCATACCGAACGGAATAGCCACGTTACCGTATGCCCAGTAGTCACGGCTACCTACGCCTTGGAAATAGGTGCTGAAGTCGAAACCTTGGTAATCTAAACCGAGGGTAATACCATATTCGAAGTCGGGCAATGAGTTACCGATAACCTTCAAGTCACCGTGATCATCTACAGTATTCTTACCGTAGTCAATCTTCTTGTTATTGTCTCTATCTTTATACTTAATGTCACCCACACCGAAAGTAAAGTTACCTGTTTCGAACAACGATTGGTCGGCGTGGTTTGCTACTTCTTCTTCAGTCTGGAAGATACCTTCGGTTTCATAACCCCAGATTTCGCCCAACTTCTTACCTTCGTAGTTACCGGTAATCAAATTATCTTGAGCGTTCCACTTAGTAATCTTTTCTGTTACGTGCGAAATAGAACCACGAACGTTCAAGCCAAGACCGTTTTCGAATCTATGGCTGTAATCCAATGCCAATTCCCAACCGGTAGCGGTCAATTCACCGTAGTTGATTTTAGGAACTGATGCACCGAAGGTTGAAGGCAATGCCTGACCTGCGGTGTGCATGTCAGATGTAACACGTTGATACCAGTCGAAAGATGCACCCAACGCACCGTTGAAGAAGCGAGCATCGAAACCAAGGTCAAGAGTAGTTACCTTTTCCCAAGTCAAGCTGGCTGAAACTACGGTAGGAGCAGAAAGGCGCAATTGGTCAACACCGTTGATTACCCAACCTGATGCACCTGAAGCCATAGTAGAGATGAACGAGTTGGCAGCTACGTCTTGGTTACCGATGGTACCCCAAGAACCGCGAATCTTCAAGTCGCTCAAGGCAGGCTTTGCCCAACTCATGAAAGCTTCTTCAGAAGCTCTCCAACCGGCAGAGAATGAGGGGAAGAAGCCCCACTTCTTTCCACTGGGGAACATAGAAGAACCGTCGTAACGAGCATTGAATTCGAGGAGGTACTTGCCTTTGTAGTCGTAGTTGATACGTCCGAAGAAACCGGCTGCTGCAAAGTCGTTATTGTAGTTGTATGAGCCACCGTTGGTACGAGCATACTCGTCGCCTGTTGTCAAATTGATTTCGGGCAATGTAGTAGAAATCATGTTACGACCTTCTGAGTAGTGACCTAACTTTTCACGAGTTTCGGCATCGAAACCGGCCATTAACTTAAAGTTGTGATCGTCTTTCAACGAGAAGTTGTAAGTACCGTATGCCTTGAATACATTAGTCATGCGGTAAGTGCTGGTACGGATTACCTTGTTATGGCTTGAACCATATACGTTGGTATTATAATTATTCAACGGATCTGCGTTGAACATATCCCATGCTTCTACGATACCACCGGCACGGTGTTGTGACTGGTTGTAGAGCGAGAAGGTGTAGTCGAAGTTAATGTCCAATCCCTTAATCGGAGTAATGGTAGTACCCAAATTGGCACGTACATAGTTGGTAGTTACCGATTCGCGGTTGGCTTGCTTGATTTCTGTCACGGCCGAACGCACATCCTTGCCTTCGTATTGACCGTAAGGATACCATACCGGCCAGCGGAGCAAGTAGTACCATACGTCGGTATAACCCGATGTATATTTATAAGGTTGTGAGTTAACCGAACGGGTAAACATTACGTTGGTGCGCACCTTCCACCAGTCGCGAATTTGTGTTGTAATGTTACTGTTCAAGGTGTAACGGTCGTATTGGTCGGTGTTGAACTTCATCACACCTTCTTGTTTCATGTAACCCAAAGAGATATTGAATGTAGTTTTGTCGCTACCGCCGCTTACTGAGAGGTTATGATTTTGTTGCGGTGTCCACTTGTGAGTAAACATTTCAACGGGGTCGAACGGACGCAACCAGTAGGTCTTACCACCGCGTTGTATAACGTCACGGCCCAATTGGATGTCGCCCAATTCGCTTTGTGACATACCGCCATATTTGTTTTCCCAATCTTGCAATTCAGAGATGAATTGGTCGTCGAACGAGAAACCTACCGAGCTACCACCGTTGGGCTGACCGTTGCGTCTGTAAACTTCCATAATGGCTGTAGCTTGTTGTACGGCCGAAGCCATTTCGGGCATTTCGGTCGGAGTTTGCCATGCAAAGTTGTTTGAGTAAGTAATGCGCACTTTCTCGTTCTTCTTACCCTGCTTGGTAGTAATCAAGATTACACCCCATGCAGCACGTGTACCGTAGATAGAAGCCGAAGCAGCATCTTTCAATACCGAGATTGATTCGATGTCGTCGGGGTTTACCAAGTTCAAGCTGGGCACTTCTACGTTGTCCACCAAAATCAAAGGCTTGTTATTGGCAGTAGCACTCAAAGAACCGTAAGAACCACGGAGCTTGATGTTCGATTCTGTACCCACACCACCTTGGTTATTGGTAATAGAAAGACCGGGGCTGATACCTTGCAAAGCCTTGGCAACGTCGGTTATCGGACGGCTGGCAATAGCCTCTTGTACATCAATATTAGATACGGCACCGGTCAGGTTTACCTTCTTTTGTGTACCGTAACCTACGACAACTACTTCGTCCAGCAACTCGGTGTCGTCTTTCAACACTACTCTTACTTTGGCGGCAGCCTTCACTTCTTGGGTTTGATAGCCCACGAAAGATACTTGAAGGATGGCACCCGGAGCGGCGGTAAGATTTACCACACCGTCCAAATTGGTAATACCACCGTTGGTGGTTCCTTTCTCTAATACGTTGGCGCCGATGATAGGTTCACCGGTAGCGTCAACAACCGTAACGGTCACGTTGATAGTCTGCTGTTGCTCATGAGCCACGGGGACATCGTCGGCAGCAGTAGAAGCCATCACATTACCACTACTTAAGAACAGGGCGCTGATGGCCGCTGCCATGAGAATCTTGCTATGAGCAAATCCTCGTCTTGCATTTTCTTTCTTCATAAGTAAAATGAATGGTTTGTTACTAAAAGGGTTATACTATAAATTATTATCACGTTTTCTTCAACCAAACCTACCAAGTTCCGGTAGAACTTGCAATTCTTCCACTTTATCTATTGCAAAGATAGAGATTAATTTAACATCTTGTTTCAAATCTTTCTCTTTTTTTTCAAATAATAGAAAAAATAGATTTATGATAATTGCTTTCTTACGTCCTTTGTTCCGGTAGAACTTGGTAGGTTTTATTTTATCTCTTTTCGCAAAGATATAAATATATTAAGTAACTACACACTATTTTTCACACCAAATTAAGTATTAGTGATTTATTTTAAACTAAATTAACTCGCTTATACACTATTTATTTTCCGTGTTGGAACACGACTAAAACCGTTTACTCGGATTTACGACATTCAAGTAAGAGTAAGTAAGTACTTGCACTACGACAAATTCTCCTTATTATTTCAGAATAAACTTAGTATTTACGCTACCAGAACTCAAATCTGTGTCGCAGTTTATGTAATCTGTGCCATAGTTTACGTAATCTGTGTCGCTGATTTAACAAACAGCATCACTGATTTGAGTTTTACAAGTACAAACAATCTCTTTAGGAACCACTAAATAGTATTTAATCCTAAAAGCAATGAACTAAATAGATTGAAAATCAAAGGACTTTTCCATATAAATGATTTACCTATAGGTAGAAGAGCAACTACCTATAAGTAGTGAGCCAACTACCTATAGGTAATCGACTAACTACCTATAGGTAGTTGAATAACTTAATGTAGACTTTTAAATATTTAATTATCAACATTTTGTAAGAAACGTATTCTAAGCTCACAAACAACTGCAGCAAAACCATTAATACACAAACTAAACCTACCAAGTTCTACCGGAACTCGGTAGTCAAACACCTTAATTAATTAAGGGGCTACGTTGATGGTTCATGAAGGACTCGGTAAATCGAAAACAATATCTCAATACTATAAAACCAATATTAACAACAAACCTATGAAAAGAAATTATTACTATTCATTAGTGTTGCTTGCATTGTTTGGGATGTCTTCTCCCAGTGTAGCCAAGGCTGCCGATAGTGAAGGCATTTTAACTTCCCAAACCACACAGCAGGCAAAGAAAGTGACAGGTACAGTAGTAGATGCAACTGGCGAACCGGTTATCGGTGCTGCTGTCAGAGTGAAAGAAATGGGTACAGGTGCCGTTACCGACATCGACGGTAAGTTTACCGTAGAAGCAGCCCAAGGACAAACATTGGAAATCTCCTTCATCGGTTATCAGACCATAACCTTGACGGTGGGTGCGCAAAGCAGCTACAACATTGTAATGCAAGACGACACGCAAGCATTGGACGAAGTTGTGGTAACAGCTATGGGTATCAAGAAGGAAAAGAAGGCATTGGGCTATGCCGTATCAGACATTAATGCCGAAGAGTTGATGAAGAACAAGAACACCAACATCGTTAACTCATTGGCAGGTAAGGTGCCGGGTGTTAACATTACCCAGTCGGGTGGTGCTGCCGGTGCAGGTTCTTCTATCGTAATCCGTGGTGGTAACTCGGCTTCAGAAAGCCGCGACAACCAACCGTTGTTCGTTGTAGACGGTATCATCTACGATAACTCTACTCCGAATACCGGTAACTCTGGTACCGACGGTGTAACCAAGAACAACACTACATTCTCTAACCGTGTAATGGACATCAACCCCGAAGATATTGAAACCATGTCAGTATTGAAGGGTGCTGCCGCAGCTGCCCTTTATGGTTCGCGCGCTGCCGACGGTGTAGTAATCATCACTACCAAGAAGGGTGCCGAAGGTTCTGTACGTGTTAACTTCAGCAGCAAGTTCAGCACTTCATGGGCTTCTAAACTTCCTGAATACCAAAAGACTTATGGTCGTGGTTACTACAATGAAGATGGTTCGTTCACTGACTACTCAATGAGTTCTTGGGGACAAAAGTTCTCTGAAAGCGCTACATTGAACCACATTTACGACAACGTTGGTAACTTCTTCCAAAACAGCAACGTATGGGATAACAGCGTAAGCGTATCAGGTGGTCATAAGAACGGTTCATTCTACCTCTCTGGTTCAAACTATGACCAAGAAGGTTTGGTTCCGACAACAGGTTACAACAAGACTACTTTCCGCTTCAACGGTGAGCAAAAATATGGCAACTTAACTGTAGGTGCCAACGTTTCTTACTCAAAGGCTAAAACTGACAAGACTTTGACATCGGGTGGTTTGTATGGTCAAGGTGGTAACGGTGCCATGACTGCTCTTTATGGTTGGCCGTTGTCAGACGACGTAACTCACTACTTGAATGAAGACGGTACCAAGTATCGTATGTTCGAAGGTTTGCAAGACTTGGTAAACGATACTGAAAACCCCTACTGGATTCTGAACAAGAACAAGATGCAGGACGAAACCGAACGTTTCACCGCCGCCATCAACGCCAGCTACAAGCTTACTGATTGGTGGGATGTAACAGCCCGTGTAGGTATCGACCGCTATCAAACCAGCGCATACACTTATCGTGCTCCCGGTGGTGCTGTTGACGAAAGATACCAACAAGGCTACTTGGCAAAGAGTATGTCTAACTACCAATACATCACAACCAACGTGATGAGTAACATGAACAAGAAGTTTGGTGATTTCGACTTGAACCTCTTGTTAGGTACCACAACCGAAGCCACCAAGCGCGTAGGTCAAACTCACTGGGGTTACCAATTCGTAGTTCCCGGCACTATCAGCTTCAACAATATTGCTTCGGGCAACCAATTCTTCAAGGACAGCACAAGCCGCAAACGTATGGTGGGTGTATTCGGTGAATTCCGCGCATCTTACAAGAGCTTGGCTTACTTGACCGTAACCGGCCGTAACGACTGGTCTTCTACACTTCCTAAAGAAAACCGTTCATACTTCTATCCATCAGTTAGTGGTTCATTCGTATTCACTGAATTATTGCCTCAAAACGATTTCCTCTCATTCGGTAAAGTTCGTGCTTCATGGGCAAAAGTTGGTAAAGACGCTGACCCATATGTAACCAACAGCTATTTGTGGGACGTTGCTACAGTGTATGGCGACAAGTTGGGTATCGGTAACAACTGGACAGGTGGTAGCTTAACTTTGAAACCGGAAATCCAAACATCTTACGAATTGGGTGCTGAATTGCGTTTCTTCAAAGGCCGCTTGATTTTGGACTACACCTATTATAAGACTAAGACTAAGAACCAATTGTGTTCTCCGCGTTTGGCTCAATCAACCGGTTACATTTTCTTGACTTTGAACGGTGGTTCGGTAATCAACGAAGGTATGGAATTCATGATTTCAGGTAAGCCCATCCAAACAAGAGACTTTACTTGGGAATCAACATTGAACTTCTCATTCAACAACGGTACACTGGGTGACTTTATTGATGGTGTAACAACCTTCTATCCTACAGATGCACAAATCGGTACAGTGAAAGCTGGTGCCGTTCCTAATGGTGGTGACTTCCTTGGTTTGACAGGTAACCACTGGTTGCAAGACGAAAACGGTATGTATATCGTTGACGTTGCTACCGGTGTTTACGATGACGCAAACTCTTCTACCGACGTTATCGGTAACCGTGAACCGGACTTGATTGGTGGTTGGAACAACACATTCACTTATAAGAACTGGTCGTTCTCATTCTTGCTCGACCTCCGCTTGGGTGGACACATCTACGACGGTACAAGCTACTCATTGGTAAGCAAGGGTCTTCATAAAATGACTGAAAACCGTGAGTCGGTAACATTGAAGAACGTAGTTTACAGCGATGGTACAGCTCCTGCAGGTAACGAAATCACTTACAAAGCTGGTGAAATGTACACATTGCCCAACGGTGCAGTTCGCTCAGGCGAATACATGATTCAACAATATTGGTCAAGCTACTGCAGCAACTCTTATAACTTCATGACCAAGACCAATTGGTTGAAGCTCCGTTCAGTATCTTTGAGCTATGACTTCTCTGACTTGTTGAAGAAGCAAAATATCATCAAGGGCTTGACTGCAACCGTAACTGGTACCAACCTCTTCACCCTCACCAACTACAAGGGTATGGACCCCGAAGTTTGTGCAGCCGGTTCTGGTACAGGTGGTTCAGGTTCTGTAGGTCTTGACTACTGCGGTGTACCTACCACATCAAGCTTCTCATTTGGTGTTAACATAACATTCTAATCACTCCTAAAACAGATAGTAACATGAAAAGTTTAAAATATTTATTGTTGAGCGGATTGCTTGCCTTTGGCATGACATCGTGCGAAGACTATTTGGATGTAAATACCGACCCGGATAACCCGACGTCGGATACCGCCACTCCGGAAGTGCGTTTGACTTGGATTCAAGACTTCTTTGAATATGCGTATGCTTCAGCCGGCCAACGTTGTTCACAAATTACCGGTATCTTGACACAAACCAGCACAACCAGTGCCAATGGTTTGATGTCAAAATGGGATCCGGATACACGTTCTGGAACAACTCCCTACCAAAACTGGTATATCGGTGCAGCCGTAAACATCGATCCATTGATTAAAGCTGCCGAAGCAGTTGGTGCAAACCACTACATTGGTTGTGCCTATACCATCAAAGCTTTAGGCTTCATGATGATGCTCGACCTCTTTGGTGAAACTCCTTATGTAGATGCATTTACCGGTCAATACGACCCGGATTATGACAGCGGTAAGGAAATCTACCACTTCTGTATGGCAGACCTTGACAAGGCTCTTGAATATTTTGCAATGCCCAATTCAACTTATCCGCTGATTGAAGGCGATACATGGTTGAACGGTGATGAAACCAAATGGGTGAAATTCGTTCACGGCTTGAAAGCTCGCTTCATGCTGAAGCTTTCTAAGAAAGCCGAATTCAACCCCCAAGGCATCTTGGATGAGCTGAGCAAGGCATTACAATCGAACGATGACAATGTTTCAAAGCCGGGCTTCAATACCGAAGGTAGTGAAACTAACTTTACTGTAGGAGACCCCTACCAACACAGTCACTTGCACAATTGTTTGAGTTACGGTTCTTCTCAACGCTTGACCAGACGTTTTGTTGACATGTTGGATGGTGACCCACGTAAATCAAAGTTGGTTCCTGCTGTTATGACAAACGTTAAATTGGATGCCGATGGCAATATTGCTTCTTACAAATGGACTCGCGACATCGGTGTAGATATGTTGTCTGAAAACAACATCCGTTTGAAAGGAAATATTGTAAATGCCACTTTTGCTACTAAGGAAGTTAAACAAAAGTATGAAATAGAAGATGCTGCTGCACGCGCCAAGTTCGTGGCCGATGCAAAAGCAACCAATCATGCTGTTGCTGAAGAGGGTAATTTTGTAACCGTTACCTATGCTCCCGGTCAAATTTATTGCGCAACTACCGACTACAATCACGCCGGTGATACTGCTTACGTTAATATGCGTAGCGGTGACTTGAGTGGTAACTTGAGAGGTAGAGCCGAATATGACATGTTCGACTATGCATTAAGCGGTTATGACTATGTAATGGGTACTGGTACATTCTATGGCCGTCCAAGTGCCGACTATGACGTAATGACTTATGCTGAAATGTGCTTCATCAAGGCAGAAGTGCTCTTCCGTCAAGGCGATAGCAATGGTGCATTGAAGGCATACCAAGATGGTATTAAGGCCAACATAGACCGTATGCAAGATAAATTGGAAAAATGGGCAGCAGCAGGAACTTCTGTTAGCCGCTATGTGAAGGAAAATCCGGATATGTTGCCGATGGACGAAACCGAAATAGCTGAATTCTTGGCCAGCGACAAGATTTGCCAAACTGCATCAGACTTGACTATGGCTGAAATCATGAAGCAAAAGAGCATTGCCATGCCGTTTAACATCGAAACTTGGAGCGATATGCGTCGTTTCAACTATAGTGCGGGCAATATCGGTAATTTCGGAATTGTATATCCAGACTTCGATCGTCCTTCTGAATTTACTGCTACCAGCAAAATGACTGGTACTTCAAAGAACGACTTGAACTATTGGTATCGTCGTTGGTACGTTTCAACTCACGAAAGTAACTATAACTTGACTAAGTTGAAAGCAGCTAACCAATATTATGATTTCTTAGGTACTGAAGAAGCCAACAAAGTTAATCCTATCTACTCTTGTCCGGTTTGGTGGGATTGCGCTACCGATGATGAATATTACAAAGCTATCGGTCGTACAGAAGAAAATTTCGTTGATTAATCAACAATCCTAATACTTAAAATCCCTCCATCGGCTTCCATACCGATGGAGGGATTTTAGTATTTCTTAATCTTAATCGTTATTGTAACTCATCACGAACCACCGCCATCATCCCTTCTACTTGCGCCAAGGCTAACATGCGGCCATGAAAGGAATAACCGGGGTTGTATCCCATCTTTTCATCGCCCAACATGGTGCGGCCATGGTCAACACGCATGGGTAGAGTTGGATTCTCTTGCTCAAATATACGAATTAAATCTATCAGATGGCCACGACCTTCGAGGTGTGAACTCTCTATAAAATTGCCACCGGGTAAGGCTTCGGTGCTTCGCAGATGAACGAAATGAGTGCGCTTGGCAAATTTACGAGCAAGCAAGCGGGTATCGTTGTGCACGCCTGCACTGAGTGAACCTGCACAAAAAGTGAGACCATTATGAGGATTATCAACCGCTTGAAGCAACCATTCAATATCAGCCTCATCTGTTACAATGCGGGGAAGTCCAAGCATCTGGAAAGGAGGATCATCGGGATGAACACACATATTGATGCCATACTCATCACAAACCGGCATAATAGCCGAAAGGAAATAACGCATATTTTCACGTAATACGTCACGATTTACGCCATCATAAAGAGCCAACAAACGGCGGAATATATTCACCGGATGTTTGTCTCCTTCTTTAATGTTACCATTAACAAATCCTTGCGTCTTCACAATGATAGTATCTATCAACTCTTCCTTCTCGGTTTTTGTAATGACATCGTCCAATGCAGCTACTTTTATTAATTCTTCTTCAGTATAATCTTTTTCAGCTCCCTTACGACAAAGGATATGAAGGTCGAAGTAAGCAAATCGAATCTTATCAAAATAGAGTGAAGAGGTGCCATCGGGCCATGGATGATACAAATCGGTACGAATCCAGTCAATGACAGGCATGAAGTTATAGCAAACGGTCTTCACTCCTGCCCTACCCAAATTGGCCAAACTCACTTTATAATTTTCTATCAAGCTGTCACGATTGGCACCACCATATTTGATGGCTTCGCATACAGGCAGACTTTCTACGACTGACCACCTTAATCCATGTGACTCGATGAATGATTTTAAATCTCCAATAGCCTCCAATGTCCAAACTTCTCCATTGGGCACATCATGCAAAGCGGTAACAATACCCTCTACTCCTATCTGACGTAACATCGGAAGTGTAATGAGGTCTTTCTTACCGAACCATCGCCATGTTTTTTCCATACACCTTAATTAATATATATAGATTTCATCTAAAACAATTCCTTCATCCAATGGCTTTATAGAAAGGCGATGCTCACCATCGGTTCCTAAAGGTAATAAGACACGACGTATTGCTTGATTACGCAACACATTCTGTTTCCACTCTTCACTACGACCTTGGGTTTCGAATGGAAGGATTTGTTCGTTTTGTCCATCAACAGAAACTGCCAAACGAAGTTGCTTACCGTCAACAGGATGAGTAGGCAACAAACGTATTTCAATCTCTATACTATCTGATGGTGAAGCTGTAAAACTATAAACATACTCCTCTCCTATATTCAAACGAGCAGCTTTACCTTGATAGCCCAAACCTTCACAAGTAATAGGCTTAGCACCTACACTCTCTGTTGCGTTCCAATGATAAAGATATCTGCGCTCGCTAGGCAAAGGTGTATCAAAAAATTCCTCTTTCACCGGCATGAATACGGGTAATAAGCGAGGTTGATAATCCATCATATAACGCCACTTCCCGTTATTGCTTATACCTTCATTATAGATTTTTGTCAAAGCTACAATACTATCGAATGCCTGTCTGCTTTGTTCCCAATCGGCTTCTCCATGACGAGCCAACTGAGCAAAGAGATGTTTCTTGTTCATTTGAGCAGCTGCTTGAACCGGATATTTCGCCAAATGGAAATAGGCATCCCGGCGATTGTCTGCTACTTGCAAAGCCAACCGCTCTGCCTCATCTGCAAGTTGCTCATAGGCTGCAAGACGAGTATTGATAGTTTGTTTGCTCCAAGGAAGGTCTTTTAAAATAACCGATTGCGGATTATTCCATTCTTCAGTTCGGGTATTGCCCATATATTCAGGTTTACGGATATATGCCAAGCGATAATGCTCCTGCATTATAGGCAATAGCTCTCTACCCACCTCATTTCCAAACTCACGTTGTAAAAAATGACACAGATGTGTTGTAACACCTTGCTTTGCTACTTCATTAATATTCCAAGCCATATCCATAAAAAGTTCAATCTGATACTCTATGGGCTTTATATCGCCCACATTAAGAATCCACATTTTCTGTATGCCACGATCATAGGCTTCTTTCATTTGCTGATAGAGTAGATACGGACTGAATGTCCCCAACCACAGATAATCATGAGGACGTCCCCAATAGGATACATGGTAATAAATGCCGTTTCCCCCTTTACGAGCACGTTCTTCTACTGTTGGAAAATGGCGTATATAGCCGTAATTGTCATCACACCACATCAAGGTAACTTCATCGGGCACTTGTAGACCTGCGTTGTATATATCAAGTACTTCTTTATAAGGTATAAACACTTGTGGAACTTGCGTTACATCACGATTAACATATTTCGTCAACATGGCGCGTTGATCTTGAATGACACGAGCTAAAACTTCCTTTTGCTGTTCTAAGCCTTTTGCACCTACCATACCACTATCGTGAACTCCTCGCATACCCAAAGTATATAGTATTTCTTGTCCAGCAACCTCTTTAACTCGCTTTTCAAAAAAACGGGCTACTTCTTTACTATTATTGACATAATCGTACTCACCTTTCCCACGAATGGACCATTCATTGGCTACGTTACAAGCCAAAGGCTCACAGTGGGAAGAACCGATGTAAATGCCATATTTGGCAGCCATTTCACGATTTCCCTTTGTCAAGAAGAAAGGTTTGGAACATTCATGCATGGCAGGCCAATAGGTATTGGCACGAAGACGGAGCAACAACTCGAAAATGCGAGCACTGGTTTTTGCTGATATTTCACCCTTAGGAGCCGGTGCATAAGTTTGGTAACTCCACGGCATCAGTCCCCAATCTTCATCATTAATGAATATACCTCTATATTCGACAGTAGGTTCTTGCATAGTTTTATAAGCTTCCGGTAATTGAAAAGATGACAAAGTATTAGGAGTGACATCAGCCCACCACTCCCATGGCGAAACTCCTAACAAACGAGACAACTCCAAAATCCCATAAGCAGTTCCATGAGCATCGCTTCCAGCTACTAAAAGTTGGTTATCAGTCATTACTTTTATTAAAAAAGCTTGCTTCTTATCTTTAAGGCTTTTTAAATCATCATCAATTATTTGCCGCAAGACTTTACTCTTTCCATATGTAGCAATCAATATCTGTGGTTGTTGCAAATTCCATTGAAGAGAGGCTGAAAGAACCGTTTGACAATCGTGAGCAAAAATCTCAATAGCAGTATGCAATACTTGGGATTCATTCTTATCATAGGCAATAGCTATTGGTTGATTGGCTTGTAACACAAACTGAGCATGAATTTGCAAAGTTACCGATAAGCACACTAATGCTGTAAAAAATATCTTCTTCATGATTATTAGTTTTTTGTTTGTTGGCAAAGATAGTAAATGAATTTTATAAAACTAATGGAAAAACGTACAAATAACATAGAATCTGTCTAAAACAAAAAAGAGCGAGAAGCCATAAGCTTCTCGCTCTTAATTTATGTCATGAAGTATTTTCGATTACTTCAACGGAGTCATGATGAATGTAAATTCGTAGTCACCATAAGGTACTTGATATTCAGGACGTGCAATACGACCCCAGCTATCTTCGCAACCTAAGCCCATTTGAACTTTATCAATGCAGAAGTTTGTTAAATCTGCTTGCGGAACTTCAGGTGAGTGACCTTGCATCTTATGCAAGCCTTCATCTAATGATTCGATGGTATAATTCAATGCAGACGCAGAGAAGGGAGCTTCGGCAACAACCTTGATACCTTGACCAGCCTTATTGATTAACTTCCACCAACGAATGTCTGTCTTATTACCATTTTCTTGCGGACGGATGTAAGGATAGAATTGTTCGGCAACAGTTTGACGATAGATACCCAAATCAGTGCAGTTATTACGGTCAATGTAGTTTTCGATAGGACCACGTCCATAGAATTCTACTGTTTCGAAAGCCTTAGGCATAGGCATTTGCATACCGAAACGGAACATATTGGGCACTTTGGCATCCTTGCTTGCAGTGAACTTTTGAGTTACCTTAACAGCACCAGCGTTATTGATAACGTAAGTCAAATTGAGCTTTCCAGAAACCTTAGGCATGTCATAAGCTACTTCTACAATTACTTGGTTGTTTTCCAAACGTTGAGTCATAGTCTCTTTCTTCATTTCCGGATTGTTCCATACACGATATCTGCGTTGCAAGCCAGCACCAAAGTCGTTATCAGTCGGAGCACGCCAGAAGTTCGGAGTCAATGCTTGACCTTCTTCAATGAAGTCGTCACCATCCACACGGTACATATTCATGAAACCTGTATGCTTATTGAATTCGATACGGAAGTTTTCGCCTGTTACAATCAAGAAGTTACGATCGTTTTCATTCAATACAGTAGCAGCGGGTGTCATATTCACCGGTTCATTGTTCTTCAATTCCATAGAAGGAGCTTTGTATTCGTTCAAAGCCAACTGTTCAGTAGCTACTGCATGTCCAGCTTCGAGTAAACCTTCTGCATTCTTCAACTTAAAGGCAACATTGAGTAACCATTCGCAGCATCCTTTTTCGCAAGTTTCGCCTAAGTCAAGTTTCACTTTGGCTGTTTGTTGTGGAGCAACGTTGATATTTTCTACACGACCACTACGTGCCGGCTTACCGTTTTTCAACATAGTCCATTCCATGTAGTAAGCAGAAAGATCGCGGAAGAAGTTTTCGTTATAGATATTGATTTCACCGTTCTTCAAATCAGCTGGAGTTACCCAGATGTTTTGATAAACGTGACCCACTTCATACATATGAGGATTAGGCACGCGGTCGGGGCTAATCAAACCGTTATCACAGAAGTTTTGGTCACTACCATCATAAGCATTAAAGTCGCCACCGTAAGCATAGATTGTTACGCCATCCTTACCAATCCAACGAGGAGATTGGTCAACAAAGTCCCAAATGAAACCACCTTGGTATTTCGGATATTTACGAATCAAATCCCAATATTCTTTAAAACCACCTTGTGAGTTACCCATAGCGTGGGCATATTCGCATTGAATCAAAGGTTTTTGGAATTGGTCGTTCTTGCTATATTCTTCGCTATGTCTGTAACCATAGTACATTGGGCAGAAAATATCTGTCTTACCATCGCGACGAGCTTGTTCGTATTGTACGGGACGGCTAGCGTCTTCAGCCTTAATCCAATCGTATGCAGCTTCGAAGTTAGGACCATAACCAGCTTCGTTACCCAAAGACCAGAAGATGATAGCGGGATGGTTAAAGCCACGTTGTACGTTGCGTTGATTACGTTCCATATGTGCCTTGGCATAGTCAGGACGCTTAGCTAATGTACGTTCGCCATAACCCATACCGTGAGATTCGATATTGGCTTCTGCTACCATATAAATACCGTATTGGTCGCAAAGGTCATAGAAGAAGTTATCGTCAGGATAGTGACAAGTACGTACAGCGTTAAGGTTGAATTGCTTCATAATTTGCACGTCTTGAATCATTCTTTCGCGAGATACATAGTAACCTCCATCAGGATCAAGTTCGTGACGGTTGGCACCCTTAATTAAAATAGGTTGACCGTTTACCAACAATTGTGCATTCTTAATTTCAATTTTACGGAAGCCGACTTTTACAGGGATAACTTCTAACACCTTGTTACCTTCTTTTAAAGTAGCGCGCAAAGTATATAAATTAGGAGTTTCAGCAGTCCACTTAGCAGGATTTTCTACTGCGATAGTAGCAGTTGTCTTACCGGCAGCCTTTACAGTTTGTGAAGCTACAACTTGCTTCTTGGCATCGAGCAATTCTAATTCAACGTTTCCGCTACCCTTCATGCTTAATTCAACAGCCAAAGTACCGTTTTTGTATTCGCCATCGAGGTCAGGAGTAACACGAATGTCTTGAATTTGCTTTTTGTTACGAGCATAGAGGTAGCAATCACGAGCTACACCTGTGTAGCGGAAGAAGTCTTGGTCTTCCAAATAAGTACCATCGCACCAACGGAATACTTGGAAAGCAATCAAGTTCTTTTGACCGGGTTTCAAGTAAGGAGTCAAATCAAATTCTGCTTCCAACTTGCTATCTTCGCTATAACCTACATATTTGCCGTTTACCCAAAGATACATGTTCGAACTTACAGCTCCAAAGTGTGCCATAATCTGCTTGCCACTCCATGCAGCCGGAACAACTATCTCACGACGATATGAACCTACGTGATTGTTTTCAGACGGTACAATAGGCGGATTGCTTTCAAACTGATTGCGCCATACCCAGCTTGTGTTAACATAAACCGGATCACCGTAACCATTCAATTCCCATACTGCAGGTACTTGGAAATTATCCCAAGCCTTGTCATCATAACCCACCTTATAGAAGTCTGTGGGACGTTGATCAACGTTCTTCACAAAATCAAACTTCCATGTGCCGTTCAAGGTCATGAAGTTAGCAGAGTTTTCTTTCACACCGGCATTAGCGGCATCAACTGATTCATAAGCGAAATAAGCAGTATGCATCGGAGCGCGATTTACTGCATTCACTTCCGGATCGAGCCATTCATTAAAGGTTTGTGCGCTGGCAGTAATGGCAAACATAGCCAGCAAACCACTAATAAGAGTTTTTTTCATGATACAGTTATTATTAAAATTTTACTGAATTTCAACTTTGCAAACATACGAATTATTTTGTAAATAATCATACATTTTTGCAATAAAATTTAGCAAACGCTCATTATTCATGTTTTTTCTCTATTAGGAAAATATTTTTTTCATTCTTGCCACTTTCATTTATATAGGTAATTATCATTTCCTCCTTCGGCGCTTCAGATAGCGGACACACTAAATTCACCGTTTCATAGGGTGCCAACTTTTGTATAATTTTACTACTTATCAGTTTTCCATCGCAATAAATCTCCACTTCTTGAAGGTGGGAAGCAGATAAGCCAAAATTCTCTATTTCCACCTTCAGCACCTTTTCTTTTTCATCATATTCAGGCCTACGGGCCGACAATAAGGCCGGACGATAATCAACATAAGGCAACGAAGCATATCCAAAAAGCAATTCTCCTTTTTTATTACGTCCGATTAATTTCGGTGCAAACTCATCGCCATCAATTCCACTCCCTTTAGCTTTAAATATGACTACAAGATCTTTGCCTTCATTACGAGTTTTCCAAGCCTTACATCCTCGTCCAAAATTCACTTCGGTAAAGCTACCAAAACGCAATGAAGTCACATCCACTTCCACCTGAGGATTGAAATCTTCTTCGCCTTTTATTCGCAATTCAATGGTACGCGTTTTATCGGTTATTGGTTCTTCATTCAACACTTCTAATAACAAACCTTTATTAAGTGGTATAGAGATATTTTTCGAGCTATGATGGTCACCGGGTAAATCTTCCCACTTTATGGTGTCTATCACCGCAAAATTCATCTGTACAGCACGTCCTTCTTTATCTTGTCGAACTTTAGGACGTTCATACTTAAACCAATGTTCCACCTCTCCATCGGCATGATATGATATGCCTGGCACATAGGCCTCTCCTTGCTCCGCCACCCAATGCACACCGTCTTTTGAACGTTGATAAAAGGCGATACGTCCTAACCAATCATTTACAATGAGGTGGTATTGCAAGCTGTCTCGCCAAACTACGGGATCTTCAAATCGCCCTTCTACATTGGGATATACACGTTTATCCGTCAACTGTTTATAGGTTGAAAGCCCATCACGGCTAATCCAAACTCCACCACCTCTACACACCATTAGATAAGAATTGTCTTGACGACGAGCAAAAGTTAAGTTCGAAAGTCCTTCTATAATTTTACGACCACGAGGATCGAAATTAAACTTACCGTATGTCCATACCAAGCTATCCTCCGCATCAGCCATATAATAACCGTCTATTACATACACCACAATTCTTCCATCTATCAAACGAAATGCTTCCGGATTGTGTCCTTTGCCGATTGAATTCACGATTTTGAATGGTCCAATTGGATTGTCACAAACGGCATGATATACCGTAGAATTACCCCAAAACATATGTCCTCGAGGAGAATTTTCTGGCCAACCGCATACATAGAGATGATACTTACCGTCGGTCGATTGAAGAATATTTCCTCCCCAAATTGAAAGAGTCGGTACTTCGATACCATTATCTATATAACGACATTGCACATCATCCGTTCCCCAAATATTCATTGCCTTTTCTCCTTGCGGCATAGGTAAAAAGCGATCCATAAAACGAGCGCCTTCTACTAAATCCGACCACTCTACCGGCCGTTCCCGCTCAGTAATCTGAGCGTACAAAAATATTGGGAAGATGGTCAGTAAACTTAGCAACAGAAATCTTTTTAAACAACACATATCATTATTTTTTAAAATTATATTTTCGATATTCTTGAGGAGTAACCCCCGTATGTTTCCTAAATAACTTATTGAAATAAGAGTGATCTTCATAAGCCAGCATAAACGAAATCTCTTTTACAGACAAATCTTCTGTTATCAACAACAATTGCGCTTTCTCTATTTTCTTTTGGGTGATATACTGTATTGGTGTAACTCCAGTTTCTTTCTTAAACAAACGAATAAAATGATCTTTTGAGACACAAGCTATTTCTGCCAACATCTCCACATTCAACGGTTGGTTTATATTTTTACGAATATAAGCCAAACTCTTCAACACACGACTATCATTCACCTCAACCTTTGTTCGAGCTTCCTTCAAGAAACGAGCTATTAACTGATAAATAATCCCCCTTGACTCTACCCTATCACACAACATACGTTGCTTGTTCTTTACTATATTTTGAATCAAAGACGAACTATTATCATAAATAGCCGGATTGGATTGTGTCAAAGACAAAGTGGGATTTATCTCACATAATCTTTTACACAACGCTAACTCTAAATCTCCAGCCGGTAGTTCTGATGGGAAAAGCAAATCATCCAAGAAGCCGGTACCACTCTCCAAATCCTCATAAATATGAATATAATAATGGTCAAAACCGCCTTCACAAATATAACTATGTGTAGTAAACGAAGGTATCAGATAAAGATGATTTGGCCTCAGCTCTATTATACTATTAGGCAATGCCACCTTTGCGGTGCCCTTAGTCACATAATAAAGACGTGTAAATGGGCTGTTTACATTTTTCCAATTCCAATCGGCATTATGCAATGCTAAACCCACATTAATTGTCAATAGATGTAGTTCATCAATTGATTTGATGCAATTCTCCATAATATCCAGATTAAGAGTCAATACAAAAGAACAAAAATATTTTGAAACAAACAAAGCAATGTCGCTTTTATACCAAATAAAATCGATATAACTCTCAAAAAAGAAGCTAATATTAAAAAAATATCGATTTTATCCTCACATAAATCGTTTTTCAACAAATAGCAATATGAAGAAAGAGTATATATTTGCAACGAATAAAATACAAACTAAATTTAATCTCATGATGAAAACAAAATTTTTAATCATCGCTTTATTGTCTATAATAACAACAAACCTTTCAGCACAAGAGTATCAAGTGACTGTATCAGAAGCAAATGAAAAAATGGCCAAAGGCAAATTTGAGCCTACATGGGAGTCTTTGCAACAATACGAAGTACCCGAATGGTTCCGAAATGCAAAATTCGGAATTTGGGCACATTGGGGTCCTCAATGCGTAGAAGGTTCGGGAGACTGGATGGCACGTTCACTATATATGGAAGGGACTCGCGAATACCGTCACCACAAAGAAAACTACGGACATCCATCAGAGGTAGGTTTCAAAGATATTTTGCCTTTATTCAAAGCCGAGAAATGGGACCCTGACAAGTTAGTTGCACTTTACAAGAAAATAGGTGCTCAGTATTTCTTTGCATTGGGAAATCACCACGATAACTATGATTTGTGGGATAGCAAATACCAAGAATGGAATTCTATGAATATAGGCCCAAAGAAAGACATCTTAGCTGGTTGGGCCGAAGCAGCCCGCAAACATGGTTTACCATTTGGTGTAAGCCTCCATGCTGATCATGCATGGAGTTGGTATGAACCATCACAACGTTACGATCGCTACGGTGATAAAGCCGGCATACCTTATGATGGCACCTTGACAAAAGAAGACGGTAAAGGCAAATGGTGGGAGGGATACGATCCACAAAAACTTTATGCACAAAACCACCCCATGAGTAAAGGAAGCTGGGCCGATGGCATGATACATAGACAATGGGCATGGGGTAATGGGGTTTGCATCCCTACTCAAGAATTTGTAAGTAACTTCTACGACCGCACACTCGATGTAATTAACCGATACAATCCTGATTTGCTTTATTTTGATGTAACCGGCGTTCCTTTTTATCCCATTAGTGATGCCGGATTGAAAATTGCTGCTCACTTCTACAACCACAATATGGCTACCAGAAAAGGTGAACTAAGCGCCGTAATGTTCGGCAAAATCCTAACAGAGCAACAACGTGATGCCTTGGTATGGGATGTAGAGAAAGGAGCACCTAATCAAATAATGGATGAGCCATGGCAATCATGCTCATGCTTAGGAGGATGGCACTACAACACATCCATATACAAAAACAATAGCTACAAATCGGCCGCTGATGTTGTGAAATTATTAGCAGATATTGTTAGTAAAAATGGTAATATGTTACTCAGTGTGCCACTACGTGCCGACGGTACTTTCGATGAAAAAGAAGAGGCCATACTGAATGATTTGGCCGATTGGATGAGCATAAATAAAGAAGGCATTCTGAATACCCGCCCATGGAAAATATTTGGCGAAGGACCTATTGCCAATGCAGATATTAAGATAAATGCACAAGGTTTCAATGAAGGCGCCTATACAAAAGCGTCAGCCAAGGAAATACGGTTTACCCAAACCAAACAGCATCTCTATGCCATTTGCTTAGCATGGCCTAAAGAAAAGCAAATAATAATAAAGTCGTTAGCCAAAGGCAACAAATTATTCAGCGGCAAAATAGGTAGCGTAGAATTATTAGGATACGGCAAGGTTAAAACATCTATAACAACCGAAGGGCTTATCATACATCTTCCTGAACAGCAGGTAAATAAAATAGCACCGGTGTTTAAAATCAAAAAGTAATGCTATAACTATTGTGAAAAACTTACTATATTCTACTATCTGCTGAATAAATTTCAATTTAAGTTTTGCAATCTCTATGGGTTGCTCTTTTGAAAGAAAATCAAAGACCATAAGAAAACGCCTGTCCCTTGAGGGACAGGCGTTACATTTTGTTGAGATGCAAATGGTTTTACTGTAATTGTTTGCGTGTTTAGATTGTCGCAGTTTATAATTCACTGATAATTAAGTATTTAAAATATGCGTATTAAGTTGTTCAACTACCTATAGGTAGTTAGCTGATTACCTATAGGTAGTTGGCTCACTACTTATAGGTAGTTGCTCTTCTACCTATAGGTAAATTATAAACATGAAAAAATCCTTCAATTTCCAATCTATTTTGCCCATTGTTTTTAGTATTGAGTACTATTAAGTGGCTCTTAAAGAAATTCATTTTTCTATGACATGCAGCACTGAAAGCTGTACCTTTATACTTGCAAAACTTAAAAGCCTCAATAATCATGCAGGAAGAGGAGGAATGTTCCTTAAAAAGTTTTCAAAGTTTTAGTAGCGTTTTAAAATGCTTTTAGTTACCTTTGCCAACAGAAACTTTATTTCATAATGCCATGAAAACATCAAATCTCATGTGGGCAATATTTCTATTATGTTTTATAAGCCTACCAAGTAACGCTTCTTTAAAAGAAAGTCCCCGCAAACAACTATTTAATCAAGGATGGAAATTTTCATTGGGTGATATATCCGGCGCTTCCACTATCAATTATGATGATAGCCAATGGCGCACATTAGAATTACCTCACGATTGGAGCGTAGAAGGCAAGGTAGCTCCCGACAACCCTATGGGAAATGATGGTGGCTATTACCCTGCTGGCATAGGTTGGTATCGTAAGACATTTTATGTTCCAACCTCATTGGCAGATAAACGTCTCTCACTCTATTTCGAAGGCGTTTACATGAACTCAGAAGTTTTTGTCAACGGGCATTCTGTCGGCATCCGTCCATATGGCTATTCATCATTCTACTACGACATCACCGACTATTTGCAAATAGGGAAAGAAAATTTAATAGCCGTAAGAGTTGACAACTCTGCACAAAAGAACTGCAGATGGTACACTGGTTCAGGTATCTATCGACATGTTTGGTTAATTACTCATGATGCCCTTCATTTAACGCAATGGGGAACTCACATCACCACACCGATTATTGACAACAAACATGCTCAGGTAAAAATGGAGGTTACCGTCAAAAATCAAAGTAACATAGAAAGAGACTTCAATCTATCAGCCTCATTGAAATGGGAAGGAAAAGATGTGGGAAGTAATAAACAAAACATACGCTTGAAGGCCAATGAAACGACTATAGCTACCCTGTATGTAGAAGTTACCAACCCACAACTTTGGTCACCAAACACCCCTTCACTCTACACGGCACAATTGGCTATTGAAGAGAATGGAATACAAACAGATGCCATGACACATACATTTGGTATTCGCACCATCAGTTATAGTGCCAATGAAGGATTACATCTAAACGGTCAGCCGATTATATTAAACGGTGGATGCGTGCATCACGACAATGGTATATTAGGAGCCAAATCGTTTGATGCAGCCGAAGCACGAAAAGTACGTTTAATGAAAGAAGCAGGATTTAATGCCGTACGCACATCGCATAACATCCCTTCTGAAGCATTTCTCGATGAATGCGACCGTCAAGGTTTATTAGTTATTGATGAATCGTTCGACGGATGGCGAGATGAAAAACTACCTCACGACTACCATAAATTTATCGACAAATGGTGGAAAGCTGATATCGAATCAATGGTGCTACGCGACCGTAATCATCCCTCTATTTTTTGTTGGAGTATAGGAAATGAAGTTATCGAACGCAAAAAACTAGAAGTTGTGACTACAGCTCGTAAGTTTGCCAATCATATCCGAAGCCTCGATTCAACCCGCCCCGTCACATCAGCTTTAGCCTCATGGGACAAGGATTGGGAAATTTACGACCCCTTGGCTGAAGTACACGACATCGTAGGATATAATTATATGATTCACAAATCAGAAAGCGACCATAAACGAGTGCCCAATCGCATTATGATGCAAACCGAATCTTATCCTCGGGATGCTTTCCAAAATTGGGCAAAAGTAAATGATAATCCTTATATCATCGGCGATTTTGTATGGACTGCTATAGATTATTTAGGAGAAGCTGGTATCGGACGTTTTTACTACAAAGGTGAAAGTGAAGGCGAACACTATCAACGCAATCATTACCCATGGCACGGTGCATATTGTGGCGATATTGATGTGACTGGCTGGAGAAAACCCATCTCCCACTATCGTGATTTGCTATACAACACTAATAAGAAACTATATATGGCTATACGCGAGCCAAATGGGTACTATGGTGAGATAAAAGAAACACAATGGTCTGTATGGCCAACATGGGAAAGCTGGAATTGGCCAGGACATGAGGGAAAAGACATAGTAGTAGAAGTCTATTCACGATATCCTCGCGTCCAACTCTTCTTAAATGACCAACTCATGGGCGAACAAGAAACCGGACGTGAACAGCAATTCAAGGCTATATATACCCTCGGCTATCAGACAGGCATATTACGTGCCGTAGGAATAGACAAAAACGGAACGCCACAAGATACGATATCATTAACAACTGCTAAAGAACCTGCAGCAATCAGATTAAGTGTTGATTATAACAACCTCAAAGCAAACGGACAGGATTTGGCATATGTCATAGCAGAAGTAATAGACAAAGAAGGAAATATCATGCCAATAGCAAACAATCGCTTAGAATTTAGTATTCGTGGAGAAGGAAGAATTGAAGCTACAGGAAGTGCAGACTTGAAAGACGAAGAGCCTTACATAGCCACTTCACGAAAGGCCTGGAAAGGGCGAGCTTTGGCTATCATCCGAACTACACACAAAAAGGGAGATATTACTTTAAAGGTAACTTCACCCGGATTACGCACAGCATATATCAAATTAAAAAGCAGATAATAACCTATAAATTCAATTACAAAATAAAAATGAAAAAAATGATTTTAATGGTCGCAACGGTACTTTCTTTCTGTGCCTGCGGCAACAAGCAATCAGTTCCCGAAACTGAAAAAGATGTTTACCTATTCTCCTATTTTAATGGTAACGGCGATGGTCTTCACTTAGCTTACAGCATGGACGGCAAGAAATGGGAAGCATTACAAAACGACACTGTATTATTAAAACCAGAAATTGGTAAAGATAAACTAATGAGAGACCCCAGCATTGTACAAGACGAAGAAGGCATCTTCCACATGGTATGGACAAGCGGTTGGTGGGATCAAGGCATAGGCTATGCCTCATCCAAAGATTTAAAAAATTGGTCAGCACAACAGAACATTCCTGTCATGGAGAAGTTTGAAGGAACCAAAAACACTTGGGCTCCCGAACTATTTTACGACATAACAGATAAAACCTTCTATATATTCTGGTCATCAACAGTACCGGGTGCATTCCCAGAATTAGCAACTTCTGAAAGTGAAAAAGGTCTGAACCACCGTCAATATTATGTAACTACCAAGGATTTTAAGACATTTAGTGAAACGAAATTGTTTTTCGAGCCTGGATTTTCGGTTATAGACGGTGCTATTCTGCAAAAAGATGACACATATTATCTTTTCGTGAAAAACGAAAACTCGGCACCTGCCGAAAAGAATATTCGAATAACCAGTGGTAAGAAGCCTTACGATTTTCCTACTACTGTTTCGGATCCTATTACTGGAAATTATTGGGCTGAAGGTCCTACACCATTACAAGTTGATGACTATGTATATGTTTACTTCGACAAATATACAGAAAAGAAATATGGTGCTATTCGTTCAAAAGACATGCAACATTGGGAAGATGTATCCGACTCTGTTTCTTTCCCTAAAGGTATTCGTCATGGTACTGCTTTCAAAGTCAGTGAAGATATTTTAAATGGCTTGATGAAATAACACCTCTAATTAGGTATGGCGGTTTATAATAAATTACCGCCATACCATTAATCCCTTAGGTTATAGTAATCAGTGTTTTCTTCATATACAACAGAAGGAAGAAGTAACTTATAGCCAATGCCCCGCACATTTATTATTCGAATACTAGGGTCATGCCTCAGTCTCTTACGAAGTTTTGTAATAAACACATGCAAACTACGTTGATTGAAGAATGTATCATCCCCCCATAGTTCGATAAGTAATTGTCGCATGTCAACCACTTGGCTATGTTGTCGGCAGAGACGACGCAATATCTCTGACTCGCGATGAGAGAGTTGTTGACATTCTTCATTAAGGTATAAATGCTGTTTGATGGGATTAAAATGATAAATACCTAATTTATAGCATTCGTTTGCCACTTTAGTATTATTCAGTTTTGCTACATAAGCCCTGCCTAACAAAGCCTTAATACGAATCATCAACTCTTGCATACCGAATGGCTTCTTTAAGTAATCGTTTGCTCCTATTTCAAAGCCGGTAACTACATCGTTAACAGCCGATCGTGCCGTCAAGTATAATATAGGCGTATGCTTGTTTTCCCGACGAATGCGGCGTACCATTTCAAAACCATCCATACATGGCATCATCACATCAGCTACCAATACATGAGGTTTTTGTTCGAAGAATAAGCGCAACCCTTGTTCACCATCGTTAGCAATACTAATGTTGAATCCTTGTCCTTCCAACGTATCTTTAATAATCATGGCTAATGTCTGCTCATCTTCTACCAACAATACTCTTATCTTTTCGTTATCATCCATCTTACTTTAAAAAAGTTATTTCAAAACGACTACCTTTACCCAAAACACTTTCTGCACGAATAGTTCCACCATGCATTTCTACCATAGTCTTTACGTAGTATAATCCCAAACCATATCCCTTCACATTATGAATATTTCCGTTCGGTACTCTATAGAATTTATCGAAGATATTGGGTAGTTTGTCTTTACTTATACCAATCCCTTGGTCGGCTATATTTATCAACACCTTCTCATCATCACCAATACAATCAATCGTAACTTTAGCAACCGCAGGACTATATTTAATGGCATTATCCAATAAATTACTCAATATATGAGTTAGATGGGTGCGATCAGCTCGCACACTTACATCAAAAGGTGATATATTCAGTATTACTTTTACCTCTTTATTGGCTTTCAATTTGTGCTGTTCTATTATAACAGGAAGTAACTCATTCAACCGACATATCTCTTTATGCAAAATCAAGTTTTTCCTACGTTCCATGCTCATTGTTAATATCTGCTCTACCAATTCCTCCAATTTCTTAAGTTGTTGTTGACAAATATTCAAATATTTTTCACGTTGTATTTTCTCCTCTGCTTGATTAAAATTGAGTAATGCATCATTGGCCGCATAGGCTACGGCAATAGGTGTTTTTAGTTCGTGAGTGATGTTATTAGTGAAATCGCTTTTCATCTCTTCCAACGTTTTTTGTTTTATCAAGATTCGAATAAGATAACCGAATGTGAAAGCTATGAAATACAGAATAATAATCGAAGTAACTAGAATACCTATCATCTGTTTTAATACTTGATTTCTGATAGGTTCCATCCACAACAAGTAACTTCTATTAGAATGCATGTCAAGTGTATGTTCATAACACTTGGCTTTTTTACTCGGTATATACCCTTCAGTAATGCCTATGGCCAACGTATCGTAAAGAGCATGGATTGAATCGTGAAGAACAGTTCGACTAACATATGCCAAGCGAGTAGGCAAATAAATACCTCTACTATATAGTTCTTCTGTTAAAAGACTATCATATATCCTAAAGTCTGGTTCTCGCAACAAATCTATACCACTATGCATAGCTTGCTGAAAATACTCAGTCAATTTTTCTATGCTTCCTTGTCTATCAAAGGTAGTAGTAAAAGAATCGGTAGTTGTTAGTTTTTCCGAACGATCTACTACAAAGGTCTTAACATTCTTCTTCCCATATTTGACCCCTAGGTCTTGTACCAAAGAGTCTATCTGTGAGTCATTACTATCTTTAATTGCTAATTCACTCTCTACAATGGTACTTCCTTTTTCATTTACACCAGCCGATATGCTGATAGTGCCATGCTCTCTACCCTCTTTTGAAAGTCGTTCAATTCGCATCATCATTTCGTTATAGTCACTTAGCCTCATTGCCTCCATAATACCTTGTTCCATTAGTTGTTTTTGGCTATAATAGAGACTGCTCAACCAGAAAAATTGGTAAGCAATGCTTGTGGCAAGCGATAATATCACCAATACGGCTATTAGTTTTAAAGGAAGTTTCATGGCAACAAAGATACACTTTTCAATTTTAGTTAAGCTAATGTGATAAGACTAAATAACACTTCTGTTAAGTGTTAGTAAGCCGACAAATTAATTCCTTTTTCCTAAAAGTACGGATATTTGCCCTCAAAGAAACATTATTAAATTCCACAAGTATGAAAAAAGTATTTTTTATTTCAATTAGCGTTTGTACATTTCTCTGTGTAAGAGCACAAGAGAGTAATCTTCCAACCGTTCAAGATACACTCACTTGGCATACGAATAGGTTGGATAGTCTATATAAAGAACTTCCCGAAGTATTAATAACCGGTGAAAAACCCATTGTAAAGGCCAAAGCCGGCAAATTAATATATGACTTACCTCGATTAATACAAGATAAAGGTGTGACAAATATCTATGAAGCCATTAAAGAACTACCTGGCATTATGGAAATGAACGATGTATTGATGTTGGGTGGCCAAAGTGTAACCATTGTACTTGATGGGAAAGTAACCAACATGAGCAACGAACAATTAAATGCATTATTAAAAAGCATGCCTGCTAACCGGATTGCCAACGCCGAAGTGATGTATAATGCATCTGCCAGACATCAAGTACGAGGTGCCATGATAAACATTACACTAAAGAAACAAATAGAAGATATTCTACAAGGAGAAGTCATGGGAGAGTACAAATACCAAGAAAAAAATTATGCCACTCAACGAGCCAGTTTACTTTTCAATAATAATCGGTGGGCAATCGATGTGATGTACCGGCATGGAAGCGGTACACTGAGACATGGCACAACAGACAAAAAAGCTATCCATACGTTAATTGACGGCACACGTCATGAAATTGCAACACATGAACGAAGCAAAAATGATAGTTATTCACACTCGCTAAGAATTGGGACAGATTATAATTTTCAAAAGAATCATCTATTAAGTCTGGTATACAACGGTGTATGGGAAGGGGGAAATGGAAATAATATGACGAAAGGTTCATTAAATGCAACATTGAATAACGAAGATGACAAACAACTCCACAATCTCCGGTTGGATTACAACACTCCTATCGGATTAAAAGCCGGTGTGGAAATGACTTACTATCAATCGCCCTCCAAACAATGGCTAACTAGCAAGTTCAAAGAACAGGAAACTATATTTTTCAGTGAAGAAAACCAACGAATCAATCGTTGGCGTTACTATCTAACAGGTGAACAATCTATCTCCTCAAAATGGGGAGTGAATTACGGAACAATCTATAGTAACAGCATCGACCATAGTCATCAATATTTTGACGTTACCGATAAAAGCGATATGAGGTCTCGACTACGAGAAGAAACATTGAACCTCTATATGGGATTAAACTACCAATTTGGAGAGAAGTTTTTATTCGATTTTTCTTTGGCCACAGAACATTACAAAACCGCCATATGGAATCAATGGAATTGGTATCCAACATTGAATTTGGTATATCAACCTTCTACCAGCCGCATTCTACAACTCTCGTTCAGTAGCGACAAAAAATATCCTGGTTATTGGGCTATGCAAAATGCAACTACCTATCTGAATAGTTACTCCGAAATACAAGGCAATCCCTATATCAAACCATCAAGAATGTATAACACCTCCTTAACATTTATACTTAAGGGAAAATATATTTTCCAAGTACACTTCAATCATACACATGATTATGCTATGCAAACACACTACCAATCTCCTGAACGATTGGTAGAAATATATAAATATGTAAATTTTGACTTCTCACAACAAGCAGGATTAATGGCTTCTATCCCGTTTAAAATAGGCAAGTGGTTAAATAGTCGTTGGATGCTGATGGGTATATGGATGCGACAAAAGGATAGTGATTTTTATGACCATCCCTTCGATCGTCGCCAATCATTAATTATATCCAACATAAACAACACACTTACATTAAGCAAAAAGCCCGATTTGCGTTTGCAAATAGATGGCCGTTTACAAACAAAGGCTATTCAAGCCACCTACAATTTACCCACATCAGCTTCGGTAAACATAAAACTACGCTATGCTTTTGCTAAAGGGAAAGCAGCACTTCAATTCTATTGCAATGATTTGTTCGAGACATCGCAAATAGATCCATATATACATTATGGGAATCAGTGGGTAGAAAACAACTATTCCTGCTTTCGCGAATGGGGTGCTTCATTTACGTGGCAATTTGGCGCTTATAAGGAGAAAAAACGTTCCGATATAGATAGTACACGCTTCAAATAATTTAAACTTTTGTCACACAAAAGAAAAAAACATAGGCTTTAATGGCTCCTGATTAGCACTTTCAATAGGAGTAACTGACACCTCCTTTGTCAAACAATCATATAAAAAACAGCCAACCTTTTGAAGAGCAAGAATATGACTTTCTATCGGACGTTCAAGGGCTTCGGTTTCTGTAATAGGATGCAATCCATAATGGGCTGAAACAAAGATTATGTGTGGGTATTTCTCTGTTAAATAGCCATTACAACTAATACAAAGTTGTTTATCTCTACGTACTAATGTATCAGCCACATATTGTAAATCCCAACGCAAAGAGTCTATTTCCGGAGTGGTAGATTCAACCATCTCCCATGCAGCTTGGAAACGCTTTATAGAATCAAATAAAGTTTCTCTTGTTCTTTCCATAATTCAACATCATTGATTTATGATTAAGAACAATAGAATTTAAGTATTTGTTCATTCAAGGAAAGCTATCATTTCAACATTTCGTTGCAATCTCAAAGATAGACATAACATCTTCTACAATATATGCTGGCAAATATTGTTCCAATTCTGAACGTGGACGAAAACCCCAGGTAACGCCACAAGCGGTCACACCAGCATTCTTAGCTGTCTGCATATCAACTCCAGAATCCCCCACATAAAGTGTATCTTCCTTTAATTGCTTAGAGATGTATAATATATCATTTACAATCGCAGGATTCGGCTTTATAGGAATATTCTCTCTCTGTCCTAACACCGCAATAAAATTAATATTTGGAAAATAATGAGCTATTAATTTTTCTGTAGCCGCTTGATATTTATTGGATGCTACCGCCAACATAATTCCGGCTTGTTGCAATTGTTCTAACAAATCACAAATTCCAGGATATGGTACACTTTTATCCGCATTGTGCAAATTGTAATGAGGGATAAACTCAGTACGCATACGTTGCACATTATTTTCGTTTTGCTCAACTTCAGGCAAAGCTCGTTCCAACAATTTATTAATTCCATTACCTACTCTATAAAAATAGGTATCAGGTTCATGAGTTGGATAACCCAATTGTTGCAAGGCATAATTACAACTTTGTGCCAAATCTGCTATTGTATTTAGCAAAGTACCATCCAAATCAAATATCACGAGCTTTTTCATAATCTATTTTGTTATACGGAACCAATCGACATCCGTCCATCCTCCATCATTTATTTTCATGGCCGGCCTTGTACAGAAAAGCCCAACTTTCGCCCCAATCCATTGCCCCTCGCGTACTTGAAAAACATCCCCTAATGGTTTGAATTTCTTTCCGTCAAAACTATAACTAAATTTGCATCTCACCAATAGATCGTGACCACCTTCACTCTCAGGAATTTTCTCATCACCACAAATAAACTTCACTCTCAAATAAAATGTATCGTCTGTTAGATTTACACTTTCATTCACTCGCTCCGACTCACCATTTTCAGCATTTGGACATACTACTTGATTCAACACCAATCCGGCCTCAGTATTCTCTATTACCAGACCAGCATAATCTCTTCCCATTACAACTAACCCAGTTCTCTCACCTTTATATCGCCTATCTGGTTTAAATGTCAACTTAGTAGTAGCGGTAAAATTCTTGGCAGGTGTCTTCTGCAACAACAAATTTGCTACATCCCATAGATTCCTACAGCCATCAATCACTGGATATGAATATAAACGTAACATTCCTTGGTCACCAGCAGCATAAAACCATTTTTCGCTAATATTAGCATGCCATTGCCACTGTGGTGCAATGACAAAACCACTAAACTCATCACTTTCTTGTGGATTTTTTATAGAGTATTCTCTACCCACATTGGGCTTTTTATAAGTCAACACCGGATTTCCACAACCATCACCATCTTTATCAACCCCTATTACGGGCCAGCCATCTACCCATTTCATAGGCTGAAGATGTACTAAACGGCCGTAGGCACCAACATCTTGGAAATGCATGAACCAATCTTCACCAGTAGTCGTATCTACCCACCCTCCTTGGTGAGGACCATTAATCGGTGTGTCGCCTTGCGCTAAAACCGTTTTCCATTCATATGGGCCATATACATTTTTTGAGCGAAGTACCACTTGCCAACCAGTTGGAACACCTCCAGCAGGATGGAAGATATAATAATAGCCGTCTTTTTTATAAAATTTTGGTCCTTCACAAGTTTCATGTGCCTCATGTCCGTCAAAAACAATACGCGATTGGGTAATAGCCTTGTCTGCCTCTGGAGTCAGTTCACAAATAGCAATTACACTCTTGAAGCCAGCACGACTTCCAGCATAAGCATGAACCATATATACTTTTCCGTCTTCATCCCATAAAGGACAAGTATCAATAATACCTTTACCTGTCTTTACCAATACTGGTTTGCTCCACGGCCCCTTGGGATCTTTTGCTTTCACCATAAAAGCTCCCTGGTCTGGGTCCCCCCAAAAAATATAGAACTCTCCATTATGATGTCTGATAGCTGGTGCCCAAATACGATTTCCATGTTCTGGACGTATTGGGTCAGTAATTGGTTCTAGTTCATAAGGAATAGCATGGCTAATGATAGTCCAGTTTACCAAATCCTTAGAATGTAGTATAGGCAACCCTGGCAAACAATTAAAACTAGAAGCTGTCAAATAATAGTCATCTCCTACTCTACAGACATCTGGATCCGAATAATCGGCATAAAGCACAGGATTCTTGTAAAAACCATTTCCCAAATCAGGCGACCATACTTCTGAAACATAAGTGTTTTCCTGTGCTGCCAATTGTGTAACCAGCAGCATATTAAGACAGAATAATACTTTTTTCATCTTTCCCACTTATTTATTTTTAATCTTTACCAATACCGGATGCAACAAGCTTTCCTTCCACTCACACATATATCGAAACCATTCTTCAGAAGTAGAAAAGCCAAATGTCTCTTTACGTGAAGTAAACATGGTGTAATAATGGAAGTAGTTGCTACCAGGTACTGATATAGTATAAAGGAAATTATCCTTATCCTTCACCTCTTGTCGAACGTATTGTTGTGGAATATAAGTAGCCAAACCAACCGTCTCCTTGGCAAAACGTATCGTATCCGTTACAGGCCAATGACGTCCCCAACTACCAACCAATCCCTTATGATCTGATTCATATACAGTCTCAGTACCCATAATATTCTGTACACCCGCACAGAACACCTCTTCTGTCAGTGCCTCATCAAAATAAGTTTCAATCAACAAATCTCTATGACCGGCATAAAGGATATAGCGGTGCATCATGTTCAATTCCTTGCCTTGATATTCCCATCCTTTCACTTCCACTTCAGCAATGGTACGGATAGGGCCTGTAGCCATCAGTCTCTCTGTACGGAAAGCAACCGGCTCAATATGAGTAGCCTTCTGTCCATTCCACCCTTTCATAGCACCTACACCACCACTATTTCCTACCATCAGCACATCGTCTCCAAATCCTCGTTCCAATTGCTCTTTAGTAGGATAAAACTCACTTTCAGCTAATTCTAATCTTTGATGAAATTTCCCATAAGGGTCTATCGTCTGCTTCTGATTAAAATAGATACGATAGCCCACCAATTCTGATTCGAAAGCTGGTCCATGATGATACATTAAACTATATATATCACTACTACCAGGCACTGTTACAGACTGAGCATGCTGATGACGATATTTAGGCGAACCTTGCATTTTCATCTGAGCATACACTCTTGCCGGATATATTTTATCACTTTTTTCAGATGAAAGGGTTATTGTCAATTCTTTTTTTGATTTAGCCGGCAAATTTATTACAAAAGCCAATTCATCTGCTTTAAGGTCACCGTCCAAATCATCCAATTGTGATGAGATTTCAGTCTTTCCATCCATCACAATCGCCGAGCGTACTCGAAATCCCGTTTCTACATCGGCTAACTTTATCACTACAGGTTCATCAGTCTTTTCTTTATCCCATTGATTGGTTAGTTCAACAATCACTTGTTTGGTTACAACCTCCTGTGCCAATGCAGTGATTTGGCAAACAAAAAGGATACCTAAAATAGTAAATACTTTCTTTTTCATGGTATTGTATTTTATTTTTTTTGCAAACTTACATAAAAATCTTCTTTTTTATGTAAGTTTGCGACCTAAATTTCAATTAACACAATGGAAACTGCACTCTATTTAATTCCTGTCACTTTGGGCGATACGGCTATTGACACTGTATTACCCACATACAACAAAGAGATTATTCTTGGTATTCGCCATTATATCGTAGAAGATATCCGTTCGGCACGACGCTTCCTGAAAAAAGTAAATCGTAGTATTGATATTGATTCATTGACATTCTATCCACTAAATAAACACACCTCGGCTGATGCTTTCACTAGTTACTTAAAGCCGTTGGAAGAAGGACTTTCTATTGGAATTATCTCTGAGGCTGGTTGTCCAGCTATAGCCGATCCAGGCGCCGATGTAGTAGCTATTGCTCAACAAAAAGGATTAAAAGTAATACCATTGGTTGGTCCCTCATCTATCATTCTTTCGGTAATGGGATCAGGATTCAATGGACAAAGTTTTGCCTTCAACGGTTACTTACCTATCGAACCATCTGAACGTATCAAGAAGTTAAAACAGTTAGAACAACGTATCTATAACGAACACCAAACACAACTATTTATAGAAACGCCTTATCGCAACAACAAAATGTTAGATGACATTATACAAAATTGCCGCCCTCAAACTAAACTATGTATTGCGGCAAACATAACCTGCGAAGGTGAATATATTAAAACCAAGACTATCAAAGAATGGAAAGGGACCTTGCCCGATTTGAACAAGATCCCCTGCATTTTTCTACTTTATAAATAATATGAATATCTATTACTCAACTGGCTCAAACTTTAAATAGAACTTTCCGGTTATTGGGTCGGCATGATCTGAACTGACCACTTGATTCAATTGGCTTTGCGGTCCCAATTCACGGGCATCCTTAAACTTGGTACCCACAGCACTGATGGCATTTAATACCGAAAGTTGTCCGTCAGGAAATACACCTAACGTATTATCATTATTCCGTTTTCCCTGCTTTCCAGGAGTGAACAAATGCAAGAACAAATCCTCTTCCTCAGCTACCATCTTCAACGTACCTCCGTTAGTATATAAATCGGCAGCATAAAGTTTTGAATGAAAACCTTTGAATTCCGGATATTCCCACGACTCACCAGTCAGCGTATTGTTATACTCTTTTTTCCACAATCCAAATGTGACACCTTTTAAACGATTCTTCCACACTCGGTATGGTCCATTGCCTAACCACTTCACTCCTTTTACTTGTTCTTCAGGAAAATCGAAGGTAACGCCCACATGTGGATATCGTCCTCCGGTATCAAAGGAGTAATCAATCTTCACCCACTGAGAGGGCAAAAGTGAAATTGTAATGCGGTTTCTTGCTTGACGTTTAGCATCTTTTTTCTTGAACCAAAAAGTCACCTTGCCATCATTACTGTCAAAGTCCATTTTCGACACTTCCAATTCACCAACGGTGAAGCGAGGTCCACCGGTCAGCGGCAGCACCTTACCATCCACTTCAATACGGTTAATAACACCTTTTCGCTTATCAATAACCAACGTTGTATTTCCTTGGTTATAAGTCAATTCCTTATCAGTTTCCACACATTGCGGCATCTCTCCTTCGGCAGATACCAATCGGGTTGCATAACGAGCAGCAGGAGTGATAGTTCTTGTCCAAGTATATATCTCTTTCCCCTCCCAATCAGTCGCTTTCAATTTCAAGACGTCATACTCTTTCCAATCTTCGGGTAGGGCTACTTGCAGATATCCTGTTAATCCGGGTGATACCGATGGCACTGTTACTTGTGATGTTTTCTGTATACTTGTTCCTAGTTCATAGTCCCATTTCTGCCATTCTGCCGTAAAATGGCATTGGCTCAAGTCGGCAAAATGATAGCGATTTTCCACTTTAATACGTCCGTCAAAGGTTAAAGGCAAAAAGTCCATTCCATCTAAATAGATAGGCGACCAAATCTCCTTGATAGTATAAAAGCTACCCTCTTTTTCACGATAAGGTCCCAATATGCCATCAGCTCCGTGATTTCCATCAGTATCCATTTCATCGTTTCGGTCATTGCGCACCACACCCTGATCGGCTAAATCCCACAAGAATCCACCAGCACTGAGTGGACGATCAAGCATCAATTTCCAAAAGTCATCCAATCCGGCACCGTGTCCTCCGTCATAAAGGCCATGCAGAAACTCGGTAGGGAAAAATACTTTTTTATCGTCGAAGAAATAGTTAGTAGCAACTCCGTAAGATATATAATGGAAGGTGTTCACATCCTTCTCTTCCAACCATGGGTGTATAACTTGACGTTTCTGTATGTCGTAACGAGCGTAGTCTGGAAGCAGTTCAAAGTTGAATCCACCTTCGTTTCCATTTCCCCACATCACCACACAAGGATGATTGACATCGCGAGTTATCATCTCTCGCACCAATTTTCGTCCCACTTCGGTATCATAGGGAGGATATTGCCATGCTGTCAACTCATCGATGACATAAAGTCCCAATGAGTCACACACCTCCAAAAAGTGTTTATCAGGAGGATAGTGTGACATGCGAATCGCATTCATATTCATTTCTTTTATCAATAAGGCATCATTCAAACTGATAGTGGCATTAGTAGCACGTCCCGATGTTGGCCAATGACAATGACGGTTTACACCTTTAAAACGTATTTTTTCACCATTCACATAAAACCCGTCGCCTGGACGTAACTCGGCAGTACGGAATCCGAACTTCTCTGTTAAGCGATGTTGTAACTTACCGTCTTCCCACAACGACACTTCTACTTGGTATCTATTGGGAAATTCCGATGACCAAAGGGCTGGATTTTCAAAAGTGGTCATCAACCTCACAGAGTCCTGCTTAGCGATTGAAAGATGCATCGGCTGACCGAAATCCTTACCATCCAATGTCTTTACTTGAGCCACGACTTCCCCTTTTGCCAATCTCTTTCCTAAAAAGACATCCATATTGAATTTTCCGTTCGCTTTTGCATCAATAGCAATACGCTCTACATGTTTATTGGGCAATGCCTCTAACCATACCGGACGGAAAATGCCACCAAATACCCAAAAATCTGCATTACGCTCAGCTTGCTCTACAGTTTTGTTCGAGGAAGCCTTATGTACGGTTACTTCCAGCAAATTCTCTTTTCCATACTTCAGCAAGCGACTGATATCGTAACGGAAGCGATAAAATGCACCTTGATGGATAGGACCTGCTTGACGGCCATTTATCTTTACCTCAGTATCAGTCATCGAGCCGTCGAATACAATGTTCACTTTACGATTCTTCCACTCAGCCGGTACGGTAAAGCGATACTTATACAATCCGCTTTCGTTCAATCGTTCTCCCGGATCAGCATAATGTCCGTAAGTAAATTGGCCGAATCCATGAAACTCCCAGTTAGAAGGTACAGGCAATTGTTTCCATTCACCACTTTGCCTTCCGTCAGTACAATAAAAATCCCACATTACAGCATCATCCGTACCTTTACCTGAAAGATAGATACTCTCTGTTGTCTGTGCCATCAGTCTGCCGCTACCCAGCAACAAAACCAGTAATATCCACACTATTTTCTTCATAAGTATTGTGATTTATCATTATTTTACAAAGATAATCATTTGCCAAGAAATATACAAACAATTAGAAATTATCTAATCGCTTCCACAATTCATCAATAAATAGTTATCCAAAGAGGAAAAGATAGTATTTTAAAACTATTAGATGCCATATTTTACTTTAAAACATGGCATCTAATAATAACATATTACAATCAAAAATCCACATACAATGAGGATAAAACCCCTCACTCTCTAATCAATCATAAACGAATAACCGTAAATGAATAAGCCGGCATAGTATATTCAAACTTGTTTCCTGTCAACTCTATTTCGGTAGTCACTGAACGAGCTGTACGATCCTTCGGGTCACCACTAAGCAACACCTTGGTAGCTTTCGTTGCTGGAAAGTCAATGCCTTCAAGATTGATTTTCGAATTTACTTCAGTAGGCAACATATTGACCAAACGTATGATATAATCACCGGTGCGTTCATCTTTCACAACAGACACTCCCACACGCTTTTTCACCGCATCTTGACGATTATCAAGTATCACTTCTGAAGGCAAGTAGTGAGTACCAGCATGTTGACCATACATCTGCTGAGTATAATAACCCACAGTGGGTTTCACTTCTTGATTATTGAAATAAATCAAATCAGGATTCCATTGTGTATATCCCTCCTTAGCCAACAAAGGAGCATAGGAAGTCATAGTTACCACATCGGCATTACGCTCTACCGAAGTCAGATAAAGAGCTTCGGCCAAAGCCGTCTCTATATTATTAGGACGTCCAGGCAAGTGAGCCGCATATTCACCCAAATAAACTTTGGCTTTACTGCGATCATAGCCATCGTAGTAGTCTTGATTGTGAATCATCCAACCGGGAGCCACATAGTAATGTTCATCCACCATAGGCACTTGGTATTTAGTAGCCAACTTCCAACCTTCGTCATAATCGGTTCCTTCATAAAAAGGACCGACGGTACCTATTACCGTTACTTCAGGATATTTTTCCTTGACGGCATTGTATATCATCACAAAACGTTCTTCAAATATTTCGGTAATAAGATCTTCGTTACCTATACCAATGTACTTTAAGTTGAAAGGTTTGGGATGCCCGGCCTCAGCACGCTTACGTCCCCAAACACTCTTCTTGGCATCGCCATTAGCATACTCAATAAGGTCAAGTACATCTTGTACGTATTCAGGCATCTTCTCCATGGCTATACCTCCTTGTTGACCGAAGGTAGAGAGTTCATCAGTAGAATGCTTATGAGGAATGCCACTATTCTGACATGGCACACCGGCAGCTACTACAGGTACCGGTTCAGCTCCCATATCCTCGCAGAAGAGGAAGTATTCGTGATAGCCCAGTCCTCGTGTCTGATGATATCCCCAAAGATTACGCAACGGTTTGCGTGCTTCAAGGGGACCAATAGAACCTTTCCAATCATAAATATTGTCAATACCGTTACCATGAGCCACACAACCACCGGGAAAACGTACAAAACGTGGATGAAGATCAGCCAACGTCTGAGCCAAATCGGCACGAAGACCATTCTTACGTCCCTTAAAGGTGTTTTGTGGAAAGAGCGAAACCATATCAAAATGGTAAGTACCTACTGTTTGTGGTATGAGTTGCAAAGAAGCAGCCTTTACATCGGCTAAAGCTGTCAATACAGTTTTGCGTTGTTTCCAATCTTGCGAAGTAACCGAAACGGTTGCTTCACCTACACTTTTTCCAGCCTCATCGAGCAAACGCACCAATACCTTGCCACCTTTACCACCGGTGGCCTTACGGGCAAAGAGGGAGAAATCATACTTCTCGCCTTTCTTCAGTGTAATGCCATCGTAACCACTATTCATTAAAGAAGCTCCCACTTGCTTTACCTCAAATAAAGCATAATGAGAATTATTCTCATGAATAGGTAACGCATCAATCACTTCAAAAGTAGCATTGCCTTCTACCTTCCATGCCTTTTTAGGACCCCACTCACGGTCGCGACCATTTTCATGGCGCATATACTCAAAGTCCCTATTTTGTACCAGTTCGGCATACAAGCCACCATCGGCTGCATAGTTAATATCTTCAAAGAAGATGCCTATAAATTCTTGACTGATAGGCTTAGCTGCTGCCACATCTACATTAATAGTAGCCTCTACAGAGTTCAATCGAGCAAAGCGAATAGGGTCTTGCTCGGTGCGCTCATCTATCAACAACTGACGATATTTCTTATGCTCGGCATGACGAACCAAATCCTCTATCAACGTATAGGGAACAAATTGCACATAACCCTGTTCCTCTACTCCACTTACCACAGCTTTAGCAGTTTGAGTAGGATATGCTTTCGAAGGCTGGTACTTTTTCAACTGTTCGGGAGCAAAATAACTCTGTGGCCCCCAACGGAGCAAATCCTTAGAAGCAGCATGAGCCAATGCCTTTCCGGTACCCGAAAGATACCAGATGCAATGCCATTCTCCATCAACAGCATCTTGCTGCAAATGAGGAGTAAACATTTTCTTACCGCTACCCCAAGGCCCATAATCACTCTTAACATAGTCGAATCCATCGGATACCGACATCCATTCATTTTCTCCATCCACACTCCAAGCAAAGCGCAAACCGGTAGTACCATTTGCCTTGGCATAAGAGAATAGATAAACCGAGTCTGGCTCATTTGCTTGCATGGGTAATGCCCACAGAAGCAATAAGCAAGCTGTAAATAATAATCCGATTGTTTTATTCATGATTAGTAAACTTGATTTGTTATTTCACCCAAACGGCACCACCTTCTGGTTGAATAGTTATTTTTACTTTACCATTTTCTTTCACCTTCAAGGATTTCAGTTGTGGTTCCTTATCCTTAGCATCAGTATAAGCACTGACTTCTTTGTTGGCCAGCATAGGCAACGATAGTTCTAACTTCAAAGGTTCTTTGGTAGCATTAATGGCAGCCACATACCACTGATTACCATGACGACGTGCCAACACCACATATTTTCCGGGATAACCCTCTATAAAGCGAGTTTCATCCCAAGTAGTAGGCATCTGTTTCATAAAATCAAGACATACCTGCGGAGCATCTTGCAAGTTGTTGGGAGCTAATGCAAAGTTCTGTATAGGATTTTGGAAAAGCACAGCTGTTGCCAATTCAAACACATCGGTAGTGCGACGGATAGCGTCACCGGCATTTTTCTTATTCAAAATACGATTAAGGAATGTACCGCCAAACTCCATACAGCCCACAGCGTTACGAATAAAAGGATGCAAAGCTGCATTATACGCCTCCATATCGCGAGCATGCTGGGTAAACACCAAATTCTCACTGGCCAACACCGCTTCACTACCCACGTAGTTAGGATACATACGTTCCCAACCGCGAGGTAAAGTACAACCATGGAATATAACCATCAACCCGTGGTCGTCGGCATCACTCAATATCTCTTCATAAAGGCGTATAGTTTCTTGCTTGTCGCCACCAAAGAAATCAACCTTGATACCTTTTACACCTACACTTTGCAACCAACGCATCTCACGTTTGCGGATAATGGAATTATCCATATGATTAACAGGACTTTGTGTGATGTCATTCCAATAGCCGCTTGAACTATACCACAAGAATATATCTACATTTTTACTATTGGCATACTTAATCAGTTCAACCATGCGTTCCCGACCAATGTTTCGATCCCAGAAGTTATCTATCAAAGCATACTCATATCCCATAGCGGCGGCCAAATCAATGTAACGTATCTGATCGTCGTAATTTATACTACCATCTTGCCATAAAATCCAACTCCATGTACCACGCCCCATCTTATAACTATGCTTTGTCTCGTAAAGTGGTTCAACAACGTCCCAAGGTATGGTTGTCTCCACAATAGGATGCAGTGTTTCTCCCACAGTCAAAGTACGCCAAGGAGTAGAACCCGGTAAAGCAAAAGCCGGTTCAGAAGTACCGTTGCCATTATTCTCTTCCTCCATAGGGAAAGCTATAGTATAAAGACCATCTACCGCATCACTCAATCGTGAGCCACAATAGCGACTATCCACACCGGTCTCGCTAACCAACACCCAACCATTTTCTCCAACCTTAAACAGACAAGGGAAAGTATATCCACGACCATATTGCGAACGTTCACTCATTGATGCATCCACTTTATACTCTTCTTCATAGCTGGGTTTAGTGCGTTTCCAACCAATCATCGGATCACTTTGAGGTGTCAAAAATGTAGTGGTTTGCTGAGGGAATTGAAAGCCGGTAGCCTCTTGAGCCACGGTTACGCTGGCACGTTCACCTCGTTTCAATATAGTATAACGGAAAGCCACATCGTTATTGCTGACACGGAAAGTAACTAACATCGGATGCTTCTTTTCGTTCAAGAAGGTACATACCAATTCATTGGCTTCATAATGAATCTCAGAAACCTTGATGCGATCTTGTTTGTACTTTTTGTCAATCTTGTTCTGTTTATGCTCTTTCAGTGTCAGTCCCTTAGTAAAGTCACCAATATTGGTTTGCATGCCCAACGGAGAGGCTTCCAACATCTGCTTGCCATTATAGAGTACCGAATAGGTTGCCTTTCCACCGTCAGCACAAGCCACATCTACCTTTAATTTACCATCCGGGCTGCTCACTGATACATTTTGTGCAACCACTGGCAGAGTTGCCACTAGAAATAAAAATGCCAGTTTTAATCTGTTTTTCATATCACTTATTACTAAACACTAATCATTATACTTCACTTGGTAGGCACTACCGGCTTGATAGTTCCATCAGCATTAAACTCCAACTTATCTATACAAGTTTCACGGTGATAACCTGGACCATCCTCGCGTTTCAAGAAGTTCTTATTGATGCGATGATACACAATAATCCATTCATCTTCGGTGCCAGGCAGTTTCAATACCGAATTGTGCGCCGGACCATAAATCTCTTTCGATGGGTCTTGAATCAACACGATGGGTTGTTTAGCCACTTCAATAGGACCCAATGGTGATTTTGAAGTACCATAAGCCACATGATAATTAGGTGAACCCGTATCATCTACCGACCACATAAAATAGTAGAGGCCATTACGATAAAACACATAGGGTGCTTCACGGTAATTATAGTCCTTCAAAGTTCCCCCCTTAGGTGTCATTACCGTAATAGTTTTCTTCTTCAACGACACCATATCCTTGTTCAATTCGGCACCGGCCATATAGCCATTACCCCAATAGAAATAAGTCTTTCCCGATACAGGATCTTCAAATACGTCACCATCAATTTGTTGACCACGGCCAGTGGGTGATTCTGTAATAATGGGTTCACCATAATCCACAAACGGCCCAACGGGGTCGTCACTGATAGCTACACCAATCTGCTTACCACCACCTTTTACAGGATTTCCACTATAATAGAAGTAGTATTTATAGCCGTCTTTAGTCTTCTTTTCGATAATACAAGGTGCCCAAGCATTGCCATTAGCCCAAGGCACTTGATCAGATTTAAGGTCTAGCATCACATTCTCAAACTTCCAATGTTTCAAGTCATCTGAAGAATAAACGGTAAAATACCAACCACCCCATCCTCTGTGACCATCACTGGTAGAATAGATGTAATACTTACCAGTTTTTTCTGAATAAAGGATTTCAGGGTCGGCATGAAATCCAGGCAATACCGGATTGTTAGGCAACTCTCCCAATTCGGCCGGTTTTCCCCACTTTTCTGTAATACGCATCAATTCATCGCGAGTAATAGGGATAATAGTACCGTGACGTGGATGGAAATTCATCTTCACTTCACTATCAATCACCTTGAAGTTTTTCAAATCGGTTGTTTCAGTAAACTGATACTTACCACGCATATAGACATCATACATCAATATATATTTGTCTTGTCCTATCAGTTTAAAAGTACCCGACCCCTCTACTGCATCAGTAGTCTGTTGCTTATAGTCAGGATATTCAGTCCACTTTCCCGAAGTCAAACTTTCAGTAGTAGCCAACTTGATACCATTGCCATGTCCTTCTGTTTTATAGAAGAGGTGGAACAATCCATCCTTGTACACAATATCACCGTCAATACACGATTTTTTGTTCTCTGGAATAAACAAAGGCTTCGGTTCTCCTTCCAAATCGGTAAAGTCTTCATTGGCATAAGCATAGTAGATAACGTCAGCTCCACGTCCATATTGCATTGACCAATACACCATATACTTACCGGCTTGTGGGTCATAAACAGTTTGGGGTGCCCATACACGCTTCAAGCGTTCTTGGTTCTTATAGCGTTTCTGCATGTTGATAACCGAGTGTGTCCAATTAACCAAATCGGTTGATTTCAATAACACCATGGCACGGTTCGAATCCCAACCATTATCGCTTACCATATCGGTAACTACCATATAAAAAGTCTTGCCATCCTGACAGCGCAAGATATGCGGGTCACGAACGCCCCCTGTCGAACTGATTACTTTAGAATCCAATACCGGCTTGCCATCGTTCAATGCCCAGTAGCTATATCCGTCCATACTTACAGCATAGCAAACTTGTTCTTGACTGATGTGGTTACCTGTAAAATAAGTAAAGAGATAAGCCACATAATCCTTTTCTGTAATTTTTTCAACTTGCGCAAATGAGTTCAAGACACCCAACAACGCCACTACAAACAGAGCCATACGCCCCCAAAGAGTCTTTTGTTTCATTATTATTTATTTATTAAAGCATTAGAGGGTGTAAAAATAACACTTTTGCCCATATATACAAAAAAAGGCATACATGTTACATAACATATATGCCTTTTGCTTAATATTTTACAAATCTATTATTGAGCTTGCAAGAAACGAACCATTTCGCATGAAGCCAACAAGAATGCACCAACACCAAAGTTAGAAGTAGAATTAGCATCTACCACTTGACCCGGAATAGCCTTTTCTCCGATGGGTTGTACATAACCTACGCGACCATCTTCTTGCAAAGCCACTGTAGAAAGATAGTTCCAAGCCTTCATCACTACAGGTTTATAAGTAGCTACATCCAAGTATCCGTTATTCATACCCCACAACAAGCCGTAAGTAAAGAATGCAGTACCACTGGTTTCAGGACCCGGTGCATGTTCAGGGTCAAGCATACTGCGTGTCCAATAACCTTCGGGTTGTTGGCAAGCGGCTACAGCTGCAGCTTGTTTTTTATAATAGTTGATATATTCCTGACGATGCGCATTGTCTTCGGGAAGGTCTTTCAACACCTTAGCAAATGCAGCCAACACCCAACCGTCGCCACGTGCCCAGAAGTCCTTCTTTCCGTTCACACTCTTATGCTTGGGATATACATACTTGGCATCACGATAGTAAAGACCAGTTTCTTCATCATACATAATGCTGTTAGCAAACGACCAATATTCATACAACTTATCCAAGTAAAGCGGATTCTTAGTAATATTATACATCTTAGTCATTACCGGCATCACCATATAAAGACCGTCAGCCCACCACCAATAGTCGTTTTGCGGAGTACTCATCTGATATTCCATTACCTCACGAGCACGGGCAATCTTTTGTGAATCGGGTTCCAAATTATATAAATCCGCATAAGTTTGGAAACAGATTTGGTAATCTCCAAACAACACAAATCTATCACTTTCTCCATAGCTATAACGCCATTCTTCCTTATTGTCCGACTTAGCACCTTTCCACTCATTGTGCTCAGCCCATGCCTTTGAGAAAGCCAAATAATCAGGATTCTTTGTCAAGAAATAAGCCTCCATGTTACCAGTATGGTAAGCAGCATTATCCCAAAATGCACGTCCGTGCTTAGGGTTGCTTTCCTGCCAATGCTGATTCACTTTGTCAATAATAGACAACACATCTTCTACCTTAGGTTGTGGCTCCGAACAAGAGCTGCCTACCATACAACCCACAAAAGCCAAGGCAGCTACAAAAAATTTCTTCATGATAAACTAATTATTGATTTTAAATTATTAATTATTGATTTACTTCCAAAACATATACCGGTTGTGGCTCTGCTTCCACGGTACGTTCACCGTCTCCTTGTTTAGTCCGTTGTACAAACAAGTGCAACTGCTTCTTTTGCTTCCATAACTCTGTATCATGAGAAGGTTCCCAAGCATCTACTGGGAAATCGGTCAAGTCAGTCACTACCCAATCCCCATGAACCATGTCAGTTGTATGTGCTACCGACACTTTGCTTCCACGTTCCTGGTCACGAAATACATAATAAACTTCACTGCCATCCACCACAATTCGAGGACGTGAAATAGGAATCATTTTAGTACCTCCACCTTTCAAAGAGAAAGGAGTAGTACGTTCAGAAACCTGACGATTATGCCATTCCTTGCCATCGTGCCAAACCAAACGATATTGGGGTATTTCACTGTCGGCATCTCGCCAATACGAGGCGATATAGGGATGTCCGTTAGCATCGGCACTCATACTGGTCTGATTTATCAACTCTGAATTTTGCGGAATGGCACATGCCACTTCAGCATTTTCCAAACGGATGGGGAGTTCATACTTTTCGCCATTCGCCTTATACCAAGTTACACCGTTGTCGGTAGAACGAGCATAGCATAGGTCGTGATTGGTTTCCACCATCCACGTTTCACGCCATACCCACGACAAATGAATGGTTCCCTTCTCATCCACATAAAGTTGCCAATAGGCATTACGTTGGTTTTCACCATCAATCAAGATGTCTTGCACCCGTTGCCATTGCTTATCCTTTACCGAATAACGGTTCAGTACCAAGTTGCCACGTCCTGACGCTCCCGAACGGTAGGCAAACAACAAATCGCCTCCATTCAGCCAATAGAACTCCGGATAAGTCACATTACCCTCATCTACACCGGTCATCGGTTCTTTTTCGCCCAATTCCAACGAATAAGGTTCTTTGCTACGACAATAATTCAATGGATGTCCATGATGGTCAAATGCCAAATGCAGATAGCCATCACCATCCAGCATCATACTGATTATATTATGTGCATCTTTCACATTACCTTTGTATTGAGTACGGTTCAACGTCCACTCTTCAGTACCAAGTTTGCGTTTTCCCAGCATCAAGTAACCGTCAGAATCATAATAACAGATATATTGCTCACCTTTATGGGTTACAATCGAATTATTACGAAACACCGTTGTATTCACCGAAGTTTGACTATAACCTTTACCCACTTCTACCAATTTAGGTTGCACAGTCACAGATTGACAAGCATAAAATAGAGGCATAGCCGCTACCAGCAGGAACGAGAGAATTTTGTTCATACAATTTATTATTTATTTTTCTAAAAGATTAATCTTTTGGTCAATCAACCCGTTGATATAAGTGGTAAGCACACCCTCCTTATAAACCAGTTTCAAACGGAAACTGTCATACCGCTTCGGTGTGTACCAATGTCCTGCCGTACCACGACGTTCCTTAGCCCATCCATCCGAAGTAGCCAAACGGTTGGTACTTTGATACACCTTATCCTTATATCGTACTTCCGGTTTCAATGTTTCACCATTCAACCAATAAGACAAGCTGCCCAATTGCAACAGCTCCCCTTGATAGGTTTCTTTATCGGGAGTCAATGTCACTTCCATAGCAAACTCTTTTTTCGGATTGAACTTAAAGAGTTTGGCATCATACACCATAGGTATGTTTTCTTCCGGGAATCCCTCAAAAGTAGAACGGATAGCCGTATTATATCCCAACGGATGCACCTCACTCACAATCCAATCATAGTAATCGCCATGCATCCATGCCAAACGTAGCGGAGACTCTTCCGAACCCGGCAACACAAACGGGCGTGCATTATTCTTCACTGAATGACGGGTAACCGGCCATACCGAGGCCACTTGTCCGTTTTCGTCAATGACATACTTAATGATTTCATACCTGCGTCCATAGCGTCCGTCAACCGGTACCGAGCAATATAAAGTGTTAGTGTTAGCCGGATCAATAGCCATACCACCGCTATAGCACTTCTCTAAATGGAGTGTCTGGTGGAAATGACCATCTGCATTAGCAATAAATGTTTTCATCCACTTACTACCATCCCAACGAACATAATAATAATCGTGCGACGACTTGTCTTCATTAATGCGCGTCATAGCAATTACCGGACGTTCTTGCTTATCAAGTGCAATTTGCCAAACCCAGTCTCTTTCGGTCGAATTATCCACCACAGCCCAAGGATATTTTTCAATATATTCCGGCTTCTTGTTTACGCCCAACGGACCATCAGCGATGGTAGAAAGCACATTACCTTTAATGTCTTCCAATTGCTTTGTCTTAATATTTACCACATTCAGATAAAGGAAGTTCGGACTTTCATTATCCGGATGTCCGGTAGTATAAGTCACATAAATCTTATCCTTACCGTTCGATGCATACTTTGCATAGGGCCGAGCACCTGTCGATTTAACCATTTGGAAAGGTCCCCACTCTACCTTCACATTGTCATTTGCATCGGGCAACGAGAGTTGTGCTATCGTTGGATGCCAACCGATACCTCTCCAGCAGAGGTAAATATGTTCCGGATCATCCGAAAGAATAAACGGCGAAGGATAAGTAGTATTCTGCTTGGTTTCAATTCTCTTTTCTTCACCCAAGGTAGTGATGTCACCCGGCAAGCGTGAAACACGATAATAGAAGCAAGGCTCATCTGTATGACGCGAATAGAATACCATAATACGTTCATCGGGAAGCACCAAGAAAGTTGGATTATTATGGTCATCCGGTTGGAAATAAGAGCGTATCAACACCTCTTCCTGCTTCTTGGCATTAAAGTCATATTGCATGGCCTTAATGGCACCGTGAATATCTATATACCCCACATAACTCTTATTGATACTTCCATCTTCATTTTTATAATGCAATGCACGCGGGTCGGCAAACCAACACCAAGCACCTTCATCGGCAATATTGTACACCTGCTGCGGAGCCGGTTGTTGTTCAGCCTTTTGATATACACGAACATAGTCAATGTAATACTTCATCGGAATTGCCTTATCATCAATCGGTCCCCCGTTTGTACCTCCCAAAGCCAAATTCAGCAAGATATATTGCGGCTTATGGAACGGATTTATATTCTGTCCCGGTGCTCCATTGATGGTTTTATCCAAAGGAATTTCATTAATCAGTTCATCATCCAAATAGAGTTTAATGCTACGTTCATCCCAATCCATTCGCCACACATGGAACCTATCGGCCCAAGTAGGGTCATCTTTGGTAAAATGCACAAAAGGAATCTTGGCATCGTCCCAAACCGATTGTCCTCTTCTTTCTCCACCCCAGCAAGCATTGGCCAAGATATGAGGAATACCATTAATGCGGTAATACTCCATCAAGTCAATTTCGCCACACGATGGCCAAGGCAATCCACGTCCCAAGAACCAGATAGCGGGCCATGAGCCTCCACCGGTAGGAATCTTGGCACGTACCTCAAAACGTCCATACAAAAATTCCTTCTTGGCAGCTGTAGTTACCGATGATGATGTATATTCTATAAACTCGCGTTCCCGACGCCAGTCCTTACTACCCTTCTGATAGAGTGGATTCTTTCTATCCACCTCTTTACGAGCCTCTATCACTAAGTTACCTCCGGTACAATAAGCATTGTCCGGTTGATACCATTGTGCCTCATGGTTTCTGGCAAACCCTCTTTCATAGTTCCATGCCGTAGAATCGAGGCGTCCCTCTTGATTGAATTCATCGCTCCACACCAATTTCCACTCTTGTGCCTGCAACATTCCGCTACAGAAAAAGAGCGTGCAAAGAGCCGTAATAATCTTATACTGTTTTTTCATATACTTAGAAATTTACAACTTTAGTTTCTTTATTAGCCAATACGACAGCCACTTGCTTCTTGTCAGCAGAGATTTGTACCGATTCAACCGGATTAAGCTCCTCGTCGGTAAATCCACCTTGCTTCTTCCAAAGTTGCAAAGTAACATAGATTTCACTATTCTCTACCTTATCCGATGCCATGATTACAGCAGCGTCATCGCTTACCGGATGCAAGCCCTTAGTTTTCACTGTATAAACCTTATCCCAACCGGCCAAAGGAATCATAGCCAATTCGTATTCACCATTCGACAAGAGTTGTGCCTCCTTGTCATTCACCTTGCGTTTGCTTTCCTTGAAAGGTTCGTCGAGCAACGGCAACGAATAGTGACCCAAAGAAACCTCTGTCGGTTCGGGCACAGTCACCTTATCTACACGAAGAATACCATTGGGCAAGCAGATGTCAGCCAACTGATACTTCACATTCTCATTGGTTTCCAATACCGCATCACGACGATAGATGTCATTCTCAAAGCTCTGGAAAGTATAGAGTCTGAGCACTTCCCACAAAGTATCCTTATTCAATGTACCATAGTTCATAGAGATTTCTCCGTTTTCGCCATCAGCCATCCAGGGGAATTCAGTATTGTAAGCCAACTTATTGTAGTTCTCCGAGCTACGGAATTTCTGCCAATCCTTGGCTACAGTTTCATGACACCATGAACGCATTTCAGAACCGCCACTATTCGGATAGTTGGTAATCAGCAAATTAGTGGCCGGCTGGAACTTATGATATACATTACCCTCTTTCAAGTCTTCTTCCCACGGGCCATTATTCTCGGTAGCCGACCAATACTGAGAGTCTTCAGGCAACAACAGTCCCAAGAAAGCCTTTCCACACCAATACACACTACCACGGCAGCTATAAATCTGCACTACCGGAGCAAACGGTCCATAGAATCCCATTGTAGGAACATTATCCATCAAGAAATCAGGATGTTGCAAGAACTGCAACAAAGTAGCCGAAGCAATGCGGCGCATCCATCCATAATTCACATTTTCATGATTGCCATACTCCAACAAAGGAAGTGGAGAAACCGATGCAAAGCGATAGCAGCAACTACGTCCCCACAAATTCATACGTCCATCACGATTGAACATATACGGATAGTTTTCAATCATATCGCCTTGGTTCTTCATAAATTCAGCCGCCAATTCAGGGAATTGCTTTTTGCCGAACATTTCTGCCCAGAAAGGACCATAAGTCTGGTAAGCCCACATACTGTAATAGTCGTAAGCCGGTGCATCGTTGTACCAGCCTTCGCCACGATAACGTTTCAGCAACTCAGTCAAGTTAAACTTCAGATACTCTTCGTTCACCTCATAGCCCTGTTCTTTCAAGAAGCTCATAATAAACACATTGAAGAAACGCCAGTTCGAACCGATAGTAGGACCCTCACCGTAGCTCAACAACGTTGCAGCCAACGAATCTTTCTGCGCCTGTGTCAACGGCTCCCACAACACTTCAGGAGCAGCTTGCATCGAGATAGTCAGCGAAGCCAACTCCAACAACGTCTGGCTGGCTCCCCCCTTGCGATGCGGAATATAGCTTTTGCTTTCGGGATTGCTGATATTCACCAACTGATGCAAGTAATAATCGGCCACTTTAATTCCATTCAGTGTCAAATCCGGATTATTCTTCAACAACGGAGCAGCTACAAAAAGCGTACGTGCCAATCCCTCCAACTTAGCCACGGGAATATCATGTTCACCACGAGGATAAGTCTTATCCAACTGTTTCGGGAAATCCATTTGGTCGTCCAATGTCTTGATATAACTGAACGCACCGTTCAGCAGATACTCTCCGGCCTGAAGCCAGTGTTGACGAGTCATACCGGTGTAAGGACTCTTCTCGTAATCGGGATTTTCTACTACAAAGACATTTTCGTTTTGTACATCCTGCGGTTGATTATTACAAGCCGTCAAGAGAAAGATGCTTGTTAAGCAAGCAAAGAAAGCCAACTTTTTCATGGTAATTATAAATTTATTCAAAATTATATATTATTCAATGTTGCAAATATACAACATTTACCATTAGTAATAGGCAATAAATCGGTCAAAATAGGTCTAAAAATCGGTCAAACTATAAAAAAAGTCCCAAATCCATCAAAAATCAGTCAAAATACCTACAAAGTAAAAGGGTTAGTCCAAGAATTCTTCATCCTTGTGGCAAAGAAAGTTGCACCCCCAAATGTCACAACAAAACAAACAGGGGATGCCTTGCGGCGAGGGCACTGAAAGAGGTGTATTTACAATACACTTATGACGCTTATTACTCTTAACTTAGGATTTACCTGCCATTTATATCGCAATATATATTACTATTATTTTATTCCGCCAAATATTTCCTCAAAAATTCACATAGTGAAGTACATTTCTATTTAATAAGACATAATCATTAGCTATTTGCAAAGATAATCATTGTTCCAAGTATCTTATTATATGTGAAGTTAAAATAAATTCACTTTAAAAGTTTTAGATAAATTTACTCCGCAAACAAGTCATCAAGTACAACTTCGCTTTGTACGGTTCCGCTATACATGTTCTTTTTTAGTCCGTAGGTGGTTACGAATGTTTGATGTATTGCTTTACGAGTTTTGGTTGCAGAACGGAAAATCTCAGCACGCTCCCTCAGGTGTTCATCATACTGCTTGGTGATTTCAAACTCACTTTGCGAAAATTTCATTTCACAAAGGTTTATGGTTTGATCTCTGCGGTCAATGAGCAGGTCAATTTGTGCTCCATCACCTTTCCAACCACATATGTCACTTTGCACACCACTAATACCCAACTTTTGCTTAATCTGTCGAATATGGTGTAAACTCAACTGTTCGAATGAATAACCACTCCACACTCTACGAGATGGAGAGTCAATCATGTTTTGCCAATGGTTCTCATCTTGGCCACGATATCCTTTTACAAAGCGGAGGTGGAACAATGTGAATAAGTCCGTCAATTGATATATTGTACCTCTTTCACTTTTTCCAAAAGCTGTGTACTGACGAATAAAGTCACAATCGCAGAGGTTGCGGAGTGCTTTTGTCAAGGCTCCTCCATCTTCAATCTTGGCAGCAGCCATGATCTCAATACGCGTAAGTCCAGAAACCTTGTTTGCCAACACCTCTATGATTTGTTTGTGTAATATAGCTTCGTTGAATAGCGAACGGAACAAGAAGTTATATTCTCGTGAAAGTGGAGCGTTTTGCACAAAAAATAGATTATCTACATTTTGTGTCAGACTCTTATCTCGTTCAAGCATTTGGAGGTAAAGAGGTGTACCGCCAAATATCATATAACATTCTGCAATCTGGTAGCGATTCCAATTTATTCCACGTGCTATAAGGTACTGCTCTGTCTCATATAATGAAAATGGAGCGAGATAGATACTTCGAGTGGTTCTATTATACAATCCACCTTTGTCCGAAAGAACATTCTCTCGCATCCAAGTGGTAGCACTACCACAAACTATAAGCTTTAAGCGATTGTTAGTAGCACCCCAAGAGTTCCAAAAGTATTCAAATGCTTTAATGAATCGGCTCTTTTGAGTATCCATCCAAGGCAACTCATCAAGAAATACAACAATGGGGCTATCGCAATCATTTAAGTTGTTGCAAAAATAAGCAAAATCTTCAGATTCTTTATCGGTAACTCCGTTATTTTTCAACTTACCGACGTAAAATATAATATTTATTGCAAAATTAGGACATACAATGTTCTTGTAGATTTGTGACTATCATATTCAGTTATAGCTAATTGTGTAACAACTACCCAATAATACAAAAAAGTTGTTACCATTCTCTTTTCGCTTGCAAATTCCCTCCAACACCTTTTGTCTTATCCTGCTGCCTCATAAGTCGTTGAACATCAGTGCTACCGTCATTATTTCCCCTCACTCGTTAGATTTTTCCAAAGATAACAATTAATTTTAAAACAGATAACGTTGTTGATAAGATTCTTGTTTATCGGCAAAGAGGGATGCAAATAGTTATACAAAAAAATGGGGATGCCTTGCGGGCATCCCCATTTTAATATTATCAAGTAATTAGTTGTTTATCATTACTTGGTTGCAGGCTTATCTGCTTCGAGCGGCCAATAGGGGTTCTGATAGATTACAGAAGTAGAAGGATTAGCCGGATCTGTAGCAGTCAATTGGAATTGCTTAATCATGATCGGTGACAGATAGTGAGCCATGTTCCAAGTACAGCCATCGTATGCTGCTTGGTCAGGATAACGTTCAAACGGACGGAGATATTCGCTCTTTTCCTTAGATGAAACGTTTGCATTACTTGTATTGTCAGCAACCAAATTGGTGTACCAAGCTTCCATCGGAGTATTCCACAAGTGCATACCTTCCAAGTGAGCAGGGGTAGTAATCAATTGATCCATAGAACGCCAGCGACGGAGGTCAAGGTAACGAAGACCTTCAGCCATATATTCGCAACGACGTTCGCGACGGATGTTGTACAAAGTCTTGTCTGTCAATACTTGACCTGCGGTGTAAGCACCCCAGTCGTTTTCAGCTTCCTTAGCCATATCGGTCAACGCAATGGTGTTGTCGATGTCTGTGCTTACATGGGCACGAGCACGGAGAGCTTCCCAATAAGAACGAGCTGTGCTGTTCAAAGATCCTTCATCCAAGTAGCTTGCTTCCATGTAGTTCAGCAAAGCTTCGGCTGCACGGAACATCGGAGCTGCAGTCCAACCACCACCGTTGGCATAATGCTTACGGTTGAATGAACCACCCTTACGAAGTGCATAACCTGTTGAATAACCACGTTCGCCATCACCGTTGGTAATGTCAGGATTTGGTTCTACGAATACCACTTCCGAACCTTCGTTGTTATCCAATTCATACAATACGTTCTTTTGTCCGGGCAACTTCAAGAATACCGAGAGGCGAGTATCACGGTTAACCACTACATTGGCAATTTCCTTGTCACCCATATAGTAACCGTCACCGTCGGCATAAGTTCCGTGAGTATAAACCGGAGAACCGTCGGCCATCAAGAAGTTTTGTACAAAACCACGTGTCAAACCAGTACGGTAGTTACCACGACCGGCAGCCGAGTTTACGTTATGAGTAACCAAACCACGTCCATAAGCACGCCACATCAATACTTCGGGATAAGAAGAAAGATTTTCAGTAGCAAACATTTCGTGGAACGGATTAGGATCTTGTGCTGCATCTTGTTGTACATAACCGGTATTTTCAGTCAACTGACCTACATACTTATCAGCTACATACTTAGCAGCTTCCTTGGCAACACCCAAGAAGTACTTGATTTCGCTGTCAATGCTACCAGAAGCATAGGTGTAAGAACCACCGGGCCAACCGTCACCACCGGGAACAAATGCAGTACCCTTGAAGTTTTGCAACCAAGTAGCTTCGAACAAAGCCACGCGTGAAGACATCAACTTAGCTACGTCCTTGTTGATACGGTAAGTTTCCAAATCGGTATCGCTCATGTACTTGTAAGCCAAGTCCAAATCACCAAGAATAAAACGAGCCACTTCGTTACGCGGTGAACGCTTAGAAGCTTCGGTCAATGCTGCTGCATCATCAGGTAATGGCTCAGTAATAATAGGAAAGTCACCTACACCCAAATATCTCTTATAATAAGCATACGCACGGAGGAAATACATTTCACCGATGTAGTGCTTAATCTTAGCCAAGTCACCACCAATAGTGTTTTGTGAACCGTTGATGTCATCACCAAACTTCGGCAAAACTTGTTGGAAGAAATAGTTGATGTGATAAATACGTCCGAAATCCCAATAGCTATCGCTGCTATGAGAAGTTTTCCAACGATCTTTTGTCCAACGGTCATTGGCATTCACACCAATTTGGTTATCGGTACCGGCATCATTGCCAAAAATACCGTAACTCCAGTTGCTATGTGCATCCAAAATATTTGGATATTCAGTCATCAAAATCGCTTCAAGCTGGTTTGCAGAGGAGTAATATGACTCCGGTGCAATGGTTGACATTGGCTCACGATCGAGGAAGTCTTCACAAGAAGTCATTCCCACAGTTGCGACTGCAGCCATCATCAGACCAAAAAGATATTTATTGTTTGTTTTCATATTTATTCTTTTTTTCAATTGTGAATTCAATTCCTTTTTATTAGAGAGTCAAGCTCAAACCAAATGACCAAGTACTTGTCAACGGATAAGAGTTACCGTATGATGAGTAACCACCGGTTGCAGTTTCAGGGTCAAATGTTCTGTTCAAGCTGGTACCTGTCCAGAGGTTTTCACCAGAAACGAAGATACGGCAGTTTTCAAAGCCGGCTTTCTTCACCAATTGCTTCGGCAATGTGTAACCGAACTGTAAGTTCTTCAGACGGATGTAAGAAGCATCTTGCAAGTAGCGAGTTTGTACTTGTTGGTTACGGCTGGTATCAAATACCGGACGTGGATAGTATGCATCAGTATTAGCAGGAATTTCATGACCCGGCAAACCAAGCGGTTGATCGTGCCAGAAGTCGCCGTGTTCCTTAAAGCCGGCAGACCACCACATGCTGCTGGTAACACCCCAGAACATCGGAGAACCAATCCACAAATCACGCTTCATTACGCCTTGGAAGAAGGCACGTACATCGAAGCCCTTCCAGCTTGCATTCAAGTCGATACCAAAGTGCAGACGCGGAGTGTTGTTACCAATCACTGACAAGTCACCGTGATCATCAATAGTGCGTGCACCTGCATTAATGCCCGGCTCGTTGTCCAAATCCTTATACATGATATCACCGGCACCCCATTCATTACCAAGAGCTGATTGTCCACCAACGGCTGCCAAGTGAGCATCCATTTCAGCTTGTGTTTGAGCGATACCTACGGTTGTGTAACCCCAGATTTCACCGGTTTCACGTCCTTCAAGATATTTATCCAACGAATTTGTCGGGTTGTCCGGATAACGTTCGATATAAGTACGTGCGTCAGAGAGGTTCAAACGAGCGCTGTATCTGAAACCGTTATCCAATCTGTCTTGCCATGCAACTGTCAATTCCCAACCTTTAGTCTTCAAGTCACTATTATTGGTTGCTGGTACGCTAACACCCAATACAGCGGGTAATTCGATAGCCGGACCTACCATGTTGTCAGTGTAACGGATGAAGTAGTCGAAGCTACCGGTCAAACGGTTGTTGAAGAGACCGAAGTCGAGACCCACGTTCCAAGAACGTACCTTTTCCCAAGTCAAAGCGGTAGAAATCAAGCCACCTACGTTAGCAGTATTCGGGCGAGTCGGGCTTGACGGATTGTATAACCAAGAACCGTTAGCAGAACCCAAAGACATATTACGGTAAGTAGGATACCAACCGGTAGTGTTCATGTTACCCAATACACCGTAAGAGAGACGGAGTTTCAATTGGTTACATACCTTTTCAAAATCTTTCCAGAAGCTTTCTTGAGCAATGTTCCAACCCAAAGAGAATGAAGGAGACCATTGCCAACGGCTACCGCGACGGAAACGAGAAGTACCGTCGTAACGGAGGTTAGCTTCAGCCATGTAACGACCTTGGTAGTCATAGTTCAAACGACCGAAGAAACCGGCAGATGCCCATTCGTTGCGAGAACCACCTACAGAAGGTGCTCGATAGTTACCATTACCTTGTGTATTAGAAATCAAATTCAATTCCGGAAGATCTTCTACTTGTAAACCGTAACCGGTAGCATTGAAAGCATTTTGGCGTTGTTCTTCTGATTGGAAACCAAGCATTGCTTTGAAGTTGTGTACTTCGTCCAATGTCAACGAGTAGTTGGTATAGATGTTCCAGTTGGCATAGTTGTTCTTTGTGAAGCTCTGAGACAAGCTGGAAGTACCGTTAGTATTGATTTCGTTACCATTAACATCGTGGTTGTAGTAAGGAATAGATGTAGAACGAGTATCGGTTGTATTGGTACTGTAGTTGAACTCTACGTGAGTGATCCAATTCTTGATAGGCTCGATAATGAAAGCACCTTGGTGATAGATACGGTCGTTTTGGCTACCATATACACCACCCAAAGCCAACTGCATAGCCGGAGTGTCGGCATTACCGTTGTGGTAGTAACCGTTTTCGTCATAAACCGGCAAGTTAGGCCATGTTTGGCGACCAATCTTTTCGTACAAACCGCTACCAAATCTTGAAGGACGGCTGTTGTCTTGACGAGTGTAACGCATGCTATAGTTGAACTTCAACCAACTTGTCAAGTTGGCATTCAACTTGGCAGTAATGTTGAAACGTTGCTTGGTATCTTCACCGTGACGGAGCAAACCGTTTTGATCCAAGAAGCCTAAAGAAGCGTAGTAGCTAACGCGTTCGTTACCACCGCTCATGCTCAAGTTATGTTCTTGAGAGAAAGCTGATTCCTTATAGATTTCCTTGTACCAGTCCACATTGGCATAACCGGTTGTAAAGGGGTCACCGGCAGGCTTACCCCATACCTTACCGTCGGTCAACAAACCACCTACATTTGAATTACCGGCAGCTTGGTAATCGAGCATACGTTGCAAAGTTGCTTGGCTGAATTGATCACCCCATTTAGCATTCTTAGCAGCGTAGTTGTAATAGTTAGCAAATGTGTAAGAGTCCATTTGCTCAGGCATACGAATCGGAGAGCTGAAACGGAAGTTGTTGTTGTAGTTGATGGTAGTCTTACCGGCAGAACCCTTCTTGGTAGTAACCAAGATTACACCGAACGGAGCGCGAGAACCGTAGATAGAAGCGGCAGCAGCATCCTTCAATACAGAGATGTTTTCGATGTCTTGCGGGTTAACGGTATTCAAGTCACCTTCCATACCGTCAATCAAAATCAACGGAGAACCGCTTGAACCTTGACCGATGGTACCGTTACCACGAATGTTGATAGACATGTTCTTGTCCAACTCACCGGTATTGGTAGTAATGTTCAAACCCGGAACCAAACCCTGCAAAGCTTGAGTAGCGGTAGAAACCGGACGAGACTCCAATTCCTTAGAAGTGGTTACGCCCACCGAACCTGTCAAGTTCACTTTCTTTTGAGTACCGAAACCTACAACTACTACTTCGTCCAACATTTCGTTGTCTTCTTGCAAAGTAACAGAAATTGTAGTTTTTCCGGCTACAGGCACGTCCACTGTCTTGTAACCCACGTAGCTGATGGTCAGCGTAGCGTTAGAAGGAACTGTTAAAACAAAATCACCGTCGATACCGGTGATTACACCATTGGTGGTACCCTTTTCAACAACACTGGCACCGATAACGGGACCCATTGCATCGTTTACCACACCTTTCACTGTAATTGCATTTTGCGCATTCAGGAACGGAACGTTCAGAAAGAATGCCATGCAAATAGCCAAAATAGAAAGCACTCGGCTTCCTGTAGGCATAGAGGAAATTTTTCGTTTTTCCATTGCAAACATTTAAGAGTTAATAAATAGGTTGTTTAAATCGGGGACAAATTTAGAAAAGAAAAACAATATATACAAATATTAGCAAAGAAAAATCGAAACAAAATATAAAAAAATACCCCTTTGCTCGGTTCTCGTTCGTTTCTCGCTCGGTTTCGGGTCGGTGTCTCTTCGGTGTTTGTTCGGTGTTTCTTCGGTCGTTCTTCGGTCCTATAGAGAGCGAACAAACACCGAACAAACACCGAAGAACGACCGAACAACGCGCGTACGCGTAGCGAGGATGGTGCGACGCAGATACGAGGGAAAGGGGAAAAAGAGGCTATAGCGCATCTTTTGTATAGTATTTTCAATCTGAGTCTGCCATAAAACAGAAGTTTCAAATAGCAAAATTATTTATCGTTTATTTACCATACAACTATAAGCGACGCTTATTTATTTATCAACCTTCGAAAGTATAGGAATCGGGTGGGTTAAAGCAGAAGTTCATCGGCAGCATTGGAAACATTCTGAAAGAACATAACGTAGTAGATGGGCATATATACTATTTTTCCGAACAAGGTGCGTTTTCCGATTTCTGTTATCAAGATTTTCCAAACAAATAAATTGTCTTAAAAATGAAAAATCCAAAGAAATGATTGTTTTTTAACCAACCTTATCTACAAGAACATTGTCATATAGACCGGTATATAATCTACGCCATTTTCTCGTTTGTAATCCTTTGTATAAATCACATATTTATTCATTATGCGGTCGGAGAACTTAGTACAAAACTCGTCCAATGATTTGTGCGACTTATATCCAGATGATTTAACTTCAATAGGCGAAATTTTGTGTTTTTCTGTGATGATAAAATCAACCTCATAATACTTCTTGCCATCAGCATATGGTATGGTATGATAGAACAGGTCTTTACCACTGGCAACAAACATTTGAGCAATTATATTTTCATATACATATCCAAGGTTTGCACTTAACTTATCACTCAGCAATTTTTCGTAAATAATATTTTCCGTTATATCACTATCCTTGAATGCAAGAGTAATAAACAAACCCGTATCTGATGTATACATCTTAAAATATTCCATGTTTTTCGTTAGAGCTAAACCTACATTCGGGTCATCGGAATGAAACGCTACATTAGTTGTCATAGAGTCTTCCATATCCCTTATAATATTTATTACACGTTCTGCCCTTTCTTCAGGTATGGCCTTGCTAACTTGGTAGCGCATTGCATTTTTGTTTAATTGTGCTGGGATAGCATCATACATCGCCTTTGCTCTTCCTGAGTCATCAATTTTACCGAAATCCTCCTCGTACAAAGCAATTATATCACGCTTAGCCAAATCCACCGCAGTAAAATTGTTGGTTTTAATGTATGCTGCAACGGCTTGTGGCATACCCCCAACAAGCATATACAAACGAAAATCGCGCATAAGTTTCCTGTGAGTAGCATCACCAAGTGACATTTTTTTCTCAAATGCACTACGCAACAGGGCTATGGTTGTAGTATCGCCTAATGCCCACCTAAACTCCTCGTAATCCATAGGATACATATTGACTTTTGTTTCTTCACTAGGAATAATAATATTCTTACTCTTAGACCTTACGGAAATTAAAGAGCCTGTTTCTATATAGTCATATCTGCAATCTTTAACTAAATGCTTGATTGCTTGTCTTGCCATTGGCTGCAACTGCACCTCATCGAATATAATAACTGACTCCCTCTCATGTAATTCTACCTGAAAGATAAATTGCAACCTGAGAAAAAGGTAATTCAAATCAGACACATCATTAAACAAGTCGCTTACATCCTTTGAGACTTTTGAGAAATCAATCAATATGTATGACTTATACTCATTGCGTGCAAACTCCTCGGCAATAGTTGATTTGCCAACACGACGAGCACCTTGTATGAGCAATGCAGTATCACCGTTACGCTCATGTTTCCATTTGAGCATTGTGTCATACATCTTTCTTTTGAAACGAATTATATCCTCTGCCATAGTCTTTAATTTTGATGCAAAAATAAAACTTCTTCGTTCTTCCACCAAATGTTTTACAGGCAATTTGTCAATATCCACCAAATTTAATCCGCATGATTTGTCAATATCCACCAAATTTAATCCGCATGATTTGTCAATATCCACCGATTTTTAGAACAAAAGAAGCCGTGTGCTGCACGATTGCAACACACGGCTCTTGACAAATCAGAGTTGTTAGGGTTTATTTTTCTAAATAGGGAGTTCCGTTTTCGTCGAATTGGATGGGAATCCACATGTGACCTGAATACATCAAGCTACGCGGTTTCCATACGTCGGCCATAAAGATGTAATGGTCGCCCGGCAATGTCAGCACATAAGTACCTTGACCACCGAATGTTTTGTCAGCACCTTCGCCACGGCAAGGATTTTCGTGTTGTGTCCAAGGACCCCAGATTGAAGGAGCCGAAAACATGCGAGCTGCATTAGGATCCCAACCGGTACAGCCGGAGGTAATCATCCAATAGGTATCGCCTTTCTTGAAGATTGTAGGAGCTTCGTTGTGTCCGGCCGGAGCGATGCGGATGTACTTACCGGTGTGCGATAGGAAGTCGTCGCTTAATTCGGCAATATTCAATGTAAGGTTTTCTTCAGCTGCATAGATGTGATATGCCTTGCCATCGGTATCAATATAAATTGTCATATCGCGAGACATCTGACCACCTTCTACATAGAGCTTATTCAACAAGCCCTTGTTCACAGCTTCATACCATGTAGGGGTCCACCATTCCTTGAGTTCTTTTTCGAAATCCCATTCGATAGCTTGATCTTCGGCTGACATGTTTTGCGGATATTTTCCGGGGTTTACACGACCTGATGATACTAATTGGAAGGGGCCTGTAGGCGAATCGCTGACTGCTACACCGGCACGAGCTGCGGTATAGCCACGACCTTTCAGCTCTAAGTGGAACCACAGTACAAACTTACCGGTCTTTTCATTGAACACCACCTTGGGACGTTCCATGATACAACCACGTTCGATAACATTACCCGGTTCTGAAGATACAGGCAGCACAATGCCTTCGCACTTCCAGTTCTTCAAGTCGGTAGATGAGTAGCAGTTAATACCTTCTTGGGTAGAGAATCCTTTATCGGGACGATGTTCACCATACCAATAATAGGTTCCGTTGTGGAACATGATGTTACCACCGTGGGCGTTAATGTAGTTTCCATCTACATCGTTACGGTTTTCATTGAAAGCGATGGCTTTCACCTCTTCGGCCGAATACTGCTTCGGCGATTGGCTACATGAAGATAATGCCGCTACTGTCAAGCACAATCCTCCTACTAAAATCTGCAAATTCTTTTTCATGGTATTTAAAATAAAAAATAAGTTTCAAAAGTGCGATAATTGACTAAAACAAGAGTTTTGGGACAAAAATAGGTTTTTTCGTCTATAATTACAAGCGTTTTTTATAAAATTATTACTTTTGTGTGAATTTTATGGCAGGTATCTATCTACATATCCCGTTTTGCAAGGTGCGATGTGCCTACTGCGATTTCTTTTCGACCACGCGCGAAGCATGGAGGGGACGTTATGTAAAGGCTCTTTGCAAAGAGCTTCGCACCCGAAAGGGGTATCTGCAAGGAGAAGAGGTAAACACCCTCTACTTTGGAGGCGGCACTCCGTCGCAACTGCAGGAGGAGGATTTCCGTCTGATTTTTTCAACCCTCGAAAATACGTTCGGCATGAACAGGTGTGAGGAAATCACTTTGGAGGCCAATCCGGATGATTTGACGGAAGCCTACGTGGAGATGCTGAGCCGCCTGCCCTTCAACCGAATCAGCATGGGTATTCAAACTTTTCATGACCCAACGTTACGAATGCTGAACAGACGACACAATGCCGAGCAAGCCCGTAAGGCCGTGGGGTTGCTGCGAGAAGCGGGATTTCAAAACATCAGCATCGACCTGATTTACGGATTGCCGGGACTGACGCCCGACCGTTGGGAAGAAGACTTGAAAGAGGCTATCGCTTTAAAAGTGGAGCACATTTCGGCTTACCACTTGACGTATGAAGAGGGTACACCGCTATATAATCTACTAAAAAGTGGAGAGATAGAAGAGGTAACTGAGGATTGGAGTCTGCTGTTTTTCTCTATGTTGACCGAGCAACTAACCCGTGCCGGCTATGAACACTACGAGATTTCCAACTTCTGCCTGCCGGGAAAATATTCGCGACACAACAGTGCCTACTGGCAAGGCATTCCCTATTTGGGATGTGGACCTTCGGCTCATTCGTTCGACCGTCGTTCCAGAGAATGGAACGTAGCTTCGTTGGAAGCGTATGTAGAAGGGGTAGAACAAGACAAACGCCCGTCGGAGATGGAGGTTTTGGACGATGATACCCGATACAACGAGTTTATAATGACCGGATTGCGTACAGCCAAAGGGGTGAAAATGGATGATTTAGAGAACCTTTTTGGCTTGAAGAAGAGAAATTATTGCATGAAAAATGCCGCTCCCTACATAGAAAGCGGCAAGTTATCGTTAAACAAGGGATGCTTGAAGCTGACGCAGGAGGGCATATTCCTAAGCGACGGCATCATCAGCGACTTGATGTATATTTAATTATTCGGAAAGATAACCCCTGATTCAGCACTTTATTTAATGGTAACCATGGTTGCCCCGAAGCCATATTCCTGAAAAGAGGCATCTTGATGACGGCAAGTGGGATACTTCCGCTTCAGTTCGTCGAGAATGGCCTTGCGTAGTACGCCATCGCCTTTGCCGTGGATGAAGACGATGCGTTGTTCGCGTTTGTGCTTGTATTGATTCATTACTTCCCGAAATTTATCCAACTGATAGTTCAGCATTTCGGAATTGCTCATACCGCGCGTATCGTCGAGCAGTTCGGCAATGTGTAAATCGACCTCTACGATGTTGTTCTTCTGCCCTCCTTTTTTCTGTATGGTTTGTGGCTTTTGTGGTCTATCGGCTGCTTGTTTTTGATGTAGAGCGGCTTGCAGGTCATCGGCCGACACATAGATTTGCTTGGTTGCCTGATCGTTGGTTACCACTTCGTACATTAGTGCCGGTGTTTCGAAAAAGTCAGTGGACTGGAAAGTATGCAATTTATAAAATTTCACTACATCAATGCGCATTTCGGTGCTGACGGGACTCTTCAACCAGAAGGAGCGATTGTCTTTGAAGGCTATCAGTTGCACGGCCACCCGTTCGTGTTCGGTGAGTTCCACTTTTTCAAATTCCTCTAAAAAGAGTTTGGTATTAGGCTCTAAGATGCCGTGCGAGCGAGTTGTCCAAGCCTTGCCTTCGGCTATTGAGTAGGTGTAGTAGAAGTAATAGTTACTGTCGTTCACCAAGTAGGTTTCAAAAGGAGTGGTAGTGACGGCCTTGATGTCAACGGGTACAAAAGCGAGGAATACATTCAGTACGTCGCCACCTCGTGTTTCGGGTTGGCGGTACACAGATATTTGGGGCTTTTCAATGCGACGTTGCAAGTGGCTATCGTCGGCAGCCGGCATTGCTGTGCGGGCCGGTTGCTCGTCGTGACGTTTTTTCTCGGCAGCCTTGGCTGCCTTAGCTGCCGGTGTGGGGATGTTATAGTCATCGGTTTCTATTGCCACACATTCTCTGACAGCCATCGGGATTTCGAATCCATCGGCATCCTCCACCAACACAATGTCTTTTCCGCGGAATCCGGTTACCGTTCCGCCCCCTACTTCACTTAAAAAGCGTACTCTATCGCCAATCTTTATCATATCTTTTCACATTTAATTATCTATCATTGAGGTTTTACAAACTCTACTTTCTGCATCTAAAGAAGTTATCGGCTCTTTGAACTTAGCTGTTAGAGTCAATAGTTTCCTGACAAGAAGCAGTTTAGCCGATGCAAAGATAGAAAAAGCCGATAAATATACGTATCTTTGCGCTCAATAAGTTTCAAGAAGATTATGATGGAAGATCCTAAACACATACGAATCAGCGAGTTTAACTATCCCCTGCCCGATGAGCGCATCGCTAAGTTTCCGTTGCCTGTTCGAGATGAATCGAAGTTATTGATTTATAGACAAGGTACAGTTGAGCAAGATGTTTTCACCTCATTGCCTAACCACTTGCCGAAAGATGCACTGATGGTATTCAACAACACCAAGGTGATTCAGGCACGCCTTCATTTCCGCAAGGAGACAGGGGCATTGATAGAGGTGTTCTGCTTAGAGCCGATTGCTCCTAACGATTACGCCCTAAACTTCCAGCAGACGGCTCACAGTGCCTGGCTTTGCATGGTGGGCAACTTGAAAAAGTGGAAGGGAGAGGCCTTACATCGGGAAATGATGGTGAAAGGACGTCCGTTGACGTTGACCGCCGAGCGGGGTGAATGTCGTGGTACCAGTCATTGGGTTGACTTCAGTTGGGACAATCCGGAGGTTACTTTTGCCGACATATTGGAGGTATTCGGTGAATTGCCCATTCCTCCTTATTTAAATAGGGAAACGCAAGAGAGTGATAAGGAGACCTATCAAACGGTTTACTCGAAGATAAAAGGTTCGGTAGCCGCCCCTACTGCCGGTTTGCATTTTACGCCTCGCGTATTGGAGGCTCTGCAGCAGAAAGGGATGGCGCTGGAAGAGGTGACGTTGCACGTGGGTGCAGGAACCTTCAAGCCGGTGAAGAGCGAAGAAATTGAAGGGCACGAAATGCATACCGAATACATATCGGTAGGGAAACAAACCATCGAAAAGCTATTGGCCCACGATGGGAAGGCCATTGCGGTAGGTACCACCTCGGTACGCACTTTAGAAAGCCTCTACCACATGGGGGCTGCTTTACTAAAAAATCCTGCCCTGACTGAAGAGGAACTGCACGTGAAACAGTGGCAGCCCTACGAAGAGAGGGGAAATGCTCCTTCGACCATAGAAGCTCTGCAGGCTTTATACGAATACATGGAGCAACATGGGTTGGAGACCTTACATAGTAGCACACAAATCATTATTGCGCCCGGCTATGAATATAAGGTTGTAAAAGCTATTGTGACCAACTTCCACCAACCACAAAGTACGTTGTTGCTACTTGTATCGGCTTTTGTCAAAGGAGATTGGCGTACCATCTACGACTATGCCTTGGCACACGATTTTCGTTTCTTGAGTTACGGGGACTCTTCTCTATTAATACCATAAAGCTATGAATCAAGACAACATGAATGAGATGTTTCCTATTGTAGATGAAGAGGGAAACATTGTGGGTGCCGCCTCGCGAGGCGAATGTCATAACGGAAGCCGATTGCTACATCCGGTAGTTCATCTGCATGTATTCAACTCGAAGGGGGAACTCTACCTGCAAAAACGTCCTGAATGGAAAGAAATACAACCGGGGAAATGGGACACGGCCGTAGGAGGACACATGGATTTGGGAGAAAATGTGGAAATGGCTCTGCAACGTGAAGTACGCGAAGAATTGGGCATTACGGATTTTGTACCCGAAAAGATAAAGCACTACCTATATGACTCTCAACGCGAACGTGAATTGGTCTTTGTATATAAAACAACCTACGATGGCACAATCATTCCCAGCGATGAGACTGACGGTGGCCGTTTTTGGAGCCTCAACGAGGTGAAAGAGAATTTGGGGAAAGGAGTCTTTACCCCTAATTTTGAAAGCGAAATCGTTGAGACAGGAATCTTAAAGTAAACCCTACTTGCTAAAATATTCCTTCATTTTCTGCTTGACACGAGGGGCCAACAGCAACAAGGAGGTCATGGTAGGTACAGCCATCAGAGCAAAGGCTAAATCCATGACAGCCACTACTACGCCCAACGGTATCATGGCAGCAACCACAATCATCACCAAATAGAAATAATTGTAGTATTTGGCATTGTGGGCACCAAACAGGTAGTTGGTACACTTTAATCCGTAATAGGAGTATGAAAACATGGTAGAGAAAGCAAAGAAGAAAACAATGACCATGAGCAGATAATGGCCATATCCCGGCAACAATTTCTCAAAAGAATTTAATGCTATATACAAACCCTTAATACCGTCGGAAGAGGCATATTCGCCTGCAATCAAGATAGGCAAAGCGGTAAGCGTACAAACCAATCCGGAATCGATAGCGGGACCTATCATTGCCACCAGCCCTTCACGAATAGGGTTGTCGTTGCGCGAAGCTCCGTGCATCATGGAAGCGGTACCAACACCGGCTTCGTTGACATAAGCTGCACGACGGGCACCAATCAGAGCAGTGCCTAATATACCTCCTATACCGGCCTCCCAATTGAATGCCGAATGGAAGATGGAATAGAATACGCCCGGAAGTTTATCGAAATTCAATATGATTATGACGAAAACCAGAATCATGTAACAAGCCACCATTACGGGAACTATCTTTTCGGAGATAATTGATATACGCTGAATGCCGCCCAATATCACAATGCCTACAATCAGGCTGATTACAACGCCCATAATAAAGCGTAGCATCAAGGTGTTTTCAATACCCATAGGAGTGGTAAATACGGTGGTGACAGATTCTACTAATTGATTGGCTTGCATCACACAGAGTGTACCAACTAAGCCGACAACCGCAAAGAATAGTGCCAACGGCTTCCAACGCTTTCCTAATCCGTGCTGCAGGATATACATGGTACCTCCTTGAGGCTGACCGGCTGAATCATGACCTTTGTACATGATGGCTAAAGTGCCTTCGAAAAACTTAGTGGACATGCCTACAATGGCACTGACCCACATCCAAAAGATGGCACCGGGACCTCCAACCGTAATGGCTATGGCTACACCGGCAATGTTGCCCATACCTACTGTAGAGGCAATGGCACTCATCAATGCTTGGAAAGAGGTGATTTGTCCCTCACCGGAGATTTCCGATTTATAACGCAATGCTTTCATTGAATCGCCTATGTGGCGCAATGAGACTGCTCCTGAATAGAAAAACAAAAACAATCCACCACCTATCAAGAGTATAAATAGGGGATAGCCACAAACAAAATCACTTACAGCCGTTATTCCGGCATTTAACGCATTTAAAAAATCGGTCATAATCATGTATAATTTAGAGGATGTGCTATAAGGAATAGCACATCCTCTCTAATGGTATTCAACATCTGCTTATCCGGCAAGTTCGGCAATCACTTTCATAATCTGCCGACCAATCTCTTCGGCAGCTTCGGGAGTTGCCGCTTCGCTATAGACACGGATTATCGGTTCGGTGTTGCTTTTCCGCAAATGCACCCACTTGTCTGGGAAATCAATTTTCACTCCATCAATGTCGTTGATTTCTTCGTCTTTATAAATCTCTTTTACTTTCTGCAAAATGGCATCTACATCAGTGTCGGGAGTTAAATCGACACGGTTCTTTGCCATGAAGTATGCCGGATATTGTGCACGCAACTGACTCACTTTCTTTCCTTCATGTGCTAAATGGCTAAGGAAAAGAGCTATACCAACCAAGGCATCACGACCATAGTGGCTGGCCGGATAGATAACGCCGCCATTGCCTTCACCACCAATTACGGCACCTACTTCTTTCATTTTGGTAGTTACGTTCACTTCGCCTACGGCTGAAGCGGCATATTCTTGACCATATTGACGAGTAACATCGCGCAAGGCACGGGTTGAACTAAGGTTTGAGACTGTATTTCCCGGCGTGTGTTTCAACACATAGTCGGCTACAGTTACCAATGTGTATTCTTCACCGTACATCTTACCGTCTTCACAAATCATTGCCAAACGATCGACATCGGGGTCAACAACGAAAGCTACATCGGCTTTGCCGCCTTTCATCAATTCCATAATATCTCCCAGATTTTTCTCTAACGGTTCGGGATTGTGCTGAAAGTCGCCGGTAGGCTCGCAATATAACTTTTCTACATGTTCTACCCCCAATGCTTCGAGCAATGAAGGCAAAATGATGCCACCCACTGAATTGACACAATCGATGGCCACACGGAAATGAGCCTTCTTTATGGCCTCAACATCAACTAAATCGAGTGCTAATACGCTATCAATGTGTTTTTGGTTATAACTCAAATCTTGACGATAAGAGCCTAATTTATCGACTTCGACATATTCAAATTCTTCTGCTTCGGCAATGCGCAACACTTCATTTCCCTCGGCTGCATTTAAAAATTCGCCTTTTTCATTCAGCAATTTCAATGCATTCCATTGTTTGGGATTATGTGAAGCCGTTAAAATAATACCGCCATCGGCACCTTCCATAGTTACGGCCAATTCGGTGGTGGGAGTAGAAGCCAAATCGATATCAACAACATCCCAACCCATACCCATCAGGGTACCTACTACAACGTTTTTTACCATCTCACCTGAAAGACGAGCGTCGCGGCCTACTATAATCTTATTGCTTTTTACCGTAGAGGTTTTACGAATAAGCGTAGCATAAGCAGAGGTAAACTTTACGATATCCAAAGGATTTAAGCCTTCGCCTACCCGTCCTCCGATAGTGCCACGAATACCGGAGATAGATTTAATCAATGTCATAATGTAATGATTTAGTATTCAAGATTTAAATTAACGCCAGAATTGTATCTTCACCATATCGTAGAAGTAGGGTGCAACGCTTGTCATTGCATTATCATGGCCCATCTTGTGTGGTACAATCAATTTAACATGCGCCCCACTGCGGATATATGCCAAAGCAGCCAACCAACCAGCCGGCACTGTAGTAGATGAATAGTAATAATACATGGCTCCGTAAGGAGTGGTACTGAAAATACCGGCTATGGAAGAAGAGGTAACCGTATAGCGGAATTCATCGACCAAATTGGGCACTTCCAAATTGGAAACGGTTATCATTTTATCAAAAAGGCTAAATTCAGAGAAGCGCACCAACACTACTTCGTTGGGGCGAATGGTATCGGCCAAATTTTCAGAACCTTTATCGACAATCTGCATATAAACACCGCTCGCCAGATGCACATATTCGTTTTTGCTGACATCTGTCATCGAATCTTGTGCATAGAATTCGGTTTGCGAAATTACAGTAATGTTACTGTCTTTGATAAATGCCTCGATGGCATCGTCTTCTTCTTGCATCAATTCGGCATAAGTCTTATGGTCATCGCATGCATTGAAAAAAACACCCAATGTTATCAGTGAGATAAAAAATAAAATAAGTTTCTTCATTGTTTTGTTTGTTCGTATTTTCGTGCAAAAGTATCTGATTTCATTGAAATTAAAAAAACATCGGTCGAAAGTTCGTATCTTTTAACCTTTAACGGCCGTTTTTTTGCGCTCCATAGCACTCTTTGAGCAATGATTTGTATTTCTCCAGGCCTTCTTCGAAAATTTTCTTGGCCTCTTCCATCGTTCCATAGAACTCACCACCCGAAGCATTCAAATGCCCCCCGCCATTAAAGAACTCGGCTGCAAACTGATTGCAAGGAAATGTTCCCACCGACCTCAGGGATATTTTTATCATGGGCTTTTCAGTATCTTCGCGCAAGAAGCATGAAAAAACAACATTGCGGATACTCAACGGGATATTGACAAAGCCCTCACTATCGCCACGAATATAATTGAAACGGCTTTGTTCTTTCTCCGTCAATGATATAAGTGCCGAATGAGCGTCACGATACACCCACATATGAGACAAGACATATCCCATCAATCGCAAGCGACTCTCAGAATAGGTATTGAAAACTTTACGATAGATTGCATCCTTATCTATACCTTTCGATAACAATTCACTGATTATAAAGTATATTTCCTTGCTATTGGAATTGAAAGTGAATCCTCCTGTATCTGTCATCATACCGGTATAGATACACTCGGCGCACTCTTTTGTCACATCGTCGACACCACCCAACTTGCAAATCAAACGGAATATCAGTTCTGAAGTAGATGATATGTCGGGATGAGAGATGATAATCTTACAGAAATCTTCCGGATTCAAGTGATGATCGATAAGCACTTTGCGAGCCGGAGAGGACAAAACTGATTCGCCCATAAAATCAATACGATTGATGGCATTGAAATCGAGGCAACAAATGACATCGGCTTCGGAAATCAATTTATCAGCAAATTCCTTGTAGCGATCATAAAACAAAACATTCTTACTGCCCGGCATCCAACGCAAGAAATCGGGAAAGGCATTGGGTACAATGACATGCACCTCTTTTTCTTGTGACTCCAAATAATGAGCCAATCCTAACGAAGAGCCTATGGCATCCCCGTCTGGAGATATATGAGAAACAATCACCACCTTTTCGGCTTTAGAAAACCATTTAGCCAAATGGTCAATCTTTGATTGGTCTAAAACGTTTGTCAACATATTCTTTTTATTATGAAGCGCAAAAGTACAAAAAAAGTTTCAGTAAAGAGGTATATCACCCGGTAATTATTAGGAAACAAAAGTTTTAAAGGAAATCAGTGCATAATTTCAGCCGAAAAACATCCTGTTTCAGACAACAAAACACATGGAACAGAGAGAATGTTGCATTCATCCACCCACTGCCGGGAAAGATATTGCGGCAAAGAAGAGTCGAGTACAACCTTTCGTATCGTAAAAAGCGAAGTAGCTTCTTTCAACGTGCCATAGTAACCTTTTGAAACATATAAAAAATCTATGGTTAATTTTTCGTCAGCATACTTTCCCCACCAACTATCATCAGCAAGCAAAGCAATGCGATGGCCATGATAAGTAACAATATCGTCGTAAATAGAGAAATCAGGAAGAATCGTATCAGCCTTAAAAGAAATGTAGTGAGGCTCATCTAATTGCATACTATTCCAATAACGCTTCAATGAACGAGAAATAGGATTATTTTCTGTTTCTACCGACGGTAGCAAAAGCCATGATTCTGCATTGTCAGTCAACAGATGTAACGAGGGGGTGGCATAATGGTTATAGAAAACTATTGATGTGTGAGGTGCATGTATTTGGATGGCAACAAAATGGTATCCGAGTGCTAACAAGGCTGTAATGAGAAGTATGTAAAACGAACGTAATAAAGGGCGATGCCAGCAATAAAAAAGTAGCCATAATAACAAGTAGCAGAACAAGACATCTACTTTATCCATCCAAAGGTGTGAGAGAGAAGAGCCCGGCAACTGCTCTATCCAACGCAACATAGCATGTTGGTAAGTCAACATACCATCTACGGTTTGTGCCAAAAATGTTTGTAAACATGGAACTGGGGTAAGCAACAACATGAACAACGTCAGAGACAAGAGTATTGCAATCCATGCAAGAATCCAAATGTTGGCCAATAAAAAATAAACCGGAAAACTTGAAAAATAATACACCACCAAAGGAGCCGTCATAATTTGTGCCGAAAGAGTGACACATATTCCGCTCCACAAATATTGTAAGAATACAGAAGTTGGCTTCCAAAAAGAAGAAAAACGAGCATAAAAAAATATGATACCGACCACTGCCATAAAAGAGAGTTGAAAGCCTACATCAAATAGCCAAACAGGGTGTATAATCAACATCAAGAATGCGGTAGCTGCCAACAAGTTCAAAGAAAGTTTTTGTGGAGAATATATTCCGGCCAATGCCAACAGGGAGAACATCAATACCGAGCGAACAACCGAAGGAGAAAGACCGGTAAAAAAAGCATAAATGGAAAGTAGAAATATTGTTAAGAGCAAAGAAAAAGGCCTTAAAACTGGAAGACGATACACAATCGGTTTCCAAAACAGCAGTAAAAGCCAAGTTAACAGACCAATATGTAAACCAGATAGTGCCAATACATGACTAACACCTGCGACAGAATATGTTTCTCGAAGTTCTTCATCTATCAAAGTCTTATCACCAAGTGTCAATGCGACCAAAACAGCCAATGCATCATCTTTTAAGCCTATCTGAGTATATAAATCGATAATTTTTTGGCGGCAATCATCTGCTTTCTGCCTCCAACTCTGGGTATTGCAATTTCCGATTTTCACCCAACAACCTGTGGGTACATAAGCACTTCCTACAATCCCCTTTCGATATAGATAACGAGCATAATCAAATTCATAAGGATTTCCATTGTTTTGAGGAGAAGTCAATTGGGTATAAACAATCAGTTTATCACCTCTTTTAATTGTATAAGATAATGAATCTTTAGGAAAATAGAGCAAAAAATCTTTATCAGAAATAACACTTTTACACAATAACGAGCGTTCTTTTTCCTCCGGATGTTCTGATACAATTGCCTGATAAAAATCTTCCTGCCCAATGTATGGAAATGAGTATGAATCATGGTAACGATTCATTAAATGGATTCCGAGAATAAAAAAGAATACATAGGCTATTGAAGTAAATAACCTGGAAAAATATTTGTATGCTACAAGTAAACAAAGAAAAACGAACAGTAGCGAGTAAAGATAAGATAAAGAAGAAAATGTTGGATTAACATATTCTCCAAAAACGATACCGCATAGTAATGGCAACAACACATGCAGAAATGGATGTTGTTGCCATTTTACATTCATCCATCAAAGGTTTTTCAGTGACTGAATCATTTCTTGAGGATTAGAAGCCTTAAATACAGCATTTCCTGCAACCAAGACATCGGCACCGGCTTCAACCAATCGGGCACCGGTTTCCAGATTAACCCCACCATCTACTTCAATCAATGCCGACGAACCGGTTTCTTTTATCAATTGGCGCAACTCACGCACTTTATCGACAGTGTGCTCTATAAACTTTTGGCCACCGAATCCAGGATTAACTCCCATCAGCAAGACCATATACAGTTCGTTGATAACATCTTTCAACATGACTATCGGAGTGGCCGGATTGATAGTAACTGCCGGCCGCATACCTGCATCACGAATTTGTTGAATAACCCGATGCAAATGAGGACATGCTTCATAATGCACATTCATAATATATGCACCTATTTCTTTGACTTCTGAAATAAATTTTTCAGGCTGTACAATCATAAGATGCACATCCAATGGCTTTTGTGCAACTTTAGCGACAGACCTCAATACAGGAAAGCCAAATGATATATTAGGTACAAACACGCCATCCATTATATCTATATGAATCCAATCGGCCACACTTTTATTCAGCATTTCCACATCATGTGCTAAATTACCGAAATCGGCAGATAAGATTGAAGGTGAAATCATTGTTTTCATAAGCCCTTATTTTATGCCACAAATATAGCGAAAAAGATTTTATTTCATATAAGAATCATCGGTCAACTTAAATCCTCGCAACAATTCATCACACTGCAAACGTTTTTTCCCTGGTAATTGCAATGATTTTATAGAAATAAATCCATCTGATACAGCTACATGTATATAACTTTTTCCATCTGTTTGAAGCGTACCCGGACGCAATTCATGGCGTTTATAGAGTTTCTCTGTTTCGAAAACTTTTAATGTCAATACATCTCCAGAAGGTTGTACCAACTCTGTCCATGCTGACGGATACGGTGAAAGTCCACGAACGAAATCATACACTTTTTTGACAGGAAGTTCCCAATTGATGCGGCAAGTTTCCTTGAAAATTTTAGGAGCAGGCCGCAATTCCTCTCCAACTATCATCTTTTCTTGAGGGATTCTTTCTACTGTGCCCGCAATAATGGCATCTACTGTTTCTAATACCAGACGACCGCCAAGCATCATTAACTTATCATGTACAACACCAACATTATCGGTATCGTTTATTGGAACTTTTACTTGTTGAATAACTTCACCAGTATCTATTTCATGTTGCAAAAAGAAGGTTGTAATTCCGGTTTCAACATCTCCATTCATAACAGCCCAATTGATAGGGGCCGCTCCTCTATATTGAGGTAATAAAGAGGCATGAAGATTGAATGTACCCAGAGGAGGCATATTCCAAACGACTTCAGGAAGCATTCTGAATGCCACTACAATTTGCAAATCGGCTTTCCATGCACGCAGAGAGTCAAGAAAGTCTTCATCTTTCAATTTTTCCGGCTGCAGCAATGGTAGATTCTTCTCTAAGGCATATTGTTTCACAGGAGAATACTGTAATTTATGTCCACGACCAGCCGGTTTATCTGGCATGGTTATAACTCCAACTACATTATATCCGCCTTCAACCAAACAACGAAGAGACTCCACAGCAAAATCGGGAGTACCCATATAGACAATACGCAAATCTTTTTTTTCCATATATCAATTATCAATCTTCTGAAAAATGTACTAACACTTGACGATACGAATTAAATATCTTTGACTTGGAGACAAAACCTAAGTATTTGCCATCTTCATCTACTACAGGCAGATTCCACGCTTTAGTATCATCGAATTTCTGCATGACACGTTCCATGCTGTCAGTGCTCAACAAACGAGCAGGAGCAGATGTCATAAAACGACTAACATTAAAACGATGGTATAACTCCTGCCGGAACATTATATTACGAATATCATCCAACAACACAATACCTATCAACTTGTTTTCTTTATCCGTAACCGGAAAAATATTTCTTCGAGACGAAGATATGGCTTTCACAACATCTCCTAAGTCCATTTCCGGATGTACGGTCACAAAGTCTGTTTCCACAACATTTTCAACTTTCATCAGTGTTAAAACAGCCTTGTCTTTATGGTGAGTCAATAGTTCACCTTTTTTGGCCAAACGCATAGAGTAAATGCTATGAGGCTCAAAAACAATGATTGTCAGATAAGAACTTACAGAAACTATCATTAATGGCAAAAACAGATCGTAACCACCAGTTAATTCGGCTATCAAGAAAACTCCTGTCAGAGGGGCATGCATAACACCACTCATCACACCAGCCATACCCATTAACGCAAAATTCTTTTCCGGTAAATAGGTTGTAGTCATCATTTCGTTACTGAAATGCGAAAAAACAAAACCTGCTATACATCCTAAGAACAATGAAGGAGCAAAAATACCGCCACAACCTCCACCGCCATTAGTTGCACTTGTAGCAAAAACTTTAAACAAGACTATCAGCAACAGGTAAACCAGCAACAACTCGCTATATCCATAAAACAATGAATTATTCATTACTGATTCCCAATGCTCATTAGTAGTACCATTCAACAACATCTCTATCGTATCGTAACCTTCACCATAAAGAGGGGGGAAAATAAATATTAAGATACTTAACATGATGCCACCAGCTACCAATTTATTGGTCGAAGTACGTAATTTGGCAAAAAAACTTTCAGCCTTATTCATAGCTCGTGTAAAATAGAGAGATACTAAGCCACAAAAGATGCCAAGTAAAATCACATAAGGGATGCGCTCTAATAAAAAGGCTTCGTCCATATGAAATTTAAACATAGCTTCTGTACCAGTCGTAATATACGATACAGTAGCAGCGGTTACCGCTGATATCAATAAAGGGAGTAAGGATGACATGGTTAAATCTATCATTAATACCTCTAACGTAAATACCAGTCCTGCAATGGGTGCTTTAAAGATACCTGCTACCGCACCAGCAGCTCCACATCCTACTAAAAGCATCAAAGTACGATGCTCCATTTTAAACAGACTACCTAAATTAGAACCAATGGCTGAACCAGTCAATACAATAGGAGCCTCAGCACCCACCGAACCACCAAAACCAATAGTGATAGAACTAGCAAAAATAGAAGACCAAGTGTTATGTCTTTTGATTCGACTTTTGCGACTTGATATAGCATAAAGTATTTTAGTTACTCCATGACCTATATCATCTTTTACTATGTATCGAACGAAGATTCCAGTAAAGAAAATTCCGACTACTGGATATAGTAAATAAAGATAGTTTGCTTCCGTTACATTAAAGTTTTCAGTTAAGAAATTTTGAATAAAATGTATCAATGTTTTCAATAGAAGTGCCGCTAATGCCGTCAACACCCCCACCATAAAACTTAACACTAAAATAAAATGTTTTTCTTTGATGTTTTTCTCACGCCATACGATAAAACGTTGCATCAGATTTTTCTTATCTTGTGTTGCCATAACTCTTCCTTATTCTCGAATAATTTTTATAACACCACCTGCATCCAATTTCAAGATGCTGCTCGGTTTCGGCTTAATGGTATCGTCTTGTCGATAGTTAACTATATAATCTACAGATGCTTTGATTTCTTCGCTAATTTCAAAGAAACAAGATGGAGAAGGTTTTCCACTTATGTTAGCAGAAGTAGAAACAATTGCCTTTCGGAATTGCTGACAAAGTCGCTGAGAAAAGGGCTCGTTTGTAACTCTAATTCCTACACTTCCATCTTCAGCCAAAAGATTGGGAGCCAAATTACGCGCATCGGCATATATAATTGTCAAAGGTTTATCACTTAATTCTATCAAATCCCACGCTATACCAGGTACATCCCGAACATAGTAATCTACCTTGACAGGTGAATCGACCAAAACCAGCATAGCCTTACTATCTGCCCGTTGTTTTATTTCATAAACCCGACGTACAGCATTTTCATTAGTAGCATCACAACCTATGCCCCAAATCGTATCTGTAGGATAAAGAATAACTCCTCCTTCACGCATCACTTGGCAAGCTTTTTTTATCTCTTCTATCATTTTCTTAGGTCATATATTCTTTGAATCACACGCAAAAGTAGTATTTTTGCGGCGATTAAAAACAAAGTTTCAAAGAAAACAATGGAAGATTTTAAATTTCGCCACACTCTACCCATACAATTACGCTTTAATGACGTAGATAAATTCGGACATGTCAACAATACCGTTTACTTTTGTTATTACGACCTAGGCAAAACAGAATACTTTGCTTCCGTATGTCCTCATGTTAATTGGGAAGAAGTAGGTATAGTTGTAGTTCATATAGATGCTGATTTCACTTCACAAATACATGGTTCGGAACATATAGCTGTACAAACTGCTATTACAGAAATTGGAACTAAAAGTTTTCACCTTCTGCAACGAGTTATTGACACTGATACGGAAGAAGTAAAATGCGTTTGCCGTTCGGTTATGGTAACATTCAATCTTATCAAACATGAGTCTATGCCCCTTACAGAAGAGTGGATTGAAGCCATTTGTGCTTACGAAGGGCGTGATTTGCGAAAGAAGAAGCAAGAAAAATAGCCTTCTTTACATTATTTTATAAGGAAAGTGAGTCTTTTTCAATAGTTTTTTCATACCTTTACCGCTTGTTGGAGGAATAGGTATATTCTTCAGCATACAAGAGAAGAAAAAAGAAAAAAAAATATATATAATGACTCACAAATGGAACTATTTACCCATTACACCCGAACAGGAAGAAGCAAGCCAACAATTGGCCCAAGAATTAGGGATTAACCCCATATTGGGAAGATTGTTAGTAGAACGCGGAATAACAACAGCCACCTTAGCTAAAAAGTTTTTCCGTCCCCAACTTCCTGAGTTACACGATCCTTTCTTAATGAAGGATATGGATGTAGCCGTAGAGCGCCTTAATCAGGCAATGGGAAGAAAAGAACGCATCTTAGTTTATGGAGACTATGATGTTGATGGAACTACGGCTGTAGCCTTAGTTTATAAGTTTATCCAACAATTTTATTCGAACATCGATTACTACATTCCTGACCGTTACAATGAAGGATACGGAGTATCGATAAAAGGAGTAGATTATGCCGCCGAAAATGACGTAAAGTTAGTTATTGTTTTGGATTGCGGCATAAAAGCCGTTGACGAGATCGCTTATGCCAAAGAAAAAGGCATCGACTTCATCATCTGCGACCATCATGTACCCGATGAAGAATTACCTCCAGCAGTTGCCATTTTAAATGCCAAACGTGAAGACAATACCTATCCCTACGAGCACTTATCTGGATGTGGCGTAGGATTCAAGTTTATGCAAGCATTTGCTATCAGTAATGGCATAGAATTTCATCATTTGATTCCACTGCTTGATTTAGTAGCCGTAAGTATTGCATCGGACATAGTACCCATTATGGGAGAAAACCGAATATTAGCATTTCACGGTTTGAAACAACTGAATACGAATGCAAGCGTCGGTTTAAAGGCTATTATTGATGTGTGCGGATTAACTGATAAAGAAATAACAGTAGGTGACATTGTTTTCAAAATAGGTCCTCGAATAAACGCTTCTGGCCGCATCCAAAATGGCAAAGAAGCTGTTGACTTATTGACAGAAAAAGACTTTTCTCTTGCATTAGAAAAAGCCGGACAAATCAATCAATACAATGAAACTCGGAAGGACTTAGACAAGAGTATGACAGAGGAAGCTAACAAGATTGTGGAAGAATTGGAGGGATTGGCAGATAGACGCTCTATCGTGCTATTTAACAAAGATTGGCACAAAGGTGTGATTGGCATTGTTGCTTCCCGATTGACAGAAATCTATTATCGGCCAGCCGTTGTATTGACACGAACAGAAAATATGGCCACTGGTTCTGCCCGTTCAGTTTCTGGTTTTGATGTCTATAAAGCAATAGAATATTGCCGTGATTTATTGGAGAATTTTGGTGGACATACTTATGCTGCCGGACTTTCGATGAAAGTAGAAAATGTAGAAGCATTTACTAAACGTTTTGAAGAATATGTAGCTAACCATATTCTGCCAGAGCAAACTTGTGCTATTATCGACATCAATGCAGAAATAGATTTCAAGGACATATCTCCAAAATTTTTCAATGACTTGAAAAGATTCAATCCTTTTGGCCCGGACAATCTCAAGCCAATCTTCTGCACACACAACGTTTATGATTATGGAACAAGCAAAGTTGTAGGCAGAGAGCAGGAACATATCAAATTGGAATTGGTGGACAACAAATCAAACAACGTGATGAATGGTATTGCTTTTGGACAAAGTTCGCATGTACGTTTTATAAAATCAAAGCGTTCGTTCGACATTTGCTACACTATCGAGGAAAACACTCATAAACGCGGTGAAGTACAATTACAGATTGAGGATATAAAACCGAACGAAAAATAATTCGACGATAAGAACGACAATAAGGAGAGACTTCCGTTTTTTCGTTTTTCAAGGCATACCAATTATGTATATAGAATTATTAAAGCAGTATTGGGGATATAATACCTTTCGAGGCATTCAGAAAGAAATTATTGAAAGTGTCATTCAAAAGAAAGACACTTTAGGGTTAATGCCTACCGGAGGGGGAAAATCCATAACCTTCCAATTGCCAACCATGGCAATGGAAGGCCTTTGCTTAGTCATCACTCCACTTATCGCTTTAATGAAAGACCAAGTACAAAATCTTAAAAAACGAGGAATCAAAGCATTATCTATTCACTCCGGCATGACACGCCAGGAAATCGTCACAACATTAGAGAATTGCATATTTGGGAATTACAAGTTTCTATACATCTCACCCGAACGGATTGACACCGAAATTTTCCAAACGAAATTGCGCAAAATGCGCATTTGCTTAATAACTGTTGATGAAAGTCATTGCATATCACAATGGGGGTATGATTTTCGACCAGCCTATTTAAAAATTGCAGAAATCCGTAAGCTACTACCAGACGTACCTATATTAGCATTAACAGCTACGGCAACTCCCGAAGTTGTTAAAGATATTCAGGCTAAATTACACTTTAAAAAAGAGAACGTATTCCGCATGAGCTTTGAGCGTACTAACTTAGCCTATATAGTACGGAAGACAGAAAATAAACTGGGAGAATTATTGAACATCCTACGAAATTTGAACGGTAGTTCCATTGTATATGTTCGGAATAGACGCCGTACAAAAGAAGTAGCCGAGTTTTTGAACAAAGAATCAATCAGAGCTGAATTTTATCACGCAGGACTTGATGATGCCACCAAAGACATCCGTCAACATTTATGGCAAACTGGAAAAAGCAGAGTTATGGTAGCAACTAATGCATTTGGCATGGGTATTGACAAATCTGACGTACAACTTGTTGTACACATAGATCTCCCCGATTCAATAGAAGCCTATTTTCAGGAAGCAGGACGTGCCGGAAGAAATGGAGAAAAGGCCTATGCCGTTATTCTTTATTCAAACTCTGATAAGACTACATTACAAAAACGCATACCAGACACATTTCCTGAGAAAAGCTATATAAAAGATGTATATGAAAAGTTGCAATATTATTATCAAATGGCAATGGGAGATGGGAAAGGATGCATTAAAGAATTCAATATTGAAGATTTCTGTCGCAAATTCAAATTTTTCCCAGTGCAGGTAGATAGTGCTTTGAAAATCCTTACACAAGCAGGGTATTTAGAGTACACTGATGAGCAAAACAATGCATCACGCATACTTTTCACACTCAACCGCGAAGAATTGTATAAGCTACATGAAATGGGAGATGACATGGAATTGCTTATCCAAACATTATTGCGTTCATACACCGGTTTATTTACAGATTATACCTTTATAAACGAAGAATCGTTAGCCGTTCGCACAGGTTTTTCGCGACAAAAAGTTTATGAGTTATTAATTCGGTTAAGTAAAATGCGTATTCTTAATTATATCCCCAAGAAAAAAACACCTTATATATTATACGCTCAGGAACGAGTAGAAAAAAAGAATATACATATTTCTAAAGATATTTACGAGGAACGCAAAGAGCGTTACATCAAACGTATGAATTCTATTTTGGACTATACAACAACAGAAGTTGCATGCCGAAGCCGTATCCTTCTACATTATTTCGGAGAATACAATGAACACAATTGTGGCTTTTGTGACACTTGTATAGCTCTGCGCAAAGGAGAGAAAATGTATTCATCGCTAAATCAAACGGATATCGAAGATAAAATACTTACTTTGGTAGCAAAACAATCTATCACTCCTAATGTTCTAGCTGAGCATATTGCTTGTGATAAGGAAGAGATTGTTAAAGTACTACACCAGCTTCTAGATATTCAAAAATTAAGAATGAGAGATGGAATAATAACCTTACAATAAATTATAATTATATATAGCCATGGGATTTTTATCATCTATATTTGGACATAACCGTAAGGAAAATGCTCACGAAGATAAACAAAACGTTCAAAAGAAATTTGAAATTTTCAAATACGACGGTATGAGAGCACAACGTATGGGTCGTATGGATTATGCAATCCAATGCTTCTGTGAAGCACTAAAAATAGAAGAAGATTTTGAAACAATGACTTACTTGTCTCAAACCTACATACAGACAGGGAAGTTAAAGAGAGCTCACCAACTGCTTCATCAAATGAAAGAAAAAGAACCAACTCACATTCCTACCCTCTTAACATTGGGACACATCTGTTACCTGCTCGAAGAATATAAAGAGATGGCCGAAGTTGCCCAAAAAGCTATCGCCATAGAAGAAGGTAATGCAATGGCCCACTATTTATTAGGGAAAGCTACTGACGGACTTGGAGATAGCATTATGAGTATAGCCCATCTGACCAAGTCTATCATTCTGAAAGAGGATTTCATAGAAGCACGATTGATGCGAGCCGAAGCTTTACTTAAATTAAACCAGCCTACAGAGGCTATGGAAGACATTAATGCCATTTTGAGTTATAACCCCGATGACGAAAACGCCTTATTACTAAAAGGAAAAATATCAGAAGTTGCTGGTAAAGAAGAAAAGGCTGAACAGATATACAAACATATCACAGAGTTAAACCCTTTCAATGAACAAGCTTTTCTCTACTTGGGAAATTTATTTATCATACAAGGAAAATATTCTGAAGCTATCACATTATTCGACGAAGCCATTGAATTTAATCCAAATTCATCGAATGCTTTCCATGAACGTGGCCGTGCAAAGCTATTGAACGGAGATAAAGTAGGCTCATTCGAAGATATGAAAAAAGCAGTAGAATTAGCCCCACAGGAAATGGAAAATTTGAACGGGCAATTCAACAATCAAACCTTAGGCAATCAATCCAATGTATTAGGACTATGACAACAAAAATACTTTTTCCCCTATGTTTGTTAGCCATATTGGTATGCAGTTGTCAACCTCGCCAACTGAATATACTAACTTACAACGTACACCATTGCGTTGGATTAGACAAAAAACAAAATTATGAGCGAATAGCTAAAATCATTAATCACGCCTCACCCGATGTGGTTGCCCTCCAAGAACTAGATAGTCTAACCCAACGAAGTAACGGAGCCTGCGACATTGATAGCTTACAACGCTTGACCAACATGCATGCAATTTATGCTGCCGCTATACCTTATCAAGGAGGAAGTTATGGTATTGGTATCTTATCTAAAGAAAAGGCTATAGGCTATCAAATCATACCAATGCCCGGCCGTGAAGAAAAAAGAACCATGATTGTTGCTGAATACAAGAATTATGTTTTCTGTTGTACACACCAATCACTCACCGCAGAAGATCAATCCCTTTCTGTCCGTCATATACTTGAAGCCCTCAAAGGAATAGAAAAGCCTATTTTCTTAGCTGGTGACATGAATTCACACCCAATCGATACGCCACAAGAACTTCTCCGAAATAGCTTTATCACATTAAGCGACACAGCAAATCATACATTTCCAGCTAATCAACCCAACAGATGTATAGATTATATTTATGCTTATAGTCGAAACGGATATTACTTCAAAGTTAGAAAAAAAGAGGTTATTGCTGATACGATAGCCTCCGACCATAGACCGGTACAAGTAATCGTTGAGTTTTAATATTATTGAATGGAACAAAATAGAATACAAAATTTTATTATTTTTTATTTGAAGGAAACAATTATTTTTCACTACATTTGTGAATAAATATTTTAAATACAGAAAACTATGAAGAACCTTGTCCTAATTTTATGCACAATGTCCCTATCCCTACTTTCTGCCTCGGCACAGCAAGTAGAAATTACCCAACAAGGAGCAAGAATTAAAGCCCAAGAGACCTCTTTTACAACAGAAGTAACATTCTATACTCCCGAAATAGTCAGAGTTACCAAAATACCTAATAACAGCACATATATAGCAGAGAAGGGGTTATCTGTAATCATTGAACCGGAAGTAAAAATCCATATAAAATCTTCACAAAACAGTCATTCACTGATACTAAAAAGTAACTCTTTACAAATAAGTATCAATAAACTAAATGGAAATATCTGTTTTTCAGATTTACAAGGAAAGACACTCCTAAAAGAAAAAGATGCCACCTTTACTCCCCGCAAATCGGGTAGCGACAAAGATGCCTATATAGTTAAACAGGCATATCTGCTTGATAAAGAAGAAGCCATCTATGGTTTAGGAATCATGCAAACAGGAAAATTGAATCTACGCGGAGAGAAAATAAAAATGCTACAATCAAATCTAGAAGATTATGCACATGTAATGCAATCCATCAAAGGATATGGCCTTTTTTGGGATAACTACTCTCCGACAGACTTTACAGATACAGAAAACGAAACATCTTTCACCTCGGAAGTTGGTGATTGCATCAATTACTATTTCTTATGGGGGAAAAACGCTGACGGTGTAATTGCTGAACTACGCCAACTTACCGGAGATGTCCCCATGATGCCTTTATGGAGTTATGGTTTCTGGCAATCTCGTGAACGATACAAATCACAAGAAGAAACCGTAGGAGTTGTTCGCAAACACAGAGAATTAGGAGTACCATTAGATGGTATTATTCAAGATTGGCAATATTGGGGAAGCAATTATTTATGGAATTCTATGGAATTCTTGAACGATGAATTTCCAAATCCCCAAAGGATGATAAAAGAAATTAAAGATTTAAATGCCCACACAATGATTTCTATTTGGTCATCATTTGGTCCTGAAACCAAACCCTATCGTGAATTAAATGCCAAAGGGCACCTTTTGGAAGATGTAGAAACCTGGCCACGAAGTGGAGTAGGTTTTTGGCCACCTCGTATGGATTATCCTTCCGGTGTAAGAATATACGATGCTTATAGCAGTGAAGCACGGGATATCTATTGGAAATATTTAAAGAATCTCTACGACATGGGAATAGACACTTGGTGGATGGATTCAACCGACCCCGACCATCATGAAATAAAAGATAAAGATTATGAAAGTGCAACAGCATTAGGTTCATGGCGTAGTGTACGTAATGCATATCCGCTGATGGCTGTAAGTGGTGTTTACGATCACATTAGACAACAGCCCAATGCCAAACGCGTATTCATTTTAACCCGCTCTTATTTTGCTGGTCAACAACGATATGCATCAAATGTCTGGTCAGGAGACATCGGTTCTTCATGGGAGGACTTTCGAAAACAAATCCCAGCCGGATTAAATTACACCCTTACAGGTGCTCCGCATTTCAATACTGATATCGGTGGATTCTTTGCTAATCGATACAATAAACATAGCAACGATGGTTCAGCTACTCAAAATCCACGTTATCAAGAATTATATGTACGTTGGCTACAATATGGTATATATAGTCCCATGATGCGTTCCCACGGCACTGAAATAAAACGTGAAATCTATTATTTCGGGAAACCCGGTGAAACCATTTATGATGCTATTCATAGTGGTATCAAACAACGCTATGCCCTTATCCCCTACATTTACTCAACCTCTTGGGACGTAAGCAAAAATCGTAAAAGTTTTTTGCGTGCACTATTTATGGATTTCCCCAATGACAAGCAAACTTGGGATTGCAAAGATCAATTCCTCTTCGGAAAAAGTTTATTAATAGCCCCAATACTCCATCCACAATACACTGATGAAAAGTCAACGTATAGTGAGGATAAAGTCGATTTTACACTTCCAAAAACCGAGCAAGTATATCTACCGAAAGGAACGAAATGGTATGATATATGGAAAAACACCTGCCATGAAGGAGGACAAATCCTCTCTATCCAAACCTTTATTGACAAAGCCCCGGTTTACGTGCGCCAAGGTAGCATATTACCTGTAGGTCCAGATGTCCAATGGGTAACACAAAAAACTTGGAATAATTTAGAAATTCGAATTTATCCAGGTGCAGATGCAACATTTACACTCTATGAAGATGATGGTGAAAGTTACGATTATGAGGAAGGTAAGTACAGCACAATCAAATTCCAATGGAATGATAAAGCAAAACGACTGACTATCCATACCCGTGTAGGTGAATTTGAAGGAATGATTAACCAACGTATATTCAAAATCGTTATCGTAGATGAAAACACTCCTGCCTTTGGCGTTCCTGCAACAAATGTTAAAGAAATAACATATACAGGCAAAAAAATCAACCTAAAATGGTAATTTCATAAAAAAAAGACATAATTTCATTTGCATATAAAAGAAAAGTGTTACATTTGCGCAGAATTTAAAAAAACAAAACGATAGTATGAATTTGTCCACTTATGCATATTATTTTTTCTTTTACTTTTACTTTAGCCACAAAGTAAAGCGGGAAATTGTATGTGTAAATTGATAGATGACATTAAGATTTGAAAAATAAAAAACAGAATATAAATCCCGCTTTATTATGAAAGTGGGATTTTTTCTTTTAAAAAAGAGCGATGAAAAAAATAGCCATTCAAGGAACGTTAGGTTCATTTCACGACATTGCAGCCCATCAATATTACGAGGGCGAAGAAATAGAACTAATATGCTGCTCTACTTTCGAAGAAGTTTTTGAAGCAGCACAACACGATAGTCAAATTATAGCCTTAGCCGCTATAGAAAATACTATTGCTGGTAGTTTATTACATAACTATGAATTATTAAAGCAGAGTAATTTACAAATTATAGGCGAACACAAACTACGCATTTCGCATTGTATATGTTGCCTCCCTGAAGAAAGTTGGGAGAACATCACAGAAGTAAATTCGCACCCCATCGCATTAATGCAATGCCGCGATTTTTTGAATCGCCACCCACAAATAAAAGTGGTAGAAACCGAAGACACTGCCCTCAGTGCCGAAAATATTAAGAAAAAACAATTAAAAGGCCATGCTGCTATTTGTTCAACTTCTGCCGCTCAGATGTATGGAATGAAAATATTAGAAGAAGGCATTGAAACTAATAAGCACAATTATACACGCTTTTTAGTGTTAGCTGACCCTTGGCAAGTTGACGAACATATTCGATATAAAAACACCCAACTCAACAAAGCCAGTATGGTATTCACATTGCCTCACGTAGAAGGAAGCTTATCACAGGTATTGTCCATTTTATCGTTTTATCGCATCAACCTGAGCAAAATTCAATCACTACCTATTATCGGACGTGAATGGGAATATCAGTTTTACGTTGATGTAGTTTATGACAACATTTTAAGATACAAACAATCCATTACAGCAATAACTCCACTTACCAAAGAACTTAAAATTTTAGGAGAATATGAAGATGGCAAATCAACTTATCAATAAAATACGTCCCGCTGATCGTTTAGCAGGAGTAAGTGAATACTACTTCTCTAAAAAGTTGAAAGAAGTAGCCCAAATGAATGCTGAAGGGAAAAATGTAATCAGTTTAGGAATAGGAAGTCCAGATATGCCTCCCTCTGAAGCATCAATCAGCAGACTATGTCATGAAGCACAAAACCCTGATGGGCATGGATATATGCCATATATAGGTATCCCAGAACTGCGCCAGGCTTTTGCCAATTGGTATAAGAAATGGTACAATGTAGAACTCGATGCCAAAAGTGAAATTCAACCTCTAATTGGATCGAAAGAGGGGATTCTACATGTAACATTGGCTTTCGTGAATCCCGGCGATCAAGTATTAGTACCCAATCCAGGATATCCCACTTACACATCGCTTAGTCGTATTTTGGGTGCAGAAGTTATTCACTACGATTTAAAAGAAGAAAACGGATGGATGCCAGACTTCGAGGTATTAGAAAAGATGGATATGAGTAGAGTAAAATTAATGTGGACGAATTATCCCAATATGCCTACAGGAGCCAATGCTACACCAGAACTTTATAAAAAGCTTGTCGATTTGGCCCAGCGCAAAGGAATAGTCATTGTCAATGATAATCCATATAGTTTTATTTTAAACGACAAACCGTTAAGTATTCTCAGTATCAACGGAGCTAAAGAATGTTGCATAGAATTCAATTCTATGAGTAAAAGCCATAACATGCCTGGATGGCGAATTGGCATGTTAGCTTCTAATGCCGATTTTGTACAATGGATTTTAAAAGTGAAAAGCAACATAGATAGTGGTATGTTTCGTGCCATGCAATTGGCGGCAGCAACTGCATTAGAAGCTGAAAAAAATTGGTATGAGAGTAACAATCGTAACTATCTCAATCGCCGTCGTATTGCTGGAGAAATCATGGATACACTGGGGTGTACTTACGATGAGAAGCAGGTTGGAATGTTCCTTTGGGGACGTATCCCCGACACATGCGACAATGTGGAAGAACTGACCGAGCAAGTATTACATAAAGCTCGTGTATTCATCACACCGGGATTCATCTTTGGTAGCAATGGAAACCGATATATTCGAATTTCACTTTGTTGTAAAGATGAAAAGTTAGCCGAAGCCCTTAAGCGTATAAAAGAAATGAATAAATAATAAACATAAAGTAAAATTCGTATGGAACTCGAATTAGAACCCATCAAACTGGAAGGCGTAGAAGATAAACGCCCGTTGGTAATAGCCGGACCGTGTAGTGCCGAAACAGAAGAACAAGTAATGGATACAGCTCGCCAATTAGCTAGTAAGGGAATTAAAATTTTCCGCGCTGGAATTTGGAAGCCCCGTACTAAACCTGGAGGCTTCGAAGGCATTGGTGTTGACGGTTTGGCGTGGATGAAAAAAGTGAAACAAGAAACCGGAATGTACACCGCCACCGAAGTAGCTACAGCCAAGCATGTATTCGAAGCATTAAAAGCCGGGATTGATATTTTGTGGATTGGTGCCCGCACTACCGCAAATCCTTTTGCCGTACAAGAAATTGCTGATGCTGTTAAAGGTGTAGACATCCCGGTCTTGGTGAAAAATCCGGTAAATCCTGATTTGGAATTATGGATTGGTGCCATGGAACGCATCAACCAAGCCGGTATCAAAAAGATTGGTGCCATCCATCGTGGTTTTAGTAATTATGACAAAACCATTTATCGTAATCTTCCTCAATGGCATATTCCCATTGAATTGCGTCGCCGTATTCCTAATCTGTCTATAATTTGTGACCCTAGTCATATAGGAGGAAGACGCGAATTGATAGCTTCATTGTCTCAACAAGCCATGGATCTAGGTTTCAATGGACTTATAATTGAGAGCCATTGCAATCCAGATTCGGCATGGAGTGACGCAAAACAACAAGTAACACCCGATATTTTAGACTACATACTTAATCTACTTGTGATACGTAAAGATACTCATACTACCGAAAACTTAAGCGAGTTACGAAAACAAATCGATGAATGTGACAATAAATTAATACAAGAACTTTCAAAGCGTATGCGAGTAGCACGAGAAATAGGTACTTTCAAAAAAGAGCACAACATGACCATTCTGCAAACCGGACGTTACAATGAAATTTTGGACAAACGTGCTGCACAAGGGGTTCTTTGTGGTATGGATAGTGACTTCATCAAGAAAGTTTTCGAGGCTATCCATGAAGAGAGTGTACGTCAACAGATGGAAATCATCAACAAATAAAAAAGAAGGATGAGAATTTTAATAGTAGGAGCCGGTAAAATGGGCTCCTTTTTTACCGATGTTTTAAGTTTTCAGCACGAAACAGCCGTTTTCGATATCGACCCCAAACGGCTACGTTTTGTCTATAACACCTACCGATTTACCTCGTTGGAAGAGATTGCAGAATTCAAGCCCGAATTAGTTATCAATGCTGTTACCGTAAAATATACCTTAGAGGCTTTCCGACAAGTATTACCCGTATTACCAAAAGATTGCATTCTAAGTGATATTGCCTCTGTTAAAACTGGATTAAAAGATTTTTATGAAGGATGTGGATTTAGATATGTCTCTACCCACCCTATGTTTGGTCCAACATTCGCTAACTTGGACAAACTGAGTACAGAAAATGCCATCATCATCAGCGAAGGCGATCATTTAGGACGCATATTCTTCAAAGATTTGTATCAGAATTTAGGGTTGAATATATTTGAATACACATTCGATGAACATGATGAAACGGTGGCATACTCTCTTTCTATACCATTTGTATCGACCTTCGTATTTGCCGCAGTCATGAAACATCAAGATGCTCCCGGTACAACTTTCAAGAGACACATGGCTATTGCTCGCGGTGTCTTGAATGAAGATGACTATCTGCTCCAAGAAATATTATTTAATCCACGCACACCGGCACAAGTGGAAGGTATCCGCACCGAATTACACGAGTTGCTCGACATTATAACTCGAAAAGATGCCGAAGGAATGAAGAAGTATTTAAATAAAATACGGAAGAAGATAAAATAAAGTCGAAAGTTGTACAAAAAAGGTTGTGCCATTACCTAGGCAAGGCTTTGCCATCGTAATGGCACAGATTATTATTACTATTTTGTTGTTTATAATATTTTATGTACATTTGCCTCAATGTAATCACATAATTTATAATAGAAATGAAAAATACACTATTCACCTTTTGGCTGATTTCAAGCCTATTTATGGCCACAGTCATTACAACAAATGCACAAGAAAGACTCCCAGAGTATTTGCAAGCAGAAAAATTTACGCAAGAGAAATTAAAAACCATGCTGTTTTCTACATTAGTAGATCCGCATTGGTTTCAACAAGGTAACAACTTTTGGTTTGAATACAAAACAAGTGAAGGTACTTTTTGGTATGTAGTAAACCCTACGGCACGCACCAAGAACCTGCTTTTCGACCGAGATGAACTTGCAGCCCAATTGACAGAGATTGTCAAAGATCCGTTTGAAGCACGCCAACTGCCTATAAGAAACTTGAAGGCTAAAGAAGACGGCCGTACCTTTACGTTCGAAGTAACCTCAACACGTGATGCCAAACCTAAAAAAGAAGACAAAGAAAAGAAAGAAAAAAACAAGAACAAGAAGGAAGTCTTCTACTTCTCATACGATTATCCAACCCGTACACTAACTCATCTGAAAGACAAAGAAGAAGAACCCAAACGCTTGTCATGGGGTTCTATCTCTCCCGACAAAAAGACCGTCGTATATGCTAAAGATTTGAACCTTTACAAAATGAGTTATGAAGATTATCAGAAAGCAAGAAAGAATGAAAAAGACTCTACTATCGTAGAAATCCAACTAACAACAGACGGCATGGAAGATTTCGGTTATGGCATACCCTACACCATGCTGAATACAGATACCCTTTGTAATGGGAAACGCCGCAGAGTTTATGTCGCTTGGTCACCTGACTCACGCCACTTCGTAACAACTGTATCAGACAATCGTGCTGTTAAGGATTTATGGGTAATCAATGTAATGGCACAACCACGTCCTACTTTGGAAACCTATAAATACCAAATGCCTGGGGAAAAAGAAGCGCCAATTGAGCATCTATATCTATTTGATATGCGAACAGATACCTATAAAGAAATTAAGACAAATGCATACAAGGATCAAACATTGGATTTACAATACAAACCCATGTTACAAAAACAACGCGACATGGAAGAACAGCCTTTGATTTGGCAAGGAGACAACAACCGCTTTTTCCTCGCACGCAGCAGCCGTGATTTATACCGCATAGACATTTGTTCTTATACTATAGGGCAAGATTCTATTGTTCCCATCATCAAAGAGCGTATGAATACTTATCAGGAAACACGCCCTTTGCAAATCGTAAATCAAGGAAAAGAACTTATTCAATGGAGCGAACGGGATGGTTGGGCACACCTTTATCTATATGACGAAACCGGAAATTTGAAGAACAGAATAACCAAAGGTCCATGGCATGTTGAGCAGATTCTGAAAGTAGATGAAAAAAATCGCGTTATCTATTTCACAGCCAATGCTAAAAACAAAAATGAGAATCCCTATTATGAACATTTGTACCGGGTAAACTTAGATGGTAGTGGATTAAAGCAAATCACCAAAGGGGATTTCTTCCACCAAACCGAAGTAGACGATGATGCCCGATACATTGTTGACAACTATTCACGTGTCAACACCATCCCTACCGCTGTACTACTTGACAACAATGGGAACAAAATTATGGATATTCAAGAAAGTGACTTCTCACAACTATTTGCCAATGGATATAAATTCCCCGAACTCTTCACGGTAAAAGCTGCCGATGGAGTAACCGACCTTTATGGAGTAATGTATAAGCCTTTTAATTTTGATTCTACCAAAGTTTACCCCATCGTTGACTATGTATATCCCGGTCCTCAAGTAGAAGCCGTCAACTATCCGTTTACTCGCATGACTCCTCGTACCGACCGCTTGGCACAAGCCGGTTTCATTGTAATCTCTGTGGGACAACGTGGTGGACACCCTAGTCGTTCCAAATGGTATCATAATTGGGGGTATGGAAATATGCGCGACTATCCATTGGCCGACCATAAATATGCCATCGAACAATTAGCCAATCGACATTCATTCATCGACATAGACAAGGTAGGTATTCACGGACATTCAGGAGGTGGTTTCATGAGTACCGCAGCTATTTGCCAATATCCTGATTTCTTTAAGGTTGCCGTATCATGCGCTGGCAACCACGACAACAACATTTATAATCGTTGGTGGAGTGAAACACATCACGGTGTAAAAGAACAAGTCAATGAACAAGGCGATACGACCTTTGTATATAAAATTGCCACCAACCCACAAATTGCCAAGCAATTAAAGGGGCACCTTTTGTTGATACACGGAGACATTGACAATAATGTACATCCTGGAAACACTATGCGAGTAGTGGATGCGCTCATTCGTGCCGGTAAACGTTTTGATATGCTAATGCTTCCTCAACAACGTCATAGCTTTGGAGACATGAATGAATACTTTTATTGGCGATTAGTTGACTATTTCTCGGAACACTTGCGTGGCAAGAGCGAAAAATTCGTGGATATCCCTAAAAGATAATATTCTTATAAAAGAAATAACTAGCTTTGCGGAATGATTGATCAAGCCACCATAGATAGAATTATGGATGCAGCACAGATTTATGATGTGGTATCCGATTTTATTACCCTACGAAAGCGTGGAGTAAACTATGTTGGCTTGTGCCCATTCCACGACGACAAAACTCCTTCATTCTACGTTTCACCAGCCAAAGGTCTTTGCAAATGCTTTGCTTGTGGAAAGGGGGGGAATGCTGTGCATTTCATTATGGAACACGAACAGCTTACCTATCCTGAAGCATTGAGATTTCTTGCCAAAAAATATGGTATAGAAATCAAAGAAAAGGAACTGACTGACGAACAAAAACAGGCGCAAAGCGAACGCGAAAGCCTATTCATTGTTAACCAATATGCCCGCGATTTCTTTCAAGATGTACTACGCAATCACATAGATGGGCGTAGTATCGGGCAAGCATATTTCCGCCAGCGTGGTATTCGGGACGATATTGTTGAAAAGTTTCAATTAGGTTATTGCCCCAATGAACGCGACTTGTTTGCACAAACAACCTTGAAAAAAGGGTATAAGAAAGAATACTTAGTAAAAACCGGCCTCTGTTATGAAACAGATGACCATAAATTGCGCGACCGATTTTGGGGACGTGTTATCTTTCCTTGGCATAGCATCAGTGGAAAAGTTGTTGGTTTCGGGGGGCGTGTTTTAGACAGCCGTACCAAAGGCGTCAACCAAAAATATATCAATTCTCCGGAATCAGAAATTTTCAGCAAAGGAAGAGAACTTTATGGTATTTATCAAGCCAAAAGCGCCATTGTTAAAAAAGATTGCGTTTATATGGTAGAAGGTTATACCGATGTAATAGCCATGCATCAATGTGGGTTGGAGAATGTAGTGGCCAATTCAGGTACAGCCTTGAGCGAATTTCAGATACGATTGCTACATCGCTTCACCTCCAACATCACCCTACTTTATGATGGAGACTCTGCCGGTATAAAGGCTTCTCTACGTGGTATTGATATGTTGCTTGAAGAAGGAATGAACATCAAAGTTTGTTTGCTCCCTGACGGTGAAGACCCCGACTCATTTGCCCGTCAACACAATGCTTCAGAGTTTCAAACATTCATCAAAGAAAACGAAAACGACTTTATACGTTTCAAGACCAATCTTCTTTTGGAAGAAGCAGGTCGAGACCCCATAAAAAGGGCAGAACTAATTGGAAGTTTAGTACAAAGCATCGCCGTAATTCCCGAAGCAATTGTGCGCGATGTATATATCAAAGAATGTGCCCAATTGCTCCATGTTGAAGACCGTTTATTGGTAAGTGAAGTAGCTAAACGCCGGGAAAAGCAAGCTGAAAATCGTGCAGAACAAGCCGAACGAGACCGCCAACGCGCTCAACGTCTTGCTCAACAAAAGGAAATAGAGAACAATCCTCTAGAGAGCACAAAAGGGGAAATTCCTCTTCCACCAATCTACACAAAAGAAACAATTCTCCCCCCAACAAATAATGATTACTCGAATCAAAAGGATAACTATATCTCTTACATTCCTCAAGAAGGGAAAGAGGATCATTTATTTTATATCTACGAACAACAAATATTACAAATGGTAGTGCGCTATGGTGAAAGAGAAATGTATAAAATGGAAGATGAAGAAGGAAATATCCAATCTGTAAGTGTATTAGAATATATTATCAATGACTTGAAAGAGGACGAAATATCATTTCACACTCCCCTACATAGGCAACTACTATCTGAAGCATCAGCCCATGTAAATGAGAAGCATTTTATAGCAGAACGCTTTTTCTTGACTCATCCTGATCCTGCAATCAGCCGATTGAGTATAGACTTAATAAACGAACGCTACCAATTAAGTAAATACCATTCGAAAGGTCAAAGAATCGTACCCGATGAAGAACGTCTGTACGAATTAGTACCCACGCTTATGGTAAATTTCAAGTACGCCATCATCAATGAAGAACTGAAACATTTATTGCGTGCCTTGCAAGATCCTGTTACCATAAACGATGCAAAAAAATGCGACGAAATCATGAAACGTTACAGTGAACTACGAAACACTCAAAACAAGATGGCCAAACACTTAGGCGATCGTGTTGTGTTAAAATCTTAGAATGTAAACTAGGAGTTATGACGAATCAGATTCATAAATTCCTCGCGCGTCTTAGCTTGATTGAAAGCACCGGTAAAGTCAGAAGTTGTCGTAATAGAATTTTGTTTTTCTACCCCTCTCATCTGCATACACATGTGTTTGGCCTCGATAACAACCATCACCCCTAACGGATTAAGCGTTTCTTGGATACATTCTTTTATCTGAAAAGTCATGCGTTCCTGTACCTGCAAACGATGAGAAAAAATATCAACTACCCTCGCTATTTTACTTAATCCTGTAATATATCCGTTAGGAATATATGCCACATGAGCCTTACCATAAAAAGGTAACATATGATGCTCACAAAGCGAAAAGAAATCAATATCTTTAACAATAACCATTTGGCTGTATTCTTCCTTGAATTTAGCTGAGCGCAACACCTCATGAGGATCCATGGAGTAGCCTTTCGTCAAAGTTAACATCGCTTTTGCGACTCTTTCGGGAGTTTTCAATAAGCCTTCTCTATCAGAATCTTCACCCAACAACGAAATGATTTGTCGATAATGTCCTTGCAAATCGTCTAATACCGGCGACAATATTTCTTCTTTTCCTAACATCTTCTTACCTTTAAGAATCAAAAACTAATATTTATATAGTCTTTTACAATAGCCACTTCCTTAAATTCTCCAGTTGCCCGCAGTTGTCTCATCATGGCATCGGCCTCTTCTATACTGCGAAAATCACCTACCCGACACAACCAACGCGGCGGATTGAAAGTGGTATAAATTGTCAATTGCGGAAACAATTTACGCACTAGTTCCCCCATTTCATGAGCTTCACTCTTGGCTTGGCGTGTATTATTACCTGCATAAAGTTGCACCCTATAACCGTTGCTTTTTATCACTCTCTTCTCGCCTGTATCTGAAGATATATATTCAGAACCCAATAATGAGGTTATTCGGGCATCTTGATGAATCGTCACTTTCCCTTGTCCAGGAATAGTTGCTTCCAAGCTCTTTACTATATTGTTTTGAGCCGAAACTATTAAAACAAAAAACAAGGAAAAAAATGACAAACAATAGAAACGTTTCATTGTTACTTTATAAAAGGATCAAGAAGTCAAGAAGTTTGAAAGAGCTTTCATTTCAACTTCTTGACTCTCTTGATTTCTTGTTTATTTATTTTGAATTAGTTAAAAGCGTCGATGATACCTTTAAAATCAGCTACTTTCAAAGCAGCACCACCAATCAAACCACCATCAACATCAGGATTAGCAAACAATTCCTTCGCATTCGAAGGCTTGCAGCTACCGCCATAAAGGATTGAGCAGTTTTCTGCTACTTCATTACCATACTTTTCTGCAACCAATGAACGGATAAAGGCATGAATTTCCTGAGCTTGTTCAGGAGTAGCTGTTTTACCTGTACCGATAGCCCAAACCGGTTCATAAGCCAATACAATCTTAGAGAAATCTTCTGCCGACAAAGAGAACACAGACTCCATTTGGGCAGCAACTACTTCATTTTGCTTATTTGCTTCACGTTCTTCCAACACCTCACCGATACAAAAGATAGGAGTCAATCCGTGAGCCAAAGCTAACTTTACCTTTTCATCCAAGATTTCAACGGTTTCACCATAATAAGCACGACGTTCAGAGTGGCCCAAAATGACATATTTAGCACCTGTAGAAGCAACCATTGCAGCCGACACCTCACCGGTATAAGCACCCGATTCCTTGTCTGCACAATTTTCTGCTCCAACACCAATCTTAGCGGAGTCAACTAACGGAGTAACCGATGCCAAATGAATAAAAGGTGTACAAATGATTACATCACAATTAGGCTTTTCATTAGCCAAGGCTTCATTCAATTCTTTTGCCAATGCAATACCCTCTTGAAGGGTTTTGTTCATTTTCCAGTTTCCAGCAACAATGTTTTTTCTCATTTTACTTTAATTTTTATTAGTTAAATATTTTGTTAAAAATCATTCTCCACTTATTTCTGCTACTTTTTTGCTTCTTCTTTTCAAAAGTTGAGTATTTCGCCTTCTGACAAACACAACATCAAATACAATCAGTATGAGTTGAGGTACAAAAAACCAAAGCAAGACTTTTGCTAATGTTCTTTTGTCATCGACATTTTTCTGCTGTCCAAGTGCCAATTTATCCAAGTCATCTACCAAGACATATTCATCGGGCAACTCCTCATTACTCCATTTGTTTACAATAATTCCTTTCTTCAGCAACATAAATCCCGGATTAGAGCGAACCATTGTTTTTAATGTAACATCCTCTGCTTGTAGAAATGAATATTCAGCACCGGTTCTATCACTCCAATAAGCCACTGCTTCATCATTTGAAGCTGTTAAAGCATAGAATTTATAACCCTTATTTTGGGCATATTCAAACAACTCGTTTATCAAATCTATATTCGAATCGTCTGTATTTTGCAGATGAGGTGCAATCATCAGGAAGGTATAATTCTCATCATTCAGTACCTGATATGTCCTATCCTCACCCGTTTCCATATCAGCTAGCCAAAAGTCATTAATTTCCGGCATATCATTTACGTCTGCATCGGGAGGTAATTGCATCGCAACGTTTATGTCCGTTCCTACCTTATAAGGACGAAAATCAATAATAGGCAAATACCAAGAACAATAAGAAGAGAGGGCTATAATAAAAAGAATGGTATATGTAGAGACTAACCATTCTAACTTTTCTGTTACAAAACGCTTTATCTGATTGACATGTGTCGCTACAACAATGGCTGCACTCAACAACAAAACATTCTTAGCAAAAGTCTCCCAATTGGTTAATACCCATGCGTCACCAAAACAACCGCAATCGGGCACCGGATTGGCAATTGCCAAATAAAGTGTCAAAGGAGTCATAAAGAGCATGATGGCCAAAGCCATCGTGGTAGCAATTTTTCTTCGTATACCTATCAACAGATAGATACCTATGGTAAATTCTATAGCAGCCAACAATACGGCCGTCATCATAATTACATAATCTGGCAACCATTCAATAAGTCCGAATGCTGTCAGATAATCTTGTATCTTATAATAAGAGCCTAATGGGTCAATTGCTTTTACAAAGCCAGAAAAGACAAAAGCCACAGCCAACAAAAAGCGGCAGCTATTTGTCCATACACTTTTGATAATATGTAGCTTTTCAACTTCCAAATTGCACGAATCTACCTTTATACTGTGCAAAGGTAAGAATAATTACATAAAGATAGCTGTTTTTGGGATAGAAAGTTTCACTTACGAGCATCTCAGCACCTGACCAGGGCGTAATATTGTCTTACGAGTGATACCATTCAGTTTACACAATTGAGAAACCGTAGTACCTTGACGAGCAGCTATACGCCCTAAAGTATCACCCTTTCTGACTTTGTAATATATGTCTCCACTAGCCTTCGCACCTTTTTTGGCCTTGGTATAAGTATATGAATCGGCTAAAATATCTTGCTTTTCAAAATCGAACATTAGAGCCGGATTGATGGGTTGTCCCAAAAAACGAGTTTCAAAATGAAGATGTGATCCTGTTGAACGTCCGGTATTACCACCCAAACCGATAGGCTCTCCAGCCTTTACCAGCTGTTCCTCTTTTACCAACCACTTCGACAAGTGACCATAAACAGTTTCCAAACCATTATCGTGACGGATTACAATGTACTTGCCATAACCACGACGACGGCCTTGATTTTTCACTATACGCACTTTACCGCTAAATGCCGCACGAATGGTATCGCCGATATAGACTTTGATATCCAACCCGTTATGTACACGGCGACGACGGGGACGATAACCAAATACATCGGTAATACGGGTATTAGTTGTAGGCATACAGAATTCGGTCAAGTCAAATGTATAGCTGTCAGGCATTTTGACATCCTTATAAGAATTCACCATGGCATTTGTCCAATTAGGATAGATGTCATCGGCAGGGAAAAGCGATTGTACGGGTCGAATATGCTTATGCAAAGCCAACGAATCAATGTCTTTCAACTTATGATCTATAGGAGCTTGACGTGCTATCAAGTCTTGCGCAAAAATATTCACGCTAATCATTGAAAACAATGCAAACAATACGGCTTTTCCAGTGTTCAATATCATGGGTATATCTTTGTCTTATTAGAGATTTCTACAAAAATTCGCCCAAAGATACGCTTTCTTACTGATATAGAATGACTTTCGTTAACTATTTTTTCTTTTTAATCTTCCAATTTCCCCAAAGAATACAATACAACCTATTAATTTACAACACATTAATGCGTAATATGTTATACAACACATCATTCCTTTTTAACTAATTGCCGCCCAATTTACATTAGTTTTTCGCAAAGCTTTTAGTTGTCTCCAAAGCAATTCGTTCTCCGGAGATTCGCCTGTGGGGTCTTGTTCTACTATCTGTTGTGCTATCTCTCTGACGTATTGCAACAACTGCCCATCGCGGGCAATGTCGGCAATTTTCAAATCGAAAGCCAAGCCACTCTGTTGGGTACCTTCCAAATCGCCAGGGCCCCGAAGTTTCAAGTCAGCCTCGGCAATCTCAAAACCATCGTTACTACGCACCATGATTTCCAAACGTTTACGGGTATCTTCAGCCAGTTTATAACCGGTCACCAAGATGCAATACGACTGCTCGGCTCCACGTCCCACCCTACCTCGTAGCTGATGCAATTGCGAAAGTCCGAATCGCTCGGCATTTTCAATAACCATTACCGAGGCATTAGGAACATTCACCCCCACCTCTATCACCGTTGTGGCAACCATAATCTGTGCTTCTCCCGCAACAAATCGCCTCATCTGCTCATCCTTATCGGCCGGTTTCATTTGCCCATGCACTTTACACACCTTACAGCCGGGAAAATCTTCGCAAACATGCAGATAGCCTTCTTCCAGATTTTTCAAGTCAATCTTTTCACTCTCTTTAATCAGTGGATAAACGATATAAATCTGCCGCCCTTCGTCAATCTGCTTTCTTATCGAGGCATTCAAACTCTTTCGATGGGCGTCATACTGGTGAATGGTTTGTATCGGTTTCCGACCAGGTGGCAATTCGTCTATTACCGAGACATCTAAATCACCATAGAGTGTCATAGCTAATGTGCGGGGAATGGGGGTAGCCGTCATCACAAGGACATGTGGCGGCCGAATGTTTTTTGTCCATAAACGAGCACGCTGAGCCACCCCAAAACGGTGTTGTTCATCAATAATCACCATCCCCAAGGCGGAAAAGTTTACCGTATCTTCTATTACAGCATGAGTGCCAACCAGTATTTGCACCTCACCTGTCAGCAAGCCTTGCAGGATAGTCTCACGGCGTTTTCCCTTAACCGATCCAGTCAGCAACTCCACTTTGACATTCATACCAAAAAGCAACGAGCAGATGGTTTCGTAATGCTGGTGGGCCAATATTTCTGTAGGTGCCATCATGCAGGCTTGAAATTGGTTATCTAAAGCCATCAACATGGTCATCAATGCCACCAACGTCTTTCCACTACCCACATCACCCTGCAACAAACGATTCATTTGGCGTCCGCTACCCACATCCTTACGAATCTCTTTCAGCACCCGTTTCTGCGCACCGGTCAATTCAAAAGGAAGATTCTGTGTATAGAAAGTATTGAACACCTCTCCCACTCTACTGAACAGATAGCCTTGATATTTGTGTTGACGTTCTTTGGCATAGCGCAGGATGTTAAGCTGAATATAAAACAGTTCTTCAAACTTTAAGCGATATTCTGCCCGACGCAACAAGTCGGGACCTGTAGGAAAATGGATTTGTTGCAAGGCTTCAGCCAACGGCATTAAGTGATGTTGCACCAACAGGGAGGTTGTCAACGTTTCAGGAAGCGGTTCTTTCAGTTGCGAAAGCAAGGTGGTCATCAGTTTTTCAATGGCCCGCGAGTTCAACCCACTTCGTTTCATCTTTTCAGAAGTATTGTAATAGGGTTGAAGTCCTCGCGTGGTGGGTTTCTCTTCCGACAGTTCGTCCACGTCGGGGTGGGCTATATTTATCCGTCCGTTAAAGAGAGTAGGTTTACCAAACACCAAGTATTCACGGCGCAGTTTATACTTTCCGGCTAAGAATTTGATACCCTGAAACCAAACCAAATCGACCACGCCTGTACCGTCCGAAAAGTGGGCAATCATTCTTCGTCCTCGTCCCTCACCCACCGTTTCGAAGCCTAGAATCTGTCCCCTTAACTGAATATAAGGCATATTTCCGTCTATCTCGCGAATAAGATAGACGCGACTTCTATCTACATATTTATAAGGAAAGTAGTAGAGCAGGTCGTGAAACGAGCGTATTCCTAACTCCTTCTCCAACAAGGCGGCCCGTTGCGGCCCTACACCCGGCAGATACTTTATGTCGCGCGTCGTTAAGTCGAACATTTATTTATCAGTTATCAGTGTTTCAGCAATCTTCAAGTCAAAAGGAGTAGTCAGTTTGATGTTCTCACGATTTCCTTCCGTCAGCCACACGTTGCATCCCATGGCTTCCACCACCGATGCATCGTCAGTAAACATCGGTGTATAGGTTTGTTCGTAGGCCTGCTTCAGCAAAGCAGCATCGAAAACTTGCGGGGTTTGTACCAACTTATAGTCATCTCGACAGACGGTAATGCTTCCTCCTTCTTGCAAACGGCGAACGGTTTCCACCACCCCTATGACCGGTATCACAGCTTTATGCAATGCGGCCTCGGAATAACAACGACGTATAACCTCGGCCGATACAAAGGGGCGTACTCCGTCGTGTACTCCCACCAATGCCGGTGTCTCTACTTGTGCTAAGCCGTTCTTCACCGAATGGAAGCGCGTCTCTCCTCCGTCGGCCACCCGATGGGGCAGGCCGAAAGCGTGCTTCCGGCACAACTCCCTCCAAAACGTTTGTTGGCTTGGGGGCAGCACCAATATGGGTTTTATGTCGGGAATAGCGGCATGAAATGCTTCAAGGGTATGCATCAGCACCGGCCGGCCACCAATGGGCAGAAACTGCTTGGGCAGGTCGCCTCCCATGCGCAAGCCTTTCCCACCGGCTACGATTATCACATAATTCATCATAAGTGGCTCTTTGCCTTTATCCAATCATCATACCTGCTTCCAACTCATGGCGCATCTGTTTGCCAACCAACAGTTCTACTATAGCCAACGCAAACGGGATGGCGGCACCGGGACCTTTACCGGTAATAATGTTAGCGTCTTGCTCCACCAGATTAGCGGTATAGTCGGCACCCTCCAAGTATTCCTCAAAACCCGGATAACAAGTAGCCTTCTTACCACGCAACAAGCCCAATTTTCCTAACACCATCGGTGCGGCACAGATGGCAGCCAACGGTTTACCGGCTTCGGCCTGCCGAAGCAATGCTTTGCGAAGCGGTTCCGATTCGCCTAATGTAGCGGCTCCCGGCATACCTCCGGGCAACAGCAACAGTTCGGCATCGCTAAAATCACAATTCACGATATTGACATCGCAGAACATCGACACTCCGTGGGCACCGGTCACTATCTCGTCGGGAGTAACCGACACCATTTCCACTTCCAAACCTGCACGACGTAACACGTCCACCGAAGCCAAAGCTTCAATCTCTTCGAAGCCGTCGGCAAAAAACACATATACTTTCTTCATATCATCAATTTTATTTAAGTTTGCAAATATAATAAACAGTAAGGTATTGGCAAAGTTTATGGCCAATCAAACTCTTCGGTAAATCGCTCGTAGCAAGGTGTTGCCTCCAATCCGTACTTCTTGAAAGCAGCGGCGATAAACTGTTGGTCGTCAGGCAACAGACCTTGTTCCATGCGGTAACAACGATAATAGCGTGTGCGGCCTATGTGGGAAATCACCTGCTTCTTCAACGAATAGAGTTGTTTGGCCGGCACCTCGTCAAATAGGTGTTTCACTCCCCAAGCCACGCGCCGAATCTGTATCGGATAAAAGTGGGGACACTTTGAGGCATCTTCAGGAATAAGGCGAGGATTAACGATAGACAAACTGGGAGCATCGGTTTCTTCGTTTTGAGCCACGTAGTAGCGCAAGCATTTTTCTTTCAACGGACAATGTGCCTGAAAGCAACGTACAAATCCAAAAGGTACAATCATGTCATTCTTCATTTTTCAATTCTCCATTTTTAAATTATGCAAATCAGGTGATAAAGTGTCCCGTAGCGACTATGGCGCAAAGGCAACTTGTGTTTGGCCAACGTTCGCCCCGTTCCAATTCGCACATGGCTTGGGCATAGAGCTGTTCGTAGTCTATGGGCGGTGTCTCTATCAGCTCGATTACCTCCACGCAGATGAGCCGGCGGCTTTCACTGGAATCTGTCAACCAATCTTCCATCGCCAATACACTCATAGTTGTCTTACCATCTTTCTTTATTTCTTGTCTGCGTTATTTTCATATAGTCACGTCTCCTTTTTATTTGTAAATATACAAAAAAAATGTCCGAAAGTCAAGAGTACACAATTGAAAAAATGTTAAAGCTAACATTTTCAGCACCTAAAAATGGTTGTAATACATCTATTTTGTGCGCTGAAACTATCCGTTTCTCCCCATGAAACAAACTGTTTCAAGGCGTGAAACAAAGTGTTTCAGCGTACGAAACAAACTGTTTCACCCCATTGAAACAAAGAGTTTCATAGCGATGAAACAGATAGTAGTTGCAATGTAAATAGGTATCAATATAGAATAAAGCCTCCGATTTACTTCAAATTGAAATAATAAGTAATGGTTCCTTGCTGATTGTTCAAGCCACCGACACTATTGAAGCGAGCCTTCTTAGCTGCCTCTTCGGCTGCGCGACGCAAAGCGGTGCTGACCGTATTGGTTTGACGATTGATAGCGGTTGAAATGACTTCGCCTTGAGGATTGACAATGATGGTTACAACCACACGACCTTCTTCCTGTACATTGTAGGTAGGTTTAGGAAGACCACCGGGACCTAACGAGCGACCATCTAAATTAAATGAACCATATCCACCAACACCGGTAGGCATTCCAGCAGGTGCATTACCTGTAGGGCTACCCTGTACTCCTTGTCCGGTAGTAGTACCTTTATCACCCATCTGCGCCCCTCGGCCGAAAGCATTGGCCACCCGACGACGAGCGGCTTCTTCGGCGGCTTTCCGTTCGCGTTCGGCTTTTTCGGCTTCCAAGCGTTGCTTTTCGGCCGCAATCTCTTCGGCACTCTTTTCAGGTTTCTTCACCTCTTCTTTTTTAGGTGTAGGTGGAGTTTTAGGAGGAATTGCCACCGTTTCTTCTACCTCTTGCGTAATCATCTCTTGTTCCACTACTTCCTCGACCGGTGGTATCGGTTGCTGTTGGGGCATTACATCTACCTTCACCAAAGTAGGATCTGCCGCACCGAACGCATCAGGCATTTCTCCCAACAAAACAGAAACTCCTCCCTCTTCTTCCGGCTTGGGCACAGTAAATCCCACTAAGAGTAAAAGCAATAACAGGGCAAGATGCACCAACAATGCACCTGCCAATCCCATGTATTTACTTCTCTTCTTCGGATTCATCATGTTATTTCTCCGGGGGACGAGTAGCCAACACCATCTTGAACTGATTTTCGTTGGCGATATTGAGTACTTTCACTATTTCTCTGTAAGGAACCGATTCATCGGCATAGAGGGCCACATACATCTCCGGCTCACGAGTGGCACAAGCCCGAAGAAAATCGGGCAACTCATCGAGCGACAGAGATTGTTCCTTATCGTTGCCGAAAGCTGCATAAAAGTTCAACTCTTTATCAATGATGACACGCGTCAATGGCTTGGCCGATGTCTGCTGTTTTCCTTGAGGCAACAACACCTTTATGGCATTAGGTGACACCATGGTAGAGGTAATCATAAAGAATATCAGCAACAGGAATATGACATCTGTCATAGATGCCATACTGAATGCAGGCGATATTTTGGCTCTTCGCTTTAACATGGCTCGTTCAACATATCCATGAATGCCATGGTTTTGGCTTCCATCTTGTTAACTACTCCATCGACCAATGTTACCAAATAATTGTAGGCAAACATAGCAATGATACCAACCACCAAACCACCCACGGTAGTAATCATAGCCTCGTAAATACCACCGGAAAGCAGTGTAATATCTATGTTATTTCCGGCATTGGCCATCTCGAAGAAAGCTCGCACCATACCGGTTACTGTCCCTAAAAAACCAATCATAGGCGCACCGCTGGAAATGGTAGCCATAATGGTTAAACCCTTTTCTAATTTTGCCACTTCTATGTTTCCAGCATTCTCAATAGCTGCCTGCACATCTTGGGTTGAACGTCCCAAACGACTGATACCTTTTTCAATCATACGAGCCGCAGGGGTGTTGACACCGCGACAATAAGAAACAGCTGCTTTTACTTCACCCGACTTGATGTAGTCTTTTATCTTATCCATAAACATTGGGTCTTCCTTAGCTGCCGCACGAATTACAAAGATGCGTTCGAAAAGAATGTAAAAGCAAACTACCGACAACAATGCCAATATTAACATAATCCATCCACCTTTTAAAGCCATGCTCCACAATGTCATGGTTTCGGGACCGGTTACCGGAGTCAACACCGGATTATTGCCGGCCAAAGTATCGGCCAGCGAAGGGGCCACTTGGGCTAAAAGCATCATCATTTCCATTACTTCAAACAATTTTTATATTCTTGAATAGTACGTTCCAATCCCAAATAAAGAGCATCGCTTATCAAAGCATGACCTATCGACACTTCATCCAACCAAGGAATATTTTGATAGAAATACTTCAAATTCAGCAAGCTAAGATCATGCCCTGCATTCAGTCCTAACCCTAATTTACGTGCTGCTTGCGCTGCCTCAACAAAGGGAGCAACGGCCTCAGCAGGATTTTGAGGATACAATGTTGCATAGGGTTCGGTATAAAGTTCCACCCGATCGGCACCTGCTTTAGCGGCATATTCCACCATTTCTGAATCGGCATCGACAAATACTGAAGTACGAATACCCACTTGCTTGAACTGTTCTAAGATTTCTACCAAGAAATCGAAATGTTCTTTGGTGTTCCAACCGGCATTCGATGTTAATTGAGTAGGAGTATCGGGCACCAATGTTACTTGATGAGGTTTTACTTTCAACACCAAATCTGTGAATTCTGGCGTCGGATTACCTTCTATATTAAACTCCGTGTGCAGCAGAGGACGTAAATCATATACATCTTTCCTACGAATATGTCGCTCATCGGGACGGGGATGTACCGTAATACCATCTGCTCCAAAACTCTCGCAATCCAAAGCTACCTTTACCACATTAGGTACCTCACCACCACGAGCATTGCGCAATGTCGCAATTTTGTTAATGTTTACACTTAATTTTGTCATAAATCAGTCTATAGTTCGGTGCAAAATTACAAATAATACCTGTATTATCGTTGCTTTCTGAGAAAAAAATGGCATCTTTGCACCCAAACCATTATCAGATAATGAGATTATGAAATTTGCCATATTCGGAAATACATACCAAGCCCACAAATCATCGCATGTCGAAAAATTATTCCGTCTATTAACCGAGCGCAATGCTCAATTGTGTATTTGCAACAAGTTTTATCGATTCCTGACAGATGAAATCCACCTTAATCTACCACAAGTAGAGCTCTTTGAAGGAGAGGAGTTTGATGCTGATATGGTTATCAGCATGGGGGGAGACGGCACATTTTTGAAAGCAGCTAGTCGGGTTGGCAAAAAAGGGATACCAATTTTGGGTATTAACACCGGAAGGTTGGGTTTCTTGGCCGATATATCGCCCGATGATATGGAAAAGACTATTGACGAAATTTACAATCAACACTATAAGATAGAAGAACGAAGCGTATTGCAACTGAAATGTGAAGGTCTTCAACAATCACCGTATGCATTGAACGAAATTGCTGTTTTAAAACGAGATACTTCGTCGATGATTACTATCCATGCGGCTATCAACGGTGCCCCACTTACTACTTATCAAGCTGACGGATTAGTGATTGCCACACCCACCGGATCGACCGCCTATTCGCTCAGCGTAGGAGGCCCTATCATGGTACCACACAGCAAAACGATTGCCATTACCCCCGTAGCACCTCATAGCTTAAATGTACGTCCCATAGTAATTTGCGACGATTGGGAAATTACGCTGGATGTAGAAAGCAGAAGCCACAACTTCTTGATTTCCATAGATGGACGAAGTGAAAAATGTAATGAGACTACCCGCCTGACCATCTGTAAGGCTGATTATTGCATAAAGGTAATTAAACGATACAACCATGTTTTCTTTGATGCTTTGCGTAATAAGATGATGTGGGGAGCAGACATAAGATAATAAGATTTAAATACTAATAATACAAAAAAAAGGGATGGAACATGTTCCATCCCTTTCAAAATTCTATTTCTCAACGAATCAAAGAGCACCTACTTCAGTCAAAGCTGCATTGGTCTTGCGAACAGCTTCGGCACTAGCAACGAACTTAGCCATTTCATCCGCATTGAGTTCAAGTTCAACAATCTTTTCGATACCGTTCTTGCCCAAAATAACAGGAACACCGATACAGATGTCTGATTGACCATATTCACCTTCCAAGAATACCGAGCATGGAATCATCTTCTTTTGATTATGAAGAATAGCCTCCACTACAGCTGCACCAGCTGCACCCGGAGCATACCAAGCCGAAGTACCGAGGAATTTAGTCAGTGTAGCACCACCTACCATTGTAGAAGCAACCACTTCATCCAACTTTTCTGCAGGAAGCAATGTGCTTACAGGAACTCCCTTGTAGGTAGCCAAACGAGCCAAAGGTATCATAGTTGTATCACCATGACCACCTATCACCATACCTTCTACTTCGTTTGCATTGCATTCCAATGCTTGAGACAAGAAATACTTGAAGCGTGAGCTATCCAAAGCACCACCCATACCAATAATACGGTTCTTAGGCAAACCAAGTGATTTAAGTGCCAAGTATGTCATTGTATCCATCGGATTAGAAATAACTACGAGGATTGCATTAGGAGAATATTTCAAGATGTTTTGAGCAACCGACTTAACGATACCAGCATTTACACCTATCAGCTCCTCACGAGTCATACCCGGCTTACGAGGAATACCTGAAGTAATTACCACAACATCAGAGTTTGCAGTCTTTTCATAATCGTTTGTACAGCCCACAATGGTTGTATCGAAACCTAACAATTGGGCTGTTTGCATCATATCCATTGCCTTACCTTCAGAAACGCCTTCTTTCACATCCAGCATTACAACTTCGTCGGCTACTTCATTAAAAGCCAACACATTGGCGCATGTAGCACCTACGTTACCTGCACCTACTACGGTTACTTTTGACATAATTCTTTATTTTTTGTTTATAAAAGTGTTTTAAAGTTGCTACAAAAATACACAGACATTCGCTATTAAAGAAATATTTCCATAATAATTTTAGTTAAATAGAATAATTACATACTATAGTTTATTTTTGATATGGGCTTTTATGACTATTTTTGTGCCCAAATCAAAATATATAGTATGAAAAATAAAACGTTAATTGCAGTAGGTAGCTTATTAATATTAGTACTGATAGTGCTAACAGCTTTATTAATTTCTGAAAAGCAGACCAACAAAGAATTGATACAAGAGTTTCAATTGGAAAAGGAGGATTTAGAAAACGAATACACGGCTTTTGCCAAACAATATGATGAGTTGAAACTGACTGTATCGAACGACTCGCTGGCTTACTTATTAGAACAGGAACAACTGAAATCGCAACGCTTACTTGAAGAATTGCGCACCGTAAAGAGCAGCAATGCAGCAGAAATACGCCGATTGAAAAAGGAATTGGCTACACTACGTAAAGTAATGGTGGGATATATTAATCAGATTGACTCACTGAACCGACTGACTGCACATCAGCAAGAGGTGATTGCCGAAGTAACCAAAAAATATACTGCAGCATCGCGTCAAATAGACAATTTGACTGAAGAAAAAAAGAATCTGGATAAGAAAGTAACTTTAGCTGCTCAACTGGATGCTACCAATATTACTATCTTACCAGCCAACAAACGAGGCAAACAAGCCAAAAGAATAAAAGATGTAAAGAAGTTCATTATAGACTTTACCATCGTAAAAAACATCACTGCCGAAACCGGTGAACGAACACTATACGTCCGCATAGCCAAACCAGATAATAGTGTGTTAGCCAAGGATCCTAACAACACCTTCGACTACGAAAACCGTCAGTTGACTTACTCCATAAAAAAATACATTGAATATACTGGTGAAGAACAGAATGTAACGGTATATTGGGATGTGGAAGAATTCCTACATGCCGGAACTTATCGTTTCGATATTTTTGCCGACGGTACTTTGATTGGTTCAGAAGAGTTAACGATGAAGAAATAAAGAGAAAACACCATTAATGCCCACAAAAAAAGGTGGACAGTAGTGAGAAAATATTATATAAACAGAAGCGGTTGGCGATAACACTCATTGCCAACCGCTTCTTCTATAATCATTACTTAATCAATTTTTTAATAACCGGCAACAAGGCTTCGGCATAACGCATAAAGCCCAAATCGGTAAAGTGGCAAGCATCTACGGTTGCTTCGCCATCGGAGCCAATCATATTCTCAGAAGTAAACAGATGCACATTCTTATCTCCTTGTTTCTTTAACTTTTCAACTATTTCACCCAATAATTTATTTTCGGTAGCCAATTCCTTGGCTATCTCTTGATTGAATAATGCATTAGGGAAAGGTGGGTTTTCTATAAATAATATAGGTGTATCGGGATGTGCCTTACGAATAATGGCATAGAATTGCTCCATACTTTCATTAACTTTCTCCGGAGTAACATTGGGCAGACAATCGATGACAAACAGTGATGCATTTTCTACCGAAGCCATCAAATGAGCAATCTCATAATCAAGACGGGCATTGCCACTAAAACCTAAATTGATACACTCACGTTGCAACCAACGTTGAAGTATGTTAGTATGAGTCATACCCGGACGATTGGCACAGCCACCTTGTAAAATACTGGTACCATAGAATACAATAGGCGAATCTTGCGCTGGCAAATCTACCATCGGTTGAGAGAGAGTTGCCAAAGAATCAACACCTATTTCTAAAGCAATAGGTCCATCATAAAGCGGCAAATGAAGCATAAACTCACGTTCTTCAGTAGTCATATTCTTTACAATAGTTGCCTTGCTTTGCTTCCCCTGAGTCATCCCTGTACCAGCGTAAATCCATTTGCCATCAACCAAGCAATAGAGGTCAAGGCCACAAATACCCGTTGCAGTCATGTGATTCATCCGAAAATTGTTGCGTGTTTCCCAACGAGCTGCAACTGATGTTGAATTCGTACGAAAACGAACAGTAAGTCCCGCACTATTGCGTCCTAAATCCCATAATTGCTTTCGAAGAGCAGTTTCTAAATTACCCGGTAAACGCTCATAGCGTGACAAAGTATTTTCTGTGGCTTTCCCCAACACAGGAAATTTAGAAGCGTCGTAAAAAACAAGCTGAGCATGAATAGACAGTCCCAACAAACAAGCTAAAACAGTGAAAAATGTTCTCATAGACTTAAATTTTATTATAACTAGATGCGAAGATAAGGTTTTTCCAGCTATTCATTGTATTTTTGAAGAAAAGATTGAAGATATGAAACGTTTTTATTTAATCATACTGGCAATACTCATGAGTTTATTGGCCGGTAATATGCAGGCACAAAGCCATAAAGTACACCATGCCGGTGTAGTTAGCAATCAAGATTTGTTCCGTTCCATCATCGGTCGGTTTCAAGGAAAAGTTATATTGGTAGATTTTTGGGCAACCTGGTGTGGTCCATGCCGCATGGCCAATATTGCCATCAAACCTTTAAAAGAAGAATTGAAAGGAAAAGATATTGTTTACCTATATTTAACAGGAGATACTTCTCCTAAAGAGAGGTGGGAAGAGATGATCCCAACATTGCACGGTGACCATTTTCGTCTAACAGCCGAGCAATGGGCGTATTTGGGAAGAGAATTGGGTATACAAGCCATTCCCACCTATCTTATTATAGATAAACAAGGAAAAATCTGCTATCAACAAAGCGGATTTCCCGGTATCACCATATTAAGGGAAGAATTACAAAAAGCGATGAATGGGGATGATCAGAAGAATTAACCATCACCCTTTCTTCACCGATACAATTCGAGTTGGTTCTTGCTCAATATTCCGCTTATCTACTTGACGTACTACCGCAGCAGCCAATTGCAAAAATGCATTACCTGTCATGGTCGTAACATCAAGTGCTACCGGTGTGCCCTTATCACCACTTTCACATATACCTTGTACCAAAGGTATTTGTCCCAACAAAGGCACATTCATCTCTTCAGCCAACCGTTTTGTTCCCTCTTTACCAAATATATAATATTTGTTTTCAGGCAATTCGAGCGGAGTAAACCATGCCATATTTTCCACCAAACCAAGAATGGGTACATTCACCTTTTCGTTAGTATACATATCAATTCCCTTACGGGCATCGGCCAAGGCCACTTGTTGGGGAGTACTTACAATGACCGCACCGGTAATAGCCAATGTTTGTAACAATGTAAGATGTATATCACTGGTACCTGGAGGGGTATCAAGAATGAAATAGTCGAGTTCCCCCCAATTAGCATCAGCCACCAATTGTTTCAATGCATTACTTGCCATACCGCCACGCCACAAAGTAGCCGTATCCGGATCGACAAAGAAACCGATAGATAACAGTTTGATGCCATACTTTTCAACTGGAATAATAAGGTCACGTCCGCCAATCTGTTCGGCATAAGGACGTTCATCTTCTACTTGAAACATTTTAGGAACTGATGGGCCGAAAATATCGGCATCAAGTAAACCCACCTTAAAGCCTAATTTCGACAATGAGATAGCCAAATTGGCTGCTACAGTCGATTTTCCAACTCCGCCTTTACCAGAAGAAACAGCAATGACATTCTTTACTTGCGGAAGCAATTTACCCACCTCCGGACGTGCTGCCTGACGGCTCTCGGTTGTAATAGTTACCTCGACTTCAGAAGAGATATAAGTATGAATGGCTGTTTCGGCTGCCTTCAGCATTGATTTCATAAAAGGATCGGTAGGTTTCTCAAAAATCAATGAAAAACTAACTTTCATACCATCAATACGAAGATTATCGGCCACCATCTCGGCCTCAACCAAATTTTTCCCATTTCCAGGATAGCGCACTGTTGCCAGTGCATCCATTATCAGTTTAGGATATAGTGTCATAATTATTTGCTTGTTTGTAGTCCACTGCGTTTACTACGGTTATAGCTTCGATATTCATCTAATTCTATTTCTACATCAGGCTCTATTAAATCCCCTTCTGGTGGAAGATGGAATTTTAGATACTTAATATTCAAGCCTCTATCAAGCCATTGTTGCTCGTAATATGTTTTTATACTGAGAATATCATCAGCCATACCAGAGTGATATAAATCTTCTGTCATCACTTCTACCGGCATTTGGTTAGTTTCTACCATATACTTAGTATAAGTGAACATGAAGTTACTATCTGTTTTTAAATGTATTAAACCGTTAGGTTTCAAGAATCTGCGATAACGCTCCATAAAATAGGTCGAAGTAAGCCGCTTGGTCGCTTTTTTCATCTGAGGATCACTAAAGGTAAGCCAAATTTCACTGACTTCATCTTTTGCAAAAAAACGATCAATGATTTCAATATTGGTGCGTAGAAAAGCTACATTAGTCATTCCGGCTTCATACGATTCCTTAGCACCACTCCACATTCGAGCACCTTTTATATCTACTCCAATAAAGTTTTTTTCAGGAAAAAGTTTACCAAGTCCTACGGTGTATTCACCACGGCCACATCCTAATTCCAATACAATGGGACGTTCATTCTTAAAGAATGATTTACCCCATTTACCTTTCATGTCAAACGAAACATTTTCCACGATCGAATAAGGATATTCGAAGACGTGTGGGAATTGAGCCATATCGGCAAATTTTGCTAATTTTCCTTTACCCATTATTGAGCATTATTTAAATTTATAAAATGTATTACTACTCAACAATAGTCACCCAACCATGTATATCCGGTTCATCACCATATTGGATAGCTCGCAGTTTATTATACAGCTTGGTACTTAGTGGCCCTGGTTTTCCATCCTTAGCAATAACATAAGAATGTCCGTTTTCAGGGTCATCAATACGCAAAATTGGACTAATAACGGCTGCTGTACCACAAGCACCTGCTTCCTCGAAGGTTACCAATTCTTCTTCAGGTATAGGACGACGTTCTACTGCCATACCCATATCTTCGGCCAACTGAATCAGACTTTTATTAGTTATAGAAGGTAAAATGGATGAAGAAAGAGGGGTTATATATGTATTGTTTTTGATACCAAAGAAATTGGCTGCACCACATTCATCAATGTATTTCTTTTCCTTGGCATCAAGATAAAACTCTGCCGAATAACCTGCTGCATGGGCTTCGTGACTAGCACGAAGACTAGCCGCATAGTTTCCACCAACCTTATAAATACCTGTACCTAACGGAGCAGCACGGTCATACTTACGAGTTATAACATAAGGAGTTGCTGCAAAGCCGCCTTTAAAGTAAGGGCCTACTGGTGTTACAAATACAACAAACAAATATTCTGTAGCAGGTTTAACACCTACTTGAGCCGTTATGCCAATAAGCAATGGACGAATATACAAAGAGGCGCCACTTTCATAAGGAGGGATAAAACGCTCATTAAGTTTTACTGCCTTGCAAACAGCTTCTTTAAAACGTTCGGTAGGTAATTCAGGCATCATAATGCCGCGACAAGTAGATTGCAAACGAGCAGCATTCTCCTCTAAACGGAAAATACGTATTTTGCCGTCCTGTCCACGAAAAGCTTTTAAACCTTCAAATGCCTCTTGGCCATAATGCAAACAAGATGCTGCCATATGCATCGGGATAGTCTCTTCACTACAGATTTCTTGTTCTCCCCACTGACCGTTACGATAATAGATTCTCACGTTATAATCTGTCTTCATGTAATTGAATGACAGATTAGACCAATCAATTTCTTTCATTATTATACTGTTTTTACAAATATTCATTCTACATTTTGTGCAAAAATAATGCTTATTTGTCAGATTCCTCCTTATCTGAGAGTATTTTTTCAATTTCAGCATCAGCTTTTGTTAACTTATCATTACAAAAAGCGATGAGGCGGTTGGCTTCTTTTATTTTATCGCTCAGCTGGTCTATTTCCAATTCATTATCATCTATCATCCGCACAATTTCTTCCAATCGTCTAATTGCTTCCGAATAGGTCGGTTGTTTTTTTGTTGCCATCTATATGATATGTTAATTAATAGTTTGTTATTTGACTACAGAAGTTATTTCTCCCTGATGCAAACGTGTAACAATTTCGTCACCCACATTCAACTGTGAAACATCTTTCACTATCTGCCCCTTTTTGAGTGTTATGCTATAACCACGAGCTAATAGTTTTTCTGGTGAAGCACCTTGAATGCGTTGTTGCCATAATTCCAAACGATGACGCTGACGAAGTAGAGACGATTCTACTGAACGAGTTATATCTTTACGAATATTCAATATAGACAATTTACCCTCATTCAGACATCGAGATGCTACTATCGGAATAGTTTGACATGTTTCTGCTAAACGAAGTCGCTCTGTCTGCAACAAATAGCGAGTACTATCTTGTAACCGGCCAACTGTAGCTGTCAAAAGATTAGCAGCTTTGACCATACAATTTATCAGATATTCGGCAGCAGCCGTAGGAGTCTTAACTCTGGTATGTGACACAGAATCAAGTACTGTATCGTCACGTTCATGTCCAATACCCGTAATGATTGGCAGTGGGAATTGAGCACAAGTAGCAGCAAGCATATAAGTATCAAAATCGGCAAGGTCTGAAGTAGCTCCCCCACCTCTAATTATAACCACCACATCAAAGTCGTCTAATCGTTTATTGATAACATCGAAAGCAGACAATACCGATGACTCTACTTCTGTCCCTTGCATCATAGCCGGAAACAATTCTATCTTAAAGTAATAACCATAAATATTATCTACTAATTGATGGAGAAAGTCACCATATCCGGCAGCTGTTGCCGATGAAATAACCGCAATTCGCTGTGGCAACATAGGCATGTGCAACTCTTTGTTCAATGTCAAAACCCCTTCAGCCTCCAATTGCATTAAAATTTCCTTGCGACGACGGGCTAAATCGCCTAAGGTATAAGAAGGATCGATGTCTAATACCGTCAAACTATAGCCATATAGTTCATGGAAATTAATAGCAACTTTTACTAAAACCTTAATACCTGCACAAAATAATTGGCCGGTAGTTTTTTCAAAATAAGGCTTCAGCAAACTGAAGATATTGGCCCATATCGTTCCTCTTGCTTTAGCAATCAGATTATTGTTTCGAGTATCTTTTTGAATAAATTCCAAGTAACAATGACCCGTACTGTTGGTACGTACATCACTCAACTCGGCCTGTATCCAATATTCAGTTGGTAAGGTTTCTTGCAAAGCTGTACGAACTAACGCATTAAGATCGTATAGTGTGAGTGCTTCCATCAATGATTCTGTTCATAGGCTTTCCACATATCGGGAATGCCATATCCATATACATTGTCTGGGTATTCTGAACGATCGCCCACACTACGCACCAATTCTATAAGTTGTTTGGCTGTCAGTTGAGGGCAGGCTTGCCATAGACATGTCACCATACCGCACATAATAGGCGAAGCGAATGAAGTTCCGTTTGCGCGTCCTTGATTTCCATTGGTACGCATTACATCAGAGCCAAGTCCTACGGCTACGACATCGGGCTTAATACGTCCATCAGCAGTAGTACCGATAGAGGAGAAAGGAGCCAGTTCGCCTTTTTTATCTATGGCACCAACAGTTAATACATTTTCGGCATCGCCCGGAGGAGTAATTTTCTTCCAAGCACTCATGCCCGAATTACCGGCACTGCAAACCAGCACCATTCCTTTATCAGCCATACGGGCAGCTTGCCGAGACATCAAAGCAAAACGGCCATCTAAATCACGCAAATGATAGTTTTTTGTTTTATCATCAAAGGCGTAATAGCCCAATGATGTATTAACTACGTCTACACCTACACTATCGGCAAATTCAACTGCTGCGGCCCAATAGTCTTGCTCTACCAAGTGTTCACTGTATGCATCTTCCGAACGAAGGAGCCAAAACGACGCTTCAGGAGCTGTACCTACCATTACACCGGGTTGATTCATAGCAATACAAGAGAGAACACCCGTTCCATGGCTATCTTCGGCAAAGATATCTGAACTCGGATTTACAAAATCTTTTGTACCCAGAATATGGATGTTTTGCATAGAAGCTACCTTATCTACATTGTGGAAACCGGCATCAATGACTGCAATAGTCATTCCTTTTCCTCGAAATCCTGCTTCATGCAATTTATCTGCCTTGCTAAGTTGTATTTGAGTAATAGCCGGACCGTAAATCGTATCTTTATAAACTTTAGGTTCGTTAATAAGTGAGTCACGAGTGGTTCTGAATTGTTTGCCACGAGGAGATGTCCATACTTTCTCTACCTCACGAACAAACGGTAAGGCTGCTATGCGATCTATAAGGGTAGAATCGTTGCACGAAACCGTTACAAAATTATCCCATTTACCGGTTACAACGATGTTCACTCCCTGCTTACGAATGGCATCAATATAGGTTGCACATACAGGCAGGTCGGTCGAATCGATAGCAAGTCCTTGGCGCTTACGACGTTCAATAGCTTTTTCCGAAAGGTACTTTTCGGGTTTTTCTAATGAATAGATAGTAGGTAATTTGTCTGTCAAACTGATACGATACTTCAAAGAGTCTTGGTTGGCCATAGAGGTGGTTGCAATCAAAACCATGACAAGGAGTGAGAAAAGTTTCTTTTTCATGTTCTTATACTATAATTGTTCATTAATATACATTGCTATGCCGCGCTGAGAAGCAATGAAAGCTCCTCCTACCATACGGTTACCTTGATAAAAAACGGCCGACTGACCCGGTGTAACAGCAGATGCTTCTTCTCGAAAATGTACTAACAATCGACCATCGTCTATAGGACGCACATCACAAGGAATAGGACGACTACGGTAACGAATACGCACGGATAAATCAGCCAACCCTACAAAATCCATTTGATTAGGGAAGAAAGGTTGCTCCACTAACATATAGTAAGTTTTCAGTTGTTCGGCATCACCCAACATTACTGTGTTTTTCTGCGGATTTATTTTAAGCACATATGCAGGCTTTCCTAATGCTATTTCCAATCCTTTACGCTGGCCGATAGTATAATAAGGGAAGCCTTTATGTTCACCCAACTTCACTCCTGCTGAGTTAACAAACCAACCTCGTCCTATCTGTTCGTCTATTTGGGGGGAATATTGCCGCAAAAAGTCGCGATAATCTCCTTGAATGAAACACACTTCCATACTTTCTCCTTCTTCGGCTTTTAATGAATATCCTTTCGACTTCAAATAATCGCGAACTTGCAATTTTGTAAAAGTGCCTAAGGGAAAGATGCAACGACGCAATACATCTTGCGAGAGTTGCCAAAGGAAGTAGGATTGGTCTTTTTTCTCATCCTCGCCTACTGCAATATAGACTGTATCACCCTCTTCCTCCAAACGACTGTAGTGGCCGGTAGCTATATAAGTACAATCCAAACGGTCGGCCCATTGGGTAAGGATACGGAATTTGAAGCGAGGATTACAGATGACACATGGATTTGGGGTACGTCCGTTACAATATTCATCTATAAAGTTCTGTACTACCACTTGACGAAAGGCTTCGCGCTCATCTACAATGTAGTGTTCAATATTCATTTGTTCAGCCAAACGACGTGCTTCAACCGGCTTTTCACCCCACACCCACATAGTCAAGCCCACAACATCATAGCCCTGTTCTTGCAACATTAAGCAGGTGGCAGTACTATCAATACCCCCACTCATCCCTACCAACACTCTGTTTCCTTTATGCTCCATTCTTGCATTATTCATTCGGGAAGCAAATATACAACATTTCGCTTGATATAAGTAGAATTTTCCTATAAATAATTTAAGTTTCGCAAGTAAAGAAAGTATAGTTTTTGGTGCTGTATATCACAGAAAAAATGAATCGCTTTCAGAGTCACTAAGTAGTACTTAATCCTAATAGCAATGAGCCAAATAGATTAGCAATCGAAGGATTTTTCCATCTACCTGATTTACCTATAGGTAGAAGAGCAACTACCTATAAGTAGTGAGCCAACTACCTATAGGTAATCGACTAACTACCTATAGGTAGATGAATAACTTGATATAGACAATCTAAATATTTAATTATCAACATATTAGAATCATCACAAGTTAAACACACAAACACTACAGCAAAACCATTTGCATGCTAACTAAATGTAACGCATGTTCGTCATAAAAACAGACGTTTTCTTATGGCCTTTGATTTTCTTTCAAAAGAGTAACCCATGCAGCTTGCGAAACTTAAATACATAACATTTGTTAGCTATAAGAGTTATCATGCAAATCAATATCTATGAAAGAATAAAATCTGTACATTACAATCCTATAATTAAGACTCTCAAATGATTACTCTTACTATTTTTGCTTCGATTTATCCACCTCCTCCAAAAGAGTATCATCGTAATTCCCCAACCAATCGTATAACTTCATACGAGCTTTTTCCTTAATAGCAGGTGTTATATTGATCCATACAGCATGAAGTGCCCAGAGCAATGCCGAAAAGTCATCAGTATATCCAATTATAGGAAATACATCGGGCAAAAGATCGAGCGGCAATATAAAATAGCCCAATGCACCATATATCTTGGCTTTATCTGCCTTAGGTACATCGGGTGATTGCAACACATAATAAAGTAATAATACAGCATAAAGAGGACGCGCACCGGCTTTACGACCGGTGCGTTTTATCTTTGTCCACAAATGGTTTTCATCATAATGTTTTGCGTAACTTTCAATATTCTTCGGTTGTCGTTTCATAGAGGGCAAAGCTACAAAACTTTATTGAAACCGCAAGAAAAAGCAAGCAAAACTTATCCCATCTTACCTGTCAGATAGGCACGAGTACGCTCGTCTGTAGATTGAGAGAACATGGAAATAGTATCGTCATACTCAATCAAATCACCCAAATACATAAACATTGAACGAGAAGAGATGCGCTTAGCCTGCCCCATATTATGAGTCACTATCAGAATAGTAACCTCACTCTTCAGTTGCATCAATAATTCCTCTATATGTTTGGTAGCAATAGGATCAAGTGCCGATGTAGGCTCGTCCATCAACAACACATCGGGCTTCAAAGCCAAGGCGCGAGCAATACAAAGACGCTGTTGCTGACCACCCGAAAGGAAAGTTCCTTTCTTATTGAGCACATCTTTCACTTCATCCCACAAAGAAACGTTGCGCAGACAACGCTCTACCACCTCATCTTTTTGACTTCGAGACAAACGAATACCATTCAACATATAACCGGCAAGCACATTGTCGTAAATACTCATTGTGGGAAACGGATTGGGGCGTTGAAAAACCATACCGATACGACGGCGTACATCAATAGCCTCCATACGCAGAATATCTTCTCCATTCAACAAGATTTCACCTTCAACATGAATATTCGGATACAATTCATGCATTCGATTGACAGCACGAAGCAAGGTACTCTTTCCACATCCTGAAGGTCCCATAATGGCTGTTATAGTATTCGACTCAATAGAAGCAGAGACATCCCTTACCGCTTTACGATCTTGAGTATAAGAGATAGAAACATTCTTGAACTCTAAAACAGGATTCATTATTTCCATTTTTTAGCAATAATTTTAGCAATGATATTTAAAAACAATACAAACAACAATAGGAAGAGTGAAGCTCCCCAAATAAGATCTTGCAGATTAGGATCATTAAAAAACTCCCAAATCAGCAAAGGCACAGCCGCCATGGGTTGATCTACATCCCAACGAACTATGGAACAACCTAATGCCGTGAACATAAGCGGAGCCGTCTCACCAATAACACGAGAAACAGCCAGCAATACACCAGTAAAAATACCACTAAATGCCGATGGCAACATGACATGCATCACCACACGAGAATAGCTACCACCCAAGGCCAATCCTGCTTCCTTCAATGAGACAGGAAGAATTTTCATCGTCTCCTCGGTAGAGCGAATAATAAGAGGAAGCATCATGATAAACAATGCCACACTACCCGCAATGGCAGAATAACCACGCATCGGAACTACCACCCAAATATAGGTAACGATACCAATGATTACAGATGGGGTACCCTGAAGCAAATCGGTCAGATAACTAACAAATTGAGAAAAACGCCTCTTGCGATTTTCTGCCAAATAAATACCACATAAAATACCTATAGGAACTGCTAACATTGATGCCATAGAGAGCATTAACAACGTACCTACTATACCATTGGCTATACCCCCGGGAATAGATTCACCGGCAGCAACAGCCTGCATAGCTTTATAAGCAGTAGGTGTAGCTTCGGTAAAGAAAGACCAATTCAATTGATGCCACCCGCGCACTAATACTTCGCCCAAAATAGCCAATAAAGGTACAGATGTTAATGCCGCAAAAAAACAAACTACGACATACACCAAACGATTAACATACACACGACGTTTCACAGAAATTTCTTGCATTTTTCTTTCTATTTTTAGGATACAAATCAACTGATACGAGCCCGTTTTATCAACATCTTACCTAATAAATTTACCACAGCTGTGATAAAAAACAGCATCAAGGCTATGGCTATCAATGATGAAAGGCGTAAGCCATCGGCCTCACCAAACTGATTGGCTATAATACTTGCCATGGTATTACCGGTTTCAGTCAACGAACGAGGCATCTGATTTGTATTTCCTATCAGCATTGTAACTGTCATCGTTTCCCCCAAGGCACGCCCAATCGCCAAAATATAAGAAGAAAAAATACCCGAACCGGCAACCGGGAATATCACCCAACGAATCACTTCAGCACGGGTAGCTCCTAAGCTATAGGCTCCTTCTTTCAAATCAGCAGGTATCATTTTAATAAATTCGGCACTAAGCGATGCTGCATATGGTACAATCATTATAGCCAACACTAAAGCAGCTGTCAAAATACCCAATCCTTGAGAAGAGATTCCCAAAGACATAATAAGTGGACGAAGCAAATAAAAGCCCCATAATCCATAAATTATAGAAGGAATACCAGCCAATAAGTCGGTTATTGTACCCAACAATGAAGCAACTTTCTTTCCCTTAAAATATTCACCCACAAACAATGCTACAGGCAAAGAAAAAGGAATGCAGAAAAACAATGCCAACAAGGTAGTTAGCAAAGTACCTGTCACAAATGGCAATGCACCATACTGCTCATTACCCGGAGTATAACTCCATTCAGAAGAAAATAAAAAACGAAAGAAGCCAAAATGAGTCAAAGCCGGCGAAGCAACCGACACTAACGAATAGATAACTCCGCCGCAAACCATAGGTATCACAAAGGCTGCAACAAATAAAATTGTCTTGAAAACCTTATCATTCATGCTGCCTAAAACAAATTATTGAATAGGAGAACCTTCCCATGTCATATTTTTCAAATTCTGAACACTCAACTCAACCGCCTTTTTAGGTAATGGAGCATAATGAATCTGTGAGGTAATTTGCTGTGCTTCATCACTCAGCACGTAATGCAACAAATCAATGGTAGCCTTGGCTTGTTGTATAGAACGACGACCATAATTCTGCTCTTTATAAATAACAAGCCAAGTGAAACAGCTTATAGGATAAGCCCCCTGTGCCAGTGAATTGGTAATACTAGTACGTGTATCGGCAGGTATATCCCCAGAAGCTGCAGCAGAAATACTCTCTGACGTAGGAAGTACTAATTCACCACAAGCATTTTTCATTACCGCGTAAGGTATGCGCTGAGCAAAGGCATACTCTGAACCAACATATCCAATAGAGTAAGCTGTTTGTGAAACCAAACCAGCCACTCCAGGATTACCTTTTGCCGCTTGACCAACAGGGAAATTAACAGACTTGCCAGTTCCTATTTCATTCTTCCACTCCTCACTAACCTTACTCAAATAATCAGTAAATACAAAAGTAGTACCACTACCATCCGAACGGAAACAAGGTACAATAGATACATCAGGGAGTTTAACATCTGCATTTAATGCTTGAATACGAGAGTCATTCCATTTGCTAATTCTACCTGCATATATATCAGCTACTATTTCACCCGACAAATTCAACTTATCTATATTGGGTAAATTATAAGCCAATACAACAGCACCCATACAAGAAGGAATATGGATTACCTCCGGCATTTCGGCCATTTCTTTGTCTGAAAGGTAAGCATCAGTACCGGCAAAATCTACAATCTGATCTTTCAAATTGCGAATACCTCCTCCACTACCTATCCCACCATAGGCAACAACATCTCCATACTTCTGTCCAAAATTCTCGAAAGCCACATTATAAAATGGAAGGGGGAAAGTGGCTCCTGCACCCGATAATTCTACAGAAGGACGAGCTCCATCACTCTTCTGATTACTCTTACATGCTGTAAACACACACAGCAACAAGGCTGCAAACAAACATACATTCAATGTTTTCATTTCTCTTACTTTAATTAATAGACAAATAATAACGCCAGAAAAACTAATACAAGTTTTTTCTGACGTTACAAAAGTAGTATGTTCGTATAACAGGATTCTTTCAATACTGTTACTATACGATAAAAAAGAGATTACAAGAGTATTACATAATTACAAGCCAAATCTACAACTAATAAATGCCGCATAATCAGTAGAAGTACCATCTGCTTTAGGCTTCCATACTCGGAAATTAGGAGCTATATTAAAGTATTTGCCTAATTTAAATTCAAAACCTGCCATACCCATTGTTCCATCCTTAGCTTCATTCCAATCATCCTTAGAAGTCAAGTGGTCTGCACGAGCATATAGACTCGTTCCTTTACTCAATTTCAAAGAAGTATATACTGAAAAACCAGATTGATTAGCATTTTTCACATAACCACCATTCAAATAACTATTATACTCAGCTCCTATAGAAAAGATTTCATCTGCATAACCAATAAAGGTTGCCAAATTATACGAATCCTTCATCTCATCAGAATTCGCCTCATTTACAGAGCCATACAAACGTAAAACAAGAGCATCAAACAAAGTGGCTGTTAATCCTAAACCGTAATTCAAGCCATCATTAACTTGTACCTTCTTATAACCTTCCCCATTTACAACAATAGCATCGGCAGATAACCAATCAGAAAATTTATAAGAGGCTGAGATACCCAAGTCTGCACTACTACCGAATTTATATTCATCTTGAAACGATTTCATAATATAACGGTATCCCCAAAACTTTTCTTGCATATTGAATTGAGTAGTTGATATGAGACCTCCACTCAGCTTCCAATTACCAGTTTTCCAAGTCAATTGAGCATTTTTAATATAAGCAATGCGATGATAATCATCCACATTCTTTGACTGACCAACATCCATAACAGCCTTCAGTTCCAAATTCCCAGGAAGGTTGCATTGATACCCTAAATAACTACGATCTAACTCAAAACCACGGTCATGATTATTAGAACCAAAGCCGGAATGAAAATTACCAAAGACATTAATAATCATCTTACCGTCAGAAATTACATCTTTCGAATTCTGTTGAGCATCTACAGAAATACACACAAACGCCAACAAAGTAGCCAAAATCCATTTACTTTTCATTATTCTTTATTTAAAATTGACGGTACAAAAGTAAGGCTTTACTTCTCAAGAAAAGTTACAAGCAGATAAAAAGGAGGTTACAATTTAATTACAATTATCATTTACTATCAAAACAGTAGCATAAGCTGATATACCCTCTTCACGGCCAGTAAACCCTAACCTTTCTGTAGTAGTAGCTTTAATAGAAATGTCATCAATATCTATATCCATCACTGTAGAAAGCGTTTCCTGCATAATTGGAATATAAGCTTTAAGTTTAGGTCGCTCAGCACAAATAGTTGCATCAATATTTCCTACCCTATAACCCTTAGTTGCTATCAAATCTATTGTTTTCTTCAGCAATATCTTACTGTCGATATTTTTATATTCTCCAGCATTATCCGGAAAATGGTAACCGATGTCACGCATATTGGCAGCACCTAACAAGGCATCACAAATTGCATGAATTAGAACATCTGCATCACTATGCCCCAACAGCCCTTTGGTATGTTCCAAAAGAATACCACCTAACCACAATTCACGTCCTTCAACCAGTTGATGAACATCAAAACCAAATCCTACACGTATTTTCATAAATCATAAAAAATAAATCTCGTATCTTACTCTATCGAATATAGAAATCAAGTAGTTTCATATCTCGAATATATCCTTGCAAATGTTGCCCAATACTTATAGGTCCCACACCGGCCGGAGTACCTGTAAAAATCAGATCACCAATCTTCAACGTCATAAATCTACTGACATATGCTATAATCTCATCTACCTTGAACAGCATATCCGATGTATTACCACGTTGAACCACTTTTTCATCAATATCCAAATGAAAATCTATATTCTGTACATCTCCACCAACCTGTTCCAAAGAAACAAAATCACCTATGGCTGCCGAATTGTCAAAACCCTTAGAAAGTTCCCACGGATGTCCCAAGTCACGAAACCGATTCTGTAAATCACGAGCAGTAAAATCAATGCCAACAGTTACAGCATCATAATAACGATGAGCAAACCTCGGTGCTATACATTTTCCTAAACGGCAAATACGAACCACCAATTCAGTTTCATAATGTATCTCATTAGAAAAGTCTGGCAAGAAGAAAGGTTTACCATCTCTTAAAATAGCAGAGTCTGGCTTTAAGAAAATAACCGGTTCATAATTCTCTTCCGTATGCCCCAACTCTTGCTTATGCAAGGCATAATTCATGCCAACAGCTATGATTTTCATTATATCTTCTTATTTAAATTCAATCTATTAAACATCACTGCCAAATGAGCATAAAGTGAAGTGTTCTGCACCACTATGTCTTCCGGCACTCTAATACGAAAAGGAGTAAAATTCCACACAGCTTTAATCCCTCCATCAACCATCATATCCGTAATAGATTGGGCTATCTCAATAGGAACAGTCAACACGCCTATTTGCACATTAAATTCTTTTAATTTCTGTTCAAACTCATCCGAATGGTAAATAGGAATACCATTCAATTCAGTACCCACTAACTTTGGATTAACATCAAAAGCTGCTACAATCTTCAAACCAAAATGACTCAAACCTGAATCGTGCAACAAGGCTCCTCCTAAACTACCTACTCCAAACAAAAATGCTTTATGCAGTGTGGTAAAACCCAAAAAATCCTCTAATACAGATATCATTGTATCAATTTCATAACCAACCCGGGTACGTCCTGTAATCCGCACATAAGAAAGGTCTTTCGCTATTTGAGAAGCATCAATATTTGTCTCTTTCGAAATCTGGGTAGATGATACATAGCGTTCCCCTCTATTCTTTAACAACTTCACATTGGACAAATACCATGGAAGCCTACGCAACGTCGGTTCAGGTACTTTCACAAAATCTTTATGAAAATCATGCAAATCCATACTGGTTGTATTCTGTACTTAAAGGTTTCATTCTTAAAATACAAAAATACATTATTTCAAATAAAAGAATGAAGACTGTTAACATTATTTCGTCAAAAAGATTGCAAAAGTAAGGATAAAAGCGTACTTTTGTTTAATTAATAGAATCAACTATGAAGAAAAACGATTGGAAAGAGCGATTGAATGTTGTTTATTCAACAAATCCCAATTTTAATTACGAAACAGAAGAAGAGGAAATCATCGTTACCCTACCGCCACAACAACAACGATTAAGAGTGCAACTTGACCGAAAGAATAGAGGAGGGAAAATTGTAACACTAATTACAGGATTTGTCGGTAACGAAGACGATTTAAAAGAATTAGGCAAATTCTTAAAATCGAAATGCGGCGTAGGAGGCAGTGCCAAAGAGGGAGAAATCCTTATTCAAGGAGACTTCAAACAAAAAATTTTAGAGCTATTAAAGAAAGAGGGATATACTCAGACCAAAACCATCGGATAATAAAAAGAAGAGTGACTATTATAACAATATAACGGTCACTCTTCTTATTTAATGTCTGCTATAATTATTCAGCACGCAAAGTAAAACGCTTGAAAGCAACAATCTGCAAATCAGCATCAGCAGCCTTCAAAACTTCTCTTACAGTCTTCTTGCCATCCATAATATCTTCTTGGTTCAACAAGCAAACTTCCTTCATAAACTTAGCCAAACGACCTTTAGCGATGTTTTGAATCATTGCTTCAGGCAAGTTAGCAGCCTTTTCAGCAGAAACAGTAGCAATAATTTCCTTAGCCTTAGCAACATCCTCAGCAGTAATCCAACCCTTAGTCATATTACTTTCCATGTGATCTTCGCTATCCACATGAGCAGGATTGATACCAGCCTTCTTCAAAGCTGCTTCTACTGCCTTCTGTACTTGTTCAGCCTTAGTTTTTTCAATAGCAACATTGATTTCTTGCTCTTTCACTGATTCAGGAACACCATCTTCATCAATTGCAATGGGGTTCATTGCGGCAATCTGCATAGCAATTTGCTTTGCCAACTGTTCGTCAACCACTTTATTGAAAGCAACAATTGTACAAAGACCATTTCTATTCATGTGGTTATAAACAACAGTGCTTTCACCTGCTACTGTCATATAGCCATCCAACTCCATCTTTTCACCAGTGATACCGCTACGGTCAGTTACAGCATCTTGTACTGTACCGTTACCCATAGGCAACGCTTTCACCTCATCCAAAGTCTGGCAATTATTTGCTACAGCAAGATCCAAAATATCTTGAGTCAATTTTACGAAGTCAGCATTGTTAGCAACGAAGTCTGTTTCACACTTCAAAGCGATAATCGCAGCAAGTTTACCTGTAGTTTTCGCCAAAACACAACCTTCAGAAGCCTCACGATCAGAACGCTTTGCAGCAACTGCTTGTCCTTTCTTGCGAATGATTTCCATTGCCTTATCGAAATCGCCCTCTGCTTCATTCAAAGCATTCTTACAATCCATCATACCAGCACCTGTCATTTTGCGGAGCTTAGTAATATCAGCCATTGTTACAGCCATAGTAATTTCTTTATTTTTATGAGTTAATAATATACATGAAAACAAAATTGAGAATTGAGAATTGAAAATCAAGAATCAAGAGAACATGCTCCATCCTTAACTTTCAATTTTCAATTCTCAATTCAACTTATATTAAGCTTCTTCTTCCTTAATGAAAGCAGCAGCCTTAGAAGCATTGATGGCTTCTTCGTCTGATTTATCAAGACGAGCCTTAGAAGTTCTCTTTCTACCCTTTGCAGCAGGAGCCTCACCTGCAGCTTCCATATCAATCTTCTCAGCCTTACGTTCTTCCAAGCCCTCTTGCATAGCTGCACAGCAAGCATCAAGAATTACTTCAATTGATTTGGTAGCATCATCATTTGCAGGAATTACAAAATCAACATTATTAGGATCTGAATTTGTATCTACGATACCAAATACAGGAATACCCAAACGGTTGGCTTCGCGTACCGCAATATTCTCCTTCATTACATCCACAACGAACAATGCAGAAGGAAGACGAGTAAGGTCAGCAATAGAACCTAAAGTCTTGTCCAACTTAGCACGTTGGCGAGAAATTTGAAGAATTTCTCTCTTAGAAAGATTTGAGTAAGTACCATCGTTAGTCAACTTATCGATAGTAGCCATCTTCTTAACAGCCTTACGAATAGTCGGGAAGTTAGTCAACATACCACCCGGCCAACGTTCAATTACATAAGGCATATTTACAGATGTAGCCTTGTCAGCAACAACTTGCTTAGCTTGTTTTTTAGTAGCAACAAACAATACCTTCTTACCTGACTTAGCAATTTGCTTCAAAGCTTCAGCAGCTTCATCTACTTTAGCAACAGTCTTGTTCAGGTCAATGATATGAATACCATTGCGCTCCATGAAGATATAAGGAGCCATTGAAGGGTTCCACTTTCTCTTTAAGTGACCGAAGTGGCAACCTGCTTCCAATAATGTATCAAAATTTGTTCTTGACATTTTCTTTAGTCTTTTAAATTCGTTTACTTTCTTTTTTGTTTTTATAAACCAACCATCAGGTAGTCTGCATATAGAGTCCCGATAGTTTAGATGCTAAACGTTTTTCAGTTCTTAAGTTTTTTGAGTTTTAAGTTTTTAAGTTCCTTGTCCGTCAGAAACAGATTAGTTATGAACTTTTGCAACTTACAAACTAACAAACTGACAAACTCAAATCAACGTTTACTGAACTGGAATCTACGACGAGCTTTCGGTTGACCAGGTTTCTTACGTTCAACAGCACGCGGGTCACGTGTCATGAAACCTTCAGCACGGAGAGCAGCTTTGTCTTCAGGATTAATTTTCACCAAAGCACGAGCGATAGCCAAGCGCAAAGCTTGAGATTGGCCTGTATAACCACCGCCACAAAGATTCACCTTAATATCATATTTTTCAGCAGCACCGATTTTGTTCAACGGTTGTTTAACTACATACTGAAGAATGCTTGATGGAAAGTACACTGCAAGGTCTCTCTTGTTAATAGTAATCTTTCCGGTACCTTCGCTTACGAAAATACGTGCAATTGCACTTTTACGTCTGCCTAATGCATTTACTACTTCCATTATCTCTTATTTAAGTGCGTTAATATCAATCATTTTCGGTTGTTGAGCTTCATGCTTGTGTTCGCTACCTGCATAAACATAAAGGTTGGCCAACAATTTAGCACCCAACTTATTCTTAGGCAACATGCCCTTTACGACTTTCTTCAACAATCTTTCATCCCCATTAGGCTTTGCTTGCAAAGCAGCAGGAGTGATTTCACGTTGACCGCCAGGATAACCTGTGTATGACAAATACACCTTGTCAGTCCATTTGGCACCAGTCATTTTCACTTTGTCGGCATTGATAATGATTACATTATCGCCACAATCTACATGAGGGGTAAAGTTTGGTTTATACTTTCCTCTCAACAGTTTCGCAACTTTAGAGCCCAGACGTCCGATTACTTGGTCTGTAGCATCAACGATGACCCATTCTTTTGTCACCGTAGCTTTGTTTGCAGAAATGGTCTTGTAACTTAAAGTATCCACTCTTTTAATTGTTTTTAAAATGTTACTACTAAAATTTTCTTTCTCACCACGAGTTCATCATCCCGGACAAAGACTTACTAACTCGCTATGAATTAATTGCTTATCCTTTTTAGATAATAATCGGCTTGCAAAGGTACGAATTTTCTTATAACTGACAAACTTTTCTTTTCTTTTTTTGATTTTCAACAACAGAGGCGAATGCTAATGCACTCGCCTCTATCATCTACTAACACTCTAACAATTAATAGGTCTGAAGTTTTGTCTTTACCTTTTTAAAGCCTTCACCCTCGGTGATAAGGGTTATCTCACCCGGTGTTTGGCCGGCACGTAGAATAATCATAGCCGAACCTTTAAACAATTTTCTCTGATGAGATACATGCATTTCATCCGAAACAATGTTTCCATTATCCACTGCCACAATCTTAGCATCGCCTTCAATCGCAAATGTCAGTTGCTGTTCAGCACCCAAGACACGGCGACCTTTCTTATCTACAGCAACCACTCTCAAGTGTTGCAAATCCATGCCATCAGCTTTCCAATTTGCATTATCCGGCACCACTTTCAATGCAACAGCTTTTCCGGTTGTTTCAATACGATGACGAGCAACCACCTTACCGTTTGTTTTGGCCACAGCTTCCAAATAACCGGGAGCATATTTAATATTATCCCATTTTAATTTATTGCGATCGCGACCTTCCGTATTCTTCTTCACACCTAAGCTTTTTCCATTCAACACAAGTTCTACCTCTTCCGCATTGGTATAAGTATACAGAGAAAGTACCTCACCTTCAACGCGATTCCAATTTTCACTCATGTGTGCTGTTCCCACTTGAACATCATTCCACTCCAAAGCCACTTGGTTATCAATCACACCAATATGTACTACCGGTTCATCTGTAAACATACTCTTCAACAGATATGCTATAGGTTTGGGTTGCAAAGATATATCAAATGCACCTTGTGCCCAGCCCTTAGCCGGCCAACCACCACTTTCTCCCAAATAATCTATTTGTCCCCAATAGGCCAATCCAATCACTTTATCCAAATCCATTTCAAAGAAATTGGGTCCCATATTGCTTGTATTTGCTTCACTTTGATAGAATATCAAATTAGGGAAGCGACGTGAGTCACCCGGGAAATACATGTAACGATAGTTATAAGAAGCTATATCGGTTTCATGCACCAATGGAGCAGGCAAAGAATCTGTTTCTAAACTACGACCACGCGGATGCATTGCCACCGTAATCAAACGTGTATCATCATAACGCTTCAACAATTCACGTTGCATACGATAAGGAGTAACTCCCCAGTCAGCATGTGGCAGATTCCAATAAGTTTGCAACTCATTACCCAAGCTCCACAACACCACCGAAGGATGGTTACGGTCACGTTTAATCCACTCAGGAATATCCTTTTGCCACAAAGAAGCCCACTCAGCACGTCCTCCACAATATTGATCAAGCCATTTGTCATATAACTCATCTACTACCAAAATTCCATATTTATCACACAAGTTCATAAAGCCCTTGCTATATGGATTATGAGAAGTACGGATATGATTTACACCAAACTCTTTCAATAACTGAATACGTTTTTCAATAGCACGGTCATACGCAGCAGCACCCAACGCTCCCAATGTATGATGGTTAGCTATACCTTTCAGTAAAACCTTCTTGCCATTAAGTTTCAAACCATATTCAGGCGAAAATTCCACTGTACGCACACCAAAATGCTCACTTACTCTATCAGCCACAGAACCATCTTCATGATAAAGAGTCAATTCCACTTTATACAAATGAGGATTCTCACAATCCCACAAAAGAGGTTTCTCCAATTGAATAGGTTTTAGCTTATATTCACAAGTACGCATCTTCCTATTAAACGGCAACTCATCCACTTGTTGAGCAACTACCTGACCGTTAGCATCCGTAATAATCATCTCCGTCTTCAAGATAGGCTGTTGGGTATAACAAGCAATCTCTGCCTGTACATTTACCGTTGCACCATCAGCCGAAACTTGCGGTGTTGTTATATAAAGCGGATGACGCATAAAATAAGCCTTAGCATCAGTAACAACCAAATGTACATCTCTAAACAGACCTCCACCAGTGTACCAACGTGAATTTTGCGGATTGCTTGTATCTGCTTTTACAGCTATCACATTAGGCTTTCCATACTGCAATCGTTTAGTAATATCAATTTCGAAGCCCACATAACCATAATCAGTACCTCCTATCCGTTCACCGTTCAAATAGACGTCGCCCAAATACATGATACCTTCAAAATCAATCAAAACCCGTTTATCTTTCCAAGAAGATTCAGGCACAAATTCTTTCCGATACCAACCAACGCCCATTTCCTTGAAACCACGACTACTCAAACGACTACGAATGTTTGCCCCCGGATCACTATTATCAGGACGTTCATGCGCTTCCGGTGACACCCAAGGCTGCTCTATCTGAAAATCATGAGGTACATCAATTACCCGCCAAGAAGCATCATCAAACTGTGGTTGCTCAGCTCCTGCCACATCACCGGCATGAAACCGCCAACCTAAATTAAAGTTTTTCACACATCTTCCACCATCGGTTGCTTGCGCCACCAATGCAATGAAAAAAGCGACAAGTATCAATACGTTTTTTTTCATGGTATAATCATTTATATATTAGAACTCTGCATTACGAGGAGTACGTGGGAACGGTATCACATCACGAATATTGGCCATACCGGTAACAAACAGCAACAAACGTTCAAAGCCGAGGCCAAAACCTGCATGAGGACATGAACCATATTTACGAGTATCCAAATACCACCACATATCTTTCATGGGGATATTCAATTCTTGAATACGATTCATCAACTTTTCATAATTCTCTTCACGTACACTACCTCCAATAATTTCACCAATTTGTGGGAACAGTACATCTGTACCTTGAACCGTCTTACCATCTTCGTTCTGTTTCATATAGAACGCCTTGATTTCAGCAGGATAATCGGTCATGATAACCGGCTTTTGGAAATGTTCTTCTACCAAATAGCGTTCATGCTCACTGGCCAAATCACAACCCCAATATACTGGGAATTCAAACTTCTTGCCTTTCGCAATGGCTTCTTCCAAAATCTTGATACCTTCAGTATAAGGCAATCGTACAAACTCTGTATTCACCACCTTCTGCAAACGTTCTATCAATCCCTTGTCAATCATCTTATTCAAGAATTCCAAGTCATCCTTGCAATTGTCAAGTGCCCATTTCACACAGAATTTAATGAATTCTTCTTCCAAATCCATCAGTTCGGCCAAATCGGCAAATGCCACTTCCGGTTCTATCATCCAGAACTCAGCCAAATGGCGAGGAGTATTCGAATTTTCAGCGCGGAAAGTAGGACCAAATGTGTAGATAGCACCGAGTGCGGTAGCCGCCAATTCACCCTCCAACTGTCCCGAAACCGTCAGGCTGGCCTGCTTACCAAAGAAATCATCATCATAAATAATCGATCCGTTTTCATCCTTCTTCAAGTCATAGAGATTCTTGGTTGTCACTTGAAACATTTGTCCGGCTCCTTCACAATCAGACGCTGTAATAATGGGAGTATGGAAATAAAAGAACCCTTTTTGATGAAAGAATTCATGAATGGCAATAGCCATATTATGACGGATACGGAATACTGCTCCGAAAGTATTTGTCCGAGGGCGTAAATGAGCTATTTCACGCAAGAACTCCATCGAGCATCCTTTTTTCTGCAACGGATAGGTGTTATCACAAGTTCCCAACACCTCTATTTCTCGTGCCTGGATTTCTCCGGCCTGTCCCGAACCAATAGATTCTACCAATTCACCATTTACACTAATACATGCACCTGTAGTAATTTGCTTCAACACCTCTTCTTCAAAATTAGCCAAATCCACTACTATCTGTACATTATTTATTGTAGAACCATCGTTCAAAGCCACGAAACTCACCTGCTTACTGCCTCTACGAGTACGCACCCAACCCTTCACATTGACCATTGCACCCCAATCTTTACGTTGCAACAGTTCAACTATTTTTGTTCTACGAATCTTTTCCATAATTCTTCTATTTTTATTCTTAGAGTAATTCTTATTTTTATTCAAAAGCGCCCATGCGCAACAGATTCACTTCTCTTTCTGTAAGGAAACGCCAATCTCCACGACGCAAGCCTTTTTTGGTCAAACCGGCAAAATACACACGGTCAAGTTTTACCACTTTATAGCCCAAAGACTCAAAAATACGACGCACGATACGATTCTTTCCTGAATGGATTTCAATACCTACATTGTTTTTCTTATCCTCATCGGTATAACTGATTGCATCAGCATGAATTTCACCATCTTCCAACTCGATACCAGCCGCAATCTGTTCCATATCGGTTTTTGTCAGATTTTTATCCAAATGCACATGATAGATTTTCTTTTTAAGATACTTCGGATGTGTCAACTTTGATGCCAAATCACCGTCATTGGTCAACAACAAAACACCGGTAGTATTCCTATCCAAACGTCCTACCGGATAAATGCGTTCATCACAAGCCCCCTTTACAAGATCAAGCACTGTGCGGCGTGCCTGAGGGTCGTCTGAAGTTGTCACAGTATCCTTTGGCTTGTTCAGCAAAACATAAATCTTACGCTCTATACTAACCACTTGGTCATGGAACTTAACCTCGTCACCACGTTTGATTTTTGTACCCAACTCTGTAACTACCACGCCATTAACCGAAACAACACCAGCCTCTATAAATTCGTCAGCCTCACGACGCGAACACACACCGGCATTGGCCAAATACTTATTCAGACGAATCGGCTCATTTGGGTCTGTGAATTGTTCCTTATATTCTATCTGTTTTTTCTTGCTATACTTAGCATTGGGGTCATAATCAGCGGTACGCTGACGACGTGGACGATTGTTGTATCCCCCACCCATTGGACGACCTCCTTCATTCGTAAAACGAGGACGGTATGAGCGTTGCGGGCGTTCAAAATCCTCCACATTGCCATACGAACGATAAGAGCGATCGTTATTATAAGTTCGCTGCACACGCTCTCCCTCCTCATTAAAACGAGGACGGTATGAACGGTCGCTATTATACGGACGTTGCGGACGTTCGCCACCTTCATTATTGAAGCGAGGACGATAAGGGCGTTCGTTGTTTTGATATGAGCGTTGCGGACGTTCACCACCTTCACTATTGAAACGGGGACGATAGGGACGCTCACTGCTATATGCACGTTGCAAGCGTTCTCCATTATTAAATCTCGGTCTGGAAGCACGTTCACCGTTCTCACGATTATAAGAAGGACGGTTATACTCTCTTTCATGGTAATTGCGACCATTTTCGCGACCTGCACCCTCTGCATTGCGCCATTTTTCGTTTTCTGTGTTCATTTCTTTTATTCGAATAAAATTAAACGTTGGCCTCACGGCCTATATAATTAAAAATGAAGGAAGCCGAAAGCAGAAACCTCCGAATCAGTTCCGACCCCCTTTTATTTCTTACTTTTTCAGATACCTGTATATGTATGCGGTGTAATCACACGCAACTCTTTCTTGATTTCTTCGCTCACATTGAGGCCTTCGATGAATTCTTTGATAGAGGTTTCTGTGATGGCTTGGTTGGTGCGAGTCAGGGCCTTCAAAGCTTCATAGGGATTGGGATAGGCTTCACGACGCAAGATTGTCTGAATAGCTTCTGCCACAACACTCCAGCAGTTGTCCAAATCGTTGTAGATAGCTGCCTCATTCAAAAGCAATTTACGAAGTCCCTTCAATGAGCTTTGGATAGCGATAGCAATGTGACCAAAAGGCACACCCACGTTTCGCAACACGGTCGAGTCGGTCAAGTCGCGTTGCAAACGCGATATAGGCAACTTGCTTGCCAGGTGTTCCAAAATAGCATTCGCTACACCCAGGTTTCCTTCTGCGTTTTCAAAATCAATAGGGTTCACCTTGTGAGGCATAGCACTCGAGCCTACTTCACCGGCTTTGATCTTCTGCTTGAAATACTCCATTGAGATGTATTGCCAGAAGTCACGGTTCATGTCAATCATGATGGTATTGATGCGCTTCAACGCATCAAACACAGCCGAGAGGTTGTCGTAGTTAGAGATCTGTGTAGTATATTCTTCGCGTTCCAAACCCAATTTTTCGGCAACGAACTTATTACCGAACGCCTTCCAATCGTATTGTGGATAAGCCACATTGTGGGCATTATAGTTACCAGTTGCACCACCAAATTTAGCCGTCAGCGGAGAAGCCTTTAAGATAGCCAACTGACGTTCAAGACGATATACGAATACGTTCACCTCCTTGCCCAAACGTGTAGGTGAAGCCGGTTGGCCATGTGTTTTAGCCAGCATCGGGATGTTGGCCCACTCTTCTGCATAAGTGCGCAACTGAGCAATCAGCTCTTCTATCAGTGGGTAATAAACTTCTTGCAACGCTTCTTTCACCGACAAGGGGATAGAAGTGTTATTGATATCTTGCGAAGTCAAGCCAAAGTGAATGAACTCTTTGTAGTCGTCCATGCCACCCATCTTGTCAAACTCTTCCTTCAAAAAATACTCTACGGCTTTCACATCGTGATTGGTTACACTCTCGATGTCCTTGATGCGTTGTGCATCAGCCTCAGTGAAGTTACGATAGATATTTCTAAGTGTTTCAAACACAGCCTTGTCCACACCTGCCAATTGCGGCAAAGGAAGTTCACAAAGGGTGATGAAATACTCTACTTCTACCTGTACGCGATACTTAATAAGCGCAAATTCAGAAAAATAAGCTGCCAATGATTCAGCCTTACCTCTATAGCGGCCATCAATTGGAGAAATGGCAGTTAATAAGTCAAGTTTCATACGTCGTATTTATATAGATAATTATCGGGCGACAAAATTACTTCTTTTTTTCGTAATCCTCACCATTTCCCAAGAATAAAAACATTATAAAAGCGAAAAAGTCTTGCAGAATTAATCTGCAAGACTTTTATGGTGGGCGTTGACGGATTCGAACCGCCGACCCTCTGCTTGTAAGGCAGATGCTCTGAACCAGCTGAGCTAAACGCCCGATTTGATTGCTTAGGTTTGGGAAATGCACGGATTCTGTAGTGGGCGTTGACGGATTCGAACCGCCGACCCTCTGCTTGTAAGGCAGATGCTCTGAACCAGCTGAGCTAAACGCCCGATGCACTTCCGTTTCAAAAGCGCTGCAAAGGTACGACTATTTTTCATATCTGCAAACAAATTCCCAAATATTTTTCAAAAAAAAGTCTCTTGGCGTCATTTTATACTCATTGCGACAAGAAGAATTAAACAATATCAATTGCCATTCCATCCTTATTCATCTTCTATTTCTCCCTTGTTTATTAGCTTTGCATAAAACATGTAATTTCATTTTCGTTAAGGTATAGTAAGGAAGAGAGGGAGCTGCTTGCAGAGAAGAGGTTTAGAATATACATTTAAACAAATTCCCCTCTCACTTGTTGTTTGACATAGCTATTAACTAAACAACAGAAAGAATATGTATAAATCTATCATCCCTACACTGCTCATGATGTGCCTCGCCATCCTCCCGATACGAGCCGACTATGCACCATCTCACGTACAGGCCGCTCTAAAAAAACTATGTCCTCAAGCTATCGATATAACATGGCAACAGAGCAACAACCACTATATTGCTCAATTCGAAGAAAACAATTTTGATGTAGAAGTGTGGTTTAACAAACAAGGAGAATGGCTAATGAAGCAGACCGACTGGGGAAATATGGACGAAGTTCCCTCCGCCATATTCAATGCCTACTCTATGGGAGAATATTCCGACTACGAAGTAAAAGATGTGATTTGGGTAGAATACCCCCAACAAGACGATATCATCGCATTAATAGTAAGCGAACCTAACGAAGAGACTACCTATCAACTGCTTTATAGTTCAAACGGCGAACTGATAGATACTCGTGACGTAACCTATCTATCAAACCAGCGGCGCAAAGCCCAACTTCTTGGCACGCTCTAACAAGAAGGCTTTGGCGGCCTCGTATTCATTAGGAATCAATCCATCAAGAATTGCATTCTTAAGGGCACTTTTCAACACTCCAACCTTCGGAGAGGGCGGCAAACCAAACATGGTCATTATCTCCGCTCCATCTATAGGGGGCTGAAAAAGTCGTTTATAATCGCGTTGTTGCAAGTCATCCAACTTTTCACGCACCAAACGGAAGTTATCCAAAAAGCGTTGCTTGCGTTCGTGGTTCTTAGAGGTAATATCTGCTTCGCAGAGTGTCATCAAGTCATCAATATCCTCACCGGCCTCGAACAGCAGGCGTCGCACCGCCGAATCGGTCACCTCCTTGTCTGCAATGACAATGGGACGCATGTGCAACCCCACCATCTTTTGCACATACTTCATCTTCTCATTCATAGGCAGTTTCATCTTCCTACAGATAGCAGGAATCATCTTTTCGCCCAAAAAATTATGATTATGAAAAGTCCAACCCACTTTCGGGTCCCAGCGTTTGGTTGCCGGTTTGGCAATATCGTGCAACAGAGCAGCCCAGCGCAACCACAGTTTCCGCTCATGCTGAGGCATCCTGTCAGAATCTTCATCCATCGTCTCCTTATTCCAATCCTTCGTAATACGAGCCACATTATCCAGTACTTCCAACGTGTGGTAAAAGTTATCTTTATGGGCACGACCATTACGGGTTTCCACTCCTTGCAGAGCTACCAATTCGGGAAATATCAGTTGCAAAAGTCCCGAACGGTCTAAATCAATAAACCCTTTAGAAGGAATAGGAGAAAGCATGATTTTATTCAACTCATCTATAATGCGTTCTTTAGAGATAATCTCAATTCGTTCACGGTTTCTACAAAGCGACTCAAATGTTTCGTCATCTATATAGAAGTTCAGTTGAGTGGCAAAACGGATACAACGCATCATACGCAAAGGGTCATCACTGAAAGTAACATCCGGATCAAGCGGAGTTCGTATGATACGCTCTTTCATATCGGCCATCCCATCAAACGGGTCAACCAATTCTCCAAAACGAGCCCTATTCAAACACACCGCCATGGCATTGATGGTAAAATCGCGGCGATTTTGGTCATCTTCCAACGTACCATCTTCCACAATCGGCTTTCTGGAATCATGGGTATATGACTCCTTACGGGCACCCACAAACTCTACTTCAACACCCTTATATTTTAGTTGTGCCGTACCAAAATTCTTATAAACGGCCACATGCGCTTTCCGGCCCAACCGTTTTCCCAAGGCTTCGGCCATCTCTATTCCACTACCCACCACAACCACATCAATATCCTTCGACGGTCGTTGCAGGAATATGTCACGCACGTAACCTCCCACTACATAGCATTCCACCCCCAATTCATCTGCCGTTCCAGAAATCAGCTCAAATATCGGGTCGCAAAAATGTGCTTTCAGCTCCTCAGATGTCAATTCTATCATAATTATTTCTTTGTGAGGGCAAAGATACGGATATTATTTCTAATTTTGCCCCATAACTTACAAGAAGACCATTATGATGAAAAAGATTTTATTCATATGCCTAAGTTGCACACTTTGGGCATGTAGCAATGTAGAGCAATTAGCAGAGCAAAAATTGCAAGCAGCAAGAACAGCCTACGAGCAAGGCAAGTACAACGAGGCCAAACTACTGATTGACAGCATAAAAATCCTATACCCCAAAGCCTACAAAACCCGCCGTGCAGGTATTGGACTTATGCAAGAAGTAGAACTGAAAGAACAAGAAAGAACAGTTGCCTATCTGGATAGCCTGCTTCACGAGAAGCAAACTGCTTTCAATAAAATTAAAGGAAAATTCGTTTTCGAAAAAGACGAGGAGTATCAGACCATTGGCAACTACCTGCACCCCTCGCAAGTTATAGAGAAGAACTTAAACCGCTCTTTCCTACGCTTCCAAGTAAATGAGTTGGGAGTAATGAGCATGACGTCTATCTATTGCGGTTCACGTAACATTCATCACACCGCTGTAAAAGTCAGTGCGAATGACAATTTTGCCGAAACACCCCCTTCAACCGACAGCTACGAAACCAGCGATTTAGGCATCCAAATAGAAAAAGCCGACTATAAAATGGGGAAAGACGGCAATGTCATCGGATTCATTACCTTGAACAAAGATAAGAACATCCGAGTAGATTACATCGGTGAACGGCCATACACCACCAACATGACTTCCAATGACCGCCAAGCGGCTGCCTCACTCTATGAGCTATCCCAAATTCTTACGGCCATTACCCAAATTAACGAAGAGAAAAAAGAAGCCAATCTGAAAATCCAATTCGTCAAAAAGAAAATGGAAGAACGCAAACAGAAAGAGGCTGTACAAGAATAAAAAAATATGGAGGAACAAACATTCCTCCATATTTTTTTAACACCTTCCCTTTTCCGGGCATCCCCCTCATAAACATAGGGAGAGTTGAGTTGCCTTATTTATAATCTTGCCAACTCTTTATCTGAATATCTTCTTGAGTCATTTCACAGAAAGCTTCGATAAAAGCACCGGCCAAACGAGCATTGGTTATCAATGGAATATTATGGTCGATGGCACCACGACGTATCTTATAACCGTTGGTCAATTCACGCTTGGTGTGATTCTTCGGAATGTTAACAATCAAGTCAAACTTATGGTCGGCAATCATTTTCATCACATTGTTTTCGGCATCAGCACGTTCATCCGGCCAGAATACCGGCTCAGTATTCACGCCATGAGCATTCAAGAATGCAGCTGTTCCGGCAGTAGCATAAATCTTATACCCCTTAGCAAAAAGCACTCGACTGGCATCCAGCAAATCCACTTTCGATTTCATGGCACCCGATGAGAACATCACACCTTTCTCTTTAGAAGGTATAGAGAATCCGGTAGCAATCATGGCATTCAGTAACGCTTCCGAGAAATCATCGCCAATACATCCCACTTCACCGGTAGAGGCCATATCTACACCCAGCACAGGGTCTGCCTTATGGAGACGTGAGAACGAGAACTGACTTGCCTTCACACCAATCCAATCAATATCAAAGGCCGATTTATCGGGTTTGCTATAGGGCGCATCCAACATAATCTTTGTAGCTGTTTCAATAAAGTTACGCTTCAACACCTTTGAAACAAAGGGGAACGAACGAGAGGCACGAAGGTTACACTCTATCACCTTCACTTCGTTGTTGCGTGCCAAGAACTGAATATTGAACGGGCCGGAGATATTCAACTCCTTGGCAATGCGGCGACTGATTTTCTTGATGCGACGCGCTGTCTCAAAATAAATCTTCTGTGCAGGGAATACCAAAGTAGCATCGCCTGAGTGAACACCTGCAAACTCAACGTGTTCGCTAATGGCATACTCTACCACTTCACCATTCTGTGCCACGGCATCAAACTCAATTTCCTTTGTATTTTGCAAGAACTGCGATACCACAACAGGGAATTCTTTAGATACTTCGGCTGCCAACGAAAGGAATTCCTTCAACTCTTCTTCGTTGTAGCAAACGTTCATAGCCGCGCCCGAAAGTACATAAGAAGGACGTACCAACACCGGATAACCCACCTTGGCCACAAACTCTTCCATGTCTTCAATGCTGGTCAACTCTTTCCAAGCCGGTTGGTCAATGCCCAACTGATCGAGCATAGCCGAGAATTTATGACGGTTTTCGGCACGGTCAATAGAGATAGGAGAAGTACCAAGAATGGGCACCGACTGACGATGCAACTTCATGGCCAAATTGTTTGGTATCTGTCCACCCACCGATACAATGACACCGTTAGGTTGTTCAAGGTCTATCACATCGAGAACACGTTCAAACGAAAGTTCATCGAAGTACAGACGATCACACATATCGTAGTCGGTCGATACGGTCTCCGGATTATAGTTAATCATGATAGACTTATAACCCAACTTACGAGCAGTCTGAACAGCATTTACCGAACACCAGTCGAACTCTACCGACGAACCGATGCGGTAGGCTCCCGAACCAAGTACCACCACCGACTTGTCGTTCTTGTAGTAGTTCACATCATAGCCCTGTACCGCATAAGTGAGGTAAAGGTAATTGGTCAGTTCGGGATGTTCGCTGGCCACCGTATTGATGCGCTTCACAGCAGGAAGAATATTCTTCTCCTTACGTAAAGCACGCACAGCCAAAAGTTGTTTTTCCATGTTCACACTGTCTTTCAACACAAAACGTGCAATCTGGAAGTCAGAGAATCCCAACACTTTCGCCTGACGGAGAACCTCTTCAGGTAATTCTTCTATTTTATTATAAGTGGCCAATACAGCCTTGAAATCAACAATATTCTTCAGTTTTTCCAAGAACCAAGGGTCAATCTTGGTCAGTTCATGAATGCGTTCAATGGTATATCCCTCTTCCAAAGCCGATGCGATGGAGAAGATGCGCAGGTCGGTAGGATGTTCCAATTCTTCATCCAGGTTCTCGAACTTGGTATGTTCGTTACCCACAAATCCGTGCATGCCCTGACCAATCATGCGCAAACCTTTCTGAATCACCTCTTCAAAGCTACGTCCGATAGACATGATTTCGCCCACCGACTTCATAGACGAGCCAATTTCGCGGCTTACTCCTACAAACTTTGTCAAGTCCCAACGAGGAATCTTACAGATGAGGTAATCCAACTGTGGTGCTACGTATGCTGAATTGGGGGTACCCATTTCGCCAATCTGATCGAGGGTATAGCCCAAAGCAATCTTAGCAGCCACAAATGCCAACGGATAACCGGTGGCCTTAGATGCCAATGCTGAAGAACGCGACAAGCGTGCATTTACCTCAATCACACGGTAGTCGTTGGTATCGGCATTGAAAGCATACTGAATGTTACATTCGCCCACAATACCCAAGTGACGGATAGCTTTAACAGAAAGTTCTTGCAACATTTTCACCTGCTCGTCAGTCAACGAACAAGTGGGTGCCACAACGATGGATTCACCGGTATGAATACCCAGTGGGTCAAAGTTTTCCATGCTGGCCACAGTGAAACAATGGTCGTTGGCGTCACGAATCACTTCAAACTCTATCTCCTTCCAACCCTTCAGAGATTCTTCCACCAAAATCTGATTAGAGAAAGTAAATGCGCTCTCGGCCAACTTCACAAACTCCTCTTCATTGCGACAAATGCCACTTCCAAGTCCACCCAAAGCGTATGCAGAACGCACCATAACCGGAAAGCCAATCTTATGAGCTGCTGCCAATGCATCTTCCATGCTCTCTACAGCCTGACTCACGGGAGTTTTCATAGGAATTTCATCGAGCTTCTTCACAAAAAGGTCACGGTCCTCGGTGTACATGATTGCTTCTACCGAAGTACCCAACACTTCTACACCATACTCCTTCAGCACACCCTTTTGATACAACTCTGTACCGCAGTTCAAGGCTGTCTGTCCGCCAAAGGCCAACAGAATACCGTCGGGACGCTCTTTCTTGATGATTTCCTCTACAAAATAAGAAGTCACCGGCAAGAAGTAAACCTGATCGGCAATACCCTCCGAAGTCTGAATGGTAGCTACGTTAGGGTTAACCAATACTGATTTGATTCCTTCTTCTCGCAAAGCCTTCAACGCTTGCGAACCTGAGTAGTCGAACTCTCCGGCCTGACCAATCTTAAGCGCACCTGAACCTAAGACAAGCACTTTCTTCAATTTCTTCTTTTCCATCGTTTATATATCTTGTTGCTATTAGACAAAAAAAATGCGCCACCCTTGCGAAAAGGTCAACGCATCACCATGAAACTAACATTTACAGAAACAGGAATCCCCACCACTTCCAGATGAGTTACAACCGGACAATGCATCGTTGGAGATTTCTGTTCTTTATATCGCATAGTCATTTTAAAATTTGTGCAAAGTAACGACTAATTTCCATAAGAACCAAATAATAAAAGAAAAGTTTTTGTTATTTCATCTCTTTTATTATTGCATCGGCCAATTGCTGCAAAGCTCGATGCAACGTCTGTCGGGGACAACCCACGTTTAACCGCATGAATCCTTTTCCTTCGGGCCCAAACATAGTGCCATCGTTCAAAGCAAGCCCTGCCTTTTCCACAAACAACTTCACCAGTTCCTCTTGCTGCAGGTTCAAATCTCGGCAATCCAAATAGACTAAATAGGAGGCTTGTGGGCGAATTATTTTCACAACCGGCAGATGGTCTGCCAAAAATTGTTCGGTAAAGTCAATGTTACCTTGCACATATTCCAACATCTGGTTCAGCCACTCTTCACCCTGCTCGTAGGCTGCTGCCGCACCTACATAGGCCAATAGATGGGCACCGTCAAACTCACCGGCCTCCATAAACTCTTGGAAACGGTGACGAATCTCTTCGTTTACCGCTACAGCAAACGAGCTGGCCAACCCCGGCATATTGAATGCTTTACTGGGTGCCATAAAAGTAAGCGATATTTGGGCAGCCGCTTCCGATACTGTGGCAAACGGATAATGCTTAAAGGGTTTCAATGTCAAGTCGGCATGTATTTCATCAGAGACAACCATTGCACCGGCCTGTTGGCATATTTCGGCTATACGCCGCAATTCGTCTAACGTCCACACACGCCCACCGGGATTGTGAGGATTACATAAAATCAACATCTTGCAACCTTGAACAGCCGACTGCAAGCGGTCAAAATCCAGCACGTAATGCCCGTCACGTAGATCTAACGGACATCGCACCACCTCACGTTTCAGCTTCTCGGTCACTAAAAAGAAGGGGTGATATACCGGTGACATCACCAGCACTTTATCGCCGGGTTTCGTAAAGCATTGCAAGGCATGTGCTTGCCCCCGTACAATGCCCGGTACAAAGGTCAACATCTCAGCCTTTATGGCCCAGTCATAGCGACGTTTCAACCAAGCGATAATTGAGGTGTACCACTCTTGGCAAGGCAGGGTATAGCCCAGCACTTCGTGCTCCAACCGTTTACGCAAGGCTTCCATCACAAAGGGGGGAGTACGAAAATCCATATCGGCTACCCACAAGGGCAATAGGTCGTTGCGTCCCCACACGCCATTCATGCCGTCCCATTTCACACTGTCTGTACCACGTCGTTCTATGATTTCGTCAAAATTATATTTCATAATTCATTATTTTATATCGGGAACCAAATAAATACTGCCACATCCCATAAGGCATGAGAGATAATGATTGCCAAAAAGCGTTGCGGAAAGAAGCGGTAAAGCACGCCCCACACAACACCGGCCACCAAAGCGGCCATGGTTAGCATAAAGTTACACGACCCGGCATGCACCAACGCATAAATAAGGGTGGTTATCACCAATCCCTTGTTGGGATTCCAGTGTTCAGCCAATGTACGCTGCACATATCCCCGCCAGAAAATCTCTTCGGCCGGACCTATTAAGAACAGCATCAGGGCTGTCAACAGCCACGGCGATTCACCGGCTTTCATGCCATAAATCAAATCAACCTGCGGGCGGGCGAAATTGAACATCCAAGCCGATATTTTATCCCCAAGCCAAAATATACACCAAAGAGCCACCGCTATAACGATGCCCCATAATACATCGGCAATGCTCCAACGCAACATTTTCCACCAATCTGGCCGAAAAACGGTAGCCAACAGGGAAAGCGTGCAAGCAGCCCCTGTCATCATCCACCAGAAGTTTACATAGGGAGCCGTCAACGGTGAGAACATTATCGTCCACAGCAGGGTGGCCACAGCAACCGTAAACCAAACTTTTCTTATCTTACCCATGATGCCACAAAGAAGGATAAGGCAAACAATAATCCAAACATCAATTGCAACTTAGCCGTCAGCTCATCCAATCCGGATATGGCTTCTATTCCCTGCTTAGGATAACGTAACATCATACGGACATTGCCTCCTGCCGGCAACAGGGCCAAAAGCACCAGCAACACCCACCAAGGGAACAGCCCCCCAACCGCACAACCCAGCACCCAAACAAAGGGGAAGAGCACTTCGAAACAATAGCCATATACCGATGCCTGCTTACCCATCAGCATGGCAAAGGTTTTGATACGGGCACGTCCGTCGTGCTCCATATCGCGAGTATTGTTGGCATGAAGAATACCCACTGTTATCAATCCTACCGGCACCGTCAACCACAATGTGTCGTAACAGAAAGTTCCCGTAGCCACAAAAGAAGTACCCAACATGGGCAAAACAGAATAGGTCAAGAATATGTCGGCATCGCCCAAGGCATGGTATTTCAGCCACGGATAGAACACTGTCAGCAACAAACCGGCACCACCTACATACAGCAAAGGCAAGCCGGTGAGCCACATCAACGCAATACCACCCGCAAGTGCCACTATCAACAACCCCAACGCCAGTCGTTTTATCTCCTGTGGTTGAAACATGCCACCGGTCAGAGTGGTTGCTCCATGCGTATCTTCCCTATCTACACCACGCTTATAGTCGTAGTAATCGCTCCATGTATTGCCGGCGGCGTGAAACACTATGATGTTGAGCAACGCCCAAACACCCATCAACCAATTTACCTCTTGTTGTGTCCAATGCAAATAGGCCAAAGTAACCACAACCGGCATGGCTGATGCCGGAAAAGACCAGGGGCGCACCGCAAACAGCCATTCTTTCAAAGCATGTTTTTTCATTTCTACAATTTTTTAGTGGGTACAAAAGTACAAAATATCTTTGCTTTTCGTATTTTTGCAACTCATAATTTTTACAACACGTATGATAAAAGCCCTGTTTTTCGATATAGATGGCACTTTAGTCAGTTTCCAAACCCATGACATTCCGACTTCTACCATCGAAGCCTTAGAGGCCGCCAAGGCCAAAGGCATCCGAATTTTCATCTCTACCGGCCGGCCGCCGGTCATCATCAACAACCTGCAAGCCTTGCAAGAGCGCAACCTGATAGATGGCTACATCACCATGAACGGTGCCTACTGTTTTGTGGGCAACGAGGTCATCTACAAAAGCCCCATCGCTCCTTCCGAAGCCAAAGCACTGATAGACTTCTGCGTCGAAAACCAAAAGGCCTGCATCGTTGTGGGCGAAAAAGATATTCATGTCTGCCAAGAGAACGACGAGGTGCGCCGCATCTTCTACGAAGCACTGAAGGTAAACAAGATTCCTCCCATCGAGGCCGATGCCGCCCTGCGAAAAGAGATTTTCCAGCTCACCCCGTTCATCACTGAGGAAGAGGAGAAAGGGGTAAAACCCGACATTCCTCATTGCGAAATAGGGCGCTGGTATCCCTCTTTTGCCGACATCACCGCCAAAGGAAACACCAAGCAACGGGGCATAGATGCCATTATCGGACATTTCGGGCTGAACTTGGAAGAGACCATGGCCTTTGGTGACGGAGGCAACGACATACCCATGCTGCGCCATGCCGGCATCGGGGTAGCTATGGGCAACGCCTCCGACGAGGTGAAAAGCCATGCCGACTTCATCACCACCTCGGTCGATGACGGTGGCATTGCTCATGCGCTAAGGCATTTCGGCATTGTGGAGTAATGCTGCTTTCAGTTTTTCTCATGACAATTCTCTGTTAACGGATTGTGGCAGAGCAATAGGTTCTGCCTTGTTGCGAGCTACCACACCACCTACCTCGTGCCTCTGCAGCAGCACTTGCCGGTGGATGGTTCGCTACTCGGTCGCTTCTTGGCCGCTCCTCGCACGCTATGTGTACGCACGCTGTTCGGTCGTTCTTCGGTCGTTGTTCGGTGTTTGTTCGCTCTCTATAGGACCGAAGAACGACCGAAGAAACACCGAACAAACACCGAAGCGGGACCGAACCAGAAGCGAGCCAAGTACGGCCGAGAAGCGAAGCGGGTTTTCGGTGGCCCCTTGAGGATAGCGTGGCCTTTGCTCTCCTCGCGGGACGTGCAAATATATAACACCACCCTTCGGTTTTAGCTACTCGGAAACCGAAGTTTTTTCAAAATTAACAGTTGATAACATCGCAATTCATTGCGTGTCAAACAATTAAAAATCAAAGCTAAATAGTTTTGCTTGTTTTGTCAAGATATAAGAATTATTTCCATATTATTTTACGATTTAAAATTGTTTGTAAAATATAATCAACACAATCTTTGGTAAGCTATGAGGCATTTATAGAAATAAGAAAATCGTATAATAAACAGCTTCAATTGGAGCAACCCCACCTTTACAGTTGTCATATTACAATATCTTATTTGACGATTTATAGCAAATGATACAAAAAAAATGTAACTTTGCCATCGCAGAAAAAAAACGATGGCATTGAAATTTATTCCCGACACGCAAAACAAAGAGTTTCAAGATGCATTGAACCTCATAAAATTCACCCGTCAATCGCTGTTTTTGACGGGAAAGGCGGGTACGGGCAAATCGACTTTCTTGCGCTATATCTGCGAGAATGTCCGAAAAAAGCATGTGGTATTGGCCCCAACGGGGATAGCTGCCATCAATGCCGGTGGAAGTACTTTACATAGTTTCTTTAAGTTACCTTTCTATCCGCTATTGCCCGACGACCCCAACCTCAGTCTTCAGAAAGGGCGCATCCACGATTTTTTTAAATACAACAAGGGGCACCGGAAACTATTGGAAAAGATTGAGTTGGTTATCATCGACGAGATTTCGATGGTTCGTGCCGACACAATGGATGCCATAGACCGCATCTTACGGGTTTACTCACGCAACCTGCGAGAGCCTTTCGGTGGGAAACAATTGTTGTTGGTAGGAGATGTATTCCAACTGGAACCGGTAGTTAAACCAGACGAGAGAGAGATTATAAATCGCTGCTACCCCACCCCTTATTTCTTTGAGGCAAAGGTATTCAGAGAGATTGATTTGGTTTCTATCGAATTGCTCAAGGCTTACCGACAAACGGACAAAAAGTTTGTTGCGGTATTGGATCGCATCCGAAACAATACGGCCACAGCTTCTGATTTGCAGTTGCTGAACAACAGGTATGGCACAGAGATAGCACAATCGGAAGCCGACTTATATGTTACATTGGCTACCCGACGTGACCAAGTGGATTACATCAACGAGAAGAAATTGGCAGAATTACCCGGTGAAAGCATCATGTTTCAAGGAGAGATATGGGGCGACTTCCCGGAAAGCAGTCTGCCCACGTCACAAGAACTGATATTGAAACCGGGGGCACAAATCATTTTCATTAAGAACGATTTTGAGAAGCGGTGGGTGAATGGCACCATTGGTACAATATCTGGATTTGACCCGATAGAGGAAACACTTTATGTCATTACCGACGACGGGAAAGAATGCGACGTAAAGAAGGAGATTTGGCGGAATATCCGCTATACTTACAATGAACAGAAAAAGGAGATTGAGGAAGAAGAATTGGGTAGTTTCAAGCAATTTCCCGTTAGGTTAGCATGGGCCATCACGATACACAAAAGCCAAGGACTGACTTTTAGCCGGGTGGTTATAGATTTTACCGGAGGAGTATTTGCCGGCGGTCAGGCATACGTGGCCTTGAGCCGATGTACCGCACTGGAAGGCATACAACTAAAAAGAAATATAGGACGGGCCGATATATTTGTCCGCCCCGAAATAACTGCTTTTGCCCAACAATTCAACAATCAGAAGAGTATAGACCGGGCTTTAAAACAGGCACAAGCCGACATTGAATATGCCACAGCAATGAAAGCTTTTGACAAAGGCGACTTCCAGATGTTCTTGGATGAATTTTTCAAAGCCATTCACTCGCGATACGACATTGAGAAACCTGCCGCCCAACGACTTATACGGAGAAAGTTGAATATCATCAACCGACAAAAGGAGGAGATTCGTGTACTGAAAGAGGCAGCTTTGGAAAAAGAGAAGGCATTAGTAAAATATGCTCGTGAATACATAACAATGGGAGACGAATGTTTGAAACACGACATGCCGGAGGCTGCTATGCGCAACTACGAAAAGGCCATTGCCTTATGCCCCAAGTTCAAAGAGGCATGGACAAAAATTAAGAAGCTGGAAAAAGTAAGAAAAAAAGATTGATATGAGACTGAAACTTTACAACAAAAACAACAATCCGCAAGAGTTACTACGCATAGTGGAGATTCTGAACGATGGGGGAATCATTATTCTGCCAACCGATACCTGCTATGCCATCGGTTGTCACGGTTTGAAAGAACGAGCCATCGAACGCATCTGTCACATCAAAGAGATTGACCCTAAGAAAAACAGTTTGTCTATCATCTGCTATGACTTGAGCAACATCAGCGAATATGCCAAAGTGGACAACAATACGTTTAAGTTGATGAAGCGTAATCTGCCGGGACCTTTTACCTTTATACTAAACGGCACCACCCGATTGCCGAAAATATTCCGGAACCGCAAGGAGGTGGGTATCCGTATGCCCGACACCCCCATCACCCAAGAGATTGTCAGACTGCTTGGGGCACCTATCATGGTTACTTCGTTGCCACTCGAAGAAGAGGAAGAAATAGAATATATTACTGATCCAGAACTGATTGACGAAAAATGGGGCGAGCGAGTAGAATTGGTTATAGACGGAGGAATGGGTGGAACCGGATATTCGACCGTGGTAGATTGTACAGAGGACGAACCCGAAATTATCCGCCAAGGGTTAGGAGAACTCGTTTGACACGTACTTTTTTTTGTTTTTCTTAATTTTGGATTCACAAGCTTTGACTCAACAATAAGATTTCCGGACATTGCGTTGGTAGAATGTATGACGCACGTCGGGCTTCTCAGAGACAAAGTAGTTAAAAGGATATATAGAGAGAGGGGTGTGCATAAAAACAGATTTTGTTATGCACACCCCTCAATAATTTTGCAGGCTACAGAAAGTCCCTCTTGTTACTTGAGCATCTTTTCCGGGTCGAGATTATCGGCTTCAATGTCTTTGAAGTAGCGGTAAGTACCCACCTTCAATTCATCGGTAGCAGCGTCGTCACACACGATAATGCCTTTTTCGTGCATTTGCAGGGCACTGATGGTCCACATCTGCATTACGGGGCCTTCGACAGCATGATACAAAGCACGTGCCTTGTTGTGGCCATTCACAATAATCATCACCTCTTTAGCCGATAATACGGTACCTACCCCTACGGTAAGGGCAGTTTTGGGCACTTTGTTAACGTCGTTATCGAAGAAGCGAGAATTGGCAATAATAGTATCGGTTGTCAATGTTTTCTGGCGAGTGCGTGAGGTTAACGATGAACCCGGCTCATTGAAAGCGATGTGACCATCGGGACCAATGCCTCCCATAAAGAGGTCAACACCCCCGTATGACTTGATTTTTTCTTCAAACCGTGCACATTCGGCATCCAAATCTTCGGCATTTCCGTTCAGTATATTGGTGTTTTCGGGCTTAATGTCGATGTGGCAGAAGAAGTTGTTCCACATAAATGAATAATAGCTTTCAGAGTGTTCTTTTGGTAATCCTACGTACTCATCCATATTGAATGTCACGACGTTTTGGAAAGAAACAATGCCCTTCTTGTTAAGTTCTATCAATTCTTTATACATGCCCAACGGAGATGAACCGGTAGGACAACCCAGTACAAAAGGGTTCTCCGGAGTTGGATTAGCTGCTTTGATTTTTGCAGCAACATAGTGTGCTGCCCATTTGGATACAGATTGATAATCCGGTTGAATAATTACGCGCATAGTTTGTATATTTAAAGTTAAAAATGTAGCACTAAAATCTTAATTTTCATCCACAAAAATAGTGTTTTCCTTGATATGCCCCAAGTTCTTTCATCCTTTTTTGCAATCGATGATTAAATTCATGGTTTTTCAACCCCCATTCGGGCGCCAACAGCAATTCTTTGGGCGACTGGGAAACGAAGCGTTCCACAACTATATCGGGACGTAAATGTTGTAAATAATCTGCTACAACGTCTATATATTCGTTTAACCCGAAGAGGTGGAAATCTTGTGGTTTCTGTGCATATTCATTGGCCATTCGGGTTCCCTTGATTAATTGTAACTGATGCATTTTCAGGGTAGTCAATGGAAGCTTGGAGATGGCTTTTGCCTGCTTTACAATGTGATTGTGTGTCTCTCCCGGAAGGCCCAATATGACATGAGCGCCGGTAAGAATACCTCTGTCTGAAGTGCGTCTGACAGCATCAGCGGCTACCTCGAAGGTATGTCCGCGATTGATGCGTTGCAGGGTTGCATTATCGGTGCTTTCTATGCCGTACTCAACAATCAGGAAAGTGCGTTTGTTCAGTTCCTCTAAATAATCCAGCAAGGCATCGGGCATGCAATCGGGACGAGTTCCGATAACCAACCCCACGACATCGGTAACCCCCAGTGCCTCCTCGTACTTTTGCCTCAACTCGTCCAAATCGGCATATGTATTAGTATAGGCCTGAAAATAGGCCAAGTATTTCATCTCCGGGTATTTATACGAGAAGAAGCGTTTCCCCTCCTCCAACTGTTCGGTCACCGTTTTTTCCGTCCGGCAATAATCGGGATTAAAGGTTTGATTATTGCAATAAGTACATCCGCCATACCCCACTGTTCCGTCTCTGTTCGGGCAAGTAAATCCGGCATTCAACGATATTTTCTGCACCTTGCAAGCGAAGTGCCGGCGCAGAAATTGCGGAAATTCATTATACAAGATATGTTCGGTAAGCATTGCTCTATCTTTTTATTTACACGGTGTACAAAGGTAAATGCTTTCTGCGAAAAAACTCTTAGGAAGGGAAAAATTATTTTTCAAGTAGGGAAGTTTTTATTGGGTGTATTGTATTATTTCTTTAACTTTGCACACGGAACAATATATCAATCACAAAAGTCTATTATAAAACAATGAAAAAGATAACAATCACACTTTTATGGTGCCTTTGTACATTGGTAGCCTTGGCACAAACCGGCCGGTCGCTTGAATTGAACGAAGTGGTAAACGGTAGTTTTCGTGCCGACGACATCTACGGTGTAATTCCCATTCCCGGTGATGGTGAGCATTACTCACAAATGAATGCCGAGGGTACACAAATCATTAAGTACTCGTTCAAGACAGGGAAACCTGTCGAAGTGCTTTTCGATGCCGCCACTGCCCGTGAGTGTAGCTTCAAACATTTCGACAGTTATAGTTTCTCGCCCGATGGCAGTTGCCTGCTGATTGCTACCGAAGTTACCCCCATTTATCGACACTCTTATACGGCCGTACACTATCTGTATAGCCTGAAGCGCAACATAGAAGGGAAGATAAACAACGTAGTAGAACGCCTTTCGGACGGAGGTCCCCAACAAGCACCGGTATTTTCGCCCGATGGAAGCATGGTAGCTTTTGTGCGCAACAATAACATCTTTTTGGTAAAACGTCACTTCGGCAATAGTGAAAGTGCTGTGACCGAAGACGGAAAAATAAACGAAATACTAAACGGAATACCCGACTGGGTGTATGAAGAAGAGTTCGGTTACAACCGTGCTTTAGAGTTCAGTGCCGATAGCAAGATGCTGGCCTATGTACGTTGGGATGAATCGGAGGTTCCCTCATACAGTTTTCCCCTCTATGCCGGACAATCTCCTCGCTTGACAAACTATGAAAAATATCCGGGAGCATATACCTATAAATATCCCAAGACCGGCGAGGCCAACTCAAAAGTAACAGTACATACATTCGACATCAAATCGAAAATTACACGACAGATGGCCGTACCCTTAGACAAAGAGGGTTACATACCTCGCATCCGCTTCACCCGCGACCCGGAGAAGTTGGCCATTATGACATTGAACCGTCACCAAAACCGCTTTGACCTTTACTTCTGTAACCCACGAAGTACGGTATGCAAATTGGTATTACGCGACGAAACCGACACCTATATTAAAGAACGGATTTTCGACAATATCCAATTCTATGACGAAGGATTTAGTTTCATGAGTGAAAAAAGTGGATACAACCACCTCTATTGGTACAACATGGGGGGCAACTTGGTGAAACAACTCACGTCTGGAAACTATGAAGTGAAGGAATTCTTAGGACACAATGCTACTGACGGCAGCTTCTACTACAGCAGCAATGAAGAGTCGCCCCTGCAACAAGCTATCTATAAAATAGATCGCAAAGGAAAGAAACTTAAACTATCTGTTGCAACCGGAATCAACTCGGCCCAATTTAGCACCGACATGAAGTATTTCATGAATCGCTATACCAATTTGGAAACGCCCACCCTCATCACGCTGAATGACAACACAGGAAAAGTGCTGACCACATTGGTTGACAATGCCGCACTAAAAGCTAAGTTGGCTACATACAATCTGCCCGCAAAAGAATTCTTCACCTTCCGCACCTCACAAGGCATTGAACTGAACGGATGGATAATGAAACCAACACATTTTGCGGCTGGAAAGAAGTATCCGGTACTGATGTACCAATATAGCGGACCCGGCTCGCAAGAAGTTGAAGACCGTTTTGGCATCAGTTGGGAAACCTATATGGCTACACAAGGGCTCGTAGTGGCATGCGTGGATGGACGCGGCACCGGAGGCAGAGGAGCCGAATTTGAGAAATGCACTTATCTCAATTTAGGAGTAAAAGAGGCGCGCGACCAAGTAGAGACAGCTCTTTACTTGTCATCTCTGCCATATGTAGATAAGGAAAGAATAGGTATCTGGGGATGGAGTTTCGGTGGATACATGACATTGATGAGTATGAGCGAAGGGACCCCCGTATTCAAAGCCGGGGCAGCCGTGGCCGCCGTAACCGATTGGCGATATTACGACACCATCTATGGTGAACGATTCATGCGCACACCACAAGAAAACTTCGATGGCTACAATGCCGGTTCGGCCTTCAGCCGTGCAGAAAAGTTACACGGACGACTATTGTTGGTACACGGAATGGCCGACGACAACGTGCATTACCAAAATTGTGCCGAATATGCCGAGTACTTAGTACAAATAGGAAAACAGTTTGACATGCAGATATATACCAACCGGAACCATAGCATATTCGGTGGAAATACCCGCCTACACCTCTATACTCGATTAACAAACTTTTTCAAGGAGAACTTGTAATGGAAAAACGAGTAAGAAAACCGGAATGGCTAAAAATACGCATCGGAGCCAACGAACGTTATACAGAAACCAAACGTATTGTTGAGTCGCACGGACTACACACCATCTGCAGTAGTGGCCGATGTCCCAATATGGGCGAATGCTGGGGGAAAGGTACAGCAACTTTCATGATTGGAGGAAATATTTGTACCCGAAGTTGCAAGTTCTGTAACACGGCTACCGGTCGGCCGTTACCTTTAGACCCTAACGAACCGACACATGTAGCCGAATCGGTGGCACTGATGAAACTGGAACACGCGGTTATTACATCGGTAGACAGAGATGACTTGCCCGATTTGGGTGCAAACCACTGGGCAACCACCATTCGCGAAGTAAAAAAGATAAATCCAAAGACCACCGTTGAAGTATTAATACCAGACTTCCAAGGTTGCCAAGAATGGGTAAACATTGTATTGGAAGCCGGTGCTGACATCGTGGCACATAACATGGAAACGGTGAAACGCATCAGTCCCTTGGTGAGAAGTGCAGCTCGCCACGAAACAAGTCTGGCGGTATTGAAGCAGATAGCGCAAAGCGGCACCACCACTAAGTCGGGCATCATGGTGGGTTTGGGAGAAACACCCCAAGAAGTAGAAGAACTGATGGAGGAGCTACGAGCAGTAGGTTGCCATATTCTGACCATCGGCCAATACTTGCAACCCAGCCATCGTCATTACCCTGTTAACGAATACATCACTCCCGAACAATTTAACGAGTATAAACGCATTGGATTGGAGAAAGGATTCAAGCAGGTGGAAAGCGGCCCATTAGTACGCTCTTCATACCATGCAGACAAATTAATCTTGAAACTACAGAATAAAATAAAGAAGGGATAAACATTTGGGCATGTAGTTTTGTTATACTTGGTGAAACAATAATAATTAATCCAAATGGTACAAAATAAAATTCTTTCACCTAAGTACAATATGGCATGGGGGATGACACCCGGTATCCTATCCATGTTGCTATGTAGTTTTATTCCCCACCAAACAGCCATATATTGGGGAGTATCAGTCGGAATTATCTCTTGCCTTTATTTTTATGGGAAGCGAAAGAAGGTACTTTCCCCTTATTTATTATACACTACAACCGGTATACTTACCGCATTGGCTGCCATACATTTGATACAACCATGCACTTCTCCCTCAAGTTTATATATTCTTACCATAGAAATAGCCATATTACTTCCTGTTGTAAGCATACTCTTATTAAGAAATTGGCTTAGAAAAAACATCATTAAAAAGCATTCACACATCCAAAAGCAAAGTATAGAGGCCACCCTGGTTTCTTGTCGCATTATTCTTATTTTAGGAATTGCCCACTTGGCCATCACTCTTCTGGCATGGTCGATTCAACATCCCATGAATCATGTAATGCAATTTATTCTGCTAACCATAATTCCTTCACTTTTATTCATAACAGCCATTCTCATTAATCAACAATGCATTGGTTATTTCAATCGGTTGATGAAGAAAGTATTTTTCCTTCCTATCATCACTCCACAAGGCGATGTGATAGGGAAATGTCTGCCTGCCGACAGCAAAAAAGAGTATCTACACCCCGTCATACGAATTGCTGTTTCTGTACATGGTTTATTGTTATTGCGACCAAAGGGAGGAGAGCATCAAGCTGAAAAAGGGAAAAGCGACATCTTGATTGAGGACTTCTTACACTTTGGAGAAACATTGGAAGAAGGTGCTTGGCGAATGATAAAAAAGACCCTGCACAAAGTTCCGAAAAAAGCTCTTCGGTTTCATTTAGTTCACCCATTCAGTAACGAACATGGGCAACGACTTGTTTACCTATTCAGCTTGTGCCTGGCTGACGAGAAGAGCATACCAGGCAAGCAACTGATTGACGGAAAGTTATGGACTTTCAAACAAATTGAGCATGAATTAGGGAAACACTTCTTTAGCGAATGCTTCGAACATGAATACGACCAATTGAAAAGCATTATCAGTATCCGAGAAAAATATAGAGAGAAATAGTTTCTCTAAAAAAAGAAAAAAGTATATTTGTACCGTTAATAGAATATACTTTTTACACCATGAAAAACTACTTCATCACAACTCTTGCGGCATTCATACTGCTATCGTGCAATAGTAACAAAGCGGTAAAAGAAGAAATAAGGTATTCACAACTAATGGTAGAATCGCACGGATTAAAGGACTTCTACTGCAACCGCAAATATAAATCAGAATTGAGTACATCCGGTTGGGACTACGTATCTGGATTGGTTGCTAATGCTGTATTGAAAACATGGTTGTTATATCCCGAAAAAACGGCATATTACAATGCTGTAAAATCATTTGCTGACAACAGCTTAAATGACAACGGCACACAAATAGTGAATTTGAAAGGTGAATCGGCTCTTCGTTATAGTAACATAGATGATCTTCCGGCCGGGAACATCTTTTTTGTCTTATACAAAAAAGAAAAAGGGAACACCAAAGAGGCCGACCGCTATAAGCGTGCGGCCGACTTGATAAGAAACAAACTTAAAAACGATCATTTACGCATTGCTGAAGATTTACCCGGAGCAGGAGGCTTTTTCCATAAAGCCATCTATCCCAATCAGATGTGGCTTGACGGACTTTACATGGGTTCTACCATTTATGCCGCTTGGCAACATAACTTTGGGACAGAGTGCATTGAAAATACAGAGAGTTGGACAGACATTGCACACCAATTTAAAACTATTCATCATTTTACTTATGATAGCGAAAAGCAATTGAACTATCATGCATGGAGTGCCACTCCCGAAGATGAGAATTCGTTTTGGGCTCGCAAAGAAGGTCCGTTCAAAGGATGTAGTCAAGAATTTTGGGGAAGAGGAATGGGATGGTATTTTGCCGCACTGACCGATGTCTTGGAATTTATGCCTAAAGAACATGCCGATTATCAAGCATTGTTAGCGATATACAACCAAGTAGCTGCCGGTTTGAAGCGTTGGCAAGACCCGGAATCGGGTGTGTGGTATCAATTGCTGCAATATGACAAAAGTATGCAAGCTGATGGCAAGGGAGATAGCATAGGAGATAAAGTTTATAATGTGGGCACTCAGACCAACTATTTAGAAGCCTCTGCTTCTTGTATTTTCACCTATGCTTATCTGAAAGGCATCCGTTTAGGACTGATAGATAAGGATGTTTATCTACCGGTAGCAGAAAAGGCTTACAACGGTTTGATTAAAAAATTTATCCGTCACACTGACAAAGGCATAGACATTGTGCAAAGTTGCGCATCGGCCGGATTAGGACCGGCAAAAGACCATTCAAGAACAGGTACATCAAATTATTATTTAGCTGGAAAAGACATCACTGTTGTAGAAAATGAAGGCAAAGCCATAGGTTCGTTTATTATGGCATCAGTAGAATGGGAAATGAAAAATAACAAGTGATGAAACTAAGATTATTAGCAATATTATTATCCTGTTTCTGCATCACAATAGGGAATGCACAGGAAACAGAGGGAATGCGCTACGAAGTTTTAAAATGTAATATGCCACAATTTTATGAAGCATTGAAATCTCAACTTACTTATCCTCTGGCATGGGGAAACAGTACAATAACAGATTTCAATGAGTGGCGTAACCAAGCCCGTAACAAAGTATGGGATTGCATGCAACAACTACCTCCTCAGGCTACCGATTACAACATGGAAATAGTTGCATGTGAAGAACGTGATGGGTATAGTGCACAGAAAATAGAATTCAATGTTTCGGCATGGAGTCGCATTCCTGGTTATCTGCTTGTTCCAAAAGGTAAAGGGCCATTTCCTGCTATTGTCATGCTTCACGATCATGGAGCGCACTTTTCCATTGGGAAAGAGAAAATGGTTAGACCATTTCACGTTGCAGAAGAAATTAAAGAAGATGCCGAGCAATGGGTTAAGAAGTATTATGATAATCAATATCTCGGAGACTATTTCGCAAAAAACGGTTATGTAGTATTAGCTATTGATGCCTTATTTTGGGGTGAACGTGGTATGGAAGAAGGAAGCGATTATGATGGTCAACAAGCCTTGGCCTCTAATTTCTTGCAAATGGGTACTTCATGGGGAGCAATAATCAATATAGACGACGTGCGTAGTGCCGAATTCTTGACCACCTTGCCTTATGTAGATAGTACAAGAATTGGGAGCTTAGGCTTTTCTATGGGAGCCTACCGTTCGTGGATGATGGCAGCTTTAAGCGACATTGTAGCAGCCTCTGCTTCAGTTTGCTGGATGAATACAACCGAATATCTGATGAGCGTGACCAACAATCAGAACAAGGGAGGCTCAGCCTATTCCATGATTCTGCCAGGCATACGTCGTTATTTAGATTATCCGCATGTAGCTTCTATTGCTTGTCCTAAGCCCACTCTCTTTTTTAATGGCAGCCAAGACAAATTATTCCCACAAGAAGGGGCATGGGATGCCTATAGAATCATGCAGCATGTTTGGGACAGCCAACAAGCAAGCAATAAATTGATTACAAAGACCTGGAACGAGAAACACTTATTTAATCGAACTATGCAAAAAGAGGTGCTCGATTTTTTTAACCGTTGGTTTATCTTTTAATAATCAATAAATCGTTTCCGTTCTTTATCGGATTCCAACCGTCATCTCCTGCCAAGACAGATTCTATGTCATACCTCTGCAAATTTGATAGTTGATGAGCAAAAGGAACACGTTTGTTTACGTTGGCACCGGCACCCCTATTGTTATATTCAGCAAAAAATGCTGTTTTTTCTTTCTCTTTACTTCCCCAATTATGCCAACCTTCAGGCACAATGTGGCTACCCAATTCACATTGGATAAAAACAGATTGGCCATAGGGACGCCACGGACGCCCTAAATAAACCTTAGTCACTCCTTCAGAGGAGGTTAACTTACAGTCATAGAACAAGTAGCCATATTTCACCCCTTCGTCAGTAGCCGGTGCCGTCACATACCCATTACCCAAACTATGAATATGACAACGATTAAAAACTGCTGTAGACCAGCCAAAGATAAAATCAACCGTACCTTCTATATAGCAATCTTCAAAATAATTACGCTGCCCCTTACCATAATTATACAAAGTATCTTGGAATCCTAAGAAACGACATTTTTTAAAGAATGCCCTATCGCCACTAATAAAACAAGCCACAGCTTGCCCTACTGGTCCGGAAGTATTCTCAAATGTAATATTCTCAGCATAGAAATCAGGCGCATAAATATAACACGAGGAAGAACCGGAAGTACCCATATTTTCGCCAAACTTATTTTTCTTATTGGCATAATCATCATATGACAAGACTGCACCTTCCTGCCCCATCAATGAAATATTTATCTTACTTTCGGGTATCACCAACTTTTCTTTATAAATACCAGGACGCAACAGAATCGTAGTGCGAACATTCTTTCTGAAATCGGGAACTGCATTAATGGCTTCTTGCAAAGTAAAGAAATCGCCACTACCATCTTTGGCTACCACAAAATCATAATGTCTCAGATAAGGTTTTAGCGCCGGAACAACTTCTGCTATGGCATCGACAGTTAACGCTGTAATGAGACGTCCACCATATACATTGAGATGTGTATCATCTTCACGTCCTTTAGGCAATGCTGGAATCACACCTGGTTTTACCCATAAAAAGAGTTTTTTAGAATCTTCTGGCCCCATACTCTCTACCAATTTTTTGGTTATTTGGTTCATATCCACAAACGGCACATTTAATTCTTTAGCTACATTGCGAGGAGATTCTAAATAGGCCCCGTGAGTATCTATTAATTTATTACCCACTCGCTGAATTGCTTCCCCTATTTCCGGACGAGTATCATCCTCCATTACGGCATTCTGTATAACATCGGCATCGGCTATTGAGGCAAATTTGCGACGCACAATAGAGTTAAATAACACAGGAATTGCCCCTTTGGCACGAGCCTCATTTACAAATCGTCGCAGATTGGCATCGAAGGTTGTTCCTGGTTCTGTATGGCGATCGGCCTTGGGCTTCTCATCATTATGACCAAATTGAATAAAGAGATAATCGCCTGGTTTCATCAACTCCAACACTCTATCCCAACGTCCTTCATCTATAAAACTCTTGCTGCTACGTCCATTTACGGCATGATTATCCACCCGGATTTCTTCACTCAAAAATCCGGGAAGCATCTGTCCCCATCCACGTTCCAAGTTTCCGCCTTCTATATTTTTATTAGCCATAGTAGAATCTCCTATCATGAATATGGTAGGTTTTTCTGTGTCAGCCTTAAATGCCGATAAGAATAATAACATCGGCACCCATAATAATAATTTTAGCACATTTTTCATTTGTCTGTTATTCTACTTATACTATTAGTATTCTTTATCACTTCAGCAAACCATTCAGTATCTTCCTCAAAGAGATAGTTCATGTCTTTATATTTCAGAGCCTCTTTAGAGGTTAGTTGCTTTGCCCATTTCACCCGTTCTTTACGCATTGCACCTTTCCCTTGATTTTCATATTCGGCATAACGAGCTGTTTTTTCATTCTCTGCATTACGCCAATTGTTCCATCCTTCAGGTTTGATAAAATCCCCCAATTCACAATGCATAAACAAAGTAAATCCATAGGGTCGCCACGGACGTCCCAGATATACTTGATTCACTGTGGAATCGGCAGTTATCCGACAACGGTGAAAGACATAGCCCACAGCGACGTTTTTCGGTGTGGAAGCCGCTGTAATATAAGAATTACGTTTACAATGGATAAGACAATGTCTAAATAGAGCTGTTGCCGGGCCGAAGATAAAATCGGTAGTCCCTTCAATGTAACAGTTCAAGAAAAGCAGCTTAGCTTCACGCCCACCAGTGTAAATGGTGTCTTGATTGCCCAAGAAACGACAATTTATAAAAGCCAACCGAGTACCCTCTGTATGGAGAGCAACTGCTTGCCCCAATAACGGAGCATTATTCTCTATGGTTAGGTTACGAAATGTTATGTTATTGCCTGCCACCTTAAACGTAAAGGTACGAAAGGTACCCATTTTATTGATATTGGCATGGTCATCGAAAGTAATAACGGTGTTTTCTACATCTTCTCCCACAAAGTCTACATTTTCTATTTGCTCTGGTAACACTATTTTCTCTTTATAAATACCTTTTTTAACACACACCGTTACTTTATAATCCATGAAGGCACGTATATTTTCAATGGCTTCAGTTATCGTAGTATAATCGCCCGTACCATCTTGAGCCACTAAAATTTTTCTTTTATAAGAATTGGCTGACACAGCAACAATAACAAAACAACAAAAAAGTAAGATAGTCGTAAATCTCTTCATGCAATTATTATTATGAGGTATTCAGAATTATTATACGTTACAAAAATAGTCAATAGTTTGAATATAATAGAATGTATTATGTACAAAATGGAGGTTTTTCATGTATTTTCGTGCTCGATAACGCTAAAAAGCAAACATTTTTTTTGTTTTTACTAATTATTATGCTTTTCAAATTTGAATAATTAAGAAAAGGTCTTAATTTTGAACCGTTTTTTTATTCTTACCATTAAGAAAAACATAATAAATATCAATTTAAATTATAAAGAATGGAACAAGTTTTCAGTTACATTATCGGCTTAGGAGCAGCCGTAATGATGCCTATTATCTTTACGATTTTAGGAGTGTGTATCGGTATTAAATTCAGCAAAGCATTGAAAAGCGGTTTGCTAGTAGGTGTAGGTTTTGTAGGTCTTTCGGTAGTAACCTCTCTATTGACCAGTAGTCTCGGACCGGCTCTGAGCCAAGTAGTGGAAATCTACGATTTACAGCTTAAAGTATTTGATATGGGATGGCCGGCGGCAGCGGCGGTGGCCTATAACACTTCAGTAGGTGCTTTTATTATCCCTGTCTGTTTGGGTGTTAACATCTTGATGCTTCTCACCAAGACTACTCGTACAGTAAACATCGACTTGTGGAACTATTGGCACTTTGCCTTTATTGGTGCGGTTGTTTATTTTGCAAGCGGCAATATCTGGTGGGGCTTCTTCGCAGCCATCATTTGCTATATCATCACATTGATTATGGCTGACTATACAGCAGACAAATTCCAAGGTTTCTACGACAAGATGGAAGGTATTTCTATTCCTCAACCGTTCTGTGCTGGATTTGTTCCGTTTGCACTTATCATAAATAAGGCATTGGACAAGATTCCCGGATTCGACAAATTGAATATTGACGCAGAAGGTATGAAAAAGAAATTCGGTTTGCTGGGTGAACCGCTATTCTTAGGTATTCTTATCGGTTGTGGTATTGGTTGCCTAAGTTGCAAGAACGGTGCTGAAATGGTAGATAAGATTCCCAACATTTTAGGTTTGGGTATTAAAATGGGTGCCGTAATGGAGTTGATTCCACGTATCACCAGCCTGTTTATCGAAGGATTAAAGCCTATTTCTGACGCTACCCGTGAGTTAATTGCCCGCAAATTTAAAGGTGCTGTTGGTTTGAACATCGGTATGAGTCCGGCATTGGTAATCGGCCATCCGGCCACATTGGTAGTTTCATTGCTACTTATCCCTGTTACCTTGTTATTAGCCGTATTATTGCCAGGTAACGAATTCTTGCCATTGGCTTCATTAGCTGGTATGTTCTATCTCTTCCCACTTGTATTACCCATCACTAAGGGTAACGTGTTGAAGACATTCATCATTGGTTTGGTAGTATTAACCATCGGTCTTTATTTTGTTACCGACTTGGCACCCTACTTTACCCAAGCAGCTCACGATGCTTATGAAGTAACCGTAGCTAAGGGTAGTCCAGACGGAGCATTGAAGATACCCGAAGGATTTGAAGGCGGTGCTCTTGACTTTGCATCCAGCCCATTTGCATGGATTATCTTCCACTTGACTTATTCATTGAAGTATATCGGTGCCGGTGTATTGGTACTCATCACGCTGTTCTTGATGATACTTAATCGTCGTGCCATCATTAAATTTCAAAAGGAGACAAAATAATAATACCCTTAAGTATAATAAAATCACAAACTAAAATAAATTAGAAATTATGAAAAAGTTAGCAATTGCATTATTCATGGGTGTTGCCGCTATGTCGGCATCAGCCCAAGTGAACTACACAGTACAAACTGCTTGCCATCCGCAAGACGTAAAGCACTACGACACAGAGCGTTTACGCAGTTCATTCTTAATGGAAAAAGTAATGGCCCCGGACGAAATAAACTTAACTTATACCCTCTACGACCGTTTGATTTACGGTGGCGTAATGCCAGTAAACAAAGTGTTGAAGTTGGAAACTTTCGACGAATTGAAGGCCGAACACTTTCTTGATCGCCGTGAGTTAGGCGTTATCAATGTTGGTGGCGACGGTGTAGTTACTGTTGACGGCAAAGAGTATGCCATGAAGTTCAAAGAAGGTCTTTATGTTGGTTGTGGCAAAAAAGAAGTTACCTTCAAGAGCAACGACCCTGCTAATCCGGCAAAATTCTATATCAACTCTACTCCGGCTTATAAAGAATTTGTGACTCAGTTGATTACAACCGACAAGAAGGCCGACCCCAAAAAGTATGCTATTGCTCAAAGTGATGCCTACGGAAAAATGGAAGATAGTAACGACCGTGTGGTTAACCAACTCATCGTTAGCTCGGTATTGAGCAAAGTAAAAGGTGGTGGTACCAACCAATTGCAAATGGGTTTAACTGAATTGAAACCAGGTTCTGTATGGAATACCATGCCGGCACATACCCATACTCGTCGTATGGAAGCCTACTTCTACTTCAACGTTACTCCGGGTAATGCCATCTGTCACTTAATGGGTGAACCCCAACAACAACGTTTGGTTTGGATGCAAAACGAACAAGCCATTACATCTCCAGAATGGTCTATTCACGCAGCAGCCGGTACCAGCAATTACATGTTTATTTGGGGTATGGGTGGAGAAAACCTGAACTACGGTGACAAAGACGAAATCAAGTACACTGAAATGAGATAATGCTTCTTAAATCTGATTACCATGAATCAAAAAATGACTAATTGGCGATGGTGGATTTGCTTGTTGCTTTTTGTGGCAACAACTGTAAACTACATGGACCGCCAAGTTCTTTCATTGACCTGGAAGGATTATATTGCACCAGAGTTCCATTGGACAGATTCTGACTATGGTACCATTACGGGCTTCTTCTCCATATTCTATGCCATTGCATGTCTTTTTGCAGGCAAATTTGTCGATTGGATGGGTACCAAGAAAGGCTTTCTTTGGGCCATCGGTGTATGGTCACTCGGTGCCTGTATGCATGCCGGTTGTGGTTGGGCCACTATGAGCATTGAGGGTGTAGAATCTATTGAAGCACTAAAAGCCATCGAAAACGGTTCTGAATTGGCATTGGCTGTGGCATCGGTCAGTGTATGGCTATTCTTGGTATGTCGTGCTATTTTGGCATTAGGCGAGGCAGGAAACTTCCCTGCAGCTATCAAGACTACCGCAGAATACTTCCCCAAAAAAGACCGTGCATTAGCTACTTCATTATTCAATGCCGGTGCATCGGTAGGAGCCTTAGCTGCTCCGCTCAGCGTTCCTCTGTTAGCCGACAAGTTTGGATGGGAAATGGCCTTTATTATCATCGGTGTTTTGGGCTTCATTTGGATGTTCTTCTGGGTATTCATGTATGACAAACCGCAAGCATCGAAGTATGTTAACCAAGCCGAGTTGGAATACATTTTACAGGATGACACTAACGAAGGTAAGGAAGTAAAGAAAGAGAGTGCCAAGGAAGAAAAAGTCATTCCGTTCCTGCAATGTTTTACCTACAAACAAACTTGGTCGTTCATTGCCGGAAAGTTCTTTACCGACGGTGTTTGGTGGTTCTATTTGTTTTGGGCACCGGCCTATTTTTCTGAGATGGGTAAACCTATGCAGACTACTGAAGGCAAGATGTTAGTATTTGTTCTGTACCTCATTGTTACTGTTATTTCTATCTTTGGTGGCTATTTACCCAAGTTGTTTGTCGAAAAGAAAGGTATGGAACCGTATGCCGGTCGCATGCGTGCCATGTTGATATTTGCCTTTTTTCCGCTGTTTGCCCTGTTTGCTCAGCCATTACAGAGCTATTCGGTATGGTTCCCGGCAATTATCATCGGTATTGCTGGTGCAGGTCATCAGGCTTGGTCGGCCAATATATTCTCGACAATCGGAGATATGTTCCCCAAATCTACCATTGCCACCATTACCGGAATTGGTGCTATGGCAGGAGGTATTGGTTCGTTCTTGATTAACAAAGGAGCCGGTGTGCTATTTGATTATGCAGCCAACCAAGGTGATGCTTTCACATTCTTCGGATTTGCAGGCAAGCCTGCCGGCTACATGATTATCTTCTGCATCTGTGCAGTGGCTTACATCATTGCCTGGAGCATTATGAAGACATTAGTACCGAGACATAAACCTATTGTGGCAGAATAAACGTTTATCTGAATTATAAACCTTTTAAAAAAGGGGAAGCATCGTAAGAAATGCTTCCCCTTTTTTAGTCACGCAACAGATTTCTTAAAATATTTCCTTAAAAGTTTTGGTAGATAAAATAAAAGCTATATCTTTGCACCCGCAATCGAGAAACGATGGCGGGATAGCTCAGCTGGTTAGAGCGCATGATTCATAATCATGAGGTCCCCGGTTCAATCCCGGGTCCCGCTACAAAGAAACGGACTGTTAGGTGGCTTCCACACTTGGCGGTCTTTTTTTGTATCTCTTAGTCATATAGCTTCATCTTTTTATCAATGCGGTAACGAGCCTTTATTTCGGCCGGTATATAACGGAAACCATTCTTCCGTAAGACATCGATTACGTTCTCATGGGGGTGGGCATTCATATAGAGGTTTACTTTTTGAACGTTGTTCATCTGAAGCCCTTTATTCCAAATATCTATGAACGAGCGCAAAGGGAGTTGCACTAATTTGTCGCGACGACGAAGGGAACGACGTCGTAAATGATATACATAGCCTTCGATTTTTTCTTCGCGAGGTGCTAACAGGGTCATGGCGTTTTCTTGATTCAATCTATTCATCCACTTTACCCGATTGGTGAGGTTTGGTTCTACACCTTCGTACCGGCAGAAGTGGTCGAGCACAGCATTGCGCACTTTTAACTGGCTCCAATACTCCATTCCATTGACTTCGGCCGCTTTTATGTTGCAACATAGTGCGTATTCGCTGGAATTACTGAGGCATACATCCATTCCTCCCAATCCTTTGCGATGCATGTATAGTTTGCCGAAACGATTGGATTGCATGGTTCTGATTTCATCGTTGGTTTTGGGGTCGAGCATGCAGTGCATGTTACTATCCACATAGGGGAGATGTGCTTTCCGATTTACATAATAGATTTCTACTTCCTTGGGGTGAATTTCCAAGAATCCTCCATAGGAGAGTTTGTAATCTTTCAGCATAGCCTCGTTGAGGGCTTGTAGTTGGGTTGTGGGTAGTTGGGGTGCTTCAAGCAGTGCTTGAAGCAGTTTTTTCATCTTGTCCATATCGATTGTTTATATTTAATATTCAATGCAAATATAAAAAATAAATCGACATGGACAAGCTATAGAATTTTCGTTAAAAAAACACAAATGCCTATTTATCAGCGTTATGAACGGTGAGTTGTGGGAAGGGGAATGAGATGCCTTCTTTGTTGAACTCGGCATAAATCTGCTTATTCATTTGGAAGAAGACGTCCCAATAATCGGCATTCTTAACCCAAACACGCACCACGACGTTGACGCTACTGTCGGCCAAGGCGGTGAGGGCTATAAAAGGTTCGGGGGTGGAAAGGATACGTTCGTCGGCAAGAATCAAACGGCGGATAACGGCCTCTACCTTGTCATACTCTTCTCCATACTCTACACTGAATGTCCAATCGACACGGCGTAGGGCTTCTCGGCTGTAATTTACCACAACACCGCTGCTGAGCGAACCGTTGGGAACGTAGATTAGTTTGTTGTCGGGGGTGCGGAGGATGGTGTGAAAGATTTGGATTTCGACGACTGTACCCGAAACGCCTTGACACTCGATGTAGTCGTTTACTTTGAAGGGGCGCAGGAACAGGATAATGAGTCCGCCGGCAAAGTTTTGTAAATTGCCTGAAAGGGCCATACCGATGGCTACACCGGCCGAGGCCAAAAGGGCGGCAAACGAAGTGGTGTCTACCCCTAACTTACTGACAACGGCTACAATTAGCAAAATGGTGAGCATGATGTTGACAAAACTACGGACAAACGTTTGGATGCCTACATCTACTTTGTTGCGATTTAAGAGTTTGGCCACCAGCTTGTTAACCAATGAGATAAGAATGCGTCCTACTATAAATACAAGCAGAGCTGCAAGGATTTGCTTACCGGCACTTACTCCCCATTGAAAAAGTTGGTTGAGAAGTTGGGGTACATCGACGAGGTTTCCGGTTGCCTCTTCGACAGGTTTAGTTACTTCTAATAATGTGAACATAATTTTGAATAGTTTTTAATTACGGAGTGCAAAGGTAAGAAATTTAGAATAAAACTATGTCGGTAGCTTGTTATTTTCGGACAAAGCATCTACTTTTGCCGATAATTTATGGAACAAGCCATTGAGATATTAGGAACATTGACAGGTTTTATCTACCTGTGGTTGGAATATAAGGCCAGCATTTACTTGTGGATAGCCAGCATTGTTATGCCGGCCATCTACCTATTTGTATTCTACGAAGCCGGGTTGTATGCCGACTTCGGTATTAACATCTACTATCTGCTAATTGCGGCCTATGGTTGGTTTGCCTGGAAGTATGGCGACGGCAAACAAGAAAGGGAGTTGCCCATCAGCCACATTGGCCTGCAAAGTTGCCTACGATTGGCTATTGTTTTCTTGGCTACGTTTATCGGCATCGCTTGGCTACTAACTAACTTTACCGATAGTACGGTGCCTTGGTGGGATTCGTTTACTACGGCACTAAGTATTGTCGGTATGTGGATGCTGGCTCGCAAGTACATTGAGCAATGGTGGGTATGGATGGTGGTAGATGTTGTCAGCGTAGGGCTGTATCTCTATAAGGGGTTGCATGCCACGGCATTGCTGTACGCCTTCTATGCAGCAGTCTGTGTGTTAGGTTATCGGAAGTGGAAAGAACTGATGAGAAAAGAGTAAAAAGATGGAAGAATTCATGAAGATAGAAGCAGTGGTACTGGCCAATGGAGAGTATCCGACACATCCTACGCCTCTGCAAGTGTTGGCCAAGGCCCCCTATGTAGTGTGTTGCGATGGTGGTGCCGACGAGTACATTGCACATGGACATCGCCCCGACTTGATTGTCGGTGACGGAGATTCGCTTTCGGACATCAACCGGAGACTGTATGCCGACCTGTTGCTTTGCATAGACGACCAAGAAACTAACGACCAGACCAAAGCTATCGGCCACCTGCGCCAATTAGGTAAACGGAGCATTGCCATTGTAGGGGCTACGGGTAAACGTGAAGACCATACCATCGGAAATATCAGTCTGCTAATGGAGTATATGCGGATGGGACTGAAAGTAAGAATGTTTACCGACCACGGCATGTTTATTCCTTGTAGCAACACGTGCCAATTTGATTGCCGTCCCGGTCAACAGGTTTCCATCTTCAATTTCACTGCTCGAAACTTCCGAAGCGAAGGTCTTCGATACCCCATCTACGACTTCACTACCTGGTGGCAAGGCACATTGAACTGCACGATAGCAGACACCTTTTCCATTGATGCCGAAGGGGACTTCTTGCTCTTCATCACTTACTGAAAAGCGATGTACAATCACCGTTCCGTTTCCATGCGAGGAAACTGTCGTTTCCTAACTGGGAAACGCGCGTTTCCTAACTAAGAAACCGGCGTTTCCTTGCAAGGAAACAGGCGTTTCCATTCGCAGAAATCAAAGGAAACTATAACACGCTGGATATAAGCATTATACTGCAATCGACAAAATATAAGCCTCCACCTTCGCTACTCCTTATCGGGGGAGATAGAGAAAGTGAAGGCTTACGGTAACCTTCATCGTATAAAACCTCCGTCTTATAGCGTCATCAGATACTCTTTGAAGGAAGCAAACTCCTTACTCATCGGCAAACTTTGCTTGGTGCCTTGCATAAATGCCTGCAACTTTTCAGGGATGGAGACAGGGGCCGAAATAATATGTTCCACCGTATCTTTAAACTTGGCCGGATGAGCGGTTTCCAGAAAGACACCAACCTCTCCCGGTCGCAATCCCTCTTGCAAGGCACGATAACCGCAAGCGCCGTGAGGATCAAGCAGATAACCTTGCTTCTCCCATACCTGTTTTACGGTTTCGGCAATCTGTTCGTCAGTATAAGTTGCTCCGCTAATGTCGGCACAAACAGCTGCATGATTCTCTTTATAAAGGTCGAGTACACGAGCAAAGTTGCTGGGAGCACCCACATCCATGGCATTGGCAATGGTTGCTACCGAAGGCCGAGGCGCATAAACGCCGGTTTGCAAGTATTGATAGAATATGTCGTTACGATTGTTGGCAGCTATGAAACGTTTTATGGGCAGCCCCATCTGCTTGCCAAACAAGCCGGCGGTAATGTTTCCGAAGTTCCCGCTGGGCACACACACCACCGCATTGTCGGACAATCCCAACCTCTTCAGCTGAGCGTAAGCATAAAAATAATAGAAAGCCTGCGGCAAGAAACGAGCCACGTTGATGGAATTGGCACTGGTCAGTTGCAAATGCTCGTTCAACTCTTTATCCATGAAAGCAGCCTTTACCAAAGCCTGACAATCGTCGAAAGTGCCATCCACCTCCAAAGCAGTAATATTTTGTCCCAACGTTGTAAACTGCTTTTCTTGTATCTCGCTAACCTTACCCTTGGGGTAAAGCACATAAACATGTATGCCTTCTACCCCCAAGAATCCGTTGGCCACAGCACTACCCGTGTCGCCCGAAGTGGCCACCAGCACGTTTACCTGCTTCTTTCCCTGCCTACGGATGAAATAGCCCAATAGACGAGCCATGAATCGGCCGCCTACATCCTTGAAAGCCAGCGTAGGACCGTGGAAGAGTTCTAAGGAATAAATCGTGTCGGTAACCCTTACCAAAGGCACATCGAAACTCAACGTATCATACACAATCTGCTTCAAAGTTTCAGCAGGAACATCCTCGCCAAAGAAAGCATCGGCCACCCGATAGGCCATCTCTTGAAAAGAAAGAGAGTCGATGGTATCGAAAAACTCTTTGGGCAACGGTTTGATGGTTCGAGGCATAAAAAGTCCTTTGTCAGCCGCCAACCCTTTTACAACGGCTTCTTCCAAAGAGACTTCGGGGGTCTGTTTGTTTGTACTATAATATAACATGGCTTATTTCATAAATTCATTCATAAATTCATCTTCTTTCAGTAGGCCGTAAACGCCTTGAGAAGCAGCTACTTCATCGAAAGTCTGTACATCGTCAGGCTCGATGCCCGGATACCAAATAAGGAAAGGAACCGGCTCGGCAGTGTGAGTACGATGCTCGCAAGGTGTAGGATGATCGGGCAACACAGCAATGGCCACCGGTTCATCCCACTTCCGTATAGCTTCGTAAATAGGACCTACGGCACGGGCATCGAGATTCTCAATAGTCCGTATCTTTAAATCTACATTGCCTTCGTGTCCGGCCTCATCGCTGGCCTCGATATGCAGATAAACAAAATCGTTTGCCTTCAAAGCCTCCAAAGCGGCGGCTACTTTGTTCTCATAATTGGTGTCATACAATCCGGTGGCACCCTCTACTTCAAGCCTCTGCAAACCGGCATAGTAACCGATGCCTCGAATCAAATCGACCGCCGAAATAACCGCCCCACTCTTCAGTAACGGGAACTTCTCACAGAGCAACTCCATCTGTGGACGATATCCCCCACCCCACGGCCAGATGCTATTGGCCGGGTCCTTCCCTTCGCTAATACGCTGAAGGTTTAACGGATGCATAGAAAGAAGTTCTTGCGATTTCAAAATCAGACGATTAATCAAATCAGCAGTCTCTTGTGCTTCGGGAACCTGCGCCTTCACCAACAAAGGTCGGAAAAGCTGTCCCGGCACATCGTGAGGTGGAGTACAATCAATGCGCTTATCTCCCCCCTTTATCACCAACAGATGACGGTACTGAACACCGGTATAAAATCGTACACGGTCATCGCCCAACTTTTCTTGCAAGTATTTCACCAACACATCGGCATCTTCGGTAGTGATATGACCAGACGAATGATTCTTTATCTTCTCTTCAGCGACACATATAATATTGCAACGCAATGCCAACTCGCCCGGTTTTAAATCCACACCTATACTGGCGGCCTCCAAAGGCCCACGACCTTCATACACCAAAGGTAAGTTATAACCTAACACAGACATATTGGCCACTTCGCTACCCGGATGAAAACCTGGAGCAACGGTTATCAGACGGCCGTTGCGCCCCATAGCCGCCAATTTATCCATATAGGGCGTTTGAGCTGCTTGCAACAATGTTTTTCCGCCTAAAGCCTCTACCGGCCAGTCGGCCATACCATCACCTAATATAATAATATGTTTCATGACTAAACGTTGGCTATACTCATAATGTCGGCAAATACTCCGGCAGCAGTTACTTCTGCTCCGGCGCCATAGCCTTGAATCAACATTGGATACTTATTGTAACGTTCGGTAGTCAAAAGAATAATATTGTTGCTTCCCTCCAAACCGTAGAACGGATGCGAGGCATCTACCTCTTGCAAACCTACAGAAGCCTTGCCATTTTCTAACTTTGCCACAAAACGCCAATGTTTATTCTCACTCTCCAATACTTGACGGCGTGCCTCGAAGTCGACATCCAATTCAGGAATATTCTTCCAAAACTCCTCCAACGACCCCTGGAAGAATCGGTCGGGCACAAAGAGATGTTTCTCCACATCTGTTTGTTCTAACTGATATCCGGCTTCACGCGCTAAGATAACCAATTTACGAATAACATCCTTTCCACTAAGATCGATGCGAGGATCGGGTTCTGAATAACCTTCTTCTTTAGCCAACTTAATAGTTTGGCTAAAAGGAATTTCAGCACTGATTTTATTGAAAATATAGTTTAGTGTACCGCTAAGTACAGCCTCTATCTTCAATATCTTGTCGCCACTATGAATCAAATCATTAATGGTATTGATGATGGGCAGACCTGCACCAACGTTTGTTTCAAAAAGAAACTTAACACCACGTTGACGGGCTATTTGTTTCAACTCACGATAGTTATCGTATTCAGACGATGCCGCAATCTTGTTTGCAGCAACAACAGAAATATTGTGTTGCAGAAAATCCTTATACAAAGCTGCCACCTCAGCACTTGCCGTACAATCAACAAAGACTGAATTAAAAATATTCATTGAAATAATTTCGTCACGCAATGTTTCTACCGAATTAGGAGTACCTTCTGCCTCAAGTATAGATGTGTATTGACTGAGATTGATGCCTTCGCGACGGAAGATGGCTTTGCGACTATTGGCAATACCCACTACATTGATACGCAATCCATTTTCTTGCATCAACTTCTGGCGTTGTTGGTGTATCTGTTCTATCAAGCTACCTCCTACGGTGCCTATACCGCAAAGGAAAATATTCAGTACTTGGTATTCGGAAAGGAAGAATGAATCGTGAATAACATTCAACGTCTTACGTAGCGACTTTCCGGAAACGACAAATGAGATATTAGTTTCTGAAGCACCTTGTGCACAAGCTATCACATTGATGCCGTTACGCCCCAACGTGCCGAACAGTTTACCGGCAATTCCCGGCGTATGCTTCATGTTTTCTCCTACAATAGCAACGGTGGCCAATTCCTTTTCTGCGGTAATAGGTGAGATTTCTCCCATTTCAATTTCTTTGGAAAACTCACTGTTCAACACCTCACAAGCCAAATCAGCATCGGCATTGCGCACACCGATGGAAGTCGAGTTTTCTGAAGAAGCCTGTGATACAAGAAATACACTAATGCCATTCTGAGCCAATGTACGGAAGATACGATAGTTCACGCCTATCACTCCCACCATACCCAATCCCTGTACGGTAATCAAACTTGTATCGTTGATGGATGATATACCTTTGATAGCTTTGCTATGCGGGTTGGTAACTTGTTGCTTAATAATCGTACCTGCTGCCTCAGGATTAAACGTATTCTTTATGACAATAGGGATATTCTTATGGCATACCGGATAGATAGTGGGCGGATAAACAACTTTGGCTCCAAAGTTGCAAAGTTCGGTAGCCTCCACATAACTTAATTCATCAATGATGTAGGCCGAAGAAATAACGCGAGGGTCGGCCGTCATGAAGCCATCCACATCGGTCCATATCTCTAACACATCGGCATCGAGAGCTGCTGCTATTATAGAAGCAGTATAATCAGAACCACCACGTCCCAAATTAGTAACCTCGCCTGTTTGCTTGTCGGTAGCAATGAATCCCGGCACTAAAATACGATTGGTTTGATTCTTGAACGTTTCACGTACCAACTGATTTGTCAACTCTGAATTCAGAACATGCTTCGAGTGTTTTTTCTCTGTCTTGATAAATTGACGCGAATCCAACCATTGAGCACCTGTCAATTGGGCTACAATCAATGAGGAGAGACGCTCACCATAACTGAGAATTGTATCACTGGTTCTCGATGAAAGGTCTTTTATCAGATAAATGCCTTGAAATATGTTTTTTAATTCGTCCAATAGGCCATTCACGGTGTCCAACAAACGGGTACGCTCCTCACCGGCAGGTATTACGGTATATACCATTTCAATGTGGCGGTTTACAATCTCTCGATATTCATTTTTATAAGCAATATTACCTGTTGCCGCCATTTTCGATGTGGCTATCAATTTGTCTGTAATACCACCTAAAGCAGAAACCACTACAATGACCGGTTCTTCCACCGCTTCGACTATCTTCTTAACATTTAAAATACTGTTGACGGAACCTACGGATGTCCCGCCGAATTTCATGACTTTCATTATGTAGATAAGTTTTATAAAGTTCTGATTGATGAATGATGTAACACGTAGAAACAAAAATACTGACCCTAACCCCTAAGGGTTGTGGTAGTGCCCATGAATGTGACGGTATGTTGGCAGAAAAAAATCATATTCTTCTCGTTTCAATCATTCGTTTGATAAGTGCCGCAAAAGTAGCAATAAAATTATTCATTCTATCACTTTTTCTCACTTTTTTGTGATAAAAAGATAAAATACATTTTCGTCCGTCAGACAATAAACAACATAAAGAAAGAAAGATTGTTAACTTTTTGTCGAAATTACCGGCTATTTTTTATACCTTTGTCGATTAATAACGAACATTTGACAGGTATGCCCATCCAAGAGACTTCCGTTTTGCTAATTTACACAGGTGGCACCATAGGTATGATTGAGAATACTGAAACTGGTGCATTGGAAAACTTCAATTTTGAACGCCTGCAAAAACATGTCCCCGAATTGCAGAATTTCAATTTCAGCATCGATACCTATCAGTTTGAACCACCCATGGATTCATCAGACATGGACCCTAAAGCCTGGCGAGAAATTGTTCGTATCATCAGCGAGCGATACAACCAATACACCGGATTTGTAGTGCTACACGGCACCGATACAATGGCTTTCACCGCATCTGCATTGAGTTTTATGCTGGAAGGGCTAAACAAACCCGTAATCTTAACCGGATCGCAACTTCCTATCGGTGTATTACGCACTGACGGAAAGGAAAACCTGCTAACAAGTATTGAAATTGCCGCAGCATGCAACCCTGACGGAACCCCAATCGTACCCGAAGTTTGTATCTTTTTTGAAAATCACCTGATGAGAGGCAACCGCACCACGAAAATCAATGCCGAAAATTTCAACGCTTTCCGTTCATACAACTACCCCCGATTGGCCGAAGCAGGCATCCACATTAAATATAATAATGTACAAATACATAACGAAAGCAGTTCCACAAAACTTCATCCGCATTATCAGCTCGACACCAACGTAGCCATCCTCAAGCTCTTTCCCGGCATACAAGAGAGTGTGGTTGATGCTATTCTCTCCATACCCGGTTTGAAGGCTGTAGTACTCGAAACCTACGGTTCAGGTAATGCTCCTTTAAAGGAATGGTTCTTAAACCGCCTTCGACGTGCTACCCAAGAAGGGTTGGTCATTGTCAACGTCACCCAATGTAGCGCTGGAAGCGTAGAGATGGAGCGCTACGAAACAGGCTATTACTTGCAGCAGTCGGGTGTTGTGAGCGGTTTCGACACCACTACCGAATCGGCCATCACTAAACTCATGTTCCTCTTGGGACAAAACTATTCGCCTGAAGAAGTGCGTCGCTTGATGCAAAAACCCATTGCCGGTGAAATCACGCTTTGATAAGATTAGGTTAGCGATTTTTTAATATACAACTTGCTACTGCCGCTTCCAGTCCATCCAATGCCGCTATCGGGTTGTTGGCTGAACTCGCGTAACTCCATGGAAGCAGCGGTTCTGCTTAATTCTGTAATGACGATATAGTCTCTGACGCGCATAAAAGGATGGCTTTCCAGGAACTCTTTTGCCAACTTTAAACGCTCCTCTTTGGTGTATGGCGAACGATGAAGTTTGTTCGTGCCGGCTCTTTCCAATTCACATTCGTCATTTGTTCGTTTGATAAGCTTTTTTGCGGGTTTGAAGTTGATGCCGTTTACGCAAATACTCTGTGCGTTGCGTTTAGGCGAACCTCCTTCCATCTCTTCCATCTGCCTACCACGCTTCATGCCTAACGAAGGACGAAAAGTGCCAATACCATCAAGTGTGACGGTATAGCCCATAGCCATATAAAAGGCCATGTCTTCAGCCGCTTGGTAGAGTACTTGCTTCACCATTGCAGGGTTTACGCCGGCATGCCGTCCGGCCATAATCTCGATAAATTCGTCTCCGCTCAGGTTGCGGATGGTTTGTAGACGGTAGTAGGCACGCTTCTTGCCGCTACCATTCAAATCGCTCATTTCTTGTTTTACGTACTTTGCCATATCTATCACGAATAAATTTGTATGTCACTCTTCTGGATTAAAATAGTTGTTTCACGCAACAAAGATAATAAATCCCTGATAAAAAATAAAACAGCATCGCCGATTCACCAAACATCGTCACTGATTTATAAAACAACTTTGTCGATTCATAAAACAACGCTGCTGTTTTAACTTTATTCAGTCAGTAATGCTTTTCTTCCTTAGGGATGAGCGATTTATTTTCTCTTGGTGAGTAAGAACTTTGTTCGTGAATGGAGTGGAAAGTACAGTTATTCAGTTTTTTTTCGCTTAATCAACGATATTGGAAAAATATCCTTACCTTTGTATAATTAATAAAAAAAAGGAATCGTTTTCATGGCAAAAGAGAAAACACTATATGTATGCTCCAATTGCGGACAGGAGTCGCCCAAGTGGGTGGGGAAGTGTCCGGCTTGCGGACAATGGAATACCTACAAGGAGCAGGTTGTGCGCAAGGAGGCAACTACCTTGCGTCCGGTTGCTACCGTAGAGGTGGGACGCACCAAGCCGATGCCACTACGTGAGGTGGAGGCGGGCGACGAACCGCGTATCGACCTGAACGATGCGGAGTTCAACCGTGTGTTGGGTGGCGGACTGGTGCCAGGCTCGCTGGTGCTGATTGGGGGCGAACCGGGCATAGGCAAATCTACATTGGTGCTGCAAACCGTGCTGCGCATGACGAGCAAACGGGTGTTGTACGTCAGTGGTGAGGAGAGTGCCCGACAACTGAAGCTGCGTGCCGACAGATTATCTACTTCGCCAAGCAATTGCCTCATTGTGTGCGAAACATTATTAGAACAAATATTTGTACACATCAAGAACATACAACCCAACTTGGTGATTATCGACTCGATTCAGACGATTATGTCCGAATTGGTGGATTCATCGCCCGGAAGCATTACGCAGGTGCGCGAGTGCTCGGCGGCTATCCTGCGTTTTGCCAAGGAGAACCATACGCCGGTGATTCTGATTGGCCACATCAACAAGGAGGGCAGCATTGCGGGGCCGAAGGTGCTGGAGCACATTGTGGACACGGTGTTGCAGTTCGAAGGCGACCAGCACTACATGTACCGCATCTTGCGAAGCATCAAGAACCGCTTTGGAAGTACGGCCGAACTGGGCATCTACGAGATGCGGCAGGATGGCTTGCGGCAGGTGAGCAACCCGTCGGAGCTGCTGCTGACACAAGACCACGACGACATGAGCGGCATAGCCATTGCATCGGCTATAGAGGGGGTGCGCCCATTCTTGATAGAAACACAAGCGTTGGTCAGCTCGGCGGTGTATGGCAACCCGCAACGCTCGGCAACGGGCTTCGACACGCGACGCATGAACATGCTGCTGGCGGTATTGGAAAAGCGCGTAGGGTTTAAGCTGGCGCAGAAAGATGTCTTTCTGAACATTGCCGGCGGCTTGCGTATGAACGATCCCGCCATCGACCTGGCGGTAATCAGTGCCATCTTGTCGAGCAACATGGATGTGGCCATTGATGCCGATGTATGCATGGCGGGAGAGATTGGTCTCTCGGGCGAGATCCGACCGGTGAACCGCATCGAACAACGCATAGGCGAGGCGGAGAAGTTAGGATTCAAACGTTTCCTGCTTCCCAAATACAACATGCAGGGACTGGATACCCGAAAGTGGAGCATCGAACTAGTGCCGGTAAGAAAAGTTGAAGAAGCCTTCCGTACATTGTTTGGATAATGAATAAAAAAACCATATATTTGCAAAATATTTGTTTACAATAACATAACTAACCCTCTTTATTGATAATGTTACGTAAAATTAGACTGACATTGGCCATCCTCTTCTTCGGCCTGATTACCTTGCTCTTCCTGGACTTTACAGGAACGATACATGCATGGTTCGGATGGATGGCGAAGATTCAATTCTTGCCAGCGGTGCTGGCACTGAATGTTGCCGTGATTGTATTCTTAGTGGCTCTTACGCTGATTTTCGGTCGTGTGTATTGTTCAGTCATCTGCCCGCTGGGGGTATTACAAGACCTCTTCGGATGGATGGGAAAGAAGCAGAAAAAGAACCGCTACAGTTATTCACCCGCCAAGAACTGGTTGCGCTACGGAGTGCTTACCCTGTTTGTAGTGGCATTGATTGCCGGTGTTGGCTCGTTTGTAGCGTTGTTGGCTCCTTACAGCTCGTTCGGACGCATTGCAAGTAACCTGCTGGCACCTCTCTACGGATGGGGAAACAACCTGCTGGCCTACTTTGCCGAGCGCATGGATAGTTATGCCTTCTACGAAACCGAGGTGTGGATAGCCAGTCTGCCTACCTTCATCATTGCACTCGTCACATTGGTGGTGCTCTTCGTATTGGCATGGCGCGGTGGCCGAACCTATTGCAACACCATCTGCCCCGTGGGCACCGTGCTGGGATTCCTTTCACGCCTCTCGTGGCTGGCACCGGTGATTGACACCGAGAAGTGCAACGCCTGCGGATTGTGTGCCCGTAATTGCAAAGCATCGTGCATTGATAGTAAGAGTCATAAGATAGATTATAGCCGTTGTGTGGCTTGTATGGATTGTATAGAGAAGTGCAACAAGGGGGCTATCAGCTACCGTCCGCGCAAGAAGCAAGCCAAGACCGCACCGGTAGTAGATGAGAGTCGCCGTAGTGCGCTGACGGCTACCGCCATCTTGGCTACCACCTCGTTGCTGAAGGCGCAAGACAAGAAACGCGACGGCGGTTTGGCCGTTATCGAGGATAAGGTAGTGCCCGAACGCAAGACACGCCTCGTTCCTCCGGGTGCGCTGAGCATCAAGAACTTCGAACAGCATTGCACGGCTTGTCAGCTCTGTGTATCGGTATGCCCCAACGACGTGTTGCGTCCATCTACCGGCCTGCTTACACTGATGCAACCCGAAATGGGATATGAAAACGGCTATTGTCGCCCCGAATGTACCAAGTGCTCGGATGTTTGTCCGGCCGGTGCTATCAAGCCGATTTCTAAAGAGGTGAAGTCGAGCACGCAAATCGGCCATGCTGTATGGATAAAGAAGAATTGTTTGTTGCACGAAGAGGTGGATTGCGGCAAGTGTATGGACGCATGCCCAACGGGTGCCATTCAGGTAAAAGTGAACGAAAATTGTCCTAACAAGCACAAACATGTGATTATAAATACCGAACGATGCATCGGTTGTGGTGCTTGCGAACACTTGTGTCCAGTGCGTCCGTTATCAGCCATCTATGTAGAAGGACACGAAGTACACCATGAAATATAAATCCATTTTAGTTTTTAATTTTCAATTCTCAATTATATGAGTAAAGATATAAATCGCCGCGACTTTTTGAAGTTAACAGGTGTAGCCGCATCGGCAAGCTTATTAGCAGCATGCAAAAAAAAGTCTGTAAACAATACTAATGGCAGTAAAACCATTGCAACTGGTGAAATGACCTACCACAAACCTTTACAATTGGATAATGAGAAAATATCATTATTGGGCTATGGATGCATGCGCTGGCCTATGATGAAAAATCCTGATGGAAAAGGAGAAATCGTAAACCAAGAACAAGTAAATCGCCTAGTAAGCTATGCCATGGAACATGGCGTAAACATGTATGATACATCGCCAGCCTATTGTCAAGGGCAGTCTGAAGCAGCTACCGGAGAGGCACTGAAGAAGTATCCTCGTGAATCGTACTACCTTTCTACCAAGTTGTCTAACTTCAGCAATTATTCGCGTGAGGCTTCCATTGCTATGTACAAACAATCAATGAAAGATTTGCAAACTGAATACTTAGATATTTACCTGCTTCATTCGGTAGGCAATATGAGACAATTCAAAGCGCGATTCGTTGATAATGGCATGATAGAGTACTTGAAGGCAGAACGTTCTGCCGGACGCATCCGCCGATTGGGATTCTCTTTCCACGGATCGAAACAGGCTTTCGACGAGCTGATGGCTATGCACGACGAAGTACATTGGGATATTATCCTTATCCAAATGAACTACTTGGATTGGAAAAAAAGTGGAGTGGATTACATTTATGCCGAAATGGAGAAACGTGGTATACCGGCTCTGATTATGGAACCGCTGTTAGGTGGCCGTTTAAGCAAGTTACCCGACCACATCGTGGCTCGTTTGAAACAACAAGAGCCCGAACGCAGTGTCGCTTCATGGGCATTCCGTTTCAATGGTTCCTATCCGGGTGTGTTGAGCGTGCTGAGCGGTATGCAATACATGGAGCATCTGCAAGACAACATTGCAACCTTCTCACCCATGGTGCCACTGACCGACGAGGAGAAGGAGTTCCTTTTTGAAACAGCTCGCCTCATCAGTCAATACCCCACAATTCCTTGTAACGATTGCAAGTATTGCATGCCCTGCCCCTATGGATTGGATATACCGGCCATCTTGCTTCATTATAACAAGTGCGTAAACGAAGGTAACATTGCTGAAAGTAGTCAAGATGAGAATTACCGCAAAGCGCGTCGCGCTTTCTTGGTGGGATACGACCGTGCGGTCCCCAAGGTGCGCCAAGCAGAGCGATGCATAGATTGCAAAGAGTGTAATCAACACTGCCCACAACGCATCAATATCCCACGCGAACTGAAACGCATCAACAAATATATTGAAAGTTTGAAGCAAGAAACCCTATGATACACGAATACCAGCTTCGGGTTATCCCGGAAATAGCAGGAAGCGAACAACAACTGAAGGCCTTTATCGTTGCAGATAAGGGCCTTCGGGCTAACGACATAACGGCGGTGCGCATACTGAAACGGAGTATCGATGCGCGCCAACGCACGATATTCGTTAACTTGACCGTTCGAGTCTATGTAAACGAGATACCCGAAAAGCTTGAGTATGTTCCTACTATATATAATAATGTAGAAGGTCGCCCGCAAGTGGTGGTGGTAGGTGCAGGCCCTGGCGGCTTGTTTGCTGCACTTCGACTGATTGAATTAGGCCTACGGCCCGTGGTGATTGAACGCGGAAAGAATGTGCGCGAACGCAAGAAAGACTTAGCGCGCATCGGCCGCGAGCAGCGTGTGGATAGCGAGTCGAACTATAGCTTTGGCGAGGGTGGTGCAGGTGCCTATAGCGACGGAAAACTCTATACGCGCAGTAAGAAACGAGGCAATACAGAAAAAATTCTAAATGTATTTTGTCAACATGGAGCATCGCCATCCATTTTAGTGGATGCACATCCACATATCGGTACAGACAAGTTACCACGCGTTATTGAGAATATGCGCAACACTATCTTGTCATGCGGAGGTGAAGTGCACTTTCAAACCCGAATGGACGCACTGATTATGGAAGGGGATGTAGTAAAAGGTATTGAAACCAACACCGGAGAGAGATTCTTTGGGCCAGTAATTTTAGCAACCGGGCATTCTGCTCGCGATGTTTACCGATGGTTAGATGCTAATAAAGTAGAAATGGAAGCCAAAGGCATTGCGGTTGGAGTGCGTTTGGAGCATCCTGCCCATCTGATAGATCAAATTCAATATCATCGCAAAGAAGGTAGAGGGCTATTCTTACCAACCGCAGAATATAGTATGGTGACCCAAGTTGATGGACGAGGCGTTTATAGTTTCTGCATGTGTCCGGGTGGCTTTGTAGTGCCTGCGGCAAGCGGACCCGAACAGTTGGTGGTGAACGGCATGAGCCCAAGCAATCGCGGCTCGCGATGGAGCAATAGCGGCATGGTGGTTGAAATACGTCCTGAAGATTTGGGGAAGAAAGATTTAGATATTCTTACTGATGCTCCTAATAGTACTCTTTGCATGATGAACTTCCAAGAACAATTGGAAAAACTTTGTTGGCAACAAGGAAACTTTAAACAAACTGCTCCGGCTCAGCGAATGTACGATTTTGTAAAAAAGAAGCTCAGTTTTGATTTACCCGAAAGTTCTTATGCACCAGGATTGGTTTCCTCTCCTTTACATTTTTGGCTTCCTCCTTTTATAAGCGAACGGTTAATCCGTGGTTTCTTACATTTCGGGAAGCAAAGCAAAGGTTTTCTAACCAATGAAGCAATCATAATTGGAGTAGAAACCCGTACTTCTGCTCCAGTACGTATTACTCGCGACCGCGAATCTTTGCAACACGTTCGTTTAAAAGGATTATTCCCTTGTGGCGAGGGTGCAGGCTATGCCGGTGGCATAGTCTCGGCCGGTGTAGATGGTGAACGTTGTGCCGAAGCTGCGAATATTTATACTTCAAGTTGCCAATAATACACTAAAAAAGTGACAAATGGGAAAAATAGCGAAAGACCTAACTGAATTAATTGGCCACACTCCCCTAATTGAGTTGACAAGATATAGCAAAGCAGAAAATATAACAGGACGATTAATTGCCAAGATAGAATCGTTCAACCCCAGTGGAAGCGTAAAAGCACGAGTAGCTTTGGCTATGATTGAGGATGCCGAACGATGTGGAATATTGAAACCGGGAGGCACCATCATTGAACCCACCAGTGGGAATACCGGAATAGGATTGGCTATGGTAGCTTGCATCAAAGGATATAAAGTCATACTAACCATGCCTGAGACCATGAGTGCTGAACGACGCAGATTATTGAAGGCTTACGGTGCAGAAATTGTATTGACTCCCGGTCACGAAGGGATGGCGGGAAGTATTGCCAAGGCCGAATCTCTACACAAAGCCATACCCGGAAGCTTCATTCCTCAACAATTCAGCAACCCGACTAATCCACTGATTCATAGTAAAACCACAGCCGAAGAAATCTGGAATGACACCGATGGGGAAATAGCAGCTTTTGTGGCTTGTGTAGGAACCGGTGGTACATTAAGCGGTATTGGTCGCGCTTTAAAACGTCATAATCCACATATTCATATCGTAGCCGTAGAACCTTCATCTTCGCCCGTATTACAAGGAGGCGTAGCTAAGCCACATTCTATTCAAGGTATCGGGGCTAATTTCATCCCTGATAACTACGATGCTTCTGTGGTCGATGAAATCATTGGTATTTCTGAGTGTGAAGCATTCCAAGCGGTACGTACTTTAGCAACCACCGAAGGACTTCTATCCGGCATCAGTAGTGGAGCAGCCTTACATGGAGCTCGAACATTAGCCCATAGACCAGAGTTTCACAATCGAATGATTGTTACCCTGCTACCCGATAGCGGTGAGCGATATCTTTCTACCAATTTATTTGAATAAAATACTTCTATGAACCACGAATTAGCTATTATAGATCCCAACACATTGGCCGCTTTAGGACTCCAACGTTTGTTAGAAGAGGTATTCCCCATGGCAGCTATACGCACTTTTCCAAACTTTGCTACTTTCATGGACGATACTCCAGATATGTATGCTCACTACTTCGTGGCTGCTGCTGTCTATTTTGAACACACCGTTTTTTTTAGAGAAAGAGCTCGTCGCACTATAGTTTTAGTGGAACGTAATAACCTACCACACCTATCAGGTATCCATTGTCTTAATATCCAAGCTAACTTACAACAGTTGGTTACCTCAATCCTACAACTTCATAACTGCGGACATCACCCTATTACTGCCCCTCAATCTAATCCGATGTCAGAACACGATTTATCTGCACGCGAAATTGAAGTACTCTCCTTATTGGTTCGTGGATATATCCACAAAGAGATTGCCGACCGCCTACACATCAGTCTTACGACTGTTATCACCCATCGCAAAAACATTACGACCAAACTTGGCATTAAATCCTTATCTGGCCTCACTATCTATGCCGTCATGCATGGCTATGTAGCTTGGGATAGTATATAATCGCACTTTACAAAAGGAAATTCCTCATAAATTAGGATTGGATATATACTAAATTCGCCATACCTTTGCCGCAATTATTTACATTGATAAATTGTCGACAAATGATGAAAGTTTATAAAACATGGATATTCCTTTTATTGTCTCTGATAAGTGGCCAAACATTAGCCGACCAAACAGACACATTAAGAGTAACAGATATTGAAGAAATTACAATTGTTGCAACTCCGAAAGAGAACCGCAAGCTACGCCAACTTCCAAACTCAGCAACACTTTTATCACATGAATCTTTAAAAACTTCGGGAGTTGAGAATATTAAAGGGCTCACTGCTGTAGTCCCCAATCTGTATATTCCCGACTATGGTTCACGATTGACTACGGCCGTTTATATCCGTGGCATCGGTTCACGCATCAATACCCCTTCCGTCGGCCTCTATGTAGATAACATTCCCTACATCGACAAATCTGCTTTCGATTTTAGCTATGCAGATGTAGAGCGTATTGATGTACTTCGAGGGCCACAAGGTACGCTATATGGCCGCAATGCCATGGGGGGCATCATCAAGGTGCATACTCGTTCGCCATTTCAACATCAAGGTACAGATCTAAAGATTGAAGCAGCTACCCATGGATATTATAATGCTTCGTTAACACACTACCACCGTATAAGCAATCGGTTTGCCTTTTCAGCAGGTGGACATTATGATTATGATGGCGGTTTTTTCCGGAATTCATCTCTTGCCGGTAAGAAAGTTGACCAAGGCCAAGCAGGAGGTGGAAGAGTTCGCGGCATTTGGCTTCCCGGAGATAATTGGAAACTCGATTTGAGCCTCAACTACGAATATAGCGACCAAAGCGGCTATCCCTATTACCTACAAGGAGTAGAAGGTGGCGAGATATTGGCTTACAATCGAGAAAGCAGTTATCGGCGCAACTTGCTTAATGCAGGACTTAGCATAGAACACCAAGCTAACCATTTTATATTAAGTGCAGTAACTGGATATCAATGGTTAGCAGATCGTATGTTTTTGGATCAAGACTTCACTCCGAAAGACATATACACATTGGAACAGCGTCAACGTATCCACACGCTATCTGAAGAAATTGTTATACGTTCCAAAGGGAATAATCGTTATGAATGGTTGTTTGGTGCATTTGGTTTTCATCAATCTACTCACACGAAGGCTCCAGTAACTTTCTTAAATGATGGTATGGGAATGTTGAATCTATTACTATCAGATGTCATTCCATCGCGTATCGAAGTTGGTATGGGACAAGGTATGGCCATGAATATCATGCCTTCATTAAGTATTTCAGCTAGTGAGATGCCTATTGATGGTACATTTGACACCCCGCAACTCAATGCTGCGTTATTCCATCAATCTACTCTACGTCGTTTATTCGGAATTGATGGTCTATCATTTACATTAGGGTTGCGCTTAGATTATGAAAAAATGAAACTCACCTATAATTCCGGCACATCATTAGCCTATAGTGTTGGGATAGAAGGTGAGATGAGTAGGGGTGGACAAGTTATTCGCAAAATTGAGATGATGCCTCAAACCGCTCTTACAGTCCAGTCGCGTTATCAAGGTAAGCTACACAAAGATTATCTGCAATTATTACCACGTTTTGCCTTACAATACGACTTACCGTCTCGTCGAGGAAATTTGTATGCTACCATCAGCAAAGGATATCGTAGCGGAGGATATAATATACAGAAATTTTCGGAACTTCTTCAAGGTAGCCTGCGTAATGACATGATGCGCCAATCTAAAGAGGAGATTATGGCCGTGGTTCCTCCTCAATATGCCCAGTTAGTTGGCGAGCACTTCCCTGAAGCCGGAAAGAATCCGGATGCGCAAGAAGCGGTAGATTACCGCCCGGAACAGACTTGGAATTACGAAATCGGTACACACCTTAATCTGTTTGAGAATCGTTTGTCGTTGGATGCTTCTGCCTTTTGGATGGAGACACACGATCAGCAAATATCTCGTATGGCTTCTACCGGCCTAGGCCGTGAAACCATCAATGCAGGACGTAGCCGTAGTTTAGGAGGTGAAATCTCTTTTGTAGCAGCCATTACAAATAGTTTAACCCTCAATGGAGGCTATGGCTATACCCATGCTACTTTCCGCCAATACGGTACAGAAGGCTTGGATACATCACATAGTTCTGTCGATGATTATACTGGAAACTTCGTACCATTTGTTCCTCGTCATACATTAAACATAGGAGGTTCATACACGTTCTTTTTAAAAGAGCAGCGATTGTTAGATTGCATAGTTTTATCTACCAATTATAATGGGGCTGGTCGCATTTTCTGGACGGAAGATAATCAAGCCTCGACGGGTTTTTATGGTACTTTAAACGGACGCCTCAGTCTGCATAGAGGTCAAAATGAAGTAGCTATTTGGGTACACAATGTACTCGATCGCGACTATACAGCCTTTTATTTTGAAAGTATGGGCAATGCTTTCCGCCAAAAATCGCGTCCAATACAGGCCGGCATTGAGGTGCGGTGTAGATTTTAACCGAAATGGATTTATTTTGTAGCGGATTTACATTTAACCCCCAATAACGAAATTCGCCTTTTTGTTGGAAAAAGGCGAATTCATTTGTATATTTTGCACAGAGTAATTACTTTTGCTGAATATAAACCAATGTAAGAATCATGCCTTTAACATTACCCGATAGATTACCGGCTATAGAATTGCTGAAAGAGGAGAATATTTTTGTAATGGACACTTCGCGTGCCACTCATCAAGATATTCGTCCGCTTCGCATTGTTATTTTAAACTTAATGCCATTGAAGATTACAACTGAAACAGATTTAATCAGGCTACTTTCCAACACACCTCTTCAAGTTGAAATCTCATTCATGAAAATCAAAAGTCATACTTCGAAGAATACACCCATAGAGCACATGCAGGCTTTTTATACAGACTTCGAAGAGATGCGAGAACAGAAATACGACGGCATGATTATTACCGGTGCACCGGTAGAACAGATGGAATTTGAGGAAGTCAATTATTGGGATGAGATTTCAGAGATTTTCGATTGGGCACGCACTCATGTCACTTCCACCCTTTACATCTGCTGGGCTGCCCAGGCCGGTCTTTATCATCATTATAAGATTCCTAAATACCCATTAAACAAGAAGATGTTCGGCGTTTTCCGCCACCATACTTTACTACCTACCCACCCTATATTCCGTGGTTTTGACGATGAATTCTATGTGCCACATAGCCGCCACACGGAAGTTCGAAGAGAAGATATACTAAAGGTGCCGGAACTGACATTGCTCAGCGAATCGGATGATTCTGGTGTCTATATTGTGATGGCACGTAATGGACGCGAGTTCTTTGTTACAGGGCATTCCGAATACTCCCCACTGACGTTAGACACTGAATACCGACGCGATTTAAACAAAGGATTGCCAATAGAGATGCCACGCAATTATTATATAGAAGACAAGCCAGAAAAAGGTGTGTTGGTTCGTTGGCGTGGACATGCGAATCTGCTTTTTTCAAACTGGCTGAATTATTTCGTTTATCAAGAAACTCCATTCGATGTAAACGACATTAAATAAATCAGTCGAGTAGGTATGAAACGAATCAGAAAGATTGAGCTGTTGGCTCCTGCCAAGAACCTGGAATGTGGTATAGAGGCTATCAATCATGGTGCAGATGCGGTTTATATAGGCGCTCCTCGTTTTGGCGCCAGAGCAGCCGCAGGCAATTCATTGAAAGATATTAAGAAGTTGGTAGAATATGCCCACCTATATAATGTCCGCATCTATGTTACACTCAATACTATATTGCGCAACGATGAATTGAATGACACCGAAGAGTTGATTTGGCAACTTTATCGCATTGGTGTTGATGCACTTATTGTGCAAGACTTGGGCATTACCCGATTGAATCTCCCCCCTATTCCGTTGCATGCCAGCACCCAAATGGATAATCGTAGCGCAGAGAAGGTGCGCTTTTTACACGAGGTTGGCTTCCGGCAAGTGGTTTTAGCCCGCGAACTTAGTTTGGAGGAGATAAATGAGATTCATCGGGCATCACCCGAAACAGCTTTAGAGGTTTTTGTGCATGGTGCGTTGTGTGTCAGCTATAGCGGTCAATGCTATGTTAGCCAAGCCTGTTATGGACGTAGCGCCAACCGAGGTGAATGTGCCCAGTTCTGCCGATTGGCTTTTAATATGCTTGATGCCGACGGACGCACCATTGTCCGTAACAAGCATTTGCTGTCTTTGAAAGACTTGAATCAAATTGATTTTTTAGAGCAACTGCTTGATGCCGGAGCTACATCGTTGAAGATTGAAGGGCGGCTGAAAGAGGTGTCGTATGTAAAGAACGTTACGGCTGCTTACCGTCAACGGTTGGATGCCATTTTCAGTCGGCGTCCGGAATACATACGTTCTTCTTCCGGCAATTGTCATTACACATTCCGACCTCAGTTGGACAAGAGTTTCAGTCGTGGATTTACCCATTACTTTCTGAATGGACGCACATCGGACATTGCTTCGCCCGACACACCGAAGTCTTTGGGCGAGCTGATGGGTGTAATGAAAGAGCAACGGGGAGGTTGGGTTTCTGTTTCAGGCGTAAAGCCATTTCACAACGGAGACGGTGTTTGCTTCCTCGACGAGCAAGGGCATCTGCAAGGTTTCCGCATAAACAAAGTGGAAGGGAATAAGCTTTTCCCTGCCGGAAAAGTACCTCGCATCAAACCTCGCACGCCTCTATATCGCAATTACGACCAGGAATTTGAGAAACTTTTATCACAAAAAAGCAGTGAGCGCAGGCTTTCCGTCTCATGGTTGCTTACCGATACTCCGTGGGGATTCTCGCTTACAGCAAAGGATGAAGACGAACTCTGTGCAACGTTGGCCTTCGATTATAAGAAGGAATTGGCGCGTACGCCGCAAGTGGAGAGTCTGCGGACGCTATTGAGCAAGTTGGGTGGTACGCTATTCAAGGTCGATGAAAGAGAGGGTGTCAGCATCCGGTTTAAAAAGAATTGGTTTATTCCCTCATCAATCTTAACCGATTGGCGTCGCCAAGTCATCGAACGGTTACTGACCGTGCGCCGAATAAGCTACCAACGCGAAGTAAGTATCTTGCAACCTTCGTCACACCCCTTCCCTAAAACCGAACTAACCTATTTGGGTAACGTGATGAACGATAAGGCAAGGAGTTTCTACGTGGAGCATGGGGTGAAGCGTATGGATTCGGCTTTCGAGGCCGCAAACATACCTAATGCCGTACTGATGTTCTGCCGCCATTGCCTGCGCCATCATTTGGGATGGTGCCCCAAGTTTCAACAAGCCCCATCGCCCTATCGAGAGCCTTACTATCTGCAAACGTCAGACGGCCGTCGCTTTCGCCTGCACTTCGATTGCAAGGAGTGCATAATGAAGGTTCTTCCGGCAACAGACCTCTCTGAAACTTTAGTATAGACTTTAATAGCATAAGCTCGCCCGTCCAAGTCAACCATGCACACCCTCAAGTGGCAGATACATACATTCGGGATAAAAAACATACATTACTCACTCTCAACCTGTTAGCGTTTCCTTCAATTTCCACAAATGGAAACGGCCGTTTCCTCGCATGGAAACTCCGGTTTCTCAGTTAGGAAACGCGCGTTTCCAAGTTAGGAAACGACAGTTTCCTTGCAAGGAAACGGAGCGGCAATCACACTTGGCAGATAAAATGCAGAAGTCAGGGCGAGATAATCAGCGCAAAAAGGAGTAAAAAAAATAATAATCACTATATTTGCCCATTCATAACAATCTCAACAAAAGTAACTATATGAAAATAGACAAACAACTACTGGATAAGGTTACCCAATCGGCCAAAGAATCGGCCCGATTGCGGATGAACTACAATTTTCACGACACTCTGGAAGCACCGGCACAACGACTTTTGAACGCTTTAGAGCCGGGTACTGTCTTGCCCATACACCGCCATCGAAACACTGCAGAGACTTATCTGTTACTACGCGGCCGCATCAATGTCATGTTCTACAACGATGAAAAAGAAGTGACCGAGACGTTCGAACTAAACCCCGAAGAAGGCGACTACGGTGTACACATCCCAATGGGGCAATGGCATACATTGGAAGTATTGGAAAGCGGAAGCGTGATTTTCGAAGTAAAAGAAGGCCCTTATGCTCCGTTACCACCCGAAGACATGATGGTTTAACATGCCTGTCACAAAGGAGTATGAAAATAATTGCTACCTTTGTCACAAGTATGCAAATAAAAGAACAATATGAAGCGCTTTCTACTACTGACCATAACCTGCCTGCTAATTACCGTTAACGAAGGGTGGGCACAATTTTCTCGCGGCACTACGGGATTGTTGCAAATGCCAACCGCCGATATGCAACGAGACAAGACCGTCATGTTGGGTGGAGGCTACTTAGCCAAAGAAGCCACTCCCAGCAGTTGGTATTATGACACTTGGAACTACTACCTGAATGTTACCATTTTCCCTTGGGTGGAAATGGCATACACTTGTACCCTGTTCAAAGCCGAGCACTTAGGACTCGGCCCCTATGGATATGACGGGTTTACCAATCAAGACCGAAACTTCTCCGTCAGACTACGAGCTTGGAAAGAGGGATGGTGGAAATGGTGGACCCCCCAAATCGTGTTGGGTGTGAACGACTTCACCAGTGGTTCAGGCGGCGACTACACCAATCTGGGAGTGGAAGGAACCGGAAACGGATATTTTAACCGATACTACATAGCCGTAACCAAACATTTAGACTTAAATCGGTGGAACATGCCAGGTACAATAGGCATACATGCCGCCTACATGCACAACAACCGAACCAACGACAAGTTGAATGACCCGGCCGTAGGCTTGGATTATACACTACCCTTACACCAAATAAAAGGCATGCCTCAATGGATGCACCTGCTCAGCGAAGTCAGACTCATGGCCGAATACTATCCTGATGCCATAAACATCGGTGCTAACATTGCCATTTGGAAAGACCACATCAACCTAACGGGAGAATTGTATCAGTGCAAACATCCATCCATCGGACTCTACTTCAAAATTCACCTCAAATAATACAAGCTATGATAAACATGAAAACCATAACCCATAAAATCATCTCTGCCATCATACTATTGGCCCATATGGCATGTGTCAACAACCTGGAAGAATTGAAGGAAAGCAACATTCCTATTCGCTTTCAAACCGACATACGGTCCGAAATTACCACCCGAATTGCCAACAACAGCTTCGAAAAAAGCGATAAAATAGGACTTTACACAACAATATCGCCCGCCACTCTGAAAGAGGCACGCTATATTGACAACGTACTATTGTCATACAAAGGCGAAGGACAATTAATTCCGGAAAAAGACCTCTTCTATCCCGAAGGAGAAGGAAAACTGAACTTTACGGCCTATTATCCTTATCAATCCCAAAGCATTGCCCAAGGAGAATCGACATTAAACATCGCCGTAAAAGCAAGCCAAGAAAAAGATGAAGACTTCTCCTCATCCGATTTCTTGGTAGCCCAAACACCCGATGTAGCCTACGGCAAGGACAACGTATTACTGGAATTTGAACATAAATTGGTCAAAATATGCGTTTCAATCACCCCGCCAGCAGAAATCTTAGCCGAAGAATTATTAAACGCAAAACCCGCCATTATAGGTACTGACTTTTATACCGAAGCCACCTATGACTTCAACAATGATACTTTTACTCCCATTGCATCGACAAGCACCATTATCCCTCATGGCACTTGGAAAACCGAAAATGGCAAGTTGAAAGGAAAAGAGTTTATCATCATCCCTCAAGAACTAAAAGAACAAAGAATAATCATTGAATGGGCAGGAAGAACCTATACATGTAATTTTGAAGAAACAACGTTAACCGAAGGTACATTGGCAGAACTGACCATTGACATAAATAAAATAGACGACCAATACATTTCAACCATAAGTACTGAAATCAAAGAGTGGGGAAATTCCATGGAATTGGAAAGCGAAACAGACATTACCATGAATACCATCTACACTACCCCACTAACATTTACCAGTTCTGATGTCTATCGAATATACCATAACAACGATGCCGTAGCCGAAATATGCAAGGAATACCTCTACAAAGAAAACATCATTGCCACCCAGGCCATTGTCCTCTACCCCGTAATAAACGGAAAGACAAACTTACAAGCCGGCACCGTACTGGAACTTATCGGCAATAATGAAAAAATACACGGAGGTAGTGTCTGTTGGAACGAGGCTGACACCACCCTGACCTATACGCCAGGCACCTCAGAAGCCATTAAACAATTCTACATAGACCACAATAAGCAAATTACTTTCGAAGCACCAAACCAGGCACTTCAAGTAAGCGTAAACAGCTATATGCTCAGAGATATACGAAACGAAGTATTACAAAGCTATCCCATTGTAAAAATTGGCATCCAATATTGGATGAAAGCCGACTTGCGAGCCACTTATTACAATGACGACACGCCCATTAATAAAATAACAAACCTAAACGGAAGTGCCGGATACTATTACAACGAAACTACTAAGGCCTACTATTATACCGGAGAAGCACTGGAAACCAACAAATTGTCACCCGACAATTGGCGGATTGCCAAAGGTAGCGATTGGAAAGCTCTGAAAAAGTATGTAAACGGAAATGCAGCTTTAATCAAGGGAGGAGAGTGGATAAAACTAAACGACAATGAATTACATCCATTTACCAACGAAACCGGCTTAGACATACGCCCCAACGGTTTGTTCATACTTCACGAAGGGAAATCTCTTTGTGCTAACGAAAATACAAGTGTCGCCTATTGGATGGCATCCAAAACAAGCGATGCCTCAAGCGGATACACTTTATTATTATCAAGCAAGCACTCCGATTTTGAAAGTAAAGAGGATGTTCCAGCAGCAGAAGAATTTTACAACGCCTACACCATTCGGTGTGTAAAGGAATAAAAGATTAAACAGATGAAAGTCATTGATTTAATAAATAGTAAGCAACATACAGCCTTCTCTTTCGAAATTCTCCCTCCCTTAAAAGGAACAGGGATTGATAAGGTGTATCATACAATAGATACCTTACGGGAATTTGACCCCAAATACATAAACATCACAACCCATCGTAGCGAATATGTTTATAAAGAATTGGGCAACGGATTGTTCCAAAGGAATCGCTTACGACGACGACCGGGCACCATAGCCGTAGCAGCAGCTATACACAACAAATATAACATTACCGTTGTGCCACACATACTATGTAGCGGATTCAATCGTGAAAGTACAGAGTATCAATTATTAGATTTACAATTTTTGGGAATAACAGACTTACTGGTATTAAGAGGAGACAAGGCCAAACACGAATCTACTTTTATACCAGAAGAGGGAGGGCATAGTCATGCCATAGAATTGCAAGAACAGATTAACAAATTCAATAAAGGCATCTTTGTTGACGGAAGCGAAATGCAAATAACACGAACCCCATTTTCTTATGGCGTTGCTTGTTACCCGGAAAAACACGAAGAAGCTCCCAACATGGAAACAGACCTCTATTGGCTGAAAAAGAAACAAGAAAGCGGAGCCGAATATGCCGTTACACAACTCTTCTATGACAACAACAAGTTCTTCTCCTTCGTCAAAAAAGCAAGAGAGGTCGGTATTACCATACCCATTATACCAGGCATCAAACCCCTTAAAAAAATGTCTCAACTCAGCGTAATTCCTAAAACATTCAAAGTAGATTTACCAGAAGAGTTGACACACGAAGCTTTGAAATGCCGTACAGATAAAGAAACAACCGAAGTGGGTGTAGAATGGTGCATAAAACAATGCAAAGAACTGATAGCATACGGAGTACCAAGCCTGCATTTCTATTCAGTAGGTGCTACAGATAGTATCGCCAAAGTAGCCAAAGAGATATTCTGACCAAGATTATAACAATAAACAATAGGCCATGAGTTTCAGCTTTAACGACATAATAGGGCAAGAAGCCATAAAAAAACAAATGACAGAGGAAGTGCAAAAAGGAGAAACACCTCATGCACTAATGCTATGTGGACCGGCCGGAGCCGGAAAACTTCCCTTAGCATTGGCTTTGGCGCGCTATATATGTTGTCCACACCGCACAGCCGATGATGCTTGTGGTACTTGTCCTTCGTGTATTAAATGGACTAAAATGGTTCATCCTGATGTACACTTCATGTACCCTACCATAAAGAATAAACTCTGCGACGAACTATTGCCAGATTGGCGCAAAATGCTATTAAAAAATCCATATATCAGTTGGAATCAATATCTTGGACAAATCGGTGCAGAAAATAGCCAAGCTATAATCTATGCCAAAGAGAGCGATGAAATGAGTCGCAAACTCAACATGAAACCCTTTGAAGGCGGATATAAAATAGCAATAATTTGGATGCCCGAAAAGATGAATGAATCTTGTGCTAACAAAATGTTGAAACTATTGGAAGAACCTCCTGGTAAAACTATTTTCTTACTTGTCAGTCAAGAGTCTGAAAAAGTGCTTCCTACCATTCTAAGTCGTACCCGATGTTATAGGATACCACCAGTTGGCGAACAAGATATGATACAAGCCTTAGTAGTTAAATATGGAATGACATTAGAAGATAGTAAAACCATCGGACATTTAGCTGCGGGAAGCGTATTCAAAGCTTTAGAAAACATCCATTTGAATGAAGAAAGCCAACTTTTTTTTGATTGTTTTGTAAAACTGATGCGTCTCAGTTATGCCCGACGCATCAAAGAGATGAAACAATGGAGTGAGGAATTGGCTACCATGGGACGAGAACGTCAAAAAGCTTTTTTAGAATATGCAGGAAGAATGACAAGAGAAAATTTCATCTACAACCTGCATCGACCGGAAATGAATTATATGAACCGAGAAGAAGGAACCTTTGCCACCCGATTTGCTCCTTTCGTTAACGAACGAAATGTTTTCGGCATTATGAATGAATTGGAACAAGCACAATTGCACATCGAACAGAATGTAAATGCACGAATGGTATTCTTCGATCTCGCATTAAAAATGATTGTATTACTAAAACAATAAAAATATTTGATAATAATGGACTACAAACTACATAACGGTAGCGGAAGACTATGTCGACATAGCTTAGGGAAACAAGACCGGCAACTGAATACCTACGATTGGTTAGCCGACATACCCGGTAATAACGAAGAAAGCGAATGGGTTGAAGTACAATTCAAGAACACCCGAAAAGGATATTACCGCAATAGTAATAACTTAATGCTGGAAAAAGGAGATGTCGTAGCTGTAGAGGCTACACCCGGACACGACATAGGAACAGTTACTCTGACTGGAAGATTGGTGGAATTGCAAATGAAGAAAGCCAATATTAAAACAGAAGCCGACCTAAAACGCATATACCGAAAAGCTAAAACGGTAGATATGGAGAAATATAGGGAAGCCAAAGCACGCGAACAAGATACAATGATACAAGCAAGGCAGATTGCACTGAATTTGAACCTTGAAATGAAAATAGGTGATGTAGAATATCAAGGAGATGGAAATAAAGCCATCTTTTACTACATCGCCGAAGGTCGTGTCGATTTCAGACAATTGATTAAAGTTTTAGCAGAAGTATTCAAAGTACGCATTGAAATGAAACAAATTGGTGCACGCCAAGAGGCAGGACGCATTGGAGGAATCGGCCCTTGTGGACGCGAATTGTGTTGTGCCACATGGATGACATCATTCAGCTCGGTTTCTACCGGTGCTGCACGCTATCAAGACATTTCTTTGAACCCTCAGAAATTAGCTGGACAATGTGCTAAGCTGAAATGTTGCCTAAACTATGAAATCGATTGTTATGTAGAAGCTCAAAAACGTTTACCAAGTAAAGAAATTATTCTACAGACAAAAGATGCTGATTTCTTCTATTTTAAAGCAGATATTTTAAATGCTCAGATTACCTATTCTACAGACAAAAACATACCTGCGAACCTCATGACTATCAGTGCTCGTAGAGCTTTTGAAATCATCGGAATGAATAAACAAGGTGAAAAACCCGACACTTTATTAGAAGATGGAATGAAAGAGAAAAAAAAGCACCCCATTGATTTAGTCGAACAAGAAAGTCTAACACGCTTTGATAAAGCCGGAAAGAAATCCAAAACAAACGAAAACGAAAAAAACAACTCTTCACGAAACAGAAAGAAAAAAAATAAATCCAACAAATCTGGTAAACAACCAAACGGTGGAAATCAAACTAAAAAGAAAAGCAACGATGCTAAAGAGTAAGTTTGCAAAAAATATTTATAGCATTTGGATACTACTTGTCGCACTCTTTCTTCAAGGGTGCGACGAGCAGGTATTCTATCATACTTATAGGAATATTCCACTAGAAGGATGGGCATTAAACGACACACTTTACTTTACGTTATCAATTTCAGACTCTACCTTCACACACTATCAATATGATGTAGAAATCAGACATCAAGAGAATTATAAATACAAAGAATTAATTCTTTTGCTTCAACACGATCAAAGCAATCAACTGATGTATGATACTTTACATATCACCACATCTCAACACCACGGTCAATGGATTGGGAAAGGTATAGGTAAACTTTTTCAAACACAAATATCAAAAGGATACATTAGCTCAGCAGATACTTGCCAATTCAAAATCATACATCTAATGCCAGATTCATTATTAATAGGTATCAATGAAGTAGGCATCAAGCTAAGCGCCTTGCACGACCCGCATCAATTCGAAGAAAAATAAAAAGCAAAACCGTAAATCCCCATAAGGAGGAACCACCATAACTAAAAAAAGGTAATGGAATACCTATGACAGGCGTCAAACCTAAAACCATTCCTATGTTAATGAAAAGATGGAACAAAAAAATACTAAGTACACAATAACCATATACCCGACCAAAAGTTGAGGTTTGTCGCTCAGCCAAAACAATTAACCGTAAAATTAAAAAAAGGAAAGTAAACAACACCATAGCCGAACCAACAAATCCTTCCTCTTCACCTACGGTACAAAATATAAAGTCAGTATCTTGTTCAGGTACATATTTTAATTTGGTTTGGGTTCCATTCAAAAAGCCTTTTCCCCACAAGCCTCCCGAACCAATAGCAATCTTCGATTGGTTCACATTATAACCAGCACCTCTCAAATCATCCTCCATGCCTAACAACACCTTAATACGAATTTGTTGATGCGGTTCTAAAACCTCATTGAAAACATAATCACTAGAATATAAAAATACGATAGAACCAATAGCAAAAAACATTATCGTAAAATATGAAAGAATACGTTCCCTAAAAGCCATAAAAAACAGATATACACACAACAGGATACAAATCCCCCATAATACCCAAATTAAATTGAACGGGAATAAATATTCAGAAACAATATAAGCAACTAAAATTGCCATCAATGATGTGAATAAAATGATTTGTACCACTTTCCAATGTTTCCTATATATCCCTATCATAATAGTGGTAGAAAGTATTACTAACGACAAGACAACAAATTCACCTAAAGAAGTAGGTGTGTCAGCAATCTGTACTTCTTCAAAACGGATACCCAAAACAAAATAAGCAATTGCACAAATCCCAGAAAACAATACAGCTCCAGGCATACCTTCGCGATAGAGCATCAAGAAGAAGGCAGTATAAACCAAAGCCGACCCAGTTTCCTTTTGAGCAATAATAAGCAACATCGGCAATAAAATGATTGTTAACAACAACATAACATTCCGGAAGTTTTTTATCGTGAAGCCATAACCTCCCATAAATTTCGCTAAAGCTAGAGCTGTAGCAAATTTAGCAAACTCGGCAGGCTGAAGACTTACAGGGCCTAAAATTAACCATGAACGAGAGCCTTTAGTGTCAGGAGCAATAAAAATTGTAATGATTAATAAAAAGATAAGTAGAACATAAATTAAATATGAGAACATATCATAAAATTTATCCTCTAACATCACTAAAACAAAGCTAAGTCCAAAAGAGCAAATAATCCAAACAAATTGCTTGCCAGCACGGGTTGAGAAATCTAACAAATCTCTATCCGTATAATCATAACTTGCTCCACAGATACTGAACCAGCCAAATGTAACTAATAGTAAATAAATAACTATAGTCACCCAATCCAAAGATTTCCAAATATTATCTTTCCTCATCACCGTAAAAAATCACACGATTACTAAAATCCTCAGCTAATAATTCGTTTTGAGGAGATAATTTTCCATTCAGATATTGATCCATCATCATCGCCCCTATAGGTACACCATAAGTTGCACCAAAGCCACCATTTTCAACATACACTGCAATAGCTATTTTAGGGTTATTCATCGGTGCAAATCCCATAAAGACAGAATGGTCTTTACCTCTATTTTGAGCAGTACCGGTTTTCCCACAGGCTTCCATCCCAGGCAATATACGTTCTACTGCCCGACATGTAGCACTCCCCGTACTTCCCGTTACGGCAGCTCTCATACCAGCTACCACTTCATCATAATATTCTCTATTAATGGACGTACGGCGAGGATAACGATAAAGGCTATCCAATTCATTATCTTCTATTTCCTTAACCACATGGGGGGTAATGAAATGTCCCCGATTGGCTATAGTTGCCGCCAAGTTTGCTATTTGCAACGGAGTCGCTGTAATTTCTCCTTGTCCAATAGAAATACTGATAATTGTCAATCCGTTCCATGACCCTCTATAAGCCTTGTCATAAAATTGAGCATTAGGAATGAATCCGCGTTGTTCACCTGGTAAATCTGTATTCAATCGATATCCGAATCCTTGAGACACCATATGATCTTTCCAAACAGTCAATGCATTTTGTACCGATTCATATTTCTTGTCACCTATCATTCTAAACAACCCCCAACAGAAATATGAATTACACGAAGTCGCAATAGCCGGTATCAATGGTAAAGGTGAAGCATGTCCATGACATCCGACATGTAGATTTCGGTAATTAAATCCTCCACTACAAGGAAAAACTGGAGTTTGCTGTTGTATAATATCTTCTTGTAAAAATGTCAATGCTTGCGCTGTCTTAAAAGTAGATCCTGGTGGATAAGTGCCCATAATAGCCCTATTTAGTAAAGGCTTTTGGGGGTCTTTTTGCAAAAGTCGATGATTCTTCCCTCTTTGGCGCCCAATCATCATATGAGGATCAAATGTCGGTGAAGAAACCATACATAATATTTCTCCTGTTTCAGGTTCAATAGCCACAATAGCCCCGATTTTATTTTGCATTAAACGCTCACCCAACATCTGCAAATCTATGTCAATGCCCAATGTCAAGTTCTTTCCCGGAACAGATGGACGGTCGTATTCTCCATCCATATAATGTCCTTGTATGCGTCCACGAGCATCTCTTAAAAGAACCTCTACCCCTTTTTCTCCTCTCAAATATGCTTCATATGAACTTTCTATTCCTTGTTTCCCTGCATAATCACCTTGTATATAATAAGAATCCTTTTCTATATCTTTTTTTGAGACTTCCCCTATGTCGCCTAAAATATGCGCTGCTGAATTATAAGAATATTGTCGAATAGTGCGCCGCTGAATAGAGAAGCCTGGGAATTTAAAAAGCTTTTCTTGAAAAATGCCACATTCTTCGGCCGAAAGTTGTGTCATAAACACCTGAGGTGTATAACGCGAATAGCCTGGATTTTTCCAATAGTTACGTACATCCTTCATGCGGGTAGTAAATTGCTCTAATGTTATTCCTAAAGCATCACAAAAATCCAATGTATCTAAATTTTGTATCTCCCTAGGAATAAACATTATATCATATGCTGGCTGATTAAATACCAAAAGTTTCCCATTTCGGTCATAAATAGCTCCTCGTGCAGGATATTTGATACTTTTAAATAAAGCATTTGAGTCTGCATGTTCTTTATAATGATCTGACAAAATCTGCAAATCAAACAAACGTATCAAATAAATGAGAACTATCAGTAGCGCTCCTCCACCGATTATCCATTTCCTATTCTCATATGTATAATCTTTACGCAGTGTCATTGTTTATTTTTGATTCCTTCTATTGCCAATACACATATTATTGTCAAAACAGAACACGCAAAAATGCGTATAAGCATCTCATCCACACGATACAAAGAAAAATATTCTAAGAAAATCAACATGGTGTGATGTACAAATGTTGCTACAGATAGGTATTTTATAAACGCCATTGTACCTATAGAATCAAACGATGGAATTAAATTTCCCAAAACATCTCTAGGCATAAACATTTGCAATATACCTGGACGCATAAAAGCTAATAAAACTGAAGCCGAAGCATTCATACCTGAAGTGTCAGCAAAAACATCGATTGCCAATCCTATTCCAAAAGCCCATAACATTTGGCTATTTCTCCCCATCTCAGTATCCAACTTAACAATCAGATAAATATAAAGAAAAGGAGTTGCATATCCAAAAAGATGTATTTTGTTTAATATAAAAACCTGTAACAAAGTAAGGCCTATCAACCAACTTAGTCTATGTAAATTTTGAATTAGCACGATTTAATTCTCTTTAATATCTTTTTCTAAATCTTTTTGTTCCTGCCGGCCTTGTCGATTCAAAATTCGCACATTATGTAAACTACCAAAATTGGTAGCCAGACGTACCTTTAAAAGATAAGTCAAGCCATCATGAGAATCGGCAATTTCATCTATTATCCCCACCATAATCCCTTCTGGGAAAACAGCAGAATAACCACTAGTTACAACAGTATCACCTATAGAAAATTCAGCATGTCGAGGCAAATCCTTTAGCCAAGCTGTACGTGTATCGCCTCCTTCCCATTTCAAATGTCCAAAATAATCACTTCCTACGATTTTACAACTGATACTTGACTTACTATTAAGTATAGGAATAACTAACGAATAATGATCTGACGTTTTATAGACGATTCCTACTACCCCACGTGCGTCAACAACAGCCATATCAGGAGATATTCCATCTTTACGCCCTACATCTAAAGTTATGTAATTGTCTAATTTCGTCAAGCTATTCTTTACTACACTTGCCTTTATGGGAGCAGGATAGTGTTCCATTACTCTATATAGACTGTACAGCTTTACAGAATCTTGATTTCTATCATTCAAAGTTTTTTCCAGCAAAGCGACCCGTTGTTCCAACCATACGTTCCTATCCAACAATGCATCGTTGGCTTCTTTAAGATTAAAATAGGCCGATATACCTCCAGTGGTTTTATATATTTTCCCTATTAGGGCATTGGCCGATGTAAAAAATACACTTTGCTGATAATTATTGAAGCGAAACAGCAACAAAAGGCTGATTGCCTGCAGAAGCAGGAAAACCAGCCAATAGTTATATTTTATTAAGAAGTTCAGCAGGTTACGCATCTTCTTCCTATTATCTCATCAAGAATGAATAATTTTCCACATTCTTCAATGCAATACCAGTGCCCTTTGCTACAGCTCTCAAAGGATCTTCTGCGATATGGAAAGGAATATTTATCTTATCAGTTAAGCGTTTGTCCAATCCACGTAATAGAGCACCTCCACCTGCAAGATAAATGCCATTGTGTACTATATCAGCATAGAGTTCAGGAGGTGTATTTTCCAATGCGCTGAGAACTGCCGTTTCAATACGTGAAATAGATTTGTCAAGACAATGCGCAATTTCTTGGTAGCAAACAGGCACTTCCATAGGCAAAGCAGTAATACGATTTGGGCCGTGCACAATAAAATCTTCTGGTGCATCGTCTCCTAAATCTGTCAATGCAGCACCTACATTAATTTTAATGCGTTCAGCCATACGTTCGCTGACCTTGACATTATGCTGGCGACTCATATACTCTTGAATATCAGCAGTCAAATCATCACCAGCAGTTTTTATAGAATTATTGCTTACAATACCCCCTAAAGATATAACCGCAATTTCAGTGGTTCCACCACCTATATCAACCACCATATTTCCTTCAGGAGCTTGTACATCAACACCGATACCAATAGCTGCAGCCATCGGCTCGAAAATAAGATACACATCGCGTCCTCCAGCATGCTCTGCTGAATCACGTACTGCGCGTAGTTCTACTTCAGTACTGCCCGATGGAACACCAATTACCATGCGCAATGAAGGAGAAAATAGACGATTCCGTTTATTAACCATTTTGATAAGTCCACGAATCATCTGCTCGCAAGCATTAAAGTCTGCAATAACTCCGTCACGCAAAGGACGAATAGTACGAATATTTTCATGTGTTTTTTCGTACATCATCTTGGCCTTTTGCCCAACAGCTATCATTTTATCTGTACGACGGTCGAGAGCCACCACAGAGGGTTCATCTACAACCACTTTACCATCACAAATGATGACGGTATTGGCGGTTCCCAAGTCCATCGCAACCTCTTGTGTAAAAGAAAACAATCCCATGTATATTTACGATTATTGTTTTTAGTTTTTAATTACCAGTTATCAAATAGTGAATTCTAATTAATGTTTGAAATGGCGGAATCCAGTAGTTACCATAGCAATTCCATGTTCATTACAATAGTCGAACGACAATTGGTCTTTGATGCTTCCACCCGGTTGAATAACTGCTGTTACGCCTTCGTTTCCTGCTATTTCCACACAGTCGGGGAAGGGGAAGAATGCATCACTAGCCATCACTGCACCGTTTAAATCAAAACCAAAGTTCTTGGCTTTCTCGATAGCTTGTTTTAAGGCATCTACGCGACTTGTTTGGCCTACGCCACTTGCTATGAGTTGTTTATTTTTAGCTAATACAATAGCATTCGACTTTGAATTCTTCACAATTTTATTGGCAAACAACATATCTTCAATTTCTTGTTCTGTTGGAGCCTTTTCTGTTACCACTTTCAAGTCTTCAGCACTTTCAATCTTTAAGTCACGATCCTGCACCAATACTCCATTCAACAAGGAACGGAATTGTTTTTTCGGCAATGTAACATCCTTACGCACCAAGATTATGCGATTTTTCTTTTGTCCTAGTATTTCAAGAGCGTCCACGTTATAGTCGGGCGCAATGATTACTTCGAAGAAGATTTTATTAATTTCTTCGGCTGCTTCCTTATCAATCACAGCATTAGTGATTAACACACCACCAAAGGCTGATACCGGGTCACCTGCCAATGCATCATTCCATGCCTCTAATACGGTAGGGCGTGTAGCCAGTCCACAAGCATTATTGTGCTTCAATATAGCAAACGTAGTGTCTGTACCAAATTCATCAATCAAATCAACTGCAGCGTTAATGTCCAACAAATTATTGTAAGAAATTTCCTTTCCATGTATTTGGTCGAACATTTCTTCTAAATTACCATAGAAATAACCTTTTTGATGTGGATTTTCACCATAGCGCAATGCTTTTTGATGATTAGCCGATGTGCGGAATGCACTTCCTTCTTCGCCATCAAAATAATTGAATATTGCACTATCATAGTGTGAACTTACTGCAAATGCTTCTTTGGCAAACCAACGACGTTCTTCGCGAGTAGTCACTGCTCCGTTTTCCATCAATATATTTTTCAAGGGTTGATATTGCGCCTGACTGGCCACAATCACCACGTCATCAAAATTTTTGGCTGCCGCACGAATCAGCGATATTCCACCTATATCGATTTTCTCAATAATGGCTTGCTCTTCGGCACCACTGGCTACTGTTGCTTCAAAAGGATAGAGGTCAACTATTACCAAATCTATCTCTGGTATTTCATATTTTTCTATTTGCTGCAAGTCTTGTTCCAATGCTCTGCGACACAATATACCTCCAAACACTTTGGGGTGCAATGTCTTTACCCGTCCGCCCAAAATTGAGGGATAGGAGGTAAGGTCTTCTACTGCCTTGCAGGGATAACCTAATGATTCTATAAACTGGCGAGTACCGCCAGTTGAAAGAAATTCTACGCCTTCTTCGTGTAATTTGGTGATAATCTCATCCAAGCCTTCTTTGTGGTAAACTGATACCAACGCTGTTTTGATTCTTTTTGTTTCAGCCATGATTTTGCTTTGTTTTATATATGCGTATTAATTAAAATCTATTTGGGAGCAAAGTTACAAATTTTGTTTGTTAATATCCCTCTATTTTCGCAATAAAATCTCTATAAATAAAATAAAAAAGGCGGCGTTTTATAAAAAACACCGCCTATATTCTCACTAATAGTTTTTACCAAATAGAAACGCGTTCTGCTACAGGCAAGAACATAGGATTTTCTTCTGTTATACCAAAAGCATCATACCAAGCATTAATATGCGGCAAAGCACCATCTACACGCCATTTACCCAAGGAGTGTACATCGGTTTTTGTACGATTCAGCACTTCTTCAGGGCGTATATTTCCTGCCCACACGCCGGCATATGCCAAAAAGAAACGTTGTTCGGGAGTAAACCCGTTGATTATTTCATCTTTTTTTCCGTTTGATGCATTTTTCAATGCCTGAAAAGCGACTTGTAAGCCACCGTGATCTGCAATATTTTCACCTAATGTCATCCGACCATTTGCTTTAACACCGGGTGCTACTTCTATGCTATCGAAGAAAGCGACCATCACATTGGCTCGTTCTTCAAACTTTCTCGCATCCTCTTCTGTCCACCAATCTTTCAGGTTTCCATCCTTGTCGTATTGGCGTCCTTGGTCATCAAATCCGTGTGTCATTTCATGTCCTATTACCACACCAATGGCTCCATAGTTGAAAGCATCGTCTGCATTCATGTCGAAGAATGGATATTGTAAGATACCGGCAGGGAAGCATATTTCGTTGGTAGTAGGATTATAATATGCGTTTACGGTTTGGGGAGTCATGTGCCATTCTTCCTTATCTACGGGTTTACCGGCCTTGGCAATCATCTCGGCATGTGCCCACAAATTAGCTCGAACCATATTTTGCCAATACGAATCGTATTTTATCTCTAAAGTAGAATAATCCTTCCAGGTATCGGGATAACCTATTTTTACATGGAATGTCGCCAATTTTTCTTGTGCTTTTTGTTTGGTTTCATCGCTCATCCATTCCAAGGCATTGATACGTTCGCCCAAAGCCTTTTGTAAATTCTTCACTAATGTCAGCATGCGTTCTTTAGCTTGAGCGGGGAAGTATTTTTCCACATACATCTGCCCCACCGCTTCGCCTAATGCTCCACTAACGGTAGCAACAGCGCGTTTCCAACGAGGTTGCATCTCTTGAGTACCACGCATAGTGCGACTATAGAAATCGAAATTCTGCTTTACCAACTCATCACTCAAGCACGATGCAGAGGCATCAATTAATTTCCATTCCAAATAGAGTTTCTGTTGTTCAAGGGGTAATGTATCCAAAATCTTGGCTGCTTCGGTTACCGATGCCGGTTGTCCGACGATAATCTCTTTCACATCAGTCAATCCCAAACCATTTAGGTAGGCATCCCATCCGAAAGTAGGGAATGTCTTTTTCACCTCGGCCAATGTCATTTTGTTGTAGTTTGCATGTGGGTCTCTAAGTTCGGTACGCGACCGGAAAGCCTTGGCCAAACGGGTTTCCACATCCATCACCACTTGCATGGCTTGATTAGAGGTAGCCTCATCGTTACCAAGCAATTTCATCATTTTTATCACATGTTCTTGAAACGCTTGGCGAATGCGTTTGCTATTTTCATTATCCTCTAAATAAAAATCACGTTCACCCATACTAAGGCCGCTTTGGTAAGTCTGAACGGCATTCATCGAGCTGTTCTTCTCGTCGGCACCCACATAAAGGGCCAAATATGAACCAACTCCTTTCTTGTGCAATTCTGCCAAAAGTGGATATAATTCTTTCTTACTCTGCAGGGCTTTGATTTGTTGTAACTCTTGTTGTATAGGAGCCACACCGTCATTGTTCAGCTTCACACTATCCATCACTACTTTATAAAGATCACCTACCTTTTGGGCAATTGTTCCATTTTCGTGTTGAGAAGCGGCTAATTCTTCTATCAAGCCTTGAATTTGCGCACGATTATCTTCAGCCAACTTATCGAAGCTACCAAAACGCGAATATTCTGCCGTCAACGGATTGTTTTTCATCCATCCCCCACAAGCATACTGATAGAAACTAACACCTGGGTTAGCACTAACATCCATATTTTCGGGTCTTACTCCAACATTCATAGTTTCTACTTGTTTGTTACATCCGACAAGAGTAGTCATAGCAAACGCAATTGCCGGAAAAAAATACTTAACATTCATACCATTTATATTTTTAATACAGAATTATTGAGACAAAGATACGGATTAATTAGCTTATAGCCATCGAATAGGACAAGAAGTTCATAAAACTCATATCTTTTTCCCCATTCATCACACCTTATATATCGAGCCTACCCCCGTCAGACATACGCCATTCGTGCCATAGTTGTGGCAAAACTCCTACTCTTTGCAATGGGGTTATTAGCATAAAACACAAGATGAAAAACCGGGAAATAGTAGTGACGGTTTATGCAGGTTAGAGGGTTGTTTGACTTTGAGCAGCGTCCCATTCCTCCGAGGCACTCTCCCATTCTTCTACCACTCTATCTAATTGTTGTTTTAATTTCCCATGACGTTCATACAAAGTCATATCGGCAGCCCCTTCCGGTGTAGCCATCTGCGCTTCAAGCAAAGCAATGGCTGCTTCAATCTGTTCTATCTCATTTTCGCAATCGGTAACACGACGTTCTAATTTCTTCAAACGTTTAGCCAACTCCTTTTGTTGTTCATAAGTAAGTTTGTTCTGATTATTATCAGTTTCTTTCTTTTTCACAGAAGAAGCGGTAGGCGATGTGGTAAGTTGCAGTTCGCTAAGGTTTTCTATCTGTTTCTTCTTCAAAAAATCATAGATACCCCCCAAATGTTCCTTCACTTGTCCTCCTCCAAACTCATAAACTTTAGTTACCAATCCATCAAGGAAATCACGATCATGGCTAACGACAATAACGGTACCATCAAATTCGCGTATAGCCTCCTTCAGAATATCTTTCGAACGCATATCCAAGTGATTGGTCGGTTCATCGAGTATGAGGAAATTAACAGGTTCAAGCAATAATTTTATCATGGCCAAGCGGGTACGTTCACCTCCTGAAAGTACCTTAACTTTCTTCTCAGAAGCTTCTCCACCAAACATAAAGGCACCCAAAATATCACGTATCTTCAAACGGACATCACCCACGGCTACACGATCGATTGTATCAAATACGGTCAATGATTCATTGAGTAATTGAGCTTGATTTTGAGCAAAGTAACCTAATTGTACATTGTGTCCTAAAGTTAAACGTCCGGTGTAATCAGTAACTTCATCCATGATACACTTGACAAGTGTTGTCTTCCCCTCTCCATTCTTTCCTACAAAAGCCACCTTTTCACCTCGATTGATAGTAAGATTAACACGGTCGAAGACTACTTGATTGCCATAAGCCTTACGCACCTCCTCACAAATAACCGGATAATTTCCACTACGACTGCTGCACACAAACTTCAATCGAAGACTCGAATTATCTTCTTCGTCAATCTCCACACGTTCCAACTTTTCCAACTGCTTGATGCGACTTTGCACTTGCACCGCTTTAGTAGCCTTATAACGGAAACGCTCAATAAAAGCTTCGGTATCTTCTATCTGTTTTTGTTGATTTTCGAAAGCACGCAGTTGTTGCTCACGTCGTTCCTTACGTAAAACTACAAACTCATCGTATTTCACTTTATAGTCATAGATACGTCCACAGCTTATTTCAATAGTACGGGTAGTAACATTATTCAAGAATGCCCGGTCGTGGCTGACCAATACGACAGCGTTGGCACGAGTTGCCAAAAAATTCTCCAACCATTGGATGCTTTCAATGTCAAGATGATTTGTTGGCTCATCAAGCAATAACACATCGGGACGACGCAACAATAGTTTAGCCAACTCAATGCGCATACGCCAACCTCCCGAGAACTCAGAAGTAGGACGATTAAAATCAGCACGACTAAAGCCCAGCCCTTGCAAAGTACGTTCCAACTCGGCACGATAGTTTGTCCCTCCCATCATCAAGAAACGTTCATTTTCGTGAGTGAAGCGTTCTATTAACTTTTGATACTCCTCGCTTTCATAATCAACACGCTCGGACAATTGTACGTTCAATCGTTCCAACTCGGCTTGCATTTCGAAGATATGCTCATAGGCCAATTCGGCCTCTTCGATTACAGTGCGTTCATCACTCAATGTCATAACTTGAGGCAGATAGCCAATAGTGCACTCTTTAGGAATAGCAACCACACCTTTCATAGGTGTTTGCAAGCCTGCCAAAATCTTCAACATTGTCGATTTACCAGCACCGTTTTTCCCCACTAAAGCAATACGTTCTTTCTTGTTTATAACGTAGCTCACCTCCTCAAAAAGTGGTGTGGCATTAAACTCTACTTTCAGTCCTTCAATGGAAATCATCTCTTCCGTTATTTACAAAACAAACGAGCTACCAGTATTTTTATTGCCGATAGCTCGTATCTTTTATTTATTCAATGCTACACAATAGCACTGAGTTTTTTAAAACAATTTTTCAGGATATTCACCCGCTTCAATCAATGATTGAATTTTAGCAACTACACTCGGACGGTCTTCCGGATAAGTTACACCAAACCATTTGCTGGTGGTATCGAGCACTTCTACAGTGGCAGTACCTTCTACAATCAATTTATCTACCAACAACGGGATAAAGAATTCACTCTTTAAGTTTTCCATGTTTTTAGGATCTGAAAGGAATGCCTTAAAGAAATCCAGACTATAGTCGAAATAATCAGGAGTAAATCCCCAGAAATTCATACTTACCGGAGTTGTTTCAGGAGTAGCAACCCATTGATCGTCATCGTCCATGTATTTTACTTCACCATCCATACGTTGGATTTTGGTGCGTTCAACAACTGTTGTCAACATACGATTTTCATCTGTTCCACAAATACCGCGCGACACAGTTCCACTTTCACTCAATGTATTTCCTACACGGAATCCCACCATTGCGTATTTATTCTTAGAGCCTTCGGGCAGTGCAGAAAGGAATTCTGCCATTGCACGATAAGAATCACGACCATAGAAGTCATCGCAATTAATTACCGCAAATGGTTCCTTAATTACATCAGCTCCCATCATAAGCGCATGGTTAGTGCCCCATGGCTTTTGACGGCCTTCAGGACAAGTAAATCCTTCGGGCAAAGAATCAATTGACTGGAATACCAATTCACAAGGGATGTGACCTTCATACTTAGAAATAATCTTTTCACGGAAATCTTGCTCGAAATCTTTACGGATAACGAAAACCAACTTACCAAAACCGGCATTAATGGCATCGTAAATAGAATAATCCATAATAGTTTCTCCGTTAGGACCGAGGCCATCCAATTGTTTTAAGCCTCCATAGCGGCTACCCATACCGGCGGCCAACAAGAAAAGAGTAGGTTTCATAATATATATTTTTTTTGTAAATAAATGCCTTATTTTGTTATTGATTGCTGCAAAGGTAATAAAAAAGGTTTCAGCCACCAAACAAAGAGCTAAAAGTTTCTTGTTTTTAATTTAAGTTTTACGAACAAAGAAAGTATAGTTTTCTGTGCCGTATGTCACAAAAAAAATGAATTTCTTTATGAACCACTAAATAATACTCAATTCTAAAAGCAATGAGCAAAATAGATAGGAAATCGAAGGTTCTTTTCATGTTTATAATTTACCTATAGATAGAAGAGCAACTACCTATAAGTAGTGAGCCAACTACCTATAGGTAATCGACTAACTACCTATAGGTAGTTGAATAACTTAATATAAGCACTTCAAATACCTGATTATCAATACATTACAAAACCGCAAATCAGAACGGATAACCGATAGCAAAATGAAGGGCTAAATTATCTTTGAACTTAGGCATATTAAAATAACCGCTACGACCATTTTCATAAGGATAATGAAGGCCTACACCTAAATCTAAACGAAATACCAGAAAATCCATATCATATCGGATACCAGTACCTGTACCAAGTGCTATCTGATTTAAAAAGTTACGAACACTAAACGCAGCACCCGGACGAGCCGAATCTTTACGTAATAGCCATACATTACCGGCATCTAAGAATATAGCTCCATGAAGATCACCCAACAAACGAAAACGATACTCTATATTGGCCTCTAAACGGATATCACCCACATGGTTAATAAAACCATATTGATCGTCAGTAGAATGATAGCTTCCCGGCCCCAAACTACGAGCAGCAAAAGCACGTACACTATTCGCACCACCAATATAAAATTGTTCGGTATAAGGAGCTGACATCGCATTACCATACGACCAAACAACACCTGCCGCTAAACGTGAAGCAATCTTTTGATTTCTATCTATCAGCAAATGATAACGAAACTCCGAGTTTATCTTCAAGAACTGAGCAAAGGGTACACCAAGCAACTTCTTATCCTTTTCACTAAACGATTGTCCCAAGAGTTGATAAAGACATGAAGTCACATTGCCTGCCGAAGTCAAACTGGTTTGCCACCAAATAGGATTTCTGACACCACGCACCGAGGCATTATCATAAGTAAACGAATAAGACATAGCGGGTATAAACTGGTTGCGCAAACTGACATAGAGTGCCGGATTATTCTCTTGCAATTGTCTAAACTCTTCCGTTGGATCCCTAAGTACATTGAACGTCAATCGAAAAGGAGTAATGCTATGCTTTATGGTAGCCGTAGGTTGAAAGTCATAGGTAGCATTGCCACCAAAAGCCAATAGTTTGTAATATTTAGCTCGATTCAATTGATCTACATAAAGTTTAAAAGTGGTAGTAGCAGGAAAATCATACTCTCTGTCACCCATACGGGGAAATAACACACGAGGAAAAGTCAGTGAGGTAGCTATACCCCATTCATAACTATTCATCTTCGAAGAACTATTACGACCTGTTTGCCATTCATATGCCCCCTTCAACTCAAGCGACAACAATTCACCACCTCCGAAAATATTATTCTTAGACAATGTAAACGAAGCGCCAGGCCCCATCTGATTATTACTCTTAGTCTTTATATTAAAATCTAGTTCTGCATCATATGGTTTATCAAGCGCGGCCATAATACTATAATCAAGGGTATCACTGATATAAGCAGTATCACGAGGAGTATAACGCATTTCTGTATAACGGAAAACACCAATATTAGCCAAACGCTCTTGCACTCTATTTTGACGATAAAGACTATATAATTTATCCATCCTCTGTTGGCGTTCCATACCCGTACTATCTGCTACTTGCTGTTTACGTCTATAACCTTGATAGTTTACCCAACGATAAAGCATCTTTGGACGTACTTTCAACTTGTCGTGATAATAAATTTGCAAATTCTTATAATGTACACTATCAGTTGGACGTTCGTTATTCCTACCCAACAAATAAAACGAAATAGTATCGCTCAGATAAAAGGGCTTTTCTGCTACTGTCGGAACCCCTTCGGCCGGTATCATACGCAATGCTACATGCCCCCCACGCACCAAAGTCGTATCGGCTTGATAAGTCATATAATCAGGACGGAAATAATAACATCCCACATTACGCAACAAGGTGCTTAGACGAGTACGTTCTCCATCCAAATCGGTTACATTAAATTGCTCACCCGGACTAATCAATGAACGAGGCCGACTACGCTCCAAAATACGCAAAGTTCTTTCACTAAATCCTTTATAATAGACAGTATCTATCACATAAGGATTACGGAAATTGACTGTATATTGCAACTTGGCTTTCAATGAATCATTCGAATTAATAAAAGTTCGATAGGATACATCCCCATTGAAATAGCCATAATCGCGTAAAATATTCTCAGCAGCCTTCTGACGAATAGCAGGATTGACCGAAGATAGCAACACCGGGTCTGCTGCAAAATGATCGAATATCCAACGCCCCAAACCTTTCTTTTCTTGATACTTATTAAAACCATTGTAAATCCAAAGCCCAATGGGAAAAGGAATACGTAAACTTGAGCTACCCAAGAAAGAATTATTAGGAGCTGTAGCCAGAGCTGCTTCTACTTCGGACAAGGCGGTTTCACCAACAGAAGTATTTGGAGCATCTGCTATAATCATAGATTTCTGCCCCGTATAAAGGATTTCACCTTGAGGCAAATTCTTCGTCGTAGAGCAGGAGAATAGCACACATACAATAACTACCAGTCCTAATATCATTCTTCTGTTCATAAAGCCTACTTTTTCTTTTTGAAAATAAACAATTCACCCAACCGGTCTACTTTCTTACGGAGTACTATACCCGCTCCGGTTTCGGTGATTTCTCCATCAAGTATACTCTCATAATTTTTATTGTGGAAGACACGAACATAACGAGTTCCAGTATTATCCAATCTATACTCCAAAGAAATGTTATCTATAAACGACTCTGCATTGTTGGTCGCATTATTCCCACTGGTCACCTTACCACCTATGACTATCTGCACCCTATCATTAAAAAAACGTTGAGAATAACGGAAACTATAGTCTGTCTGAGTATCACCGGTTTCAGCAGAAGTACGATTTTCCACGCCCAAACTAAGATTTGCATTCGAACTTTGTAAAGCCGACCCAGCCAAAGCATTGATTTGACTTTGCAACACACTATTTAAGGCTGTTCCCATATCGAGTCCACCACCTTTAACGCCACTATTCAAATAAATACCGGTAGCCAACATGGCTATAGCTTGTTTGCTTCGCTCCTCTGCTCCCATGGCTTGCAATTCATTTTGTATAGCAACATCTTCAGGAGCAGCAATATCAAATACTAATTCAGGAGCTTCCAATCGATTTTTAATAGAAATAGAGACATCAAAATTGACCATCCGTGTAGCACCGTCTCCATCGGCTACCGAAGCCCTTATACGCTCTGTTGCTTTCAAATTAAGTTCTGGATTCATAATATTTCCACGCCAATCGACGTAACTGCCACTACTGAAAGCAAACTCTTTCAATGGGATAATAGGCAATGAGTACTTCATTGTTCCTCCGGAAAGCGTATATCGACCGGTAAAATTTAAGTCGCCCTGCGGCGAATATTGCATATTTAGGTCTCCCCCTCCCTCTAATTCAACGTATTTACTACGGTCGCTACTGAGATCAGCACGTAAACGTACTGCCTCATCAATATGCACCTGCATATTCATGTTTAAACCGCCCAATGACATAACTGGTGTTTTATCGTTCTTTACACTGGCGGTATCTGTAAATGAAGTAAATGTCACCAAACCATCCAAACGGTCTTCTACCGTAAGCGGAGATTCTGTCAAAACATAGGTAACATCTGTGTTACCCAACAGATTCATATTACCTCGCATAGTCAATGCATCAAGTGCTCCCCGGATTCGGGCATTCAAATCGACAAACACCTTACCATACACCAAACTTTCACGAGTGCGAGGAGCATCGAGCAATGTATAATTTTCTGCATTCAACGTAAGATTGGCCGTTGGATTTGCTAAATTTCTCAAGTCAATCAAACCATCAATGGTAAAAGGATTCTTACTTGTAGTATAAATAGAAAACTTATCGAAATGCAACTGATTATCCGCCAATACCACTGGACGATTATCAAACCAATAACGAGCTCCTACTTGACGGGCATATAAGGATACACTATCCATTTTTAATTCACCATTTAGTGCAGGTTTTTCCATTGTTCCATTCATCGAAATCTCTCCATCCAACTCGCCGGTCATAGTAATGAGTTGCCCGGGAACAAAAGCATTAATCATCCGCAAGGGGAAACTTTCTAAAGAAGTATTCACATCCATCTGTTGTTTCTCTCCCTGCTGATGCAACAATCCATCTGCCAGTAATACTTCCCGATTATCATACATCATGTAGGCATTTAAATAATGTTTATCCTCTCCACCAGGAAGCCAGGTAGCACCCAAGCCTATATCCCCTACCGAACGATTCTCAAAAGTCAAATTTTCTATCGAAGATTCGGCCGAAAGTTGCAAATTAGATTCATCTTGCACAAATAAAGCATCTACCGTAAGCAAGCCGGTCAATCGAGGCACATAAGGCAACACATCACTCAACTTTTCTAAATTTAAGCGGCTTAATGCCATGTTCATATTTTGTAATGAGACCGTATCCTCTCTATTAGAGACAAGACGAAAGCCTAATCCATCTTCACTCTCCATATTAATATGAGCATATGCTCTCATATTCTTATGTAAATAGGCCCAATTAGAACCGTCTATAAAACGGAATTTATTGTAAGCAATAATAGGTTCTTCAGGAGTTAATCGTAATAACAAACCATTTCCTTTTCCGTTCCCTTCGGTCAAAGGGCGGAAATTAGCACCCAATAGGATACCTGTATTGCCCTTATCATCCGCATAATCTAAGGTTAACTCTGCATCATCGTTGCGCACTTCAGCCGTTAACGAGGTAGAGAAAGTTACATGCGGATGCCCCGGTGCATTGATGATACCGGCCTGCATGCGAAGTTTAGTTGTATCTTGCTTAGTCAAAACATAAATGGTATCCATCTGTAACGAATCCATACGAAAACCATGAATGGCCGCCCGACCGTTAATTCCCACTTGCGGTGTCAGTCCGAAACTGACTTTTATATCATCGTATGCAATATTTTTAGTAGCTAAATAATAGCTAAGTGGATTCTCTTTTCCCGCCATCAAATGGAAACCGGCTGACGGCATCAGTTGACGCAAAGCAGCATGATTAATATAACGATCATCTATCTGTTGGAGTAACAATGTTGTAAATTCATTGCCTTTTTCCATCATTTTCTTCAAAGTACTACGGGCACGGAAGCGAAAATTCAAATCACCGGCATCAAGACGTATCTTTACCGAATCATGGCGTGCCTCAGAGGCTATTTTAAAAGCAAAAGGACGTTTTAACGGTTGAGGTGCCAAGCCCAATTCATAAAGTGCCACTTGTGAAACATCCATATTGAGTTGACCGTCTAAATAAGTCTTATCAAAACGCAGATTTCCATCTGCATTCATTTTTAATAAAGAATTATTGCTATGCAATTTCAATGAAGCTACTGATTCTTTTAATCCGGCTTTCAAATCAATATCAGTTACCTTCCAATGTCCATAATGTAATTGATCTAAACGAGCTTTTACATCCGCAACTGTTTTTGAGGAAGCGAAATCAAGCCCCTTCCCGTGCGCATCTAATGTTGTTGTAAGCAAATAGAGAGAGTCTTGTGGCATGAAATGATTCAATTGCAAGGAATCTACTCTCAGATGTGCTTCATAATTTTGAGTAGAAGTGTTATAAGAAGCATCTAACTCTAAAGAACCTTCACTTTCAGTAAGATGCATGGTAGCTTGGTATTGAGAGCCTTCAATAGTCAAGCAAGAGTTCATTTGCATGGAATCGGGCACTATCAACGAGCCCTCAGAAGTTACCTCAGCAAGTCCCGTCAAGAAATTCAAGTCATGGGTTTGCATGGCAAAATCGAATTGTCCCGAACGATATAGACTATCTGCCAAGTGCCGTACAAGTCCTTGACCTTTCAATTCGAAAGCGCCCGGAAGATTAACGAAAAAACGAGAGAGTTGCATTTCTCTTAGATTACCCTCCGTTCCTGCATGAATTACTAACGGATGCTCCGGATAGGCTTCTTTAAATGTATCAGGTAGATTCCCCGTTAACAATATTACATCTTGTTTGCCTATACGGGCTTGGAACAGAGCCGACAGATGACCATTGGTAGGTAAATCTATCAACTCCCAATAGGTATGAGCATGGAAACTCATTTCACTATGTGGAGTTTGTAATTTAAGCATCGGGATTTCTATTACACTGCTATCGGCTTGTAAGCGGCCAGTACCTGAAATAATATTCAAACCACTTTGTTCGGCCATAGTGAGTGTACGAATGTGTGCAGAAATGTTACGACCTGCATAATTTACTGAATCAACAGCCAATTTAATGTTGCGCAAGGCTATATGCGAAGGGTCGAATCCGGGCATCAATGTATCGTTACCAACATCATAATGTAACGAAGCTTTGTCCATAAGAAAACGTTGCCACCCATAGTATTGATGCAACAAATCGGCTTTTGCTTCCGATATTTGTGCCATACCGATACGTGCATTCAGTTTCACAGAGTCGAAAGGCATATCTAAAAGTAGCCCAATGTTTTTCAGTTCTAAGGTATGTAATTTAATTTTCCAAGGTAGGGAAGTTGTAGTATCTTCGGGAGTAACAGTAGTGTCATTAAGCGTTACCTGCAGTTGGGTATTATCCAACTCTACTTGATTAAGAGTGACCTCTTCATTTGTCAAATCAACACCGTGGCTTTCCAAGAAAAAACGCCCCAAACGCCCTTTCAGTTTCATACCCTCAAGCATTGTTGAAGTATTGAACTGTACATTCTCTAAAGTCACTTCGTCTATTTCTACCTGCCCGGCCAACAAAGGCAATGCTTGTACTCTTATATTAAGTTTGTCCAAATTAAGCAAAGTATCGGAATATTGTACCACGCAGACATCCGTTATCTGAAGATTTAAGGGAAAACGCAAATCTATACGCCCTACATTAATCTCCATACCGCTTGCTTCAGAAGCCATGGCCGTAGCTTTCTGCCGTATTAAGTTTTGTACGGGTGGCACATATAGCAATGCCATCAATATAACAAACAGCACTATAGGGGTCAATAGCACGCCAAGCACTACTCTTCCCCATCTTCTTTTTTGGGTTACCGGGACTTCTTCCATCAACTTTGTGTCACTAAATCTTCACAAAGAAAACAAATAATTTGCAATTTCGGTTTAGCAAACCGTTAAAAAGAACTATTTCTGCTGAAGAGAGCGACAAAAAGAGTGTTTTGGTACAGCAAAATCAACGTAAATGAAGCATTATTTAAGATTCTGCACGCTTATAATATAGTATATTGCCTCTTTCTTCTGCGAAAGCAGACTGAGCGACCTGCAATAATTGGTTGGAACTGACGGCTCGGTAATTATCAACTTCACGATCAATATTCTCAGCTTGACCGATAAGTTCGAACCAGGCTAAATTGGTAGCCAAATCAAGATAATTCATATTACTGAATATCTGTGTAGATTCAAATTTATTCTTCACTTTCTCCAATTCATGTGCTTGAACCGGTTCTCGTTTTAATAATTCCAATTCCCGACGAACAGCCATTTCGGCCTGTTCTAAAGAGATTCCATCTGAGGGACGTCCCGTAATGGTAAACATACCGGCATCTATAGAGCCACTTATGTAAGCATCAATGTTTGAAAACAATTTTTCTTCCTGTACTAAACGATAATTAAGGCGCGAGGAACGACCATTACTCAATATATCTGACAAGATATCGAATGCATAGTAATTGTTATCCGAACGGGCGGCCATAGGAAAGGCCATAAAGAGAGCATCGAGTGGTACATTGCGTTCCACAATTAAGCGACGTTCTTCCGTTTGTGTCGGTTCTAACGGCAATTTTCGTTTTAAGACGTTACGGGTAGGGATAGGTCCGAACCATTTATTCGCCAGATGTATCGTTTCTGCCCACGAGATATTACCCGTTACGGCAAGTACGGCATTATTGGGAGCATAATAGCGATAGAAAAATGCTTTTACTTCATCCAATGTCGCCTGCTCAATATGGCTCAGTTCTTTGCCGATGGTGGGCCAACGATAGGGATGTACTTTATAAACCAACGGACGAATTAGATGCCCCACATCGCCGTAAGGCATATTCAAGCAGCGTTGTTTAAACTCTTCCATCACCACACCGCGTTGTACTTCAAGGCTATGCTCACTAAAAGCTAATCCCAACATTCGATCAGACTCTAACCAAAACCCTACTTCTACATTGCTACGTGGAATAGTCAAGTAATAATTAGTCAAATCGTTGTTAGTCCAAGCATTGTTCTCGCCTCCGGCTTGTTGCAATGGGATGTCGTAATCAGGAATATTTACCGATCCCCCGAACATCAGATGTTCAAAGAGGTGGGCAAAGCCGGTATGGTCGGGGTGCTCGTCGCGCGCCCCGACATCATAAGCCACATTCAGTGCCACCATTTGCGTGGACAAATCCTCGTAATGTATCAAACGTAGGCCATTGTCCAATGCCAGCTTATTAATTTTCATGCAGAATGGAATCAATCAACAAACGTAATCTTCTTGATTACCACGTCCTCTTCGGGACGGTCATTGCGGTCTGTTTTCACTTTTTGAATGGCATCTACCACTTCCATTCCCTCCAGCACCTCACCGAAAACAGTATAGGCACCGTCTAAATGAGGAGTACCTCCTACAGTTGTATAGGCTTGAATCTGTTCGGGGGTAAAGTGAAATTCCGGTTCTTTGGCAACTTGGGCTTCGGCTTGAGCCATCAAACTGTCTTGCAAATCCATCAAGCCATCCACATCGTTAGCTTTTCTCATCTTATATATCTCCTTCATATGCTTTTGAGCCAAAGCATTGAAGGCATTGTTCATGCGTTGGTTATTTATCTGTTGCTCCATGCTAAGCAAAGTTGAGTCGCTAAACACCTTACCGGTAACAATATAGAATTGACATCCTGATGATTCTTTATTGGGATTAACGTTGTCGCCTTGGCGAGCAGCAGCCAACACTCCTTTTTTATGGAAGTATTTGGGATAGATAAATTCTGCCGGTATAGTGTAGCCCACATCTCCCGATCCCAGCATCTTTCCCTTTTCTGCGTTCTTTGATTCAGGGTCACCGGCTTGAATCATGAAATCATTGATGACACGATGAAAGAGGGTACCTTCGTAAGTACCTTGTTCTACTAACTTTATGAAGTTATCACGATGTTTAGGGGTTTCATCATAGAGTTTTACTACTACATCGCCCGCGCTGGTTTCAATCTTTACTTTTGTATTCATATTATCGCTATTATTTTTACCCGACTTGCAAGCCGCCATGCCGCAGGCCAGTATGATTACTATTAAAAAAATACTTTTCTTCATGGTACAATTGTTTTTTGATTTATAGTTGCAAAGATACTATTTTCTCGGTTACAACGATTCTTTTTCTACGATTATAGTAAACCTTTTGGCAAAGTTTTTGTTTTTCATCTCGTGCTATCCAGAGAAACCACATTGATTGAACAAATAATATTAACCCTTTAACGAAACGTTTATTATGAAAAAATTACTTTTAATAGCGGCAGTTTTCGCCTTTGCATGCGGTAGTTCTTTTTTGGCCAAAGCTGATGAACCGGTAAAGCAATCTGTTACAACCGTTCAAGAAGATACCATCACGAAAAAATGTGATAAGCAATGTAAGAAAGAGGCTCAAAAGAGTACACAAACTACCCAACAGCCAGATAGTACCACAAGCATCATTGTTACCGAAGAGTTGATAGGCATTGGCGACGACTGATTTGTCTGCCCAAGAAATAAGCAGAAAGGGATGCCCGAAAGTGCATCTCTTTCTGCTTGTATAAGTACATTCAAGGATTGAACATATTGAACGAGGAAGGCAAGGGAGCTTCAACCTCTATTGTTTCTTTGGAAACGGGATGAGTGAAGCTAAGGCTACGGGCATGCAAAGAGATACTTCCGTCTGAATTTGAACGAGGAAAGCCGTATTTCAAGTCGCCTTTAATAGGGCATCCCATCTTGGCTAGCTGACAACGTATTTGGTGGTGGCGACCGGTCTGCAGATTAACTTCCAAGAGATAGTAGTTATCAGAAGCTGCTATCAGCCGATAATCCAAGACAGCCTTCTTGCTTTGGGGCTTCTCGGCCGGATAAGCATAGCTTTTGTTTTGCTTTTCGTTGCGCACCAACCAGTGTACCAAGGTGTCTTCTTCGCGGGGCGGCTTGTTTTTCACTACCGCCCAATAGGTTTTTCTTACCTCGCCATTCTTGAACATATCATTGAGTCGTGCCAATGCCTTACTGGTTTTGGCAAAGAGGACAAGACCGCTTACGGGACGATCGAGACGATGGGTTACACCGACAAAGACGTTGCCGGGCTTCTGATATTTCTCTTTCAGATATTGCTTGACGGTCTCTGAGAGAGGGGTGTCGCCGGTTTTGTCTCCTTGAACAATCTCGGAAGCGGTCTTGTTGACTATAATGATATGATTGTCTTCGTAAACGACCGTCATGGCTTTTTACATATTCATACCGCCATCTACTTGTATTACCTGACCGGTTACATACGAAGCCATGTCAGATGCCAAGAAGGTTGCTATATTAGCCACATCTTCGGGGGTACCTCCACGACGCAAGGGAATGCGTTTTGCCCATTCGGCTTTCACTTCATCACTCAATTGGTCGGTCATGGCTGTAATGATGAAGCCCGGAGCGATGGCATTGGCACGGATACCGCGTGAGCCAAGTTCTTGTGCGATGGATTTAGCTAAAGCTATCATACCAGCTTTCGAAGCAGAGTAGTTGGCTTGTCCGGCGTTACCATGTACACCTACCACCGATGCCATGTTGATGATACTACCGGCACGTTGACGCATCATAATGGGAGTGCAGGCATGGACAAAGTTGAATGCCGACTTCAGGTTGACGTTGATAACCATGTCCCATTGTTGTTCGCTCATGCGCATCATTAGTCCGTCGCGAGTGATACCGGCATTGTTTACCAGAATATCTATACGTCCAAAGTCTTTGTGGATTTCGGCCACCACGTTGGCTGTATCTTCAAAGTTGGCTGCGTTCGAGGCATAGGCTTTGGCCTTCACGCCAAGTGCTTCGATTTCTTTAACTGTTGCTTCTGCATTTTCATCGATTACCAGGTCGGTAAACGCTACGTTTGCGCCTTCGGCAGCAAACTTCAGAGCGATAGCCTTTCCGATACCACGGGCGGCACCGGTTACAAGGGCTGTTTTTCCTTCTAATAATTTCATATCGTTATTATGTTATAAATTAAAGTTTCTTTCCCAAAGCGCGGAATACTAATTTTTCTACGTATAGTCCGCGAATGTCATCGGCGAGGTCGGCCCCTACCTGTCCACGGACGTAGGGTACTTCGATGCCTTTCACACTGTAGTGTATGATTTCGGCGGTCATATCTACATTGTCCAATTCAAAAACGCCTTTTTCCATGCCTTCGAGCAGCACGGCCTTAATGCATTGCAACTCGTTGGAATCAAACTTCTTGCGCACTTTTTCCACGCGCCAGATGTCACGAAAGAAGTCGGCACGCAATGTTCCGTTCCGATAAACTACCTCTTTCACCGCATCCAGTCGGGTGTATATCATTTCTATCAACTTGGCATCGGGCGAGATGTCCTTTTCCATCACCCGCTTCAGCATTTGCGAGAGGATATCGAGTTCACTCTCCACCACGGCCAAATAGATTTCTTCCTTGCTCTTGAAGTAGGTATATAGCGTTCTTCTTCCTTTCTTCGAAGCAAGGGCAATGTCGTTCATGGTGGTATTCTCTACCCCCATCTTTGCGAACAGTTGGCGTGCTACGTCCACCAATTTAGCTTTTGTCTTTGATGTTGCCATATTCTTTATTGCACAATGCTTGTTAGTTTGAGCAAAAGTAATGCATTTCTGTTAATTGAACAAATATATAGAAAATTATCTGCAAATAATTTGCTAATTCAAAAGAAAGCCGTACCTTTGCACTCGCAAACAGGAAACATCGCGGAGTGGAGCAGTTGGTAGCTCGTTGGGCTCATAACCCAAAGGTCGTCTGTTCGAGTCAGGCCTCCGCAACTAAATAGCAAGAGGAAGCATCGGTTGGTGTTTCCTCTTTTCTTTATCCGTAACCTGTGAGTTGACAAAGTGTCAGCCGTTGACAAAATGATAATCGAACGGTCTGAGAATCGCTTATTTCGGAGCAAGGTAGGTGTTGGTGGAAAATTTTAAAGCGGAAAACGAGTTATATTGTTTGTTTTCAAGATGATAAGCTAAAATTTAACACTTCTTTAACAGGCAAAACAGTGTAAATATTCGTTGATTTCAGCCCTTTTTGAGGGAAGATACCACCTTTTGAGGCCGAAGATAGGAGCTTTTGGGGTAAAAGATGGTATGTTTTCATCGGAAAGGTGCACTGTTTCCGCCGGAAATGTGTGCAACAAACTCGGTTGGCGTGCGGAGTTTGTTCGGTAAAGGTGTGCAGTTTGCTCGGTAGGAGCGCACATTTCGGACGGCCGGGCTCGGAATTTCGTTTTTTTTCGAGTCTTTTTACGAAAGTGCCGGTTAGCAAAAAAGGGCAATTCTGCCGTTTTTGTTCAGCAAAATCACCCTTTAGGTTTCTTTTTATTACTTCATGTTTTACGTTTACTTGTGGCTATTGGCCGAAGGGAAACGATTTCCATCTGCCAGCTTACACCGGCCACGCCGTCGTCAATGAAGTTTTCTTTCCTCACTCAGCAAGCACCGCCTTCAACTGCTCTATCAACTTTTCAGCCTGCTTGGGCGAAGCGGCATTGGGCTGCGCAATCTTTCCTTCTCTATCGACAATCAAGAAACGAGGGATGGACAATACGCCTCGCTCATCGCCCAATTCCCGATAAACAGCTTGCGCCAACTCCTTGCCGGCCAGGATATGATAGCCCGTCAGTTTATAATGAGGAATAGATTTGCGCCATTTTTTTTCATCTTGCGGACGGTCGATAGACAAGTACAGATAAGCCACATCCAAATCTTTGGCCTTCTCCTTAAAATCGGGCAGATGAGTAAACATTTCCTTGCAAGGGCCGCACCAAGTAGCCCACACATCGACATACACCACCTTTCCCCGTAAAGATTTCAAGGCTTCAGAAATGCTTGTCATTGTAGTGTCGTAAGGCAACAGATGATACAGAGTTTCGTCCGACTTGCCTTTATGGAAACTAATGGTCTCTTCCATACCCGGCTGTAAAGCAGATAGATAAGGGCTGTTCGGATATACTCGCTTAAACTCCTCGAAAAGTTCTATATACACTTCTGTATGTCCTTGCTGAAGGATGTCGTCGTAGATGAAAGCTGCCCAAACCCGCTCAAGTGCCTTACCTTCGAACCAATCTTTACATCGGTCAAACATAAAACGAATAGGCTCCTTAACCCCATCCTTAGAACCATTTTCCAGAATAACATATTTCATCGGAGGCAATTGCCGAGAGAGCGTGCCTACGCCACGGAAACTTCGCATCGCATCTCCACTCCAAGGCATCTCGGCCACTTGCTTAAATGCCGCTATCCATTCATCGGTCTTATCTTTCACCGAATACATGGTGATATATGCCACAATCAACCGAGAAATGTAGTCGAGATGCATCATCTGTTCTTCTACAAAAGCTGTAGGAAGGCCCGATTCCTTAATCATGTTGGCTGCTTTGTTGTAATGTATGCCATACATTGACTTCAATTCATCGGGTGTTTTGGCAGATTTCAACTCATGACGGGTATATAATATCCGGTCACAATAGTTCTGATAATCATCTACCACACGCAAACATTGATTGTATCGCTCATTGCTTCCTGCCAACATCACCGTATCCTTCGTCACAATTACCGTATCCCTGCTGCCCGGAGTTAGATAAAAGGTCATTGCTTTCTGCAAAGCATTTATTGCCAAAGTCTTAGAGTCAGACAAATCTACTTGATAAGTCATATATCCTTCGGCATCTGTTGTACCTTTCTTTCCCAAGGCATACGAATACAGTTCATCTCTTCCGGCATCCCAATAAACGACTTCTGAATTTGGTTCGGTTTTTATTACTAAAACAGCAGTCTCCGAAGTATTACATCCTACAAAAAGGATCGTTGTCAGCATTAATAAAAGTTTTTTCATACAGTTTGTTATTTGGTTATCAGTAAACTATTCTTCCTTCACTATTCTTCTGCAACTATTATTTCCGATGCTTCGGGCAGAACCAAACCTAAGCGACCATCTTTTCCGGTAGGCGTCCAAAGAACTCGCCGACATTCGCCTCGCTTTAAATCATTATGGAAGTAACGATTGCCACGCAAATGCTCGGTGTCTATATAGAAAGAGTCGGGCCAAGTTGCCCAAGAAGATACTCTATCCAGGTTTAAGTGAAGGTTATCGGCACGGCCACTCTGCAACTGTAAACCCATGGCTTGCTCGATGCGCAAATGGGCAAAACCCGAATTACGCACTCGCAAACGGTTGTCTAACAAAAATGTAAACTCTTCGCGATGCATCCCGTCGGCCACTACCCAACGACAAGAAACATCAGAATGAAGTACTTCAACCGACGGAGAAAGGCTCAGCCGGAGGTCGGCCGTCTTGATGCGGGCAAAGTCTTTGTACCTCAATTCTTCCGGAAGCAGCTCTTTAGTAAATCGGAATCCCACAATCAACGTATCGCCTCGTTGCTCCATGCTTAAATGTTTCTGCATATCGGCCGCTACGGTCAGCAAAGAAGTGGATGCTGCCGTATCACAGAGCAATACATCTACATCTTGCAACACAAAATCATTGTATAAACGATAAATATGGGGTTTCTCCTTCTTCGTTTCTACCCCCTTCTTCACAAACTTCAACACCCTGCAAGCCGGTAATTCCAAGGTAACAGGAGTACCTTCTATCCGATAAAATCCATCGTGATGAGAAGCTCCCCATAAAGAGCCGAAGACAATGCCACCTATAACTAAAACAAAAACGGTAAGCAGCATACCTATTATAATATATGTAGTTCGTTTCATACGTTATCACTGTTTAATGATTGTTTTTTAAGATATTCTTTATACATAGCAGCCAGTTCATGCGAGGAAATTTCCAAAGTATAGAGCTGTCGGAAGAAGTAATCGGCCTCTTCACCCAAGAAAGTTGCACGACGCAGCGTTCGAATCAGTTCATGCGCACCCGTCGAAACAAAATAACCAATGCCACGTTTGTTGTAAATAATACCTTTCGACTGAAGGAATTCGAACGAACGCATGGCAGTATTCACGTTTACTTCGACCAAAGCGGCATACTCGCGTACCGAAGGGATACGCTCACCTTCGGGATATTGTCCCAAAAGAATCTCATCACAGATGCGGTCGGCTATCTGCAAAAAAATGGCTTTAGTTTCTCTGAAATTCATAGGCATAAATTCACCAACGGTTAATAATTTCCATCTCTTTGTAACGATAGTAGGCTACCACCCAATTGAAAAGGGTAAAAAGCAGGAAAAAAACAAATATCAGATTGGTAAACGTCATCGGCTCCATCCCAAAAGGAAGTGCCATGGTAGATGGAAGCACCTCTTCGGTAAGCCAAGTCGATATCAAAATAAGAGTAACCCCCGTAACCATTACAGCAGCAAAAGTTTTCAAGAAAGCATTCTTCGGCCACAAAGTACTGCCTAATATAAAGAATGATTGGATGCAAAAATAGGCTGACACCCCCATGCGAAGCTGGATTGCATTATTAAAAAGCGTCCATTTCCTACTATCACCCCAAGGAGCATAGAAGTAATCAAGAAAAGGTATCGGCGTAATTTCCTCTACTTCCGGATAAGTAAAACTCATGACAAGGTAACGGGTATAGTCGGCCAAATAGAAGAGAAGAAAGAAAAGAAAAACATATCCCATTGTAAAAAGTGACCAACGCAGAATATACTTTTCAAACGTACTGGCCGGAGTCATCATGTCCGAGAGACGAGAAGTCTTGCTCTTCAATCGCTCCGTCAGTAGCGAGGCACTATAACAGCCCGCAAAAAGAAAAGCAAAAGTCCCAATAATCATCATGTCACTGAAACATGAATCATAACTTAAACTTACGACAGAAGAATGATGATTTATATCCATATTTCGGACAAGAAATACCAAAGTCAAGAAACCATAAACCAACAATATACGAAGCAGATGTTTTCTCCAATCTTCACTCAACTCCTTGCGACAAAGAGAAAAGAAACGCGACCAACTGAAAAAAGTATCTTGTAATTTCATAACATCATACGGTTTTAGGGTTCAACAAAGCAGAAATCCGTTCGGGGTTCTCCAACACCGCACCAAACAGCAATTCCAAATTAATCTCAGTTTCTTCGTCACTCATATTAGGTAACATCAACAGATTAGCTTGCAACGAAGGTATAGCATAGAGTGCTTGCGGCAAAAGGCTACGATCATCACACTCAACGAAACTAAATCGACGACAAATGTCAAACGTGGAAGCATCAAACAATACATGACGATTATCCATTATCAAAACATGATCCAATACCCTATCAATATCTCGAACCTGATGGGTAGAAATCAGAATTGTACGATTGTCATTCATTCCAGTTGCAATCAATTTACGAAATTGACTCTTTCCTGGAATATCTAATCCATTGGAAGGTTCATCCATTAACAGCAACGAAGTATTGGCAGCCAAAGCAAAACTCATAAAAACCTTCTTCTTCTGCCCCATGGAAAGGGCACCCAAATTCAAATCAAGATTCATATCAAACAATTGCAGATAGGCTACCATATCCTCCATACTGAAACGAGGATAAAACGGAGCATTCAACTCCATGTAATTACGCAACGAGATAGCAGGAAGTTCAAACTCTTCGGGAACCAAAAACATATCTCTCAATGTAATGGGTAGTCGGCTACGGACATCAATTCCTCTATACAACACCTGCCCCTTTTTGGGTGTCAACAATCCACTCATCAAGTAAAGTAAAGTAGATTTGCCAGCTCCATTCTTTCCCAAAAGGCCATACACTTTCCCTTCTTCAAGCGAAAGTGAAAAGTCGCTAAGGGTATCATTCTTGCCACGATGATAGCTAAATGATAAGTTATTAACTTGTAACATAAGGCAATAAATAAAATAATCTTTAAATAAATATAGTGTATTAGCTTGCTATTACACTGCAAAGGTAAGGAAGATTTTAATATTACCAAACATTCATCTTAAAAACTTTTGCATTTTTTTCTAAAAACGATTTTTAGCACAAAAAAAAGCCTCTGTCATCCATACGGACAACAGAGGCTCAGAAAAAAAACGGCGACTACCTACTCTCCCACTGTTACGCAGTACCATCGGCGTGAACGGGCTTAACTTCTCTGTTCGGAATGGGAAG
>SUYA01000013.1 GCA_015060695.1 Mediterranea massiliensis
AATCGATGGGTGAAATCAACCGCATCGTTCAGCTGATGACCGAAAATCCCGACTTGAAGTTCTCGGTAGAAGGTCACACCGACTCTACGGGTAATGCCGCCAGCAACCAGACCCTCAGCGAGCAACGCTCACAGGCCATCGTCGCCAAGTTGGTGGAACTCGGCATCGCCCAAGACCGCCTCACCGCCGTGGGCAAGGGTCAGAACAGCCCTATCGCCGACAACAATACCGATGAAGGCCGTGCGAAGAACCGCCGTGTAGAATTTGTCAAGCAGTGAGAGCAGAGCCAAGCTTGCTTGAGCTATGCCGAGTCGCGACGACAAATGGACAAGGTCAGTTTGTCAAGCAGTGAGAGCAGAGCCAAGCTTGCTTGGAGTTAAGAATTACGGAACCATCAAAATAATAGAGTATGAAACAGAAAACATTGGGAATAATCATTGCAGCCTTGGTGCTGGCAATACCAACAGAAACATACGCCCAAGGCTTCTTGAAGAAACTGAAACAAAAAGCCGAAAGTGCCGTGAACAAAGTGGTGGGACTTGAAGAGGAAGAACCTGAAGTGGAAATAAACGAAGAGAATGCCGGCAGTAAGCCTACAGCCACCGACCGTGTGCCCAAGCTGCGCCAAACCACCTTCGTATGGGACGGACAGGTAAGCCCCAGTACGGCCAACACCGTGCAGCAACTACTCAACGAACTGCCCTCGTTGCCAAGCGTAGAGCAAATTGCCAATCCCGACGATGCCCAACGTCAAGCCTACTACAACCGCTTGTCGGCCATCAGTATGCGGGTAAACGAACTGGACGAGGAGTGGACATGTAGCGATGATGAAATGGAGGGGTTGCGCAACCAACTCTACACCGACCTTGCCGAAACCTACGGCATCACCATAGAAGAGATGAAGGCGTTGGAAGACCCCAACACATCGGAAGCCGAGAAGGCACGCATCGAAGAGAAGATAAAGCAAAGCGTGCTGGGCGGAATGGATGTGAACAACATGCAGTCGATGGCCGACAATATGGCCGACAAGAGCAAGAAGCACGAAGCACGCATGGAGGAGTTGAGCAAGGAAATGGAAGTATTAGAAAAGAAAGCCGAGAAAGGCACGCTGACCGAAGCCGAACAAGCACGTATGATGCAACTCAGCCAAGAAGCAATGGCCATTCAGCAAGATGTGATGGGCGGTGTGGACATGAACGCCTTGATGAACATCGGCAAGAAGGAGAATGCCCTGATGGAGAAGTATAGCATGGCTACGATGCGGATGGAGCAACGTCTGAAGGCATATAGCGACAAGGCCGCTGCCTTGCAAAAGAGCGATGGAAAAATTGTGATGGATTGCAATGAGATAGCTGCCGACTACGAAGAGAAGCTCCGCACCATCTACACCCAAATCTACAACGAAGACGATGTAGATAAGATTCACGCTCTCTACGACCAAGCCGACGAACTGATGAAGAACTACCGCACCCGTGCCGCCAAAATCTGGATAAAGAGCCTAAGCACTCGTTTGGAGCAAACCAAGAAACTGTTGCCCGAAGCCATCGAAATCTATGGCGAGATGGTGAAGGAAGGGTTGCTGCCGGAGTGTGCCCTCCGTCGTCCGCAGCTCAACGTGGTAACGGCATGCGAAGATATTCTTGACGAGGCATACGCCGACTTCCCACAACCCGATGTGTTACCTTATCGGATGGAAGGGATGAACATCATGGAAGAAGACGAACGGATTCTTTATCCCGAAAGCGGTTTTGTAGGTGGATTTGGCGGAAGCGGCAACCTATTCGACGACTTCAAGAACGGCAGTCAGATATTGGTGTACAACGAGAAAGAACAGGCTTACTACAAACTGGAAGGCGGCAACCGTACCAAGCTGGCGGGCGAAGGGCCTCATAACTTCTTCGATGCCAAGAAGAAAGTGAACTACAGCTATGGCGAGATACCTCTCCGTAAGGGCAACCGCAAGGCTACCTTCAGTACCGGCCGCACACTGACGCTTCACGACGGTACGATGGTCTATCCTGTGGCTTTCCGTCGGTACGACGATCGCTTGGAGTTCATTGTCCACGATGTGGTGAACGACAAGGAAGACTTTTATATGTGTGTGTATAAATTGTAAAAAATGCGTTCGATAGCCATCATATTGTTATTGAGCTTGGCGTTACCCTTGTGGGGACAGCCCTACGCCGAAAAGCTCGGTGACGACTGGCGACAGGCAGCCAAGCGAGTGGAGGAACGTAGAAAAACGTGGAAGGAAGTATTCCGGTCGGTCAATGTAGAGCCAACAGAGTGCGAAGCCATCATCTTTCCCGAACAGCTCCGCTTCTCGCGGTTGCAGGATGGAATGGAGCAAGCCGCCCTGCACGGACTTTATGTGGGTGGAGGTAAGAAACGAGCCAACTTCTCCATCGGGATATTCCAAATGAAGCCCTCGTTTGTAGAGCAAGTGGAAGAAGCCTGGATGAAGAGCCCACTTCGGCACAAGTATGGCTTGTACTTTGACTTGAAGGATCATCGCGAGCAACGCCGTCGCCGCTTGGAGCGGATGCAAGACGAACAATGGCAATGCATCTATCTCGCCCTCTTCGTCCGACTGATGGATGAGCGTTTGCCGCAGTTGATTGGAATGTCCAAGGATGAAAGAGTTCGTCTATTGGCCACGGCTTACAACATGAGCTTTAACGCCTCTCTTTCCGAGCTACAAGCAGCCAAGCATCGCAAGACCTTTCATCTGGATTTGTTTGCAAGCAAGGGTACGGAGTATTACGAATATGCCGGCATCGCAGTGGAGTGGTATCGTTATCTGCATGAATCGTCAATCTGTTGCACAGAAATGAGGGGAAAGTAACTTTGCTTTCAGAAAACATCAAATTAACTTTTAATAATAAAAGCCTATGAGTGACCTATTGACCGGAATCGTAAAAGGGCTGTCGGACTTTATGCCGCAAGACGACCCGGATGTGAAAATCTTCAATGCACAGAGCGACATGAAAGAACTGACGGCGAAGATAGAGAAGGTATATGCCCAATTGGGTAAACAAGTATATGAAGCAAACGGTGGTGAAGCCTATCCTGAAATAAAGGCTGAGTTGGATGCTTTGAGTGCAAGTAGGAAAGAAGCCGAAGAGCGTTTGCACGCAGCTAAAGAAGAAAAGAGTGCCAAAGAACGTGCCGAAGCCGAAGCACATGCAAATGCTTGTCCAAATTGTGGGACTCATTGCCAAGAAGGGAACAAGTTCTGTCAGGAATGTGGAACAAAATTAGAACGTCCGGAAACTGCTGCCAAGCGTTTTTGTCCGAATTGCGGGAATGAAATAGCAGCGGGACATCGGTTCTGCCAAGCATGCGGAACAAAAGTTGAGTAATTGAAGAGAGTAAAAAGAATGTATAACCCATAAAACGAATAACTATGGCATTTTGTGGAAATTGTGGAAATCAAGTGGCAGACAGCGTAAAGTTCTGCCCATCGTGTGGAAATGCAATGCAGGCATCCCCTGTCAGTGAACAACCTCAGGTAACTTCTCAACCGGAAGTGATTCCTCAACCCGAACCAACAGCGGAAGAAAAGTTGGCCGATGCCACCGCTAAAATGGATGCTTTTGCCCAAAAGCTTGGCAATACGACCGACAATACCGCCGACTTCGAAAAAGGCGACATCGAATCGAACAAAGTAATGTCCGTCTTGGCCTACTTCGGTTTCTTGGTTTTGATACCCATTTTGGCTGCAAAGAATTCGCCATTTGCCCGCTATCACTCCAACCAAGGCTTGGTACTCTTCCTGGCGATGCTGGGTTATAGCATTGCCGACGGCATACTAACTTCTATTCTTCGCGCAGTATTATATAAAGGATTGGGGCTTTGGAGCATCTATTCGACTTGCAGCAGCATCATCAACTTGCTTTATATAGGATTCACCATCTTGGCGGTGATTGGCATCATCAATGCACTGAACGGTCGTGCCAAGGAGTTGCCAATCATCGGTAAATTCAAGGTGTTGAAATAAGTAATTAGATTAAAGAAAAAGATAGACATAGCGTAACCGAAAAGCTTACAGAGTAGGAATCATTAAAAAAAAATGTGTTATGAAAAAATTGTTTATGATTGCTTTGATGACATTCATTGGAATGAACGTACAAGCGCAGAGTGTAAAGGGCGATATGGCTGCCGGTGTAAATGTAGCTTATGGTACGAAAGATGGTTTCAGCAACTTCGGTATCGGTGCCAAGTTACAATACAATTTAACAGATGCATTACGCATAGAGCCATCGGCCACTTATTTCTTTAAGAAAGACTTTGTGAGCATGTGGGATGCAAATGTAAACTTACATTATCTGATTAGTATAGCCGAGAAATTCTCTGTCTATCCGCTAGCAGGGATAAGTTTGGTAGGTGTCAAGGCCGAAGTAGATGGATTTTCATTCGGTGGTTATGAGATTGAAGGTGCCAGTGCCTCGGAAACTAAGTTTGGAGCGAACTTAGGAGCTGGTGCACAGTATTGGCTGACGGAAACTTTTGCATTGAACTTCGATTTTAAATATCAGCTTGTAAGCGACTTTAACCGTCCTGTATTCTCGTTGGGCGGTGTATTCAAATTCTGACAACTATTCAAGAAAAAGGGAGGGAGAGGAAAGGATTCCCCTCTCCCTCTTAATGGCTCTCATACAAATTCATAACTCAAATCAGAAGCTGTTTAATTTTTATTGGAAAAGTTTTCTATAATTCACGGCTGTGTTTCGGTTTCTTTGAGTCTGTTTTAGGCATCTATCCTTGCTCGGCTTTTGGAAATAACCCGCTATTCCCTGCAAGACAACAAAGAATATCTACTCTCAAATAATTCCGAAATAAAATTTAAACAACTTCAAAAAAAAACAGATTATTATGGCATACTGTACAAAATGTGGAACACAAGTGGCAGACGATGTAAAGTTCTGTACTTCGTGCGGAAGTCCGATGAGTGCGGCACAGCCTCAAACAACACCACAACAACCGGCGGAACGGCCACAGCCGCAACCTCAAACGCAGGCTCAACAACCCTACGTGCAGCAACCGCAATACGCACCGACTACGGTCTATACCGAAGAGCCTATTTCGACCGGAGGCTATATCGGTATTTTCTTGTTGCTGATGATTCCGGTGGTGAATCTTATCTGCCTCATTGTTTGGGCGTGTGGCGGATGCAACAAGAAGAACAAAACCAACCTGTCGCGAGCCCTGCTGGTGTGGATGCTCATCGGAATGTTACTCGGTGGCATCATAGCTTTGGCAGGTGGCTTGCTATTTGGCGATTCCATCAATGAACTGATGGAGTTGGGAAAGGAGATGGAGAATATGTGATAGTGATTTAAAATGATGTAAAAGGGATAAAACTTTAGAACTATGACAGCAAAAGATATATTTATGAAAACATTGGCCTTCTGTTGGGCCAAGTTGGGGTTGGGATTGCTGAATATTCTTATCTGTGTAATTTTATTTGCTATCCTAATGGGAATTTCTCTACTATTTGCCAGCGAGAGTGTGACAGGCATCATGTTTTTCGTTTGGCTTGCCTTAGTGGGAGTGGTAAACTTTGTGATAAACCATTACTTTGGTTATATGCTGAAAGCGGGGCACGTGGCAGTCATTGCACAGACTGTGAAAGAGGGACGAGTGCCGGCCAACTGTGTATCGGTGGGTAAGAAGATGGTGGTTGACCGCTTCGGCACGGCAAATGCCTACTTTGCCATCGACAAGTTGATATCAGGAGCCGTAAAGCAGTTGCAACGCTCATTAGGACGTATTTCCAACAGTCTGTTCGGAGCCATACCCGGAGCAGATAGTGTGAAGTCGGCTGCCAATTTCTTCCTCGACATCTCATTAGGGTATATAGATGAGTGTTGCTTGAGCTACACATTCTATAGGAACGACCAAAATGCCTACAAGAGTGCTTGCGACGGGGTGGTTATCTATGCACAAAACTGGAAACACTTGCTGAAGAATGCGGCAATGACGGCGCTTACCGTAGTAGTATCCATGCTGTTGGTAACATTGGTAGCGTTCCTTATCTTTGGCGGCATCTTCCGATTGTTAGGCTGGAGTGGTTTCGTAGCATTCGTATTGGCATTGATGATGGCAGGAACGGTGAAGTTTGCTTTTATAGATAGTTGGATAATGGTGAAGATGATGCACGGCTATATGCAGGTGGCACCTACAACGGTAATGACCTTCGACCTCTATAGCAAGTTGAGCGGACTTTCGGAGAAGTTTAAGGAGTTGTACAAGAATGGCACGGTCAGCTCGTCCTATGCCACAAGAAGTGTATCGACACACACTACTGTACAACAGCCCTTACAGGAAGCTATGAATGATGCGAAAGTAGCCCCGCAAACGGCAGAGGCAGCAAGCGGAAGCGAGGCTTCAGCAACCGCAACAAAGCCTCGCTTCTGTTCGGAATGTGGCACGACACTACAATTAGGAGTAGCATTCTGCGGCAGTTGTGGCACGAAGATTGAGTGACTTCTACGACAAACAGAGGCTATTGACGTTATCGCATACATCTGACGTTGGAAGAACTAATGAAAGCCGACTCTTTGAATGAAAAGATTACCAGCTTAATAAGTCAAAGCGGACGATAAAAAAAAGAAATCTTATTATAACAAACGGAGCATCTATATCCATTAGGTGTTCCGTTTTTTTTCGCATAAATCCGACAAAGATTGCGCACAAATTTTAAATATAGATATTTAACGTGAGTTCGACGAATTCAAAATAAAGTAAGCTGTGTATCCAATGTCCTTTTTACATTGATGCACGGCTTTTCCGGAAACATACAATATGCAGCAATAGCTCCCAACATGTTTACGATAAAATTGTTAAAGCAGCGATGTCTTGAGTGCTCCACTTGTGCAATATTCTTAAGTTCATCATTAACAGTTTCAATGATAGCTCTTTTACGTAACAATAATTTGTCCGAAACGCTCATCAATGCTCCTTTCATATTACTTTTCAGCTTGGTTATGAGCTGTATACCATCTACGAAGAGTTTCTGAAAGAGTTCCTTGCCGACATATCCCTTGTCACCAACGAGTTTGCCATATATGAATTCCATAAATGATTTGTACTCCAGTGGCTTTCGATCATCTACATCACCTGGAGTTATCATGAAGTTGAGCAACTCTCCCTTCTCGTTACAAATCAGATGGAGCTTGAAACCGAAAAACCATCCCATCGAGCATTTTCCCCTCTGTGCTATACCTTTGAAAGTCTTGTGGATATGTATCCTCTGATTGCGGCATACACGCAAAGGAGTACTGTCAACAAAACTGATGCCGGTACATTTGCCCAGCAAAACTTTCTTGATGAACAGGGCAAGAGGAATGGCAACCTCTCTTTCGAGTTCAACAAAACGGTTATATGACACGACCTTTGGGAAAAGTCCGCGCAGATATTTACATACCTTTTCAAGATAGAAGTGTTTAAGACAGCGATAACCGGAATCATGAAACAATATCATGATAAGCATGATTTCTGCCTTTGACATGGTGGAATCACGATGATATGGGCGTTTGTTTTCACTTTTCAGCGTATATTTTTCCATCATCTTATCAAAAAACTTGCAGAAATCATCTGCCATACAGAATAATTTTGTAACTTGCGCCGCAGTAAGCATAGCGATTATTATTTGTAATTGCTTTGTAATTGAGCACTATAAAGATACAATAATTTTCGCTAATCACCAAATTTACAGTCAATTAAAATTCGTCGATCTCACGTTATTTACCTATGAAAAAAGCATTGATTTTTGTATATGTCTTTATAGTTAGCGCATGTACAACGAAAACTAAAGAAGTAGTTTCTAAGGAAGAGCTCCATCACCCAAAAATGATTGATATTTGTAATATCGAGTACTCAGACACGCCTCAAAAACTCTCTATGTTTGTCGATAGTATAGAGTATGTCAGAATAGAAGACGAACCTTTGATTCCAGATTTGTGGAACGTGCATCTTGCTGAAGACCATTTTGGGAATATTTATTTGGATTTTGACCAGATATTTAAATACAACCCTAATGGTCAGTTTATCAAGTCCTTGTTTAAAAAAGGACAAGGCCCTGGAGAAGTTACGCGAAAATATGGGCGTGCCGTTTATGATATGAATCATAAGCAAGTGTATGTAGCCAATGCCGGATTGGGTTATAATATATATACATTAGATGGTGAGTTTATTAAGTACGAAGACAATGCTTTGGGACATTTGAATCGTAAATATCTCAATTTTTGGAATGATTATGCGGTTACTTATTTTTATAACAATGGTTTTCCGCAAAAAGGTGAATCTGTTAATATGGATAGTACTTTCTTTATTCAGGTGACAGATAAGAATCAATTAGTATATCAGTTGCCCAATTACCATTATGACATAAAGGCTGTTTTCTCTGGCCGAGGTCTTCTTGCGGAAAGTTCATCCGGTCCTGTTCAGGACGGAACCATAAACGACTCGCTATATTGGATGAAACCCCATTATGTGGATACCGTATACACCACTACCGACTGGAAAGATGTAAGTCCATATTATGTTATACATAAAAGTGATAGGGCAGCAGATTATGCATGGTCAGTAAGGGCAAAAGTCGGTGACATAACAAAAAATGAAGCCTTTAAAGAAATGTTAGGTTCTGTTTGTGCCTTTGACTCCGGCGTTTTGTTCAACTATATGTTTGACAGAGATAGAATAGGGGTCGGCTTCTGTCCTGCAGGTGGGAAATGTACTGTTATTTCGCAATCTTTCATTAATGATATTGATGGGTTTTGTCCGACTTTGGATATGAATAAAATATTGATGCACAATAGTTTTTACCAGAAAGGTAATTATTTATATGTGTTGGTGGATGCCTTTAATTTTTTTATGGATGGGGCAAAATCTCCATTTGGAGATCTGAAGGAAGACAGTAATCCTGTATTGGTGAAACTCAGATTGAAATAGTGGAATAACCGATGAGTTTGCCAGCTGGATTGAAGACAAATTGAACAACAGACCCAGAAAGAGGCTTGGTTATCTCACACCAAATGAGAAATATAATTTAATATTAACCAATTAGAATTCGATTGCATTTGCAAGTTGAATTCGCTTTCATTACGTAATTATCGCAACGCAAATAGCGTAATATTTCTTTGCCACACCAAACATTTAGGCAATTATTTGTTTTTCATTGGAATGTAGAATAGAGAGATTTGCGCAATCCGCAAATAATCGTTTACTTTGCGGCAACAAGAAAAACAATTGTACATGACCAGTTATTTGATTTTAGAAGCACTGCATCTGCACGCCTTCCACGGTGTGATGCCGCAAGAAAGGTTGATTGGCAACGATTATTGCGTGGACTTGCGGCTGCGGGTGGACGTGAGTAAGGCGATGGCAAGCGACGAGGTGGCAGACACGGTGAACTATGCCGAGGTGTTTGAAGCGGTAAAGAGTGAGATGGCCATCCCCTCTAAGTTGTTGGAGCATGTGGCCGGACGCATCGTAAACCGATTATTCAAGGAGTTTCCCACCATCGAACAGATTGAGTTGAAACTGAGCAAACGCAATCCGCCAATGGGAGCGGATATTAGCGCGGCGGCAGTGGAGTGTAACATTCATCGGGAAGAGGCTTAATTTCCGCTCCGTTTCCTTGCAAGGAAACTGTCGTTTCCTAACTGGGAAACGCGCGTTTCCTAACTAAGAAACCGGCGTTTCCATGCGAGGAAACGGCAGTTTCCATTCGCAGAAATCAAAGGAAACTGCAAGTATTTGATTGTCTGCCACTTAATGTTTTGGCAGAAAGAGTGGCTATGAGTTATAACTCGCTGAAGATGCGCTTCCCCTTCAGGTAGTATTGCACCAAGATGCTTTGCCTGCTGCGCTGGGCAATATCGGTCCGGGTGCTCTTCTGAAGATTCTCTTGGCGCGAGGCTTTGAAGAGGGGGCGCAGCTTTCTATATTCGCTACGGGCTTGCATCACGGCGCGGGCATGAGGCCATTGTGCGCCCAGTAAGAACTTAAAGGCGGCTATGTAGTCGAGGCAGGCTCGGATGAACATGACGGGCTTCAGCTCTGCTTCGGGCAGGTTCTTATAAAGCATCAGCAGGTTGTTGCGGAAGTTGAGGAAGGTTTTGCGAGGACTTTCTTTCTGCAGCGTGCCTCCGCCAACGTGATAGACGGTGCTTTGGGGCACACATGCCACCTCGTAACCACGTGAACGAAAGCGCCAACAGAGGTCTATCTCCTCCATGTGGGCAAAGAATCGGCCGTCTAAACCTCCCACTTCACGGTAATCGTTCAGCCTAACGAACAGTGCCGCACCGCTGGCCCACAGGAGCGGTGCCACCGTGTCGTACTGCCCCCGGTCTTTCTCCACCGTATCCATGATGCGCCCTCGGCAATAGGGATAGCCATAACGGTCGAGGTATCCGCCGGCTGCACCGGCATACTCGAAGTGGTCGCGACGGTGATAAGCAAGCAGTTTGGGTTGACAGGCCGCAGCTTCGGGATGCGTGTCCATATAGGTTTGCAAGGGGCAAAGCCAATGGGGAGTTACTTCGACGTCGGAATTGAGCAGCACGGCATATTCGGCCTCTACCCGTTGCAAGGCACGGTTATAGCCTTCGGCAAAGCCAAAGTTTTGCCCCAACAACAAGAGGCGCACGGTGGGAAACTCGGCTTGAAGCATCTCAACAGAGTGGTCGGTCGAACCATTGTCGGCCACATAAACCACTGCCCCGTCGGCTTCCGAGTGCTTGACAACCGAGGGAAGAAAGGTGCGCATCATGTCGCATCCGTTCCAATTGAGTATCACAACCGCTATCTTATCCATAGGCTACACATCTTCATTCAAAATAGTGCCCATCAAGGCTGTACCATCTTCATTGAAACCGCCTAAACGTATGTGCAACAAGCAGTTATCGAACGCATCGTTGCGCGGCACTTCTACCCGGATATAGTTGGGCGTAAAGCCATGCATCGGCGTGCCGGGCTTGGAACGTTCCAGCAACACGGGCATGGTTTGTCCGATGTGTCGGGCATAGAAGGCATGGGTCTTCTCGTCGGAAACCTCCAGCAACTGCTGGCTGCGACGATGCTTCTCGTTGGGAGACACCACATGGTCTATCTTTAACGCCTGCGTTCCGGGACGTTCGGAGTAGCTGAACACATGCAACTGAGTGACATCCAACCCTTTTATAAACTGCAAGGCCTGCTGGAAATAGTCATCGGTTTCGCCACGAGTACCCACAATGACATCTACACCGATGAAGGCATCGGGCATCAGTTGCTTGATGCGGGCTATCTTCGAAGCAAACAAAGCCGTATCGTAACGCCGACGCATCAACCGAAGCACTTCGTCGCATCCGGCTTGCAAAGGAATATGAAAGTGGGGCATGAAACGACGGGAGGTGGAAACGTACTCTATGATTTCATCGGTCAGCAGATTGGGTTCGATGGAAGAGATGCGATAGCGCTCAATGCCTTCCACACAGTCGAGTGCTTTGATTAAATCGAAGAAAGTCTCGCCCGTGGTCTTACCAAAGTCACCAATATTCACGCCCGTCAGTACAATCTCTTTCCCACCCTCGGCAGCAACCTGACGAGCCTGTTCTACCAACATGGCTATCGAACCGTTACGGCTTCGGCCGCGAGCAAAAGGAATGGTACAATAAGAGCAGAAGTAGTCGCAACCGTCTTGCACCTTCAGGAAGAAGCGAGTACGGTCGCCCTGCGAACACGAAGGGGCAAACGAACGAATCTCCGGCAGAGGCGACGTAAATGCCTCTCCACAAGGATGTTTCTGCAGATTTCCCAAATAATGAAGCAGGTCTTTCTTCTGTTCGGCACCCAACACCACATCCACCCCTTCGATGGCAGCAACAGTTTCGGGCTTCAACTGAGCATAGCAACCGGTCACCACCACAAAGGCTCCGGGATGTTGCTTCACCAACCGATGAATGGCTTGCCTGCATTTCTTATCGGCCACTTCGGTCACCGAACAGGTGTTTACCACGCAGATGTCGGCCTTCTCACCTTTACGGGCAGTACGCACCCCCAATTCCTTCAGCGCCCTACCGATAGTAGAAGTTTCCGAGAAATTGAGCTTACACCCCAATGTATAGTAAACAGCCGTCTTATTTTCAAATATTTGAGTATCTATCATATGTTCAGTTACAGATTCGCGGCAAAGATAGTAAAAGGTGAGAAAAAAAGAAAGCCCGATTCTTAATAAAAAGAACCGGACTTCACTTATATCAATGCAATCTATTAAGCTTCTTCAGTTTCAGCTACTACTTCGAAAGGAATCTCTACAGATACTTCCTTGTGCAACTTAACTACTGCTACGTATTTACCAATTTCTTTCACTGTGTCCTTCACAACGATAATCTTACGATCAATGTTATGACCCAACTTGGCCAACTCGTCAGCAATCTGAATGTTACCAACAGAACCAAAGATAGTACCAGTTGCGCTAACCTTAGTAGCAATAGTCAATGCTACACCTTCCAACTTAGCTGCTACTTCTTCAGCATCTTTCTTAATCTTTTCCAACTTGTGAGCACGTTGCTTCAACTCTTCAGCCAACATCTTCTTAGCCGACGGAGATGCAATAACAGCTTTACCAGTAGGGATGAGGTAGTTACGACCATAACCAGACTTAACTGTTACGATATCGTTCTTATAACCCAAGTTAATTACGTCTTCTTTCAAAATAATTTCCATACTATCTCCTCCTTATTATTTCATCATGTCAGTTACATAAGGCAGCAAAGCCAAGTGACGAGCTCTCTTTACAGCTTGAGCTACACGACGTTGGAACTTCAAAGAAGTACCGGTGATACGACGGGGAAGAATCTTACCCTGTTCGTTCAAGAACTTCTTCAAGAATTCGGGATCCTTGTAGTCAATGTACTTGATACCGCTCTTCTTAAAACGGCAGTATTTCTTCTTCTTCACATCCACTGTGGGCGGAGTTAAGTAACGGATTTCTGATTGAACTTGTTGTGCCATGATTAATCCTCCTTTTTAGTTGATTTAACACTTCTTCTCTTAGCAGCATATTCTGCAGCGTACTTGTCTTGCTTGAAAGTCAAGAAACGAAGAACGCGCTCATCGCGACGGAAATTGATTTCCAACTTAGCGATCACAGTCGGTTCTGCATCGAACTCAATCAGTTGATAGAAACCAGTTGACTTCTTTTGGATAGGATAAGCCAACTTCTTCAGTCCCCAGTTCTCTTCATTTACAATCTCAGCACCTTCAGCAGTAAGGATGCCTTTGAATTTCTCTACCGCTTCCTTCATCTGAACATCAGATAAAACGGGAGTCAAAATGAAAACGGTTTCGTAATGATTCATACTCATTTAATTAAATAATAAAATTGTTTTTATAAAATGCGGGTGCAAAGGTAGCCATTTTATTTTGAACTACAAACATTTAATCTTTTTTTATGCTTTAAAGGCATGTTTTATCAAGAAAGGAAGTATCTTTGCACGGTTGTTTAAACAATTATATATGAACGAACCTTTTAATTTTGATATGGGTCTTATCTTTGCCATCTTAAACGGCAAAGTATCAGCAGCCATCAACCGGAAACTATCACGTAACTTCCGCCAAAATGGAATAGAGATAACTCCCGAACAATGGACTGTACTCATATTCTTATGGAAAAAAGACGGAGTTACCCAACAAGAACTCTGCAACGCAACCTTCAAGGACAAACCAAGTATGACCCGACTTATAGATAACATGGAACGACAACACCTGGTAGTCCGCATATCAGATAAAAAAGACAGACGGATAAACTTGATACATCTAACCAAAGACGGAAGAGGCATAGAAGAGAAGGCATGGCTGATAGCAAACCAAACACTCATCGAAGCCCTAAAAGGGATTCAAATTAACGAGTTAAGTGTCAGTCAGGAGGTCTTAAGGAAGATTTTTAATAACACAAAAGACTAAATATCCACTAATTTAAGGGTGATAATACTTTTTTAGCTAAAAAAATTTCGTCTGTTAAAGAATTATGCTTTTCTTTGTATGCAAGAATGTAAAACAGAAATAATAATTAATAAAAATAAATACTCATGAAAGGCTTATTGAAAAATCTCGGATTGATTTTAATCGTAATCGCTGCCCTTATTTTGGTAGTATGTTCATTTACCGGTAATGTAAACAACAACGCCATCTACATCACATCTGTTGCTATGATGGTTATTGGCTTAGTTACATATATCGTAATCAATAAGAAGATTACCGATTAATCATCCTTAAGAAAAGGAATTATTCTTTTAAAAATTAAAAAAAAGGAATCAACTATTCAGTTGATTCCTTTTTTAGTTGTACACAACAACTTTATTGCTACAATAAAAAAAAGCGACCTATGTATTGAAACACAGGTCGCTTCTTCAATCTATATTCAACTGATTACTGACGCGGAGCGGCAGAATAGTTAATCTTCAAAGCGTAAGCTTTACGTAAAGCTTCTTTGATATCTGTTACGATACCCATCTTTGTGTCTTGGTCAACTTTCAAAGATACAGTCATCAACGGTTGATCCGATTCTTTCATACTGGCACGTTCGCCAATAATGTAGTCTTGGATGTCTGCAACTTCTGCATAGTTGTCATTCAACTGAATACGGCTTTCAGCACCCAATTTTTTACGGAACTCAGCTGTCGGTTTACCTACATAAACGAAGGTTACCAATGACTTCTTTTCCAATTTTTCCAATTCAGTAGCTTGCGGAACCTTAAACTCAACCTTCAAAGTAGTTTCACGCATGGTTGTTACAATCATAAAGAAGAACAACAGGGTGAAAATCAAGTCAGGAAGAGAAGAAGTGTTCAACGCAGGCATTCCTTTTTTACCGCCTTTATTAAATTTTCCCATACTTATTTCTCTCCATACTTTTTAGGTTGTGCTTCCGAAATCTTTTGAGGATAGATATCACGAATAGCCTTTTGTTGGTCTTCGTTCAAATCTGCATATTTCTTACCCCACTTTGATTGTGCCAACTCATCACGTAACTCATTATAAGCAGCTACCAATTCGTTTTGCACAGCAAGATAAACTTTATATGAAGAACCACGGTCACAACGCAAAGAGATTACGTGATTTTTAGTTACCTGTACATCACCGAAGAATTCTACATTCATCACGTGCTTTTCAGGCTTATCTTCATCATCATTCGGGTTAGCAATAAATTCTTTAGCTCTTTCTCGAACTTGATCAACAGATACGAAAGCATCACCTACCATCAATTGATCTTGGAAATTCAAGAAGATGGTCAACATATTACGTTCCTTAATATTGACATCTTTTTTCTCTTGATTTTCTTCGGGTGGCGGTGGCAACTGACGTGCCAAACCACGGTCCGTATCCATAGATGTTGTTACCAAGAAGAAGATGAGCAACAAGAATGCGATATCCGCAGTAGAGCTAGTATTTACTTCTGGAAGTCCTCTTTTCTTTCTTGCCATTTTTTTTCTCTTTTTATTGAGCTAATGCCCAAATGTTTTTAAGATAATTTCTTCTTAATTACACCAAACAACATTGACAATACTGTGCCAACAATCAAGATGTAAATAGTGTAGATGAACATATCTGATAATTTCAACCAGAAAGGTTCGTTCTGTGTTCCGTCATAACCCGGAATTGTCAAAGTTTCCTCGCTACCGATTGACCATGATACAAGGAGAACTACAACAAGGAGGATAATACCAACCAAAGACTTCAACGCATTTACAGGACTGTCCTTAAAGGCTGTTGCGAACTGAGCCAATACACCAACCAATGTAGCGATAATTGCGAAAGCAACCAAAGCATACATTAAGAAGAGCATCGCATCAGTTTGAGCCGGTTGCCAAATAGCTGGATCCAAGCCGGCAATGACTGCTTCGCCTTGTGCATCGCCACCCATGAAGAAGAGAGCGATAACTGCTACAATAACAGCAAACATGGCGTACAGTACATAGTACGATATTTTATATGATAACTTAGCCATTGTTCAAATTATTTTTTGTACGTCAAAATTATTTCTTGTACTTCAAATCATACTTAATTACCAAGTCCAGCAATGTAACTGAAGAGTCTTCCATTTCGCTGGTCAAAGCTTCAATCTTAGACAAGATGTAGTTGTAGAAAATCTGCAATACGATAGCAACGATCAAACCGAAGATAGTAGTAATCAAAGCCACCTTCATACCGCCGGCAACAACTGTCGGAGAGATATCACCTACTGTTTGAATCTTATCGAAAGCTTGCACCATACCGATTACAGTACCGATAAAACCGAGTGACGGAGCCAAAGCGATGAACAATGTAATCCAAGAGCAACCCTTTTCAAGGTAACCGGCTTGTACACCACCGTAAGATACTACTGACTTTTCAACTACGTCGATACCTTGGTCAACGCGCATCAAACCTTGATAGTAGATTGAAGCAACAGGACCGCGAGTGTTACGAGCGATTTCCTTAGCACCTTCTACATCACCTTTGTCCAAAGCAGCTTCGATAGAAGCAACGAACTTCTTAGTGTTGATTTCAGCCAAGCTCAAATAGATGATACGTTCGATACAGAAAGCCAAACCGATAACCAAAGCGATAGCAGGCAAAGACATGAAGGCAGCGTCACCTTCGATAAACTTAGTCTTCAATTCTTTGTGGATACCACCTTCTTCTACTGCAGCAGCAGCTACTTCTGTTTGTTCTGCTGCAGGAGCATCTTGAGCCTGAGCAAATTGAGTTGTGCCAAATGTCATGGCACCAATCACAGCAACAATTGCAAAAAACTTTTTCATTGTGTGTCTAAATTTTAAGATTAATTAATTAAATTACTATTATTGTTTATTTGTTTATGTTTTCTATTCTGTTTTTCATCAGTACGCGGAGAGACGGGGATTCGAACCCCGGATACCCTTTTGGGGTATACACGCTTTCCAGGCGTGCCTCTTCAACCACTCGAGCACCTCTCCTTTAGGCACCTTTTTCTGAAATCGGCTGCAAATTACGAAAAAAAAGCGAATCACAAGCGATTTCAGCTACAAATGTATTCTTTTTTTTGGTCTTCTACAGCATTATTTACTTTTTATCTCAAATAAAAGCCAAAAATTAATAAACTTTAATGGCTTTCGGACGTTATTTCAGTATTCCAAACACTTTTAATGCGTTTTTCGAAGTAATTTGGGCCACTTCTTCGTCTGGTTGTTCATAAACTTCGGCCAGTTTCATCAGAGTATGCTTCAAATAGGCACTTTCGTTTCGTTTTCCTCGAAAAGGTACCGGTGTCAGATAAGGAGAATCTGTTTCTAACACCACTCTATTCAATGGAACATTTTTTAAGATTTGAGGCAAGGACGACTTTTTAAATGTAACAACTCCATTTATTCCTAACAAGAAGTTATCAAATCGCAATGCTTGCTCCGCTTCTTCGGCTGTTCCTGTAAAGCTATGAAAAATCCCTTTCAAAGGAGTTTTTTTGTAGGGTTCCATCACCTTATATATATAGTGGAATGCCTCGCGGCAATGCACTACAATCGGAAGGTTGTATTCCAACGCCCATTCTATCTGTTTTTCAAAGACCACTAATTGCTCTTTCAAGTAGGTTTTGTCCCAATAAAGGTCTAACCCTATTTCTCCTATCGCCACATAGTTGTTATTGTTTTCCAACTCTTTGCGAACGATATTCAGTTCTTCTTCGTAAGAGGCTGCTACCGAGGTAGGGTGTAGCCCTATCATCGGGAAGCAATATCCCTTATATTTTTCGCAGGTTTGCTTCAGTGCATCAATGGTTGTACTGTCTATATTCGGCATAAATATATGCGACACTCCATTGATTTGTGCACGTTCTATCACCTGTGCCAAGTCTTCATTGAACTCTTCCAGGAAGAGATGCGAATGCGAATCTACAATCTTCATTCCTGTTCGGGTTGTTTTTCTCCGGTTCTGTAGTAGTAAATTAAGCCGTATTCACGACAAAGTTGCAAACGTTTCTCATTAGGGGTGACGTTTTCAAACTTTTTTTCTACCTGATTCCATACTTCCAAAATCAATCTGTCAGCCTCTGTACGCATCTCTGCCAATCTTTCCAAGCTACGAGCAGTAAGACGTTGATAATTCTTCTGCAAGCCATAGCTTTCCATAAATATATCGTAATGTACTTTCACCTTGGCTATCGTAGGATTATAGATAGGTATCCCTCCTTGAGATGTCCGTTTCTTTTCTCCTTCAATGATTTTCGTCCCCCACTCTGCCATGGCGGCTTCGGCCGTCAAGTCGGGCAAGATGTGATTTTTAGCATCCAAACCATACAATTCCTTATGTGCCGGTCGTACTTCACCACGAATGGCTGCTAAGTTCAACACCTGCACAAAGTGCGAAAGATACATACGTGCCATTTTAGCATTGGCCGTATGTTTACGTCCGGCTTTTGCTTGCTTTTCATAGCAATCCATATAATATAGATGTGCCACCTGAAACTTCGAAAGGAAGTTGCGCACTTCAGAAAGTGTTTTCAGTGAGACGGCCAAATCTAACGCATTATAGGTTTCTCCTTTCTCGGCCACTGCTTTCAGTGCCCTAATGCGTGCTTGGTCAGTATTTGGCAATCTTCTGTATGGCATGTTTCACCTTAATTATATATTACACTTCTCTATTCATCAAGTTTTCCATCAAGAGTTGTAATTCTTGCTTATTCTCTTGTGCTACCTGCACAGCATCTAAATTTTCTTTAGCCAAACCACTAAAGAAGCGTATTTTACTTTCGCAACTACTCTTTACTCCTATCTGGTTATACAATTCGGTAACAGCCTTTATCTTTTCGCTCGGTTGAAAGGATGTGGCACTTATCCAAGCATCCAATGCTTGCAACTGTGTCTGATTGGCATGTTCGTATGCTTTTATCAGCAGATAGGTTTTCTTGTTGCATAGGATATCTCCCCCGATATTCTTTCCGAACACTTCGGGATTACCATATACATCGAGCAAATCGTCCTTCAGTTGGAAAGCCAATCCTAAATTCACACCGAAGTCATAGAGGCGATTGGCATCTTCCTTAGAAGCACCTCCTAACAAAGCACCGATTTTTAAACTGACGGCCAGCAAGACGGATGTTTTCAGACGTATCATCTCGATGTATTCTTCCTCTTTCACATCGTTGCGTTGTTCAAACTCCATGTCGAGTTGTTGACCTTCGCAAATTTCTATGGCCGTTTCTACAAAGAGTTTCATTGCTTCGGCCTTATATTTGTCTGGCGCCTCGCTCATGTATCGGCAAGCTAATAGTAACATGGCATCGCCCGATAGGATAGCGGCATTATCGCCCCACACTTTGTGAACGGTCTCTTTACCTCGACGACGATCGGATTTGTCCATTAAGTCGTCGTGCAACAAGGTATGATTATGATAGACCTCGATGGCTGTTGCCGGTGCCAAGATGCGTTCTACGTCGTCACGATAGAGGTTATAGGCCATCAACATCAACAAGGGACGAATTCGTTTTCCTCCCAACGACAATACATATTCGATAGGAGTATATAATCCCTTTGGAGGACGGACAAAATCCAATGCAAGAAGATGATGATTGATTTTCTCTAAAAGTTCGTTTGCTGTAAACATAGCAAAGAGTTAAGGGAAGTTACAAAAGAAGGCTGCTTATAGGCAGCCTCCTTTTACAATATAACTAAATAATTACTGCAATCTGAAGAGTACAGGCACTGTAAAGCGGCAACGTACAGCTTTACCGCGTTGCTTACCGGGTTTCCACTTCGGCATACCAGATACCACACGGAGTGCTTCTTTATCCAAGTAAGGGTCAACACCTCTAATTACCTTGGGGTCAACGATACTACCGTCAGCGTTTACCACGAACTGAACAGTTACACGACCTTGAGTACCATTTTCTTGTGCAATAGTGGGGTAATTGATGTGATCACTCAAATACTTCAGCAAGCCAGCCATACCACCGTTAGGAAATTCAGCCGGTTCTTCTACAATTTCAAAAATCTGTTGTTCATCCGGTTCTTCTTCTTCTTCTACTTCAGCCACATACTTGATTTCAACTTGTTGGCCCAATTCTTCAGTAGAAGCAATGGTAGTTTCTTCCACATCAGCATCGTTCTCCACGATAGTCAGTTCTTCTTCCAAAACCGGTGCGGGAGGAGGAGGCGGAGGTGTTACCTCTTCGGGTTGTTCGGTAATAGGAATTTCAATTTCCTCTTCAATCACGAGGTCGGCGAGCGCACCGCTCATATCAATCTTCACATCACGCTTTGTCCACTCGAAAGCGACAAACATGATAGAAAGAATGATCACATAGCCAACCAACAGCCAAGTCGATTTCTTGTTCTCGAGGTCTGCCTTAGGTGTTTTCTTAATTTCCATAATTTATCTTTTATTTTTAGTGTTTCTCAATGGGTTTTCGTTACTTGGGAACAAATATAGGACTTTTCCTACAAATCTGCACATCCAAGACACTTTTTTACACAATTAAGCGTATATTTTTGTTTTTTTTAAACCTTATAATGCCATTTAGAGCATTTGTGGCACAAAAATAGCGAGATATTTTAAAATTCTTGTACCTTTGGGCAAAAATAATTTTAAGAAGATAAAAAACTTCTGCTTGCGACGAATTATTTCCCATAAAGGGGAAATAAAACTTCCAAGTATTGTAGATAAAAAAGGCGATGTAACCCTATAATATAATAAGGTGTATCGCCCTTGTCTGAAAAGGAAGAAAACAACCAAAAAATAGAGAAAGATGAAAAAGATTACGATTGCCATCGACGGTTTCTCTTCTTGTGGAAAGAGTACCATGGCCAAAGACTTGGCCCGCGAAATTGGCTATGTATATATTGATAGTGGTGCCATGTATCGCGCCGTCACCCTTTATTGCCTGGAGAATCAGCTTTTTCAAGGCAACGATATAGATACCGCCCGACTAAAGGCCGCCATGCCACAGATAGAGATACACTTCGAGTTGAATCCCGACACCGGCAAGCCAGACACCTATTTAAATAAGGTGAACGTAGAAAACAAAATACGCACCATGGAGGTTTCTTCGCACGTCAGCCCCGTGGCCGCTCTCGACTTTGTTCGCGAAGCACTGGTTGCTCAACAACAAGCCATGGGTAAAGCCAAAGGCATCGTGATGGACGGACGCGACATAGGCACTACCGTATTTCCCGATGCCGAGCTGAAGGTGTTCGTTACCGCTTCGGCCGAAATCCGTGCCCAACGCCGTTACGACGAATTGAAGGCTAAAGGTCAGGAGGCCAGCTACGAAGAGATTCTCGAAAATGTAAAACAACGTGACTACATCGACCAAAATCGAGAGGTTAGCCCACTGAGAAAGGCAGACGACGCGATACTATTGGACAATAGCAACCTCACCATTGCCGAACAGAAGGAGTGGCTGATGAAACAATATCAATTTGCAATTGGCGGTATAGATAAGCTGGTAGAAGCATGGTAAGGATTGAAATAGACGAAGGATCGGGCTTCTGCTTTGGAGTGACAACGGCCATCAAGAAGGCCGAAGAAGAGTTGGCAAAGGGAGGCATCCTCTATTGCTTAGGGGATATTGTACACAACAGCCGCGAAGTAGAGCGACTAAAGGCCATGGGACTTGTCACCATCAACCACGAAGAGTTTAACTGCCTGCATGACGCCAAAGTACTACTCCGTGCCCACGGTGAGCCACCCGAAACATACGCCATTGCTAAAGCCAACAACATTGAGATTATAGATGCCACCTGTCCCGTTGTGCTCCGTCTGCAAAAACGCATCAAGCAGGAATATACCCAGCAGCAAGAGGGCGAAGAGAAGCAAATCGTCATCTATGGTAAAAACGGTCATGCCGAAGTATTGGGACTGGTAGGACAAACAGCCGGGAAAGCCATTGTCATCGAGAAGTTGGAGGAGGCCAAGTTGCTGGATTTCAATAAAAGCATCCGCCTCTACTCACAAACCACCAAGTCGCTCGACGAGTTCCGTCGGATTGTAGAGTACATCCAAGCACACATCTCACCCCATGTAACCTTCGAATACTACGACACCATCTGTCGTCAAGTAGCCAACCGCATCCCCAACATCCGTCGCTTTGCTTCCGAACACGACCTAATATTCTTCGTCAGCGGCAAGAAGAGTTCAAACGGAAAGATACTCTTCAGCGAATGTCTGAAGGTAAACCCCAATTCATACTTGGTAGATAGCACCGAAGAAATAGATCCGACTTGGCTTCAAGGAGCCTCCTCCATTGGTATATGTGGCGCCACTTCTACACCCAAATGGCTGATGGAAGAGATTTATGACTATCTGCATACCTGTTTTTAATCAAAAAACTGTATATTTGTACCCATCGAATATAAAAACTAAAAACATAACATCATGGCAAAAATAAATTGCATCGGCATCTTAACCTCCGGCGGCGACGCCCCCGGCATGAATGCTGCTATCCGTGCCGTCACCCGCACGGCCATCTACAACGGACTGAAGGTGAAAGGTATCTATCGAGGATACAAAGGTCTCGTTACCGGCGAAATCAAAGAGTTCAAAAGCCAAAACGTGAGTAACATCATCCAACAAGGTGGTACAATCTTGAAGACTGCCCGTTGCAAAGAGTTCCAAACTCCCGAAGGCCGCCAACAGGCTTATGACAACATGAAGAAAGAGGGCATAGACGCCTTGGTAGTAATTGGTGGCGACGGCTCACTGACCGGTGCTCGCATCTTTGCCCAAGAGTTCGATGTACCTTGCATCGGCCTACCTGGCACCATCGACAACGACCTCTATGGTACCGATACTACCATTGGTTACGATACCGCTTTGAATACCATCCTCGATGCCGTAGATAAGATTCGCGACACCGCCACCTCTCACGAGCGCCTCTTCTTCGTCGAAGTAATGGGTCGCGATGCCGGTTTCTTGGCACTGAACGGTGCAATTGCTTCGGGTGCCGAAGCAGCCATCATCCCTGAGTTCAGCACCGAAGTCGACCAATTGGAAGAATTCATCAAGAATGGTTTCCGCAAGTCAAAGAACAGTTCCATCGTATTGGTGGCCGAAAGTGAACTGACCGGTGGAGCTATGCACTATGCCGAACGCGTAAAGAACGAATATCCCGAATACGATGTGCGTGTTACAATCCTTGGTCACTTGCAACGCGGTGGTAGCCCAACAGCTCACGACCGCATCTTGGCCAGCCGATTGGGTGCAGCCGCTATCGACGCCATTATGGATGGACAACGTAACATCATGATTGGCGTCGAGCACGACGAAATTGTCCATGTACCTTTTACCAAGGCTATCAAGAACGACAAGCCTATTAAGAAGGAGTTGGTCAATACGCTCCGGGCATTGTCTATTTAAAATAACGAAAAGTGGTTAGTGAACATTCACTAACCACTTTTTTTACCAATAAAAGGTCATACCTGCCGAGAAGCCTCTGAAGTCAGGCCCCCACTCTGTATTTAGCACTTTGCAAGGGGCATACTTGGCATAGATACCGATGGTACCTACTGAGAAGTGTGCCATTACATCGACCGTAACACGGTTTTGGTGCAAATCCTTGGCTGTTTCTTTTACTTTCTTCCCCTCCAGCGTATAGCGCGTCTTCAGGCTGGCATGGGTATTGAAGTTCACTACCGGCCCAAAACTGAAATCAATCTTCCGTGTAAAGTCATAGCGCAGCATTAAAGGCAGGGTAAGACTAAACACTTTCAAGCGCGAGAACTTTATGTCGGCTCCTTCGGGATAGTCGCCCAACATCACCATTCCGTCTTGCTTCATGAAGCGTGTATGGCCAGTCATTCGGTAGTTCTTCCAATTCAACCCGATGCCCCACGAAAGGCTCAAGTCCGAAGTACCGGGATAGTAAGCCCACTCTAAGGCCGGTCCCATGATTTCATACGAACTGCTCATATCTACTTTCATGCCGGCGGGTGCGTCGATGGCCGATACCAGGCCGAAACCTACACCGTGTAATCGGAACTCGTTTTTATGGCGTCGTGTTTTTTTCTTTTGGTTTGTAAAGGGGATATTAAAGTCCCAACTTCCGCTACGTTCTTTGGTCACTACGGGGTCGTTGGTAGCCAACTCTACTTCGCGTCTGTAGCGATAGTCTTTATCTCCCTCTTTGCCTTGCACAATGACATTCATGTGGCGGTTGGTGGTCTCTATCACTACTTTGTCGGGATGTTCGATAGTAATGGTATCTTGCGCTTTCAGTTGCATGGCCATAGCCATCAGGGCTACTATCAGCCCAATGTTTTTAGTTTTCATTGTTATTGATGTATTTTATTTAAACATTTGTTTCAGTTCTTCGAGGGTGGCATATCCTTCCATATATACCAGGGTTACTTCGTCGCGTCGGGCATCGCTCTTGACGCTTGTGTTCCGATAGAAGATGTATCGATATAACAGTTCATATCGGGGTGGCAAGCAGTAGAAGCCATAGTATAGGTGCTCTCCGATGCGACCTTCTTCCTTATCGACGCTCTTTTCGGCATCTTTCAGCACGCACTCTTCCATCCGAAGTGCCTCTTCGGGCGAATCTTTCAGAGTGATGCTCCGAAAGAGCGTCAGGTTGTAGGGTTTCAGTTCTTTCCCTTTGACCTGTACTTCGGTCGTTTTTTTCCATTCTATATAATGTTTGCCGAAAAAGCTGTTTATACACAAGCCTTCTTGAGCAATGGCCGGCAGCATCAGCAAGGTAGCTAATAGGAAAAAATAGAATCGTTTCATTGGGTTTGTTTTATGCAGTTGCTATTCTAATGTATTAAAAATATCTTGTAGTTGTCCTTGCATAGTCATGTCGGGCTCTTCTACCTTCATACCTTGCAGGGTTTGATGCATCAGTGCCATCACCTTGTTGGTATCTGATACCTTTTGCCCGCCTACATAGGCTACACAGACATTCTTTTCGTCCCACAATCCTTGTATAGGGGGCAGTAGTAGCAGAAGCGTTACAATAGCTGCTGCGGCCCACCAGATTGGCCTATGGTTCTTTGCTTTCGCAAGGGGTTGTCTATGAAGTTTGCGGCCCACACTCAGGTATCCCATCACGGCACGCAGTTCATCGAATTCACTCCCTTCAGCCTCAGCGGTAGCCAGGAATTGCTTCAGTGCTGCTTCCTCTGCCAGGGTAGTTTCGGCTTCGAAGTATCGTTGGGCCAGTGCCAACCAGTATGCTTTATCCTTCATTGTCTATCCTCCTTTCTCTATATACTTCTCTGATTCTTTTTCTTGCTCTCGACAAATTCATCCGCACGTTGGCTTCGGTCATCCCCACTTCTTGGGCTATCTCGCCCATCTCCATTCCCTCGTAGTCACGCATCTTGAGTATCTGTCGTTGCACGGGCGATAGTTCCTGCTCTATCAGTTGTTGCAACAATTCAAACCGTTCTCTCTGTTCCATCTCTTCCAACGGAGAGTCGGTTATGCCCCCGTCTCGTTCGGCATCAAGAGTCACCTGCTCCACTCGGCCCCGCCGGCGCACCTCGTCGATGCAGAGGTTTTTCAGCGTAGTCACCGCCATCGCCTCGGTCATCTGCCGCCCTTGAAGGCAGTCGGCACGTGGCCACAGTCGGCAAAAGGCTTCCTGTAGCACGTCGTCGGCATCCTCCTCGCTGGGCAGGAAGCGCATGACCATCCGCACAAATCGGCCACGCAGCTCGGTAAAGGTGGATATCAGGGTTTCTTCACTCATGTTTTTTGTCGATGTTCTGATAGGCTATACGTTTGAATCGTTATTTTGCAACAAAGAAAGTGAAAAAAAATATTATCTATCGTTTTTTTGTTTATTTATCTGCCGCAAGCATTACTTTCTATAAATAGTATCCTCTGTTTCTATAACATTCATTCCATTCTACCCTGAACTTCACAACCTTTTACTATCAGCAAACAGATGCGCGCCACGACTGTGAGCAGAATTGCTCACGGCTGTGACGTGCTTTAACTACCCCTATAAAACAGAGATTCATAGCAGTAAAAAGAAGGATACCATCAATATATTTGTCTTTTACCATAAAAGCACTATCTTCGCAGCATGAATAAAAGCCATTATGCCATATAAAACAGACATCCATCACCGTCGCAGCATTCGTTTAGCCGAATATGATTATTCATCCGAAGGATTTTATTTCATTACCGTATGCATCCACAAACATTGTCCATTGTTGGGGAAGATAAAAGAAGGAAGGATGCATTTATCGCTTGTCGGTCAAATCGTGAAAGAAGAGTTCTGTCGGCTAACTGAAAGATATTCTTTCATTAAATGCCACGAGTACATTGTAATGCCGAATCATTTTCATGCAATCATCCAGATAACCGATAACGTAGGGGCACCCCTTGCGGGTGCCCAAAACAGAGCTACAAGTCCAATGGTATATACCCAAGGGCACCCGCAAGGGGTGCCCCTACAAAACATGACGTTAGGACAAATTGTAGGAGCGTTCAAATCCATCACAACCAATCGTTGTGCAAAATTATACGATGAATATGGGAAGAAAATGGGTAAATTATGGCAAAGAAACTATTACGAACACATCATTCGCAATCAACACTCTTATGATGAAATAGCCACTTACATCATTGAAAACCCACACCATTGGCACAAAGATAAATTGTACGTCGGACAACAAGGTACTTAATACAAAAAGCACTATCTTCGCAGCATGAAAACACCGGAAACCAATAGCCCCATCCTACACCTGCAACGTCAACAGATGTTGTTGCGCATGGAGTACGACTTTGAAAAAGAAGAATTCAAACGTCAAACCGAAACAATGGGCGTAGCACGCAAAGTGAAGCGCGGCCTTTGTTGGTACCCCATCCATACAGGGCGAAGCTACTACAATTCGCTGAACCAATTGGTATTGGAAGTGAATCGCACAGAAGATACCGACATTGAACACTGCTTTGAGTATGGGCGACCAGTGTGCTTCTTCCGGCAAAGTGCCGACGGTAGTCTAACCTACTACAACTTCATCGCTACGGTGAGCTATGCCGACGAAGAACGAATGGTGATAGTGATGCCGGGCAACGGCAGCATTATGGATGTGCAAGCGGCCGAACGACTGGGTGTACAACTCTTCTTCGACGAAACCAGCTATCGCACCATGTTCGAGGCACTGGAAGATGTACTTCGTGCCAAAGGCACCCGCCTGGCCGAGTTGCGCGACACGCTGTTGGGGCACAACATAAAACCGGGTTTTCGTGAGCTATACCCGGTACGGTTTCCTTGGCTGAACCATACACAAGAGACAGCCGTCAACCGTGTGCTTTGTGCCCGCGACGTAGCCATTGTACACGGACCTCCGGGCACAGGCAAGACAACCACACTTGTAGAAGCTATCTACGAAACACTCCATCGCGAGCCGCAAGTATTAGTTTGCGCACAAAGCAATATGGCCGTTGACTGGATTTCGGAAAAACTGGTAGATAGAGGCGTAAACGTATTGCGCATTGGCAACCCTTCACGGGTAAACGACAAGATGCTCTCTTTTACTTACGAACGACGCTTCGAAGGACATCCACTATACCCCGAACTATGGAGCATCCGCAAAGAGTTGCGCCAACTGGCAGGAAAAGGGCGAAGAGGCAGCTATGAAGAGCGCGAAAGCCTGCGCAACCGCATGAGCCGCCTACGCGACAGAGCTACCACACTGGAGATTCAAATTAATGCCGAACTATTCGACTCGGCACACGTCATTGCCTCTACCCTTGTAAGCAGCAACCACCGCTTGCTGAACGGCCGACGCTTCGGCACACTCTTTATTGATGAAGCAGCTCAAGCCCTTGAAGCTGCTTGCTGGATAGCCATCCGTAAAGCCGATCGCGTAGTGTTAGCCGGTGACCATTGCCAACTTCCCCCCACCATTAAATGCTATGAAGCAGCACATGGAGGACTGGAACGTACCCTAATGGAGAAGGTGGTGAGCATGCACCCCAAAACCGTTTCGTTGCTAAAGGTGCAATACCGCATGCACGAATCCATCATGCGCTTCTCGTCAGAATGGTTTTACGAAGGTGAGGTAGAGGCGGCTTCCGAAGTACGTCATCGGGGCATTCTTGACTGGGATACCCCCATCACCTGGATAGATACCTCGGAAATGGAATTTAAAGAAGAGTTTGTAGGCGAAAGTTACGGACGCATCAACAAGCAAGAAGCCGACTTGCTGATAGAAGAGCTGCAAAAGTACATTGAGCGCATCGGTGGGCATCGCATCTTGGACGAGCGCATCGACTTTGGCATCATTTCGCCCTACAAAGCCCAAGTGCAATACCTGCGCAGACGGATTAAGAACCATGCAAGCCTACGTCCTTATCGGCACTTGCTTACAACAAACACCGTGGATGGTTTTCAAGGACAAGAACGTGATGTCATATTCATTTCACTGGTACGTGCCAACGAAGAGGGACAGATAGGCTTCCTAAACGACTTGCGCCGCATGAACGTTGCCATGACCCGTGCCCGCATGAAACTTGTCATCTTAGGCGAAGCAACTACCTTGAGTCGCCACGCCTTTTACAAGCAACTACTTACATTTATCAAGAGCCTTGAATAATCCAGGCTATCAGGTAAGCCGTCAGTACAACAAGCGTCATGACACTTCATCCCGTAGCAAATCTTCCACCTGCGCCAACACCTCTTCGGCTTGTTGAACAATGAGCTTCCTACGACGATTACCAATGATTCCACCTATAAGCACACCAAAGCATGCCCCCGGCAGAAAGGCACTGAGGTATTCATTTGCATTTAAATTCATAAGTGCTTCATACACCAACCACAAAAACCAGATAAGAATCAGAGGAATGGCAATATAAATCCAACGAGCATAACGCTCTTTTAGTCGGGAAACGATACGTCCAATGAGCAACATATTACCTCTTGATAAGTCTGTATTCCACAAGTCACGATGATAGATATAGGTCATTAAGGCACTGAACAACATCAATGCAACGGTAGCTGCACAAAACCACACTGAGAAGCCATAACGGGCAAACACCGAAACACAAAAAGGAGTAAAAGCTATACAAAGAACAATGGAAATGATGCCGTAACGATTAATAGAAGAGATGTTGCGTTTCATAGCACGACGAATCAACCCATCGTTCACAATGGTTTGGCAATTCAATTTCTCCTTTAGCAAGCGTATTTGTTGCTTCATCTGTTGTAATTCTTGAGATTCGATATAGTTTTCCATACTTTTATCCGTTTAGTGATTAGACATTTGTTTCAGTTGTTCTTTGATGCGATAAAGGCGCACGCTGACATTCTTGGCCGTAATACCAACAATGGCTCCTATTTCCTCGTAGCTGAGATTCTCCAACCAAAGCAGTACGATAGCACGATCGAAAGCCCCCAAACGATGAATACGTTCGCGTAGCATTTTTATCTGACGAGTATCCTCATCGCTATCTTCAAACAGATTAATGTTCATGGAAAGCGGTACAGAAATACCATGTGATTTCTTCTTCCGACCGGCACTGATACAAGTATTAAGGCTGGCACGCCAAATCCAAGTCTTCGGATTGCTCTCGTAGCGAAAGCCCGAAAATCCTTTCCACAAGTTGATAAGTACCTCTTGAAAGAGGTCATTCACCTCGTCGGCATCTTGAGAAAACATGTAACAGACGGTGTAGATGGTTGTGCGATGCTCCTTCACCAACTGTGTAAATTCGGTTTCTAATGGTTTCATTCGTTCCTTTTCTTCGTTGTGTGATTAATCATTTTGTCCTTTAGACGCAACAAAGGGGCAGAAAACTACAAGAATACACTAAAAAATCACTTCGTAAAGTTCACGGTTGCCCTGCAACTCAATCTTTGCTACCTGTGTCTGTACAGTTAGAGAGGCAAACGAAGTCGTCAAAGCAACTTCGGAAAGCAAGGAACCATCGGAAGCCAACTGACGCACCATCAACGGAGTGTCGGACGGAGCCATTAATAAAGTAATATTCTTGCACCCCTCTGGTAGCTGAAAGCTCAACACATTTTTGTTTCGATAAGAAGTACCCGGATGTTTATCAAATGCCTGCAGAGCAGCTTGTACATCGGAGTCCTCGATACAGAAACCTAATTTATCCAAACGAGGTGGATTGACAGCAAAAGTACGGATAGCTATCCAGTTGCGCTTAGCCGATGGTAGTTTGCGTAAACGGACATAGCGTCCTTTGATGTCATCACCTTGCCAACGGATGGTGTAAGTGTTACGCAATGAATCGGTCAGCGCATGCCATTCATTACCATCAACAGAATACTCTAAGATGGCGTGGTCGAAGTAATCGACATCATCTACAGAATTTCTGCCTTGCACTATTTCTATATCATAAATATCTTGTACTCGACCCAAATCAACCCCTACCCAATGATTGGTAGCCTGACTACGACCAGAAGTATAGTAGGTAGCTGTGTCGTTGTCGAACATCAACTTATAGGACGGTGTACGAAGGTTTGAATAACTACCCACAGCTTTATGAATGGCAGGAATCCCACCGGTCAGTTGTTTAAAGAATCCGGCCAACATGGCATCCATACTGTTTTCGTAGAAAGGTTGTAACTTCATCGTACCCGATGAGTGGGCATCAAAAGCTTTTCGTTCCTCCGGAGACATCAGATTATTAACATATGCTTCCCAAAACCTATCTGATTGGCCCGCCTCATATAACTTCATCAGTTCCAATGCTTTTCGGCCACGAGTTCCCAAACGAGCAAACTCCCTTAGCCACGGAGTCAGTTCGTTTAGCAACGGTTTGTTTGGGCAATAGGCTTCCATCTCATCGGCAACGCACTCTATCTTCTTGAATTCGCTCAATAAGGCCGCATATTGCTCAGGTGTATATCGGTCTATAGAGAAAGTCTCTGTCTCCCACGACTCGTCACGACGATAGCCTGTACCGGTGTCGCCCGAATGGATTGCAAAGGTGCGGTAAGCAGGTGCAGCCTGACCGGCCAATTCGACCAACGCTCGTTCCCAACTATCCAAGGGATTATAGTCAGCTACATTCCAAGCATAGTCGGCTACCGAATAGAGTGCCAGTTTGGATGCTTCGCCATGCTCCATAGGGTTGCTGACCAAGCCACTGATGTCAGTACCTTGCTTTAACGTTGTGTCCAACCCATAAACAGGACCTTGCAATAAAAGATGGCGCACATAGTCGGTCACAGGATAGTTCCACCAAGAGAAAGCCGGACGAAGTATGCGGGAGTTTACCCAGTCGAGTGTACTCTTGGTAACGTCACTACATACGGCATCGCCTGTCCAAAACACCCGAATGGAGGGATGTAACTTCTGCCCAAAGAGAGGAAGGCTGCCTTGCGGAGTAGGATTGGCCCATGCCTTGGTATAATCGGTTGGACAGAAGATAAGCGGTGTCACGTCGCCACGAGGTTCAATAAAGTCGGTCACTAACCGATTGAGCAATGCAGCTTGCTTCTCCGGATTGGTACCGTCGCCGCTGATGTCGTCAAAGAAGATGGCAAACGAACGAACACCCAACTGATACATGGCATCAAACTTATTCACCAAGTTGTTGAAATCTTCTTCATCCCACCGTATGTCTTTACCCGGATGAATGGCCCACACAAAATCTACTCTGTTCTTGCGACAGGCAGTAACCAACTCTTTAATCTCTTCGGCCTCATCGGCAGGATAGGGTTTGCGCCAATGGGGACTGCTGTGATAAGGGTCATCCTTTGGTCCAAAGATATAAGTATTGAGCTTGAACTTGCCATAGAAATCAATGAGCGATAGGCGTACTTGGTGTGCCCAAGGATTGCCGTAAAAGCCCTCTACCACCCCACGATTAAGGATGTCGGGGTAATCGTTCACCTCAACATGAGGCAGTTTACCATTGGCCGAAGCCGGGCTTTCGAGCAGTTGGCGCAATGTCTGAAGACCATAAAATGCTCCTCGTTCATCGCGTCCTACAATAGACACCCCTTTGTCATCGACCGTCAGTCGGTAAGCACCGGGCTTAGCTTCCACCTGCATCTTGTCTGCCACCTTATCACCAAAATCAATGCGAAGTTCCACACCCCGTTTGGATGGAAGCAGAAAAGCCAGATTGTCGGCGAAGCATTTCTGCTTATCCTTTACGGCAAATCCAACAGAAACATCGAGAGATTCGTCCGAATTGCAAACGAGTTGCTGAGGGGTAGGATTGATAACAATACCTCCGTGCTCAATCTTCTCACCGGGAATCAGTCGGATTTGTTGCGACTCCCTACGTTGTACATTCAAGTCAATCGTTTCTTGCGCCATCGGGCTTATCAGGGCGACCCATGCAACTGCAATCGTTGCCCATATTTTCTTCGTCATTTTCATAGCAACACATTTTGAGGTTCTTACCGGGGCAAAGATAGTGAAAGGCAAATGAAGAAGAATCATTTTCCCCAGAATTTCTTATACCGGCATGGTAACTGATGCCTTACTTCCCCCTATCCACTTCCCAATAGCCGTACAACTACCCGCCATACAACCGCCGTTCATCGTTGTAGCGGTTCGGCTCCTTGGAAATGCCAAGTTAGGTGCAACTGCACAAGCAAGTATCGGTGGACGATTCACTTCTTGGTCGCTTCCGGCTCGCTCCTCGCACGTAGCGTGTACGCACGCTGTTCGGTCGTTCTTCGGTGCTTGTTCGGTGTTTCTTCGCTCTCTATAGGACCGAACAACGACCGAAGAACGACCGAAGAAACACCGAAGCGAGAGCGAACCGGAAGCGAACCAGATACGGCCGAGAAGCGAAGCGGATATCCGGCATCCCCTTGAGGGCTGCGTGGCCTTTGCTTGCCTCGTGGGGATGCGCAAATATATAACCTCGTTTCCCGTTTTTCGGAAATCAAATCCCACGTTTTTTCAAAATTAACAATTGACAACACTGTAACTAACTGTTTATCAACTGAGTAAAAATTGAGAAAAGTTACTCTTCTTTGTTTTGTCAAGATACAAGAAAAACAATCAGATTGTTTTACAAATCGTATTCTTTAACAAGGAAGTTTTGTAAAAATTAATGCGTAGCAAAAAAAAGTTAATTTACTTTATAAGCGTTTAATAAAATGGGAACAAGGAGAAAAAGTTATTATTTGTAAAACATCTGCTATCCTCTCCCCTAATATAGCACATTAGGTTTAGACATGGAATAAATGCTCAGTACCACTTTAATGAACAATATTAATAAAGCATTATAATTCAAAACAAAAACAGAACCACACTTGTTAAAGTATAAAAATGATATACTTTATATAACTTAACCTATTCTTAACATGAAACGATTCTGTTGCCTATTTTTAATGCAGTTAGTCATCGGTGTGCTGACCGCACAGACCAAAACATTTACCGTGCGTGGCAAAGTAATAGACCTCTATAGTCGACAAGGCATCCCCTATGCCAACGTAGTGGTGGAAGGTAATAACAACCTGGGTACAGCAACCGACTCAACAGGGTTGTTCAGCATCAGTGGAATCAAATCGGGTATCCATAGGCTCAGTGTTTCCTACATCGGCTATAAAAGCAAGTTGACACCAGAATACATCATTTCGGGCACTACACCTTTCATTGAAATTGAATTGGAGGAAGATCCAAAAGCCTTGGCAGAAGTAACCATCACTCCTTCGCCCCTGCGACGTACTACCGAAAGTCCGGTCAGCCTATTCGTTGTAGGTTTGCAGGAAATAGAGAAAAGTCCGGGAGGTAATCGTGATATTTCACGCATTGTACGCACCCTGCCCGGAGTATCATTTTCACCCATAGGTTATCGAAATGACTTAATAGTACGTGGAGGAGGACCAGCCGAGAATCGCTATTTCATGGATGGCATTGAGATTCCTAACATCAACCATTTTGCCACACAAGGTGCTTCAGGAGGTCCTGTCGGCCTCATCAATGCAGACTTAATACGAGAAATTAAATTCTATACCGGTGCTTTTCCGGCCAACCGTTCGGGAGCATTAAGTTCTGTACTCGACATAAACCTTCGAAACGGCAACCCTGAACGACAAACATTCAAAACGACCTTAGGAGTATCAGAGGCCGCTTTAACCGGAAGTGGGCATTTAGGAAAGAAGACGACTTACTTGTTTTCGGCCAGGCAATCGTACCTGCAACTACTATTTAAATTGCTTGGCATGCCCTTCTTGCCTAACTACATCGACGGACAAGTAAAAATAAAGACTCGCTTCAATGAGCATCACGAGCTGACTTTGTTAGGTTTAGGCGGTATAGATCGCATGAAACTGAATACCGATGAAAAGGGTGACGAGGTAGAATACTTACTAAGCTATCTGCCGGTCATTTATCAAGAGACCTATACGGTTGGAGCTGTCTATAAGCACTATAACGGTCACCACATACAAGGAATCTATCTCGCTCATAACTACCTGAAGAACCGAATGACTAAATATAACAACAACGATAAAGAATCGGAAGAGAATCTGCGCTTGCGACTACGCTCCATCGAAGAAAAAAGTAGTTTACGATTGGAAAACCAGTCGCAAATAGGGAATTGGAAACTTAGACAAGGCATAGAGGTAAGCCGTTCACACTATTTTAACAACACCCAACAACGTCTGTTTGCCGAAGGGGAAAGCAACTGGAGCAACTACCAAAGTAACAAGTTCTTTTGGAGTTGGGGAGGCTTTCTATCTGCTGAATTCCAATCGGCCAACCAACGGCTAAGTGCTTCGATAGGTATTCGAAGCGATGCTTCTAACTTCAAAAAGATGAATAAGCTACTGGAACAATTATCGCCTCGTATATCAGCCACTTATACCTTCAGCGAACATTGGTCTGTTGCAGGCAATGGAGGTGTCTATTACGAACTACCACCTTATACAGCATTAGGATTCAAAAACAATGAAGGAGAATGGGTGAATAACCATCTGAAATATATGCGTGTTGCATCGGGAAGCATCGGCATCAATTGGCGACCATTGAAACAGATGGTTATCTCAATTGAAGGTTTCTATAAGCGATATAGTGATATGCCACTTTCAGTAATCGACAATATACCTTTAGCTTGCAAAGGAAATGATTATGGCATCTTTGGAAATGAAGCATTGGTTTCCACCGCTCAAGGACGTGCCTATGGCATAGAGTTTCTGGCTAAATGGCAGATGCCGGACAAGTTCAACCTAAGCACTTCTATGACATTGTACAACAGCGAATTTCGCAACAACAAGCAAAGCGAATACATACCTTCGGCCTGGGACAATCACTTCATACTAAACATGACCGGCACCTGGGATTTGCCACACGATTGGAGTGTAGGAGCTAAACTAAGTTACATTGGTGGCTCGCCCTATACACCCTACGACATTGAGAAATCATCGTTAGTAGAAGCATGGAATGCTCAAGGAAGACCTTACTTCGACTACACACGCTACAATACCAAACGATTAGACGACTATGGACAATTGGATATACGCATCGATAAAAATTACTATTTCAAAAAAAGTCAGTTAGGATTCTACATCAACCTACAGAATGTAACAGGAAGTAAACTGAAAGAGCAAGATGCCATAATGAGCATAGGGGAAATTATAAATCCGGAAGCACCACGGGCCGAACAACGTTATACCATGAAAACCATCAAGCAAGAAACCGGAAAGTTGATTCCCAGTATCGGAATATACTATGAGTTCTGACAAAAAAAATGATTCTGCTTGCTACTTTCCTAAAAAGTACCTACTTTTGCCAAACCTCCAATAGTTTAAATAAAAGAGATTGGAAGGAGTAGTTTTTAAATGAATCCCACACATGAAAAACATCTATTATTTGTTTTATCTTCTTTATATTTCATGGACATTAATCGGAATATTTCCTTTGACTTGTTATGAATCAGACAGCATGCACTTGATTGCAGGTTGTGACATGATGAATCAAAACGGTTGGCAATTTCCTCCGGAGTACTCTTATCAATATGATATGCAACCTCTTATGACCTATGTTATAGTTGGTGTGGTGAAACTAATACCCATCCTAACATGTGAAGAAGCATATTGCATACTAACAGCTATTGCCGCATTGCTATTATCTACACTTACAATAGAAATAGTACATAAACTGACGCATATCAATAGAATTTGGATATTGTTCGGATTATTTTTACTTCCTGAAGCTGCCGCTATTGCCATGTATCCCAATACAGCTGTATTTGCTGCACTACTATTTATTGGAGGGATGTGGCTTATTTTAAACAACCGACCTACTTATTCATTCATTGTACTATTATTAGGCATTGCCCCCCTTTTCAGAATAGATATTTTAATAATATATCCAGTCGTTGCCTTTATCTTGTGGTGGAAAGGATTAAGCATCAAAAAATGTATTACACAATCAATCTGCTATGCTATTTGTGTTGTCATTATCATTGGCATCGGATGTTTTATCTTAAAAGCCAATCCTCTGAAAAGTTTCTTTTCTTACAGTTCATTCAATGAAACATTAGCCTATTCCTCATTAGTTATATATGCAGTATTGGCTTTTTATACCATTTTGGGAATTGTATTAATACCTCTGGGCACTATATTATTAATCAAACAGAAAGAATTTAAGCTAATAGCCATTGCTGTAACGCCTATTATTTTACTGCATACAATGTTTTGGCATACCGGTTGTGCCTCTAAACACTACTTGTATTTAGTTCCATTCGTACTGATTTTAATAAGTACTGCACTTTATCACATTTATAATAAATATGCTTATTCTATTAAATGTATTTTTAGTGTATGCTTGTTTTTATTTCTCACCTTATCAGTTCGTGCTGTATTACCGCAATATGAATGGATAGAACGAGCAGGAGCAGCAGGAAAAGCCGGTCCGTTACTCACTGTTTATCAAGAAGAAATAACCCCTTACAATATAAGTATCGGTATTGGTACCGGACAACTAATCCCCACCGCTGATGAATATATGTTGGCCACAGGCAACCTTTTCTATCCATCATACATTCATAACTTCAAGCAAAATCTTATAAATTATAAAACAAATGTAGAAACCTCTTTAGCAGAAAAAAAAGAATACGACCTATTGGTATTCAGTTGGCAGGACGAATACCATTATCATACCCAATTAATAAAACAAGGGTTCAACGTATTTAGGGAAAAGAATCCTAAGAACTATACTAAAACCCTATATTATAAAAAGGGACAAAAAATCAGCCTCCATTTTGAGCAAATTGGTGAAAAAGACATCAAACAGTTAAATGAATCAATACATAATCATGCTAAAAAGGGGCGCGAAACTTATATCATAACAACACGCTGCGACCGTACTACATCGGGCATGGAAGCTTTATTACCACAAGGCCACATCGAACGAATAAAAGAAAGAATATATAGAGTAAAAAAATAGTTTAGAATAAGCAATGAAACAGCTAATACATTTGTTAAGACCGCAACAATGGCTAAAGAATTTATTTGTTCTAATGCCACTTTTCTTTGGTGGTGAATTATTGAATTTTAAAAGTTTATCAGCATCACTCATAACATTTGTCGTATTTTGTTTAGTTGCCAGTGGAATATATTGTATTAATGACGTAAAAGATATTGCCTCAGACCGCCTGCATCCCATAAAATGTAATCGGCCTGTTGCCTCTGGAGCCATTTCTCCGCTTTATGCCATTCTTACAAGCATCTTTCTACTATGTACATCAATTTTTGTTGCAACGATTAGTATTGGGATAGAGCTTGTGTATATTCTTATAGCCTATATACTAATAAACATCGCTTACTGCTTTTGGATAAAGCAATTCGCATTAGTAGATGTGTTCATTATTTCAATAGGATTCATTCTCAGATTAATGGCTGGTAGTATTGCAACTCACATTGTATTATCTCATTGGATTGTTTTAATGACATTCTTGTTGGCTTTATTCCTTGCATTAGCCAAACGAAGAGATGATGTAATTATGTTTGAAAAAGAAGGGAAACAGATGCGGAAAAACATTTCCCGATACAATTTATTATTTTTAGACACAACCATATCTATTACCGTATCCATTACGCTGGTTTGCTATCTCATGTACACAGTTTCCGATGATGTGGCATCAAGAATCAATTCGCCCTATATTTATCTTACATCATTGTTTGTCTTTTTAGGAATGTATCGCTATTTGCAAATAACAATCGTAGAGAAAAAAAGTGGAAGTCCAACCAAAATACTTCTTAAAGATTCTTTAATCCAAATATGCATAGCGTGTTGGATACTCAGTTTTATCTTTATCTTATACCTTTAAAATGGATACAAACAAAGAAATAATTGCCGCATTTGATTTCGACGGAACACTAACCCAATGTGATACGCTAAGTCTATTTATCATTCATTCGTTGGGATGGAGGAAATTTTTATGGGGCATAGTTATCTTATCACCGATTTTAGCAGCCTATATATTACATATTATACCTAATGAAAAAGCCAAAAAGATGTTATTCTCCCATTTTTTTAGAGGAATGGATTACGATACTTTTTGTAAATATGGAGATTCGTTTTCAACTCAAATTGAATCCATAAGAAACAAGCCGGCCATAGAATTACTTGTAGAGCACAAGCAACTTGGGCATAAGGTTTACATTATTAGTGCCAGCATGCACGAATGGATACGTCCATGGGCCAAGCTCTACCAAATAGACAACGTTATTACTACAAATGTGGAAGTAGGTGCAAATAACAAACTAACCGGCCATTTTACTACTCCCAATTGTTATGGCACAGAAAAGATAAAACGTCTTGTAAAAATAAAACCTATACGAAATTCATATTATTTATATGCATACGGCAACAGTAACGGTGATATCCCCCTTCTAAAATTTGCTGATAGTGGCAAACTATTTAAAAACCATATAAAACAGAAAATATACTCTTTCTTACGAGCACAGAATAATAGGTAATCAATTATCTCATATAAAAACTAAGGCGCAAAAGAGAGAAACAATCTTCTATCTTCTGCGCCTCTGATTTCATTTACACATAAATTAGTTATTCTCAGGACGAAGTTTACGAACGGTTACAGCTGTTTGCCACATTTCGCTTTCACGAAGCGCCTTGAGTTCTTCTTCCAATTTCTCGCGATAGTCTGGCTTAGAATTGCTATCAATAGAGATTTGTGCTTCGTTACCACACTTTACGTTAGCATAAAGTTTTTCTACCACCGGTTTGATTGCATCGTGGAAGGGTCCCATCCAGTCAAGCGCACCACGTTGAGCAGTAGTTGAGCAGTTAGCATACATCCAATCCATACCATTCTTAGCAAAGAGAGGCATCAACGATTGAGTAAGCTCTTCTACTGTTTCGTTGAATGCTTCAGAAGGTGTATGACCGTTTTCACGCAACACCTCATATTGAGCCAAAAGCAAACCTTGGATAGCTCCCATTAATGAACCACGTTCGCCAGTCAAGTCAGATGTTGCTTCGCGAATGAAGGTTGTTTCAAACAAGTAACCAGAGCCAATACCGATACCAAGAGCGATGGTACGATCGAAAGCACGACCGGTTGCATCTTGATAGATAGCGTATGAAGAGTTCAAACCACGGCCTTCGAGGAACATGGTACGGAGAGAAGTACCCGAACCTTTGGGAGCAACCATGATAACGTCAACATCTGCCGGAGGAACTACACCTGTACGATCGTTCCAAGTTATGGCAAAACCATGTGAGAAGTACAATGCCTTACCCGGAGTGAGATATTGTTTCAAAGTTGGCCATACAGACATTACTGCTGCATCAGAAAGCAAACACATTACGATAGTACCTTTTTCGGCTGCTTCTTCAATGCTGAAGAGAGTTTCACCGGGTACCCAACCATCAGCAATAGCCTTTTCATATGTCTTGCCTTGACGTTGACCTACAATTACATTGAAACCATTATCACGCAAGTTGCATGCTTGGCCAGGACCTTGCACACCATAACCGATAACTGCAATGGTTTCATCTTTCAAAATCTCACGAGCTTTTTCCAAAGGAAACTCTTCGCGGGTCATCACGTTTTCAATAACACCGCCAAAATTCAATTGTGCCATAATTGTTTTATTTATTTAATGATTCATTTGTTTGAAATATCACTTTCGAACGGCATACAACCTCTTGTGTATCGCCATTGTTTTTTCTTACTTCTATATCAAAAATGTCTTCTTCTTTTTTCTCTATATAGAACAACAATGTATCGCCATAATAAGTTTCGGCCACATAAGCCATTTCAAAACGACGAATTCGTTTTTGCTTGAACACCTCCATGGGGAAGAGGTCGAGTATGTGTTCTATATATTTGATGCTGTTCACATGACCGTTAATATCAATGTCACTATACTTGGTAATATATTCCGATACGGGTGTTTGTTGGTTAACTTTAATGCGATTTGGTTTGTCTATGGGACACTCTTTATCACAGATATAATCGCTGATACTGCCTCCGTGCAACGACAACAAGTCGGCAGGCTTACGAGTCTTCATATTTATCATAGCCCATACCGAACGTGCATAGCCGATGGTCTTACCATCTTTGTCCAGCAGAGCAAAATTACGATCGGTAAAAAGACGATAGACATTCTCCACCCACGTTTGTATACTAAACGGTTCGTATTGCCGAGGCATATCTTCTAACTCTATGGCCAAACGTGATAGTACCCAAGTATAATGATTCTCATTCAACTCAGCAATACCAAATCCACGATCGGAAGCATGAAAGCCGGCGCAGTTAAGCAAATGATTGCCTAATACCCCCATAGTGAGACAACCTCCAAAATCAACATGAAAAGGCTCGGCCACAAAATTATATGTTCCTACTTTATTGTTTTCCATTTTCTTTACTTGTTTTATATTTTGCCTCTCTTTCAGCCAAATACTCATTCACACGTTCGAAGCAACTGGTAGTGATGGCAACACGACCGGAACGAACAAACTGCAACACACAATTGTGCGCACTCAACTCTTCATACAGATGAGTAATCTCTTCGCTCATACCATTCTTTTCAACAATACAGAAGGTACTATTCACTTCTACAATACGTGCTGCATGCTTGCGTATAATTTTAGATACTTGAGAATTTTGTTCAACAATCGGAGTGGTCAATTTATATAGAGCAATCTCGTGTTGATAAATCTCATCGTCTGTGAAGTAATGCGCTTGCAGCACATCAATCTTCTTGGTTATCTGTTTAGTTACCTTTTCTATGGTATCCCTATCTGTCCAAGCGGTAATGGTATACTTATGCACTCCCTTGATTGAAGATGCTGACACATTCAGGCTTTCAATATTAATCTGTCTGCGTGTAAAAACTGCAGTTACCTGATTAAGCAAACCGGCAATATTCTCCGAATGAACAATAATCGTATATAATGTTTTCTCCATATTCATTCCTTTTACTTAACATTCCAGCAACATCTGATTTACTGATCCTCCCGGAGGAGTCATTGGCAACACATTGCCCTCTTCCATGATACAAGCCTCGAGCAAGAATGGCCCATCTGTAGCAAGCATCTCGCGTACTGCATCGGCAAGTTCTTCGCGCTTCATTACACGACGCGATGGTATCTCATAAGCTGCTGCTATCTTCATGTAATCAGGGTTCAACATAGGAGTAAATGAGTAGCGACGACCAAAAAACATGGCTTGCCATTGACGTACATTACCCAAATAGTTATTGTTGAGCAAAATCATCTTGACAGGTGCTTTTTGTTCCATGATGGTACCAAATTCTTGTATATTCATTTGTAAACCGCCATCTCCCATAAAGACACATACCGTACGGTTGGGACAACCAAATGTAGCTCCAATAGCAGCAGGAAGTCCAAACCCCATAGTTCCCAAACCACCAGAAGTAACAATGCTTCGAGGTTTGCTGTATTTGAAATAACGAGCTGAGATCATCTGATTCTGACCCACATCGGTCACCAAGACAGCTTCATTATGAGTGGCTTCACTAACCATACGAACCACCTCGCCCATACTTAGCTTTTCGGTATTAGGATGCAGTTCAAGATTAATAACACGCTCTTGTTCTTGTTGCTCGTAAGGTATAAAACTATCAAGCCACTCTTTATGTGTAGCAGGTTTCAAGAGTTCGGTTACTGCAGCCAATGTCTGCTTGCAATCACCCAATACTGCCAGATCAGTTTTCACATTCTTATCAATCTCTGCCGGATCAATATCAAAGTGAATAATTTTTGCTTGCTTGGCATAAGTTTCCAAATTACCCGTAACACGGTCATCGAAACGCATACCTACCGCAATCAGTACATCGCATTTATTGGTATTTACATTAGGGCCAAGATTGCCATGCATACCCAGCATACCCTTATTTAGATAATGGTCAGTAGGAAGAGCAGACAGTCCTAAAAGTGTTCGTCCTACAGGCAATTCAGCTTTTTCAATAAATGCCTTCAGTTCTGACCGGGCATTACCAAGTTCAACTCCTTGTCCTACCAACACCAACGGACGCTCAGCTTTGTTTATCATATCTGCAGCCTGACGAATAGCATTCATATTCATATCAGGAACAGGTAGATAACTACGAATAAAATCTACTTTTGCCGGTGTATATTGTATCTTCTCAACTTGTGCATTCTTGGCAAAGTCGAGTACAACAGGCCCGGGACGTCCACTCTTAGCTATATAGAAAGCACGTGCTACTGCCCAAGCAACATCCTCGGCACGACGTATCTGATAACTCCATTTGGTAATAGGTTGAGTAACACCTACTAAATCGACTTCTTGAAAAGCATCAGTACCCAAAAAGGAAGTTCCTACCTGTCCGGCAATCACAACAATAGGAGTACTATCAATCATGGCATCGGCTATGCCTGTTATGGTATTTGTTGCTCCCGGACCACTGGTAACCAGACACACGCCCACTTCACCCGATACACGTGCAAAACCTTGAGCAGCATGTGTAGCCCCTTGTTCGTGACGTACTAATATATGATTCAATGTATCTCGATGGTCATACAAGGCATCAAATACCGGCATGATACTACCACCGGGATATCCAAAGAGAGTCTTTACACCCTCATACTCTAATGAACGCATCAGTGCTTCTGCACCGGTTATCTCTTTATTCATACCATTCAGTCTATAATTCTTACTCCTCCTTTATCGGCCGAACTAACGCTTTGGGCATAGGCTCGTAGCGATTTGCTTACTTGACGATTACGCCGGAGTGGTTGCATTGGGCGTGCAGCCAATTCTTCATCGCTAAGTTTTACATTAATTGTTCGGTTAGGAATATCAATTTCGATAATATCACCATCTACCAATTTACCAATATTGCCACCGGCTGCTGCTTCGGGGCTGATGTGTCCGATACTTAAGCCCGAAGTACCTCCGGAAAAGCGACCATCGGTAATCAAAGCACACTCTTTACCCATGTGCATACTCTTGATATAAGAAGTGGGATAAAGCATCTCTTGCATACCGGGACCGCCTTTAGGACCTTCGTGAGTAATCACCACGACATCACCTTTTTGCACCTTTCCACCCAAAATTCCTTCGCATGCCTCTTCTTGAGAATCGAATACCTTGGCCGGGCCTGAGAATTTCCAGATACTTTCATCTACCCCGGCAGTCTTTACAACACAACCATCTTGTGCAATATTTCCGAAGAGTACAGCCAATCCACCATCTTTGGTATAAGCATGTGCTAAATCGCGGATACATCCGGTTGTACGATCTGCATCCAAATCGGGCCACACACAGTTTTGTGCACCCAATTGGTTGCAAAACTTATCAGCCGGGGCTGTGCCATAGATACGAGCAGCTTCTGCGTCAATCGTTTCCTTGGTTATATCATACTTAGCGATATCTTCGCCTAAAGTGGCACCATTCACACGTTTGCAATCGAGATGAAGCAATCCCCCCTTTGACAATTCTGCCAAAATGCCAAGTATGCCACCTGCTCGGCCACAATCCTCTACACTATACTTGGCCGTATTAGGAGCCAGTTTGCATAAACACGGCACTTTGCGACTCAAATCGTTGATGTCGTTCATGGTAAATTCAGTTTCTGCCTCCCTGGCCACTGCAAGCAAATGAAGAATCGTATTGGTACTTCCACCCATAGCAATATCCAAGGTCATAGCATTAAGGAAGGCTTGACGTGTTGCAATGCTTCGAGGCAACACACTTTCGTCACCCTCTTCATAGTAGGCCAACGCATTCTTCACAATCTGACGAGCTGCTTGTTTCATTAACTCTACACGATTGACATGAGTGGCAAGAATTGTACCGTTACCCGGCAATGAAAGTCCTATAGCCTCGGTCAACGAATTCATCGAGTTAGCAGTAAACATACCTGAACAGCATCCACAACCCGGACAAGCACGATTCTCTATTTCAGCCAGTTCTTCATCATCGACACTCACATCGGCACCTTTTACCATGGCCGCAATCAAATCGAGTTTCTCGCCGCGCCATTTACCTGCTTCCATCGGTCCTCCTGATACAAATACTGCAGGTATATTCAAACGCATGGCTGCCATCATCATGCCCGGTGTAATCTTGTCGCAATTGGAAATGCAAATCATTGCATCTGCCTTGTGAGCATTGACCATATACTCCACAGAGTCGGCAATGATATCACGACTGGGCAAGGAATATAACATCCCATCATGCCCCATAGCAATACCATCATCAATGGCTATCGTATTAAATTCGGCTGCATAGCAACCTAATTTTTCTATCTCTGTTTTAATAATCTGTCCTGCTTCATGCAGATGGGTATGTCCCGGCACAAACTGAGTAAACGAATTTACTACAGCAATTATAGGCTTACCAAACTGCTCGCGTTTCATGCCATTGGCCACCCACAAGGCTCTTGCTCCTGCCATACGGCGTCCTTCGGTACATACTGCGCTGCGCAACTGATGTTTCATATTATTTCTCCTCATTATATTTAGTAAGAAAGCCTCTCTCACATCTGTGAGAAAGGCCTTTTCATATCATTTACCAAAATGGCATATACTATAACGACATACAACAACCTTTCTCACCTCGATGTCCCACGACCACGACGTGAATAATAGCATTGCTGCTTAGGTTGACTGCTGCGTATAACATACTCTGTTTCTTTTTTTATTTTAATGGCGCAAAGGTAAATGCTTTTTGTGAATATACAAACAAAAATTCGATATTTTTAGCCTAACAGCTATAAAATGTAAGAAAAAAGAGTGATTAAATTAAAGGAAGTAAGCAAAACGATTAAAATAGATTCATGCTTTAACAAACACTACACATAAGTAAGCATTTTACTATCTATTTGATTTACCTATAGGTAGATGAGCAACTACCTATAAGTAGTGAGGCAACTACCTATAGGTAATCGAGCAACAACCTATAGGTAGTTGAGCAACTCAACAAGAGATACTTAAATAGCTAATTATCAATATATTAAAGAAACAACACAATCTATACACGCAACCAACTGCGGCAAAACCATTTTCAGGTCAACCAAATGTATCATTTGTCCATCAGAAAGAGAGGTGTTTTCTTATGGCCTTTGACTTTCTTTCAAAAGAGTAACCCATGCAGATGGCAAAACTTAAATAAATTCTGATGAGATTTATTAAAGGGAGATTCCTTGTTCTATAAGCTGATTAATTTTTGTATCTTTGCAGCCGAAAGATTTTTGTTGAAACAAAACAAAATATTTAGTATATGATAGAAAATAAGTACATTACTGTGGCCTACAAATTGTATGCCATTGAAAATGGTGAACGCGACTTCACCGAAGAGGCTACGGCCGAGCATCCGTTCCAATTCATCTCTGGATTGGGGTTAACATTGGACGCTTTTGAAAACCAAGTAAAGGATTTGCAAAAAGGCGAAAAGTTTGACTTCACTATTACTTGCGAGGAAGCTTATGGAGCTTATGACCAAGAACATGTATTCGACTTGCCGAAAAATATATTTGAAATTGACGGAAAGTTTGACGACGAACACGTGGTACCCGGTGCCGTAATTCCTCTAATGACTGCCGAAGGACAGCGTGTGAACGGCAGCGTAGTAGAAGTAAAACCCGATGTTGTAGTAATGGACATGAATCATCCATTAGCCGGTTGCGACCTGAACTTTGTAGGTGAAGTGACTGAAAACCGTCCTGCCACTAACGAAGAACTTGCCGAAATAGCCAGAATGATGAGTGGAGGATGTGGCTGCGGATGCGATAGTTGTGGAGGTAATTGTGGTGACCACGACTGTTGCGATAGTTGTCATTAAAAATAAAAGGCGTGTTTTCACGCCTTTTATTATACCATGAATTCCTTGCGACGCAACACAAAACTGTTACTAAGATATTTTTCGCGCACAATCTGATTCTCGGCCAGTTCTTCGGGAGTTCCTTGAAAGAGAATACGTCCTTCGAACAATAAATAAGCCCGGTTGGTGATACTCAATGTTTCTTGCACATTGTGGTCTGTAATCAATATACCAATATTCTTTTTCTTCAAATCCCATACAATCTTCTGAATATCTTCCACAGCAATAGGATCGACACCTGCAAATGGCTCATCAAGCATAATAAATTTAGGATCGATAGCCAAACAACGAGCAATCTCTGTACGGCGACGTTCACCACCACTCAATTGATTTCCTTTGTTCTTTCTAACCTTCTGCAAGCGAAATTCAGCAATCAAGCTCTCCAATTTATCCTTCTGATATTCTAAAGAACGACCGGTCATTTCAAGCACAGAAGCTATATTATCCTCCACACTCATCTGTCGAAACACCGATGCTTCTTGAGCCAAATAAGCAATACCATTCTGGGCACGCATATAAACCGGATAATCTGTAATTTCCAAATCACCTAAAAAAATCTTTCCACCATTGGGAACCACCAAACCTGTAGTCATATAAAACGAAGTCGTCTTACCCGCTCCATTAGGGCCAAGCAATCCCACAATCTCACCTTGTTTCACGTCGAAAGAGACATCATTTACTACCGTACGCTTGCCATAACGCTTTATCAAGTTCTCAGAGCGCAACACCATTTTTGTTTCTTCTGCCATAGGAAATGTTTATTTTGCCGCAAATGTAGTAAATTACCCCGAAATAGTCTTATATTTGCAAACAAATAAACTTAACTAATTATGATAAAAGCCATCAGAACGGTAGGAAGATACCTCATGTTAATGGGTAGAGTGATTGCACGCCCTGAACGAATGCGGATGTTTCTGCGACAATATTTAGAAGAGATGGAGAAATTGGGAGTCAACTCTATCGGTATCGTATTGCTCATCTCATTCTTCATCGGTGCCGTTATCACCATTCAAATTAAACTGAACATCGATAGTCCATTCATGCCTCGCTGGACAGTGGGATATATCACCAGAGAAATCATGTTGCTGGAGTTTTCATCCTCCATCATGTGCTTAATCCTAACAGGAAAAGTCGGTTCGAACATTGCCTCTGAATTAGGAACCATGCGTGTTACCCAACAAATAGATGCTTTGGAAATTATGGGCATCAATTCGGCCAATTATCTCATTATGCCCAAGATAGCAGCCATGCTAACTACCATCCCCATAATGGTAATTTTCAGTATCTTTGCCGGAATCATTGGTGCGTTTTGTACATGTTGGTTTGCTGGTGTAATGAATGCGGTTGACTTAGAATACGGACTGCAATACATGTTTATCGAACAATATGTATGGACTGCTATCATCAAATCATTCTTTTTTGCTTTTATTATCAGCAGTGTATCTGCCTTTTTCGGCTATACAGTTGAAGGAGGCTCAGTAGAAGTAGGAAAAGCATCAACCAATTCTGTAGTATGTAGCAGCGTACTTATCTTGTTTGCAGATCTTATACTGACTCAACTATTGGCCGTATAACTAAAAAGAGAACTAATTATGATTGAACTAAAAGGAATATATAAATCATTTGAAGACAAACCGGTACTGAAAGACATCAATGCCACCTTTGAAAACGGGAAAACAAATCTCATCATTGGGCAAAGCGGTTCTGGGAAAACCGTATTAATGAAATGCATCGTGGGATTGTTGACACCAGAACAAGGGGAATTGCTTTACGACGGCCGCAACTTTTTAGCCATGAGCAAAAAAGACAAAAAATTATTGAGACGCGAAATGGGCATGATATTCCAAAGTGCTGCTTTATTCGACTCAATGACCGTATTGGACAACGTAATGTTCCCCTTAAATATGTTTAGTAATGACACCTATCGCGACCGACAACGCCGAGCCTTGTTCTGCTTAGAACGAGTAAATCTGATTGAAGCTCAAAATAAATATCCGGGAGAAATCAGTGGAGGAATGCAAAAACGGGTAGCTATAGCACGAGCCATAGCCCTAAACCCACAATACCTCTTTTGCGACGAGCCCAACTCTGGTTTAGACCCCAAAACGTCAATCGTTATAGACGAACTGATTCAAGACATTACCCACGAATATCAAATAACTACACTTATCAACACCCATGATATGAACTCTGTTATGGGAATTGGCGAAAAGATTATTTTTATACATGAAGGTAACAAAGCATGGGAAGGTACAAAAGATGAAGTGTTAACTAGCACCAACAAACGTCTAAATGATTTCATCTTTGCATCCGACCTCTTCCGTAAAGTAAAAGAAGCAAATATTTGATACAAAAAAGTCTCGAACTAATGTCCGAGACTTTTTTGTATTGATAGGGATATATTTACTTCTGACGTATATATATATTAATAGGTGTACCTGTCAAATTCCACTTTTCACGCATCTTGTTTTCCAAAAAACGTCTGTAAGGTTCCTTGACATATTGTGGCAAGTTCGCAAAATAGACAAACGATGGGATCTGCGTATTGGGTAACTGAGTGATATACTTAATCTTAATGTACTTACCCTTATTTGAAGGCGGTGGATAAGCCTCGATAAGAGGAAGCATCTCTTCATTCAAACGAGCAGTAGGAATACGAGTCATACGATTCTCATACACATTGCGTGCTTCTTCCAACACCTTAAGAATACGCTGTTTTGTTAAAGCAGAAGCAAAGATAATTGGAAAATCTACAAACGGAGCAAATCGTTCACGGATAGCATTTTCAAAAGTCTTCATAACTTTTACTGTCTTATCTTGAACCAAATCCCATTTATTTACCACAACCACCAATCCTTTAGCATTCTTCTGAATCAGAGAAAAGATATTCAAATCTTGACTCTCTATGCCTCGAGTTGCATCAAGCATCAAGATACAAACATCTGAATTTTCAATAGAACGAATAGAACGAATAACCGAATAGTATTCGAGATCTTCGTTTACTTTATTCTTCTTACGAATACCTGCTGTATCGACTAAATAAAAGTCAAATCCAAATTTATTATAACGAGTATAAATGGAATCACGGGTTGTACCTGCAATATCCGTCACAATATTCCGTTCCTCACCAATAAAAGCATTTACAATAGATGATTTTCCGGCATTAGGACGTCCCACTACAGCAAAACGAGGAATCTCCTCGTCTAAAATTTCAGAAGTTTCCTTCTTGAATTTACTGATAATCAAATCTAACATATCACCAGTTCCGCTACCCGTTATAGCAGATATACAATAAGGATCACCTAATCCTAAGCTATAAAATTCAGGAGCATTGTATTGCAATTCATGATTATCTGTCTTGTTTGCAATCAACAACACAGGTTTCTTGGCACGACGCAAGATAGAAGCTACTTGCATATCAAGATCTGTCACTCCATTCATTACATCTACAACAAATAGGATAACATCGGCTTCATCCACAGCCAGCAATACCTGCTTACGAATCTCTTCTTCGAAAACATCCTCTGAATTAACTACCCAACCGCCAGTATCAACTACTGAAAACTCACGCCCCAACCACTCGCATTTACCATATTGCCTATCTCGTGTAGTACCTGCCTCCTCGTTTACAATCGCTTGGCGAGTTTTTGTCAAGCGATTAAAGAGTGTGGATTTTCCCACATTAGGACGTCCTACAATAGCTACTAAATTTCCCATTATTAATTATTTTTCTCCCGATTTCTATTAATCTAATTGATAACCAAAATTGCGCAACTCTTTATCCGAACTACGCCAATCTTTATCAACCTTCACATACGTCTCCAGAAAAATCGTCTTTCCAAAGAATTTCTCCAAATCACGACGAGCTTCGGTAGCAACTTTCTTCAGTGCCTTTCCTTGCTTGCCAATAATAATACCTTTTTGAGAATCACGCTCAACATATATCACAGCATTAATATGTATCTTCTTCTCATCCTCTTTGAAACTTTCTACTACAACTTCAACAGAGTATGGTATTTCTTTATCATAATATAACAGAATCTTTTCACGAATAATCTCATTCACGAAAAAACGAGCAGGTTTATCAGTCCATTGATCCTTGTCAAAATAAGGAGGTGAATCAGGAAGCAACTCCTTCACACGCTTCATAATATAATCAACATTAAATTTATTCAATGCTGAAATAGGTAAAATCTCTGCTTTAGGCAACAACTCCTTCCAACTTTCAACCAATTCTATCAATTTATCCTGATTAGTCAAATCAATCTTGTTGATAAGTACCAACACAGGAACATCCATCATAGCCACTTTCTCAACAAAATCACTATGTTTGTCTGGAGTTTCCACAACATCAGTCACATAGAGCAATACATCCGCATCTACTAAAGCCGAAGTTGAGAAATTCAACATAGATTCTTGTAACTTGTATTGTGGCTTCAAAACTCCTGGAGTATCAGAAAACACAATCTGCATGTCATCAGCATTATAAATACCCATAATACGATGACGTGTAGTTTGAGCTTTAAAAGTAGCAATAGAGATTCGTTCGCCAACCAAAGCATTCATTAAAGTTGACTTACCTACATTAGGATTACCTACAATATTTACAAAACCTGCTTTATGCATTTACCCTCTTTTTCCTTTCAAATTAATATTAAAAAAAAACGCATCAAATTTAAAATAGGATGCGTTTTAAAAGATACTATTTATTATTGCTTCTTTCCATCATAACCCCATTTCACGTAAACAGCACCCCATGTAAATCCAGCACCAAAAGCCGTGAAAATTATGTTATCGCCTTTTTTCAATTTCTCTTCGAAATCCCATATGCATAGGGGTAACGTGCCTGCACTAGTGTTTCCATAACGCTCTATATTAATTAGAACTTTATCATGAGGCACTTCCATACGGTGAGCCACAGCATCAATAATACGCAAATTCGCTTGATGAGGTACAATCCAATTTATATCATCTTTCGATAAATTATTCTTCGCTGCCAAATCTGCACTAACATCAGACATATTTGATACTGCATATTTAAATACTGTACGCCCTTCTTGATAAATATAGTGCATATGATTATCAACTGTAAAATAAGACGGAGGACAAACAGATCCACCAGCTTTCATGTGCAAAAACGGCAAACCTTTACCATCGGTACGTAATATAGAATCCATAATGCCCAAATCTTCAGTAGTCGGTTCTAACATAAATGCCGCTGCACCATCACCAAAGATAGGACAAGTAGCACGATCTGTATAATCCACCATTGATGACATTTTATCCCCACCTACAATTATAACTTTTTTATAACGACCTGAACGAATAAAATTAGCTGCCGTTTCCAACAAATATAAGAAACCACAACAAGCCGCTTGCATATCAAATGCAAAAGCATTTTTTAAACCCAACTTATCACATAAGATGGATGCGGTTGACGGGAAATGATAATCAGGAGTTGACGTAGCCACTACTACTAAATCCACATCATCAGGATTTGTTTCTGTACGCTGCATCAATTGTTTAGCAGCTTTACGGCACATATATGAAGTACCTAGACCCTCTTCATTCAAGATACGTCTTTCCTTCACACCGATACGAGTCATTATCCATTCGTCACTGGTATCAACCATACGAGCTATCTCATCATTTGTTAAGATATACTCTGGTACATATCCGCCTACCCCCGTAATTACTGCATTTATTTTTTTCATAATAGTTCTTCAATAATTATACTCAAACAACGAGAGTCCAAAAAGATTTGTTTTCAAATCTTCTCAGACACTCGATATTTAAGTATTAATAAATTTAGTCAACAGACTTCGTTTTTCTTATACTGCAGCAGCTTTTTCAATAGCAAGTTTACCCCTGTAGTAACCACATGCGCCACATACAGTATGATATACATGCCATTCTCCGCAATTCGGGCAAATAGCCAACGTAGGAGTTACTGCCTTATCATGAGTTCTTCTCTTTGCAGTTCTAGTCTTTGACTGTCTTCTTTTAGGATGTGCCATTTTTCTTTAATCTTTAATTGTTATCTAATATTTTCTTTAATTCATTCCATCTTGAATCTATAGGTGTAATGTTAACGTCTTCATCCAAACTCATGGTTTCATCCATCATTATATCACTTTCATCTTCATCAGTCGTACGCAACAATTTTCCCAATTTCTGATTCATATCTTTATTACATTTCCCAGGATTATGCACATGCTTTAACGGAATTGCCAAAGCGACAAATTCATACATAAGCCATGCAATATTTATGATACCTTCTGCTTCTGGTATTACAATTAAATTATCACCCTCTTCAGAATAATCCGAACCAAACTTCACAAAGAGTTTATCATGTGAAGTAATCAGTTGCTCCATATCATCAAGACATCGATCACAAGGTATCCAAACCACTCCATCTGTTTGAAAAGTAAATTCAAAAGCATGCGCCATTCTTTTAACTGTCAACGCAACCCTCACTTTCCCTTTCTGAACTTCAGGGGCATCGATATGTGCAAAGAACAAGTTATCTAATATAAATTCAAAATTAGAGAAATCGGCTTGCATGCCTTTCAAATCTATTTTATATGCATCAAACTTGCCCATTACAATCTTTATTTATTCGGGCGACAAAGATACAAATAATTATCCTCATAACACGCATTTTGTCTTAAAAACTTTTGCATTTAGCGATAAAAAAAGCCTCTGTCATCCATACGGACAACAGAGGCTCAGAAAAAAAACGGCGACTACCTACTCTCCCACTGTTACGCAGTACCATCGGCGTGAACGGGCTTAACTTCTCTGTTCGGAATGGG
>SUYA01000014.1 GCA_015060695.1 Mediterranea massiliensis
ACAGAGAGCCTGTTGAGGTTTGCGTGGCCTTAGCTTGCCTCATCAAGCTGTTGCAAACATACAATCCCGTTTTTCGTTTTCACGAAATAAAATTCCATTCTTTTCAAAATTAACAGTTGATAACATCGTAATAGACTGTTTTATAACGAGATAAAAAATCGAAAAAATGATTTTTTCTTATTTTGTCAAGATACAAGAAAACGTGTCTGAATATTTTACAAATTGATACTTAAACTCATTTTTACCCTAATAAAAACGATTGCTTATGAGAGGTGGGATTGCGAAACTTTACTTGATAATGTGGAGCTTCTCAATAGAAATGCTTTTGGAAATTCCGACGATTAGGAGATTTACAGATTTTAACGGATGGCATTTTATTTTACAAATGGACTTTAAATAAAAAAACGTCTTTTGTCGTTTCGTAGTCGTTTTATTTGCGGTTGCATGGTAGTTTTATTATCTTCGCCATCTGTTAATTTATCAATGAATGTTTATGGAAACTAAGGTATATTGGAACCGGTTGTTGGAACGATTGAGAAATGAGTTGGATGGTGTGACACAAAACGTGACTACTCCGTTGGCTTTCAACCTGCGTATGTTGGCGGCTATTTCTGATGCCGAGCAGGTGTATCAATGCATGCAATCTCTTTATCGGAAATGGTGTACGGAATTGCCTTTTATAGGAGATGAGGGCATGGAGGTGGATTGGGTAGAGGTAAGCTCGATGTATCAAGAAGCCTTTGCCGATTTTAGGGAAATTGGTGCAGAGATGGAATACCCCAATACTTATGTTTCGCTGGCTCCACCCAAAGAGTTGAAGGGGTGGCGTCAATGGGATCGTGAAGCCTCTTTTCGACGCGAAGAGGGCGAAGAGAAGGATTTGAATAGCCCCGATTATGCCCGCTTTTTGCAACCCTCTTGCAAGAAAAATGTGTGGTGTTTTGTGGCTAACGAACTTTCTACACCCACTAATAGTCAGCCTTCATTGCGCAGTATGTTGCGCAACTATTCCCTTGCAAACAGTGAGGAGTTGCAGGAGGCATTGCGTCGCATTTATCAGAAAATTCATAAAACTGCCCAAGCCATAGACCTGTTGTTGTGTAGGCCACAAAAGGTGATTAAAGAGCGGGAGGCATTGGATGGGCTGATGAAAGATTTTTTTGTGCGGCTGGTTAGGAAGTATTCTCCTCATACAGGACATGGTATTGCGTATGCCATTGTAAGGGAGTATGAGGAGTGGTTAGAAGAGCATAGTAACTCTGTATCTGAATCACTTTTGCTCATGAAGGAAGAGGAGTGCTGGCAACGCTTACTGAAGTCCCATTTCCTGGATGACTTGATGTGTACACATGGGAATCAGGAGTATGAACCGGCACGTACACAAGAGATAGTGGATGAAATGTTGTTCTGCAAGAATGTGTCAGCCGAAATAAGAGAGGAACAGCAGGCCATGGCCATTGGGCGATATATCTATCGCTATCAGTTGGAGTATAAGGATTGGGCTGGACGGACAAAGGCTTTTCTGCGCTATTTCATCTTCCGGGAACGGATAGCCGAACTACGCATCCAACAAGCGAAAAAGAACTTAGCTTTGAACGAGCAGGAGTTGAAAATAAGGGGCTGCATCCTGAAACTGCTGAGTGAAAAAGACAAAGAAGGAAAACCTATGATGCAGCAACAGAGCTATTGGTTTGTTATATATAGGATATTGGTGGATTATTACGGATGGGATAAGAATCTGAAGTCTTTCTGTGATGCCATGAAACGATGGAATGTGGCTGATGGTACTCCGCCCTGTTCTTATGAAAGTTTGAAGAAGGTGAATCCCTTTTTTTCCGTCAGAGCCTTTGATTCATGGAAAGTCGATAAATATGATGGCAGTAAGGCAATCTTTTATAAAATGCATACGGTGGCCAAACGATTCAAGGAGTTTTTAGAAGTTGAAATGGGGTGATTTGTAAAATTCACTGAAAGAAGTTTCCCGCCATTTCAAGAACCTTCCCCACGCTATTCCCCTGATGGGTATATTCTTATTCGCATATTTTATTTTGTTTTAGTTTTGCATCACGATCGATCGCAAAAACTTAATTTTAAACCATTTAAACGAAATGAAATATGAGTAAGAAAATAAAGACTCGTGGATTTCGCAATAACAATCCACTGAATATTCGTAAGGGTGTGAGCCGTTGGGAAGGTCGTGCCAAAGAACAGAATGATGCCGAGTTTGTAACTTTTTGCAGCATGGCTATGGGCTATCGTGCCGCCTGGAAGTTGATGGATAGCTATCGCTTGCGTTTACTGAAACAGGGGCTGTCATATACGTTGAATAACATTATTCTATGCTGGGCGCCACCGGCCGAAGGCAATGATACACATGCCTATATTCAGGCAGTAGTAGGCATCCTTAAAAAATTGGGTGGTGAGGAATGGTTGTGCCCTCCTTTTTCTCCATTGGGTGCTCCGGTTATGGCTCGCATCCTGGCGGCTATGACCTGCGTGGAGAATGGCATCGCTTATAAGGATGTGCCCCGCCAGGCTGTGGAAAAGGGTTTCCAACTGGCTTTCCCTGATGAGAAGCCGTTGCGTGTGGAATGGTAACCTGATATAAAAAAGAATTGCTCTCCATTTTTTCTTGGAGAACAATTCTTTTTTTATGCCGTGTATATTACAGTTCTACATCGTTCAGTATCACATCGAAGGTCAAGGCTGAGTAGGCCAAAATGGTGCCTGAATCTTCCGAGCCGTAGGCGCATTGCCAAGGGATGTACATCATCCAACGCTCTCCGCTATGCATATACTGTAGGGCGGTGGTCCAGCCGGCTATCAGACCGTTGACGGGAAACGTGGTAGGAGAGTCGAACGGGGTAGGCATTCGTTGGCTGCCGTCCAAATTGCCTTGTTCGATGGCCGAATAGCCGGTAAAGTTTCCGTCGAACCTCTTGCCTAAGATGTCGGTGCCATAGTAGTAGGTGGTGACACTCGATGTGTAGTAAGGCCTTACACCTTCGGGGTTGGCAGTCAACTTCTTGCAATAGATGTAGTAGCTGTTTATGTCTGTGCTGACCGACGATACCTTGATGGCAAAAAGTTTGCCTACCGGCACCTGTTTGGCCTGCTCTACGGTGGCTACCAAACTACCGGCAGCAGCTATTTCCAACGAGTCGATGAAGGCTTCGTTGCGCTCTTGCCAGTTGTCATATTCACTGACTTCTTCTACTTCTTCGCAAGCGGTGAATATTCCCATGAGAAGAGCGAAAAGGAGGCTGAGCGTCCAGGTTGTTTCTTTCATATGCAGTCTTGTTATTGTAAAGTCTTCAGTAACGATGTGATGCTCACGCGATCGGCAATGATGCTGTTCAGCTGGCTGATGGCTACGCGCTCTTGTTGCATGGTGTCGCGATTACGCAATGTTACCATGCCGTCTTCCAAAGTCTGGTGGTCAACGGTTACGCAATATGGTGTACCGATGGCATCTTGGCGACGATAACGCTTGCCGATAGAGTCTTTTTCGTCATACTGACAATTGAAGTGGAACTTCAAGTCGTCGATAATCTCGCGTGCTTTTTCGGGCAGACCGTCTTTCTTAACCAACGGCATGACAGCCAGTTTCACCGGTGCAAGTGCTGCAGGCAATTTCAACACTACGCGGGTTTCGCCATTTTCCAATTTTTCTTCTTGGTAAGAAGCAGAGAGGATGCTGAGGAACATACGATCGACACCGATAGAAGTTTCAATCACATAAGGTACATAGCTTTCATTGGTTTCGGGGTCGAAATACTTGATATTCTTACCGCTGTACTTTTCGTGTTGAGAGAGGTCGAAGTTGGTGCGGCTATGAATACCTTCTACTTCCTTGAAGCCGAATGGCATGAGGAATTCGATGTCGGTAGCAGCATTGGCATAGTGAGCCAACTTGTCGTGATCGTGATAGCGATAGTGGTCATCACCGAAGCCGAGGGCTTTGTGCCACTTCAAGCGAGTTTCTTTCCACTTGGCAAACCAGTCGAGTTCAGTGCCTGGCTTCACGAAGAACTGCATCTCCATTTGTTCGAACTCACGCATACGGAAGATGAACTGACGTGCTACGATTTCGTTACGGAAAGCCTTACCGATTTGTGCAATACCGAAAGGAACTTTCATGCGACCGGTCTTCTGTACATTCAGGTAGTTCACGAAGATGCCCTGAGCAGTTTCCGGACGAAGGTAAATCTTCATAGCGCCATCGGCAGTTGAACCCATTTCGGTAGAGAACATCAAGTTGAACTGACGCACTTCTGTCCAATTGCGTGTACCGCTCAAAGGACATACAATTTCCTCGTCGAGGATGATTTGACGAAGTTCGTTCAAATCGTTATCGTTCAAAGCCTTGCTAAAACGTTCGTGCAACGCATCGCGCTTAGCTTGATAATCTAAAACGCGTGCATTTGTAGCACGGAATTGAGCCTCATCAAATGCTTCACCGAAACGCTTTGCAGCCTTAGCAACTTCCTTGTTAATCTTTTCATCGTACTTGGCCAACTGATCTTCAATCAGTACGTCTGCACGATAACGCTTCTTTGAGTCACGGTTGTCAATCAAGGGGTCGTTGAAAGCATCCACGTGTCCGCTGGCTTTCCAGATAGTGGGGTGCATGAAGATGGCCGAGTCAATACCTACGATGTTTTCGTGCAGCAATACCATGCTTTGCCACCAATATTGTTTGATGTTATTTTTGAGTTCCACACCCATTTGTCCGTAGTCATATACGGCGCCCAATCCGTCGTAAATCTCACTGCTGGGGAATACAAAACCATACTCCTTGCAATGCGATACGAGTTTCTTAAATACGTCTTCTTGTGCCATTTTTGTTGTATCTTTATTTTGAATATTTTCTATGTTATGATTAAAAACGGGGCAAAGATAACTATTTCTCCCGTTATTTGCCTCACAGACACCTATTTTATAGTATTTTTTTGGATTTCATGACACATGAAGTGCCTTGACGATGGTCGGAAGATGATTTGCCACTTAAAACTTGGCTGCCCGAAATATTTTACCTATTTTTGTGGCAAATCTCCAAAATAGACTATGAGCGAAGACCTTGAAGAACTGAAAAACAACCCCGATAATGAAGTGCCTCAAGAGCACTCAGACTATAAACCGGCCGATGGTAAGGATGGCAAAGTGAAGCACCAACTGAGCGGTATGTATCAGAATTGGTTCTTGGATTATGCATCGTATGTAATCCTGGAACGTGCTGTGCCCCACATTATGGACGGATTGAAACCGGTGCAACGACGGATACTACACAGCATGCGCCGCATGGAGGATGGGCGCTACAACAAGGTGGCTAATATTGTGGGACATACCATGCAGTTTCACCCGCATGGGGATGCCAGCATTGGCGATGCGTTGGTGCAACTGGGGCAAAAGGAGATGCTCATTGATTGTCAGGGTAACTGGGGAAATATCTTGACAGGTGACGGGGCTGCCGCACCGCGTTACATCGAGGCACGTCTGTCGAAATTTGCACTCGATGTGGTCTTTAACCCGAAAACTACCGAATGGAAACTATCGTATGACGGCCGAAATAAAGAGCCGATTACCCTGCCGGTGAAGTTCCCCCTGCTGTTGGCACAAGGGGTAGAGGGTATTGCCGTGGGACTTTCCTCCAAGATTCTGCCTCATAACTACAACGAATTGTGTGAGGCTGCCATCAGCTACTTGCATAAAGAGGAGTTCAAACTCTATCCCGACTTCCAGACAGGAGGCTCGATAGATGTATCGAAATATAACGACGGTGAGCGTGGTGGAAGTGTGCGCATCCGTGCCAAGATAGAGAAACTGGATAACAAGACACTGGTTATCCGAGAAATTCCTTACGGAAAGACCGTAGCCAGTGTGTGCGACTCTATTGTAAAGGCCAGTGAGAAGGGGAAGATAAAGATACGAAAGGTGGAAGACCTGACGTCGGGCAGCGTAGAGATTCTGGTGCATCTGGCACCGGGGGTATCGAGCGACAAGACCATTGATGCACTCTTTGCCTTTACCGATTGCGAAATAAGTATTTCGCCCAACTGTTGTGTAATTGATGAGCAAAAGCCCCACTTCCTTACGGTGAGCGATGTGTTGCGAAAATCGGTAGATAACACCCTGGCCCTGTTGCGCAAGGAGTTGGAGATACGGAAGGGTGAAATTTTGGAGAGCCTGCATTTTGCCTCCTTGGAAAAAATATTTATAGAGGAGCGTATTTATAAAGACAAGGAATTTGAAGAGGCCAAGAATATGGATGCAGCCTGCGAACACATTGATGAACGGCTGACCCCTTACTATCCCACTTTCATACGTGAGGTGACGAAAGAGGATATCCTGAAGTTGATGGAAATAAAGATGGCACGTATCTTGAAGTTCAATTCTGTCAAGGCCGAAGAACTGATTGCGCGAATGAAGGCCGATGTGAAGGAGATAAACCGTCACTTGAAGCACATAGTAGAATATACCGTAGAGTGGTACCGGATGTTGAAAGAGAAATACGGCAAGGAGTTTCCACGACGTACCGAGTTGCGTAACTTCGACGTGATAGACACCGCCAAAGTGGTGGAGGCCAACGAGAAACTATACATCAATCGCGATGAGGGATTTATTGGAACTTCGCTGAAGAAAGATGAGTTCCTTTGTAATTGTTCGAAACTGGACGATGTTATCATCTTCTATCGCGACGGGCGATATATCATTACCGGGGTGGCCGAGAAGAAGTTTGTCGGAAAGAACATCTTATACATCAATATATTCAAGAAAAACGACAAGCGTACCATCTACAACGTGGTTTATCGCGATGGAAAAGAAGGTACATGCTTCATCAAGCGTTTCAATGTAACCAATATTGTGCGCGACCGCGAATATGATGTTACACAAGGCACTCCCGACTCGCGCATCATGTACTTCAGTGCCAATCCAAACGGTGAGGCCGAAATTATAAAAGTAACACTGAAGCCCAATCCACGCATTCGACACATTATTTTTGAGGAGGACTTTAGTCGTATCTTGATTAAAGGACGCCAATCGATGGGTAATATCGTGACCCGAAATCCGGTGCATCGCATCACTTTGAAACATAAGGGAGCTTCTACGCTGGGCGGACGACAAGTGTGGTTCGATTATGACATCTTGCGTCTTAATTACGATGGACGTGGCGAGTATTTGGGTGAATTCCAGGCAGACGACAAGATTCTGGTAGTGCTGAATAACGGAGACTACTATACGACCACTTTCGATGTGAACAATCACTATGAAAGTAATATCAGCATTATGGAGAAGTTTGACCCCAATAAGGTGTGGACAGCTGTATTCCGCGATGCCGAGCAACAGAATTACCCCTATGTAAAACGCTTTGTAATGGAGCAGAACAACCGGAAACTGAACTACCTGTGTGACAACAAGCAGAACAAACTCCTGTTACTGACCGATGAGGCCTACCCGCGTTTGGAGGTGGTGTTCGGAGGATTGGACAGCTTCCGTGAGCCGTTGGTGATTGATGCCGATGAGTTTACGCCTGTTAGGAGTTACAAGGCTCACGGTAAACGTGCCACCACTTTCGAGATAGAGACCGTCAACGAGCTGGAACCCCTTCGCCGACAAGAACCGGTACAGCCGACTGAGGCCACCGAGGAGGAGCCGGAGAACCTGGACCCCGATCAAGGAAAGAGTGAAGGAGACATTCTGGATGAATTGACCGGACAGATGAAGTTGTTTTAAGAAACCGCAAAGAATGAAGTACGGCCTACACAAACTGATATGCACCCTTGGCTGGCTGTTGACAACTTCTTGCCTATGGGCACAACAAGATTCCATCATTACCCGTGCTACCCTTTATGGTGTGGGTTTTGCCAATGTATTCGATACTTATCTGTCACCGCAAGAGTATAAGGGGGTGGATTTTCGCATGAGTCGTGAAAGTATGAAGATGACTCGCCGCTGGGAAAATATTTCGCAGCAGACATTCTTTCAGGCAGACCTTAGTTATACACATAACAAAGTGGACAATAACAATACATTGGCGGCTTTGGCCAATTGGAATTATGGATTGCATTACCATTTTCCTATTCATTCTAACCTGACTTTACTGGCCGGTGGCGTGGCCGATTTGAACGGAGGATTTGTTTATAACTTGCGCAATGGAAATAATCCTGCCCAAGCACGTGCCTACATTAACCTGGCGGCATCGGGTATGGCTATTTGGAAGACCCGGATAAGGCAGTTGCCGCTGACGCTGCGTTATCAGCTGAACCTGCCTTTGCTCGGACTGATGTTTATGCCCCATTACGGACAATCCTATTACGAGATATTCAGTTTGGGACATGCTTCGGGAGTGGTGAATGTTACTTCTTTACACAATCAGCCTTCGCTCCGTCAGATGTTGACGGCCGATTTCCCTTTAGGAAATGCCAAAATGCGATTGGCTTATGTTTGGGATGCCCAACAAGCTAAGGTGAATCATATAAAAATGCACCACTATGCCCATGTGTTCATGGTGGGCTTTGTCAAGGAATTTGTTTTGGTGAGATGAGACTATGAAACAGTTTGTACATATTGCATTGTTACTTGCTCTGCTCTCTCTCAGTGCATGTATCCGGGAGGAGGAATATACTAACGACCCACAAGGAAACTTTGAGGCTTTGTGGCAAATTATTGACGAGAGGTATTGTTTCTTTGATTATAAGGAGGTGGATTGGGATGAGATTTACGATAAATATCGTCCGTTGATTACAGAAGAGATGAGCAATGCCGGGCTTTTCGAGGTATTGGGCAATATGCTGGCCGAGTTGAAAGACGGACACGTCAACTTGTATTCCTCTTCGAATACAGCTCGGTATTGGGACTGGTATCTGGATTACCCACGTAACTACAACGAAGGGATTATAGAACACTATTTAGGGCGTGACTATCGCATTGCAGGCGGTATTAAATATACCATTTTGGAAGATAACATCGGTTATGCTTGCTATGAGTCTTTTGGTAGCGGAGTGGGAGAGGGAAACCTCAGTGAAGTACTTTCCTATTTTGCGGCTTGCAACGCTATTATTTTCGATGTGCGCAACAACGGTGGGGGGACGCTGACCTATGCCCAACGCATAGCTGCCCGCTTTACCAACGAGAAAGTGCTAACGGGATATATTATGCATAAGACAGGTCCCGGACGTACCGATTTTTCTACTCCTGAACCTATTTGGTTGGAGCCCTCGAACAGCATCCGTTGGCAGAAACCGGTGGTTGTACTGACCAACCGTCATTCGTATAGTGCCACTAACGATTTTGTTAATGCCATGCGCTATCTGCCTCATGTAATTATTATGGGTGACAAAACGGGGGGCGGTTCGGGACTTCCTTTTAGTTCGGAGTTGCCCAATGGTTGGGGAGTTCGTTTTTCGGCCAGCCCACATCTGGATGCCGACAAACAGCACATTGAGTTTGGCATTGAACCCGACATAAAAGTGGATATGTTGCCGGAAGATGAGGCAAAAAAGCTGGATACTATCATAGAAGAGGCAAGAAAATTGCTAAAAACAAAGTAATAAGTTTGTAGAACCGGAAAAACTTCCTATCTTTGCCCCGCAATTAAGTAAAGGAGCTAAGCGCGCGTGGCGTAATTGGTAGCCGCGCCAGACTTAGGATCTGGTGTCGAGAGACGTGGGGGTTCGAGTCCCTTCGCGCGCACAAATGGACAGAAGAGGATTTTCTTGAGGGAAAATCCTCTTTTTTTTAATAATACTAATATCCGCTGTATCAAAATAATATGATGATACAGCGGATTATTTGATGCAATCTATTTTTAGTGAGGATAGGGAAGTGGGATAATGTGTTACTAAGGTTCTTCTTTGTCTGAATCCCAATTCTTGTAAGGATTGCGCATTAGGAATGAGTTGTAGTAGCGCACATCGCCCGTAACCTCTTTGCCAATGAAATCGGGTTTTAAGAAAGATTCGTTTTCGGCTGATAGCTCGACTTCGGCCACTACCAGCCCTTCGTTGTCGCCGTAGAACTCATCTACTTCGAAAGTGTGGTTGCCGGAGCGGACTAAATAGCGAGTTTTATCTATTACTCCACCTACACAGAGTTTCATTAATGCTTGTGCTTCTTCTAATGGAATCTCTTTTTCCCACTCCATACGAGCAAGGCCCGCCTTGTCTGACGGGCCTTTAATGGTTAGGAATCCTTGCTTGTCGCGGATGCGTACTCGTACTGTTCGGCCTCGTTCGGCACAGATATAGCCTTGTGCAATGCGGCTTTGTGCGTAGGCTTGAGATTTGAATTCACCTCGTACTAGGAACTTCCTTTCAATTTCTTGCTGCATGATAGTTATTAGACAAATGAGAAGGCTGCGATAAACAATAATGCCAAGATGATGGAGGCTATGCCTAATCCTATCAATACTTTCTTGCCTTGCTTTTCTTCTTTGTCGCTATATAGCGCTTTCTTTTTTTTACTTTTTCCCATGGTGTTTTACTTTATTAGAATTTAACGATGAGCAAAGTAAGTGAGAATTTGCCAACTATCCAAACGGAAACGGGATTTTATTCGGCATTTCCGGCAAACTCCATCAAATAGGCTTTGATGAAGCCTTCTATTTTACCATCCATTACTCCATTGACATCGCTGGTCTGGTAGTTGGTGCGGTGGTCTTTTACACGGCGATCGTCGAATACATAGCTGCGGATTTGCGAGCCCCATTCAATTTTCTTCTTGCCGGCTTCTACTTTGGCTTGTTCGGCCATGCGGTGTTGCAATTCCTTGTCGTAGAGGATTGAGCGGAGTTGTCGCATGGCGTTTTCGCGGTTTTTGGGTTGGTCGCGTGTTTCAGTATTTTCAATTAAGATTTCTTCCTCTTCGCCGGTGTAGGGGTCTTTGAACTGATAGCGTAGGCGAACACCCGACTCTACCTTGTTTACGTTCTGTCCTCCGGCACCGCTCGAACGGAATGTGTCCCAAGAGATGTTGGCAGGGTTGATATTTACCTCGATAGTGTCATCTACCAACGGTGTGACGAAAACAGAGGCGAATGATGTCATGCGTTTGCCTTGGGCATTGTAGGGTGATACGCGTACCAATCGGTGTACACCGTTTTCGCCTTTCAAGTAGCCGTAGGCATAGCTACCGGCTATTTCGATGGTGCAGGTCTTTATACCGGCTTCGTCACCCTCTTGCAAGTTGGAGATGACGGCCTTGTAACCATTGGTTTCGGCATATCGCAGGTACATTCTCATCAGCATGCTGGCCCAATCTTGGCTTTCGGTACCTCCGGCACCAGAATTGATTTTCAGTACGCAATCCATTTGGTCGGCTTCTTCGCGCAGCATATTCTTTAGTTCCAATGCTTCTACTGCTTCGGCTGCTTTACGGTAGGCTTCATCTACTTCTTCTTCGGTAACCAATTCGTCTTTGTAGAAGTCGAAAGAGAGTTGCAACTCTTCGGCCAAAGTCGCTACTTCCTGGTAACCAGCAATCCATTGCTGTAAGGCTTTTACCTTTTTCATCTGCGCCTCTGCCGCTTTTTGGTCTTCCCAAAATCCGGGGGCTTGTGTGCGTAGTTGTTCTTCTTCTACTTGAATCTTCTTGCCTTCAATGTCCAGATAGCGATTTAATGCTTCGGTACGTACTTTGATATCTTTCAGTTGCTCAATGGTTATCATACTATATAATCTTCTTGCTAATGGGTTGCAAAGGTATAAAAAAAAAAGCATACTTGGTAGTATATCTTTCATTACTTTCGTTTTCCTTATTTTGTGTATTATCCGTTTGGTGTAGGCAAAGAAAAAGCAGTAACTACCGGTTGCGAGTCAATCGGTAGTTACTGCCAGGATAAAAAAGGGAAAGTAAAAAAAACGTCGTTTTTACTTCAACACCTTCTTCAAAATAGGCTTCAGTTGGCGTGCCCAAATTTGGTAGGCTTCGGGGCGCAGGTGAAGGCCGTCGGTAGATAGCTCAGGACGCAACACGTAAGTGCCCTTAGCGGCAAAGTGGGGAAAGAGGTTGACGAAAGGTATGCCACGTTGACGGCACAACTCCTGGAGACCGGTATTGATTTCGGGGAACTGAGCGGTCTTGCCCGACAGACGGCGATAGCGGTTAAAACTTTCGTTGATGGGCAGCATGCTTTGTACAATCAGACGTGTAGAGGGTGACTCGGCACGGATGCGGTCGATGACCATGCTATAGAGCGACAGGATACTATCGGTAGAGAGGTCGTGAGACACATCGTTGGCACCGCTTTGCAGGCAGATGACACGAGGACGACCGGGCAAAATCTGGTGCAGACGGCGATAGATGCCCATCAACTCGTCGCCCACAATGCCACGGTTGCGGATACCGGGAATACCCAGCACCTGGCTCCAATCGGCACCCTCGGTCAGACTGTTGCCAAGCATGACGATGTCATCGCTACCGATGGGTTCCTCATCCATGAACTGCAGGAAGCGCTTGTAATAGTGAGCATGGTAGGGGGCTGTAGCTTCGGGTACCAGCGCACCGGCTACGGCATTGGCTACCACCGAGCGCAGACGCACCACACTACGACCACCTGTGGGGTGGACGGCATTGATGAGCAAGATGATGCTAAGGTCGTTTTCCGGATCGATGACGATGCTGGTACCGGTAAAGCCGGTATGCCCATAAGTGGAGGGCGACAGTAGGTCTCCACTATTGCTGGCATAAGCCGAATAGACATCCCAACCCAACGTGCGACCAAACGGAGCAGCTATGCGAGGTACCGTGCGCATGGCACGCACAGCCTGAGGAGAGAGAATGCGATGGCCGTTCCATGCGCCACCGTTCTGCAACGCAGCACACAGCACTGCAATGTCTTGGGCACACGAGAATACGGCCGCATTGCCACTGATGCCACCATTCATGATGCGAGCCAGCGGGTCGTGTACTTGTCCGCACAATATCTGCCCATTCTCCTGCTTTTCGGTAGGAGCAATATCGGCTGGGTTGATACCGGTTGTCAAGCCTTCGTTGGTTACCCAGCGGCCTTTCTCGTCCATATGGCAAGGCAGATAGTCAGTGCGACTCATGCCTAAAGGTTGGAAGATGTTTTGCTGGGCAAAGTCGCGAAGACTCATACCACTTACTTTTTCGATGATATGTTGCAGGGTAATAAAATTCAAGCAACTATATACCATATCTGTTTCCGGTTCATACGGGCGAGGGCAAGTCTTGATATACTCCAATAATCCTTCGGGACAGACTGCACCATATTGTTCGAACAACTGCTGGGTAGGACCATACGATGGAAGTCCCGAAGTGTGAGTCATAAGATGTTGGATACGGATAGTCTTCTTCTGCTGGCCCTCTTCATCAGCCCAATCTTGAAACCCTTCGATGTAATGGCTGACAGGGTCGAGCATACGAACCAGACCGCGGTCGGCCAATATCATCATACAGATAGCGGTACTCATCGACTTGCTACACGAAGCCATGTCGAATACAGTTTCGACTGTCATCTTTTCAGTCTTCGGTTCTATGCGGCGGTTGCCGTAAGCCTTCAAGTAACCCAATTTGCCCTGACGCACCACCGCCAATACAGCACCGGGAATCTCTTCGGCCGCAACAGCATGATTCAAAATAGCATCAACGTTCATCAGTCGTTCAGAACTGAGACCCACCTGTTCCGGGGTAACTCGTTGTAAACCTTGGGCACCAATGCCAAGGCTGATGCATAAAGCTATGAAAAAAAATGTAAATCGTCTCATTTCACTATTCATTAATCGCTAAAATTTAATCACTAATAGTTACTTTCCGGCACGATAGGCGTCGATAGCGGCTTTTACTTCGCCATGCATCAACAACAATGCTTGTGCCTTGCCGTAATCCAGTCCCAACTCTTCGACCAGCATACGGGTACCGCGGTCTACCAGCTTCTTGTTGCTGAGTTGCATGTTCACCATCTTATTGCCTTTCACACGACCCAATTGAATCATGGTGGTGGTGGTTATCATGTTCAGAATCATCTTCTGGCCGGTACCCGACTTCATGCGTGAACTGCCTGTTACGTATTCAGGACCAACAATCATTTCAATAGCTACATCGCTTTCAGCAGCCATTGGAGAGTCCGGATTACTGGTAATACAGCCGGTCAGGATGCCATGTTCGCGACACTCGCGCAATGCACCGATTACATAAGGAGTAGTGCCCGATGCAGCAACACCAATCACTACATCTTTCTCAGTTATACCCTTATTTTTCAACTCTTCCCAGCCTTTATGTTCATCGTCTTCGGCACCTTCTACCGGATTGCGCAAGGCAGTATCACCACCGGCAATAAGGCCGATAACCAATGTAGGAGGCATGCCAAATGTAGGCGGAATTTCAGACGCATCGAGTACACCGAGACGACCGCTGGTTCCTGCTCCCATATAGAAAATACGACCACCTTGCTTCATGCGTGGTACGATTTGGCTAACTAACTTTTCAATTTGTGGAATGGCTTTCTGAACGGCCAATGCCACCTTCTGGTCTTCTGTGTTGATGTCTTCCAGAATCTCACGAACCGACTTCTTTTCCAAGTCGTTGTAGAGCGATGATTGCTCTGAAATCTTAATGAATGCCATGATATGTAATGTTTAATTTTAAGTTTCAGGTTAAGAGTGGTATTTAATCAATCCCTCCATAGGGCTTTGCATGATGGTACCGATAGTTACTCCCATAACTTTGGCGGCTTCTTCCAGTTGAGTCTTGTAATAGTAAGCCACAGAACCAATAAGATTCACCTTGCAATTTTGATAATCATATTGCATGACGTTGCGTTTCAAGAAACTCTTGAAGGCATCACGAACCAGTTCTTGAACAGTGGGGTCGTTCAGGTTTTGTGCCAAAAATGGAGAGAGGCTTGCCAAAAAACGATTGGGGAAAGGCTTGCGATAAACACGTTCGATAATATCGGCCGGAGTGAGACGATATTGCTCCAGGAATTTTTCCTTCAAACCCGGAGTCATCTGGTTTTTAAGCAATGCACCTACCATCAACTTACCCAATACGGCACCACTTCCTTCGTCACCCAAGATGAAACCAAGAGGCGATACATTGGCAACTAGATCTTTACCATCATAATAGCATGAATTAGAACCTGTACCCAAAATACAAGCAATGCCTGCTTCATGTCCGCAAAGACCACGAGCAGCACCCACCATATCAGAATAAACCTCTACTTCGCCTTTTACTTGCAAAGCGTTAGTAATGGCATTTCTTACTTGTCCTATCTTCTCAGGAGTACATCCTGCACCATAGAAATAGACAGCTTCCAGTTCCTTTGCAGGAAGTTTAGGTCGCAAATTATTGCTTATTTCAGCAATCATCTCCTCTTCGGTCTGGAAGAAGGGGTTCATACCTTTTGTAAATATTCGTTCTTGGATTTCTCCATGCTCTACAGCACACCAATCGGTCTTGGTAGAGCCACTGTCTGCGATTAGAATCATAATGATATGAGGTTATTAAAGTTTAATATATATTTTACGTTTATACAGTTGATAGCCAATACACCAATTCACGGCTACAAAGCCTATTGCATAGACCAATGAGCCGGCAGTGTCGCCCAAAAGGGGTTGCAATAAATCATTGTATACAAATCTGTGCAACCCTATACTTCCAAAAATAATAGACAAAACACCACCTGATACATACATAAAAAGTGGATTGATGCCAAATGACTCGAAGAAACGGCACCATTTCTTCTTCTCTTTTAAGTCTATGATGTAAATCAGTACTGCCAATAAGGTCGATGCCATGCCACAAGTGGTGAGCACAAAGGTGGGCGACCAGATCTTCTTATTAATGGGTAATCCATAGCTCAACAACCAACCGGCAATCATTAAAACGGCGCCAATAAAGAATAAGAAAATCAGTTGCTTCTCAATGAGTTCTTCCTTCTTCTCAACCCTAACCTTATGCTTGAATGCAAGCATTTGCTTTCCTACCCAGAATCCTAATAATACGTGTGCCAGTGCAGGCAAAGTACTGAGTAAACCTTCAGGGTCAATGCCATTATCCTTGTACATATGGGCAGGTGTAAGAATAGCCCGATCGACAATAGAGTTGATATTGGTTTCATTATAAGCATACCCGTTTCCACAAAGCAGCAAAACCGTATAGGTTATCAGCAATCCGGCAATGATATAAGGAATGCGTTTATGCTTCACGGTCAAAGCAATGATGGCTGTGCCGCAATAACACAATGCCAGACGTTGCATAACACCCAATATACGCATGCGGTCGAATGTCCATACCGATTCCCATAACTTTTCACCGAAACCAAGCCCTTCATGGTCTGCAGCCCAATAATAACAGAAACGAGAGAACCATCCAATGGCCATACCAATCAGGAAAATCAATACCGAACGCTTCACAATTTTCCGCGCAGCATCGGCACTGAAACGAAATTCATACTTTTGTAAAGATATAAAGGTAGAAATCCCCATAATAAACATGAAAAATGGAAACACCAAATCGGTTGGTGTAAGACCATTCCATTCAGCATGACGCAAAGGAGCATATATATGCGCCCAAGTACCGGGATTATTCACCAGAATCATACCGGCAATGGTGATTCCACGCAAAATGTCAAGTGCAAGGAGTCTCTGTTTCATAATCTATCTTTATCCTTTATTAATGGGTTTTGTACATTCATCCACCAAATAAGCAATAGAAACATAAGGTATGCCCGCATTGGTAGTGAGCCCTATTTCACAAGTACGACTGTTACTATAGCCAATTTGTATATTCTTTTCTTCAATTTGTGGTCGCAATTTACGCAACGCATATGCATTCAGTTCGGGATGGGTAAATCCACGATCCCCTGCAAAACCGCAACATCCCACTTCTTCCGGCACAAATACATTGGTAGAGCAGAGACGAGCCACTTTAATCAGTGCCTCTGCCAATCCCATTTTGCGCATGGAGCAAGTGATATGTACAGCCACAGGACGATTGGTAGGCGTGAACTCAAGTTTGTCCACCAGGAATAAACTGATAAACTCAGCAGGTTCATACAACTTCATTTTAACAATATGTTCACGCATGCGATGCAGACATGGACTTTGATCACACAATACAGGATATTTCCCTTCACAAGATGCTTCCCAAAGAGCTGCCTCAAGTTCTTTCGTCTTACGATCGGCAATATCCATCATGCCTTTGCTCTCCCAAATGGTACCGCAACATAGGTTATCCATATTTTTGGGGAAAATCACCTCATAACCCGCCTTGTTCAACAAAGCTATCATTTTGTTTACAAGCGGTTGCTCTACAGGTGATTTCTTGGCCAGTCCCATTGCTTGATTGATGCAACTGGGGAAATATACTACTTTATTATCGCTTGGAGTTTGAGGCTGTTCAGTTGCCTTTTTCGGATGGTAATTCTTAGGCATCGCTGGTGTCCACAAAGGTATGCCCATCTTGTGCAAACCACGACAGATACTGCTCATTGCCCCTGTACCCAAAAGTGTATGGCCGAAATTTGCTAAAGCTAACACAGGACGCAATCCACTTTTTACACCCGATAGATTGCGAGCAGCAAAATCGCCCATCTTATAACCTGTCGTTCCGGGAAGAAGTTGTTGTTGGCGAACAACATGTGTCAAGTCTCCTGTGTTGATACCCATGGGACAAGACATCGAACAAAGGCCATCACCTGCACAAGTTTCGTTGCCCGGATATTGGTATTGTTTAGATAAAAGAGCAAGTCTTTCGGGGTCGCTTCCCTCTTGTTTCAATCGTGACATCTCGCGTTGTAACACAATGCGCTGTCTGGAAGAGATGGTAAATCCGCATGATACACAATTTACTTCACAGAAGCCACATTCTATGCAACGATTCACCTTTTCTCCAAATTTTTTGTCCAGCATGGGAAGAGGTTTGAAGTTCTTGATGTGGCATTGCGGATCGTCATTGAATATGACACCGGGGTTAAGCAAGCCTTGTGGGTCGAAGATTGATTTTATCTCTTTCATCACTTCATAGGCTTCATCTCCCCATTCGTGTCGAACATAAGGAGCCATGTTGCGACCTGTGCCATGTTCAGCTTTCAAAGAGCCATCGTACTTGTCCACAACCAACACTTTTACATCTTCCATTAGGGCTTCGTAGCGATGAACTTCGGCATCGGTTGCAAAGCTTTGGTTGATAATGAAGTGATAGTTTCCTTCGAGTGCGTGACCATATATACATGCATCGTCATAGCCATGGCGTGCAATCAGTGTTTGCAAATCCTCAGTAGCCTGAGGCAAGTCTTCGATATGGAAAGCAACGTCTTCAATAAGACAAGTTGTTCCCGGCTTGCGTGTACCTCCCACACTTGGGAAAATACCTGAACGGATAGCCCAATAGCGAGCATACTCTTCGGGACGGTCGGTGAAACGAGCTGGCAAATAGGTATCAAATTGTTTGAGTAAACTTTCTACCTTATTTATTTGGATAGCAAGTTCTTCTGCAGTATTGGCCATTACTTCGCACAATACGGCGGTCATGCCCTTTTCGTCACCACTCTCTTCTTTATATTTCAAGTAAACGGGATCGCTTACTGATGCCAGACTCTTATAATCCAGTAATTCGGCTGCTTTTACTAATGGCTCATCTGCCGAGATGAGTTTTTTCATGGCTACTACTGCCTCGCAAGCTGTGCGAATGGTCTTGAAATAGAGCATTGCGCTTGCTTTGAAAGGCTCGGCCGGTAATGTTTTCATGGTAACATTGGCCAAAAAAGCCAATGTTCCTTCTGAACCTACTAACAGATGTGCCATGATGTCAAACGGATCATCATAATCCAATAGTGGTAATAGATTTAATCCGGTTACGTTCTTTATGGCATATTTGTATCTGATTCGTTGCGATAATTTTTCGTTGGCTCGTACCCGATCACGTAAATCGGTGATTCCTTGCAATATTTCGGGATGAGTTGCTTCGAATGATGCACGGCTTTCGGCGTTGGCTGTATCCAGTCGTGTTCCATCGGCCAGAATCATGGTGGCTGATAGCATTACTCGATCACTATTAGCATGGGTGCCACAGTTCATGCCGGAGGCATTGTTCATCACTATACCGCCCACCATGGCGCTTTTTATGGATGCCGGGTCGGGGCCGAATTTACGTCCATAGGGCTGTAGCAGGTTGTTGACACGTTGCCCTACGATGCCGGGTTGCAGGGTGATTTGAGTGGCATCTTGATTGATGCTGTATTTTTCCCAATGTTTGCCGGCAACAATCAGTATGCTGTCACTAATAGCCTGACCTGATAGACTGGTTCCTGCCGCTCGGAAGGTGACAGGTAAACTGTGTTTGTGAGCTAAGCGTAGTAGCTCGATAACTTCTTCTTCCCCCTCAGAACGAATAATGATTTGGGGGATGAGGCGATAGAAACCTGCATCGGTGCCCCACGCCAGTCGACGTAGTTCATCGGTGTAAATGCGTTCTCGCGGGACAATTTGTCTCGCTTCGTTTAGGAATTGTTTGTAGTTTTGTTTCATCATATTCAGTGTGTCCCCTTTTAAGGGCTTGGCTATTAGTCTTATCCTTCTCCTCAAAGCTGGCAATCGGGGTTGCCTGCTTTGAGGGGGATAATTTATTTTCAATTACTTGTACATGTAGTATTTTTCAGATAATTTTCTGAAACTGTCTACATCTTTATACCAATAGTCACGGATATCATCCCAACTATGGTTTTTGCTGAATCGTTCACGTATTTGTTTGGAACCTGTTACCAGGTCAAACATACGATAGCGTCCCTTGTCAGCTTTCTCGAATACTTTATGCTCGGGATAGAGGCGAGCAGCCTCTTGCATTACGAGGAATTGAATATCGCTCAGCTGTGCTTTTTTGTAATCAGTTAGGTGTACTTGTACGCCTTGTAGCAATTCACCTTTACCTACACTATAGAACGGTTTCAGGTGCATGGGTCTGAATTCTACTCCCGGCAAGTTAAGGTCATTCAATGCCTTTGCCAGTTCTTCTGCTTTAATCCAGGGAGCAGCAAACATCTGGAAAGGTATGGTATAGCCTACACCAATGCTCATGTATCCGAATTCTCCCAAAATGCCGCTCACGGGATAGAAGAAGGCCGAGTGTGGATGTGGCACGTGTGGCGAAGAAGGAATCCATTGCAGACCGGTGTCTTCGTAGTTCATTTTACGTTTCCACTTCTTCATTTTCACTACCTGCAAGTCACATTGGATGCCATCTTTCAGCATGTGTTCACCATTGAGCATCAAAGCAAGCTCGCCGGGGGTCAATGCATAGAGATAAGGAATCTTGAATTGGCTGACAAACGAGATGCAATCGTCTTCGGCCAGATTTCCTTCAATCTTCAATCCACCCACCGGATTAGGGCGATCTAATACGATGAATTCTTTTCCATTTTCGGCACAAGCTTCCATGGCTACCCCCATGGTGCTGATGTAGGTGAAAGAGCGACAACCAATGTCCTGGATGTCATATACCATCACATCGATGTCTTTCAGCATTTCCGGGGTAGGTTTGCGTGTTTTGCCATAAAGTGAATATACCGGCAGTCCGGTTGCTGGATCTTTCGCATCAGAAACGTGATCGCCTGCATGAACATCCCCGCGAACACCATGTTCCGGGCCATACAGTGCCACCAGGTTTACGTTTGGTGCTTCGTGCAAGATGTCGATGGTCGACTTCAAGTTGTTATCTACACCGGTCGGATTGGTAATCAATCCCACACGCTTTCCTTCCAGACATTTGAAGTTTTGCTCTTTCAATACTTCAATGCCTGTTTTGATGGTGATTTTTTGAGCCTGTGCGCCCATGCATAGCAGGGCGAGCAGGCTGATTATCCAGTATTTTCTCATAATTATTTCTTTCCGTAATCCGGGTCAATCTTTCTATCGACAAAGTAGGTTACAATCAATGTGGCGATGCAGCATACCATTACCATCCAGAAGAAGTTGGCATAGCCGATGGCTTCTTGAATATAACCGGCCACCATACCCGGCAACAACATGGATGCCGCCATGAAGGCTGTACAGATGGCATAGTGTGAAGTCTTGAATTCGCCTTCCGAGAAGTACATCATGTAAAGCATGTATGCGGTAAAGCCGAATCCGTAACCAAACTGTTCGATGGCCAAGGCCGTACAGATGGCAAGGATATTAGTAGGTTGACACACAGCCAGGTAAACGAATGTGGCACAAGGCAATGTCATACAGCCTGCCATTACCCAAAGCGATTTCTTCAAACCTACTTTGGATGCAAATGTGCCACCCAGGATACCACCGGCAGTGAGGAAGAATACACCCACACCGCCATAGATCCAGCCCACATCTTGCGTAGAAAGGCCCAATCCGCCCAACTCTTGCGATGCTACCAGGAATGGTGTACACATCTTAATCAAGAATGCTTCGGGCAGGCGGTAAAGCAACATGAAGACGATTGCCAACCATACGCCGGGCTTGGTGAAGTATGTCTTGAATGTACGTGCAAATTCGCTGAAGATGGCACCTGCACTGGCTTTTTCATCACCCAATGTAGATGTGTCCGTAGTCGGCTTTGGTACGAAGAATGTGTGGTAAAGAGTCACTGCACTGAACAACACAGCTGTTACCAGCAAGGTGATTTTCCAGGACAAAGGAATGTTCTGAGTTTGGTTTTCCACCGTTCCTGCAATCCACACCAACACCCCTTGTCCGAAGATTGATGCCAAACGATAGAATGTACTTCTCCATCCCACCCAGGCTGCTTGCAAGCTTTGATTCAAAGCAAGCATGTAGAATCCATCGGCTGCAATGTCGTGTGTGGCACTGGCAAAGGCTGTAATTACGAACAGCAACAGGGTGACTGTAAACATGCTGATCGGTGTTTGTCCCGACATGATTGTTTCGACGTCCGGAGTAGGTACGGTCATTGTCAAAAGGATGAAGGCTATTGACATCAGTATCTGCATGCTCAGAATCCACCATCTCTTTGTCTTAACGATATCGATGAACGGACTCCAGAAAGGCTTGATCATCCAAGGCAGATAGAGCAACGAGGTGAACAAAGCCATCTGTCCATTGGGAACGCCCATTTTAGCCAGCATCAATACCGAAATGTTGTTTACAATGAAATAGGGGATACCTTGAGCAAAATACAGGGTAGGTACCCACAATATCGGAGAACTATTTTTTGATTTCATGTAAAAAATATGCTTTTATCAGTTTCTGTTATTCATAAAGTTTCTCAATGTTTGCATCGATGTAGTAGTGCAACAAGATTTCATCATACTTGTAACCTTGTTCACCCATTACGGCGGCACCAATCTGGCAAAGGCCGGCCCCATGTCCCCAACCCGAGCCAATTAAAGTGAACTTAGCCGGTATGCCTTCTGCAGATACCCCTTCTTTATCCACTACAAATGCCGAGCTATACAGATGTGAAGGCGACAATGTGCGACGGATTTCAAGTTCTTTACCGATGGTAAGTGTCTTCTTGGTACCTACGATTTTCAATTTCCACAAACGTCCGCTTGTGCCACGAGCCACCGGTATCAAGTCAACTATTTGTCCATAGTCAATGCCTGAACGTTTCAGAATCAGGGCCGAAAGTACATCTTGCGTATATTCCACTTTCCAGCGATAGAAGTCGGTTGTTTCCTGGTCATAGTTGTTGAGCACTTGCGACAAGATTTGCTTGTCAGTCGTGTTGCAGAATGCTTCCGGCGAAGTGCGAATCCACTTATCGGCTTCAGCCTCAATTGTCAAGTCAGGCAACTCTGTGCAGCTTTTGCTATCGCGTTGTTTAGCCAGGTATGGATATTTCTTATCTTCCCAGCAATATTGGAATTCTTCGAAAGCTCCACCGCAACATTTAGAGAAACGGGCATCGCAAATGGCGCCATCCGAAGTCAATACTTGTCCACGAGTAGCAGCAATGGCTTGACGTACCATTTCAGTTGAAGCACGCGTAATGCCTTGATAGCGTTGGCAATGGTCATCTGCACATACATCAAAGTTTACGTGATCCTCACGATCATACCAACGAATCAGCTCTTCATCAGTCATCGTATAAGCCGAATAGTCTGTTTGGCTTTCAGCAATCTCTTTATTCTTCTGAATCTGTGCCAGCAACCAGCTGCGCGAGATGACAGCATGTGCCTTCAAGAGTTCAAGTGAAGCCGTTGCGCTCATTTCGCTGGAGATGACACTGGTCAAATAATCCTCCACGTTGATGACGTTAACAGCTGTCAGCTTTTCATTTTCAACAATCAGTTTCAATGCCCCCTGGAAGCGTTGATTTTCTTTACGTTCCCAGTGGAAGTTTATGCCGATAGTTACATCAATCAGTTCGAATGAAGCAGTTGTTTCGTCTTGAGGGGCAAACAACAGTTCGTCGTATGCTGTGCCATTCCACACCACTTTACCATTCTCAATCTGAGCAACTTGCTTACCACTTACCTCTGTGCCATTTACGCAATAAGGAGTTAATAAAATAAATTCTATTTTCGGTTCAAACATGATACCGACCTGAACTTTTGGCTCTTGCATAGGTCTAACTTATTTAATTTTATCAGCGATGCGTTTTCTTAGTTGAGCAAAATCTTCTACTGAAAGACATACTTCACTCAAAATCTGTGCCACATCTTCTGCTGTAATCTTATTAAAATCTTTCTCAATAGGCGTAATGAACACCCCTCCCAAATCTACCGAAGCCGGGCTGCTCAGCAATTGGGCCTCACCTTCGGCTGTATAACAAGCCGGACGATGTTTCTCACGTGGGAAGACAAATACCACCCACTTGTCAGCTTCATACATGGTCAGTACGTTCATCATAGGCTCGGTTTCATCTGCTTTCAGTGGCAAACATTCGTAGATGAAGCCAAACAATTTCACGGCATCCTCTTTATTGGTTGACTCGATAACGAGTGATGCACGAGGTGCGTCGTTCAGCCAAGAGAGGGTTGCTTCTCCATAACTTCCAACTTTACCTGCAACCAGTTCCTTCCATCCTTCTTCTATAGGCATAAAACCTTTATTTCCGGCTTGGAAATGCGCATGGTCAGGAGCCGAAGCACCACACTTAGGACCATTATAGAAGATAGTAAAGTCTGTCAATTCTTTTGCCAAATCCAACATGTCACCAATGCGACCGGCAATGAGTTGGTCTGTATGCTCCATTTCAGGGATTGTCAAATGACGTGGGAAGATAGGAAATGGATTCACCAAAATGTTGTAATGACCTTTGAAAGCAATTCCTTTTTGTACTTCAGGCAAGTTTGCCGGACAAAGGAAGCACTTACGTTCTTTGATAGACTTCGCATCAACTTTTGCACCCGAAGAGGCAATTCTTGCAGGGTTGAATTGAACTTTATACTCCACACCACACACGTCCAATATCTTTACCTTGACACCGGTCAGTGCATTGTAGTTGTTGCGTGCTGTCTCCCACACTTCCAGTTGGTTGGTCAGCAGTTCATTAACTTGTGTATTCATGGCAGATTATTTCTTATTCATTGCCACGCGAGCTTGCAATTCCCATGTGCGGATGCGGTCTTTATAAAGGTTGTGACCATTCATCTTAACAATGTCGAGTGAAGCATCCGAGTTGTCATCCCAACGACGGCAGAGGTATACTACATCGTAAACACGGCCAATCTGGAAACGACGGCTGATGTTCAATCCCAATGCATAGTCTTCACCATAGCTTGTGTTAGGTACTTTTACTTTACGCAACATAGGTGTGTAGAATGCACGAGGAGCACCCAAACCGTTGATACGCAAAGCATTGTTGCGACCGTTTTCAGGAGTCCATTCTTTGTGATCGATTACGCCTGGGGGAATCATGTTCATTTCGATATCTGTCAGCATGTAAGTACCTACCACCATTGCACAGTTTTGTTCATAGAATGCATTAACCATGGTTGTCAATGTGTTTTCATCCTTATAAACGTCGTCGCTATCCAACTGAACAGCAAACTTTCCGCATTTAGGATGGTGAACACCCATATTCCAGCAACCACCAATACCCAAATCATTGCGTTCAGGAATGATGTGGATAACACGTCCGTCATTCTTAAACTCTTCGATAGCTTCTGTAGTGCCATCTGTTGAGTGGTTGTCAATCACAATGAGGTTATATTTGAAATCAGTTTTTTGTGATAATACTGACTTAATGGCGTCGCGAATTGTACGGATGCGGTTGCGTACAGGGATAATTACTGAAGCTTCGTATTCAAATGTTTCTTCATCGAATGCTATCTTTTCAAACTGAGGTTCCAAATAACCGCCAATTTCCTTCAAGTGCTCAGTACAAGCTTGTTCCATTTCAATCTGGCGACCGCGGTTGCGAGGATCTACATAGTCGAATACTTTTTCACCACTCTTGCGGTTGTCCAATTCTACTTCGCTATACAAGTATTCATTGATGTGCATCAGACTCTCTTTTTGTGAAAGCTTCAGACGGAGGTCATACAAACCGGCAAATTCATAGTCCGCTTTCATGCGGCCGGCAGCTTCTTTGAGAGCAGCAGTGTTGAACAACAATACCGAACCAAAGTTGAAATCATCGCGCAAAGAGCCGAATTGATAATCAATAACAGGTGCATTTGTTTGCTTACCCTCTTTAACTTGATAGTGGTCAGCATAAGTCATGCCGGCTGCGCTATCAGTAGCAAGCATCAGCATGCGATCTAATGCAAACATTCCTAATTTCAATGTGCTATGTTTTGTATAAAGCAAAGTGTACTCAGCAGCTGCCTTTTCTGCAATCTGCTTTATGGTAGCACTCGAAGTAGCTCCCTTGATAGCAATCACTTGGCAACCTTCCACCTCTTCGGTTACTTCAGGATCAGCCAAAAGATAGATATTGTTAACTAAGCCTGTTTCTTGCAAGCTTTTAATCGTACTTTCAACTTGTTCTTTCCCAACGAAAGGGATAAAGCAATCAATTCTTTTCATAAGGTAAGATGTTTTTTATTAATTATAATTCTTATTTTTTTCTTTTACATTTTAAAAGTCCTACTTCACCGCTTGTTGCTGTAAAAAGTACCTCTTCATCACTCAGTGGCACTACGGTATTGATGAGTGAATTTCCTATTTTATGTTTCCAAAGAATTTCACCGGTTGCACCATTCAGTGCAAAGATAAGGCCTTCTTTTGTGCTACCATACATCACGCCTTTTTTCTCAACTTGCATAGAAGGGGCATGCTCGTATCCAAAACCTACATTCGATGCCCATATCTGTTTGGGTTGGTCACCTTCAGTAGCGTAACATACAATGCTATCGTTCATTGTTTTGCTAAACACCCGTTTCCCATCTTCCGAAAGACCGATGGTTTCTCGCACTTGTGAACGGAATGTACGCCAAACGGTTTCTCCGGTTTGCAGGTCAATAGCTGTCATAGCACGTTGTGGGTCCGTAATGAATACTTTCCCTTCTGCTGCAACTGGCCAAACAGCTGCAGGCGAGAAGTGCATACGTGTTAATCCGCCTGTCCATTTCCACAACTCTTTTCCATTGGTTTTATCCAATGCATAGAGTGTATTATCCCATGCACCGAAAATGACTTTATTTTCGGTTATCAGTGGTTTGGTTTCTACGTAACCTTTAACGTTGTCATATGCCCATTTCACTTTACCGGTGTGAATGTCTATGGCACGAAAAGTATGGTCGCTGGCTCCCACGTATGCCAAAGCATTATCAATGGTCACTGCACCTATTACAGGTTCTTTTGCTTCTACTTTCCAGAGAAGTGTACCGTTTTCTGCATTCAATGCATAAATATTTCCATCAGCTGAGCCGAAGACTACGATTCCTTCACTCACTGCTGGTGTGCCTATAATTCGTTTTTCAGATGCAAAACCCCAAAGTTTTTTTCCATCTTTCAAACGATATGCTGTAAGTTGTCCTAAATCATCACCTACAAATACGCTGTTTCCTTCGATAGCAGGTGAACAATAGATACCTGCACCTGTCTGCACTACCCATTTCTCTTTCACTTTATTGTAGGTTTCATTGACGCTGAAATCCGGATATTTTTCTGCCTTTGCTTCTGATGAATAATACGCTTTTACTAAAGATAAACCCGTCCATTGACGTGGCGATTCGCCGATGCGTTGTTCGAATACCTTTAGTGAATCAGTTGTCACTTCAAAGATGGTATATCCTTGTTTCCCATCCTCATCTGCAAGATTACTTCTTGTGAGAATGCCGGGTATGCCATCATATCTCAAATTCATATTTCTGTGGTAGTGACCACCGATGAATGATTTGATATTGTAAGGACGTACAGCATCGGTCACTTCATACCAGTTATCCACATCCTTTTCTCTCATTGGATAGTGTGTAATCAAGAAAACAGGCATATCCGGACGCTTTTTCATCTCTTGTTTCATCCATTCGATGTCTTGTGGTACTACATGTCCGTAAGCCATGCGCATCAGAGGTCCTGAATTGAATCCTATAAAGAGGAATCCGTTGTGCTCAAAAGCAAATCGCTCACCTCCAAAGACTTCACCGAAAGCGGTACATCCTGATTCACTCCATTTTGTTTCGTGATTACCCAAAACAGTGTAATGCTTCACCTTCAGCAGGTCAAGGCATGATTTTACTTTTTCCATTGATGCACGATCGCCTTCCTCTGTTATGTCACCCGTCACCAATACAAAATCTACGTCTTCCATTGCATTGATTTGCGCAACAGAGCGAAGCAGGTCTTCCGTTGGCTTCGGATTGTTGGGACTAAGGTGTAAATCGGTCAGTTGCACAAAGCGGAAAGGCTTGTGCTGTGCTTGCACCTTACCCAGGAACAATCCCGAGAATAACAATATCCAGATTACTATTTGCCTCATATATTAGTTCTTCTCAAAAAAGAAGGTTAATATTTGTTTCATCAAATCTTCTCTTTCACCCTCACAACGAATGCTTTCAAACGGGAAGCCGAGAATGCATGTCTTGTAGTCGCCCTTATAGGCAACGCCTGCACTCAAGTTGTTTTCGCTATATCGCATGATGGTGAAGGCTGCGTTGTTAGCAGGCTCAATGGCATCGGGCGATTCAACCACATATTGCTTCTCGTTCAATTCTTGTTCGAACGTAAACTTGCCACTGAATGCTTTCAGCGGAGAAGCCACACACTTTACTTTTCCTTTGCGTGCAGCTCTGTCTACACGCCATTTGTATTTTAGCACCTCCATAGCAAATGTGCGATCAACTTCCTCACTGGTGGCTAATCTGTTGTCCCACAAGTCTGTAGCAACGTATGCGCCTGATACGAAGATATTTCCACCTTGTTGACAATATTCGGTAATCGCTTTTTGCATAGCGTGGGTAAATATCTTGTATTCAAGTGAATTGGCGTGACCACGTCCCATTTTTGTTTGACACTCTTTGCCTAAAATCCAGTCTACTGCTTGATAATTCTTAAGAGAGATCTTTCCATTTTCTACCGCTTCATCGCTACAAGAGACAAACGAATAACCCGCTTTCATGATGGCTTTTCCATGTGCAGATGGATAGTCGAAACTATTACCAGCTATTACCATTGTTTCATAATCGGCATAGCTGTCTCCATAGCCTGATGCGTCATCGTCCATCCAAGGGATAGCTCGGCGATATTCTTTCATGCTACCAATGTAGCTGATATCATTCAGATAAGGCACCCCATGGTCGTATTCATCCAAAAAGCCTGCTAAGTCTTTACTTCCCTCACCGGGCGCAACAAAATCGGCCGGTGCACTGATACGGTCGAATCCATTCACCACCAATACTTCGCCTTTTGGGTTATTCGCTTTACCTACAGAAAGGATTTCTGATGGGAAACTTTCACCACCTTTGTTGACAGCAGTTACTTTGAAACTATAAATTTCTCCGCTGTGGATGCTTGTGCGGTAGCTATTTTGTTTCACCAATATACCGTTGTCAAAGTCACCATCTCCAATGCGTGTATATACTATGTATTGTTCGGCATTAGCTGTAGGTTCTAATGGATCGGCAACAGGTTCCCAAGTCAGTTCAATTTCGTCATTATCAGTCATGGATAATGCCATGTTGTCCACCGGTAATGGTTGTACAACATACTCCATGTCATGTTGTGCGCAAAGGAATTGCAACATGCCTTTGTAGATAGCACGCGACACTGTAAAACGGAAGCGTGGATCTAACCCATAGCGCATATCAGCAAAGTTTTGATGCGATAATAGCTCCAATAACATGGTTGGCACTCTGGGTACGCGTGCTTCGAAGTATGATCTATTCCACATGCCGCGACGACTCCAATTAGGTTCGTAAAGCGTACGAATATCACGCACGATATTGGTAGATATTAAGTCTGTCAAGTCATGAGCCAGATAACGTGAAGCACCATTGGCATAAAGGCCTTCATCTCTATTGGTGCAATAGATACCTAATGTTCCGATGATCGAGTCATTTAATGTTGTGCCGGCATCGGTATGAAAAGCAAAAGCCAAATCTATCGGAATGTTCAATCCCTCTTCCTTTGGATTCACCTTTGAGCCACCGGCCAACCAGTTTACCCAAATGCCACGGCTCTTATAATCATCGGTGTAATCATTCTTTCCTTTACTGTCTGAATAAACAGAATCTGGAACACCGGCCCATTGCATCCAGTAGCGAGCACCTTCGCAGAAGCGAGGATAGCCACTTACTTCCAATGTCTCTTCAACAGGAATCAGCACGCTCTCTTTGCCATCACCTACTTGAGCTTGTTCATCCGAACTTTTCAAGTTTTCGGTTGTGCCTTCCACATTCACACAACGAGCCATGTTACCCATACCTCCACCAATCTTGATACCATCGGCGGTAACGATACGTCCTGCTTTTGCCGAAAGATTGCTAAGTGTAATACGGGCCTGTTCATTTTTGCCGGCATCGAATCCGAAAGTGCCTAAATAAATCCAAGTGCCACCACCCATCTGCTGGTTTACTTTGAATTGTGTCTTGCCACCTTTGTGATAAACCGTGTAAAGGGCATCATCAGCACTTTTGGGAAGAGTTTTATACGATACATAAACAGCATATTGTCCGGACTCAGGAATGTCGGGCGTCCATGTGGCTAAGCTGCTTTCACCTTTTTTGATGGTTTCAATCTGTCGATATGTACCATCACGGAAAGGATTCTGTCCGTGCAGGTAATATTCATGCAAATAAGCGAATCCTTCACCCTCACCTGTGGTCCATTTCTTGACAGCATCTTTTTCGGCATAAGTAGAGTGCTGTGCCAACCCGCCATCGTTGTCTACGATTACCTCCTCGTCATTGCAATCGCGCTCACGAGGTAGTAGCACATTTGCACCGGCATTTTCCAGCATCGGCACCAGGAAAGGGAGCACATATCCTTGTGTGTAGAGGTCTTCTACCGTTTGGAAAATACGGGCTCTTTGCCATTCCCAACGACTCAATTTCTGTTCATAATACCAGCCATGGCTTTGCCACATGGCAAGATGGCGTCCGTTCAAGCCATTTTCCGGAGTATATGGAGCGTCAATACGGGTTACGAGCTGCTTGCCCCCTTCAGGAGCAAATAGTTCTCTCTTTTTCGGTTTTCTTTCACGCATCATGAGTGGAATATACTCCTCAATAGCACGACCTCCCGTCAAGATTTGCAAGCGATGCTTGGCAAATGTCTCAGGGAGCAATGTTTTTACACCTTGATATATATCGGCTACATTTTCGGTGCGGAAAGGATAATCAGCAAGAAAACTGTTGGCAAAGAGTTGGATGCTCTTTTTATTGATAGCAACCGAATCAATCTTCACCTTTCCCACAGCAATCTCTTTGCGGATGGTTTCATTCAAAAAGTCACCTATTGCCTGACGATTTTCATCAGACAACTCTTGTGCTTTTATTGTTTGTGGCAATAGTGCAACAAATAATATTCCGGCAAAGAAGCCGATTTTTTTTCTCATGATATATATTATTAAGGTGTTTCCTTTTTATTATTTCTTAATCAACAGGCAGAGTCCCAATGCGGTAATAATGCCATTGATAATGAGCAGTTCGAAACTGATTTGATAGCCACCAAACCATGCTTCGCTATTTGTTTGCAATATGTAGCAGATGATTGGAGAAGCAATAGCCACCAATGGAACCAATCCGTCGCGTACAGGCTTCTTACAAGCCATGCCAAAGATGAACATACCCAGAATAGGGCCATATGTGTAAGCAGCCAGGCTATAAACAGCATTGATTGCACTATCGTCATTCAGATAGTAGAAAACTACGATTGTAACAATCATCAAAGCAGACATGGCCACATGAACCATCTTACGGGTTTTGGTCAGTTTTTCATCATCTTGCTTCTTGTTTGCTTGCAATATATCAACGGTAAATGAAGTGGTCAATGCGGTCAAGGCACTGCCGGCTGCTGAGTAAGCTGCTGCAATCAATCCCACAATGAATACAATGCCGATGAAAAGTGGAAATTCTTCGCTCCATGCCACTGCACCAAACAACGAGTCGCCTGTGGCTGTTTCGTTTGGCATGCATGCATCTTTGTAGATGTAAAGCAGTGTACCCAATACAAGGAACAAACCTATGACGAATATTTGGATGAACGAGCTGACAATCATGTTCTTTTGTGATTCGCGGAAGTTCTTGCAGCTCAATGTACGTTGCATCAAGTCCTGATCCAGACCGGTACAAGCAATAATCATGAACACACCGGCAATGAATTGCTTCCAGAAGTAACGACCATCATTGAAATCGTCAAAGAAGAATACTTTGCTTGTAGCATGTTCGTTTACGGCAGTTACCATACCACCAAATCCTAAATCCAAACTGCTGGCAATGAAAACGATACAGCAAACTACTGATGCAATAAGGCAGAAAGTCTTCAATGAGTCTGTCCAGATAAGCGATTTTACACCACCTTGGAAAGAGTATAACCAAATCAAGGCCACGGTCAGGATTACGTTAACTTCAAACGGGATGTGCAGTGGGGCAAAAACCAATGTTTGCAAAACTACACAGACAACAAAGAAACGAACGGATGCTCCCAACATCTTAGAGATAAAGAAGAACCAAGCTCCGGTGCGATAAGAAGAGAGTCCGAAGCGATTCTCCAAGTATCCGTAGATGCTCAGCAAGTTCATCTTATAGAACATCGGAATCAGTACCAAAGCTACAATAACAGAGCCTACGAAGAATCCCAGCGTCATCTGCATATAAGCATATCCGTTGTTCAAAACAGCTCCCGGCACCGAGATGAATGTTACGCCCGAGATGCTGGCACCAATCATGGCAAAGGCCACCATATACCATGGTGTCTTGCGGTCACCGGCAAAGAATTCAGTATTTTTCGTCTTTCGTCCTGTAATCCATGAAATTAAGAAAAGTAGGGCAAAATAAAATGCAATAGTTGCAAGTACAATCCAAGCAGTAGTCATTTTCTGATTTATGTTTTTAGATTTATGATTTTATTCGGCATATAATAAATAAGGTTTGCGTTGTACCTTAAACTTTTCAACGTCTTCTTTCCAACACGCTTTAATTTCATCGGCACTTTTACCTTGTTTAATCATTTTACGTACATAATCTGTACCCATTAACAATTCAAAGAAACTGCGGAAGAAGTGATCATCCATATTCAAGTTGCGGTATGCATCAATTACGTAGCTTAAGTCAATACCTTTTTTCCAGATTTCTTCGTTACTCAATCCGGTCAAGTCAACGCCGTAGCAAGTCTTGTTCAGCTGAGGTGGATTCTTGGCACCGGAGATGCTACGTGGGGTAAAACTGAAGTCATATCCTTTCATATTGGGGTGACCATACACTTGGAAGGGCTTATCTGTACCACGTCCCAAGCTGACAGGAGTTGCTTCGAACAAACAAGTAGAAGGATAAAGATAAATAGATTTCATATTCGGCAGGTTAGGCGATGGAGCAATGGGTAATTCGTACATGGTTTGGTGAGTATAATTCTTGCAAGGAATCACTGTTAAATCACAAACTCTTGATTTGGGTAACCAACGTTCACCGTTTATCATCTGGGCCAATTCTCCTAAAGTCATGCCATGCACAACCGGTATGGGTAACCAACCTACCCCCGATTTATACTTCATATCCAAAATAGGGCCATCTACATAGTGGCCATTTGGATTTGGGCGATCAAGTAGTAACACCTTTCTGTTGAACTCTGCACAAGCATCCATTAAACGGCACATAGAGATGTAATAAGTATAGAATCGAAGTCCAACATCTTGAATGTCAACAACTAAAATATCAAAAGTACGCATTGATTTTTCACTCGGTTTCCCATCTTTACCATCGTATAAAGAAAGGATAGGCACACCGGTTTTTTTATCTACCGAACTTGATACATGTTCGCCGGCATCGGCATTGCCTCGAAAACCATGTTCGGGCGAGAAGATAGCTACTACGTTCATGTCATTTTCAATCAGTATGTCTAGCAAGTGTTTATCTCCTACCATACCTGTATGATTAGAAAAAATAGCAACCCGTTTATTCTTCAATATGGGGAAGTATTCAGCGGTCTGTTCTGCGCCTACTATTACTTTTGTTTCTTGTGCTTGGCACAGCCATGCAAAGCATGTTAATAAGGTTAAAAAAAGTAGTTTTTTCATCATGGATATTTTTACTGTAATATAATAATGCAACAAAGATAGTATTTAATTTAATATCAAAAACAATAATTCAAACTTTTTTAAGGAATTCCACCTATTTTAGCATATGTCATTTCCTTTTTTCTTCTATAAGTTTTATTTTTGTGCATTTCAAGTAAATTAAAGTTGGAAGTTTATGTCTTTAGATTTAGAAAAACTATTAAAAGAGGTTTGTTCTTTAGCCCGTGAGACCGGCCTATTTTTGAAAGAAGAGCAGCAACGCTTCCATCGCGAAACAGTTGTAGAGAAGCATAGTCACGACTATGTATCCTATGTGGATAAAGAATCGGAGCGTAGGATTGTAGAGCGATTGCAGCTCTTGTTGCCCGAAGCTGGTTTTATTACCGAAGAAGGTTCTGCTTCTTATCAAGATGAGACTTACTGTTGGGTTGTCGATCCATTAGACGGTACAACCAATTTCATCCATGGTACTATGCCCTATTGTGTCAGTATAGCCCTTCGTACCAAAGACGAATTGTTGTTGGGTGTAGTCTATGAACCCTGTCTTGATGAATGCTTTTCAGCTATCCGGGGTGGGGGAGCTTGGATGAATAGTCATTCACTGCATGTTTCTGTGGTAGATTCTTTAGAACAAGCTTTTTTGATAACCGAGCTTCCTTATAATTCAGAACTATATGTTGCTACCGGTTTGCATCTCATTCGTTCATTATACGGTCGTGTGGCTGGTTTGCGAATGAATGGTTCAGCTGCATTGGCTATTTGTTATGTAGCTGCTGGTCGCATTGATGGTTGGCTGGAAGCTTTCATCGGCAAGTGGGATTTCTCTGCTGCTGCACTTATTGTGCAAGAGGCTGGCGGGCAGGTGACTAACTTCTTAGGTGCCAATCACTATTTAGATGGACACCACATTATAGCCACTAATGGCCTTATTCACTCTTCACTTCAGCAATTAGTTATGCAAGTTCTTCCTAAAGGATTATAAATATGTGGTGCAAGGTGAGAATTTGGTTGGAGTCCTTGCTACATCTTTTCTTCCCGCAACGTTGTGCTGTTTGTGGTACTTTGTTGCGCGAAGGAGAAGAAGCCATTTGCTTACATTGTAACATCGATATGCCTCGCACGGGCTATCACCTACAAGAGGGTAATCCAGTAGAGCGACTTTTCTGGGGGAAAATACCCATAGAACGTGCAACTTCCTATTTCCATTATGCTAAAGGAAGTGATTTCAAACAAATACTTTGGAAGTTCAAGTACAAAAACCATAGGCAGTTAGCTCTACAAATGGGACGTCTAATGGCAGCCGAGTTGGGCAATTCCTCCTTTTTTCAAGAGATAGATGTGCTGGTGCCCGTTCCATTGCATCCTCACAAAAGACGGCAGCGTGGCTATAACCAAAGTGAATTGTTGGCTAAAGGCATTTCAGAAGTTACAGGGATTCCCTTGGATACAGTCTCTTTGGTAAGACGTAAATACACAGAAACCCAAACCCGGAAATCACCTTATGAACGTTGGGAAAATGTGTCCGGTATCTTTTATTTGCAACATCCCGATAAATTAATCGGCAAGCACCTACTGCTGATAGATGACGTACTGACTACTGCCTCCACTATTACTGCATGTGCCGATGCATTAGTTGACATAGAGGGGGTACGCATCAGTGTGTTGACGTTGGCTGTTGCCGGCGACTAATGATTTTTTTCACCTCTTCCCTCATCTCTTTTATAGCCGTAGAGTGTACCTTCGGTTCTCTCTCCATTACCATCCGTACTGCCCATTCCAGCTTTTCTTCTCCAAATCCTTTGTTTTCGGCATATAGTTTAGCCAATAGGTAATAGGGATAGATGCGCCCCGGCAACCGATGCGTAGAACGCAAGTAGTACTCTTCAGCCCTATCATATTCTCCCAATCCTTGGTAATTCTTTCCGATGATATTCAGAATCATGGGGTCATTACTTCGCTCCCCGGCCTCTAACAGCAACAGCGTACTTTCCGTAAATTTCTTCTGTTTGTGTAGCGCATGCCCATATTCAAAAAGGAATCGTCCATTTTCTTTCAGTTTGGGATAAATGCTCTTGTAAGCCTCTTCTGCCGTTTCATAAGCCTCTGCCTGATAAAACATCCTTGCCTGCTTCCATGCTTTTTCAGCCTCTTCCTTCGTTTTGTCCGGCAGTATAGATAGACGGCTCCAATCACTCCCGCTATCGTTATCATCCATCCTTTCCATCCCTCTTCGGCCAAGCATCCCACAGCTATGAGCAGAGCCGCTGCCCTAAACAGTGCGTATTCCATCGGGTAAGAGGCAAAAGCAAACAAAGCCAATGCCACCAATGCCCCGGCCATTCCATGCGCTCCTTTCCTCATGGCTCGCCATACACACAATCCCATCACTACAAACAATGCAACCAAAGCACCTACTCCATGCTCTATGGCCAGTTGCAGGTATTCATTAAACGCATACTCCGGACTTCCTGCCACCTTCACTTCCCACTCCTCATATTCTCCTTGGGAAAAATACTTCTCTTGTTCCTCACCGTATGCTTTGGCAAATCTGCCGCAGCCCACTCCGGATGGATGCTCAATCACTATACGGCTCTCTATTCGCCACATAAACAGTCGCCCTTTGGCCGAATCCGGTTTCAAGATAAAGAGCATCCAGCCACCCAATAACAAGGCTCCAACTACTCCCAACACGCACCCCATAGCTTTCAGCCGGTGCTGCTTTGCCCACAGCCTTACTCTTTCCGGCCATTTCCGGTGTGCTCCATAGGCCCATAGCATCCCCATTGCAGCCGCTATCCATGCCGTTCTACTCATGCCGGCCGGCAATACACAAAGAATCATTGCTCCCACCGTTGCGGCAACATATTTCATTCCTCCTTGCTTTTTCAAGTAACAGTGTAGGCACACGGGTAGTGTCATTGCCAGAAATCCGGAGTAAGGTCCCGGATTTAAAAACGTTCCTGTCACTACATACCTTCCGTGGTTCGAATCCATTAGCCCGTAAATTTGTAACAGTCCGATAGCAGACTCTATAGCTCCGGCAAGTATTAGTATGATGTGAATCAGCAAATTCCTAATATTCATATAAAGAATTATTTCTTTTCATTTGAGTAAATTCCTCTTAAGGTCTCATTAAAACTGTCTCGAAAAAAAACGTTTTTTAAATCACCAACTGCTATAGCTTTTGATTCAAAAATCAAAAAAGAACATAAAATATCGTCACGTAAAATTTTATTTTCAATTTTAAAATTTTCAGATTCATCTAATAAAATAGGGAAAGGATAATTTGAGAGAAGTTCTTTAATTTCCTCATTTACGTAAAGAGTTGAAGCAAGAATAATAACTCTTATACCATATTTTTTTTGTATTTGCTTGAAATATCCTGATAATTTATCTAACATCTTCACACATCCATCGCAGCTAATATCCAATGTATGAAGCATATAAGTATCTAAATTGTTGCTTTTAAATTCAAATAATTCTCCAGTTCTTATATCTATTAAGGAATCTGGCATTATAATACGTTTTTCTTTCTGCAAAAAAACAGAACAAATTTTTTTAGATTCAGTATCTATTTGTTTTGCTGTCCTTTTGCAAGCACTTATTATTAAATTCACAATTAAAACTACAAATAAGAATCTTTTCATTTTTCAATATCTATAAAATCCTAATTCCAATTCATAAGTGTCAGGATGTACTGTTATGGCATATATTGTTGAATTTTGTTCATTAACAGCCATCATAGCAGTAGGTCTTTCTAATAAATATTCCGTTTGATATTTCCCCTGTAAATCTAAATTCCATATTTTCTTGCAATAAAAATGCATCTTGGGTGATTCTTCCATGGTTGTCCCTGAATAAAGAAGTAAAATACCTTCATTTAGAATTTCTGCATCGTTAATGCCGCAAGGTGTTTGAGCTGTTATCAAACATTCTCCATTAATAATTTTATAAGAGTGAGGAGAGTAATCATAGCATAAAGTTGTAATCTTCTCATTGGCATAAGAGAGCAATTCATAATAATAACCAAATGGGCTGTGGTATAATAATAATTTCCGTTCCCTATCCACATGCATTACTCCTTGATGAACTAAAAAAGGATGAACATTCTTTTCTTCAGATGTAGGATAATTTCCTCCTAATTTCATTTCTCCTTTAGATGAAAGCATATATTTTGCTTCTTTAAATATTCCAAGTGCAATGTAGGATGAATCGTCAATTTCATAAAATCGTCTTGTCAAATCTTTGGTTTTTCCCACAACATCATACGAAATGATGGAATATGGAAGAAAGTTTCCTGTTTTTATAATTTCGTTGATGTCATAGCAAACGATTTTCGCAATATCCATTACTTGAAACCGATGATTATCAATTCTGTCTATAAGGGTTGGCGACAAAAGTTCATAAGGCCCTTCACCAATATTTACTCCTTCACATATAATTTGTTTGGTATTAATATTTAGTATTTTGTATACACTTTCTGGTGTTGGGTCACATATTAATAATAAGGAATCAAAAATTTCAATACACAGTGGCTTGTAGAATAAATCCTCTACACCTAACGAATTGAATTTAAGCTCTATCTGCTTGTCAAATCGAGAGTCTTTTTGAGAGGACGAGCAAGATAATGTCAGTCCTAATAATAAGACTGGCAATACAACTGAAGTAGGTTTCATATAAAACAATTTTTTTATTCGCATAATTTATCTGGACAATAACTTTTTGCATGTCCTCTATGTTCTATTGCACAAAAACAACTACCAATAATACTATAATCAATACAATAATATAATACTTGTCCATAAGATTCGCATCCCACTGTGTGGGCTTCTGCTTCGATGTTTTCAAAGGCTAAATCTATAAACCGATTTTCTGTTTTTTGTGATTTATGAAATCCAATTCCTGCAAAAATAGCAATAATAATTACTAAAATACTTTTTTAAATACGATTTTCATACTAATAACTGTTTAAAAATTACAAATGTCCGATGTTAATATTAATTGTAAATTATCTTTTTTATTATTTCACCACTTTTCCCACTCTTTCCCATACCATTTTCTTTGTAAAAGGATCTACCGACTTCCATATCCTCCACACCTTTCCCACAATGAACTCTTCGGGCAGTAATCCCCAGTATCTTGAATCCCTTGAATTCTCCACCCGGTCTCCCGTCATGAAGTAATAACTCTTTTTAAAGCGATACCCTTTCAGTTCCCGTCCTCCTAAGGTCACACAATCTCCCTCTATGTGTAGCGTATCACCCGTTTCCCATTCTATGGCATCTCCATACCTGATGGCCATAATTCTGTCTATCTTTATCGTGTCTCCTGCCTGTGGCAGATATATCGGTCCATACTCAATCGGTGTCCACGGATGCTCTTTCCCTCCGGGGTACACTCTCATCATCGCCGGGTCTATCTCTCCACTCCGTGTAACCAACCATTCGAAACGCTCTTGTGCTTGTACATTGCCTATCGGTTCCGAACATCCCTTCACTCGGTATCGTCCCTTCTCAATGTAGAATGTATCTCCCGGCAGAGCCACACATCGTTTTACGTAGTACTTCATCAGATGCATCTCCAACTTTCTCCATTCGTTGGGACAGGGGTCGTTGAACACCACCACGTCACCCCGTTCCACTTTCCCCAGTCCGGCTGTCCTCTTTATCTCCACCTGTTTTCCCTTGGCTGCTTCAAACACATCGAAGAGCCTGGCTCCGTAACTCCACTTCTCTACCAAAATGGCATCCCCCGCCTGCAGGGTCGGCTCCATCGAATCAGAAGGAATGCGGAACGATGTCAGCAGAAATACCTGCATGGCAATCCATCCCACTACCAGCATAAAACCGATGAGTATTATATCCATCAATCGGTCAATCCATATTAACAGTTTCTTCTTCATAGCTTGAAATGATAACAATAAATGTTTTCATCTTCAGTTACTCCATATAATTTGTTACGTTCCCAATCTATACAAAAATCTATAATATTTTCTTTTATTTTCCAACGGCATATTCCGTTTCCCGACCAATCAATGAGAATGATTTCTTTATTCCCATTTTGATTATGCAATGCCGCTATATACGAGTCATTACAACGAGGCAGTGTAAGATAATATTCCATCAAATCCTCTTCGTTTTTATTTCGATAAGTTTCCCATGATGTCAGCGAAGTAGCAGTAGTAACAGATATACTTTTCTCTTCATCCGATAACGATATAATATCTATTTGGTCAAAGACACCGGATAATGATACCCATTTTGTCCCTTCCGTATTTATACAATCGGCTAATTGAGAGGTCCTGTTCATATCGTTTCTAGTGAATACCTCTTTGTAGGGATATATTTCCCTCTTCTTTGTTTTTAAATATACCCCTTTATTTTCTGCGAAAGCTTTATATACAAAGGATTCATCTTTAATCGGGAATATGCTATATACATCATTTTCTTCTCGGTATTCAATGACGTTTTGCTCAATAGCTTTAACTGCATTGATTGTGTCCATGAAAACATATTCTTTCAGTTTACGTCTGATGGGGTCATCAATCCAAACAGAACCGTTGTTTATTCTGTTTACTATATTGAATGCCAAAAACTCTTCCGGCCCTTCTCCTTTTGAGAAAAACAATCCGATGTATTCTTCCTTTTCTAAATGATAGAGTGCAATAAATTCCGATTGCTTGTATAAATTCAGCAATAAGTAAGGATATACCAATTCACATCCCATGAAACCGAAACTATCAATGTATTCCAATTTTTCTCCTTCTAATTCTTCTTCTCTTTCGAATTGTTGGATATATATAACATTCCCGTTTGTTATACCGGCATTATTCATACAACATGTCAGAAATAGAAAACCGAAAAAAATAAATAGATATAAATATTTCATATTCTTGGTTTTATATAAATATTTGTGTTTGCAAGAAGAACGATTATTTATACAGACTTAAAAAAATGATTCACTACTGTCCACCCAAGTAGTGAACAGTAGTACTAATAATCAATTAACAATACATTGTCGTTGACCTCCTATTCCTTTAGCGTTGTATTGTTTTTGACAATTTCCACAATCATAGTATGTCGAACCTTTCTTTGCAGAACTACTACTATAACAATCAACGGTATTGCCACTTACTTCATCATTAGCTAAAGCTTCCACATTCATCATTGCAGTTTCTGACAGTTGATTTTCATTGTGTATTCCATGAATACCATAACTCGTTGCAGTTAATATTAAAGCAACAAAAGTAATACATGAAATTCTTTTTCTTTTCATAAATAAATCCTTATTATTATAACCAAACAATTTCTCCGTTCCGATAGAGGAAAGGTCGTTCCAATACCCTTCGGTCGTTCTCCCCTTGTGCCGTCTGTACGATTCTCATCAATGCTTTGCAGGGAATCTTCTCAAAGCAGATATCCTCCGTTGTTCCGTTTTTCCTTTCCAGCAGTTCCCATTCCCCGTTTCTCCAGCATTGCAGTTCGTAGGTGCTCTCCGGAAACATCTGCGATACCACATACGGTGCCATCACCACCTGTTTCAGTCGATACTCTCCTCCTAAATCTACTTCCACTTTTCGGTTCTTTACCCTTCCTCGGAATCCCGTGGCCGGGTAGTTATCCAGCATATACGCCAACGGTTCCTCCTCTCTGTCTCCCTTTATCGGCGAACAGATACTTACCCCTTGTATCCTTCCTTCTTCTGTATGAAATGCCAGTTCCCCCAAGCAAATGCTGTCCGATGGCAACTGTATCCATACTTTTCTCACCACCCTGCAACTGTCTGTGTCGAATGCCGTCCGCCTGATGGGCAACACCGAACCAATGCTGCAGAGTGTGTCTCCCTTCTCGTCAGTAATCACCGTTCCCGTCATGCATTTTATGTATTCCCGATTTCTGAAAGTCTCTGCAATGATGTTTCTTGTCACCAGCCGTTCCCCGCTTATTCCCTCTGCCGTCAGCAAGGTTGTACTGCCGTCGTCTTCCAACATTACCGGTTGTGCAGCCGGTATCATCCTTCTTTCCTTGCAGTACATAGGCATATAAACAATGTGCCGTCCCATTTTTTCAAATCTCGCCTTTCCCCCTTCAATCTTTCCATACTGCACCGGTTTCCATTCTCCGAACTGATAGACACACAGATAAGCATACTTCGCCCCTTTGGGAGCCGGTTCTGTCAGCTCCACTGTCACGTCGCTGCACTCCATATACTGTTCCGTTACATCTATCTTCTTGTAGTTCATAAATAAATCCGGAATATCCTCTCGCGACACCCCTTTTCCTATCAGCGTTGTTTCCGTATGATTGCTGTAGCACTTCCTATACACCTTGGGTGCCCTGAACTCTCCCAGTCCTTCAGGATGATACATCCCTCGGTTACTATATAGTTCGTCGTGAATCCATCCATGCTTGTTCTCAAAGGGGTCACAGGCATAGTGCTTTCCATCCACCAGCAGCACATTCCACAGGTGCGAGTGCTTTCTGTTCCCCCATGCCGGTACAAAGTCCACTGCTACCGGCATTCCCAGTGCCGTAAACAGCAGCGAGTTCAGTACCGTCCTTTCCGCACAGAATCCGCCTCCTACTTGTGTCAGTGCATCGGGATGAATCAATTTTACGTCTGCCCCGTCAAATTCGCAGTAAGCATTCTCTTTGTATAAGGCCAGTAGCGAATCCGTTTCCTCAAACAAGTCGGCTTGCTTGTTACGATAATAGCGGTGGTGATAACGTTCATACAGTTCTTTCCTGTAATTCCCCTTCACAAAATTGTTCCCGAAGTGAAAGGGCAGCACATGCTCCAAGAAAAGTTCGAAACTGCTCCCTTTGGCATACCGATTCTCTCGGTGGCTGCGGAATGCCAGTTCAATCTCCTCAATCAGTTCACTTGCCTTCACTACTTGCAGCAGCGGTTTATAAGTCAATGGTCTGTAATCGGGCCAATCCTTAAACTCCCTCCACAGTGTGTCAATGCTCCTTGCCCATCTGTCCGGATCCTCTTGTTTATATTGTTTCAGTGGTTCACACCTGTCGTAGAAGCGTTGGTAAACAGGCAGCAGGTTACTGTCAGGCACACTGAACCCCACCATATTCTCTATCAGGAACTCTGCCGCCCTTCGCTTCAGTGTCGAGTCCTTGTAGTGCGTCAGCACCCGTTCCAATTCCCCTCGGTTCTCTCCGGCGGCTTCCAGTGCCATCTCTAAGTAAGAACTTGGTTGGGTGCATGATGCAACGATTAGCAATGATGTTAATAAAAAGTAGATAGGTTTCATCGTAAATGGCGTTTGATTGATTCTAAGTATTTGTTTATTAGTGATGCATTGGCTTTGTGAGGGAAATATACTAAATATTACCAAGAGCCAGCTATTTTTCATTCTGTTATATCTTTCAATTTAATTCGTAAAAGTTGTGGATTATCTTCTTCTGATAGATTTTCGCAAATAGCTACCAAGCGAGGATACAGTTGTTTAAATGCTTTCCATTGTTGAGGATTCATTAAAGCCTTATAACGTTGATAGCTGTCAATTAAGTAGGATGCCGATACTGTGACATATAAATAGTCACCAATCACATTATGCGGCAGATTTCTGTAGTTTAATCGTAGTGTTGCACCTTTCAGATAGATGTCATCAATTATTTTGCTCCCGAATATTTTTTTATTTGTTTTTAGAGAATAGAAACAAATAGCCGGTATTCTACCTTGATTCATTCCCGGAGCGATACCCAACACTAATATTTCAGGAGAGTAAAATAGGAAACTATTTAAGTCGAAATAATTCTTATTTGAGATTTTCTTTTCTATTGCCAACAATTCGTCTCTTGCTTTAACATCTGAAAAGTCAGGAGTATATTTGCCAAAATCCAATAAATAAGTTGGATGTACATTCTTTTTGTTTATAGAATAAATGGTGTCACAATGCCTATAGGCAAAATATGTATGGTCTTTGCAGGTTGAAAAAGTAGATAGATTAAGGAAACATTCTAATTTTTGTCTTTCAAGAGTTGATAATGGGAGTAGTGATGTATGGTAGTGATCGTCAGGAGTAAGGATTTGTAGTGCCATTAAATCTCTGGTTGAGGTTCTTACTACAGAATACCCTTCAGGAAGTGTCGTTGCATATCGGATAAGTGTCTTCATCCTTACTTCATGACGAAAATTTCCTATAGAGTCATAAACTATATTTTTCAGACATCCGAATGCTTTTATATCTCCGTTTTCCAATAGTTCAAAATCATTTAATTCAATGTATTCTCCGGGGCCACCTCCTATTTTATTTATTTCATGCAAAAATTTTCCATCTTCACTATAAATTAGTATTCGTGCATTGCTATAGCTATTACTTACCAATAAGTAAAAGCGTCCATTTCGGTAGAATAGTTTGCGAAGTTCACTGAACAAATTTTCGTTTGTGGTTTCCAATCCTATCAATTCTACCGATTCTGCAAAAGAGGAAAGAGGAAGTGATGTTTTGAAATCTATATCCTCCAAATAAATCTGTTGTAATTCTGATTCAGAATATGGTAATTGTTGGCAGTTTGTTAAAACAATTAAAGCAAGGCAACAAATAATGTTTCTAATGCTAATCATTATATTGTTTAAATTTGAAAACTTGTCATTCCTAATATTTTGTAGTCCATATGGAAATGACAAGTATAATTATGAATATTATTTTACGTTAACAAGGGGTTTGATCATGTACATTACAATAATTTGAATACGAAACCCGTATGCAAATTTTGCAACCATTTATATCTTGAAGTTTCATTTGACCATAATTCTCAATTTCTGGATTACCGAAAGCTTCTACATCATTTAAAGTTACATCTAACTGAATACTTTTTTGGGTTGAATACACATTGTATCCTACAAAAGCTGCAAAAATTGCAGCACATACCATTTTGATCGTTTTTTTCATATTTTCTATATAACATAGATTCCTTTGTTACTATCAGCCTTACGGACGAAGCGAATCCTTTTCCTCGGTAGTATGAGTTGTTAAATCAATTAGCAAATACTTTTTCTATACAGCCTCTCCCGTTATCTCCAGTTGCAGTGGCGATGCAGCTGCGTTGCAATACACACTGATTTCCCTTAGGTAGAATCTTGTCAATGACGTTTTTTTTCATTATTTCAATATGTATTTAATAATAATTGGATTGTCATCTTCTTTTATACTTTTCATTTTTTCAATCTCTGTTTCTGACATATATTTTATGGTTTCTTCATTGATATATTTATTCAGTTCATAAGCATCAATGATACTCATTAAAGCATTTTCTTTTTGTTGATAACAACGAGACAATGGAATAGAAGCCGATTCTGTGAGGAAAAAGCTTTCTTTGTTTTTCCGATTATAGATATAATGAAGTGGTTTTTTCTTGCGTATTAAGTGCACATAAATATAGTGGTCATTGATAAGTCTGATTATAGGTAAATAAAATGAAGATGACAGTAGGTAATCAACTTTTTTCATTATTATATTTACATTTGAAACAGCTCGGCGTGGATTATCAGAATCTCCCTTACCAAACCTTTCGGTTAAATATTCTGCAATATCTTCATCATTTCCGATGTCTATTTTATAGATAGGTTTTAATGTTCCAGAGAGAGTATCCATTTGATAAAAATGGAAGTCTAAATATCGAGGAGTATAGAATATGGAAGTTTGGGTTTTAAATAAAAGAGACTGTTGCATATTTAATCCGGCAACATAATTATTGGGAAAAGAATGCCTTTCTTCACTTCCATTCAATGTTTTGCTGATAAAATAATTGCTGTTTTCTGTGGTATGTGTAGGTTCCAATAAATATTTATCTAAACTAATCAACTGTGCTATTCCTGCTGTAAATCGCTCGTCATGATTAAGTTTTTCAGTATTCAAATAATTAAATCTCAAATCATAACAAAATAATTCCCCCCTATTATTAGAATTGAAAAGTTCAATTTGATTTTTATACGGATTATATAAAGCATTTGTTATTGTATAATATTGCCCCGGCCCTTCACCTTTACAATGTAGTGAGTTAGAAATATGATTTCCTTTAGAATCAAACAAATATACAATCCGGCTATTATCGGAAATCAGATAACTATCCAACTCTGGTATATATTGAAAGGATTTGTAACTACTCATCAAGATGGAGTCTGTAGTTTCCAAAGGAACCAATTCTATTCTTTGAAGAAACGTATTATCATTTTCCTTGGCTTCATCAATTGACAGTAATGTTAACGAAGAATCTGTTGTCTCAGTGAAATTACACGAATAGAATATCAACACGAATAGAAATAAAATGGTATGTTTCATTTTAAATTTATAATTACTTATTGGTGCGGTCTTTTAATAATAGACCGCACCGATATTATCGACACATGGTTACACAATAAAAATGAGGATTTGAATCTCTAATGCAATCAAAATCTGAATACTCACCTTTCATACACAGATTTCCTGCTTTAACCCAACAATATCCATCTTCTTCACCACAAGTTATCACTACATCCGGCAATTCGTAACGAGCCAACGCTTCCACATTAGCCAGCATGGTTTCCGACAGTTGCATTTCTTTACATTGTGCTTCGTAAGCACCATAGCCGGCAACGGCTACTACTACAGCCAGCAAGGCTGCTTTTAAAAACTTTTTCATATTAGTATATATAACATGGATTCCTTTGTTACTATCAGCCTCACAGTTGGGGCGAATCCTTTTTCTCGGCATTATGATTTATTAAATCAATTGGCAAATACTTTTTCTATATAGCCTCTCCCGTTATCTCCAGTTGCAGTGGCGATGCAGCTGCGTTGCAATACACACTGATTTCCCTTAGGAAGACTTCCGCCCTTCGCTTCAGTGTCGAGTCCTTGTAGTGCGTCAGCACCCGTTCCAATTCCCCTCGGTTCTCTCCGGCGGCTTCCAGTGCCATCTCTAAGTAAGAACTTGGTTGGGTGCATGATGCAACGATTAGCAATGATGTTAATAAAAAGTAGATAGGTTTCATCGTAAATGGTGTTAGTAAAAAAGACATACTATCTATATCCTGTTCAAAAGCATCAGATATTAATATTATAAGTGTAAATGTAATCTTCCGATTCCATGGTTGTGGCATACAGTTGGTTGTTAGTGGGGCAAACCACAAACTTATGTATGGGTTTATCCGGCAAAAATCTTTTTACTATTTCTCCTTCCCAATTCCAGACCTCTACGATGCATTTGTCTCCCTGTTTTATAGGAACATAAATATTACGATCGGTGGCATAAGGTTGAATGCTATAATACATTTTCCTACTACCGTTTTCCAAAGTTTGCGGGCCTTCCAGATAAACCTCTTTCAGCAGGTGTCCGTCAGCAGCATAAATTCTACATAACTTTAAGTAAGCATAGAAGGCCGCAAACTTGTCTCCTTTAGGAGTCGCAACCGTCACTTTGTTATAAACAAACATATTCATTTCATTTTCCTCCTTGCTTATCAAGTCAGGGTATTTCCCAAAGAATGATTCTCCTTTGTCCTCATTGTATAAAGCAAATTCGTTCTCGTCATTAAATGAAAAGAAGCAGTAATTATTGTCGGCAAGGAAAAGCAGACGTTGTACCGGATGGTTCACATCAATCTTTTCTGTATTAACCTTTAGTGTGTTATTATCGGTTATTTCCACTCGCTTTATGCGGTTTGTGGCAACTTCCAAGGCCATAAAACCTTGTTCCGTACCCTGAAACGATCTGTCAAGTACCAAGAAGTCATTCGGACCTTGTCCTTTAATTCCGGCCTTAAACAGATAGCTGCATTCCGGTAATTTCCAGAAAGAGAATAGAGTATCGTCCTTTTCCTGATAAACTACCAATACATCATTTCCTATCTTGAAGAGCGATGAAACAGATAACAGAATGGGAGGTGTTTGTATGCTGTCTGCATGAATTTCAACTATTTCAGGTAATCCTGTTCGAAGTGTTGAATGCATATTGCAACCACTTAGCAATAGTCCGATGATATATGCAAAAATAATAAATGAATAAGTCTGTTTCATAGATTAACAATGTCCTTTATCTTTTGCACTAATTATCCATTTGCCTTTACAATCATTACAATCAACGACCCATATTGCTAATGAATTATTATCGGGGGCTTCAACTATATCTTTAAAGCAAGTACCACCATTTGTTTCATCATCCGCCAACGCTTCCACATTAGCCAGCATGGTTTCCGACAGTTGCATTTCTTCACATTGTGCTTCGTAAGCACCATAGCCGGCAATGGCTACTACTACAGCCAGCAAGGCTGCTTTTAAAAACTTTTTCATATTAGTATATATAACATAGATTCCTTTGTTACTATCAGCCTCACAGTCGGGGCGAATCCTTTTTCTCGGCATTATGATTTATTAAATCAATTAGCAAATACTTTTTCTATATGGCCTCTCCCGTTATTTCCAGTTGCAGTGGCGATGCAGCTGCGTTGCAATACACACTGATTTCTCTTAAGAAGACTTCCGGCTGTTCTGCCCGATAGGTTACGGTCAGTGTGGCCGTTTTTCCCGATGCAATGGCCTCTTTGGGAAACGCAACGGTAGTGCAACTGCACGACGTAACAACATCCGTTACCAGCAACGGATGTTTGAAGTCGTGTCGTCTTGTCAGCGATTGCATCTCCCGCAGGTTCTTTGTCTGGAAATAGAAAATGAAAGAAACCTTCCCATTGCTTATCGAATCCACCTCTTGCATCCATGCCTGCCAACGCTCCAATTGCAACTTACAACTGAAACACCCCACAGAATCCACATAACAGACAACCTTGTGTTCCGCTTCCTCAAAGTGATAATCCACCGTATCTTTGCCCTGTATGCTGAATACAGAGTTACTTGGAAAAATCACTTCTTTGCCATCCCATTCAGACAATAAACGAAGTATTTCTTTCTCTTTGCTGTTTTGGCAAGAACACATTATTACCAATAAGATGAAATACGGGTAAAATATATATATTCTCATTTCTTGTTATTAGTTTCATTTAAATGATATTCAACGATACATCCTTCCGGCTCATAGGCAATCCCAATTATTTTGTTCTCCTTGCTGTCATAGTCAAAAGAGAATAAGGGTTTTTCTAATTTTAGTTGTTTAATAGGATTTCCTTCCCAATCATAAATTAGCAGATGTTCGCAATGGTTTGTCTTCAGCCCGTAGTCCTTTCGGTTACGTCCTGAATACAAAATATAAATATATTGCTCATCACACTTAATGTCGCAGAAGCCTACTTTGCTATCTTTCTCGAATGTTACTCCGGTTGTCGTATTCTTTTTTGCTATTGGTGAAAAATATTCCCACCTTTTTATTTCTTGTAGTAAGTCTGAATCTACTGAGAATATAGATATTACCCCTGCTTTCTGGGTAGCACATGCTATTCTTGTCTGATCTGGTTTTATTGCCATCAGTGTACTGATATATACAACCGATTTCTCGGAATCAGACAAATTGTTTGTCTTTTCAAATTCCGGGAAGTTGATAGAAGATAATGTATTATTTAATGAGTCATAGTAATTCAGCCATGCTTTTTTAAAATATCCAGAGGCAAGTACTGAGCCCTGTTTCTGATTGAACGAAATAATAAAAGGTCGTTCTACTACTTTCAGTTTCCTGCATTCTTCTATTGTTATTTGTGGAAGGTCTGCCAATCTCAGTTTATGAATACTTTTTCGCATTATGTCGTAAAAGTATAGCTCATTGTTTATAATTTGTAAACTACTGATGGATAAAAATTCATTCGGTCCATTTCCTTTTTTTATACACGGATATACTTTCTGATTCTTCTTATCCCAAATCTTCACCATCTCTTTATCCGAGTTATCTTGTATGACATACAGTGAATCTACTTTGTATATTTTGGTTGGTTTGTAAATTCCCCATGTTTCCAACTCTTCTATTTGAGAAACAGACAATGTCCGTTTGTTTTCAAAATGTCCGATTGGCTCTTCCGGTACTCGATGTTGTTTACAAGAAATGAAACAAACAGCCGTTGTAATTAATATAACCAGTGTTTTCATGAATTACTTAAGTTATGAGTTATTCTACCACTTTAAGGAAGTAAAATAACCCGATGTTTTTAATTATTCCATGGTTCACCATCTACCCAAAGATCATCTTCAACATAATAGCACCAACAATCTGCACATGTTGTAACACATATTACACCAATTTCTATTTCCGGATCTGCTATGGCTTCCACATAAGCCAGCATGGTTTCCGACAGTTGCATTTCTTCACATTGTGCTTCGTAAGCACCATAGCCGGCAACGGCTACTACTACAGCCAACAAAGCTACTTTTAAAAACTTTTTCATATTAGTATATATAACATAGATTCCTTTGTTACTATCAGCCTCACAGCCGAGGCGAATCCTTTTTCTCGGCATTATGATTTATTAAATCAATTGGCAAGTACTTTTTCTATATAGCCTCTCCTGTTATCTCCAGTTGCAGTGGCGATGCGGCTGCGTTGCAATACACACTGATTTCTCTTAAGAAGACTTCCGGCCGTTCTGCCCGATAGGTTACGGTCAGTGTGGCCGTTTCCCCGGTGCAATGGCCTCTTTGGGAAACGCAACGGTAGTGCAACTGCACGACGTAACAACATCCGTTACCAGCAACGGATGTTTGCCCTTGTTGGTCAGTACAAAACAGCACTGCTGTTCCTGCTTCCGGTCAAATTCTCCCAACGAATGAGTCGTTTTGTCAATCCCTACCTCTGTCAATGCCACCTCTTGATTTGTTTCTTCTCTTTTCCCTTGAATAATGCGCAAATAGAGTTCCTTAATTTTAGGATTTAGTATAGGATTTCCGATAGCTACCACCCGATTTTCTCTATTCAATAAGAATGTCTGGAAGGTCACATCCGTGGGAAAGTGATTCAAAGCATTCAGTTCTCCTTTCTCATCGAAACATACCGGATGTTTGAAGTCGTGTCGTCTTGTCAGCGATTGCATCTCTCGCAGGTTCTTTGTCTGGAAATAGAAAATGAAAGAAACCTTCCCATTGCTTATCGAATCCACCTCTTGCATCCATGCCTGCCAACGCTCCAATTGCAACTTACAACTGAAACACCCCACAGAATCCACATAACAGACAACCTTGTGTTCCGCTTCCTCAAAGTGATAATCCACCGTATCTTTGCCCTGTATGCTGAATACAGAGTTACTTGGAAAAATCACTTCTTTGCCATCCCATTCAGACAATAAACGAAGTATTTCTTTCTCTTTGCTGTTTTGGCAAGAGAACATTGAGACCAAAATACATATCCATAAATATGGAAATAATTTCGAAAACATCGTAACTTATTATATTTTAAACTTCCTCAAATCAAACCCTTCCTCTCCATTATATGAGATTAGATAATATTCACAGTTCACTTCATCTACATCAAATGCCATAACCATACAATCAGTCTTTATGACTTGTATAATATTTCCTTCCCAATCCATTTTAATAATTCTGTTGCCAAAAGGAGTAACCGGAGGCATTGATTTAAGGTCTTTCCCTTTTGCCCCATTCAGCAAAGCATAAATGTAGTTGGGAGTAACTGTAACATCATCAAAACCAATGATGCTATTGTTTCCCCATGTCACTTGAGAATGATTACCTTCATAAATAGATGGATATATGAACAGTTGTTTTACAGGAGTAATTTTTTCGTTTTCTTCCTTAAAAATCTCCATGGTGGCACCGATGTAATTAACTTGTAACCACCTTTCCCCTTGAGGATGTACATATACCTTACTGGCATAAGACATTACCGCGGCCGTTTCTTTAGCAGAAGCCGATGTACCCAATATAGGTGGATATTCATTGTATTTCAAATAAGAGCCATCAGTATTAGATAGTGCAAAACGCATATCTGTAGTGAATCCTTCATACAAAAAGCGATCTTTAATCTTCCTGACATTTGAAACCGGAGCATTTAATGATGCAATATCTTTTTTTATTTTTCTACAATAATCATTTTCACCCTTTAGTATCTTTTTTAAATCGTATTCTACATAATAAGGGTTACTATACAATGTAATCAGATTATTATTCATGCTGATGGTTGATGACAGATCTGCAATTTCATTGGGGGCCTCTCCTCTTTTTATAATGCATTTCATGTATTCTCCATCTTTATCTAAGAGGTTGACAAACTTGTCGCTACCTAAGTTTTGCACAGCATAAATGCTATCATATTTTATCAGCTTTATCGGGTAAATACAATCTATGTCTTTCTTTATCAATTCAGTCTGAATAATTTGAAGCTCAGCATTGTCTATTATAGAAGCATCGAAATTGATACCTTTATTGTTACAGGCTGTTAAAAGAAATATGAATACCCATAATAAATCTGTTCTTTGTTTCATAAGTGCGGTGTTAAAGTTGAAATATGTGTGAGCAAAAGTGATGAAATCAAATTTACTCGCACCGTTAATTATTAATAAATTAATAGTTGCATGTGTGTGTACCGACAATAGTATTTCCTAAACCTGAAATTGAAATACCACATTTTTCACATTTTGCACTACACCATCCCAAAATGCCTTTACATTTCCAATCTGTACTAGACTCATTATCCGCCAACGCTTCCACATTAGCCAGCATGGTTTCCGACAGTTGAATTTCTTCACATTGTGCTTCGTAAGCACCATAGCCGCCAGCGGCTACTACTACAGCCAGCAAGGCTGCTTTTAAAAACTTTTTCATATTAGTATATATAACATAGATTCCTTTGTTACTATTAGCCTTACGGACGAAGCGAATTCATTTCTTCGGTCGGATATATAGTTTTAATTTATATTTTTGGAATAATCTTATAATCCGCTAAGAATAAAATATTTATGCGGAATGTTTGAGAACGAGGTAATGAGTTGGCAACTGTTCTGATTTCTACATACTTGCGTGATTTGCATTGATGTACAACT
>SUYA01000015.1 GCA_015060695.1 Mediterranea massiliensis
GCTTTTGAGTTCTAAAACGCTATGAGTGAAACCTCTTATTCTACTACCATTACACTTGGCAAGTAATTTTTCAAAATACTAAGAGGAATTGGTTGGTAGAAGTTTTCAGTTACTACCGTTTCTTTTATATCCGTAAGGGCATAAATTACTTCATCTTGTTCTTTACGCTTTCTCGGTTTGAGCTAGGCATTACCCTTAGAAGCTCCATTTTTTCTTTTTACTAGTCTTTCCATAAAATCATGATTTTTAAGTTTATAAATAAATTTCTTATACTCAATACTACTCGTTGAGCAGAAATAATCAAAATGAAAATCGCAGAAATTTGAGTAATTGCTGAAATCGAATAACCATGTCGTTTTTCTTGCCATTTGCCGACAGCCAACCAGAAATTTCGACCAGAATTTGTCGATAAAGTGAATGTCGTAAAAATGTGTGTCGAAAAGTTGTAATCAAGATTTTTTCGATATATAATAGCTTGTCTGATGATTCAGATTGCCAGACCAGAAAAAATCGGGCAAAAATTCAAGATTTTATCGTGTAATCAAATTTTGCAAATTATTCCTTTATACATAGTCCAAAAGATTTTTGGTTACACCAAGAATACGCAGATAATCAATTATTTATTTTAATCTTTAACGCATTAAGAATTATGAGTGAATTAAAAATCAACAGTAACAACGGTTTTCTTCAAATGGAAGACCTACCACAAAACTGCATCTTCAATAAGGTCGTAACAGGTTGTGGCGGCACAACAATCGTACTATTTAACGAAAGAGATTACATTATCAGCGTTCCTACTACGGAACTTATTACAAACAAAACAGGATTGACCGAAGCAGGAGTAACAATTATTAAGTCTCCAGACGGAATAAAGACGCAATCTGTCTTCGGACTATTTGGCGAATTTACTTACGGAGTGCAGAAAGAGTTGAAACAATATGTTGCATCGCCTGGCACTAAAAAGATTCTTTGCACCTACGATAAAGTAAGACAGCTTATAAGGTTCATAGAGCCTCAACAATACCAGATTTTGATTGACGAATATCATTAGCTATTAAAAGCCTGTTCGTACCGTAGCCCTGCTATTATAGGTGTTCTGGAGAACTTCCGAAAATTCAAGTCTTTCTGCTTCTTATCGGCTACCCCTATATCACCTGACTTTGCACCTTGTGTTCTGGACGGAATAGAGCAAATTGATGCAGTCTGGGAGAACACAGATACTTTGATTGTGAAGCTAGAGCAGACTAATAACCCTTATGTCAAAGCTGCAAACATTATCAATGAATACAAGACAAACGGATATTTGGAAATAAATGGTAAAAGGTCTTATGAAGCGTTCTTCTTTATCAATTCAGTTACGGACATCGCAGCCATTCTCAAACATTGCAATCTAAGTAATGATGAAGTGAAGATTGTTTGTGCAAGTGAAGATAAAAACAAAGCTAAACTATCTGGCTACACCATATCCAACAGTAGAGATGCCAATAAGAAATTTACATTCATTACTTCAAAATCATTTGAGGGAGCAGACTATTTCAGCGATACAGGATTATGCTTCGTGGTCAGTAACTCCAGAAACAAAAACACGCTTCTTGATATATCTACGGACATATACCAGATAGCAGGTAGAATCCGAACCGAAACCAATCCATTTAGAAATACATTGGTACACATATTCAATACAACAGGTAAACGAAAACTCAATTTGGATATTAGCTACGATGATTTCAAACTCTCGATCCAGAACCAAGTTGAATTAGCTACTAAACTTATCAAAACCGTAAATGAAGCATCAAACGGCAAAGGAATTGCAGATAAAATGTTCAAGAGCGAATACATTATGAAAGACGATAACGGCAATTACTTCTTAAACGATATGTTGCCAAAGTTGGAGCTGATGAACTACAAGATAGAAAAACAGATTTACCAAACAGGTGTACAACTCAAAAAGAACTACAACACCAATGGAATACTTACAACAGAAATAGATTATGAGAAGTTGGAAAACACCATAGATAAAGCTAGTAAGAAAATGCCATTCAAAGAAGCATATCTGAAATACTCTGAATTGCGTAAAAGCCTAGACTTTGGAAATAGTGCAGCAGAGATAGCAGCCATTCACCCCCTAGTAGTGGATGCCTACAATAAGCTTGGCGATGATAAGGTAAGAAAACTACGATACATTAAAGAAGCTATCAAGAGAGAACTGATTAACATTGACAAAAGCAAGTCACAGGATGAAAAGATTGCAGCAATGGTGAAACAAGCTATTGAATATCCATGTCGAATGACTTGCCAAGAGCTTATTAAAATCATTGATAAGGCATACAAGACGGTCGGCATAGAAACCAAAGCAAAAGCGGCTGATATTACGAATTGGTTTGATTGCAAAAAGACTAGCGTAAGAATAAAAGGTGTTCCAACGGCAGTTTATGATATATTTACACCATTACTTACATGATGAATTATTAGACAGGCGACAGGGTAACTAACAAGGAATTGAAGGCTACCCTGCAAAGCCTATACGATGAACAAGGAATTAAAGAGAAAGCAAAAGCTACTCACATTACCAGATATTACAAAGTAAAGAAATGTAAGATACGAATTGGAGATAAAAGAGTGGACGGATACGAAATATTATCAGTGAAAAATCAAGGTGAAAGATTGGTAACATGTCAGATTTTAAGCTGATCGAAGTGTTTATAATGGAAAATCAAGGGAAAATCAATATGCCGACTTGTTTTTCAAGAAGAAAATAAGTAGTCGAGTTAATAAATGAACTAATTTTGCAAATAAAACTTGATCTACATGGGTAACATTATCAAAACATTCCGAAAAATAGAGAAAGCAATATCAGGAGAAAAGGCTAAACCTGCAACACCTAGAAAACCTGCAAATCGTAGTCTTTCTTTAGAAGCACGATTAGCTAAAAATGACGGTCAATATATTACTTTTCTAAATGAGCAATCTAATTCTGGATTGTACGGATCGTTGCGTAAATCTCTAAACTCAACTTCGGCTACACCATTAGATCAGTTTGTAAATGCTATGTGTTTTAGAGCGGAGGCGGTTAACGAAGGTTTCTTGACATTAGCTAAAGCAGGGAATTTTTTAACGGCATGTTCCATGATTCGCTTACAACTAGATTCGGCTCTAATTTGTCTTGCAGGGTTAAAAGCCAAAAATCAGTTTGAGTTTTTTGTAGCGTTCAATAGTGGAACACCTATTAACAAGTTGAAAGATCAAGAAGGAAATCTGCTTACTCAGAATTATCTAGCTAAGAGTTTTGAAAATCCAGAAATCAAAGAAATATTTGATAATGGGAATAAATATGTTCACCCTTCGAGATTGTTCCAAGATGAAAGCATAGATCTTACCGATGGTCTAAGACTTATGAATTATCGAGAATATCAGACACCAGAGAAAATCAGAAAAGAAGCATATCGCCAAATGTTGATCGCAAATAATTTGTTGGCAAAATATCTACATGAATGGATCAAGATTAAAAATCCAGAATTGAAATAATCTAGATAAAAAATAACCTAAGAGGATAGCCCCTTAGGTTATTCAGTTAAGAATCATTTTTTAGGTTCATCAAATCCTTTCTTAACAGGGCATTCTTGACATTCTGGAAGTTTACCTTCTTTGCATTGTTTAATGATTTCAACAAAATTCATTGCTTCACGAAGACGATGATTACCGTCAAAAGCAACAAGTGTGTCGTAATCAAAAATGTGTTCAGCCATCTGCTTAGAGTAGATGTTTTGGAACACTGCATCAATTCCCTTTTTAAGAATATCATAGCAATACGACAAACCTGCGAAAACACAGTGTTGTGCTACTATGAAAGGACAAAGTTCATGGTTCTGACAATCTTTAACGAATTTAGTAGATTCAATGAGCATACAAATAGCATTGTTAAGCTCTCCATAAAATTCTTCGTCAGTAACACCATATTTGCCAAGACCTGCAATAATAAGTTGCTTTTTAATTTCGGCTGTTTGAACAGGGAAATTTAAGAACTTCTTACGAGCAAATCTTAATACTTGATCAAGATTACTAACAGTCTTCTTTGATGAATTCTGATTTTTAACTTGTGCATTTACAGTTGCACTGGCTGGAAAAATAACTGCTTTCATTTTAGATAAAATTTAAATTGGCCACATTATTGAGGCTATTCTCGAATGAAGCAATTTAAAAAACTACTATGAAAACGATTTTCGCTGCAAAGTTGGTGAAAAATATTCAGATGGCAAAAGAAATGCTTAGAAATGATTTATTGATCTACCATATTAGAAGTTGAGATATTGAGAATCTCTGAATATTGAGTAATTGGAAGTCTATAATATATCGAAATATACACTAATAAGAATCGTAGAAATAAGTTATGGATTAAAATGCAACTTGCTATTAAGAAACTTGTTTGATAACTTCTGAATATCTATTTTTGCCAGAGTAAATCAAGAATAGGAGGGGAGGTGCTTCATTATGAAATAATACAGGAATTATACACTTTTGTGACGCTTGATACCGTCACAAAACCGTCACAAAATAAGTCTTTTTGTGTCAATTTTGAGTCAATAAAATGGTGTAATCAACTTATACCGTCACAAAGGAAAATTCAGTTAGAAATGGTAATGTTTGGGAGAGTTGCATAGAATGTGGTTTCTATTGATATGGCAAAATAAAAAGAGCCTTCCAATTAAGGAAAGCTCTCTTTAAAGTATTTGAAATCAGTAGATTACTTATTCAAAGCCTGAGCAACGTCAACAGCACAAGCTACTGTACAACCTACCATCGGGTTGTTACCGATACCCAAGAAGCCCATCATTTCTACGTGAGCAGGAACTGATGAAGAACCAGCAAACTGAGCGTCTGAGTGCATACGACCCATAGTATCTGTCATACCGTAAGAAGCAGGACCAGCAGCCATGTTATCTGGGTGAAGTGTACGACCTGTACCACCACCTGAAGCTACTGAGAAGTATGGCTTACCAGCCAATACACGTTCCTTCTTATATGTACCGGCTGTTGGGTGTTGGAAGCGTGTTGGGTTAGTAGAGTTACCTGTGATAGATACATCTACACCTTCGTGCCACATGATAGCTACACCTTCGCGAACGTCGTCGGCACCGTAGCAGTTAACCTTAGCGCGAGGACCGTCTGAGTAGGCAATGCGTTGTACTTCCTTCAATTCGCCAGTGAAGTAGTCGAATTGAGTTTGTACGTATGTGAAGCCGTTGATACGTGCGATGATTTGTGCAGCGTCCTTACCAAGACCGTTCAAGATAACGCGGAGAGGTTCTTTACGTACCTTGTCTGCCTTAGCAGCAATCTTGATAGCACCTTCGGCAGCAGCGAATGATTCGTGGCCTGCGAGGAAGGCGAAGCACTTGGTTTCTTCGCGCAACAACATAGCGGCAAGGTTACCGTGGCCAATACCTACCTTACGGTCGTCGGCTACTGAACCAGGGATGCAGAATGCTTGCAAACCGATACCGATAGCTTCAGCAGCTTCGGCAGCTGTCTTAACGCCCTTCTTGATAGCGATGGCGCAACCTACAACGTATGCCCACTTTGCGTTTTCGAAGCAAATGGGTTGAGTTTCTTCACAAGCTAAATAAGGATCGAGACCATATTCTTCGCAGATAGCGTTAGCTTCTTCGATGTCCTTAATACCGTATTCGTTCAATGCTGCAAGGATTTGCTTGATACGACGGTCTTGGCTTTCAAATTTCACTTCTCTAATCATATATCTTTCCTCCTTATATTATTCGTGACGTGGGTCAATGTGTTTAACTGCACCTTGCTCGGCAGTGAAGCGACCGTAAGTACCGGTTACCTTCTTCAATGCTTCGTTAGCGTCGGTTCCCTTCTTAATCTCATCCATGAACTTGCCCAGATGAACGAATTCATAACCACAAACTTGGTCGTCCTTGTCGAGGGCGATGCGCTTGATGTAGCCTTCGGCCATTTCCAAGTAGCGAGGACCCTTTGCCAATGTACCATAGAGAGTACCTACTTGGCTACGGAGACCCTTACCGAGGTCTTCCAAACCGGCACCGATCATCAAACCACCTTCAGAGAAAGCAGATTGTGTGCGGCCGTAAACGATTTGCAAGAAGAGTTCGCGCATGGCGGTGTTGATAGCGTCGCACACCAAGTCGGTGTTCAATGCTTCGAGGATGGTCTTACCTGGAAGGATTTCTGATGCCATAGCAGCAGAGTGAGTCATACCAGAGCAACCGATTGTTTCAACCAATGCTTCTTGGATAACACCTTCCTTAACGTTCAAAGTAAGCTTGCAAGCACCTTGTTGAGGAGCGCACCAGCCGATACCATGAGTTAAACCTGAAATGTCTACAATTTCCTTGGCTTTTACCCACTTACCTTCTTCGGGTATTGGAGCCGGTCCGTGGTTAGGACCTTTCTTTACAACACACATGTGTTCAACTTCGTGTGAATAAGTCATAATTAGCTCTTTTTAAAAAGTTGATATAAATTAAACTAAATGTTATCTATATTTTAAATCGGTCACAAAGTTAATAGTTTTATCGGATATTTCAATGAATGCGTCATTTTTTTTGCATTATTCATTTTGTTGTGCTTCCAGCCAGGCATCAATCAGTTGGCGGGCGATACTTAGTTTGTGAGGTAGTTCGGGCAGGTGATGTCGGTCGAAGAATGCCGCATCCGATAATTCATTGTCTTGCAGACGGATTTCTCCTTCTGCATAATCGGCTATGAAGCCCACCATCAGACCGCACGGATAAGGCCAAGGCTGACTGCCAAAATAGCGAATATTTTTTATACGTAGTCCGGTTTCTTCCATTACTTCACGTTCGACGCAAGCCTCTAATGTTTCGCCAGGTTCTAAGAATCCGGCTACCAATCCGTAGAAAGTGCCCCGGAAGTTACGAGCTCTTACTAATAGTATTTCGTCGCCTCGGCGAATCAGTACGATGGTAGCGGTAGCGATGGGTGGATATAATTCGTGTCCGCAGTTGGGGCATTTTTTCATGATGGCCTCTTGCCAAAGGGTTGCTGTACCACAAACCGGACAAAAACGGCTATGGATATCCCAATACAATATTTCGTAGGCTTTTCCTGCTGCTTGGTAGTGGGTGCGGGGAAGAAGGTTGTAAGATTGCCTTAAGTCGATTAGTGCAAATGTTTCGTTATGGGCGTCGTTACTCAGTGATACCGTTTTATATTTCTCTCCATCGGGAAGGGTCAATGTGTGAACGGGGGTACAAACATCTTTCAATAATGGTTTGACTTCTTCGTCATTAGGAAGTCTGTATTTTTCTTTACTTATTTTTTTTAGCAGTAGGCGGTTCTGGTAAAAAATGCAAAATAAACTCATGCTATATTACTCTTCTAAATTATTATCTTGATTCCGATGAAAAACGATGCAAAGTTGAAAAAAACTTTGTAAAAACTTGTCGTCCCAACGGATTTTTTCTATGTTTGTCTTATGAAACAAACTGAAATATTGAGAAATCTTCAGATTGAGGAGCCTACACCTATGCAGTTGGCAACATGGAAGGCTTATGAACGGCCGAAGGATTTGGTGCTGTTGTCGCCTACCGGTTCGGGTAAGACATTGGCCTATTTATTGCCTTTAGTGCAACATCTTGATTCGCAGGTAGAGGGGGTACAGGCAATTGTGCTGGTGCCTACTCGTGAATTGGCTTTACAAACTGAGGCGGTGTTTAAACGAATGGCTACATCGTTCAAAGCCATCAGTTGCTATGGTGGTCGCCCGGCTATGGACGAACATCGAACCATGAAAGGTGTGCAACCGTCTCTTATTATAGGGACACCCGGCCGTATGAACGACCATTTACGGAAACAGAATATAGAGGCCCATACGGTAAAAACATTGGTCATCGATGAATTTGATAAATGTTTGGAATTGGGTTTTCAAGATGAGATGTCCGAAGTGATGGCTCGATTGCCACGGTTGGAAAAGCGGTTGCTACTTTCGGCTACAGATGCTAAAGCTATTCCTGATTTTGTGGGAATAGATGAACAGAAATTTGTGAAGCTTGATTTCTTACCACAAGAAGAATCTAATCATCGTCTCGATGTGCGATTGGTATGCTCACCGCAGAAGGATAAATTGGAGACTTTGCATAAATTGCTTTCTACGTTGGAGGGGCGTACAACGTTGGTGTTTGTTAACTATCGAGAAAGTGTAGATCGAGTAGTCGATTACTTAAAGTCGCGTCGATTTCCTTGCGACCGCTTTCACGGCGGTATGGAGCAAGAACAGCGCGAAAGGGCACTTTACAAATTTAGAAACGGTAGTACGCCAGTGCTTATTTCTACCGATTTGGCTGCTAGAGGACTTGATATACCGGGTATAGAACATGTAATACATTATCATTTACCTACTAACGAGGAAGCATTTACCCATCGCAACGGACGTACTGCTCGTTGGCAAGCTACCGGTACTTCCTATTTGATTCTACACTCAGATGAGCAATTACCCCAATATGTGGCCGAAGATTTGCAGCCTTGTCTTTTGCCCGAATCTCCCTTGAAATCGCCCAAGCCGTTGTGGAGTACATTATATATAGGAAAAGGAAAGAAAGATAAGGTGAACAAGGTGGATATTGTGGGCTTTTTGTATAAGAAAGGAGGATTGGTTCCTGGAGAAGTGGGGCAAGTGGATGTAAAAGAGCATTATGCATTTGTAGCTGTAAAACACAATAAACTGAAGCAGTTGTTGACATTGATAAGAGGTGAAAAGATAAAAGGCATGAAAACTCTTATTGAAGAGGCAAAATAGTTAATAAGAAGGGTGAAAATATTGCAAAATGGTCTGAAAAATCTTGTTATAGTGATAAAAAGTAAGCCAAAAACAAGCTTCATATATAATTTTATTAAGATTTGTTTGCCATGCGGAAATAAATGTGTAATTTCGCCGCTCAAAAAGTGAGAATTAAGAACATTAATTTAGAAATGTATAACCAAAATTATAATTGAAAATGAAGAAACATAATTTCAATGCAGGTCCATCCATCCTTCCTCGCGAAGTAATAGAAAACACCGCTAAAGCCATTTTAGACTTTAATGGTTCAGGACTTTCGCTGATGGAGATCAGCCATCGTGCCAAAGACTTTCAGCCCGTTGTTGATGAAGCTGTAGCTCTATTCAAGGAGTTACTTAATATTCCTGAAGGTTATTCTGTGCTCTTCCTTGGAGGCGGTGCCAGTATGGAGTTCTGTATGGTTCCCTATAACTTCTTGGAAAAGAAAGCTGCCTATCTGAATACCGGTGTGTGGGCAAAGAAGGCTATTAAGGAAGCCAAAGCTTTTGGTGAAGTGGTAGAAGTTGCCTCCTCGGCCGATACTACCTATAATTATATTCCTAAGGGATATGATATTCCTGCCGATGCAGACTATTTCCACGTAACTACCAACAATACAATCTATGGTACCGAATTGAAGCAAGACCTTGATTCACCTATTCCGATGATTGCCGACATGTCATCAGACATTTTTTCACGCCCTATTGATGTTTCTAAATATATCTGTATCTATGGTGGTGCACAGAAGAATTTGGCACCAGCCGGTGTGACTTTTGTTATTGTGAAAAATGAAGCATTGGGTAAGGTATCACGCTATATTCCTACTATGTTGAATTATCAAACTCATGTGGATGGTGGATCAATGTTTAATACTCCACCGGTAGTACCTATTTATGCAGCTTTGCAAACCTTGCGTTGGATTAAAGCTGAAGGTGGTGTTGTAGAAATGGAACGTCGTGCCATCGAACGTGCCGAAATGCTTTACAACGAAATAGATCGCAACAAGATGTTTGTAGCTACAGTGGCTGACAAAGAAGACCGTTCACGTATGAACATCTGCTTTGTCATGGCACCCGAATATAAGGAGTTGGAAGCTGACTTCATGAAGTTTGCTACCGAACGCGGTATGGTAGGTATCAAGGGACACCGTTCAGTAGGTGGTTTCCGCGCATCATGCTACAACGCCATGCCAAAGGAAAGCGTACAAGCATTAATCGATTGCATGCAAGAATTTGAAAAACAACATACTGATTTATGATTTATGATTTATGATTTATGAGAGACAATCCGACTTATGATAAAGCGTTGTCTTATTCTGTACGTATAGTTAATCTTTATAAGTATTTGAAAAAAGAAAAGCATGAGTACATTATAAGTGACCAACTCATGCGCAGTGGCACCTCAATAGGTGCTAATATAAGTGAGGCGATTTCGGCAGAATCTACGGCAGACTTTATTCATAAGTTAGGTGTAGCTCAAAAAGAAGCAAATGAAACATTGTATTGGTTAGACCTTTTGATGAAATGTGATTATATTTCCGAAAAAGAGCATAAATCAATGAGCGAGGATTGTGAAGTTTTACGTAAAATTATTGCTTCTATAATCTTAACGACAAAACAAAGAGATTCTCATAAATCATAAACCATAAATCATAAATCATAAATTAAATGGAATTTATGAAAGTTTTAGTCGCAACAGACAAGCCATTTGCCAAAGTAGCGGTAGATGGCATTCGCAAAGAAATAGAAGCAGCCGGTTACGAACTGGTGTTGCTCGAAAAATATGGCGAAAGAGCCAACTTGTTGGAAGCTGTAAAAGATGCCAACGCAATAATCATTCGTAGCGACATTATCGATGCCGAAGTGCTGGAAGCCGCTAAAGAACTGAAGATAGTTGTACGTGCCGGTGCCGGTTTCGACAACGTGGATTTAGAAGCAGCAACCGCACACAACGTATGCGTAATGAATACACCGGGCCAAAACTCGAATGCCGTAGCCGAATTGGCACTTGGCATGATGGTAATGGCCGTCCGTAACATGTATAACGGAACATCGGGTACTGAGCTGAAAGGCAAGAAGTTGGGTATCCATGCTTACGGAAACGTAGGCCGTAACGTGGCACGCATTGCTCGCGGTTTTGGCATGGAAATCTATGCTTACGATGCATTCTGTCCGAAAGAAGTCATTGAAGCCGATGGTACTAAAGCAGTTGACTCGGCCGAAGAACTTTACGAAACATGTGATGTGATTTCGCTTCACATTCCTGCAACAGCCGAAACCAAGAACTCTATCAACCGTGCATTGGTGAACCGTATGCCTAAGGGTGGTTTGTTGGTAAACACTGCCCGCAAGGAGGTTATCAACGAAGCCGAATTGATTGAACTGATGGAAGAACGTACCGATTTGAAGTATGTAACAGATATTATGCCAGCAGCCGATTTGATGTTTGCTGAAAAATTTCCTACTCGCTATTTTGCAACTCCGAAGAAGATGGGTGCACAAACAGCCGAAGCAAACATCAATGCCGGTATTGCTGCTGCCCAACAGATTGTGGGATTCTTGAAAGATGGTTGCGAACGTTTCCGTGTAAATAAGAAATAAAAGTTATGGCTATTATTAAACCATTTAAAGGCATTCGCCCGCCACAAGCATTGGTAGAAGAAGTGGCCTCACGCCCCTACGATGTGCTCAATTCGGAAGAAGCCCGTGCCGAAGCCGAAGGTAATGAAAAGTCGTTGTATCACATCATCAAGCCGGAGATTGACTTCCCGGTAGGTACCGACGAACACGACCCTCGCGTGTATGAAAAGGCTGCTCAAAACTTCCAGATGTTCCAAGACAAAGGTTGGTTGGTGCAAGACGAAAAAGAGAACTACTACGTCTATGCACAAACCATGAATGGCAAGACACAATACGGACTGGTAGTAGGTGCATACGTGCCCGACTATATGAACGGCACCATCAAGAAGCACGAACTTACTCGTCGCGATAAGGAAGAAGACCGCATGAAGCACGTCCGTGTGAACAATGCCAACATCGAACCGGTATTCTTTGCCTATCCCGATAACGATACCCTCGACACACTGATTGCACGCTATACAGCAACTCAACCGGTGTACGACTTCATTGCTCCGGGCGATGGATTCGGACATACCTTCTGGATTATCGACAAGCAAGAAGACATTGACGTAATCACCGCCGAATTTGCCAAGATGCCGGCGCTATACATTGCCGACGGTCATCATCGTAGTGCTGCAGCAGCATTGGTTGGAGCTGAAAAAGCCAAGCAAAATCCCAATCACAAAGGTGACGAAGAATATAACTACTTCATGGCGGTATGTTTCCCGGCTGGTCAGCTGACCATTATCGACTACAACCGCGTGGTGAAAGATTTGAATGGTCTTTCGGCTGAAGAATTCCTGGCCGCCGTTTCTAAGAACTTCGACGTAGAAGAGAAAGGTGCAGACATTTACAAGCCGCAAGCACTTCACAACTTCTCACTCTATTTAGAAGGCAAGTGGTATAGCCTCACCGCCAAGCCCGGTACATACGACGACAACGACCCCATCGGCGTGCTCGACGTAACCATCTCATCCAACCTGATTCTCGACGAGATTTTGGGCATCAAGGATTTGCGTTCAGACAAGCGCATCGACTTCGTGGGTGGTATCCGCGGATTGGGCGAGTTGAAAAAACGTGTAGACAGCGGTGAGATGAAAGTAGCCCTGGCACTCTATCCGGTCAGCATGAAGCAGCTGATGGACATTGCCGACACGGGCAACATCATGCCACCGAAGACCACATGGTTTGAACCAAAGTTACGCTCCGGGTTGGTTATCCATAAATTGGTATAAAGTCTTGTATGATTATAAAGGTGAAGCACAAATTATCAGAATAACTGATAATTTGTGCTTTGCTTTTATATTATAACGGTGGCATTTCGCGGATAATGGCATCACGGAGGTGAGTCGTTGTCACTTCTGGTTTGATTGCTTCTGACAAAGGGAAATGAGGTGGATTGATGCAGATAATTTTGTGGAATCCGGCATTTATCAGTGCATCAGTATCTTCCACTTGTCCGGCTATCAGTAGGGTGGGGATTTCAGCTTTTTGTGCCCGTTTTAATATGCCGAAAGGAACTTTTCCCATCAAAGTCTGCTTATCCGATTTTCCCTCGCCGGTGATAATCAGGCTGGCTCCTTTTATTTTTCTGTCGAACTCCTGTAAATCGAGCAATAATTCTATACCGGGTTTTAATGTTCCTTTCAAGAATACTGACATGCTACCACCCACTCCTCCGGCAGCTCCTGCACCGGGTATTCGGTTTACATCTGTTCCTGTGGTTTCGTAGATTATTCGGGCAATGTTTTGTAGTCCCTTATCTAAAATAACTACCATTTCATTATCGGCACCCTTTTGCGGGGCAAACACATGGGCTGCTCCATTTAATCCACAGAATGGATTTTGCACATCGCAAGCCACCAGAAACCGAGCTTCTTTTAGTTCGGGCATAGCCTTCGAGCCATCTATGTGGTGTATATCTGATAGGAATTTTCCACTGATGGCTTCAATAATCTCTTCTCCTTGTTTATTATAGAATCTATATCCCAGTGCTTGTAGCATCCCCAAACCGGCATCGTTTGTGGAACTACCTCCTAAGCCTATGATAAACTGGCGACATCCTCTACAAAGAGCATCACCAATTAACTCTCCGGTTCCGTAGGTTGTAGTTTGTAACGGGTTGCGCTCCATGTCGGTCAATAATGGTAATCCGTTAATAGCTGCCAATTCTATGAACGCAACTTTGCCATCGGAAGATTGCAGATATTCCGTTTTGCGTAGGCGCATTAAAGCATCATGTGCTTCACACATTACTATTTCTCCTTCAATGACTTCTCGAATGACTTCTAACATACCTTCACCTCCATCGGCAATGGGGAAAGTCAATATTTCGGCCTCAGGCAAGACAGTGTGCAATGATTGATAGACAGTTCGATTGGCTTCTGTGGTACGAAGGCTTCCTTTGAAAGAATCTATGGCAACAACTATTTTCATTTTCTCCTTTTTTCTGATGCGAAGATAAGCCGTATAATCCGAAATTCAAAATATTACACTATCTTTGCACCCTATGACAGAAGATACGTATAAAACCATCACCGGGCCGGCCGAAGGCATCTACACCGAAAAGCGAAGCAAGTTCATAGCCATCGCCCTGCCGGTGCGTACGGTAGATGAGGTGAAAGCACACCTGGAGGTGTATCAGAAGAAGTACTACGATGCACGCCACGTCTGCTATGCCTATATGCTGGGCCACGAACGGAAAGAGTTTCGTGCCAACGACAACGGAGAGCCAAGTGGCACTGCCGGCAAACCGATATTGGGACAAATCAATTCGAACGAGCTGACCGACATCCTGATAATCGTGGTGCGCTATTTCGGGGGCATCAAGTTGGGCACCAGCGGACTGATTGTGGCCTATAAAGCAGCCGCAGCCGAGGCCATAGCGGCCGCCGAAATCATCGAGAAGACGGTGGACGAGGAGGTGACTTTCTGGTTCGAATACCCCTTTATGAACGATGTGATGCGCATCGTGAAAGAAGAAGAACCGGAGATTGTGCGCCAAGGATATGACATGGATTGCAGCATGACATTGCGCATCCGACAATCCATGATGCCCAAGTTGCGCGCACGCCTTGAAAAAGTAGAGACTTTACGATTTGAAGAAGCATAAAACAAAAACAGGAATATGGCATTTTCAGCAACAAAAAGAGAGTTGGGCGAACTCTATACCTTCTTTCGCCTCTTAGCCGACGGACAAGTCACACCGGGTACAGCCGGCATTGAAGCCGACGAACAAGTCTGGCCCATAGCCTTGATACAACGCATCGAACACGATGGCCCACGCCGCTATTATATCGAACAGCATGAAGTGCGCATTGTCAACGGCGAACTGGAAAAACATACCAACCGTTTCCTGCCCAAAGCAGATGCCGAAGCAGTATGCTTTCCACGCGAAGATTTTGATGCCGCTGTTGCTTTGGTGCTTACTACCATCAAGAGCCGGTCGGGCGAAGAAGTAGAAGTGCCCGATGAATTGGAAGCCTTCCTCGACGAAGTGTGCATCTACGACTTGGAAGCCAAAACCGAAGATCGCACCGACTTCTCCGTTGCCTTCTGGAGTGCCGATGCACCCCTTACCGGCTTCAATGTGCGTTGCCGCCTGGCACCCATGAATCCATTGCTCGATGGCGGACGAACGGCCAACCTGAAGTTCGAACAGACAGGCGTGAAGTTTGCCGTGCCCACTGTAAATAAAGTCAATGCCCTGCCCGAATCGCCCACCGAGGTGACCGAACGCATGCTCATGATTGAGCGTCTGGGCGGCGTGTTGAAATACTCCGATGTGGCCGATAAAGTCTTCCGCAGCAACTTGCTGATGATTGACCTCCACTTCCCCCGCATGCTGGCCGAAATGGTGCGGGCCATGCACATCGAAGGCATCAGTCGCGTCAGCGAGTTGACAGAATACATCAAGCAACTCAATCCGCTGAAGATAAAAGACGAACTCATTCAGAAGCATCACTACTACGAGCATAAGATGAAACAATTCTTGGTGGCGTTGGCCTTGGGCATGCGTCCGGCCAAGATATACAACGGTACCGATAGTGCTGTCGAAGGAATTCTGCTGACCGATGCACAAGGACGCGTGCTCTGCTATCATCAAAGCCGTCGCCAGGTGCTGGCCGACTTCCTCTATCAGAACACCCGCTTCGAGAAGGGCCCGGTAGAAAAAGACAAATACGGCTTCCTGGAGCGCGAGAATGGCGTCTGGTATTTCAAGTTGAATGTCAAAATAGGATTGCTGAAGCGATAAAACAATACTGCATAATGGACAAGGGGTATCGCTACACAAGTATGCCCTAAGAATATCTGTTGAAGATTGGCTTTAGTGCTTGTTTTTCTTGTTAGTTAGTGAGTTTACATATAGTAAACTCACTAACTAACAAGAAAATATATATATACTATTTGTTTGCAAATTCGTAATAAATATATTTTTGATTAATGGGTAGTAGTAGCTTGGATTGAATCATTTCTTGTGCTAACTCTCGTGCATTTGGCATCCCCCTATCATATTCTTTATGAATCGCTTTCGCTAATGTTGTAGAATAGGAAATTGGTTCTGTAGCAACCTTTTTAAGAAACGTTTTCACCTCTTCTATATTAAGATCTTGCAGTTTTATCTTATCTTTTTTCTTTTTCTTTGTTGTACCTGCAACTTCTTCAGCACTTGGTGTACAAGGAATACCACCAGCACCTATTTTAAATTGCCATTTCTCTGTCGGTTCGTTACGGGCATGGGTTTCATCAACGGTAACGATATTGCCGTTGCGACTTACTTCCCAAACCGAACTTGCCTTGTTTTCTAATTCTGCTCCAAGATGTCCACGCATAGTGTCATCCAACCTATTTTTATTTTTATGCAAAACGCAAAGAATGGCAATGTTTTCGTTAACGGCAATATTGGCCAATAGCTGTATCATCTCGTTACATTCCGCTTCATCGTTTATGCTTCGCACCAAATCACGAATACCATCTATTATCACTACATCCGGGCGGTATGTTTTGATCTTATTTAAAATAAAATAAATCCTGTGTTGCTGATTTAACTCCCTGATAGAATAAGTCTTAAGACCATCTATCACTGTATCTTTTGCTACACCACGCATAGCGTTTATTCGTAGCATTATACGTTTGGTGTTTCGGGGATGTTGCTCCGTATCAAAATATAAAATGCTCAAGTTTTCTTCTCGTCCCCTTACGTCAAGTTCTGTATCCTTTTCAGAACCCAATAATGCAGTAATAAAGATACTTGTCAGCATGGTTTTACCCTCTTTAGCATGAGCTTTTATCGCTTGAATGTCGCCTCTTGGCATGGTTGGCACCCCACCAATTTCCAACAGAAATTCATCTTCGCCATACTCCTTTGTTATGTCTATCTCCGGGCAGATGTTGCTGTAGTCATACTGACTGGCTTCTGCCCAAAACTTATCGAACAAAGATACCTGCATGGGCAGTAACTTGCCCCGGTTCATCTCTTTTTCTATTGCGTTAGCAATAGTAGTAGAAACATTAGCAACATACTTTTTTTCAACCTCGGTGTAGGTCTGCGTGTCGTTGGCACTTGGTGCCTCCATTCCACAATTAAATAAATTATTGTACATAAATAAAATATAATTTATACCTAAATTATTTTAGATTTAGGGCTAATTTGTTTCAAAAGGATTACCTAACTCTTCGAAGATTATATCCACTTGCTTAGGAGATAGCACCCGATGGTTATACGGCCTATACCCAGTCTCTTGTAATTTCTCAAAAAGAGATTTACAACGCCTGATTTCTCTTGATAAACAACGTACCGCATTCGTCGGAGTATTACATCCTGGGAAGTACGCTTTTGCTAACTCAATGAACTTTAAATACTTCATCTCTCTTTATTTATTGTAATTATTCTGTTTTTAGCGACGCAATACATAGCATCCGCTTGTTCTCTGACAAAATTATAACATGACCTTTAAAGAATAAAGGACAAATATTTCATGCCAAAAATACGATACCCTTTTGGGCAAAATTCGGGTTCTGTTAGTTTCCGTTAGTTTTTGTTAGGATTATTCTTTTATATTTACAAAATAACGATGAATCAAGCAAGGATTGTTTTTAAAAGGCAGAAGATTATTTTTGAGAGAATAAGCGGATAGGCAGTAATTGCAAATTGTGATAAGCACACGTATATAGAAGAAAAGCTAACTGCACAAAATTTTACGGAGAAATGGATGTGATATAAGGAAGGAAAAACCGAACTCGAAATCAACCAAAAGTTCTGTATGAACTTATTGAGTACGGTTCATGGTGTGTATCTGATAAATTAGCGTAAAGCTAAAATATACAAAGTGTTCTAAATTTGTTGTTTTTCTGATATTTATATAATATAGAAAATAAGAAGGAGATGCATTGTGGCATCTCCTTCTTATCTATTCTTATTCGAACACGCCGTAGCGAGTAGGCAGTAGCTTTCGGTCGCCAAGAGTGTTATCTACTCGCGCCACATTTATCCAGAACTTGTTTTCGCGAACAGATGCGATGGGGTAAGCAGCTTTCTCGCGACTATATGAATGTTTCCATTCGTCTGCCACAATTTCGTATTCGGGGTGCGGAGCATTTACCAACACATTGTCTGTCTTGTCAGAACGCCCGTCTTTAACCTCTTGAATTTCTTCCCAAATGGTGAGCATTACATTGACGAAGTTGTCCAATTCAGCCAAACTCTCACTTTCGGTAGGCTCAATCATCAATGTACCATGTACAGGGAAGGAAAGAGTAGGAGCGTGATAACCATAGTCCATCAAACGTTTGGCTATGTCATTTTCGCTGATACCGGTTTCTTCATGTATCTTGCGGCATTCCAAAATCATTTCATGGCCAACAAAACCGTTAGCACCACAATATACTACACCATAAGTCTCTTTCAAGCATGCTGACAAGTAATTGGCACTGAGGATAGCTATTTTAGTAGCGCGGGTCAACCCTTCGCTGCCCATCATTCGAATATAGCCATATGTGATAGGTAAGATACCCGCACTGCCATAAGGAGCTGCTGCCACTTCATTTGCAGAATTACCAAACAACGGATGACCTGGTAGGAAGGGAACCAAATGCTCGGCTACACAGATGGGGCCTACACCCGGTCCGCCACCACCGTGAGGAGAAGCAAATGTTTTGTGGAGATTTAAATGGCAGACATCAGCACCTATAAAGCCGGGGTTGGTTAAGCCCACTTGTGCATTCATGTTGGCACCATCCATATAAACTTGTGCGCCACAGGCATGGATGATGCGGCAAATTTCAGCAATCTCAGTCTCAAAAATGCCGTGGGTTGACGGATAGGTAATCATCAGTGCCGCCAATTCATCTTTGTGGGCTTCGGCTTTAGCCCGTAGGTCTTCCATGGAAACATTTCCTTGTTCGTCGCAAGCGCAAGTCACGGTGCTGAATCCGGCTTGAACAGCACTAGCCGGATTGGTGCCATGAGCAGAAGCTGGTATCAATACCTTATTACGATGACCTTGTCCGATGCTTTCCAAATAAGCACGAATTACCCGCAAGCCGGCATATTCGCCTGCTGCACCCGAATTTGGTTGTAGGCTGACGCCGGCAAATCCGGTAATCTCTTTCAATGCATTGCATAAATTCTCTATCAATTCATGATAACCTTCTGCTTGATTGGATGGAACCAACGGGTGAATGTTCATAAAACCTGCTTGACTGAGTGGGAGCATTTCGGCAGCCGCATTCAGTTTCATGGTACACGAGCCTAATGAAATCATGCTATGAGTCAACGAAATATCTTTTCGTTCCAGGCGTTTGATGTAGCGCATCATCTCTGTTTCGGTGTGATATTTGTTGAATACTTCGTGTGTCAGATACTCTGATTGGCGTAAATTTGATGTTTGTAATTTGCATGCATCGGGGATGTCTGTTGTGATAGGTAACATATCTTTTCCGGCTGCAATGGCAAATACAGAAAGTAGTTGGTTGATGGTATTTACATCTGTTGTTTCGTCAATGCTTACACCAATGTCGCCGCACTCGAAATAGCGCAAGTTTATTTCACGACTTTCAGCCACTGTGCGTAGTTGATGAGCAAACAAATTGCCGGGTAGAGCAATGCGTAAAGTATCAAAATATTGTTTGTTCAGTTGGCGGTATCCTAAGCTTGTTAGTTTTTCTTCCAAATAAACGGCTATGCTATGGATGCGTTGAGCAATGGTACGGATACCTTTTGGACCGTGATAAACGGCATACATACCAGCCATGGTAGCAAGCAGGGCTTGTGATGTACAGATGTTAGAGGTAGCTTTTTCTCGTTTGATATGTTGCTCGCGTGTTTGAAGTGCCATACGATAACACAATTTCCCGTATTTGTCTTTAGACAGTCCAATAATACGTCCCGGTATGTTGCGTTTGAATTCTTCGCGAGTAGCAAAGTATGCTGCAGACGGACCTCCGTAGAACATGGGCGTCCCCAATCGTTGTGAACTACCGAAGACGATGTCGGCTCCCCATTCGCCCGGTGGCGTGAGCAAAGCCAAGCTGAGAATGTCGGCCGCAACAGCCACCTTGCATCCAGCCGCATGGGCTTGTTCTGTTAATTCCCGATACTCTTCTATTGCTCCGTTTGCGTTGGGATATTGTACTACGCAAGCAAACACTTCGGGAGTGAATTGCATGTCAGTGTATTTGCACACTTGCAGTTGAATGCCTTGCGGCAAGGCTCGTGTGTTCATTACGGCCAACGATTGGGGGAAGATGTTGTCGTCCACCAATACTATATTGGCACCAGCCTTTTGTTTGTCGCGTGGACGCAAGGCATACATCATTGTTACCGCTTCGGCAGCAGCAGTGGCTTCATCCAATAACGAGCAATTGGCAAGCGGCATGGCGGTTAAATCGGAAATGGCTGTTTGGAAATTAATGAGAGCCTCTAAACGCCCTTGTGATATTTCGGCTTGATAGGGTGTATAAGAGGTGTACCAAACGGGATTTTCGAAAACATTGCGTTGTATGACAGCAGGTGTGATGCTGGCATACCAACCTTGTCCGATGAACGAATGAAAACATTTGTTCTTGCCGGCCAATTCGTTGATGTGGCAGATAAATTCGTACTCGGTCATGGCTTCGGGTAGGTGAAGGGGTTCTTTCAACCTAATATCGGCAGGTAAAGTCTTTTCAATGAGTTGGTCTAAACTTTGTACGCCGATTTTTTTTAGCATCACGGCCTCTTCGGCTTCGTTAATGCCGATGTGTCGATAAATCAGAAGGTCGTTTTTCATAATATTTTTATTTGTTGGTTAACATTTATCTAAAGAACGGGTTTTCTGCTTTTTCGTTGGCAATGGTAGTGGGGGCGCCATGTCCCGGATACACAATGGTTTCGGGGGGTAATATGAAGAGGCGGCTACATATGTTTTCGATAAGATGGTCGAAATTCCCACCGGTTAAGTCGGCTCGTCCTATACTTCCTTGGAATAGCACATCGCCAGAGAAGAGGCAGTTCTCCTGTTTGCAATAGAAGACTAAGCTACCAGGTGAGTGGCCAGGTATGTGAATGGCTTCCAATGTAGTGTTCCCGAATGTGATTAAATCGCCGTCCATCAAATAATGTCCTATAGGGACGGTAGGTTCGGGCAGGTTGAATCCGAACATGCGGCTTTGTTTGGGGGCTTCATCAATCCAAAATTCGTCGGCTTGATGGGCTTCGGCTTTGATGCCATATTCTTTCAGTATGAAGGGGTTTCCGAATATATGATCGAGGTGTAGATGTGTATTTAACAGGTGTTTTATCTTTAGTTCTTTTCGGGTGATAAACTCTTTTAGCTTTTCTTTTTCCTCGTCGTAGAAGCAACCCGGGTCTATGATTACGGCTTCTAAAGTGTCATCCCACAGCACATAACAATTTACGGGGAACATGTTGAATTCAAATCTTTTTATTTTCATCTTAATGGCTGTTTTTATTTCATTTGTTTGATATGGGTACAAAGACTACTTTTTTTGTTTCGAAAAACTCTTCGCTGAAAAAATCTTTTAAGTTCCAGATGCAGGCTTGGTTCTTTACAGGTAAGATTTCGTTTTCCAATTCGCCACCTTTCAAACAAATTAAACCGTTTGGTAATGAGTTTTGTTGTTGGGTACCAATGTTTTTTTTGATAATTTTCAGCAAATCCATCAGTGGCATGACTGCTCTACTGACTACGAAGTCGAATTTTCCTTTCTCATCTTCGGCTCTTTCGTGGCAGAAAGTGACATTTTTTAACCCAATACTGTTTGCTATTTCTGTAGCTACTCTTACTTTTTTCCCTATGCTGTCTATTAGGTGGAAATGTGTCTCAGGAAATAATATGGCTAAAGGGATGCCTGGAAATCCTCCACCTGTGCCTAAATCCATAATCTTTGTGCCGGGTCTGAAGCGGATGGCTTTGGCTATACCCAATGAATGCAATACGTGATGTTCATACAAATGAGTGATATCTTTTCTTGAAATCACATTTATTTTTGCGTTCCAATCCATGTACAAGTCATACAACGCTTCAAATTGCATGCGCTGTTTTTCGTCTATATCGGGAAAGTAAGTCAGTATATGTTGCATAGTTATAGTGTATTTCTTATTTCGTTCAGTAGAGTGCAGTCGGTGTTTAGTAGATGTTCCATTAACATATAGGGGATAGTGATTTGAGTAATCCCCATGACATAAGGTGTGAAGTCATATACGTTGTAATGGAATGTGATACCTTGCTCTGTGAAAAAGAAGTTTTCTGTGGGTAGTAATTCACCGGTTGTGGCATATCCCATTTCTTCTAATTCTTGTCGGCTTTCTACCTCGTTATCGGCCATCAATTGAAACCATAGTAGGTCGATTAATGCCTCTTCGTACTCATCAACAAACAGGTCTTCTAATCTGAGTGGCATCATTGTATTTAGGTCGAAGTTTAGATAAGTGGTCATATATACACCGTGTGCTCCTCCTGTATATTCGTCATAATCGACTTTATAAGTCAATAGGTTGCCTTTATAGGTTGATATATCTGTTTTTATGTTTTTATGGTAAGAATACCATGCCTTGATGGCATCTGGATCTTCGTTGTTTGTTTCATCTTCTTTTAAAAGAGGCTCCAAATCGTTTTTATAGTCGCTAATGTATTTTTGGGTGTATGCTTCCACGGCTTCTTTGGGAGTAGTCGTTTGGTATTTGTGCCCTAATGCTACCGATATGAAATAGCTATTCAGGCTATCGGCCAATGCGGTTGGAGTAGCTTGACTGATGTAAGCCAGGTCTATCGTGATGTTGCAGGCTGGTCGGGTGGTATCGTCCATCAGATGTGCTGTTTGCCGGGCTTGTATGTAATCTGTCTTTAGATTCCCAGTGTTGTTCAGTGGTTGGTTACATGCAGTCGCCAACAACCAACTAGTGAATATTAGTAATATTCGGATGTAATCTGATTCTTTTTTCATGATTTCCTTATTTCAGTTTGTTTTTTGCTCTCTTGTTTTTTTTACCGGATCTTGAGTAAGATCCATGCCCAATTTTTTGAATATCTTTCTATCTACTTCGCTCAGCATTACGGTGGAGTGTACCTGACATCCTTTTAGTTTAGGTAATTGTTCTAATGCTTTTCGGCAATTTTCGTCTCGGTTACTCAATATAGATAATGCTACCAATACTTCATCCGTATGCAGGCGTGGATTGTTGCCGTGCAGATATTCTACTTTTGTTTTTTGTATGGGTGCTATCATCTCTTCAGGTATCAGCTTTATTTCGTGGTCTATACCGGCCAGGTGCTTAACTGCATTTAATATGAGGGCTGCACTGGGGCCCAATAGTGGTGTGGTACCTGAAGTTATTATGCTCCCGTCTTGTAACTCTACTGCAGCTGTGGGTACTCCGGTTTGTTCTTTCCTCTGGCGGGCTGCTACGGTGGTTTTCCTAAAGTCGGTAGTCAACTTCATCTGTTTCAGTATGAAGGCTATTTTGTTGACTTCGTTTTTGTTGTTTCCTTTTATAGCATAATTACATAAGGCGTAGTAATATCTTCTGATAATCTCTTCGCGAGCAGCTTGACAACAAACTTCTTCGTCGCTCATGCAGAATCCCACCATATTCACTCCCATGTCGGTAGGCGATTTGTAGGGGCTTTCGCCGTATATTCCTTCGAATAGGGCATTCAGCACGGGGAATATTTCTATGTCCCGGTTGTAGTTAACAGTTATTTCTCCGTATGCTTCCAAGTGGAAGGGGTCTATCATGTTTAAGTCATCTAAGTCGGCAGTAGCTGCTTCGTAGGCCATATTCACGGGGTGTTTTAGTGGCAGGTTCCACACCGGAAAGGTTTCAAATTTGGCATAACCAGCCTTTATGCCTCGCTTATGTTCGTGGTAAAGTTGACTTAGGCATACGGCCATTTTTCCGCTACCGGGTCCAGGTGCAGTAACCACTACTAAAGGACGTGTGGTTTCAATATAATCGTTTTTACCAAATCCTTGATCCGAGTCAATCAGTGCCACATCATTGGGATAACCCTCGATGGTGTAGTGATAATATACTTCTATACCTAATTGTTGAAGTCGTGAACGGTATGCATCGGCACTGGCTTGTCCGTTATAGTGCGTTATTACCACCCCACTGACATAAAGTCCCATGTCGTTGAACACAGTTCGTAGTCTAAGAACGTCTTCGTCATAGGTAATACCCAAGTCGCTACGCATCTTGTTCTTTTCTATGTCTTTGGCACTAATAACCATGACAATTTCAGCGTAATCACTTAATTGCATGAGCATCCGCAGTTTGCTATCGGGAAGAAAACCTGGTAAAACGCGGCTGGCGTGGTTGTCGTCGAATAACTTACCCCCGAATTCCAAATATAATTTGTCACCGAACTGAGCGATACGCTTTTTGATATGTTCGGATTGTATGGTGAGATATTTCTCGTTGTCAAAACCTATGTTCATATATAGTTTATTTGCAATGTTTATTGAATAACTCTGCAAACTTACATAAAATTCTTCTGATTTCATCTTTGTTTTATAAAAAAGGCGATATGAATGATAAATCTTTTTGTTCAGATTTAGATATTCCCGCCATTTTATATTACCTTTGTCGATAATAATTTTTATATTAATCTTGATATATGGATGTCAATGTCGAAAATTGGGGTCTTATACCCTATGCAGAAGCCTGGCAACGTCAAAGTACGTGTTTTGATGAATTGATAAAGAAAAAACTTTCTGGAGCGGCTTATGTTAATCATCTCATTTTCTGTGAACATCCTCATGTATATACATTAGGCCGTAGTGGAAAATCGCTTAATATGTTGTTGAATCAGAATCAGCTTGAGGCAATTGGGGCAACTCTCTATCATATAGATCGAGGAGGGGATATTACTTATCATGGCCCCGGACAGTTGGTTTGCTATCCAATCATTAATTTAGAGGATTTTTCATTGGGCTTAAAAGAGTATATCCATCTGTTAGAAGAAGCCATTATCTTACTATGTGTTTCTTACGGCATAGAAGCTACTCGTATGGAAAAGGCTACAGGGGTATGGTTGGATGTGGGAACTCCTCGTGTCCGGAAAATTTGTGCCATTGGGGTACGTAGCAGCCGCTTCGTTACTATGCATGGATTAGCATTGAATGTCAATACAGATTTGCGTTATTTTAGTTACATTAATCCATGTGGATTTATCGATAAAGGTGTCACTTCTTTGCAGAAAGAATTGGGACGTGAATTATCTATGACTGAAGTGACGAAAAAGTTAGAAAATAACATATATCATTTGCTTGTGAATAAATTGTAATATTTAAAGAGAATTATGTACAGAGATAATCAACTATATGTGGCTCATTCGGCAGAAGGCCCCATTCATATTATAGGTAAAATGGCTAATCGACATGGTTTGATAGCTGGTGCTACTGGAACAGGAAAAACAGTTACTCTGCAAGTGCTGGCAGAGACATTTTCTCAAGCAGGAGTTCCGTGTTTTATGGCTGACATGAAGGGTGATTTGTCGGGTATTTCCCAACCGGGTGGATTGAGCAAGTTTATAGAGAAACGTTGTGCAGAGTGGGGAATGGATACAAACGCATTAAAGTTTGAGTCTTGTCCAGTGCGTCTTTACGACGTATTCGGTGAACAAGGGCATCCTATGCGAACCACTATAGAAAAAATGGGTGCTATGCTGATGGCTCGTTTGTTGGATTTGAATGATACACAAACTGGTGTGCTGACACTTGCTTTCAGAATAGCACGCGATGAACAACTTCCACTGATTGATTTGAAGGATTTACGATTGATGTTGGATTATGTTGCTAAGGAGTCAGGACGTTATGCCACTACCTATGGTAATATTTCAACAGCTTCTGTTGGTGCTATTCAGCGTGCTTTGTTGGCTTTGGCCGAGCAGGGGGGAGAACAATTCTTTGGCGAACCGGCTTTTGATATCTTTGACCTTTTTCAGACAGAAGGGGGGCGGGGAGTGATGAATATTCTTGCCGCTGATAAATTGATGCTCCAACCTAAACTTTATTCAACCTTCTTAATGTGGCTTTTGACTGAAATATACGAAAAAATGCCAGAAGTGGGTGATTTGGAATTGCCAAAGATGGTATTTTTCTTTGATGAGGCACATATGCTTTTCAAAGATACCTCGAAAGCATTGATAGAGAAAATTGAACAGGTGGTACGGTTAATTCGTTCGAAGGGTGTTGGTGTATATTTCATCTCTCAATCACCCTCAGACCTACCAGATACTATTTTAGGACAATGTGGAAATCGGGTACAACATGCTTTACGTGCCTTTACTCCTAAAGACCAGGCGGCGGTAAAGTCGGCGGCTCAAACGTTTCGCCCTAATCCGGCCTTCGATACCAATCGCGAAATATTAGAGTTGGGTACAGGTGAAGCTTTGGTCTCGTTTCTCGATGAAAAAGGTGCCCCATCGATGGTGCAAAAAGCTAAAATACTTTTTCCCTTAAGTCAAATAGGAGCAATCACTCTTGAACAGCGCTCTGCTATTATCTCTTCATCGCGTATCGGGGGGAAATACGAGTCGTTGGTTGACCGCGATTCTGCTTTTGAGCGCATTATTCGTCAACGCGAGGTCGCAGAAAAGCAAGCCGCTGAAATAGAGGCTCGCAAAGCTCATGAAAAGGAGGAAGAACGTCGTCGAAAAGAGGAAAAGAAACAACGTCGTTCAACGGGGAAAAGTAAAAGTGTCTTGGCTACCATATTAGGGACGGCCGTTACTTATTTTGCAAAGACCGTAGCAACTCAATTAGCTCGTAATTTGACGAAAAAGAGTAAGAGTAGATAGAGCTATTATTGATGTTTAATATTGTTTTACTAATTATAAAGAAGTTTTTATGATTAAAGTAACAGATAAAGCCTTGCGACAAGCAGCAAGTGAGGGAATGGATGCTTTTATTCAAGTGTTTTCCGATGCTTATCGTGAAGCTATAGGCGGAGAATTGACGAGTGATACAATGTCGATGTTGACGGGAGAGCAACATGCTCTTTATTCGTATGTAATATTTCGGGATGAGGTGATGGAAGGAGGATTCTGTCAACTCGTTCAAAATGGATATGGTGCCTATATCTTTGATAATCCATTTGCCAAGGCAATGCGTTTGTGGGGGGTAAATGAACTGACAAAAATTGTATATGCGGCAAAGAAAATTTACGATGCTCACCGTGAAGATTTAGAACGTGAACGTAATGATGAGGAGTTTATGGCTATGTATGAGCAATACGAAGCTTTTGACGAATTGGAAGATGATTTTTTAGAGAAGGAAGAAAGGTTTACTGCACAAATAGCCGAATATGTAGATAATCATATAGATTTGTTTGCTGAAATTACTATGGAAAACAAAAATTGACCCCGATCATCATTAACAACTTTATACCAGATTATTAAAAACAATAAAAAAAACGATAGTTTGCGCTATTACTCAATTCTTTTCCCTAATTTTGCAGCGCTAAACAAAAATAAAGACTATAGCGATGAAACAAATTAAATTTATGATGGCCGCCCTTGCCTTAATGATGGGCATCTCTTTTACATCATGTTTGGATTCAGGTAACACTGGTGACGTTTGGGATTTGGGTGGTTACATGACCGTTCAACAATACATGGGAACAGTCACTTTAAAGATGGATAATGGCGTGAGTATTTATCCTACTAATCCTAGCGATTTGATGTTGGACGCTTTGACCGGTAAATATCCTGAACGTGTTGTTGCATATTGCAAGTTGTTGGAAGGTGACGAATTTGTTGAAACAAAGAAAGATTATCAAGCTCAAGTAATTAGTTGGTCACAAGTACCGGTAAAGGATTTCTGTACACGTCCTGATACAATTAATAGTGAAAAAGTGATTCCTTTGCAATCGGTTTATGGTGGTTGGGCCGCAAATGGCTATATCAATGCTAGCTTTGTTTTTAATTATACTGGTGCGGCTTTCGATTTTGAACTCTACCCAGAAAAGGCTGAGGGTGATAAATTGACTCTTCGTTTGAAGCAAACTGCTGGTTCGCAAGGTGGTGGACAACTTGTGGAATATGTATATAGTTTCCGTCAGCCCCATTTCGGAGCATTACAAGATCAATTGGAAGAATTAGGATTATCACCATTGACTCCTGTTAACGATAGTATCACTGTTACTATTGTTGGTACTGGCGAGCGTGAAACAGATTTAAAGGGTGAAGGCGCCAACGAAACATTCCGTATGGCAACTGCTAACTATTGATGTTTTGAATTATAAGGAATTATTCCATATAGCTCTACAACTGATTTCCTCTCCGGCGCGTGCCTGGGAGGAAATTCGTTTGGAAGAGGATAAGCAAAAAGTAATTGTAACTTTTGTTTATCCTATGATTGGTTTATGTGGTCTTTCCGTCTTTATAGGAGTGTTATTATCCAACGGTTGGAGTGGCCCACAAAGTTTTCAATATGCCATGACTCGTTGTTGTGCCGTGGCAGTTTCTTTATTTGGTGGTTATTATTTGGCTTCATATTTGATTGCTGAAATCAGTGAACGAATGTTTGGTTTAGAAATAGACCGTTTGCAAATTCAACGTTTTGCCGGCTATGCCATGGTCATTTTGTTCATATTACAAATAGTCATTGGCGTGTTGCCCGATTTCAAAGTGGTATCGTTGCTTTTGCAATTCTATACAGCCTTTGTCGTGTGGGAAGGTAGTGAAAAGATGTTATTGATTCCCGAAAAGGAACGTTTTCGATTTACTATTTTTTCCACATTAGTGTTACTTCTGTGTCCAACAATTATTGAACTTATATTCAATCGATTGACAATGGTACTTATTTGATTTTTTTGAATTGATACAGGCTTCATTACTCATGAAACTTCCTTCGGTAAATATAAAGAATAAACGTGCTACTTTTGATTATGCATTAGTAGATACCTATACGGCAGGTATTGTACTGACTGGTACTGAGATAAAATCTATTCGTCTTGGAAAAGCTAGTTTGGTGGATACTTATTGCTATTTTGTTAACGGAGAGTTGTGGGTGAAGAATATGCATGTGGCCGAGTATTTCTATGGTTCATATAATAATCATACGGCTCGACGAGAACGGAAATTGCTTTTAACAAAAAAAGAGTTAGATAAACTACAACGTGGAAGTAAAGACCCCGGATTTACTATTATACCTGTGAGACTTTTTATTAATGAAAAAGGATTGGCCAAATTGGTAGTAGCTTTGGCAAAGGGTAAAAAGGAATATGATAAACGTGAATCGCTGAAAGCAAAGGCTGATAAACGTGACATGGATAGAATGTTTAAGAGATGAAGACACTGAAAGAACTTCTGGATAGCCGGATTCTTATTTTGGACGGTGCCATGGGTACCATGATACAACCATACAACTTAACGGAGAAGGATTTTCGTGGTGAACGTTTTGCTCATCTTTCAGGTCAACAGAAGGGGAATAATGACTTGCTTTGCTTAACTCGTCCGGATATTATACAAGACATTCACAGAAAATATTTATCTGCCGGAGCTGATATCATAGAGACCAATACATTTAATGCAACGCGTATCAGCATGACTGATTATCATACTGAAGAGTATGTAAGTGAAATCAATTTGGCTGCAGTTCGTATAGCTCGTCAAGTGGCCGATGAATTTACGCTACAAAACCCTAAAAAGCCTCGATTTGTGGCAGGTTCAGTAGGCCCTACCAATAAGACTTGTTCTATGAGTCCAGATGTGAACAATCCTGCATATCGTGCGTTGACTTTCGATGAATTGCAGAGGGCTTATGTGGAACAAATGATAGCGTTACTTCAAGGTGGAGTGGATGCATTATTAATAGAAACCATATTTGATACTTTAAATGCCAAAGCAGCCATTCGAGCTTCCGAACTGGCTATGGAACAAGTTGGTAGAAAGGTGCCTTTGATGTTGTCTGTAACCGTATCAGATAATGCCGGTCGTACGTTATCTGGACAAACGTTAGAAGCTTTTTTGGCTTCCATCTCTCATGCAGACATCCTCTCTGTCGGATTGAATTGTTCGTTTGGTGCACGTCAATTAAAACCTTTCTTGCAACAATTGGCCACTAATGCACCTTATTATATCAGTGCTTATCCCAATGCCGGATTACCTAATAGTTTTGGAGTTTATGATCAAACACCCGAACAAATGGCGTTGGAAGTAAAAGAATACATCGACGAGTCTTTGGTTAATATCATCGGTGGATGTTGTGGAACTACTGAAGCCTATATAGCCTGTTTTAATAAACTGGTAGATGGTGCAAAACCGCATCAGCCACTCCAACGAATGGCCCATCTTCGCCTATCAGGATTGGAATTGTTGGAAGTAAAACCTGAAAATAATTTCATAAATATTGGAGAACGATGCAATGTGGCTGGTTCAAGAAAATTTTTGAGGCTAATAAGTGAAAAAAAATATGAGGAGGCATTATCTATAGCTCGTAAACAGGTAGAAGATGGTGCACAAATCATTGATGTGAATATGGACGATGGCCTTCTTGATGCACCATTCGAGATGGTAAACTTTTTGAATTTGATAGCCTCTGAACCAGAAATAGCTAAAGTTCCAGTGATGATTGATTCTTCGAAGTGGGAAGTGATAGAGGCTGGGCTGAAGTGTGTGCAAGGAAAATCGATAGTTAATTCAATTTCTCTGAAAGAGGGTGAAGAGAAGTTCTTGGAAAAAGCCTCACTTGTTAAAAAATATGGTGCTGCTGTGGTAGTGATGGCTTTTGATGAGCAAGGACAAGCCGATACTTATGAGCGAAAGATAGCAGTCTGTGAACGAGCCTACCATCTATTAGTAAATGTATTGGACTTTAATCCGTGCGATATCATATTTGATCCCAATGTCTTGACTATAGCTACTGGTATGGAAGAGCATAATAACTATGCTATTGATTTTATTCGTGCGGCTGGTTGGGTACGTCGCAATTTGACTGGAGCACATGTTAGTGGTGGAGTAAGCAATCTTTCTTTCTCATTTCGTGGTAATAATTACATTCGCGAGGCCATTCATGCCGTTTTCCTCTATCATGCTATTGCTGAAGGAATGGATATGGGAATTGTCAATCCTACTACATCAGTTCTCTATTCAGATATTCCTAATGATCTATTGCAACGTATTGAAGATGTGGTATTGAATCGTCGTCAGGATGCTGCTGAACGTTTGATAGAGATAGTCTCAAATAGCAAACAACAAGTTGTAACAAATGCTCCTAATTTATTGAACGATAGAAAATCTATTCCTGTTGGAGAACGCTTGGCATTAGCATTAATAAAAGGGTCATCTGATTATTTGGAAGAAGATTTGATTGAAGCATTGTCCCAATATTCATGTGCAGTAGATATAATAGAGGGTCCTTTGATGGATGGAATGAATCGAGTGGGTGAACTTTTTGGTCAAGGAAAAATGTTTTTACCTCAAGTGGTGAAGACTGCTCGTACGATGAAAAAGGCAGTCGCTATTTTACAACCCATAATCGAAAGTGAAAAGCATACCAATACGACTTCGTCAGGGAAAGTGTTGTTAGCTACGGTAAAAGGTGATGTGCATGATATTGGTAAGAATATTGTATCTGTGGTAATGGCCTGTAATGGCTATGAAATCATTGATTTGGGTGTGATGGTATCGGCTGAAACAATTCTTCAACAAGCCATAGAAAAAAAAGTGGATATCATTGGATTAAGCGGCTTAATAACTCCTTCATTGGATGAAATGGTGTATATTGCTACCGAATTGGAAAAAGCGGGCCTTGATATACCTTTAATGATTGGTGGAGCCACTACATCCGAACGGCATACAGCTTTGAAGATTGCTTCCGTTTATCATGCGCCAGTTGTTCATTTGAAAGATGCATCACAAAATGCCGGAATTGCTGTTCGTTTATTGAATCCTTTACAGAAAAAAACTTTGGTCAGCGAGTTGGAAGCTACTTATAGTCGGTATCGTGCAGAAATGAAACAATCCGAACTGTTCAGTTTTGAAGAGGCGCAAGCCAATCGGTTGAATTTATTTTAATGTTACTCCTTAATCAATTCCTTGTATCGTTCAAAACGACGAGTGATGTCTCGTACGAAATTGTAAGTTTCTGTGCCACGAAAGTAACCGTGTCGGCATACAGAATCGGTGAAGTATTCTTCATTACTCTTCCATAATAGGCAAGCCTCTACGTTGTCATACCATACGGTAGGATTCTTTCCATGTTTTTTAGCTAAAGCAATGGCATCGAAAATATGTCCGATTCCAGAATTATATGCTGCTAATACAAATTTTATTCTTTCCTCTTCAGGAAGTTTTGCAAAACTACGTGTCGTTTGTCCTAAGTACTTTACTGCAGCCTTTACACTCTCTTCCGCATTTTGTTCTTTGCCAAGAGGTACACCCATGGCACGTGCTGTGCTAGGCATCAGTTGCATGAGTCCTTGAGCGCCAGCCCACGATACTGCAGTGGTGTCGAAGTTTGATTCGTTGTATGCCAATGAAGCAAGTAATCTCCAATCCCATCCTATCTCTGGAGCATATTTTTTGAATAAGTCATCGTAATGTGATATTTTCCCTTCCCGTACATTGAGGATAGGTGAATGGGGCATAGCCTTACTTTTTTCAAAATATCGTTTCATACTGGCGGTATAAGCTGGTGAGGTTAAGTTGTCTTTATGCCAGCGAGTGGCAGCTAATGCTAAACGTGGGGAATTCTTGCGTACAGCCCAAGCTGCTCGTTGATCGAAACTAATAGGAAGCGTAATGTTTAGATTGGGGTAGTAGGTTTTGTTAAGGCGGGCAATGTCGTTATCTGCCACAGTGTAGTCAATTTTTCCTTGTGCTACTTGAGTTATGAGATCTTCTAATGTAATGCTGTCGTTGTTAACTAAACATATATTGATACCTCCTCCTAATTCTTTGTTCAAGTTAATCAGTCGTTGGTGGTATTTGCCAGGTTTTACATATATATCTTTGCCTACAAGATCGATTACATCTTTTAATATGGGTTGCTTTCCACTACGGCGTTGTACAATTACCTGATGAGTGATGACTTCTTCTCCACAATAAAGCAACTCGTCTTTGCGCTCTTTGGTGATGGGTAGTGTGTATGCAATCAAGTCACCTTCTCCATTTTGTAACATATCAATCAGTTCTTGAGGGGTACGTCCTGTTTTTACGTTAAGTTTCACTCCCAAATGTGCGGCAAATTGTTGGCTCAATTCGTATTGGAATCCCATATCTTCACCTCGATAGGTAAAATAGGTTGTCGAGCTATACAAGGTTAATACGGTCAGTTCTCCGCTATCTTTTATTTGTTGTAAATCGTCGTATTCAATGGGTTCTTGTTTGACCGAATGTCCACATCCCCCTATTATTGGACTAAGTAATATGCCTATTAGAAGTAGAAATATTTGTTTTTTATTCATCATTTCGAGTACATTAGTTGTTGGATTACTATGAAATTGGTATTTTTGCAACTGATTTTATATTCTACAAATATACGGATAATTCGTAAAACAGACAAATTATGGTAAAGCATATTGTATTATTTAAGTTAAAAGATGAGCTTTCAGTTGAAGTGAAGTTGGAAGCCATGAACAAATTCAAGCAAGCTATTGAAGCATTGCCAGCAGTCATTCCTTTTATTCGCAGAATAGAAGTGGGGTTGAATATAAATCCAGAAGAGGCATGGGAGATTGCTTTGTATAGTGAGTTTGATTCTTTGGATGATGTAAAAGCATACGCAGTGCATCCCCAACATGTGGCTGCTGCTCGCTTATTGGCTGAAGTGAAAGAGAACCGTTCTTGTGTAGATTATGAAGTATAAAATTACTTTTTAAAAAGATGAAAAAAATATTGTTTTCATGGCTCTTGTTGCTAGTTACGATAGTGGCTCAAGCACAGATACTTGATCCGGTTACGTTTAAGACAGATTTAAAAAAAGCGGATAATGATATATATGAGTTGATATTTACCGCTACTATTGAACCGGGGTGGCACGTTTATTCTACAGATTTAGGTGATGGAGGTCCAATATCAGCTACTGTTCATTTTTATAAATTGCAAGGTGTAGAGTTAGAGGGAAAACTTTTCCCTGTAGGGAAAGAAGTATCTGCTTACGATAATATGTTCGACATGCAGGTACGATACTTTGAAAAACAGGCACAATTGGTACAGAAACTGAAGATTACATCCAATGAGCCTTTCATTAAGGGTTATTTACAATATGGCGCCTGCAACGATGAGAATTGCCTTCCGCCTACCCAAGTGGATTTTGAAATTAAACCTACTGCTACGGCCGATGCATCGACCGAAGTAACAACCACTCAGTCGGAAACCGGAACAACAGGAATGAACACTACTCAATTTAATGATTTGTGGAAGCCTGTAATCAGTGAGTTACAAAGTTTTGGTGAAACTGAAGTATCCACAGATATTTCCTTATGGGCCATTTTTATTGCGGGTTTTTTGGGCGGTTTTGTAGCCTTATTCACTCCCTGCGTGTGGCCCATTATTCCCATGACTGTGAGTTTCTTCTTGAAACGTAACAAAAATGATAAGGCTAAGGGTATCCGTGATGCGTGGACATATGGTGCCTCTATTGTGGTTATTTATGTAACCCTTGGTTTGGCCATCACACTCATCTTCGGAGCCAGTGCTTTGAATGCTCTCTCTACGAATGCCATTTTCAATATTCTGTTCTGTCTGATGTTAGTTGTGTTTGCTGCATCTTTCTTTGGCGCATTTGAAATTACCCTACCATCTAAATGGAGCAATGCTGTAGATAGTAAGGCTGAATCAACAACTGGTTTGATTAGCATTTTCCTCATGGCATTTACGTTAGCTTTAGTGTCATTCTCGTGTACAGGTCCGATTATCGGCTTCTTGTTAGTAGAATTAGGTACATCGGGTAGTCTTTTGGCGCCTGCCATCGGTATGCTTGGTTTTGCTATTGCTTTGGCTTTGCCTTTTACTCTTTTTGCTCTCTTCCCTACTTGGTTAAAATCCATGCCTAAGTCGGGTGGATGGATGAACGTCATTAAAGTGACATTGGGATTTATTGAATTGGCTTTTGCGTTGAAATTCCTTTCTGTGGCCGACTTGGCTTACGGATGGCGTATTCTCGATCGTGAGACCTTCCTTTCTATTTGGATAGTATTGTTTGCATTGCTTGGCTTCTATTTATTGGGTAAGATAAAGTTTCCGCACGATGATGATGATACTAAAATTGGTGTACCTCGTTTCTTTTTGGCTATGACTTCGTTGTCATTTGCTGTTTATATGGTGCCAGGTCTATGGGGCGCTCCGTTGAAAGCCATTAGTGCTTTTTCTCCTCCCATGAGTACACAAGATTTTAACTTATATACCAACGAAGTACATGCTCAGTTTGACGACTATGATATGGGTATGGCCTATGCTCGTCAGCACGATAAACCTGTGATGCTCGATTTTACTGGCTATGGATGTGTTAATTGTCGTAAGATGGAGTTAGCTGTATGGACGGACGAGAAGGTCAGTAGCCTTATCAACAATGACTATGTACTAATAACCCTTTATGTTGATAATAAAACACCACTTTCTCAACCAATAACAGTAACCGAAAACGGAAAAGAACGAACCTTGCGTACTGTGGGTGATAAATGGAGTTATCTACAACGTGTTAAGTTTGGAGCCAATGCCCAACCCTTTTATGTGCTGATAGATAACGATGGTCGTCCATTGAACAAATCATATTCATTCGACGAGGATATTCCTGCATATGTTGATTTCTTAGAAACGGGTTTGAAAAATTACAAGAAATAAGAAAGCAAAGAATAATTGTCTCGGAGTTCAGAGTAGGACTTCGAGACAATTTTTTATTGAAAATAACCAAATCTAATACTATGATGCTATGAAAACAAAAAAGTTTGGATGGAGAAAGAAGTGCTATGCTACTCTTCTTTTATTGACATTTAACTTCTTGCTAGCTTGTACACCAATTGAGAGAAAAGATATTCTTACTATGTATAATGAATTTCAGTCGGTACCAGATTCTACTCGTACTAAAGTGTGGTGGTTTCATGGTGAGACGGAAACTACTTATGAAGGAATAACAGCCGATCTTGAAGCTTATCGTAATGCCGGAGTGGGAGGAGTGGTTTACTACGACCAGATACATGGAGATGGAAAAGGAGCTGATAGTATTTTCTCGTTCCGATGGTGGGAAACATTGAAATTTGCAGCATCCGAAGCTAAACGATTAGGTTTGACGTTTGAGATAAACCTCTCCAATGGCTTCGTAGCAGGTGGTCCTTGGATTACAAAAGAGATGAGTATGAAACGCCTCTGTCATAGCTATCTATTGATAGATGGTGGTACGACGTACAATGATATTTTACCCTCTCCTTCCTCTGATCAGTTTTGGGATATTAAGACTTTGGCATTTCCGGTACCATCAAGTGTAAAATGGGAAGAAAAAATATTGATAGAGAAAACGGTGAAATTTGATAAACCAACACTGTTAACTTATGATTTTGGTCAACCTTTTACTGCTCGTTCATTGACATATAGCGAATATAATACAGCCAAGCATCCGACAGTATCCATGAATTGGCCAGGACCATCGTCTGATAAATTCTATGGAGATGGATTCCTTGAAATGCCTCCAATTGGACAGTTAGAAATATCTGATGATGGCGTAAATTGGCAAGTCGTACGCGATATACCTACCCTTTATAACATCCATTACCGGGTAAAGACCATTTCTTTCCCTGCTGTAACAGCTCGCTATTTTCGCTTAAATTTACACGATTGGAACCGTCAAGACGGTCAGCGTTTACGCACATTAGAAATTCGAAAAGCCACCCTATCGGCACAGGCTATGACCGATGAATGGGAGAACAAAGCCGGGATAAATAGTGATTATACTATAGCCAATCATACTCCTTCATACACTGAAAACGAGGTGATAAATCCTGATGAAATTATTGATTTAAGCCATCTGCTTCAAGCCGATGGACGCTTAGAATGGTCAGCACCCAATGATGGAAGGAAGTGGGTTATCCTTCGAATAGCTCAAACTTCTACCCGAGGGCGAACAAAACATGGACGTCCCGGACAAATGGGTTTAGAGTGTGATAAAATGTTGAAATCGGCAGCAAAGCTGCAGTGGGATAACTTTGCCAAAGTGATTCTCGATACATTAGCCCATTATGACCTGAAACCTATTGGAGTAGTGATGGATAGTCACGAAATGGGAAGTCAGAATTGGACACACGGTTACGAGAGAGAGTTTGAGGCATTTAAGGGATATGATATAACTCCTTATCTTCCTGCTTTGTTGGGATATGTGGTAGAAACGAAAGAAAAATCTGATAAGATTCTCTTCCATCATCGTCAAACTATTGCTCATTTAGTTAATCACCGTTATTTTGCTGTGCTTGATACGTTGGCAATGAATGAGGGGGTGATGTTGACGGCACAAGCTACCGGGAACGGACAGAGTATGACTTCGGATAATATCTCTGCTAAAGGAAGTGTGCGTCGGCCACAAGGAGAGTTTTGGGGGAAGCACAACAATTCCTGTTATGACATCAAAGAAGTTGCTTCGGCTGCTCATCTCTATGGGAAACCGATAGCTTCGGCTGAGGCTTATACTGATGTAAAATATAGTCAGACATTGTCGTATTTCAAAACTTTGGCAGATTATGCTTATGCTTATCAATTAAATGAGTTCATGGTGTGTGCCAGTGCTTATCAGCCATGGTTAGACCGTTATCCAGGGAATACGGCTAATGGACGTGAATATTGTTTGAATCGAAACAATACAATGTGGCCCCTTAGTCGAGGATTTTGGGATTATCAGTCACGATGTGCCTATATGATGCGCCAAGGGAAACCGGTAGTAGATTTATGTATCTATTTAGGTAGTGAAGTGTCTAATAAAATATTGTCTCATCGTTTGCCTCAAATTCCCGAAGGCTATAATTGGGATGTGTGTACCGATGATGCGTTGCTTAATTTGTTTTATGCCGATTCGGGGTTATTGAAGGCTAAAAGTGGCATGACCTATCGAGTGTTAGTTGTCGAACGAATGGCGCGTTTGACAGAAGAAGCCGAAAATAAGATATGCCAACTTCAGCGACATGGTGTCAAAGTGTATGATGCACGAAAGGAAGGTGATTATAATTTAAATGTATTTTTAAATTCAACAGACCTTCTTCCCGATGTGATATTTCAAAGTGCGAATAAGCCTAATGATCGTCTTTTCTTTGCTCACCGTAATAGCGATGCCTTTGATATTTATTTCTTTGATAATCATAGCGATTCTGCTTATGTTGATGATGTGGTAATGCGGGACTCAAAGGGGAAGATGGCTGAGTTTTGGAATCCCGATACAGGCAAACGATATGTTATACCTGTTTCAACAACTGCTGATGGAGATTTGTCTATTCGTTTGTCGCTTGCTCCTCACGAAGCTGGTTTTATTGTACTTTGTCCTAATGATGCTTTACCTGCTTCCACTCTTTCCCGCACCTGGGGTAGCGATTCCGAAATAATATATCTGAATGAGGATTGGAAGGTCGATTTTCATTTGCCTAACGGTGTACGCACGGTGAATATGCCTCACCTTATATCGTGGATAGATTTTGAAGATGAGGCATTGAAACATCATTCCGGGTTGGCTGTTTATCGAAAAAACATTGAAATATCGAAATCCTATGATGGACGACGTATCTACTTACATATTCAAGGTCTTGAGGCTGTGTCAAGGGTATGGCTAAACGGTAAAGAAGTTGGTTATCTTTGGTGTGCTCCTTGGGAAGTAGATATCACCGATTTCTTCCATGAGGGAGAAAACGAATTGGTGATAGAGGTAGCCAATCAATTGACTAATCGCATGATAGGGGATTTGGCACTTCCTGAAGCACAACGGACAACGTGGGCAACCTTCCCTCTTGTAGATAAAACCACGAAATTATTGCCGGCTGGTATAACTAAAGGTGTGAGAATAGTTATCAGATAGCTTTCTTTTTTTTTATCCAATGCTTAGTAATTCAATTTCAAAAATTAATGTTGAGCCTCCAGGTATGCCGGGTTGTGAGAATTTTCCATATCCCATTTCAGCAGGAAGGTAGATTTCCTATTTATCACCTATGTGCATTTGTTGCATGGCTATTATCCAACCCTCAATCAAGTCAGACAATCGGCAGGCCAATGGTACACCCCCACGACTACTATCAAATTTCTTCCCGTTGATGGTCCAACCCGTATAATGAGCTGTGATAATGCTTCTGGGTGTAGGTTGTGAACTTGTTTTATCGCCAGACTTTAGCACTTTGTAATAGATACCTTTAGATAGAGTCATTACCCCTGCTTCCTTACTCTTGTTTTCTAACCATTCCCGATTAGTTTTAATATACTCTTGTTTTGCCATATTTCGATATTTTTGTTTTTGGTACAAAGATAGCAATTTTAAGTTATTGTTGTTCTATAGAAAGAAACACTCTTCCTGTCACTTCTCTAAAATTCTTTATATACCTGCTTCCGACTGGATAAAAATGCGATTTGTTGTTCAATTGGTCAATTAAATTCATGAGTATCTATTATAAAATTACTATCTTTGCTCCCTCAAAAAAATCGTAACGAAAATGGCAGAGATAGAATCATTGTTGAATTTGTTGTGGAAAGGCATTGTAATCGGTATTATTGTGTCAGCACCGCTTGGCCCTGTGGGTGTGTTGTGCATACAACGTACTTTGAATAAAGGGCGTTGGTATGGCTTTGTTACAGGTATCGGTGCTACAATCAGTGACATCTGTTATGCATTGTTTACGGGCTATGGTATGAGTTTTGTTTTTGATTATGTACAACAGAATATCTTTTATTTGCAATTGTTGGGAAGTTTAATGCTAATGGCATTTGGTATTCATACCTTCCGTAGCAATCCGGTGCAATCTATTCGTCCTTCTTCTGGTAAAAAAGGAACTTATCTGCATAATTTGATTACCGCTTTTTTTGTTACACTATCCAACCCTCTTATTATTTTCCTATTTATAGGTTTGTTTGCTCGTTTTGCTTTTGTTAGTGAGGGTGTATTGGTGTTCGAAGCCTTTTGGGGATATTTAGCTATTGCGGCAGGTGCATTGAGTTGGTGGTTCGGATTGACTTATTTTGTCAATAAAATACGCAAGCGTTTCGATATGCGTGGAATTTGGGTGTTGAATAGGATAATTGGTAGTATTGTAACTATCGTCTCTTTGGTAGGATTTATCTTTACGTTGATGGGACAGTCACTATATTAATAAAGATAAGATGAAAATAGCACAGCAATTGAAAGAGAAAAATATTGCCGAGTATCTTATTTATATGTGGCAAGTAGAGGATTTAATCCGCGCTAATAATTGCGACATGGTGACCATTACCCGGCAGTTGATAAATAGTTATCCGCAAGAAGAGCAATCGGCCTTACAAGAATGGTATACTAATCTGTGTGAGATGATGCGTGTTGAAGGGGTAAAAGAGAGAGGACATTTACAGATTAATAGGAATGTGATTCTGAATCTGATGGAGTTGCATGCTATGTTGTTATCCTCTACCAAATATCCATTTTATAATGCTAGCTACTTCAGAGCGTTGCCTTTTATTGTGGAGCTTCGGCAAAAAAACAGAAACAACGATGAGTCGGAATTAGAAACTTGTTTTGAGGCAATGTATGGCATACTGTTGTTGCGCTTACAGAAAAAAGAAATCAGTAAAGAGACAAAAAAAGCTATCGAAGCAATCGGCTCGTTCTTGTCTTTGCTTGCTAATTATTATGAGAAGGATAAAAAAGGCGAATTGGAAATAGACTAAATTTGATTAAATATGAAAATATTAATTACCGGTGCTAACGGTCAGTTGGGCAATGAAATGCAGATTCTGGCTCAAGAAAATAATCAACATGAATATATCTTTACAGATGTACAAGAATTGGATATCTGCAATGAGCAGGCCGTTCGTATGTTTGTGAAAGAGAATGGAGTGGAAGTAATTGTGAATTGTGCCGCTTACACCGCTGTAGATAAAGCTGAGGATGATGAGGCATTTGCCGATAAACTGAATCATGTGGCACCAGGTTATCTTGCTTCGGCTGCCGAAGAGGTGGGGGCATCGTTGATTCATGTATCTACAGACTATGTTTTTGATGGTACGGCTCATGTGCCTTATACGGAAGATATTTCACCTTGTCCCAATTCTGCTTACGGACGTACCAAATTAGCAGGCGAGCAAGTGGTGATGCAACAATGTAGTCGTGCTATGGTAATACGCACAGCATGGCTTTACTCTATTTATGGCAATAACTTTGTGAAGACCATGATTCGTTTAGGAAAGGAACGAGAGACTCTTGGTGTCGTGTTTGATCAAATAGGTACCCCAACTTATGCCAACGACTTGGCACGTTCCATCATGGTTGCCATCAATCAGGGCATTGTGTCGGGAATCTATCACTTTAGTAACGAAGGTGTGTGTTCTTGGTATGACTTTACACGTGCTATTCATCGCATGGCGGGCATCACGACTTGCAAAGTATCACCGCTACATACCTACGAGTATCCGGCTAAAGCACCACGCCCCAACTACTCGGTCTTGGACAAGACAAAAATTAAGAGTATCTATAACCTCGCTATACCACATTGGGAAGAGTCACTTCAGAAATGCGTAAATTTATTGATGGAAGTATGAACGAAATAGAAAGAAGAAGAACTTTTGCTATTATTGCGCATCCGGATGCCGGTAAGACTTCGCTCACCGAAAAACTATTATTGTTTGGTGGGCAAATACAAGTGGCCGGTGCTGTAAAAAGCAATAAGATAAAGAAAACGGCTACGTCCGACTGGATGGATATAGAAAAGCAGCGCGGTATCTCAGTAACAACTTCAGTGATGGAGTTTGATTATCGCGATTATAAGATTAATATTCTTGATACTCCAGGTCACCAAGACTTTGCCGAAGATACTTACCGAACGCTGACTGCCGTAGATAGTGTAATCATTGTGGTGGATGGTGCGAAAGGTGTGGAAACGCAAACACGCAAACTTATGGAGGTATGTCGTATGCGCAATACGCCTGTTATCATCTTTGTAAACAAAATGGACCGTGAGGCGAAAGATCCTTTCGACTTGCTTGACGAATTGGAGGAAGAATTGAAAATTCATGTGCGCCCATTAACGTGGCCCATCGAAAGCGGTGTGCGATTCAAGGGGGTGTATAATATCTATGAACAGAACTTGAATTTATTTCAACCTTCGAAACAAGTAGTTACAGAAAAGGTGGAGGTAGATATCAACTCTGAAGAATTGGATAATCAAATTGGTAACCAATTAGCCGATAAACTGCGCAACGAGCTTGAATTGATAGAGGGAGTTTATCCTGAATTTGAAGTGGATGACTATTTGAAAGGTGACTTAGCACCTGTGTTCTTTGGTTCAGCTCTCAATAATTTTGGTGTGGAAGAGTTGCTTAATACCTTTGTTGAGATTGCTCCCAGCCCTCGATCGGTAAAGGCCGAAGAGCGTGATGTAACGCCCAATGAACCTAAGTTTACTGGCTTTATTTTTAAGATTACAGCAAATATAGACCCGAATCATCGTTCGTGTGTTGCTTTTTGCAAAATTTGTTCGGGTAAGTTTGTGCGTAATGCGCCTTATTACCATGTACGTCATGGTAAAACGCTTCGTTTCTCCAGCCCAACACAATTCATGGCGCAGCGAAAGACAACTGTGGATGAGGCATGGGCAGGAGATATTATAGGTCTTCCAGATAACGGTACCTTCAAGATTGGTGATACACTGACTGAAGGCGAGAAACTTCACTTCCGCGGTTTGCCAAGTTTTTCGCCCGAAATGTTCAAGTATATTGAGAATGCCGATCCGATGAAGCAGAAACAGTTGGCTAAGGGTATCGATCAATTGATGGATGAGGGCGTGGCTCAGTTATTTGTTAATCAGTTTAATGGTCGTAAAATTATAGGAACAGTCGGACAGTTGCAATTTGAAGTTATTCAATATCGTTTGGAAAACGAATATAGTGCTAAGTGTCGTTGGGAACCTTTGAGTTTATATAAGGCTTGTTGGATTGAGAGCGATGATTTGGCTGAATTAGAAGCATTTAAAAAACGCAAATTCCAATATATGGCTAAAGACCGTGAGGGACGTGATGTATTTTTGGCTGATAGTGGTTATGTTCTTCAAATGGCACAAGTGGATTTCAAACACATTAAATTTCATTTTACAAGTGAATTTTAGTTGATTTTATAATTTTATTTTAATAGTCGCGACATTCAATCTTTTAAAGTTGGATGTCGCGATTGTTTTTTTTAGCACTTTCTTCGAATAATTGATAAAACGTAGTTGTTATGAGTGTTTTACTACTTTATTTATTGTTAAATAATTAGGAATTATTTATGTCTATATTATTAAATAATGAAGTTTATAAGTTTAAAGCAGATTATCTTTCTGTGTTCGGTCACAGTTTTTTTTATCTGTTTAATGTTTTTTATTATATATGAGTATAGCTTTTTAAGTGATTATTTGTAATTTCGGGCGATTTTTTTGTTTTAAAAAGAAATAACTAACAAAGTTTTCGAATATGGATAGTTTAAATTTAGCATTGTTATTGATGGTGGTGGGTATGATGACTGTTTTTATTATCTTACTCATTGTGATAGGATTAGGTAAGTCACTGATTCTGTTTGTCAACAAATTTATTCCAGAAGAAGAGGTACTGGTAAAGAAATCTTCCACTCAACCGGTTCCTATACCGGCTCATGTGTTGGCTGCAATTACAGCTGCTGTACAAGTAGTTACTCATGGAAAAGGCAAAGTGGCCAAGGTAGAGAAAATATAGAAGAAATTACATACTAAACAAATTATCAGAAAAGGATGAAAAGAGAAGTAAAGTTCAGTTTGGTGTTCCGCGATATGTGGCAAAGTGCAGGAAAATATGTACCTCGCGTGGACCAATTGGTAAAAGTAGCTCCGGCAATTATCGAAATGGGATGTTTTGCTCGCGTTGAGACTAATGGTGGGGGCTTTGAACAGGTAAATCTATTGTTTGGTGAGAATCCTAATAATGCGGTGCGTCAATGGACAAAACCATTTCATGAAGCAGGCATTCAAACACATATGTTAGATCGTGCATTAAATGGGTTACGGATGAGTCCTGTGCCGGCCGATGTACGTAAACTTTTTTATAAGGTAAAGAAAGCGCAAGGAACAGATATTACACGTACCTTCTGTGGCTTGAATGATGTGCGTAATATTATTCCCTCTATTACTTATGCCAAAGAGGCAGGTATGATTTCGCAATGTGCCCTCAGCATTACTCATTCTCCTATCCATACTGTTGAGTACTACGTGAACATGGCGAAAGAATTAATAGAAGCTGGTGCTGATGAAATCTGTATCAAGGATATGGCAGGTATCGGTCGCCCAGTTTCGTTGGGAAAGATTGTAGCCGGTATTAAGAAGATTAAGGATATTCCTATACAATATCATAGTCACGCCGGTCCCGGCTTTAACATGGCAAGCATCCTGGAGGTATGTGAAGCTGGTTGCGACTATGTGGACGTAGGTATGGAGCCGCTGTCATGGGGTACAGGTCATGCCGACTTACTAAGCGTGCAAGCCATGTTGAAGGATGCAGGTTTCCAAGTGCCAGAAATCAATATGGAGGCATACATGAAGGTGCGTGCATTGGTGCAAGAGTTTATGGATGACTTCCTTGGCTTGTATATCAGTCCTAAGAATCGCTTGATGAACTCATTACTCATTGGACCAGGATTGCCTGGTGGCATGATGGGATCGTTGATGGCCGATTTGGAAAGCAATTTGGAAAGTATTAATAAGTATAAGGCAAAACGAAACTTGCCGTTCATGACACAAGACCAATTGCTTATAAAACTATTCAACGAAGTAGCTTATGTTTGGCCGCGAGTAGGATATCCCCCCTTGGTAACACCGTTCAGTCAATATGTAAAGAACCTTGCTATGATGAATGTGATGGCTTTGGAAAAGGGAAAAGAACGTTGGGGTATGATTGCAGACGATATATGGGATATGATATTAGGTAAGGCAGGTCGTCTTCCTGGTGAATTAGCACCTGAAATCATCGAAAAGGCTGAACGCGAAGGACGTAAGTTCTTTACAGGTAATCCGCAAGACAACTATCCTGATGCATTGGATAAGTATCGTAAATTGATGAAAGAAAACAAGTGGGATACAGGTCAAGATGATGAAGAATTATTCGAGTATGCTATGCATCCTGCTCAATACGAGGCTTATAAGAGTGGTAAGGCTAAAGAAGACTTCTTGGCTGATGTAGAAAAACGTCGTAAAGAGCAGCATCAAACGGGTGTGACCGAGGATGCTAAACCTAAGACACTGACAGTACAAGTAGATGGGCAATCCTATCGAGTAACGGTGGCTTATGGTGATGCTGAATTGCCTGCTACAACTACCGACAATGCATCTGCTACGGGTGAAGGCAAGGAGGTGGTTGCACCGCTCGAAGGCAAGTTCTTCTTGACGAAGAATACGCAAGAAACAGCTTTGAAGGTTGGTGATAAGGTAAGTGAAGGCGATCTGTTGTGTTACATCGAAGCCATGAAGACTTACAATGCTATCCGTGCCGAGTTTGGCGGAACAATTACTTCGATTGCGCTCAATCCCGGAGATTCAGTTTCAGAAGATGATGTATTAATGACAATTGCATAATGGAAGATATATTAAGTAAACTATACGATATGACGGCATTCAGCAATATTGCTGCTCAACCGTCATTCCTTATCATGTATGCCCTGGCATTTGTATTACTTTATTTGGGTATAAAGAAACATTACGAACCATTGCTACTCATCCCTATTGCTTTTGGTGTACTTATAGCCAACTTTCCCGGTGGAGAGATGGGCGTTATCCAAGCCGATTCTAATGGTATGGTAGAGGTGCATGGAGTGATGAAGAATATATGGGAAATGTCATTACCCGAAATTGCTCATGAATTGGGATTAATGAATTTTCTTTATTACATGCTCATTAAAACGGGCTTGTTGCCTCCCATTATCTTTATGGGTGTAGGAGCATTGACCGACTTTGGTCCTATGCTTCGCAACTTGCGTCTCTCTATTTTCGGTGCAGCAGCTCAATTTGGTATTTTTACCGTTTTGCTTATTGCTGTAGGTTCTGGTTTCTTTACTCTGAAAGAGGCTGCATCATTAGGTATTATCGGTGGTGCCGATGGTCCTACGGCTATCTTTACTACCATTAAGTTGGCTCCTCATTTGCTTGGCCCTATTGCCATTGCTGCCTACTCCTACATGGCGTTGGTACCGGTTATTATCCCCTTGGTGGTTAAACTTTGCTGCTCGAAGAAGGAGTTGATGATTAACATGAAGGAGCAAGAAAAGCTTTATCCTTCGAAGACAGAAATTAAGAATCTGCGTGTGTTGAAGATTATTTTCCCCATAGCCGTAACTACCGTTGTAGCATTGTTTGTTCCTTCGGCTGTACCTTTGGTGGGAATGCTGATGTTTGGTAATTTAATAAAAGAAGTAGGTGCTGATACCAGTCGTTTGTTCGATGCTGCAAGCAATAGCATTATGAATGCAGCTACCATTTTCTTAGGTCTTTGTGTCGGTGCTACCATGACTGCCGATGCATTCCTTAACTGGATGACCATTGGTATCGTTGTGGGTGGTTTCTTCGCATTTGGTTTGTCTATCGCAAGTGGTATCTTCCTGGTGAAGTTGTTCAACCTCTTTACAAAGAAGAAAATCAATCCGCTTATAGGTGCTACAGGACTTAGTGCCGTACCTATGGCAAGCCGCGTATGTAACGACATTGCTACAAAGTATGATCCAAAGAATCATGTGCTCAATTATTGCATGTCGAGCAACATATCGGGTGTGATTGGTTCGGCTGTTGCTGCTGGTGTGCTAATTTCATTCTTAGGTTGATGAAGGCCGTAAACAGATGTATAAAGAGTTTTTGCTTCTATTAATTTGCAAATTCAACTTAATTTTATACATTTGTCGGTATATTTATTAATTTAAATCAAAGCGATTATGAAAAAGTATTTGGCAGAAATGGTGGGAACAATGGTTCTCGTACTGATGGGTTGCGGCACAGCCGTAAGTTTAGGATGTACTTCCAACGAACCGATGTTGGCTGCTACGGTAGTTGGCACAGCGTTGGCTTTTGGTTTGTCGGTAGTGGCTATGGCCTATACCATTGGCGGTATTAGTGGTTGCCACATTAATCCGGCCATTACATTGGGATGTCTTCTTGCTGGTCGCATCAATGGTAAGGATGCAGCTATGTACATGTTGTTCCAAGTAATAGGTGCTATTATTGGCGCTGCCGTTCTTTTCCTTTGCACAACTACCAGTGGTGATGTAGTTGCAGGTACAGGTGCTAATGCGTGTCAACCCGGTGTTTCACTGATGGGTGGTTTAGTTGCCGAAATCGTATTTACAGCCATCTTTGTTTTGGTTGTATTAGGTACTACAGACAGTAAGGTAGGTGCCGGAAACTTTGCCGGTTTGGCTATTGGTTTGTCATTGGTTTTGGTTCACTTGGTATGTATTCGTTATACCGGTACTTCAGTAAACCCAGCTCGTAGTATTGGTCCGGCTTTGTTCCAAGGTGGTGAGGCATTGACTCAACTTTGGCTCTTTATTGTTGGTCCGTTTATTGGTGCTGCTATAGCTGCTGGTATTTGGAAGGTAATAGCTCCTTGTAAGTGTGAGAAATAAAGAATATTCTATTGAATACAATTAAAAGGCTATCCTAATTGGGATAGCCTTTTTAGTTTACAATAACGGTATTGAAATACTTTTTCAATAAAGATTCGGCCTTTTCTAATTGTTTGGGTGTGTTTTCTTTTACCTCAGACAATTGGTATTCCCATCCCATAGCTTCATATTTATGTACTCCTAATCGGTGATAGGGTAGAATCTCTATGCGTTCAATGTTAGTATAGGATTTGAAGTGTTCTCCTAAAGCTCGGATATCTTCTTCATAATCGCTGTATCCGGGTACTAAAACATAGCGTAGCCAAAAGGGACGATTCTGCTCTTTTAGCCAAGCAGCGGTGCGTAGTGTTTGTGCGTTGCTTCGTCCGGTCAGTATCTGATGCCGATTGGGGTTGAATTGCTTGACATCCAGCAATACCAAGTCGGTCAGTAGCAATAATTCTTCTACATGCTTGTTCCATACTCCACCGTTACTATCCAGGCAGATGTGTATTTGATGTGCTTTTAGTTCTTTGAATAGAGGTATCAGAGCTTCTGCTTGCAAGGTTGGTTCTCCACCAGAGAAGGTAATGCCTCCACGTTTACCAAAAAAAGGTTTTTGGCTGACAGCCATTTCGATGATTTCTTCCGGAGGAGTGGCTTTACCTCCTTTTATTTCAATGGTGTCGGGGTTGGCACAATAGAGGCAACGAAAGGGACAACCTTGTAGGAAAACGACGAGCCGGAGTCCCGGCCCGTCGAATGTTCCCATACTTTCGTAAGAGTGTACGTTTATCATATTATTTTATTTACATTCTTTCATGGAAGCTACGGCTAATAACTTCTAACTGGTGTTCGCGGCTAAGTTTTACAAAGTTTACGGCATAGCCCGATACACGAATGGTCAGTTGCGGATACTTTTCGGGATGCTCCATGGCATCTTCCAACATTTCGCGATTCAGTACGTTTACGTTTAGGTGGTGGGCACCTTTAGTAAAGTATCCGTCCATCATGGTCACTAAGTTTTCCACACGTTCTTCGGGTGTAGGGCCTAATGACTTGGGAACGATGGAGAAGGTGTTAGAGATGCCGTCTTGTGAGTCGCGGTAGCGTAGTTTTGCTACCGAGCTGAGTGAAGCGATGGCACCGTTCTTGTCGCGTCCGTGCATGGGGTTTGCGCCGGGGGCGAAGGCAACACCTTTGGCACGTCCGTCGGGAGTAGCACCTGTTTTCTTTCCGTACATCACGTTTGAAGTAATGGTCAGCAGTGACAGGGTGGGACGTGCATTCTTGTAAACAGGTAGTTTTTTTAACTCTTCGCTGAAGTAATATACCAAGTCAACTCCTAATTGGTCAACACGGTCGTCATTGTTACCGAAGCAGGGGAATTCGCCTTGAATGTCGAACGATTCGGTTAGGCCGATTTCGTTGCGCTTAGCAGTTACTTTTGCATAACGTATAGCCGACAGAGAGTCGAGGGCAATAGAAAGTCCGGCTACACCGTAAGCCAAGTTGATGCGTGGGTCGGTATCAATGAAGGCCATCTGTGCCTTTTCATAATAATACTTATCGTGCATGTAGTGGATGATGTTCATGGCTTCGTTATAGACGCGAGCAATTTCGGTAAGCACCTTCTTGTAGTTGCTCATAACCTCTTCGAACTTCAGTTCATCGCTGGTTAGTACGGGGATACCTTTTACCATTACGGTACCGGTATTTTCGCATCGTCCACCGTTGATGGCTAGTAGTAATGCCTTGGCCAGGTTGGCGCGGGCACCGAAGAATTGTATTTGTTTGCCAATGGCTTGGTATGATACGCAGCAGGCAATGCCATAGTCGTCGCAATTGCGCACTTCGCGCATCAGGTTATCGTTTTCATATTGTACTGAGCTGGTGTCCACCGATACTTTGGCGCAGAATTCTTTGAAACCTTCGGGCAATTCGGGGCTCCAAAGCACGGTCATATTAGGTTCGGGTGAAGGACCCAGGTTGTACAATGTTTGCAAGAAGCGGAACGAAGTCTTGGTTACCTTTACACGTCCGTCGTTGAATCGTCCACCGATGGCTTCGGTTACCCAAGTGGGATCGCCGGCAAATATGTCGTTGTACGATTGCATGCGCAGGTGGCGTACCATGCGTAGCTTGATAACGAATTGGTCAATCAATTCTTGTGCAAATGTTTCGTCTATGTTGCCGTGTGACAAGTCGTATTCAATGTAGATATCGAGGAAGGTTGATACATTACCCAGCGACATGGCTGCACCGTCTTGTTCTTTTACGGCGGCCAAGTATGCCATGTAAACCCATTGTACAGCCTCTTGTGCCGAGGTGGCCGGACGACTTAAATCCAATCCGTAATATTCACCCATCACCTTGATTTCTTTCAAGGCTTTGATTTGTTCTGATACCTCTTCGCGCAGTCGGATACGGGCTTCGGTCATGGGGCCTGTCAAGTTGTGCAGGTCTTCTTGCTTAGCTTCTATCAGTCGGTCGATGCCGTACAAAGCCAAACGACGATAGTCACCGATGATGCGACCACGGGCATAATTGTCGGGCAATCCGGTGAGGAATCCCAATGAGCGGAATGAACGAATCTCTTCTGTATAGGCATCAAATACACCGTCGTTGTGTGTTTTGCGATAGTGTGTAAAGATGTCTTTCACCTTTTCATCTACCTCCACACCGTTTTCACGACATGCTTTGGCTACTACGTTAATGCCTCCGAAGGGCTTGATGGCACGTTTCAGCAATTTGTCTGTCTGAAGTCCTACAATCAGTTCGTTCTCCTTATCTATATAGCCGGCTTTATGCGAAGTAATGGTAGATACTGTTACATTGTCCAAATCGCGTACACCGTTGTTGGCACGTTCCTCTTCGATAGCCTCCAGACATAGATTCCAAATGCGCAGAGTGCGTTCTGTTGGGCCTTGCAAGAACGAGGCGTCCCCGGTGTAGGGGGCAATGTTTTTACTAACGAAATCGCTTACATTGATTTCTTTACTCCAAATTCCATCGATAAAGTGCTTGTTCAATTCCATAAATGTTTTTTGAATAAGAGGTTAATATACTATGTCCTTCTTAGGCGTGCAAATTTACGAAAAAAAATCGTATCTATATACATAATAGGTAAGAAAATATGTTGTTCAGCATATATTTAACAAAGGCAGAGATTACTTTATTTTATTTCTAAAGGGAAAATATATTTTTTAGGAAAGAAAAATTGTAGATTCAAAAAAGAGTAGTATCTTTGCACCGCTTTTAGAGAAAAGCACTTCTTTAATAAGAGGAAGTATTTTAGGAGAGGTGGCAGAGTGGTCGATTGCGGCGGTCTTGAAAACCGTTGTACCGAGAGGTACCCGGGGTTCGAATCCCTGTCTCTCCGCAATAAACGCTGAAAATCAGCAAATTATAAAACAAACACCCAATTTTACACCCAAGAATGTAAAGTTGGGTGTTTTTATTTTATTTAAGACGAATCATATTCGC
>SUYA01000016.1 GCA_015060695.1 Mediterranea massiliensis
AAACCGTCCGCCCTCATTACCTTTCATTTCCTTGCACTTTTGCATTGGAGAGGCTTTCATCATAAGTCATTGAACACCAGTGCCGCCATCATTATTTTCCCTCATTCCTTAGATTTTTCCAGAGATATATTATATTTTAAAAACTCATCCTATATACATCGCTTCCTCCATTCTCTGTAATATGTGTTCCATAAATATACCCTCCATCGGGAGTTACCGTAATCTTTTCCAAGGAAACTCCGGTTTTCAATACTTCCTTCAGCTTGCCTTTCCAGTCGAATTGCAAAATCAGTGAGCCTTCTTCTTCCGTTATATTACCGTTGTAGAGGCAATATAGGTGTTTTTCTGTTCCGCTCATCGAGACAATCTGTTTCCTTGCATTGGGAAAGTCTAAGTATTTATTGTCTCGCATTGGGAAGACCCAATCATCTCCCAGCAGAACTCTTTGTTTCAGATTCCCGTCGAGGTCGTACCAACAAAGCAGGTTGACATATAACAGAGCTACGCACACTACATTTTCTTGCTCGTTTACTACCACTTGATTGCTCCTTAAAGAGGCTCGCTCTTCTGAAGTATATATGCTTGGTATTTCCTCATCCTTTAGACATTCACTTGCATTTTGCAAACTCTTTTCCTTTTTATCATATCGGAAAAACGCCCCTTCTTTGTATTCTGTCTCATTTCCATAGATAGCCTCTGCCGTTTCGTTATAATTCCTCATGGCCGGTATAGCCGGCAGATTCTTTATCTTTTGTGCTTTGATTCTTCCTCCATCTCCTACCATTTCTTTCAAGCTCCAACTGCTTAGGTCAAGCACTCGGTTTTGTTTCTCCATGTTGGGTAATGTAGCTTCAAAAAGTGGAAAAACTAACTCTTCCGGTCCTTCTCCTCTCAGTGTATATCCCACCAATGTTGGCGGTATCTCATTGTTATATACTTTCAATACCGTATCGTTGTGGAAGTCTAAGCAATAAAGTTGTTCGTTCTTGGCACAGATGTCGTAGAACATGCTCAGTCCCTCTTCTTCGGGCAGAAACAATTCACTTTTCATCTGGCTTGTCACTATTAAGTCAACTTCCGTTACATCCTGTTGAGGCTGGTTGCATGCAATCAGTACCGTAAACACAATAAACAATATTTTCTTCATCAGTAGTATTTGTTAGTAAATCGAGACATCCGGGAAATACATCTTAGATGTCTCGATAATCTTGTTATTTATCAGTTGTTTTGTTATAAATTACACTCACCATCCCTTGTGTAGTTTGTTAAAAAAGTCATAAGGCATTTTCCATTACTATCTTTGGTCCATTTCAAGGCACCGGTATAATGTTTTACACCAAAAAATGCAGGTCGAGTTCCTGATGGTATTGAAGATTCATCATCTGCCAACGCTTCCACATTAGCCAGCATGGTTTCCGACAGTTGCATTTCTTCACATTGTGCTTCGTAAGCACCATAGCCGGCAACGGCTACTACTACAGCCAGCAAAGCTACTTTTAAAAACTTTTTCATATTAGTATATATAACATAGATTCCTTTGTTACTATCAGCCTCACAGCCGAGGCGAATCCTTTTCCTCGGCCGGATGCATTGTTGAATATAATTTATTATAAGGTGAATTCACCAATCAGTATATTTTCATCGGTAATGATTTCTAATTTATATTGGCCGGTAGCAAGCAGGGAAATATCTATAACGGCAGTAGCCGGATGGCAGAATTGCTCTGAATATAGCATTTCTTCTGTCGTTTTGTTGTAAATAGTAACTGTCACTTCTGACAAACATTCAGCTATGTCTAAACTTATTTTATTATTATATAAATAGGCATAGGATTGTTGTTGACCGATGTCACGAGTTGCACCGCCAGGTCTGTCACCTTTGATAATTTCTCTTTTAGGCTCTTCTGTCAAAGTAATAACTGTATTTTCCCCCATCCCTTGATTTGCAATGGTTACAGTAACCATTAGGAGGAATGCAAATAAAAATGTGATTTTTTTCATTGTGATTTTTTTTGATTAAATTAAACATGTTTTCATCGGCAAAATTACAATATTACATTCCCACAACCAAAGAAATGAGTGTATCATTTTAGAGTAAAAGTGTATCATTTTCGGGTATAAATACTTGTTTTGTATTCATTTGGGAGACATGAGGAATTCTTTTATTATTTTTTGCAATTTACCGGCCTCATAACTTTTACCCATTTTTTTTAGTATTTCTTTTTCTATCCGATAGATATTCTGTCGCTGAAAATTCATAATGTGTGCTCTATCTGTAAGTGATAAATCTAGTAACAGCAATATGCAAAGATGCTTTTCTTTGATTGATAAATCATATTCCAAACTTAAAGAGTCAATAACTCCTGTTTTGTCAAGATGAATTTGCAAATCTATCCAATCGGTATCATTCAGTCTATCTTTTACAATTCCGCATTTTTTAAATTGGCAAAGGATGGATGTTATTTTTTGATAAGCAACGATTCCTTCCAGATTCCTCTGTGCTAATTCTTTTTTTTCTTTTTGCAAACGGTATAATTGTTTGTTTGCGTTGTCTTTTATTATCAGCTGTTTCTTTTTATTTTTTTGATATTGTAGAGAAAATATGAATACAACTGCGATAATAAATATCATACTATAATATTTATATTTTGTCTTCATTTCTCTATGTGCTTTTCGTTCATTTTGTACTTTTGAATCTATTTCTTTAGCTATAAAATCAGTCTTTTGTGATGAAAGTCTCAAACTATCTTTGTAGGCAGAGTATAGGCGTTCCATTTTGATAGACATGCCGCTATCACCTTTAATCAAAGCAATATCTGCCAAACGCATATAAGCATTATATTTGTCACTTAATTCAGAAGATTTTAAAGCCTCGCTAAAATAACAAAAAGCAGAATCATATTTTGATAGTTTGTAATATGCTTCACCAGACAATATGAAACTTCTATAATATTGCCAATAATTCTTTTTAATAGCGAGATGGAGCTTTGCATATTTTAAGCAATTTTCTCCTTTTCCTGTGAGACTATATAATACGCACAAGGCATCTGCTACTTGCAGTAGTATCTGTTCTTGTTTGAAAGAATTAAGCATAGTTGTTGCTTCTAATAATATCTGCTCGGCTTCCAGATATTTCTTCTGATACACTTTTATTTCTCCTTGCATAGCTAACGATTCAATCCATAGACTTGTGTCATTTTGTGATTTTGCAATATTTTCTGCATGATAGAATGTGCTATCGGCTTTCTCATATAATTGTTGAGCGTAATATAAATGCCCCATATTGCCATATATTCGTCCTCTTAAAAAATCGTTACCGTTTTTTTCGGTCAGATGTAGAGCTTTCAAGTAAGCATCGAGCGAAAGCGATTGTTGGTTTTGGTCCCGATAAACACTGCCTAAATAGAAGTAGGCCAGAGCTTGCATCTGAGTGTCATCAGTGCGATTGTAGTGGTTGACGGCAAAGCGAATGAGCGAATCGTCTTGTTGCAGATAATTTTTATCACGTGCTTGTGTCAATAGCAAGGCATAGTATGCTTGCTCAGATTCGATAGATAAGTCATCGGCAGAAACTGATTCTAATAGAGTTAAAGCACTATCAGGATGCAATTCCATCAGTGCCTCGGCTCTCTCTAACGTGGCATGCAGGGATTTTTGTTCGTTGCAGGCTGTGCAAAGCAATGCAACAACTGCAACATACAGGTAGCAGATTCTCTCTTTCAAATAAGTTTTGTACATATTGTCCGGTTTTGTGTGTGCAAATTTACGAAAAAATATAACGGGTAGGGGTACAAAAATCGGTCAATATAGATATAATAATTCGTCAAACTGAGCCGTTTGGCCTGTTAAAGTAACTTCGCAAAGTTCTATTCACACAATAGACGTTTGCTTAATAGGCCGAAATGCCTTATCTTTGTCGCATTGATAACCAAACTTATGCAATACCTGTTATGAAAACTTATACCAACGTCATGGACTTGGGCAACTTGAAGCAAGCCCTTGCCGAAGCATTCGAGATTAAGCAAGACCGTTATAAATTTGAGGCTTTGGGACGCCATAAGACCTGTCTGCTCATTTTCTTTAACAACAGTCTGCGCACCCGACTCTCTACCCAAAAGGCCGCCCGTAACTTGGGGATGGATGTCATTGTATTAGACGTCAATCAGGGGGCTTGGAAATTAGAAACAGAGCGTGGAGTGATTATGGACGGTGACAAGAGCGAACACCTGCTGGAGGCCATTCCCGTGATGGCCAGCTATTGCGACATTATCGGGGTGCGCTCGTTTGCACGTTTCGAAAGTCGTGAGGACGATTACACCGAGAAAATCCTGAATCAATTCATTCAATATTCGGGCAAGCCTGTCTTTTCTATGGAGGCTGCTACCGGCCATCCCTTGCAAGCATTTGCCGACTTGATTACCATCGAGGAGTATAAGAAGAGTGAACGCCCCAAAGTGGTGCTGACATGGGCACCCCATCCCAAAGCATTGCCCCAAGCTGTGCCCAACTCGTTTGCCGACTTCATGAACGAGGCCGATGTAGAGTTTGTCATTACCCACCCCCAAGGCTATGAACTCGACCCGAAATTTGTGCGCGGAGCAAGGGTGGAATACGACCAACGGAAAGCCTTCGAAGGGGCCGACTTCATCTATGCCAAGAATTGGGCCTGTCCCGGTGTTACCTTGCCGGAAAAGTATGGACAAATCTTGTCGAAAGATATGAATTGGACGGTGGATGCCGAACACATGTCGTGGACAAACAATGCCTGCTTTATGCACTGTCTGCCTGTGCGCCGCAATATGATTGTGACCGACGAGGTGATTGAAGCACCTACGTCGTTGGTGATTCCCGAAGCTGCCAACCGCGAAATATCGGCTACTGTGGTCTTGAAGCGGATGCTACAAGACCTTTAAGCCTTATTCCTCTACCGGCATACCGGCTGCCTGCCAACCATTGATGCCGCTGCCCAGCTCTACCACCTTATATCCTTTTTGGGTGAGCAGGGTAGCGGCTTTCTTACTGCGGCGACCGCTGCGGCAATAAAGGGCGACGGGGTGCGACTTGTCCAACAGCGAGTCGGCCATCTCGGCAAATGCATCGTTCTGCACGTTGATGTTTAGGCTGCCGGCTATGTGTCCTTCGCTGTATTCGGCAGGGGTACGCACATCGAGGCGTTGCACTTCGGGTTGCGCTATGACGGTGGCAAACTCTTCGGGCGTTACCGATTGGAACGGCACTTTCTGTTGACACGCACAAAGGGTGGCAAACAGTAGGGAGGTTATTAGTAAAATGGTTTTCATACGTTTAGTGGGGGATGTACTCAAATTCATAACTCTTTGTCTCACCGCTGTAGGTCAGCAGGCTGAATGTAAGGTGTAGCAGGTCGATGCCTTCGGTGCAGTAGTGACGCAAGGGGATGGAGGCATAGACCCGTTGGGTGTAGGCACGTACATCTTCCTGCTCGTCGTGAAACAGGCTGATTCGCACGCTCTTGGTACCATTATCTCGGTTGGTTTCCACCTCTTCTTCTACGAAATGAAAAAGTTGCTTTCCGGTTTGTGCCTTTACTTCCAACATCAGGTTCAGGTAATCCCATCCCATCCAGATGCTCAACACATCGGCCGGATCTTTGCTGATGCCCTCGGTAAACTTGTCGGGCGCTTGTGGCAGGGGAGAGACGGCTCTTACGGCCTTGTAGAGAATTACCCCTTCGGCCGTCTGCTCGTAGTTGCAGGCAATGCGCACCACTGTGTCCTTCTTCAGCCCCAATCCGGCTCCATCCTTAATCACTTCGTGCTTCTGTCCGTCATCGGTAACAATGGTGGTCAAGGTGCCTTGGGCATTGGAAGTGGCAGTCAGGAACTCTAACTTGACGTCCGGATAGCGATAATCCTCTTCTCCGCAGGCCATGCACACCACCGCCGGCAGCAAGATGCTTAGGTATATGTACAGCAGTCGCTTCATGATTATGCTTCTTGGGCAGCCAAGTGATTCTTTAACGGATTGGCATACATCTCCAGCAATTTGGTGCGGAGAAAGGCTTCATCCTTATCGGGCAGTTGGATGCGCCCGATTTGTTGCTCCAGATAGCCTTGGAATTGCTTTTTATCTGTTTCGCTATAGTGCTGCGCATAAGTGTCTGTTTCGGCCAACAGATCGGCTGCCACGTAGTTATTGGGATACATCTTGTAGTTGGCGTGTATGCCCTTGTCTATCAACGCCGATATGCGGGTGAAAAGTTCCTGCTTGGGCAGGCTGCGATCCAGTTGTGCCAAAGCCTCGTCGATGCAGGCAGCCGGTTGGAAGTGTACCCGTCCTTTATAGCCGAAAAGTCCGGTTTGCATGTTCAGCAGGTCGTCGGCCTGCGATTTCTTGAAGCCTTCGATGTCGCGCTTTTGCTGGAACTCTTGCGCCTTCAGGTAGTCGCAAGGGTCGTATTCGTAACTGATGGCCAACGGCACTATGTGGAGTGCCGTCAGACGCTCTATGACATCGCCTGTACCACCCATGGCCATCATCTTCAAGATGCTGTCTTGTGTGCGGTCGTTGCTATCCTTGGCGCGGCCTTCGCGTTGAGCAATCCAGATAGATTGCTTCTTTTCGCCGATGGCATGGTGCATGTAGCGCGACATGCGTGCCGATGACTCTAACATCTGACGCATGGTAAGGGCGCGTTGTACAATGAACGATTTGTTGACACGCACTAACTTCTTTATCCAAGGATAGATGAGTAGGTTGTCGCCAATGGCTATTTCTACCGTATCCATACCGGCCTCTACCAGTAGCACATCGAGGAAGCCTGAGTCGAGGATGATGTCGCGGTGGTTGGAGATGTAGGTGTAGGCTTTCTGCTTGTCGGGCAGGGCATCGTGACACAAGGTTACTCCTTGGGTGGCTTTCTGCATAATGTCCTTCAGCAGGGTGTAGCAGAAAGCCTTTTGAAACTCCAACTTCGTGTGGCATCCACGCATCTTGTGGGCAATGGCTTCGAACGGTACTCCCGGCATTACGGCCGCTACTACTTGCTGAAACATGGGGTCACTCAACAACTCCTCGTATATCTGAGGAAGTTCCTCGTCGTGATAAGGGCGGATTTCGTCAAACTCAGTCATATCTCTTTGTTTAAAATTTGTTCTCTATTATCTCTGTCATTACATCCTTGATGTCAAGTCCGGCCGCACGTACCTGTTGTGGAATGAAACTGGTGGCAGTCATACCGGGGGTGGTGTTTACCTCCAGCAGGTTTATCTTCTCGCCGGCGGTGATGAAGTAGTCGATGCGGATAATGCCTTGCGCACCGATGATGTCGTAGATGGCCGAGGTGAGTTGTTGTACGCGGTCGCGCAAACCGTCGGGGATGCGTGCCGGGGTAATTTCGTCCGACTCGCCTTTGTATTTGGCTTCATAGTCGAAGTACTCGTTGTGCGACACTACTTCGGTGATGGGAAATACCACGCTCTTTTCTTTCGTCTTGTAGCATCCGCAGGTAATCTCCATGCCGTCCAAAAAGGCCTCGATAACCACCTCTTCGGCTTCGGCAAAGGCCTTGGCAATGGCCGGCTGAATCTCCTCTTTCTTCTTTACCTTGGTTACACCGAAGCTGCTACCGCCCAAACCGGGTTTTACGAAGCAGGGCAAGCCTACGGTTTCGATAACGGTGTCGTCGCTCACCGTTTGTCCTTGGCGGAGCATCATCGACTCGGCAATGCGTACACCAAACGCTTTCAGGTACTGGTTGCAGGCAAACTTGTTGTAGGTCAGGGCTGCTGCAAACACGCCACAGCACGAGTAGGGCAGTTGCAGCATGTCGAAGTAGCCTTGCAGGCGACCGTCTTCGCCGGGAGTGCCGTGGATGGTAATGTAGGCAAAGTCGAACTTTACCTTTTCGCCGTCGAGCATAAAGCTGAAGTCGTTGCGGTCTATGGGTATGTGTTGTTCGTCGGGCAGTTGTACATACCAGTCGAGACCGTGCATCACAACGATGTACAGTGTGTAGCGTTCTTTGTCGATGAACGAGTAGATGCCCTGTGCGCTGCGCAGGGATACTTCGTATTCGGAGGTGTCGCCTCCGCAAACTATGGCAATGATTCTTTTCATTCTAAATCTCTGTTACTGATGTAGCCTCGCCACTTTGCTATCAGTGTCTCCATGTCGGCAGGCATCTCCGAGTCGAAGTGCAACTCCTTGCCGCTGACCGGATGGATGAATCCCAGCGTCTTGGCGTGCAAGGCTTGCCGGGGGCAGGTGTCGAAGCAATTGTTTACAAATTGTTTATATTTCGCAAAATGGGTTCCTTTCAATATCTCGTGGCCGCCATATCGTTCGTCGTTGAACAGGATGTGGCCGATGTGTTTCATGTGAACACGAATCTGATGGGTGCGGCCGGTTTCCAACACGCACTCAACCAACGTTACATACCCTAAACGCTCTAATACGCGGTAGTGGGTAACGGCGTGTTTGCCTTCGCCATCGGGCACTACAGCCATCTGCATACGGTCTTTGGGGTTGCGGGCAATGTCGCCCACTACGGTGCCTTCGTCTGCCTCTACGTTGCCCCACACCAAGGCTCGATAGCGTCGTTGGGTGGTTTTATGAAAAAACTGGTTGCCCAAGTGTGTCTTGGCATCGGGTGTTTTGGCAATGACCAGTAACCCGGAGGTGTCCTTGTCGATGCGGTGAACCAGCCCTACGTGCGGGTCGTTGGCGTCGTAGTCGGGTACATCCTTCATGTGCCAAGCAATGGCGTTGACCAGCGTGCCGTGGTAGTTGCCGTGTCCGGGGTGTACCACCAATCCGGCCGGCTTGTTCACCACCATCAGGTATTGGTCTTCGTACACAATGTCGAGCGGTATGTCTTCGGGGATGATGTCGTTTTCATAGCGTGGACGATCCATCACGATGGTGATGACATCTTGCGGCTTCACTTTATAGCTGCTCTTTACGGCCTTGCCGTTGGCCATTACAAACCCCTGCTCGGCGGCTTTCTGTATGCGGTTTCGTGAGGCATTGGGCAAGCGGTCGAACAGGTATTTATCTACCCGCATCGGCTCTTGGCCTCTGTCCACCACTACGCGGAAGTGCTCGTACAGTTGCGCTTCGTCGCCCACCGGCTCCACCTCGTCCAGCTCGTCGTCTCTCAGTTCAAAATCTTCTGCCATACGCGTTGTCAAAACCAAGATTCATCGGCTGCCGATTCTTCCGACGGGTTTGTTGAACTTGCCATGCTTCCGGTGTCGTTGCTCAAGCTGTCGGCTTTCTGTTCCAACGCTCCACCATCGCCCACGGTGATGGTTAGGGTGGCACCTACCGGTACTTTTTCGCCAATGGTCAGCATCCGCTCGTTGAACTTCACTCCATAGACCCAATCTTTTTCACCGGGGATAGTGTCGTGGGGGGTCAGGTTGAATCCGGCGGCCAGCAGGCGAGCTTCGGCTTGGCGCAGCGAGCTGTTGTCGGCTACGTCGGGCACGATGACCAGCGGTGTGCTCAGTGTATTGATAGTCAGGTAGATGAGGCGGCCTAACTTCACTTTCTGATTGGCGGCAGGACGTTGGTCGAGGATGCTGCCGGGTCTTTTTTCCTTGACGTAGGTAGAGTCGGATATGGCACATTCCAATCCGTTGGAAGCAAATACTTTGGCAGCTTCGGCTACATCCATGCCTGTTACATCGGGCACTAAGATGGCTTCACCGTGGCGGGTGTAGTTATCCAACCCTTTCAGGGTAGCAAATAGCAGGATGACCACTACAGCTGCCATGGCCAGCAAGTTACCCCAGAAGTAGCGGTTGCTGCGGAATGAAAAAAACTCTTTTATTGTCATAACTTTCGTTGTTCGGTTTGCATTTCAGGGCAAAGATAGCAATAATTTCATTTGGTTGTACGAATTGCAGCGTATTTGTACCTGTCGGTCCATATTTGCTGCATGGGTTCGCTTCCGGTTCGCTTCTTGGTCGCTCCTCGCACGCTACGTGTACGCACGCTGCTCGGTCGTTCTTCGGTCGTTGTTCGGTGTTTGTTCGCTCTCTATAGGACCGAAGAACGACCGAAGAAACACCGAAGAAACACCGAAGCGGGACCGAACCAGAAGCGAGCCAAGTACGGCCGAGAAGCGAAGCGGGTTCTCGGTGGCCCCTTGAGGATAGCGTGGCCTTTGCTCTCCTCGCGAGACGTGCAAATATATAACACCACCCTTCGGTTTTAGGTACTCGGAAACCGAAGTTTTTTCAAAATTAACAGTTGGTAACATTGCAATTCGCTGTGTGTCAGCTGAATAGAAAATGAATAAAAGTAGTGTTGCTTGTTTTGTAAAAATGTTGGAAAAACGGTGTAATTATTTTACATAATTCCTATTTTATGTAGGGTGGTTTGTAAGGATATAAAAACAATGTTTTGTGGTTTCAACTCCCTCCCCCCTATAAATTAGCTAACGCTCAAAACATCTTATACTTTTTTCATTAAAGTATAGTGGAGGAGAGTTTTTTATTCCTCTCCTGTTTACAGGGGAGGGGGACCGCTTTGCGGTGGAGGAGTTTGAATACCATTGCTTGTATTTTTAACTCCCTCCCCCCTTCGGGGTACTCCCTCACTATTCATTAATGTAAGAATCAAAGCTGTTTTTGAGCGTCAGCTAATAAACAGAGGGAGAGTTTCGTTTCTTTATTCCTCTCCTGTTTACAGGGGAGGGGGACCGCTTTGCGGTGGAAGAGTTTGAATACCATTGCTTGTGTTTTCAACTCCCTCCCCCCTTCGGGGTACTCCCCCTATAAATAGGAGGAGAGTTTTTCTTATATTCCTCTCCTATTTATAGGGGAGGGGGACCGCTTGCGGTGGAGGAGTTTGAATACCATTGCTTGTGTTTTTTAACTCCCTCCCCCCTTCGGGGTACTCCCCCTATAAATAGGAGGAGAGTTTTTCTTATATTCCTCTCCTGTTTACAGGGGAGGGGGACCGCTTTGCGGTGGAGGAGTTTGAATACCATTGCTTTGTGTTTTTAACTCCCTCCCCCCTTCGGGGTACTCCCTCACTATTCATTAGTGTAATAATCAAAGCTGTTTTTGAGCGTCAGCTAATAAACAGAGGGAGAGTTTTTCTTATATTCCTCTCCTATTTATAGGGGAGGGGGACCGCTTGCGGTGGAGGAGTTTGAATACCATTGCTTGTGTTTTCAACTCCCTCCCCCTATAAATTAGCTAACGCTCAAAACATCTTATATTTTTTCATTAAAGTATAGTGGAGGAGAGTTTTTCTTATATTCCTCTCCTGTTTACAGGGGAGGGGGACCGCTTGCGGTGGAGGAGTTTGAATACCATTGCTTTGTGTTTTCAACTCCCTCCCCCCTTCGGGGTACTCCCTCTATAAACAGAGGGAGAGTTTCGTTTCCTTATTCCTCCTCTGTTTATTAGCTTCGCTCAAAACCTCTTATACTTTTTTCATTAAAGTATAGTGGAGAAGAGTTCTCATTCTTTTTTATCCTTCGCTTCCATAACTGCATCCTTATTTGCTGTATGGATAAAATAAAGCTACCCTTCTTTCCTGTGTGAGCAGGATAGAAGGGTAGTTATGTAATGATTTGTTTCAGTATGATATATAGACTGCGGTAACTGTTTTTATGACAAAAGCGATGTTGTTACTTAGCCGGGAGATTCTGTTCTTTCCTTTCGGGGCGTTTATATATTTTCTCCCCTTGGGCAACTTCCAAGATGAGACCATCGAAGTTGACGTTGTCGGCATTTGCTATGCTTAGACCACGCTCGGCTTTGATGTGTACATTCTCGAAAGAGAAAGCATCGGCAGCAAAGGGAGCATCCTTGAATCCATGTATTTGTCCCACACTTTTAGCCTCTCCTTTGATGTTTTTCAGGCGGATGTTGCGCAGCAAGGTCAGCTTCTCGGCAGCCGGGAGTAGTGGGGGCACCATGCGCCACTCCATATTTACTTCGAGGATGGTGCGGGCACCGGTGATGTGGATGTCTTCGAAGGTGATATTCTCTACAACGCCCCCTCGGCTGGGTTGGCTTTTGAAGCGGATGGGGCTCCAATTTTCGTTGTCCATGATGCATTTGCGGATGGTGACGTTGCGGATGCAACCGCTTATTTCGCTACCCAGTGCTACACCACCGTGGCCATAGGCAAAGTGGCAGTTTTCGATAAGGATGTTTTCGCTGGGGCGTGCCACACGGCGGCCGTCGTAATCTTTACCGGACTTGATGGAGATGCAGTCGTCGTGAACGTCGATGCGTACATTGTTGACATAGACATCGCTGGAGGAATCGATGTCGATACCGTCGGAACTGGGGATGTATTCCAATGCGCGAATGTCACTACCCTCTACCTTGAAGCCGTCGGTATAGAGGATGTGCAGGCACCAAGATGCTTGGTTGACGAGCTTCAGACCGGAAACTTCGCCGCCGGGGCAGTTGGTGAAGCAGAGCATACGTGGACGGCCAGTGGTGCCAAAGGGTATTTTGCTCCACTCTACCCCCTTGCCGTCGATGGTTCCGTTGCCGCTGAGCTTCACGCCGTCGGAGTTGTTGAAGTTGAGGAACGCACAACGCCACGGACGCTCGACGCCTTCGAAGCGAGTCTTGATGACCGGGAAATCGTCGGGGTTGACAGTGCTGGTCAGGGTAGCACCTTCTTCTAAATGGAGGTTGACACCGCGTGGGAAGAACAGTGCGCCGCTTTGGTAGTTGCCGGCAGGTACGATAACGGTACCACCACCGTTTTGTTGAGCTTGATTGATGATGGATTGAATCTGTTGGGTAACGATGCTGCCATCTCCCTGTACGCCCAATGCTTGAAGATTATACTGCTTGTTGCTTGGGGTAATGGTGATGATTTTACTCTCCCAAGGAGCCAATTTGAAGGTGAGTTGGGTAAGGTCGTTGGCTACTTTGAACGGTATTTCCTTGACTGAACCATCGTTGGCATTCCATTCCTTCACGATACCGACCTTATCGAAAGAGGCTGTGAATGTGGCCTCTTTTTCGCCTTCGTTGAAGAGGAAGTAGAGGTCTCCGTCGGGCATCACCCGTCGGGTGTAACGAATAAAGTCGGTGGGTTGTGGGGTAGGAGCTGCTTGTTGTCGTTGGCCTTGACGGCGTGCAGGTGCTTGTATGGTTTTGTGGATGCTCATCTCGGCCTTGGGCATGGCGGCATTGACTTTAGCCGTCCAGGTCAGTGAGGGTTCGTAGTAGGCATCGGGCATGTCGGGTACGGGCATCGGGTTGGTGAAACTCTTGCCAACCAGCATGGTGGGTTTGCGTCCCCAGAAAAGCACTTTGCCTCCTCGTTGTTCGAAGGCTTCAATCTTGTTCCAAGCATCGGCAGAGATTACGTCGGCCAAGGGGATAATCAGGGTGTGGTAGCGTTGGCCACTCATGTTTTCCAGATAGCCGGGGCCTACGGTTAGGGCTTCGTTGAAGGCATCGTCGTTGAGGTAGTCGAAGTCTTTTTGTTGCTTCAGCAATTCTTGGGTTAGGGTTACCAAGTCGTTGTAGACGGTGTTGTTGCCCAACCAGAGTGAAGAGGTGGGGTAGTACATGGCTATTCTGGCTCCCGGTTTGCCGAGCGACATCAGGTAGGTGGCACGATTGGTATATTCGTTCAGTCCCTTCATAGCAGGGTCGCTCATCCAGTTCGGGTATTTTGAGCCGGCCATCCAGAACATGAATTCGAAGAAGTTGATGCCACGTACAATTTGATGATCGACAACATACTTGGCTTGAGGAATGGTGGGGGGAATGTTGTAGGCAGCAAAACTTTCGCTGAAGGAGCGAGGCTTGCCATAGGTGTGGGCTACCGAGGAGGCCAATTTGGGGAAGTCGTTGATGGTTTCAGGCCATATTTGGTTCCAGATGGCATCGACACCGGGAATTTGTACACGACTGAGGTTGCGGAAGAAGTCGCCTTCGGCTCTGACGCAAACAGGCATGTTGTGTTCGTTGTTCAGGTGGGTGATGTGTGCCAACCCGTTGGCTTCGCACCAATCGGCTTGTTGCTGGAAGAAGTGGGTGGCAAACAGTTGAGACCATACATCCCAGTAGTCGGCCTTTACTCGTTGCTCTTGGGCGGTGAGGTTGCGGGTGAAGAAAGCAGCGAGGTAGGGAGAGGGGTCGTATCCTTTGAGCTTCTTGAACTCGTTGATGATGGTCGGGGTCCAAGGAGTGTGGGCATAGTCGGGTTCGTCGCCACGGAATCCTAAGACAGTAGTTCCTAAGTCATCGCCCAAATATTTCTTGTATTGTTCGTGGGTCCAGTCTATGAATTGGCGGACGGCAACCGGATTCAGGTAGTCGCACAACGAGTTGGTGGCATCCTTACCTCCGGTGGGGTTGTTTACGGCACGGGTGACAGCGGTGCGAAATTCCGGTCGGATGAGCAGGATGTCCCATTCGTCGAGGCCGGCATTGAAGTGGATTTTACCATCGGTAATTGAGACGGTGCGATTGGGTGCCCCTGACTTGCTGACGGCAACGGCACTGATGACATCGGCCGGAATTTCTTGTCCGTTGAGGATGGCGGCACGTTCTACCTTGATGGTGTCGCACACCACAATGGCTTGCATCCGCAAGTCGGGACGTTCTTTCGAGAATTTGCCACCGGCAAAGCCGCTGGGATATTTCCCCTCGTCGATGAGCCACACCTTGAGTCCTCGCTTTTTGGCCTCTTGTACACCGGTGCGGATGGCTTTGAACCATTTGTCGGATAGGTATTCATAGGGTAGCTTATAGCCGGCTTCGAAGATAACCGAACGGAAGCCTTTACTCTTGATGGAGTCTAAGTCTCTTTGGATGGTTTTCTTGTCCATCGGGCCTTCCCATCCCCAAATGACATGGTTGGCAAACTCGATGGGTGGCAGTTGGAACCGGCTTTCGGCTTCGGAAAGCGGTGTCTGATGGATTTTTTCCCAAGACTTGGTTTGGGCGGAAATGCTGAGTGAGATTGACATCAACAGCATTGAGCAAGTAATAAAAAGATTTTTCATGATAGTTTGTTTAATATGGTTTATAGGAATATTGTCTTTTGTTTTTGCAAAAATAGGAAAAAAGTCGTATGTCTGTGGAAAATTATGATAAAAAGAAAAGCCGCAAAGGATTTTTTCCTTTGCGGCTTTCTTATTTTGATTACAAATAAGCGATGGCTTAAGCCTTTACGCCGTTGTATTCGTCAGAAACAGTAAGTTTCTTTCTGCCCTTTGCGCGACGTGCAGCCAATACTTTACGGCCGTTTGCTGTAGCCATTCTTTCACGGAAACCGTGCTTGTTTTTTCTCTTTCTGTTAGAGGGTTGATAAGTTCTTTTCATCTTTCTATCTTTGTTTTATGTTATTATTCTCACGAATTCGGGCTGCAAAAATAGATACTTTTTTTAAATAAACCAAACGATAACTCATTTTCTCCCAAAACTTTTTGCGTTTTTTACCGATTTCCATTACTTTTGCACCCGCAAATCGACCAAAAGGGGATAAATATAACCATAAAATAATATAAAGAACATTTAGTATGATTAATGCTCAAGACATTAAAATCGGAACTTGCATCCGCATGGATGGCAAGCTCTATTTCTGTATCGACTTCCTGCATGTAAAGCCGGGAAAGGGTAACACATTTATGCGTACAAAGCTGAAAGACGTGGTAAACGGTTATGTATTGGAACGTCGTTTCAACATTGGTGAAAAGCTGGAAGATGTACGTGTGGAGCGTCGTCCTCACCAATATTTGTATAAAGAGGGTGATGACTTCTTGTTCATGAATCAAGAAACATTTGACCAAATTCCCATTGCTCACGATTTGATTAATGGTGTTGACTTCTTGCTGGAAGGTATGGTAGTGGATGTGGTTTCTGACGCTTCTACCGAAACAGTGCTGTATGCCGATATGCCTATCAAGGTTCAAATGAAGATTACTTATACTGAACCGGGCTTGAAGGGCGATACTGCTACCAATACATTGAAGCCGGCTACTGTAGAGAGCGGTGCTACGGTTCGTGTTCCGTTGTTTATCAACGAGGGCGATACCATTGAAATAGATACTCGCGACGGCTCTTACGTAGGTCGTGTTAAGGCATAATTCTTTTTGGCGATAGACGCTGACTAAGGAATAAAAGAAAAAATGACTTTCCATTCGTACTGGTTGCGGATGGAAAGTTTTTTTATGCTTGTAGGAGGATTGGGTGTTGTGGCATTTGAGAATTGCTTTCGGGCATGTTTTGAACAAACAGAGTGGTTGATTGTTGTATTTGAGAAACCAAAACTTATGATAATATGATTTCTCGATTTCTTTTTCCCCGTTATGCCGATGAACGGCTGTTTTCTTTCTTTTTATTGATTCTTCGCGTTGTGGTGGGTGTTATGTTTATGATGCATGGATTTGATAAGTTGATAAACATGACCGTTTATTCGGACAATTTCTTGGATCCGCTTTATATGGGGCCTCAGTGGTCGTTGGTGGCAGCAATGTTTGCCGAGTTGTTCTGTTCGGCTGCTTTTGTGTTGGGGTTGCTCTATCGGCTTAGTATGATACCTATGATTCTGGTTATGTTGGTAGCCTTCTTTGGAGTGCATGGTGGCAGTATGGCCGAGGGAGAGTTGGCATTTGTTTACCTTGTTGTTTTCCTCATTATGTATGCAGCAGGGCCGGGACGTTATTCGTTGGATTATATGATTTGGAAGGCGTTGGCTTCGGATAAGAAGAAATAGTAGGCCGGAATCTTTCATGCTTTCTTATAGTCGTATGGGATGAAAAATAGATGAATTTATTTTGTCCTCCTCTTGGCTTGTACTATCTTTGCAAAAAAAGATGGTGTGTATTTTATGAAGTATTCGTTTGTTATACCGGTATATAATCGGCCCGATGAGGTAGATGAGTTGCTGCAAAGTGTTGTGGAGCAAACCGTAAGGGATTTTGAGGTGGTGGTAGTAGAAGATGGTTCTTCCATTCCTTGCAAAGAGGTGGTTGAAAAATATATCGGAAAAATTCCTGTTCGTTACTATATAAAGAGTAATTCGGGACCCGGACAGACTCGCAACTATGCCGCCGAACGATGTGAGGGAGAATATCTGCTGATTCTGGATTCGGATTGTATTCTTCCGCCACACTATCTGGAGGCTGTTGATGAGGAGCTGAAGCAGCAAGCGGCCGATGCTTTTGGAGGACCGGATAGGGCACATTCGTCGTTTACCCCCATACAGAAAGCCATTAATTACTCGATGACCTCTTTTTTTACGACCGGAGGTATTCGTGGTGGAAAAAAGAAGTTGGATAAGTTTTATCCGCGCAGTTTCAATATGGGTGTTCGTGCCATGGTGTATAAGGCTTTGGGCGGATTTTCAGAAATGCGGTTTGGCGAAGATATTGACTTCAGCATTCGTATATTTAAGGGAGGGTATAGTTGCCGTCTTTTTCCTCAGGCATGGGTCTATCATAAGCGTCGTACTGACTTGAAAAAATTCTTTAAGCAGGTACACAATTCCGGTATGGCACGCATCAATCTCTATAAGAAATATCCCGATTCGCTGAAATTGGTACATTTACTTCCTGCCTGCTTTACATTGGGAGTATTATTCTTCTTGTTGGGTAGTTTGTTTTGCGGATATAGTTTGTTGCCTTTGTTGCTTTATGCGTTGCTGGTGTGTATAGACTCTGCTCTGGAAAACCGCAGTTTACAGATTGGTATCTATTCGATAGCGGCTTCTTATATTCAACTGATTGGTTATGGAACGGGATTTCTTCGTGCATGGTGGAGTCGTTGTGTGAGAGGAGAAAAGCGGGAAGCAGAAGCCTTCAAGAAAAACTTCTATAAGTAAAGCAGTATGGATAAATTGACGATTAACAGGTGGGCTGAGGAAGACAGACCGCGTGAAAAAATGATGCTGAAAGGAGCTGCGGCCTTGAGTGACGCCGAGTTGTTGGCTATCTTGATAGGTTCTGGTAATACGGAGGAGAGTGCCGTGGCGCTGATGCAACGCCTTTTGGCTGATTATAAAAACGATTTGAACCTGTTGGCCAAGTGTGAATTGGCTGATTTCTCACGCTATAAAGGGATGGGGCCGGCAAAAAGCATTTCGTTGATGGCGGCTTTGGAATTGGGGAAACGTCGTAGGTTGCAGGAGGCTACCGAACGGAGTTTTATCTGTTCTTCTAAAGACATCTATGAATTGTTTCATCCGCTGATGTGCGATTTGCCTACCGAGGAGTTTTGGGTATTGATGTTGAATCAGGCTTCGAAAGTAATAGATAGAGCGTTGCTTAGCCGTGGAGGAATTAATCAGACTGCGGTGGATGTGCGTGAAGTGATTAGAGAAGCTGTATTGAAGAGGGCAACACAATTGGCGGTGGTACATAATCATCCGTCAGGTAATCCGCGTCCCAGTATGGATGATGTCCGATTGACCGAGCGCATTCGTGAAGCATGTAGATTGATGGATATCCGTCTGATTGATCATTTGATAGTTTGTGACGGTACTTATTATAGCTTTTGCGATGAGGGTCGTTTGTAGTAATTCGGCAGACGTTTCGTTTTGTCGTTTCGATTTTAATATGTAGTTTTGTGTGTAAAAACAGAATGATATGACACAATTTGAATTGGAAGAGAAGATAGTAGCCATGCTCAAGACGGTGTATGACCCTGAGATACCGGTGAATGTATATGATTTAGGACTTATCTACAAGATAGATGTGAGAGAGGAGGGTGACGTTTATATAGATATGACATTGACGGCTCCTAATTGTCCGGCTGCCGATTTTATTATGGAAGATGTACGCCAAAAGATTGAATCAATAGAGGGTGTTGCTGCTGCCAATATCAACTTGGTTTTTGAACCGGAATGGGACAAGGACATGATGAGTGAGGAGGCTAAGTTGGAATTGGGATTCCTTTGATTAAAGAATAGAGTATGAGTAAGATGAAGAACATATATTTCCTTTCGGATGCTCATCTTGGTTCGAGGGCTATAAAGCATGGACGTACCCAAGAACGGCGTTTGGTTAACTTTTTAGATAGCATTAAGCATAAGGCTGCTGCTATTTATTTGTTGGGCGATATGTTTGATTTTTGGTATGAATTCAAGTTGGTGGTGCCGAAAGGATATACCCGTTTTTTGGGGAAACTTTCTGAATTGACCGATTTGGGCGTGGAAGTACATTTCTTTATCGGTAATCATGACATCTGGTGTGGTGATTATCTGTCGAATGAGTGTGGGGTTATATTGCATAGGAAACCCTTGACAACAGAAATTTATGGGAAGGAGTTCTATTTGGCTCATGGCGATGGGTTGGGTGATCCTGACAGAAAATTTAAGGTGTTGCGTTCTATGTTTCATAGCAAGACGCTGCAAACACTCTTTTCGGCCTTACATCCTCGCTGGAGTGTTGAATTAGGACTGACTTGGGCTAAGCACAGCCGCCTGAAAAGGGAGAATGGTAGGGAGCCGGAATATATGGGCGAGCATAACGAGCATTTGGTTTGTTATGCCAAAGATTATTTAAAGAGTCATCCTACAATCAACTTCTTTGTTTTTGGGCATCGACACATAGAATTGGATTTGATGCTTACTCAGAATGCTCGTATTTTGATTTTGGGGGATTGGATAAATTATTTCTCGTACGCTGTGTTCGACGGAGAGAATCTCTTTTTAGAGAATTATATAGAGGGAGAAAGCAAGTTTTAGCGGGCTGACAAAAAAATAATTAGCGATAAGTAGTTGGGGTGTATTGGCCATCAACTGCTTATCGCTAACTATTAACTACTATTCTATTTACTTTTTACAAATCAGTATCCTGCTGCTTTGGCTATACGTTTGGGGATTTCAGTATTATCCATTTTCCCGTTAAATAGGTTGGAATTGGCTCCAATGGCAAACACGGGGACATAGCCTGCAGAATGGCCACCTGTGGTCCAGCCTATCATTGCTATTTCATTTGCAATGCGGCGGGCAAGGGCAGCAAGCGGTTCGGTGCGTGAATAGAGGCTTTCAGTAAATACAATTCTATTTCTGACGAAAGATGTCTCATAAGCATCGCGCAATTGCTTTTCGTGTTCCCATTTGATAGGTACTTCTTTCCAGAATCCCATTTTTTCGCCTAATAAGGTTTTGATATCTTCCCAACTGGCACGTCCTTTTTCTTTGCGCAAGTCGGTAATAGCTGCCGAGAGCAAATCTTGTGAGGACATTTGATGCTGTAATGTTTTCAACTTTAGCTCGTAGCTGCTGGTTCCCAATCCTAATCCTCCTGTTTCGTGGTCGGCAGTAATAACAATGAGTGTTTCTTTAGGATGTTTCTGGTAGAATTCGTAAGCTACTTGAATGGCTTTATCAAAGTCTATTACTTCATGGAAGGCAGTAGCTGCATCGTTGTTGTGGCATGCCCAATCAATCTTGCCTCCTTCTACCATTAAAAAGAATCCTTTGTTTTTTCCTTTGGTGAGGAAAGTGATGGCGCTTTCTGTGATTTCGGCTAACGAGAGATCGCCCGGTTTACGATCTAATGCGTAAGGGAGGGCACTTTGATTAGCACTTTCTTTTTGGATGAACACCATTTTATCGGCACGGTTGACAGCCTTTTGATATTCATCCAGTCCTCGTACTACAGTATAGCCTGCTTCTTCGAAAATGGGGAAGATGCTTGGGGCTTCTTTTTTCTGGAAGGTAGTGGTTGGCTTCATAAAGCCGCTGCCGGCATAAAAGTCGAAGCCTGCTTTGGGAAGGTCGAGAGCGATTTCGTAATACATATTACGGTCGGGTTGGTGGGCATAGAAGGAGGCCGGTGTAGCATGATCTACACTGACACTGGAGGCTATGCCTACTTTCTTACCGGCTTTTTTGGCCATTTCAGCGATTGATGGTACGCTGACCTTGTTGGCATCGACACCAATTGCTCCATTATAGGTCTTGTGGCCGGTGGCCAATGCAGTACCTCCGGCAGATGAGTCGGTAACGGAGTTGCTGGTTGAATAGGTGGTGGCGATTGAAGCTACGGGGAAGTTGGCAAATAATAGCGGCTTTATGCCTATGTGGCCTTCACACTCGGCCAAGTACATTTCGGTGGCATTGACCTGGTTTACGCCCATGCCATCGCCAATGAAGTAAAATACATACTTTGCCTGTTGGGCCTGCAGGGTGCAGGCCAACCAGGCAAAGAATAATATATGTGCTAACCGTTTCATGTCTTTATTTGCTTAAGATGTCCATTGTGTCTGATGCAATCATCAGTTCTTCGTCTGTAGGTATAACAACCACCTTGACGGTAGCATCGTCGGTAGAGATAACCATTTCTTCACCACGTACTTTGTTCTTTTCGGGATCAAGTTTTACGCCCATGAATTCCAGTCCTTCGCAAGATCCCCAACGTGCAGTGGCTTGATTTTCTCCAACTCCACCGGTAAATACAATGATATCGACGCCACCTAAGGCTGCAGCATAGGCACCGATGTATTTCTTAATTCGGTAGAAGTACATTTTCTCGGCCAATATGCCTTTCGGATCACCTTCAGCAACGGCTGCTTCTAATTCACGCATGTCGCTTGACTTGCCGAAAATACCCATCACACCACTCTTCTTGTTGAGCAGGTTGGATACACCGGAAGCATCAAGCCCTTCTTTTTCCATGATATAGGTAACGGCACCACCATCGATGTCGCCACTGCGGGTACCCATCATCAAACCTTCCAACGGGGTAAGTCCCATGCTTGTGTCTATACATTTACCGTCTTTGATGGCAGAGATAGAGCCGCCGTTTCCGACGTGGCAGGTAATAATTTTCTTTCCTTCGGGAGATACGCCGAGGAAGTCGCAAACGCGTTGTGATACATAACGGTGAGACGTTCCATGGAAACCATAGCGGCGTACACCGTATTTTTCGTACAATTCGTAGGGTACGGCATACATGTAGGCATAATCGGGCATAGTTTGGTGGAATGCGGTATCAAACACACCTACTTGTGGTACGTTGGGTAGGATGGCGGTGATGGCATTTACACCTTTCAGGTTGGCCGGATTGTGCAGCGGTGCCAAGTCGTTGCATGCGATGAATGCATCGAGTACTTCTTGATTAAGCAGTACTGATTTAGCGAATTTTTCGCCGCCATGTACCATGCGGTGACCTACGGCATTGATTTCGTCGAGCGACTTGATGGCTCCATATTCGGGGCTGGTCAAGGTCTCGAAAATAAATTCCACGCCTACGGTATGTTCAGGAATATCTTTTTCCAGGATTTTCTTTTCTCCGTTGGGTAAAGTTAATTTCAAAAATGAACCTGGCAAACCGATTTTTTCGATACCGCCTTGTGCAATGACTTCCTTGTTGCTCATGTCGAACAACTTGTATTTGATGGATGAACTACCGCAGTTCAATACTAATACTTTCATGATATTATATTGTTTTAGATGTTGGTTATTTAATTCTTATTCTTTAGCGGCAATGGCTTGATTGGCGGTGATGGCAATCATGCAATATACGTCTTCGATGGAGCAACCTCGTGACAAATCGTTTACCGGACGAGCTATACCTTGCAGGATAGGGCCTACGGCTTCGGCATGGCCCAAGCGTTGTACTAACTTATAAGAGATATTACCTACTTCCAAATTGGGTGCAACCAATACGTTGGCATATCCGGCAATGGCAGAACCGGGAGCTTTGCTTTGGCCTACTGAAGGTACTAAAGCGGCATCGGCTTGTAGTTCGCCGTCGATGGCAATGTCGGGAGCCATGTCTTTGGCAATCTTTAATGCTTCTACTACTTTGTCAACAGCTTCATGTTTGGCCGAGCCTTTGGTAGAGAAGCTAAGCATGGCTACTTTGGGGTCAAGACCCGCTACAGCTTTGGCTGTACGGGCGGTGCAAACAGCTATTTGTGCTAACTGATTGGCATCGGGGGCGGGCGTTACGGCTACATCGCCCATTACTAATACACCATTCTTGCCGTATTCGGGTGCATGTGTCAACATCAGCATAGCGCCAGATACACAGGTGATGCCCGGAGTGGTTTTGATGATCTGCAAGGCAGGGCGAAGTACGTCGCCGGTTGTGTTGCGTGCACCAGCCAATTGGCCGTCGGCGTCACCGTTCTTGATAATCAAGCAGCCTAAGTATAGGGGGTTGGTTACTAACTGGCGGGCTTCTTCGATGGTCATGCCTTTCTTCTTGCGTAATTCACACAATAATTGGGCATACTCTTCGCTCTTTGGGTTGTTTTCGGGGTCAATGATGGTAGCTTTGTGGATGTTACCCAATCCCCATTCCTTGGCGCAAGCATTGATTTCATCGGGATTGCCTATTAAAATCAAGTCGGCAACTCCATCAGTTATAATCTGATTGGCAGCTTTTAGTGTTCGTTCTTCAGTACCTTCGGGTAGAACGATGCGTTGGCGGTTCGCTTTGGCCCGCTCAACAATTTCTTCAATTAATTTGTGCATAGCTATTTTGATATGTTTTTAAAGTTTTCGGTTATTTCTCGCAAAGATAAATAAAATTGCTATATCCACATTGCAAAACAAATAGTTTTTTAATGGCTTGAAATTATTTTTTTTAAGAACTCATGACTGTTTATTGTGTGTAGGTATAAAAATAGAAGCGATTACCTCAGAATAATGTTTTTTTTCATTAATCATTTGTTTAATTGGGTAACCTTGGCTATCTTTAAAGTTCATTTTAAAAAGAGTGGATTATGAAGATAAAAGAGATGCAAAATACATGCGTGGATTGTGGTACGCAGAATTGCAAGTTTAAAAACCGCACTTATCCTGAGTTTTGTCCTACCATTCATTTGAAGGACGAAGATTGGCAATGGGCTTTGGAGCGTTATGAAGAAGGTCGTAATCATGACATTATGGTGGCAAGTGCTGAAGTAGAGTATGAAGGGTATTGCCAATGGACTCGTGTGCAGGAGATTATGGAATTTGCAAAGAAAATAGGAGCGAAGAAAATAGGTATTGCTCATTGTATAGGACTCATTAACGAAACACGCATCTTTGCCAAAATTCTACGTGCCAATGGCTTTGAAGCCTATGCTGTAGTTTGTAAAGTGGCTGGTAAGTCAAAGTCTTCCATTGGCATTCCTACAGAGTGTGAAACGATTGGTGCGGCTATGTGTAATCCTATACTGCAAGCTCGTTTGTTGAATGAAGCACACACTGATTTGAATGTGATCATCGGGTTGTGTGTGGGACACGATAGCTTGTTTTATAAATATTCGGAGGCTTATGTAACAACCTTGGTAACCAAAGATAGAGTGACCGGTAACAATCCGGCTGCAGTACTTTACACGACACATTCTTATTATAAAAAGAAGTTTGGCGTATAATTTTATGTGAAGTATGAAAAAAAAGTACCCATATTGCATATTCTTTCGGGAATATTCACTAATTTTGCGGCCTTGAAGAATAATTATGCAAAATATGAAGAAGAAAAATAACCGACTCGATACCATAAAAATGATTGTTTCGAGTAGGGAAATCGGTTCGCAGGAGGAGTTGCTGCAAGCGCTAAATGAAGAGGGATATTCGTTGACACAAGCCACTTTGTCACGCGATTTGAAACAGTTGAAGGTGGCTAAGGCTGCAAGCATTAATGGGAAGTATCTTTATGTACTTCCTAACGATGTGCTGTATAAAAGACATAACGATCATTCAGCCAGCGAGATGCTGATGAGTAGCGGATTTATCTCCTTACAGTTTTCATCCAATTTGGCAGTTATTCGTACACGTCCCGGATATGCAAGCAGTATGGCGTATGATATAGATAATCGGGAGTGTCCATTGATTTTGGGAACTATTGCAGGCGATGATACGATTATGATTGTTTTGCAAGAGAATGCATCGCGTGAGGAAGTGCGTGAGATGTTGACTCAAATGATTCCGAATTTGAAGTGATAAAATGTATATTTATAACATAGTTGAGGAATAAATATGGAAACAAAACATATTGACGTGATGGTGGCAGATGCCTCACATGAAGTGTATGTAGATAAAATTTTGGAAACCATCAGTCAAGCAGCCAAGGTGCGTGGTACCGGTATTGCTGAGCGTACTCATGAATATGTGGCTACTAAAATGAAGGAAGGAAAAGCCATTATTGCTCTTTGTGGCGATGAATTTGCGGGATTTACCTACATTGAAAGTTGGGGAAATAGGCAATATGTTGCAACATCGGGCTTGATTGTACATCCTGATTATAGAGGATTGGGATTGGCCAAACGTATTAAAGCAGCCTCTTTCCAGTTGGCACGTTTGCGTTGGCCTTGGGCAAAAATCTTTTCGTTGACAAGTGGGGCTGCTGTCATGAAAATGAATACCGAATTGGGCTATGTGCCGGTTACGTTCAATGAGTTGACAGATGACGAGGCTTTTTGGAAAGGTTGCGAAGGTTGTACGAATCATCATATTCTGATGGAGAAAGAACGCAAGTTCTGCATATGTACAGCGATGCTTTATGACCCGAAAGATCACGAAGAAAATAAAATCTAATAGTATAAAAGTATTGAATACAGGAAAAATTAGAAACAATATATATGGAAAAGAAAAAGAAAGTGGTAGTCGCATTTAGCGGCGGGCTTGATACCTCGTTTACTGTTATGTATTTGGCCAAAGAGAAGGGATATGAAGTGTATGCAGCATGTGCCAATACCGGGGGATTTAGCCCAGAGCAGTTGAAAACCAACGAAGAGAATGCGTATAAATTGGGCGCAGTTAAATATGTTACTTTGGATGTAACCCAAGAATATTATGAAAAGTCTTTGAAATACATGGTGTATGGAAACGTTTTACGTAATGGCACATACCCCATTTCGGTTAGTTCAGAACGTATATTTCAAGCTTTGGCCATTGCTCGTTATGCTAATGAGATAGGTGCCGATGCCATTGCGCACGGTTCAACCGGTGCAGGCAATGACCAAATACGCTTTGATATGACTTTCTTGGTAATGGCGCCGGGAGTGGAAATCATTACGCTGACCAGGGATATGACATTGACACGTCAGGAAGAGATTGACTATTTAAATAAAAATGGATTCCCTGCAGATTTCGCTAAACTCAAGTATTCTTACAATGTGGGTATTTGGGGTACCTCTATCTGTGGTGGCGAAATACTTGATTCAGCACAGGGCCTTCCCGAAAGTGCTTATTTGAAACATTGTATCAAGGAAGGTAGCGAGCAATTGCGTTTGACTTTTGAAAAAGGTGAACTGAAAGCTGTGAACGATGTTGTGTATGATGATCCGATTAAGGCTATTCAAAAAGTAGAAGAAATTGGCGCTGCTTATGGTATAGGACGTGATATGCACGTGGGTGATACTATCATTGGTATTAAAGGACGTGTGGGATTTGAAGCCGCTGCCCCGATGCTGATTATTGGAGCGCACCGCTTCTTGGAGAAATATACTTTGAGTAAGTGGCAACAATATTGGAAAGATCAAGTTGCTAACTGGTATGGTATGTTTTTGCATGAAAGCCAATATCTTGAACCTGTGATGCGTGACATTGAAGCTATGCTTACAGAAAGTCAACGCAACGTAAATGGTACAGCTATCCTTGAATTGCGTCCGTTGGCTTTCTCAACCGTAGGTGTAGAGTCAAAGGATGACTTGGTGAAGAATAAATTGGGCGAATATGGCGAAACACAGAAGGGATGGACGGCTGATGATGCCAAAGGATTTATTAAAGTACTTTCCACTCCGTTGAGAGCCTATTATGCTAACCATAAGGACGAAGAAATTTAAAGTTAAGGAAAAATAAGATATGGAAGAAAAGAAAAAACTATTGCGTCCGCGTAGCGGAAGAATGTTGAGTGGAGTTTGTGCTGGCATTGCAAATTTCTTTGGTCTGGATGTCACATTGGTTCGTGTTGCCTATGTGCTCTTGTCTCTCTTTTCGGCAGGTTTCCCTGGAATTCTGCTATACTTCATATTGTTGATAATCATTCCTGAAGAACCCAATAAATTTATTCAAAACCAATGATAAAAGTAGGTATTATAGGTGGTGCCGGATACACCGCAGGTGAATTGATTCGCTTATTATTGAATCACCCCGAAGCCGAAATCATATTCATAAACAGTGCCAGCAATGCTGGAAACAAGATAACAGATGTGCACGAAGGGTTGTATGGAGAAACTGATTTGATTTTTACCGATCAATTACCTTTGGAAGAAATAGATGTACTCTTTTTCTGTACGGCTCATGGCGATACCAAGAAGTTTATGGAAAGCCATAATATACCTGAGGATTTGAAGATTATTGATTTGTCTATGGACTATCGCATTAAGAGCGATGAGCATGACTTTATCTACGGTCTTCCGGAATTGAACCGTCGTGCCACTTGTAGTGCCAAGCATGTGGCCAATCCGGGTTGTTTTGCTACTTGTATTCAGTTAGGCTTGTTGCCATTAGCCAAAAATCTGTTGCTTAATGGTGACATAACGGTAAATGCTATTACAGGTAGTACCGGAGCAGGTGTGAAGCCAGGAGCTACGAGTCATTTCAGTTGGCGGAACAATAACTTGAGCGTATATAAAGCCTTCGAACATCAGCATGTGCCTGAAATCAAGCAATCATTGAAGCAATTGCAGAACAGTTTTGATGCAGAGATTGATTTTATTCCTTATCGAGGCGATTTCCCAAGAGGTATTTTCTGTACCATTGTGGTGAAAACCAAGGTAGCTATTGAAGAGTTAACCCGAATGTACGAGGAATATTATGCTAAAGATTCATTTACTCACATTGTGGATAAGAACATTGACTTGAAACAAGTAGTCAATACCAATAAATGTCTTATTCATTTGGAAAAGCATGGTGATAAATTGCTCATTATTTCTTGTGTGGATAATCTTTTGAAAGGTGCCAGCGGTCAAGCTGTACATAACATGAATCTGATGTTTAATCTAGAAGAAACTGTTGGCTTACGATTGAAGCCCAGTGCTTTCTAAATATAGAGAGATATGAAACTTTTTGATGTATATCCATTATTCGATATAAATATTGTCAAAGGGAAAGGTTGCCACGTATGGGATGAACAAGGCAACGAATATTTAGATCTCTACGGGGGACATGCTGTTATCAGCATTGGTCATGCTCATCCTCATTATGTAGAGATGATAACCAAACAAGTGAACACTTTGGGTTTCTATAGTAACTCAGTTATAAATAAACTACAAGTAGAATTAGCGGAACGTTTAGGTAAGGCATCTGGTTACGAAGAATATCAGTTCTTTCTTATCAACAGCGGTGCTGAGGCTAACGAAAATGCACTAAAGTTGGCTTCTTTTTATAATGGACGTACCCGTGTGCTTGCTGCTGAAAAGGCCTTTCATGGTCGTACTTCATTGGCAGTTGAGGCTACTCACAATCCCAAGATTATAGCACCTATCAATGCCAATGGACATGTTACTTATTTGCCATTGAATGACCTTGCAGCTTGGGAGGCCGAAATTTCAAAAGGCGATGTGTGTGCTGTTATCATTGAATGTATTCAGGGAGTAGGTGGAATCCGTATGGTGACATCCAATTTCCTACAAGGTTTGCGTGAGGCCTGCGATAAATACAATACAGTACTGATATGCGATGAAATTCAATGTGGTTATGGCCGAAGCGGAAAGTTCTTTGCTCACCAATACACTCCTGTTCGTCCTGACATGATTACCGTAGCTAAGGGCATTGGAAATGGCTTCCCCATGGGTGGAGTCTTGATAGCTCCCAAATTTATTCCTCAATACGGACAGTTGGGTACCACGTTTGGTGGTAATCATTTGGCATGTGCAGCAGCCTTGGCTGTACTCGATGTTATTGAACAAGAGAAGTTGGTGGAAAATGCAGCTAAGGTAGGGGAATTTTTAATGGAAGAGTTGAAGAAATTCCCTCAAATTAAGGAAGTTCGTGGCGAAGGATTGATGATAGGTATGGAGTTTGAAGAACCCATTAAGGAAATCCGTACACGTTTGTTGAAAGAACAACATGTCTTTACCGGAGTTAGCGGTATGAATGTCATACGCTTGTTGCCACCTCTTTGTCTAAGTTTGGAAGAAGCCCAAGAATTCTTGATTCGCTTTAAGAAAGTTTTTTGATTAGCATAGTTAATAATCAGCATTAAACAGCCTCATGATGACTTCTTTGCATCGTGAGGCTGTTTTTTGAAGAGAGAATTTTGAAGATCTATAATGTCTGTTTAGAGTTTGTAGAGCCCTTTCTTGGGTGCTTTGTTAATTTGCGGATTGCCTTTATAACCAATCTCCCCGCTTCCTGCTATGCTAGCATTCAGTGATTTGTTGGCATGGCATTCTATTTCTCCACTTCCTGCAATGCTGGCATTTACTTCTTCTGCTTGAAGGCGAGAAGCATATATTTCTCCGCTTCCTGCTATTTTATAATTTACATTCTCTGTTTTTCCCTGTAGATTAATCTCACCCGAACCACTGATAGAGACTTTGGTGTGTTGAGTGTCGATATTTTCTATTTCCAAATCTCCGCTTCCGGCCACCGAGGTAGTTAATGACTGGCAACTTACCTCTTTTAATTCAATCTCACCCGACCCGCTGATATTACATTTGATATCACCTTCTGATGCGATCTCTTTTCCTATGATTTCACCGCTTCCTGCTACGGAAAGATTTAGATGGCTGGTTTTCAATTTGTTCAATATTTCAACATCTCCACTTCCTGCTACAGAAATGTTATTTAAGTGTTCAGATGAAACTCTTATCTCCAGTTTATTATAAGATGCTTTGATGTTTTTCTTGAATTGAATGTATAACGTGCTTCCTGTAACATGAATATCTAATAGTTCGACGATGTTGTCTGATGTGTAGATTTCAACTACAGGCTTTCCTATACTTTGTTTATAGCTCACATCGAACGCACCAGCTACACTTATCTGTTTAAACTCGTCCACCATCATCTTTTTGGTCACATAGTTTGTGCTGGCTTTAATGGTTTCACCACCAAATAGTTCTTTCCCGAAGATTTTAATTTGTGCAAAGCATGTGTTACTTGTCGCTAATATGCTAGCAAACAAGAGAGTAAGAAATTGTTTCATATTGCTGATTTGTTTTAAGTTGTTTTCTTTTATTTATTTAGACGCAACTCGCTTGAAAAAAGTTGCAGATAGAAGAAAAAAATTGTTCTTTTGCAATCATAATAATAATATATGTCCTCAATCAGCCAGATAGAAGATAAAGAATTGGGAATTTTAACCTTGAAATCTCATTCTCGTGCTCGCCGTTTCACCTTCCGTCCTACGGCCGATGGAATTGTTATCACTTTGCCGCAAGGAACTTCTGTAGAAGAATTCTGGGCTGCATTAGAGAAAGTACGTTCCCGCTTGCGTTTGCTTAAGGAAAAGTGTCACACTACAATTATTGATTTGAACTATACTCTTTCTTGCGATTATTTCAAACTTTCCTTGGTAGAGGGGAAAGTGAATCGTTTCTTAGCTTCATCAGGTTCTGATACACTGACTATTGTATGTCCGATAGATACTGATTTTAGACAACCGATTTTGCAGGAATGGTTACGAAAGGTTATTTCAGAGGCTTTGCGTTGTCGAGCCAAAGAAATATTGCCTCAGCGTTTGCGAGAACTTTCTCTTCAATCCGGATTATCCTATAAATCCATTCGGATAAATGGAAGTCGTAGTCGTTGGGGGAGTTGCTCTACTGCCAAAAACATCAATTTGTCATATTATCTATTGCTTTTGCCCACTCATTTGATTGATTATGTTTTACTTCATGAGTTGGCCCATACCCAAGAGATGAATCATGGAGAAAAATTTTGGGCTTTACTTCATCGGTTAACCGATGGCAAAGCCCAACTATTACGTACTGAATTGAAAAACTATAAAACCGGAATCTGAATTATTTGAAAAGGCGTGGTGCAAACTCGCTCAGATAGATACGCCAGTTTTTCCAAATGTGTCCATCTTCGTTTTCGTAATATTCATATTTTTGTCCTTGACTATCCAATAATTTTCTGAATTCTTCATTAGCCTTGTAAAGGAAGTCAGTCTTGCCAATACCAATCCAATAGAGTGCCGGCTTTTTAGCAAACTGAGTAGCTAACTTTCCTTCAAAATCATCGTAGATGGGTGAGGTAACCTGTCCAAAAGGACGGATGGCCGCCGAGAATAAACCTACATAGTTGAACATGTCGGGGTATTGTTTGGAAATGTGTAAAGAGTGGTAGCCACCCATAGAAAGGCCTGCAATAGCGCGACCCTCCTTGCGGGCTAAGGTGCGATAGCGTTTGTCTATGAAATTAACTACATCAGGAAATGCAGTCTCGAATGAGCCTTCCATAGTCTTAGGCAGATTCATGGTGGGTTGTTTAAAGCCTAATGACGATTCACCAGGAGCAGCTTCCTGTATAGCATTGCCATTGGTCATTACCACAATCATCGGTTCAGCTTTGCCTTGTGCAATCAGATTGTCAATAATCTGAGTGGCGCGTCCCAAATTCAGCCATGCATTTTCATCACCTCCCATACCGTGTAACAGATAGAAGACCGGATAACGCTTGTCGCTCTCCTCATATCCGGCCGGAGTATAGACGGTCATGCAGCGATCAATGCCCAATGTAGGGCTATGATACCACACTTTGGAAACATTACCGTGAGGCACTTGGTTTACTTTATAAAGGTCGGCTCTTCCACCGCCAATAATAAAAATACTATTTACGCTGGCTATGTCGCGTACAGCGAAGGCATTGTGCGGATCGCTTATCTTCAAACCATCTACAATAAAATTGTAACTGTAAAATTCGGGTGCCACAGGAGTTGGGGTGGTATATTCCCAAATATCGCCCTTTTTTTCTAATGATGCAACCCCGGCTGTTTCATAGCTGCCGAATTGAGTCTGTATCTTCTTGACTGGTAGGAAATCGCCTGTAACTTCCACTTTAGTGGCTTGTGGAGCTTTTAGTCGGAAAGTGACGGTATTGTCATTGTGTATTTCCGGCGACACAATTTGACTGCCTCCAAAAAGAGCTTGTTGCGCGAAGCCTGTTAGGCTAGCCAACATGATGGTAACAAATAAGAATACTTTTTTCATGATGTTTTTTATTTAAAGTGAATGTTTTTCAGTGATTATTCCTCCTCCCAATAAGACCCCTTCATTTGTATAGAAGGCTGCGGCCTGTCCGATGGCAATAGATTCAAGCGGTTCAATCAGTTGTACATGTAGCTGTCGGCTTTGTTCATCGACTGAAACTTGGCATCTGTTGGCTTGTTTACGATAGCGTATTTTTACGATAACTTCTGGAACATTCAACACAAGTGAGGGATGGGCGAGATTCCAATCTTCCAGATAGAACTCATTTTTATAAAGTGAGCGCAGGGGAGCCAATGTCACTTCATTGCGCTTCGGATTTATCTCTTTTACAAAGATGGGAGTATTTAGTTGTAATCCTAACCCGCGTCGTTGTCCAATGGTATAGAATGGATATCCTTCATGCCATCCTATGAAATTCCCTTCCTCGTCTATAAATCTTCCTTTCCCTGGAAGAAGTCCGGTAGATAATTCTTTTCGCAAAAATGAGTGGTAATCTTTGGGGCAGAAGCAGACGCCTATGCTGTCATGCTTGGTTGCTATCTGCTCAAATCCTCGTTGATGGGCGTAAGCACGCGCTTCGTTTTTTCTTACGTCTCCCATAGGTAAGACAATGCGTGCCAGTAACTGCTGTGATAATCCCCATAAAAAAAATGATTGGTCTTTGTCTTTATCAGTTGCGGGTGCCAGCAAGAAGATTCCATCTTGCTCTATTCGTCGGGCATAGTGTCCGGTTGCAATGTGATATATACCCAGTTCATCGGCAGTTTTGGCAAGCAGAGGCCACTTCAGTAAGTTGTTGCAACGTGTACAAGGTACCGGTGTGTGCCCATTCATGTACTCGTTGATAAAGTAGTCTATAATTGTTTTCCGAAATTGTTGTCGGACATCTATGGTTATGTGTCGGATGCCTAATTGAGTTGCCAACCGGCGAGCCTCTTCCAGATAGGCAGTCTCTCCCTCTTTTTCAAAAAACCGGAATGTGATGCCGGTTACTTGATAACCGGCATCTTGTAGTTTCATGGCGGCCACCGAACTGTCAGTGCCGCCACTCATTCCTAATAATATTTGTCTATGCGTTGTCACATTCTGTCCGGTACTTCAATGCCCAGCAATCCCATGCCGAGGCGAACAATCTTGGCAACGTTTTCGCTCAGTGCCAATCGGAACAGCTTGACGGCTTCGTCTTCTTCGCGCAAGATGCTGAAGTCGTGATAGAACTGGTTGTACTCCTTCACCAGGTCGTAGCAGTAGTTGGCAATGCCCGACGGGCTGTAGGTAGTACCGGCTTCTTTCACTACAGCAGCAAAATCGGCCAACATTTGTATCAGTCCCTCTTCCTTCTCACTAAGCTTAATGTCGGTGGGCAGGTTGGCCGCAGTGGCTATGCCTTGCTCGGCAGCCTTGCGCAATACCGATTGGATACGAGCGTAGGTATATTGAATGAAGGGACCGGTGTTGCCGTTGAAGTCGATAGACTCCTTCGGATTGAAGGTCATGTTCTTGCGTGCATCCACCTTGAGGATGAAGTACTTCAAGGCACCCAAGCCCACAATGCGGGCAATGTTGTCAGCCTCTTCCTCGGTCAATCCATCCAGTTTGCCCAGCTCGTTGCTGGTCTCCTTGGCAGTCTGAATCATTTCGGCCATCAGGTCGTCGGCATCCACCACCGTACCTTCGCGGCTCTTCATCTTGCCTTCGGGCAGTTCCACCATGCCGTATGAGAAGTGTACCAATCCCTTGCCCCATTCAAAGCCCAACTTGTCTAACAAGATAGAGAGCACCTGGAAGTGATAGTTCTGTTCGTTGCCCACCACATAAATCATCTTGTCGATGGGGAAGTCCTGAAAGCGTAGCTTGGCCGTTCCGATGTCTTGTGTCATATACACCGATGTGCCGTCCGAACGAAGCAACAGCTTGTGGTCAAGTCCCTCTCCGGTCAGGTCAGCCCATACCGAGCCGTCTTCTTTGCGGAAGAAAAATCCCTTTTCAAGTCCTTCCATCACCTTCTCCTTACCCTCTAAGTAAGTATCCGATTCGTAGTATATTTTGTCGAATCCTACACCCATCATGCGGTAGGTTTCGTCAAAGCCTGCATATACCCAGTCGTTCATCTTCTTCCAAAGCGCACGCACTTCAGGGTCGTTGGCTTCCCACTTTACCAGCATCTCGCGCGCTTCCTTCATCAGCGGACTTTCAGTTTCGGCCTTAGCTTTCGCTTCTTCTTCGTTCAAGCCTTCAGCCTGGTATTGAGCCATCAACTCTTTCACTTCCGCTTTGTAGTGCTTGTCAAAGGCCACGTAGTAGTCGCCAATCAGGTGGTCGCCTTTCTTTCCGCTCGATTCCGGTGTCTCTCCGTTGCCATACTTCAACCATGCCAGCATGCTCTTGCAGATGTGTATGCCTCGGTCGTTCACTATGTTTGTCTTCACCACCTTGTTGCCGTTGGCGGCCACGATATTGGCCAGGGCATGTCCCAACAGGTTGTTGCGCACGTGTCCTAAGTGAAGCGGCTTGTTGGTGTTGGGCGACGAGTATTCAATCATCACCAAGGGCGATTCCTCTGTAGCGGCAATGATGCCATATTGCGGGTTGGTGTGAATGCTGTTCAGCAATTCAATCCAGGCATTCGATGCGATGGTCAGGTTCAAGAACCCTTTGATGACGTTGTATGCCGATACCATGGCGTCGTTTTGTGCCAGGTATTCGCCAATTTCCTGTGCCGTTTGTTCAGGGCCTTTCTTGCTCATTTTCAAGAAGGGGAATACCACCAAAGTCAGGTGTCCTTCAAATTCTTTCTTGGTTTTTTGCAGTTGTACCATCTTTTCGGGCACATCCTGTCCGTAGAGGGCTTTCAGCCCGTTCATGACCGATTGAGTCAGTTTTTGTTCTATATTCATGATGCGAATTATTTTCTTGGCTGCAAAGATATACAATATTTTCTTTGGTTGTATCTTTCGTACCTCCTCTCTTTCGAGATGATTTAAGTAAAGTAACTTCCACTACTACCTCTATTTTGGCACGCAGCAAGGAAAAGTGTTGCTCCGAATAAGAGCATGCACGCAGTCCTGGAGTTCTGTTTCATTCGATTTTGGCTTAGGTGGATAAAATAGTTTTTAAAATCTCGGCATGCAATATACTAAATTTTTGCGCCGTTTGCAATAGCTGGTTGAGGTTTTGTGCATTTTTTAGATGATTTTAACCCGAAATAGGTAGTTCTTCGGTTCAAGGTCGTACCATCCTCGCTACGTGTACGCGCGTTGTTCGGTCGTTCTTCGGTCGTTGTTCGGTCATCCTTCGGTCTCTATAGGACCGAACAAACACCGAACAAACACCGAAGCGGCACCGAACGAGAAGCGGCGAAGGTGCGAAGAAGGTGCGAAGCCGAGGTGGAAATGCGCTCTTTATGCCCCCTGAGAGACTGGCTGAAATACTAAAAAGCACTAAAAAGGGACGGAATCACAGATTTTATTTCTACTTTTGCAAAAATATAGAAAGTCGTATTATGAACAATATACCAACAATAACTAAGAACCTGCTTATTATCAATGTGTTGTGCTTTCTTGGCTCGATAGTGGCGCAGAAGTATGGCATAGATTTGGCTCACTACTTGGGCTTGCATTTTGTATTGTCCGAGGACTTTAATTTGGCTCAATTGTTTACCTACATGTTTATGCATGGCGGTTTTACTCATTTGTTCTTCAATATGTTTGCCGTATGGATGTTTGGCCGTATTTTAGAGCAAGTATGGGGGCCTCGCCGTTTCCTCTTTTTTTACTTGGCCTGTGGTGTAGGTGCCGGATTGGTACAAGAGGTAGTGGCCGGCGTGCAGTATTTCATGGCCATTCGGGGCATGGCACCTGAGGCGATAGATTTGGTGATGACCGAAGGCGGCAAAGCATTGGCTTCGGGGATGAATTTTGTTGATGGTAATTTAGCCTATCTGAACATAGTGTTGAACGGTTTGACAGTAGGGGCGTCGGGAGCGGTATATGGCATTTTGTTAGGCTTTGGCATGACTTTTCCCAACGAGCAGATGTTTGTTTTTCCCTTGCCTTTCCCCATCAAGGCTAAGTATTTTGTGACGGGATATGCGTTGATTGAATTATGGTCGGGCATGGCCAATCATCCGGCAGACAATGTGGCACACTTTGCTCATTTAGGCGGTATGGTATTTGGATTTATTTTGATAATTTACTGGCGTAACAAGCATAGAAACCGTTATGACAACTATTATAACTGATTTGAAAAATAACTTCCGGCGGGGAAATATAGCGGTACAATTGATTTATATCAATGTTGCACTATTTGTCTTGACACTTTTCCTTTCGGTACTGTTGCAATTGTTCAACTTGCGCATGCCGAGTTTCTCAGAATGGTTGGGTGTGTCGGCTTCGATAACCACTTTTTTGATGCGTCCTTGGACATTGGTCACTTATATGTTTATGCACGTTGATTTCTTGCATATCCTGTTCAATATGTTGTGGTTATATTGGTTTGGTACCCTTTTCCTACAAATCTTTTCGGCCAAGCATTTGCGGGGGCTTTATCTGTTGGGGGGCATTTGTGGCGGAGTGCTCTATATGCTCTCTTTCAACATATTTCCTTACTTTCACCCCTTGATTGATTTCTCTTATATGGTGGGAGCTTCGGCTTCGGTGCTTGCCATTGTAGCTGCATCGGCCTATCGGCTTCCCGAATATCCTATTCAGTTGTTCCTGTTTGGTACGATACGCTTGAAATACCTGGCACTGATAGTAATTATTGTTGACGTACTATTTGTAACATCGGCTAACGGTGGAGGGCATATTGCTCACTTGGGGGGAGCCTTGGCAGGCTTGTGGTTTGCGGCCGCTTTGCAGAAAGGGAAGGATGTGACCGCATGGCTGAACAAGGCCATTGATGCTTTGATTGCTCTTTTCGACAAGAAAGAGAAGCCGCGGATGAAAGTGAAACAGGGAGGACGTAGACAGGAGTATGACTACAATGCGCGAAAAAAAGAGCAAAACGCAGAGATTGACCGTATTCTGGAAAAACTGAAGGAGTCGGGATATGAAAGTCTGACTACCGAAGAGAAAAAGAGCTTGTTTGATGCCAGTAAACGGTGATGCTAGTCGTAAATTAGCTTATTATGTTCGGCTTGTTTGATGGATTAACTGTTTGTGTCATCCATGCATTTGCCGATTATTTTCCTGCTTTCAAGCGATTGGACAAAACTAATGAAATATTAAAAAATAAATCACTATTATGTTAAAGAAAAATGTTTTAATCTTAGCGGCTACTTGTATGATGTATTCTTGTGCCACACAAACAGAAGAGAATCCTTTCTTTTCGGAATTTCAAACTCCTTTTGGAGTGCCTCCTTTCAATCAGATAAAGTTAGAACACTATGAACCCGCCTTTAGAAAAGGCATGGAAGAGCAGAACGCCAATATCCAAGCCATCATTGAGAATACCGATGCACCGACTTTTGATAATGTTATCGTAGCATTAGATAACAGTTCGCCCATTTTCGACCGTGTTGCCGGCGTCTTCTACAATCTAACAGAAGCCGAAACTACCGATGAGCTAACAGCACTTTCCATGAAACTGGCTCCCGTTATGTCCGAACATAGCGATAATATTTCGTTGAACCAGTCTTTGTTCCAAAAAGTAAACGCTGTTTATCAGCAGAAAGATGAGTTGAATCTAACTACCGAACAGATGCGCTTGCTCGACAAGACTTATAAAAGTTTTGTCCGTTCAGGAGCAAATCTGTCGGCCGACAAGCAAGCTCGCTTGCGGGAAATAAACAAACAACTCTCTACTTTGGGGCTGACATTCAGTAACAATCTGCTAAACGAAACCAATGCTTTCCAACTGTTGGTAGAGAAGCAGGAAGATTTGCTCGGATTACCCGAATGGTTCTGCCAGAGTGCGGCCGAAGAGGCCAAGGCTGCCGGACACGATGGTAAATGGCTCTTTACACTGAGCAACGCCAGCCGATTGCCTTTTTTGCAATACTCAGACAACCGTTCGTTGCGTGAGCAAATCTACAAGGCATACATTAGCAAAGGCAATAATGATGACGAGAATGACAATAAGCAGGTGATTGCCGACATCGTGAAGCTACGTTTGGAGAAGGCTCAACTGATGGGATTTGATTGTTATTCTAATTTCAGCTTAGAGAACACCATGGCAAAAGATTCGAAAACGGTGATGGACTTCTTACACAACTTGTGGAGCTATGCATTGCCGAAGGCCAAAGCCGAAGCTGCAGAGTTGCAAAAGCTGATGGATAAGGAAGGTAAGGGTGAAAAATTGGAAGCATGGGATTGGTGGTACTACACCGAAAAACTGCGTAAGGAAAAATATAATTTGGAAGAAGAAGCCATTAAGCCCTATTTCAAACTGGAGAATGTGCGCGAAGGTGCATTTGCCGTTGCCAATAAATTGTATGGCATTACGTTGACCAAGTTGGACGGAATTCCGGTTTATCATCCCGACGTGGAAGTGTTTGAGGTTAAAGAGGCCGATGGTAAGCATATAGGTGTGTTCTATGTCGATTACTTCCCGCGTGCAGGGAAACGTAGTGGCGCCTGGATGAGTAACTATCGCGATCAGCAAGGCGAAGTTCGTCCGTTGGTGTGCAATGTGGCCAGCTTTACCAAACCGGTGGGCGACACTCCTTCTTTGTTGACAATAGATGAGGTAGAAACATTGTTCCATGAGTTTGGTCATGCTTTGCACGGATTGCTGACTAAGTGTAATTACAAAGGCGTTTCGGGTACCAGTGTTTCTCGTGACTTCGTGGAGCTTCCCTCGCAAATCAACGAACATTGGGCTACGCAACCCGAAGTGTTGAAAATGTATGCCAAGCATTATCAGACAGGCGAGGTCATTCCTGACGAGCTGGTAACTAAAATATTGAACCAGAAGACCTTTAATCAAGGATTTATGACTACTGAGTTGTTGGCAGCCGCAATATTAGATATGAATCTGCATAATTTGACATCTACTGAAGGACTTGATGTGGTGGCTTACGAAAAAGAGGCAATGGATAAATTGGGATTGATTTCACAAATAGCTCCTCGTTATCGTACTACTTATTTCAACCACATTGTGGGTGGATATGCTGCCGGTTATTATAGCTATCTTTGGGCCAATGTGTTGGATAATGATGCTTTTGAAGCATTCAAGGAAAATGGTATTTTCGACCAGAAAACAGCCGCTCTTTTCCGCAGTAATGTATTGGAAAAAGGAGACAGCGAGGACCCGATGACACTGTACAAAAACTTTAGAGGTGCTGAGCCTCAATTGGAGCCAATGTTAAAAAATCGTGGAATGAAGTGATAGATTGTAAAAAAAATCCTATATTTGCACCCTTGTATGCAAAAGAAATCAATTAAAAAAGTAATCATAATAAACTAAAGTAACATGCAAAACAAAGGATTTGTAAAGATTTTTGCGGTACTACTTACCTTGGTATGCGTGTTCTATCTCTCATTCTCTTTTGTAACTCGCCACTATACTAATAAGGCGAAAGAGTATGCAAAAGGAGATGCACAGTTGGAACAAAGCTACCTTGATTCGTTGGCAAACGAAAAAGTCTATTTTGGCAACTGGACGCTGAAGGACTGCCGCGAAATGGAAATCAGTTTAGGTTTGGACTTGAAGGGCGGTATGAACGTCATTCTGGAAGTTTCAGTGCCTGATGTAATTAAATTATTGGCCGACAATAAACCTGACGCAGCATTTAATCAAGCCTTGGAAAATGCTGCAAAACAGGCAGCTACAAGCCAAGACGATGTTATCACACTATTCGTGAACGAGTATCATAAGTTGGCTCCGGAAAGTCATTTGGCCGAACTCTTCGCTACTCAACAATTGAAGGATAAGGTGAATCAAAAATCAACTGATGCCGAAGTGGAAAAGGTGTTGCGTGAAGAGGTAAAGGCTGCTATCGACAACTCATTCAATGTGCTTCGTACCCGTATCGACCGCTTTGGTGTGGTACAACCGAACATCCAAAGTTTGGAAGACAAAATGGGTCGTATCATGGTTGAACTTCCTGGTGTGAAAGAGCCTGAACGTGTAAGAAAACTTTTACAGGGTTCTGCAAATCTTGAATTCTGGGAAACTTACAATGCAAGCGAAATCGTACCTTATTTCCAAACTGCCGATTTTAAGTTGCGCAACTTATTGGCAGCAGAAACTCCTGCCGAAAAAGAGGCTACTGAAGAACCTAAAGCAGAAATTAATGCTGTTGACAGTTTGACCGCAGCATTGACTGGTGAAGATGTAGCTGAGGCTGTCGATATGGAGCAAATTAAGAAAGAGCATCCGTTGTTGGCTATCTTGCAAATCAACCCCAATGCCGGTCCGGTAATCGGTTATGCCAATTATAGAGATACGGCTGAGGTTAACCGCTATTTGGCAATGCCTGAGGTGAAAGCCGAAATGCCGAAAGATCTTCGTCTGAAGTGGGGCGTTTCTGCAGCAGAATTTGATCCGACAGCTCAAACATTCGAATTGTATGCCATCAAGTCAACCGAGCGTAACGGAAGAGCTCCATTGGAAGGCGACGTGATGGTAGAGGCAAAAGATGATTTTGACCAATACGGACATCCTTGTGTAAATATGTCTATGAATACAGACGGTGCACGCCGTTGGGCACAAATGACCAAGCAGAATATTGGCCGTTGCATTGCCATTGTACTAGACGGTTATGTTTATTCGGCTCCGAATGTAAACACTGAAATCACCGGTGGTAATTCAGTAATTACAGGTAACTTTACTCCTGACCAAACCAAGGACTTGGCTAATGTATTGAAATCGGGTAAAATGCCGGCACCTGCCCACATTGTTCAAGAAGACATTGTAGGTCCTTCTTTGGGTCAAGCCTCCATTGATGCCGGTGTATTGTCATTTATTGTGGCATTGATTCTGTTGATGATTTACATGTGCTCAATGTATGGCTTGATTCCGGGTATGATAGCAAACTGTGCGTTGGTATTGAACTTGTTCTTTACATTGGGTATTCTTTCATCTTTCCAAGCAGCATTGACTATGTCTGGTATTGCAGGTATGGTGCTGTCGTTGGGTATGGCTGTGGATGCTAACGTGTTGATTTACGAACGCACCAAGGAAGAACTTCGTGCCGGTAAGGGTGTGAAGAAGGCATTGGCAGATGGTTATTCAAATGCTTTCTCTGCAATCTTTGACTCTAACTTGACATCTATCATCACGGGTATTATCCTCTTTAACTTCGGTACCGGTCCTATCCGTGGCTTTGCTACTACATTGATTATCGGTATCTTGATTTCATTCTTTACAGCAGTATTCATGACTCGTTTGGTTTACGAATACTTCATGGGTAAGGATAAATGGCAGAACTTGACGTTCACTACCAATATTTCCAAGAATTTGATGCAGAATGTTCATTTCGACTTTATGGGTCGTGCCAAGACATGGTTGGCAGTAGCTGCTGTAGCTGTAGTTGTTTGTGGCGGATTCTTGATGACACGTGGTTTGAGCAAGAGTATCGACTTTACCGGTGGACGTAACTTCAAGGTGCAATTTGAACAAACAGTAGAACCGGAGCAAGTTCGCGAGTTGATTGCTTCTAAGTTTGGTGATGCCAATGTATCGGTTATCGCAGTAGGTACCGATGGTAAGACTGTACGTATCAGCACAAACTACCGTATCATGGAAGAAGGCAGTAACGTGGATTCTGAAATCGAAGCATATTTGTATGAATCATTGAAGCCTTTGCTGACACAAAACATCTCGTTGGAGACATTTATCGACCGTGACAACTATACCGGTGGTAGTATTGTCAGCTCTCAAAAGGTAGGTCCGAGCATTGCCGAAGACATTACCGTTTCGGCTATATGGTCGGTTATCTTGGCTTTGTTTGCCATTGCACTTTATATTTTGATTCGTTTCCGCAATGTGGCTTACTCTATCGGTTCTATCGTTGCTTTGGCATGTGACACCGTCTTTATTTTGGGTATGTATTCTATTTTCTGGGGAATCTTGCCATTCTCTTTGGAAATCGACCAAACCTTTATCGGTGCCGTATTGACAGCTATCGGTTACTCAATCAACGATAAGGTGGTAATCTTTGACCGTGTTCGTGAGTTCTTCGGTCTCTATCCTAAACGTGACAAGATGCAGTTGTTCAATGACTCATTGAATTCAACGTTGGCACGTACCATCAATACTTCAATATCTACATTGATTGTATTGTTGTGTATCTTCATTTTGGGTGGTGATTCAATCCGTAGCTTTGCATTTGCCATGATTTTGGGTGTTGTATTCGGTACTTTGTCGTCACTCTTTGTGGCATCACCGATTGCATACGCTGTAATGAAGAAGCAAAAAGATGCTGATAGTAAATAATTAAATAGATTTCATAACTGAAAGGAAAGGGGCATGTCGATGGATGTGCCCCTTTTTTTCTTCTTTAATTTGCTATTCCCCTTGGCTTGCACTATCTTTGTCGCAGTAAAAATAAATGCTTATGAATGTACTTGGTAATATAATTTGGTTGGTTTTTGGTGGTATCGAGACTGCCATTGGATACTTTACGGGCAGTGTGGCTTTGATGCTTACTATTATAGGTATTCCTTTCGGGTTGCAGACGCTGAAGTTAGGACTACTGTGCTTGTGGCCTTTTGGCAGCCAAGTGGAACATAGTACCAACTCAAACGGATGCCTTAGCTTTATAATGAATGTGATATGGATACTCTTTGGTGGAATTTGGGTATTCTTAAGCCATCTGTTTTGGGGAGTGTTGCTCTGCTTGACTATTATCGGTATCCCTTTTGGCATCCAACATTTCAAAATGGCCGGCTTGGCATTTACTCCTTTTGGTCGAGAAATTAAAACCTCTATCTGATTATGGCAGCAACAAAAGATCAGCGACGATTGCTGAATAGGTGTGTGGAAAATGAAGTACCGGTGTTTGTACTGACAGGAACCGACCAATGTGCATTGGCTGCTCTGCGAGCTTATATAGAAGAGGCTCGCCGTTTGGGTTGCAGCGAAGATTTCATCCGAGATTTGGAAACGAATATATATCCCGATTTTCGTGATTTTCAGCAGCAAGAGCCGGAAAAGGTGAAACTCCCCGATTAAATTTTCTGTTTAGAAATTGACAAAACGTTATTAAAATCCACCTTCCTTATGTCTTTTCCGATAAATTCATTACTTTTGTAGCCTACTTTTATATAGTGATGTTCAAAATGTCAAAAAGATTAGGAATAAAGTTAGCCGGATTTTTATGGGCGTTGTCGATGATGTATCCGGTTTATGCCCAAGAGGGTGGAAATTCACTTAGTTTGCAAGCCGAGGCTCGTGTGGATTATCAAGCAGAGTATATAGACGGTAACAAGATTAAACCCAACACCGGTTTTAAAGGAAAATATCTGAATGTTATTTTGAACGGAACCATCGGTCACTCCTTTTCCTATGCTTATCGGCAGCGTTTGAATAAGGCGCATGCTGACCAAAGTTTCTTTGATGCGACCGATTGGCTCTATCTGACCTATCATGCCGGCACTCGATGGGAGCTATCGGCCGGTAAGCAGGTGGTAAATATCGGTGGATATGAATACGACCGTGCTCCCATAGACCTCTATTTCTGTTCGGAATACTGGAATAATATTCCCTGTTATCAGTTTGGTGTCAGTGCGGCTTATGTAGCCAATGACGGTAAAGACAAGTTTATTGCCCAATTATGTGAAAGTCCTTTTCAGGCTAATGCCGATGACATGTATGCCTATAATTTGATGTGGTATGGTTCACATGGAAGTCTCAGCACTATTTATTCGTTGAATTTGATAGAATACCTTCCCGGTAAATACATCTCATACATTGCGTTAGGTAATCAATTCCAATGGGGTAGGTTTCGTTTGCAATTCGACTTTATGAATCGTGCTACAGATCAGCATACCTTTTTCTTCAAAGACTGTTCGGTTATGAGCGAATTGCAATGGAATGCAAACGACTACTTGGATATATTTGCCAAGGTTACTTACGATGTGAATAAATCGCACGCTGTGGGCGATTATTGCGTTATGCCTGGAACTGAATTGACCCGTATCGGCGGTGGTTTGGAATTCTATCCTTTGACAAAAAAGAACCGTAACATCCGACTGCATGCGAATTATAGTTATACAACTGGCAGAAATGGTAATGAAGCAGGCGCATTGATAGACAAACAATCATTTGTAGATGTCGGTTTGAAGTGGAAAATAGACATACTCTCTTATGCAAATAAAATTCTTAAATAAATACATTTGAATCATGACAAAGAAAAACACTAGTTTCTGGAAATATATTCCGGATGGCATTCCCTGCTTGCTGATAGTTTTTGCTCTATTTGCCTATGTAGGTTCAATAATGGGTGTTCCTCAAATGCTGAATACTATCATGAAAACGGCTCACGATTTGTTGTTGAACACGGTGTTTTATTTGATGGCCATTTGTGTCATTACCGGTGCCATTGGTAAACTGTTTTTAGAATTTGGTGTTGTCAAGCTATTGGAGCGATTGCTTCGTCCGCTCATGAGGCCCCTGTTCAATCTGCCCGGTGTGGCTTCGTTGGGAGCAGTGATGACTTTTCTTTCTGATAATCCGGCTATTATTTCGTTAGCTCACGATAAACGTTTCAGTCAGTACTTCAAGAAGTATCAATATATCTCCCTGACCAATTTCGGTACAGCTTTCGGGATGGGCCTGTTAGTTATGGTCTTTATGGTAGGGCAAGGTTATTATGTAGAGCCATTGATTGGTTTGATTGGTGCCTTCTTTGGCTGTATGGTTTCTACTCGCTTGATGCAACATTTTGTCTTGAAAAACTATCCTAATTTTTTAAATGAACCGGCCGGCGATATTGTCGAAGGAGAAATACTTTCAGAGGCTGCCGAAGATAAATCGGTCTTTATTCGGGTACTGAATTCATTGCTCGATGGAGGACGCACCGGTGTTGATGTAGGCATTGCCATTATTCCCGGAGTACTGATTATTTCCACGCTTGTTATGTTGTTGACTTTTGGTCCCTCTTCTACGGGATATACCGGTGCAGCTTACGAAGGCATTGAGTTATTGCCTTTCTTGGCAGGCAAGGTCAACTTTGTCTTCGACTGGCTTTTCGGATTTGCCGATCCTCATTTAGTGGCTTTCCCCATTACAGCGTTGGGGGCAGTAGGTGCAGCACTTAGTTTAGTTCCCAACTTTATTGCGCAGGGTTGGGTGGATGGTAATGCCATTGCCGTATTTACAGCCATAGGCATGTGTTGGAGTGGATACCTCAGTACACATACAGCCATGCTCGACTCATTGGGTTATCGTGAACTTACTTCCAAGGCTATTTGGGCGCATACCGTTGGCGGTGTGGTGGCTGCAGTTATTGCCCATTGGTTGTTTGTGGGATATTCCTTGCTGTAATAGAGGAGGAAAGAGTGGGTAGCCTCGAGGGGAATCGAACCCCTATCTAAAGTTTAGGAAACTTCTATTCTATCCGTTGAACTACAAGGCCAAAAGCATAACGAAAAGTGCTTTTACCGGTTTTTATTGTTAAAGGTTGTGCAAAGATACTACTTTCTGCTGATTTTCCGAAAAAACTCTTTGTTAATCCGATTAACTTTCCGAAATTTGCCGAAAAGAAATCTTAAAGTATTAAAATATACATTTCCAATTTTAAAAAATACACAAGTTATGGCAAATGACATGACGGTCAAAGAACTGGAGCAAGTGGTAGTCCGCTTCTCTGGTGACTCCGGCGATGGTATGCAACTCGCCGGCAACATTTTCTCTACAGTATCGGCTACGGTGGGAAATGACATCAGTACTTTTCCCGACTATCCGGCAGACATTCGTGCCCCGCAAGGTTCGCTGACCGGTGTTTCCGGTTTTCAAGTACACATCGGTGCTGGAAAGGTTTATACTCCCGGCGATTTGTGTGATGTGTTGGTAGCGATGAATGCAGCAGCTTTGAAAACTCAGTATAAGTTTGCAAAGCCAACTGCTTGTATTATTATTGATACCAATTGTTTTGAAAAGTCGGACTTGGAAAAAGCTGAGTTTAAGACAGATAATCCCATTGAAGAAATGGGCATTAAGAACGATGTGATTGCAGCCCCTATTTCTCAGATGGTAAAAGACTGCTTGGCAGATACCGGCATGGATAATAAGTCTATGTTGAAATGCCGCAATATGTTTGCCGTAGGGTTGGTGTGCTGGTTGTTCAATCGTGACTTGAGTATTGCCGAAAACTTTATTCGTGAGAAATTTGCCAAGAAACCGGAGATTGCAGAGGTAAATATCAAGGTAATTCATGCCGGTTATGACTATGGTCACAATACGCATAGCAGTGTAGCTCATACCTATCGCATTGAGAGCAAGAGTACGGTTCCCGGACGTTATATGGACATTACTGGTAACAAGGCTACTGCCTACGGATTTATTGCTGCTGCTGAAAAAGCCGGTTTGCGTTTGTATTTGGGTTCTTACCCCATTACTCCCGCCACCGATGTGCTTCATGAGCTCTCCAAGCACAAATCATTGGGCGTGACAACTGTACAATGTGAAGACGAAATTGCCGGTTGTGCTTCGGCTGTAGGTGCATCATATGCAGGCGCATTGGCAGTTACATCTACTTCAGGTCCCGGTATCTGTTTGAAGTCAGAAGCCATGAACCTGGCTGTTATCATGGAACTTCCGTTGGTGGTACTCGATGTGCAACGTGGTGGTCCGGCAACCGGTCTCCCTACCAAGAGCGAGCAAACCGACCTCTTGCAAGTGCTCTTCGGCCGCAACGGTGAAAGCCCCATGCCGGTATTGGCAGCAACATCGCCCACCGACTGCTTTGAGTGTGCTTATACCGCTTCAAAGATTGCGTTGGAGCACATGACTCCTGTTGTGTTGCTGACCGATGCATTCATTGCCAACGGTTCGGCTGCCTGGAAGTTGCCGGTATTGGCAGAATATCCGGCCATTGTTCCTCCATACGTGAAGCCCGAAATGCAAGGTAGCTGGACTCCTTATCAACGCGATGAAGAGACCGGTGTGCGCTACTGGGCTGTTCCGGGTACAGAAGGTTTTACTCACATCCTGGGAGGTCTTGAAAAAGACAACAAGACAGGTGCCATCTCTACCAACCCTGAAAACCACCACTTGATGACTCAACTCCGTCAACAGAAGATTGACAAGATTCAGGTGCCCGACGTGGAAGTAGAAGGCGATGCTGCAGATGCTGACTTGCTGATTGTTGGTTTCGGTGGTACATACGGTCACTTGCATGCGGCAATGGATGAACTCCGTGCTGCCGGCAAGAAGGTGGCTCTGGCTCACTACAAGTACATCAATCCGCTGCCAAAGAACACAGCCGAAGTGATGAAGAAATACAAGAAGGTAGTAGTGGCCGAACAGAATATGGGACAATTTGCCTCTTACCTCCGCATGAAGGTAGATGGTTTTGTGCCTTATCAATATAATGAAGTCAAAGGTCAACCTTTCGTGGTAAGCGAACTGGTTGAAGCATTCACCGAAATCTTGAACAAATAAACGGAATTCACTATGTCTAATTTTACAGCAAAAGATTATAAGAAAGGACAACCTCGTTGGTGTCCGGGTTGTGGTGACCACTTCTTCTTGGCTTCACTGCACAAGGCTATGGCCGAAATAGGTGTGGAACCTTGGAATATTGCCGTTATCTCAGGTATCGGTTGCTCCAGCCGTCTGCCTCACTACATGAATACCTATGGCATGAACACCATCCACGGTCGTGCAGCTGCCATCGCTACCGGTTGCAAGGTAGCCAATCCTGAACTCTCTGTATGGCAAGTATCAGGCGATGGCGACGGTATGGCTATTGGTGGTAATCACTTCATCCATGCCAATCGTCGTAACATCAACCTGAATATGATTCTGCTGAACAACCGCATCTATGGTTTGACAAAAGGTCAGTATTCACCTACCTCTCCTCGTGGTTTCGTCAGCAAGTCATCACCTTATGGTACAGTAGAAGATCCGTTCCGTCCCGCAGAACTCTGCTTCGGTGCACGCGGACGCTTCTTTGCCCGTGCGGTGGCTACCGATGCGGCAGGTACCGTAGAAATTCTCAAGGCAGCTCATGCCCACAAGGGTGCCAGCGTATGCGAAATCTTGCAAAACTGTGTCATCTTCAACAACGGCACACACGATTGCGTGGCCAAGAAAGAAGACCGTGCCAAGAATGCCATCTACCTGGAACATGGCAAACCCATGCTTTTCGGTGAGAACAATGAATATGGTTTGATGCAGGAAGGATTTGGCTTGAAGGTGGTGAAGTTGGGCGAAAACGGCATTACTGAAAAAGACATCCTGGTACACGATGCACATTGCGAAGACAACACTTTGCAACTGAAGTTGGCCTTGATGGAAGGTCCTGATTTCCCCATCGCATTGGGTGTGATTTGCGATGTAGAAGCTCCTACATACGACGATGCCGTCTATGCACAGATTGAAGAAGTCAGCGCAAAGAAAAAGTATCATAACTTCGAAGAACTCTTGCTGACCAATGATACTTGGGAAGTAAAGTAATCATTTTCATTACATTTTTTCAGAGGTGTCGTTACCCTTTCCATAGGGTTGCGACACCTTTTCTTATACCCCTTTCCTCTTTCTTTTGTTCTTCTTTTTCTACTAACCAAGACAGAAAAAAGTTGTAAATTGCAAACTGCACTTTGCAGATATTGTTAGCATTTTATAAAAGATTTCTAATTACAGAAATTTTTCTTCAATACGAATGTTAATTCCAAATAAAATAGTACTTTTGTAAGCGAAAAATAAGGGCTTGAACAAAAACAAGTACCGAATGTTCATTTTAGTGGCAGAAAGAATTTATTTATAATATATCAACATTTAAATCATTAAGAAAAATGGCAAATTTGGACTTAAGCAAGTACGGAATTACCGACGTGAAGGAAATCCTCCACAACCCGTCTTACGAGGTGTTGTTTGAAGAAGAGACTAAGGCTGGTCTCGAAGGTTTTGAAAAAGGTCAATTGACTGAACTTGACACTGTAAACGTGATGACCGGTATCTATACCGGCCGTTCACCTAAAGATAAGTTCTTCGTAAAGAACGAAGCCAGCGAAGATACCGTTTGGTGGACTTCTGAAGAATACAAGAACGACAACAAGCCTTGCTCTGATGAAGCATGGGCTGACTTGAAGGCTA
>SUYA01000005.1 GCA_015060695.1 Mediterranea massiliensis
CCCATTCCGAACAGAGAAGTTAAGCCCGTTCACGCCGATGGTACTGCGTAACAGTGGGAGAGTAGGTAGTCGCCGTTTTTTTTCTGAGCCTCTGTTGTCCGTATGGATGACAGAGGCTTTTTTTATCTCTATGTGTTTTGTGTGATTTTTATTATTCTGTTTGCTCAAGGATTTATTATGTTGATTTAATGAGTTATATATTCTTCATTTATTATTCCTTTTAAATACTATTTATTAGTTTTTGCCTTAAGTTTCTTTTAAAATGTTATTTATTTGATTAAAATATTCACGCTTTTGTTTGTTTACTCAAATATAATCTATACCTTTGCATGGTTTTAAGATATTTAACAGCAGAAATGATTTTGAATTTTACATATATATTGTTGTGCGGTATTATTATTCTACTATCTATTGTTAGTGGAAGTGGGGGTTATGCATAAACGTATATGATGTTATTTTGTAAATGAACCTTTCTCACTTCCATGTGTGAAAGGTTTTTTCTTTATAGATTAAATTTTGAATGTATGAGTGATAGATTATTTATTTTTGACACGACACTTCGTGATGGTGAACAAGTCCCAGGTTGCCAATTAAATACGATAGAAAAGATACAAGTAGCAAAACATTTGGAATTATTGGGTGTAGATGTTATTGAAGCAGGTTTCCCTATTTCTAGTCCTGGTGATTATAATTCAGTAATTGAAATCTCTAAGGCAGTTACATGGCCAACTATATGTGCATTAACCCGTGCAATTCAGAAAGATATTGATGTGGCTGTTGATGCATTGCGTTATGCGAAGCATAAACGTATTCATACTGGTATAGGAACTTCTGATTCGCATATTAAATATAAATTCAATACTAATCGTGATGAAATTATAGAGAGGGCAGTTTCTGCTGTTAAATATGCTCGTCGCTATGTTGATGATGTTGAATTTTACGCTGAAGATGCCGGACGCACTGACAATGAATACTTAGCCCGTGTAATAGAAGCAGTTATAAAAGCAGGTGCTACTGTTGTTAATATTCCAGATACAACAGGTTATTGTTTGCCTTCAGAGTATGGTGATAAGATTAGATATTTGATGGAGCATGTAGATGGAATTCATAAAGCTGTTGTTTCAACTCATTGTCATAATGATTTGGGTATGGCAACGGCTAACACTATAGCTGCTGTATTGAATGGAGCACGTCAAGTTGAAGTTACTATTAATGGTATTGGTGAACGTGCTGGTAATACGGCTCTTGAAGAGATTGCTATGATTATTAGATGCCATAAAGACATTGATATAGAAACAAATATAAATACACAAAAAATATATCCCACAAGTCGTTTAGTAAGTTCTTTAATGAATATGCCTGTGCAACCTAATAAGGCTATTGTTGGACGTAATGCTTTTGCGCATTCATCGGGCATTCATCAAGATGGTGTATTAAAAAATGTTCAGACCTATGAGATTATTGATCCGAAGGATGTAGGTATTGATGATAATAGTATTGTGTTGACAGCTCGTAGTGGTCGCGCCGCGTTGAAAAATCGTTTGCATGTATTAGGAGTACACCTTGAGCAAGAAGCTTTGGATAAAGTTTATGAAGAGTTTTTGAGGTTAGCAGATAAAAAGAAAGATATTAATGATGATGATATTTTATTGTTGGCTGGTGCAGATCGCACTAAAAATCATCGTATTAAGTTGGATTATCTGCAAGTAACGAGTGGAGTCGGTGTGCAGTCGGTAGCTAGTCTTGGTTTAAATATTTCTGGTGAGAAATTTGAAGCATGTGCCAGTGGTAATGGACCTGTAGATGCTGCAATAAAAGCATTGAAGAAAATTATTGACCGTCATATGGTGTTAAAAGAATTTACTATTCAGGCAATTAGTAAAGGCAGCGATGATATGGGTAAAGTACATATGCAGGTAGAATATGATGGACGTGTCTTTTATGGATTCGGTGCAAATACCGATATAATAGCAGCATCAGTAGAAGCCTATATAGATTGTATTAATAAGTTTAATGTATAATATTATTATGAAAACATTGTTTGATAAGATTTGGGATTCTCATGTTGTGCAGCAGATAGAAGATGGCCCAACACAACTTTATATAGATAGATTGTATTGTCATGAGGTAACCAGTCCACAAGCATTTGCTGGGTTGCGCGCAAGGGGGTTGAAGTGTTTTCGCCCAGAAAAGATAATCTGCATGCCAGACCATAATACTCCTACTCATGACCAAGATAAGCCAATTGTTGATCCAATCAGTAAGACACAAGTAGATACTTTAGCAAATAATGCAGCAGATTTTGGATTGACCCACTTTGGGATGATGCATCCTAATAACGGGATTATTCATGTTGTAGGCCCTGAAAGAGGATTGACATTACCAGGTATGACTGTTGTTTGTGGAGATTCACACACTTCTACCCATGGTGCTATGGGAGCTGTTGCTTTTGGTATCGGCACTTCAGAAGTAGAAATGGTAATGGCTTCTCAGTGTATTCTTCAGTCTCGTCCTAAAACAATGCGTATTACTATAAACGGTCAATTAGGGAAAGGCGTAACAGCTAAAGATTTAGCATTATATTTAATGTCGCAATTAACAACCAGTGGTGCTACAGGATATTTTATTGAGTATGCGGGTGAAGCAGTTCGTTCATTGTCTATGGAAGGACGTCTAACATTGTGTAACTTGTCTATTGAGATGGGAGCACGAGGTGGTATGATTGCCCCTGATGAGATAACTTTTAATTATATTAAAGGGCGTGATTATGCTCCGAAAGGAATAGAATGGGAGAAAGCTGTTGAAAAATGGAAAAATTTAAAGAGCGACGAGGATGCTATCTTTGATAAAGAATTCCTATTTAATGCAGTTGATATAGAACCAATGATAACTTATGGAACAAATCCGGGAATGGGAATAGGGATAACCCAATTTATTCCTTCTCTTGAAGAAATGAGTGAAGTTGCACAGATATCGTTTAAAAAGGCTTTAGATTATATGGGTTTTGTACCGGCTGAGTCCTTATTAGGCAAAAAGATTGATTATGTATTTTTGGGCGCTTGTACTAATGGACGTATAGAAGATTTTCGTGCATTTTCTTCTATTGTAAAAGGACGAAAGAAAGCAGCAGATGTAGTTGCTTGGTTAGTACCCGGTTCGTGGATGGTTGATGCTCAAATTCGTAAAGAAGGTTTAGATAAAATTTTGGAAGAAGCTGGATTTGAAATTAGACAACCTGGTTGTTCTGCCTGTTTGGCAATGAATGATGATAAAATTCCGGCAGGAAAATATTGCATCTCTACATCAAATCGTAATTTTGAGGGGCGTCAAGGACCAGGGGCACGTACCATTTTAGTTTCTCCACTTGTGGCAGCAGCAGCTGCTGTTACAGGGGTTATTACAGATCCAAGAGAATTAATGTAAACACTGACTATATGAAGCAAAAATTTGATATTATAACTAGTACTTGTATTCCTCTTCCATTGGAAAATGTGGATACTGATCAAATTATTCCGGCTCGTTTCTTGAAAGCAACTACCAAAGAGGAAAAATTCTTTGGTGATAATTTGTTTCGTGATTGGCGTTACTTGCCCGATGGTTCTTTGAATAAAGATTTTGTATTGAATAATCCTACTTATAGCGGTTGTATTTTGGTTGCCGGAAAGAATTTTGGTAGCGGAAGCAGTCGTGAACATGCCGCATGGGCCATAGCCGGTTATGGCTTTCGCGTAGTAATAAGTAGTTTTTTTGCAGATATTCATAAAAATAATGAATTGAATAATTTTGTACTTCCTGTTGTGGTCAGCGAATCCTTTTTAGCTGAATTGTTCTCATCGATAGCAGATAATCCAAAAACGGAAGTAGAGGTGAATTTGCCTACTCAAACAGTTACTAATAAGGCTACAGGCAGATGCGAAATATTTGAAATAAATGCCTATAAAAAATATTGTTTGATGAATGCATTGGATGATATAGATTTCTTGGTGCAAAATAAAAATAAGATAGAAGCCTACGAGCATGAAAAAGCGTAAGATTGAAATAATGGACACTACGCTTCGCGATGGCGAACAGACCAGCGGCGTTTCGTTTGTTCCTCATGAAAAATTGATGATAGCCCGTTTATTGCTTGAAGAGTTACAAGTCGATAGAGTAGAAGTTGGTTCTGCCAGAGTTTCTAATGGTGAACATGATGCGGTGAAAATGATTTGTGATTGGGCTAAACGACATGACATGCTTTCTAAAGTAGAGGTCCTAGGATTTGTTGATGGAACTTTGTCGGTAGATTGGATTGCTTCTACAGGTTGTAGAGTCATTAATTTGCTTTGCAAAGGTTCGTTGAAGCATTGTACGTGCCAACTAAAAAAAACTCCTACTGAGCATATCTCTGATGTTGTGCAGGTCGTGAAGTATGCCACTCAAAAAGGGTTAGAAGTAAATGTATATTTGGAGGATTGGAGTAATGGAATGAAAGATTCTCCAGAATACATTTTTCAGCTGATGGATGTATTTATACAAACGGAAATAAAGCGCTATATGTTGCCCGATACTTTGGGCGTACTAAATCCGTTACAAGTGATAGAGTATATGCGTAAAATGCTGAAACGTTATCCTAACGTTCATTTTGATTTTCATGCACATAATGATTATGACTTGGCTGTTTCTAACGTCTTGGCGGCGGTTCTTAGTGGTTGTCGAGGATTGCATACAACTATTAATGGTTTAGGTGAGAGGGCCGGAAATGCTCCTCTTGCCAGTGTACAGGCCATATTGAAAGATCATTTTGATGCCATTACCAATATTGACGAGAGCCGTTTGAACGAAGTTAGTCGCATTGTCGAATCATATAGTGGCATTGCAATTCCTGTCAACAAACCCATCGTAGGCGAAAATGTATTTACGCAAGTGGCTGGTGTACACGCTGATGGAGATAATAAAGAAAACCTATATTGTAATGATCTTCTTCCTGAACGTTTTGGACGAAAACGTGAATATGCTTTGGGAAAGACTAGTGGAAAGGCTAATATACGTAAGAATTTAGAGGATTTGGGACTTGATTTGGATGAAGAATCTATGCGTAAAGTCACTGAAAGAATCATTCAGTTAGGCGATAAGAAAGAACTTGTTACTCCTGAAGATTTGCCCTACATAGTTAGTGATGTACTCAAACACAATGTACAAGAAGAACGAGTTAAATTGAAAAGCTATATTGTGAATTTGGCTTATGGCCTAAAACCAATGGCTACATTGAAAATAGAAATTAATGGAAAGGAATATGAGGAGAGCTCTAGTGGAGATGGTCAATACGATGCTTTTGTACGGGCTCTTCGCAAAGTGTATCAAAAGACACTAGGGCGTAATTTTCCTATGCTTACTAATTATGCAGTTACAATTCCTCCCGGAGGACGTACAGATGCTTTTGTGCAAACAATTATTACTTGGAATTTTAATAATAAAGAATTTCGTACCCGTGGCCTCGATGGAGACCAGACTGAAGCTGCCATTAAGGCAACAGTGAAAATGTTGAATTTGATAGAAAAAGAATTCTAAAATAAAGAGTATAAGTTATGAATTTAAAAATTGCAGTGTTGGCTGGTGACGGTATCGGCCCTGAAATATCCGCTGTTGGCGTAGATGTAATGACCGCCGTATGTAATAAATTTGGGCATGAAGTACATTATGAATATGCTCTTTGTGGTGCTCATGCTATTGATGAAGTAGGAGATCCCTTCCCGGAAGTCACTTACGAAATCTGTAAGCGAGCAGATGCGGTACTTTTTTCTGCAGTAGGTGATCCTAAGTATGATAATAATCCGGTTATCAAGGTGCGTCCTGAACAGGGGTTATTGGCCATGAGGAAAAAGTTGGGACTTTTTGCAAATATTCGTCCTATACAAACATTTAAATGCCTGATTCACAAATCGCCTCTACGTGAAGAAGTCGTGGCAAATGCCGATTTTGTATGCATACGTGAGCTGACAGGTGGTATGTATTTTGGCGAAAAATATCAAGACAACGACAAAGCGTATGATACCAATTACTACACTCGCATTGAGATAGAACGTATATTGAAAGTAGGATATGAATATGCTTTGAAACGAAAAAAACATCTTACTGTTGTTGATAAGGCCAATGTATTGGCATCTTCTCGGTTGTGGAGACAGATAGCTCAAGAGATGGCATTACAACATCCTGAAGTTACTACCGATTATATGTATGTTGACAATGCGGCAATGAAAATGATTCAAGAACCGACATTTTTTGATGTAATAGTTACAGAAAACACATTTGGAGATATATTGACAGATGAAGCTTCTGTTATCAGTGGTTCTATGGGATTACTTCCTTCGGCTTCTACAGGTGAAAGTACTCCTGTGTTTGAACCCATTCATGGTAGTTGGCCACAAGCCAAAGGACTGAATATAGCCAATCCTTTGGCGCAAATTCTTTCGGTAGCCATGTTGTTTGAGTATTTTAATCTGAATAAAGAAGCTGCTCTTGTTCGAGAAGCTGTTGATGCCAGTCTCGATGCAAATGTACGAACTCCTGAAATACAAATTGAAGGAGGCGATAAATATGGTACTAAAGAAGTGGGTAGATGGATAGTCGATTATATTAATAGCTGATTTTATTTTAATAGAATTTGATGCCCTTAATTGTTTTTTAGAGAACTTTTAAGGGCATTTTTGTTTTCTTATTTGTAGTAATGAGGATATAAAAAAGAAATAGTTGTAACTTTGTACCAGAAAATAAGAATAGAAATGAAAAGATATATCTCCTTGATAGTCATCTGTTGCTTTACATGGTTATCAGTTTTTTCGCAAACATATCAAGAATTGGTTGAAAAATCGATAGAGGCTGCAGAACAAGATAGTTTGATACGTGCCGAAGAATATATCCATCAAGCTTTGAAGCTAGAGCCAGATAATGTGCATAATACGCTATTGTTCTCTAATTTGGGAACTATCCAGCGTAAACGGCATCGTTATGAACAAGCTGTAGAGTCATATACTTATGCTTTAAATTTGGCTCCGAAGGCCATTCCGATTTTACTTAACAGAGCCACCCTTTATATGGAAATGCGAAGAGAGGATCAGGCACGTGTTGATTATTCTTTAGTTTTGGATTTGGATGCAAATAATCAAGAAGCATTGCTGATGCGTGCTTATATCTTGATGCAGCAGCGTAATTATAAGGACGCACGACTTGATTATGAACGCTTGCTGAAATTGAATCCACATAGTTATAACGGTCGATTAGGATTTGCTACATTATTGCAGAAAGAGGCTAAATATAATGAAGCTTTAGCAATTATCAGTGGTATGATAACCGAAGGAAATGATCAACGTAATTGGGATAACAGAGAGCAAGCTATGTTGTATGTCGCTCGTGCAGGTATCGAAAATGATCAAGCGCATTCAGAGATGGCATTACTCGATTTGGAAGAGGCTATCAAGTTAGATCCTAATTTGTCGGATATTTATTTGATGCGGGGTCAGATATATCTTTCATTGCGTCGTGGCGCATTGGCCGAAAAAGACTTTATGACTTGTGTCAAGTTAGGTATTCCTATGTCCGATATGCGTGAATTAATTCGTCAATGCAAGTAGATTTAGGTGTGTTTTTTGATGACTTCAATGAATTGTTTGCCGTATTTTTTCTTTTTGTATTCACCGATTCCACTGATGTTGCCAAATTCTTCCAAAGTAGTTGGACATGAAGCGCAAAGTAGATTCAATACTTTGTCTGATAATATAATATAGGCTGGAAGACTTTCTTTCTCGGCCATTTCTTTCCGTAACTTTCTAAGTGCTTCAAACAACTCGTTATTTTCCATTCGTTCACCTTCAAAAACTATCTGTTTGCTATTCATGGAACCTACTTTGGGTTTACGTTTTTGTTGTTTGGTTTCTGTTTTTTCCTTATTGATTACCACTAATTGCGCTTTGCTTCTTCCAAACAGGACGTCGCTTCCGATTGTCGTAATTTTTAAATGGTTATTATCATTATAAGCAATTTCAAAGAAACCTAATTGCAACATTTGCAGCAGATAGTCTTGCCAATCGCGTGCCGGAATTTCACGTCCAACACCGAATGTCTTTAATTTATGATATCCTTTTTCTTGAACTTCAGCCGTTTGATTTCCACGTAGAATTTCAATCAGTACTCTTGTCCCTATTTTTTGTTCTGTTCGCATAATAGCACTTAATGCCTTTTGTACGATAATAGTACCATCAAATCTTTGTGGCGGATTCTTGCAGACATCACAATTGCCACACTCTCCACTTCCGGTTTCACCAAAATAGTTTAATAAAATGCGGCGACGACAGATGTCTGCTTCGGCATATTGTTGCATGCGTTGTAGCTTTTCATGATTGATGGCCTGTTGTCCGCTTTCGTTGGCAAATTTGCTCAATAGTATAATGTCGGCCAATGAATAGAACAACAGAGTGTCACTTGCTAATCCGTCGCGTCCGGCACGCCCTATTTCCTGATAGAAACTTTCAATGCTTTTGGGCAGATTATAATGAATAACCCATCGCACATTGCTTTTATCTATTCCCATTCCAAATGCAATGGTTGCACAAACTACCTGAACACGGTCGTTTATGAAATCGTTTTGTGCTTCGTTGCGTTGTTTAGCCGACAAACCAGCATGATAAATAGCTGTTTTTATGCCTTGTTTTTGTAGCATCGAAGCCACCGATTCGGTTTTATTACGGCTCATACAGTAAATGATGCCGCTTTCGTTCGGACGATTTTGTATAAATCCCAGAATGGCTTTTGTTTTTTCTTTTTGTTGATATCCTCGTTTTACTGTCAGACTGAGGTTGGGGCGGTCGAACGATGAAATAAATATTTTTGGATTCTTCAGCTTTAGTTGGGTCACAATGTCTTCGCGGGTAATTTTATCGGCAGTAGCTGTCAATGCCATCATGGGTACTTCAGGAAACAGTTCTCTCAGTATGCCGAGTTGGGTGTATTCCGGTCGGAAATCATGTCCCCATTGCGAAACGCAATGGGCTTCATCAATGGCGAAGAGTGAAATTTGCATTTCGCGTAACAAATAGTTTGTTTCACTGAGCAGCTTTTCGGGCGAGATATAAAGAATATTCAATCGGCCCTCGATGCAGGCTCGCTTTATGGCAATATTTTCGGTTTCATCGTTATTGCTGTGCAATGCTTTGGCTGCTATTCCGTTGGCACATAGTGCATCTACTTGATCCTTCATCAGTGAGATAAGGGGAGATATGACAATAGCTGTTCCTTGTTTTAATAAGGCTGGTATTTGGTAGCAGATTGATTTTCCTCCACCGGTAGGCATCAATACCAATGCATCTTTATTGGTCATGATGTGATTGATGATTTCTTTCTGTTGAGGGCGGAAGTTATCGTATCCAAAATATTTTTTCAGCGTTTGCAGCATAGAAATGGTGTATAAAAACGTATAAAATTTGTTGCAAAGGTACATTAATTCCCTTTTAATGAAAAAATGTGATTAAAAAAGTTGCGTAAAAGAAAAAAATGTTTGATTTTTGTAGCATTAAGATGGACGGACAAGTTCCGTTTGATTATAAAACCCCTAAAATTAATATATACTATGAGTGAATTAGAAAACAAGGTTCTGGATGAGAAAGTGGCAAAACGTCCTTATAACCTACGTGAGAAAAAAGAAAAAAATGCAAAGTACCGTTCTTTGATTCGTCCAGAGTTAGCAGATGAATTGTACGACAAGATTGTGAATATTGTGGTTGTTCAGAAGAAATATCGTGACCCCGATTATTCTGCAAAAGATTTGGCAAAAGAGTTACAAACCAATACTCGTTACTTGTCGGCAGTAGTAAATTCTCGTTTTGGCATGAATTATTCATGTTTGTTGAATGAACATCGTATTCGCGAAGCCCAGCATTTGTTGACTGATAAACGTTACATGGATAAGAATATAGAAGAGATTAGTTCGATGGTTGGATTTGCTAACCGTCAATCGTTTTATGCTGCTTTTTATAAGAATGTAGGTATAACACCGAAAAACTATCGTAAAAAGTTTACAAAGAAATAAAGGATACTCCTTTTAATATAGTATGTTCTTGGGCACAGTGTGTGGAATAGTTCGCATTACTGTGCTTTCTCATTTAAAAACTTTATGAAGAAACAACTTGTTACAATGGCGGCCGCCCTTACAATGCTCACTTCGTGTGGCGGTCAAAAAGAAAATGCTGCGCAAGCAGAAGAAATGGAATACAACGTGGAAAAATTTGCCGATTTACAGATTTTGCGCTATCATGTGCCTGGCTTCGAAGAACTTTCGTTGCAACAGAAGCAATTGGTTTATTACCTGACAGAAGCCGCTTTGCAAGGACGCGACATCCTTTTCGATCAAAATGGTAAGTACAATCTGCGCATCCGTAAGATGTTAGAAGCTGTATATACCGGTTATCAGGGTGATAAAACTACTCCCGATTTTAAGGCTTTAGAGGTATATCTGAAGCGTGTGTGGTTCTCGAATGGCATTCATCACCATTACGGTAGCGAGAAGTTTGTGCCCGGTTTCACTCCCGAATTTTTTAAGCAAGCCTTGATGGATGTCGATGCTTCGGCACTGCCTTTGGCTGAAGGACAGACGGTAGAGCAACTCTGCGCAGAGATTTTTCCAGTGATTTTCGATGCAACAATTATGCCCAAACGTGTAAACCAAGCCGATGGTGAAGATTTGGTGAAGACTTCGGCTTGTAACTATTACGACGGTGTTACTCAACAAGAAGCCGAAGCCTACTATAATGCATTGAAAGACCCGAAAGACGAAACCCCAATCTCTTACGGATTGAACAGCCGTTTGGTAAAAGAGAATGGAAAAGTTGTGGAGAAAGTCTGGAAAGTAGGAGGACTTTATGGCTCAGCTTTGGAAAAAATAATTTTCTGGTTAGAGAAAGCAGAAACCGTTGCTGAAACTCCCGAACAAAAAGCTGTCATTGAGAAACTGATAGAGTATTACAAAACCGGTGATTTGAAGACCTTTGACGAATATGCCATTTTGTGGGTGAAAGATTTGAATTCACGCATTGACTTCGTAAATGGTTTTACCGAAAGCTATGGTGATCCCTTAGGCATGAAGGCCAGCTGGGAGTCGTTGGTCAACTTCAAGGACTTAGAAGCTACCCGCCGTACAGAGCTTATCAGCAACAATGCCCAATGGTTCGAAGACCATTCGCCGGTAGATAAGAAATTTAAGAAAGAGAAAGTGAAAGGGGTAACAGCTAAAGTAATTACAGCTGCTATCTTAGCCGGCGACCTCTATCCGGCAACAGCTATCGGTATTAACCTGCCCAATGCCAATTGGATTCGGAGTGCGCATGGTTCAAAATCCGTGACTATCGGAAACATAACCGATGCATACAACAAAGCGGCTCATGGTAATGGCTTCAGCGAAGAATATGCCTATAGCGATGTAGAGATAGCTTTGATGAACAAATATGGTGACCTTACAGGTAATTTGCATACCGACCTTCATGAATGTTTGGGTCATGGCTCTGGAAAATTGTTACCCGGAGTAGATCCCGATGCTTTGAAAGCCTATGGCTCTACCATCGAAGAGGCTCGTGCCGACTTGTTCGGGCTTTATTATGTAGCCGACCCCAAGTTGGTAGAATTAGGTTTAACCCCCGATGGCGAAGCATATAAGGCAGAATATTATAGTTACTTGATGAATGGATTGATGACACAATTGGTGCGCATCGAACCGGGTAACAATGTCGAAGAAGCCCATATGCGCAATCGCCAACTCATAGCTCGCTGGGTGTTCGAAAAAGGGGCAGCCGATAAGGTGGTTGAATTAGTGAAAAAAGAGGGAAAAACCTATGTAAAGGTAAACGATTATGAAAAGCTTCGTACCCTGTTTGGCGAATTGTTGTGTGAAATACAGCACATCAAGTCAACCGGTGACTTGGAAGCTGCCCGTGAAATAGTAGAAACCTATGCCGTGAAGGTAGATCCGGTATTGCACGCCGAAGTATTGGAACGCTATAAGAAACTCGATTTGGCACCTTACAAAGGTTTCGTAAATCCTGTCTATACAGCTGTGACCGATGAAGCCGGCAATATTATCGATGTAACAGTAAGCTATAGCGAAGGTTATGCCGAACAGATGTTGCGTTATAGCCGTGACTATGCAACATTGCCCTTAATTAACAACTGATGGAACTCCAGGAACAACTTAGGGAAATAAAGACACAACTCCGTCTCTCCATGAACGGGGTTGTGTCTCAAAGTATGCGCGACAAGGGATTGCACTATAAACTGAACTTCGGTGTAGAACTGCCTCGCATCAAGAGCATTGCCGCTTGCTTCGAGAAGAATCATGACTTGGCACAGGCTCTTTGGAAAGAAGATATTCGCGAGAGTAAGATACTTGCTGCTTTGTTACAACCCGTAGAGAGTTTTTTCCCCGAATTGGCCGATATATGGATAGATAGTATTACCAATATCGAACTGGCCGAAATGACCTCCATGCATCTATTCCGTCATTTACCTTATGCACCTGCCAAATCGTTTCAATGGATAGCCGACGAACGAGAGTTGGTGCAAGTATGTGGTTACTTGACCATAGCACGTTTGCTTCAGCAACGAGGCGATATGGACGACCGAGCTGCTAACGAATTCCTCGACCAAGCCGTTTGTGCTTTCTTGTCAGGTGGTTATCATCTTCGAAATGCCGTTCTTACAGCCTTACGTTGCTTTATGGAACAGAACGAAGACCATGCCTTTAGGGTATGTCGTAGGATAGAATCGATGAGGAAATCTGCCGATGAGGCTGAACAGTTGCTTTACCATTCAGTGGCTTCCTTTATAGAAGGATGATAAAAAAAATGCCAATCACTCTTGCAATCTATAAAAAAAGACTAACTTTGTAGGCTGTATGGAAAGTCGAAAAGTGAAAGAAACGGTAAGGCAGATATTTACGGAATATCTTCATCTGCACGAGCATCGGAAGACGCCCGAACGCTATGCCATACTTGATACCATCTATTCGATAGACGGCCATTTTGATATAGAGACGCTCTATTTGCTGATGGAGAATCAAGAGAAGTTCCGTGTCAGTCGTGCCACCCTTTACAACACCATACTACTATTGATGAATGCCGGTTTGGTAGTGAAGCATCAGTTCGGTAACTCCTCACAGTATGAAAAGAGTTATAATCGTACTACTCATCACCACCAGATTTGCACTCAGTGTGGACAGGTATCGGAATTCTTGAACGAAGATTTGCAACAAGCCATCGAACAGACCAAGTTGAAGCGTTTCCATTTATCGCATTACTCTTTATATATTTATGGGTTGTGCAGTAAATGCAACCGTGCCAATAAGCAAAAATTGAAAAGTTATAATAATAAGAAGAAAGTAAAATGAAAGTTGACATTCTATTAGGATTACAATGGGGCGACGAAGGTAAAGGTAAAGTCGTTGACGTATTAACTCCGCGATATGATGTGGTGGCTCGTTTTCAAGGCGGCCCCAATGCAGGTCATACTTTGGAATTTGAAGGACAGAAGTACGTACTTCGTTCTATCCCTTCGGGCATTTTCCAGGGCGATAAAGTAAATATCATCGGTAACGGTGTGGTGCTCGATCCGGCATTGTTCAAAGCAGAGGCCGAAGCCTTAGAAGCATCGGGACACAACCTGAAAGAGCGTCTTCACATCTCAAAGAAGGCACACCTCATCATGCCTACTCACCGCATCCTCGATGCTGCCTATGAAGCCGCTAAAGGCGATGCCAAAGTGGGTACTACCGGTAAAGGTATTGGCCCTACATATACCGATAAGATTAGTCGCAACGGCCTGCGTGTGGGCGACATACTGCATGGTTTTGAAGCTAAGTATGCAGCAGCCAAAGCTCGTCACGAACAAATCTTGAAGAGTTTGAACTATGAATACGACTTGACCGAACTGGAAGCAACATGGTTGCAGGCTATAGAATACTTGAAACAGTTCCACTTGGTGGATAGTGAACACGAAGTGAACGGATTGTTGAAAGCCGGTAAGTCGGTGTTGTGTGAAGGTGCGCAAGGTACTATGCTCGACATTGATTTCGGTTCTTATCCATTCGTTACCTCATCCAATACCATCTGTGCCGGTGCTTGTACCGGTTTAGGTATTGCTCCCAATAAGATTGGCGACGTTTATGGTATCTTCAAGGCCTACTGTACCCGCGTGGGTGCCGGCCCGTTCCCTACAGAACTGTTCGATGAAGTAGGCGAGAAGATTGGAGCATTGGGACATGAATTTGGGGCAGTTACCGGACGTAAGCGTCGTTGCGGTTGGATTGACCTGGTTGCACTGAAGTATTCGGTGATGATAAACGGAGTTACCAAGCTCATTATGATGAAGAGCGATGTGCTCGATACGTTCGAAACCATCAAAGCATGCGTGGGCTACAAGATGAACGGTGAAGAGATTGACTACTTCCCCTACGATATTACCGAAGGTGTAGAGCCTATCTATGTGGAGTTGCCCGGTTGGCAGACTGACATGACAAAAATGCAGAGTGAAGACGAATTCCCCGAAGAGTTCAATGCCTATTTGTCATTCTTGGAAGAGCAGCTTGAGGTACCCATCAAGATTGTATCGGTAGGTCCCGACCGCGCTCAGACCATCGAACGCTATACAGAAGAATAAAATTTATAAAAGAACTTAAAATAGAAGGGAAACTATGTGGCAATTCATGGTTTCCCTTTATTTTTGGCATGAAATTTGTACGAAGCATTTATAGACGTACTAAATATTCATGTTGAATTTATAAAAGTAAAGATTATGGTAATAGGAACACAATGGATTATATTTATTGGAGTGGCATTGGTCAGTTGGTTGGTGCAAATGAACCTTCAGAACAAGTTTAAGAAGTACTCCAAAGTACCTACGGGTAACGGAATGACCGGTGCCGATGTGGCTCGGAAGATGTTGCAAGATAACGGCATCTACGACGTAACGGTGACACATACCCCCGGCCAGTTGACCGACCACTACAATCCGGCCAACAAAACGGTGAACCTGAGCGACGGCGTTTATGCCAGCAACAGCATTATGGCTGCTGCTGTGGCTGCCCACGAGTGCGGACATGCCGTTCAGCATGCTCGTGCCTATGCCCCACTGACCTTGCGCAGCAAGTTGGTGCCGGTAGTGCAGTTCGCTTCAAGCATCGTATCATGGGTCATCTTGGCCGGTATCTTGATGTTGCAGACCTTCCCCCAACTGCTGTTGGCCGGCATTATCTTGTTTGCCACCACCACCTTGTTCAGCTTCGTCACCTTACCGGTAGAGATTGATGCCAGCAAGCGTGCCTTGGTGTGGCTCAATCGTTCGGGCATCACCAATGTCTATAATCACGACAAGGCCGAAGACGCTCTTCGTTCGGCTGCCTATACTTATGTAGTGGCTGCTCTTGGCTCGTTGGCCACTTTAATATACTATGTAATGATATTCATGGGACGTCGCGATTGACGTTTGGAATATAAATAAGGATGTAATTTCGCCTCCTGTCGGCTAAAGGGTAGATACTCTTCCGGCAGGAGGCTTACTTTTTTCTTCTTTTTCCTGCGCTTTTTCTTGCTTTTCTCTCTGGCAGATGCTAATCTGTCCTTTATTATAAATGAATAAAATAGCCACATAGTGCGTTGGCATCTAAAGCAGAAGTGGGGAACGAAGCATTGTGCTTCGTTCCCCACTTCTGCTTTAAAGTAAGCTGTTTATCTTTTCGGCACATTGTTCATGGCTTTGCGCCAATCACCTTTTATCATGACGGGCGAAGGTGTAGGCTCAAACTCTTTTGTCACATTGGCACGAGTGTTGGGTAGCGGATTATATTTATCCTTTTCGGCAAATGATTCGAATGAGTATTCTTCACCGGCCAGCTTCATGATGCGTTTCACGATTGCTTCTCTTGACGGAGCATTGAAATAGGGTTGGTTATTGTTCATCATGCTAATTTCCTCAGGTCTCCATATTCCGTAAGCAAATAAATCTCCACCTTCCACAATACCTGTATATGATGAGAATTGTTCATCGTTCAGCATGTGTGCCCATCTTATTTGGGCGGGATCGGAGATGATATCTACATTGGCATAGTATCCGCTCTCTATCCATTCCTGTCTTAACTCCATATTGCCGGCATCGGGGTAGGTTTCGTTATAATATACATATTCATCGGCAAGTTTACCAAATCCATGTCCCACCACTTCGTGAATAAATGTACTTTCAAATCTCTTTTCATAGAAACCATCTGCCGGACGTGCCATGCCAATGAAAGCTACTCCTAAGTCATTCTCAAGCCAGAATGTGGTTCCGGCATACACGTTGCTATTCAGCATGACAGCTACGGTCAGGTCTTTTGTCGATGTTATAGGAGCTTTTGATGCATATTCCAGACATTTGTCAATGTCGCCCGAAACATACGGAGCAATGCCAAGATAGCTGCCCAATGCGGTGCTATAACCTTCGGCAAAGCGGTTGTGCTTTGAAACGGCTTTCACGGCATATACATTGAAGTACTCTTTATACGATTTCATAGGTTCGAGGGCAAAGAGATAACCGAAGGCTTCGTTCATAGCTTCTTCGTAAGCTCCTCCGTCCGACATGTCCGTATCTACAAATCCGTCTCCCAGCAGAACAATATTTACACCGTTTCCTTTGGTTGCCTCTTGAAGCACAATTACCTCACCATCTTTCGAGAAATCTGTCGATTCGTATGCATCAGATGGGTAGGTTAATCCATAACCGGGTTGTTGTATCATTACATTTTGATCTACACCCCAAAGATTGTAGTTTGGATTTTGTTCGAAATCGTAGGGCAGTTCTCCGGAGAGTCTGTTGCCATAAGCCCAAATCTCTATAAGTTTGGTTAATTGAGCGAATCCTATAGGAATATTTCCGGTAAGATTGTTCGATTCTAACAGTAACGATTCTAAATTAGCCAAAGATGTTATTCCATTGGGAATATTGCCTTCTAATTTATTTTCAGATAGCCATAGCGATTTCAGGTTCGTTAAATTGGAAATCTTTTCAGAGATAGTTCCTGTCAGCCCTAATTTTCTGAATTGAAGTTCTTCCAACGATTTCATTTCGTATATCCAGTCGGGTATTTCAATAGGCATATCCAACCAACCTATATGCAAATGCTTCAAATTGCCGAGCTTACTAATGTTCATAGGAATGCCGCTTGTAATCGTTTGGCTTCCACCAGACCAAGGTCCATCAATTCCGATGTACTCTAAGTTCTTCATATTGCCTAACTCTTCCGGAAGCGAGGTGAAATCACCGGATATTCCCAAATGAGTAAGATTCTGTAAGTTGCTAATCTCTTTGGGTAATTCTCCCTTATATTCATTTAATTGCCATTCTAAATAGATGAGCTGTTTTAATTTTAATATATTTTGGGGGAATTCAGTAGAAGTTGTTGTTAAGTATATACAGTCCAAGTAACCTAAATCAGTAATACTTTCAGGAAAATCGTTGCATACAATGCCGTTATTCATCAAGTCCAAAGTTGTAACAAGCCCTTTTTCGTTAACTCCCACTCCATACCATTCACCTACCGGTTTGTCCGAACACCAGTTGGTGTTGTTAGTCCAATTATCTCCTCCGGCAGCATTGTATAGTTCAATCAGTGCGGCACGTTCCTTTGCAAGTACCTCTTTCAATCCACCTTGTATCACGGTGATGGTTTGCTTGGCGTTGCCACCGGTGATGGTGATTGTACCCTCTCTCTCTTCTCCGTCCGGATAGGCCGATACGTTGAAATAAAGTGCTTTTGTTACTAAAGCGCGGGTTTCTACTTGCTGAATCCAATCTTTGGCATTGTCAGAGATAGTAACTGTTACCTCTACATTGGTTTGAATCTCAAAATCAAGATTACCACCTTCTGCGCCCAACTCATATTCCGACTTTGCCAATACAATGGCGTCCTTTTGTGCTTGGGTAATGGTGATGGTTTCTGCTTTGTTGTTCTTTACGTCAGTAACCACAATCAGTGCTTCTCTTGAATCGTATTCTGTATTGGCATCATATTCGTAGCTTAGGGTGTGGGTGGTTAATCCTCTGGTAGTAACGGCCCGTAGCCAACCAACATTCGGTTCACTTACTTTGAACTCAACGTTAGCTTGTATTTCGAACGATAGCGTACCACTTTCTTCGCTCACCACAATCTCTTTCTTACTGATGATAAGTGCATCTTCTTGCGCTTGATAAACCTTTACCACTTGCGATATGGCACCATCTGTTGAGGTAAATGTGATGGACGCTTCTCGGTTGTCGTTTGTCTTGTTCTCGGCAATGTTGAACAGAAGTTTGTCGGTAGTGAACGCACGAGTATTGGTTTGAGTAATCCAGTCGCTTGAAATCTCTACATTAAAATCTACGTTATGACCTACCTCAATTTCTAACTGAGTACCTTTACTATCTACATTATACTCTTCTTTGGCCAGTACAATGGCGTCCTTTTGTGCTTGGGTAATGGTAATGGTTTCTGCTTTGTTGTTCTTTACATCGGTAACCACAATCAGCGCTTCCCTTGAATCGTATTCTGTATTGGCATCATATTCGTAGCTTAGGGTGTGGGTGGTTAATCCTCTGGTAGTAACGGCCCGTAGCCAACCAACATTCGGTTCGCTTACTTTGAACTCAACGTTAGTTTGTATTTCGAACGATAGCGTACCACTTTCTTCGCTCACCACAATCTCTTTCTTACTGATGATAAGTGCATCTTCTTGCGCTTGATAAACCTTTACCACTTGCGATATGGCACCATCTGTTGAGGTGAACGTGATGGACGCTTCTCGGTTGTCGTTTGTCTTGTTCTCGGCAATGTTGAACAGAAGTTTATCGGTAGTGAACGCACGAGTATTGGCTTGAGTAATCCAGTCGCTTGAAATCTCTACATTAAAATCTACGTTATGACCTACCTCAATCTCTATCTGGTCGCCTTTATTATTAACGGTGTAACTATTCTTGGCTATTACAATGGCATCTTTTTGCACTTGTACCACCTTTACCACTTCCGATAACCCATTCTCTTTGTTGGTAAAGCGAATCTCTGCACTCCGTTGCTCATATTCTTGGCTGGGTGCTACATCGAAGCTGTAGGTGTTGGTCGAAGTGGCGCGCGTTTTGTTCTCGCTAATCCAATCTACACCGGTAGGCATCTCTACCTTTACATCTACATTGCTTGTTACCTCTACGTTGATAACCTCACCATCGGCCGACACTACATATTCGTTCTTCGAGATGACGATAGAGGGGGTAGAACCGGCTTGATAGATAGTCACCGTTTCGTTGAACTCGCCGCTCTTAATGGTTATTTTTGCTTCACGTTTTTGGGTTTCTTCATTGGCGGCTACCTTAAAGGTGAGGGTAGATGTTTTCAGCGCACGGGTATTGGCTTGTGTTACCCAGTCTTTGGCCGATTCTTCGATGGCATATTCGAAGTTGATGTTTGCCTTTACTTCTATCTTCACTTCACCACCTTCGGCACCAACCTCAAACTTAGAGGCGGTAACGGTCAATGCATCTTTCTGTTTTTGTGATACGTTGATGGTTTTTGATGTCGTACCGGCTTTGATGATGATAGAGGCCGAACGGTCATCGGGTGTATCGTTAGGTTTGGTAGTGACGTTTATCTTGGCATTGCCGGCTGCACCACTTGTAGGGTTGATACTCAACCATCCGTCGGCACGGGTGTTTACTACCGAAGCGCTCCATGCTTCGGAGGTGGTGAATGAAATTTCGTTTACGCCACCATCGGTACTAAAATCAGTGCCTGTGGTAGTGATTGTAATCTCTGATTTTGGCTTTTCAGGAGCAGGATTTACCTCCCCATTTCCCTCTTTAGAACAAGCTACAAGCGATAAAATCGCAAGCAGATAGAGTGGGATTCGTTTCATAAGATGCTGTTTTTATTGAATTAAAAATATTGATAATCAATGATTATTGCAAATGTAGCCGATAATTTCCACACTACAAAACGAAAAGGATGTTTATTGTTTTCTTGTGTCGATAAAATAGTGTAACTTTGCGCCTTGTATTTTTTATCACAATAAATAAGACGATTAAGATAGATGGCACAGAAACCAAGTATTCCAAAGGGAACACGTGACTTTTCGCCGGTAGAGATGGCGAAGCGTAATTATATATTTAATACCATCCGTGAGGTATATCACCTCTATGGCTTCCAGCAGATTGAAACTCCATCTATGGAGATGCTTTCCACGTTGATGGGGAAGTATGGCGAAGAGGGTGACAAACTGCTGTTCAAGATTCAGAATTCAGGCGATTATTTCTCTAAGCTGACCGATGAGGAATTGTTGAGCCGCAATGCGGCTAAGTTGGCCAGCAAGTTCTGCGAGAAGGGACTTCGTTATGACCTGACCGTGCCTTTTGCCCGCTATGTGGTGATGCATCGCGACGAGATTACTTTCCCCTTCAAGCGTTATCAGATTCAACCCGTTTGGCGTGCCGACCGTCCGCAAAAGGGACGCTATCGTGAGTTCTATCAATGCGATGCCGACGTGGTGGGTAGCGATTCGTTGCTGAACGAGGTAGAACTGATGCAGATTGTCGATACTGTCTTTTCACGATTCGGCATTCGTGTTTGCATCAAGATTAATAACCGTAAGATTCTGACCGGTATTGCCGAAATCATTGGCGAGGCCGATAAGATTGTTGATATTACCGTAGCCATTGATAAGTTGGACAAGATTGGCTTGGAGAACGTTAATACCGAACTTCGTGAGAAGGGCATCAGCGATGAGGCCATTGCAAAGTTGCAACCCATCATTTTGCTGAGTGGTTCGAACGAGGAGAAGCTGGCTACACTGAAAGGGGTGTTGTCCGGTAGTGAAATAGGCTTGAAGGGGGTAGAAGAGAGCGAATTTATTCTTGCTACCTTGAAGGCACTTGGGTTGAAGAATGAGATTGAACTCGACCTGACTTTGGCACGTGGCTTGAACTACTACACCGGTGCCATCTTCGAAGTAAAGGCACTCGATGTACAGATAGGTAGCATCACCGGTGGTGGACGCTATGATAATCTGACCGGTGTGTTTGGCATGAGCGGTGTTAGTGGCGTAGGCATCTCGTTTGGTGCCGACCGCATTTTCGATGTACTCAATCAGTTGGAACTCTATCCGAAGGAAGCCGTCAATGGCACACAGTTGCTTTTCATTAACTTCGGTGAAAAAGAGGCTGCTTACTCCATGCAGATGTTGCTCAAGGCTCGCGCCGCCGGTATTCGTGCCGAGTTATTCCCCGATGCAAGCAAGATGAAGAAGCAGATGGGCTATGCCAATGCCAAAGGAATACCCTTTGTTGCTTTGGTGGGCGAAAACGAAATGAGTCAAGGCAAAGCAATGCTGAAGAATATGGAAACAGGCGAGCAGCAGTTAGTGGATATCGACGAACTGATAGCCGCACTGAAATAACAGCACTCAGCTGACGATACAAATTATCCGCCCTTAAGGGAAAATATATTTTCCAAGTAGGGCGGTTTTTTCTGTCAATTTGTCAGTTGATAACTGACAGCTAAGTCATAAAACAACTTTGGCACGATTCTTGTTATTCTTTCATCAAGAAGCAGACAGCTATATATAATATAATAAGGTATAATAAATAAAAACAGAAAATCATGAATGTAAAACCATTGGCAGACAGAGTGCTGATTCTTCCGGCACCTGCTGAAGAAAAGACAATTGGCGGTATCATTATTCCCGACACCGCAAAAGAAAAACCTTTGAAGGGTGAAGTCGTGGCAGCTGGCAACGGCACCAAAGACGAAGAAATGGTGTTGAAGGTAGGCGATACAGTACTTTATGGCAAATATGCCGGTACCGAAATCGAACTCGAAGGAACCAAGTACCTCATCATGCGTCAAAGCGATGTATTGGCTGTATTAGCCTAATATTAATTCTTAATTTTTAATTAAAAAGAACTATGGCAAAAGAAATTTTATTCAATATTGATGCCCGTGACCAATTGAAGAAGGGCATCGACACCTTGGCAAATGCCGTGAAGGTGACTCTTGGCCCCAAAGGTCGTAACGTGATTATCGAAAAGAAGTTTGGTGCGCCCCACATCACTAAGGACGGTGTAACCGTTGCTAAGGAAGTAGAACTGGCCGATGCTTATCAAAACACCGGTGCGCAACTTGTTAAGGAAGTAGCCAGCAAGACCGGTGACGATGCCGGTGACGGTACTACAACCGCTACCGTATTGGCACAAGCCATTGTAGCCGAAGGTTTGAAGAACGTAACTGCAGGCGCAAGTCCTATAGACATTAAACGTGGTATCGACAAGGCTGTGGCTAAGGTAGTAGAATCTATCAAGGCTCAAGCAGAAATGGTAGGCGATAACTACGATAAGATTGAACAAGTAGGTACAGTTTCAGCTAACAACGACCCGATTATTGGTAAGTTGATAGCCGATGCCATGCGCAAAGTTTCTAAAGATGGTGTTATCACTATCGAAGAGGCTAAGGGTACTGACACTACCATCGGTGTAGTAGAAGGTATGCAATTCGACCGCGGTTATCTCTCTCCTTACTTCGTAACCAACACCGAAAAGATGGAGTGCGAAATGGAGAATCCTTATATCCTTATCTACGACAAGAAGATTTCTAACTTGAAAGATTTCTTGCCTATTCTTGAACCTGCCGTACAAACAGGTCGCCCCTTGTTGGTGATTGCCGAAGATGTAGATAGCGAAGCTTTGACTACCTTGGTAGTGAACCGCTTGCGCAGTCAGTTGAAGATTTGTGCCGTTAAGGCTCCGGGCTTTGGCGACCGTCGCAAGGAGATGTTGGAAGACATTGCCGTATTGACTGGTGGTTTGGTAATCAGCGAAGAGAAAGGCATTAAGTTGGAACAAGCTACCATCGAAATGCTGGGTACTGCCGAGAAGGTAACTATCACTAAAGACGATACAACTATTGTAAACGGCTCTGGCGACAAGCAACTCATCAAGGAACGTTGCGAACAAATCAAAGCACAAATTGCTTCTACCAAGAGCGACTACGACCGCGAAAAGTTGCAAGAACGTTTGGCTAAGCTCTCTGGCGGTGTAGCCGTACTTTACGTAGGTGCAGCTTCGGAAGTAGAGATGAAGGAAAAGAAAGACCGCGTAGACGATGCCCTCCGTGCTACTCGTGCCGCTATCGAAGAAGGTATCGTGCCCGGTGGTGGTGTGGCTTACATCCGTGCATTGGAAGCACTTGAAGGTTTGCAAGGCGACAATGCTGATGAAACAACCGGTGTAGCTATCATCCGTCGTGCCATCGAAGAACCGCTTCGTCAAATTTGTGCCAATGCAGGTGTAGAAGGTGCTGTTGTTGTTCAGAAAGTACGCGAAGGTAAAGCCGATTTCGGTTACAATGCTCGCACCGATGTGTACGAAAATCTCCAAGCTGCCGGTGTAGTTGACCCTGCAAAGGTTACTCGTGTAGCATTGGAAAATGCCGCTTCTATCGCGGGTATGTTCTTGACAACCGAATGTGTTATCGTAGAAAAGAAGGAAGACAAACCCGAAATGCCGATGGCTCCGGGAATGGGCGGCATGGGCGGTATGATGTAATATTACCACAGCACCCTGCACCGCTTTGGTGCTTCACGGTGCTCTGCCTTTACCACAGCACCCTGCTCCGGTTACACCGTTGCAGGGTGCTGTGCTTTTGGTACTCATGCTGCTCTGCTCGTACCACAACTTTAAAGTGTGCAATCCTCTCTTTGGCACAGAAGTAAACTTTCTCAACTTTCTCTTTTTTCTTCAACTTTTATTACTATCTTTGCCCATGAATATAGATATACATGAAACATTATGGGCAGAAGATTTTTCACAGGCAAGAGTTTTCTTTGGGTGCTGATGGCACTGTTAACCTTCCCTATAAGGGCACAAGTAAAGGTATATACCTACCCGTCGGGTAAGGATAGCATTGAGGTGATGCACGACTACCGTGTAAGCATCTGTGCTGCGTCCGATGTGACTGAGCAGTGGCAGCCGGTAACCACACTGCGTTGCGATGTAGATATGCACCGTGTGCAGCAGGCATCGTGGGCACAGTGGGAGATGGGCGAGCCGGTACGTGTCAGGGTAACCAACCTGCGCCACGATGCACTCTCGGCAGGTGCAATGCAGAGTGTAGTGCGCCCTTCTGTGCTGGGCATTCAGACGAAACAGATTGACGAGCGCACCATCGAGTTTACCCTCAACCGTCCCGAATACTTGAGTGTGGAGTTTAACGGCGACCGCAAGCACAACCTGCACCTATTCCCCGAACTGCCCGAAACCGAAGTCTATACAGGCACCGAACAACACTGCATTAACTGGACGGGGAAGAACAATCACGACGTATTTATTAAGGATGCACGCATCATCTATTTCGGTCCCGGCATCCACAAGCCCAAGGACTTGCCAAACGGTGAGATAAAAATACCAAGCAATACTACCGTTTACTTGGCACCGGGTGCTGTGGTCAGGGCCAAACTGTGTGTCGATCGTGCCAAGAATGTGCGCATCATTGGGCGAGGCATATTGGCCAATCCTCTGCGTGGTGTAGAGATTACCTACTCAAAGAATGTGCTTGTAGAGGGCATCACCATGATTAACCCCCAGCACTACACCGTGTTTGGTGGTGAAAGCAAAGATATTACGGTGCGAAATATCAAGTCCTTCTCGCGTCACGGATGGAGCGACGGCATAGACATCATGTGTTGTCGCAACGTGACCATCGACAACATCTTTCTTCGTAATTCCGACGATTGCATAGCCCTCTACAACCACCGCTGGTGGTACTGGGGCGGTTCGCAAAACATCCGCATCAGCCGTGCCAAGCTGTGGGCCGATGTGGCACACCCCTTCAACTTCGGTTGTCACGGCGACGACCGCAGCAAGCGGGGCGAAATGTTGCAAGATGTGCTGGTTACCGATTGCGATGTACTCAACGAAGATGGCGACGCAGTATTCTCGGTGCGCAGTGGCGACAAGAACCGCATGGAGAATATCCGCTTCGAGAATATCCGCATCGAGGAGATAGAGCAGGGGGCACTCTTCAGCCTTCGTGTACTCTTTAGCGAGAAGTACAATCGCGCACCGGGCAACTATATTCGCGGCGTGAGCTTCAAGGACATTCACTTCAAAGGCGACGAATCGAAACTACTGCCCAGCGACATTACCCACTACGACACCGAGCGTAGGGTAGAAGACATCACCTTTGAGAACGTAACGGTAAACGGCCGTCTCTTCAATCCCGACACAGAGATTGTGGAACAGACTTCGACCGTTGACACTACCCATTAATAAGATTATAATTCTATAGCGAAGGGTCGTGACGCTGATGCGTTACGGCTCTTTTTTTTATGCATAAATGTCAATTGCATTTATACTAAAATTCAAAATGAATTTATACTAAAATTATTTTGAATTTATGCATAAGCCTTTTATTATTCATTCCTTTTCTCTACATTTGCAACGTTCCTTCAGCCGAAGCCTCCTGTGGGGGTGGGTGAGTGGGAACAAGACATATTGAAAGGCGTTTACTACGCTTTGGTTTTGACTCCTTGAAATCTGGCAGTTTCAAAAAATCCGTCAAAAACAAAGCAGCGGTGAATGCCCCTTGGGTGTGTTATATACCTCCCTAAGCTATGCCGAGTGGCCAATGGTGTCTCTACACCATTGGAACTTTTGGCATAGTGAGGTGTTTCATATCATGCGTGGGGCTTCGGCGTTGCTCGTTTCGACGGATTGGGCTTTGCCAGAGCCTCAAGGAGTGGAGCGAGCGACAGTGCAGGGCTTCACGCTTTTTTTTATGTCTTTTTTAGAGTAATAATTAAAAGTGGTTGCTGTTGCCCTCAACCTATTTTGGAGGGCTATTAATGCCTGTAACCAAGCAACAATCCTCCCAAATTAAATCCAAAGAGCGCGTGGCGCAACGCGGTGAGGTGTTTACCGCCGAGCGCGAAGTAAACGCCATGCTCGATCTCGTGGCCAACGAATGTCTTCGCCCCGACTCTCGCTTTCTTGAGCCGGCTTGTGGCGACGGCAACTTCCTTTCTGCCATACTCCGACGCAAACTATCCGAACTAAAACGTAAATACAAAAAGAGTCCGCGCGACTATGAAAAGCAAGCCATTGTAGCCATCGGCAGCCTCTATGGCGTAGATATTATGAACGACAACGTTGAGGCGTGTCGCCAACGCCTCTTTTCCATTTGGGACGAAGAATACACTGCCCATTGCAAAGCCGATGCCAGTGATGAGGCTCGCCAAGCTGCCCGATTCATTATCTCGCGAAACATTATCAACGGCAATGCGCTGACGCTGATGTGTGTCGATGCCCAGGGCAACGATACCAAGGCTCCCATCGTCTTTTCCGAATGGACACTTATCAGCAACAATCAGATGCAACGCTCCGACTATACCATGGCCGACCTCTTGCTTCACAACGATACCACCCAAGAGGATGGCATGGGAAACCTCTTTGCCCTGACCGAAGAGCAGAAAGAAGAGGGCGGCATCTTCCTACGACGATACATTACTCACTATAAAAAGGTACAAAATTATGGAGAATAGCCTATTCAAAAACGTCTATAATCCCGACGTCCTCTCTTGCATAGCCAACCTAAGCAACGACGAAGTGTTTACACCGCCCGAATTGGCCAACAAGATTATCGACATGCTTCCGCAAGAGTTGTTCAGTAACCCCGATACCACTTTCCTCGACCCTTGTTGCAAGAGTGGTGTGTTCCTTCGCGAGATAGCCAAGCGGTTGATTGTGGGGCTTGAACCGCAAATCCCCGACTTGGAGAAGCGCATCGAACATATCTTCTCCCGTCAGCTTTTCGGCATTGCCATTACCGTACTGACCAGTCTGCTTTCGCGCCGAAGCGTTTATTGCAGTAAGTTCCCAAGTAGCGAGTTCTCGGCCTATCAATTTCCCGAAGACAAACCGCAGGGAAACATCATCTTCCAACGCATCAAGCACACTTGGCAAAACGGAAAATGTATCTATTGCGGTGCTTCGCAAAGCGAGTACGAACGTGGGGATGAACTTGAAACTCACGCCTATCAATTTATTCATAACCTCGATGTAAAGAAACTATTCAATATGAAATTTGATGTAATTATTGGAAATCCGCCGTATCAGTTGAGTGATGGGGGAGCGCAAGCAAGTGCAAGGCCTTTGTATCATTTGTTTGTGCAACAAGCAAAGAAATTAAATCCTCGTTATTTGACAATGATTATTCCTGCGCGATGGTATGCAGGAGGTAAAGGCTTGGATAATTTCCGAGATGAGATGTTGCATGATAATAGGATAAGGACTATTGTTGATTTTCCTACGTCTTCAGATTGTTTCCCAAGTGTCTCAATAGAAGGCGGTGTTTGTTATTTTATATGGGATAGAGATAATAGAGGGTTGTGTAAAGTAACAACAATTAAAGGAAATAATATAATATCATCAATGGAACGTCCCCTTTTAGAAGATAATAGTGATGTTTTTATAAGATACAATGAAGCAATCCCTATTTTACATAAAGTGAAATGTTTGAAAGAATCTTCAATAAAACAGCAAATTAGTTCAAGAAAGCCTTTTGGCTTTGCTTCGAACTATAATGATTATAAATTAAATACATTTGAAGGTGCTATTGAGATATTTGCGAATAAAACTAAAGGTTATGAATTTCGGTCGAATATAATTCAAAATATTGCTTGGGTCGATAAGTATAAGATATACATTTCTGAAGCATATGGGTTGGGAAAAGAAATACCCTATCAAGTGCTAAATAAACCTTTTATTGGAGAACCGAATACATGTTGTACAGAAACTTATATCGTTATAGGGCCATATGAAACAAAAAAGATAACTGAAAATGCTTTGTCGTATATTAAGACGAAATTTTTTAGATTTTTGGTGTTGTTAAAAAAGAATACTCAGCATGCTTCCCGTGCTGTTTATGAATTCGTTCCTCTCCAAGACTTCTCCAAGCCATGGACAGATGAAGAACTTTACGCCAAATACGGCTTAACAGATGATGAGATTGCTTTTATTGAATCTATGATACGACCAATGGAATAACACTATGAATCAACAATATTTTCCCCAACGACCAAGCGTTACCCCAACCATTTACGCCTATAGATTGCCCGATGTAGCCTCGCATAAAGGTTATCTGAAGGTGGGCTATACAGACCGCACAGCCAAAGAACGCATAGAAGAGCAACTACATACCAGCAAGGTGAAGTACGAAATAGTATTGGTAGAGTCTGCCATGACCAACGACGGCTCTTGCTTTACCGACAAAGATGTGCATCGTCTGCTTGAACGCAAAGGTTGCAGACGCCTTAATCCTCTTGACAAAACAGATGAATGGTTTCGCTGTTCGGCGGCCGATGTAATGGCGGCTATCTTGACCCTGCGCACCGGGCAGGCCAATGTAGAGAACAGAACCCAAAACTTTGATATGCGCCCCGAACAATATCGGGCGGTGGAGATGACGAAAGCCTACTTTGAACGCGCACAGAAGGATGACCCTAACCGAGTGCCTCGCTTTCTGTGGAACGCTAAAATGCGCTTTGGTAAAACCTTTGCTTCGTATCAGTTGGCACGGAAGATGAATCTGTCGCGCATCTTGATTCTGACCTTTAAACCTGCCGTAGAGTCGGCTTGGCGCGAAGACTTGGTGTCGCACATTGACTTTGAGGGGTGGCAATACATCTCCAACAAAGATGCACGCAACAATAACTTGAATATAGATCAAGAGTTTCGTCGGGCAGATAAGTCGCGACCTATCGTCGTGTTCGGTTCTTTCCAAGATTTGCTTGGCACCAACGAAAATGGCGGCATCAAAGCCAAGAACGAGTTTATACATGCTACGCATTGGGACTTGGTAATCTTCGACGAATATCACTTCGGTGCATGGAAGGAGCGAGCAAAGGAACTTTTTGAAAAGGAAGACGAAGAGGATGCCGTAAACTTCGATGCTGAAAAATATAAGAAGGATGAGGCAAGCAACGCCATTAACGAAACGTGGTTGCCCATCTCTACAAGCTATTATCTCTTCCTATCGGGCACACCTTTCCGCGCCATCAATACAGGCGAGTTTATAGAGGAGGAAATATTCAACTGGACCTATAGCGACGAGCAACGCGCCAAGGCAGAATGGAGGGGGAGCAACAATCCCTACCAAGCCTTGCCGCGCATGGTGATGCTGACCTATCGCATGCCCGACGAGATACAAGAGGTGGCACGGCAGGGAGAGTTCGACGAGTTTGACCTAAATCTGTTTTTCGCAGCAGAAGGTAAAGGAGAGAAAGCACGATTTAAATACGAGAATGAAGTGCAAAAGTGGCTCGACCTGATTCGTGGCGGTTACTTGCCTGCCAGTGTGGATGACTTGAAGTTGGGGCAAGACAAACGACCACCCATGCCATTCAGCGATACGCGACTGCTGAATGTACTTTCGCACACATTATGGTTCTTGCCCAATGTGTCATCGTGCTTTGCCATGGCCAACTTGCTTGCACAGAAGCAAAACAGATTCTATCATGATTACAAGGTGGTGGTTTGTGCCGGAACAGCAGCCGGTATCGGTCTCGATGCGCTACACCCTGTTCAAGCCAATATGGGCGACCCGTTGGAAACAAAGACTATCACACTGACGTGCGGCAAACTGACTACGGGCGTAACGGTGAAGCCGTGGACGGGCATCTTTATGCTTCGCAATTTGAAAAGCCCCGAAACTTACTTCCAGGCGGCTTTTCGCGTGCAAAGTCCGTGGGAAGTGAAGAACGAAGAGGGTAGCCGCACCATCATGAAGAACGAATGTTATGTGTTCGACTTTGCCCTCGATCGTGCCTTGCGACAAATATCTGATTATAGTTGTCGCTTAGACATCAACGAATCGAATCCCGAAGCTAAAGTAGGGGAGTTTATCAAGTTCTTGCCGGTATTGGCCTACGATGGTAGTAGCATGAAGGAGGTGGATGCGCAAGATATTCTCGATATTGCTTTGGCTGGAACATCGGCCACGCTACTTGCCAAACGTTGGGAATCGGCACTGCTTGTGAATGTGGATAACGAAACGCTGAAACGATTGCTCGATAGTCCCGAAGCGATGAAGGCATTGATGAACATCGAAGGCTTCCGCAATCTCAATAATGACTTGGCGACTATTATCAACAAGTCGGAAGCGATAAAGAAGGCGAAAAAAGAAAAAGAAAATCAGACTGCAAAAGAAAAGAAAGAACTATCTGCCGAAGAGAAGGAGATGAAGAGTAAACGCAAACAGATTCAGGAGAAACTGATAAAGTTTGCTACGCGCATCCCTGTCTTTATGTATCTGACGGACTATCGCGAACGCTGCTTGAAAGATGTAATTACGCAATTAGAGCCTGGCTTGTTCAAAAAGGTGACAGGTTTAAGTGTAGAGGACTTCAATATGCTTTGCTCGTTAGGCGTATTCAATGCTCCGTTGATGAATGATGCCATCTTTAAGTTCAAACGCTACGAGGATGCCAGCCTTACCTATACGGGTATCGACAAGCATGCCGACGACGAAGTGGGCGGATGGGACACTACCATTCGTAAAACACAATACGAAAAATTGTTCTACAATCAGCAATCGTCGATGACGGAAGTGGTAGAAACTGAAGTTATAGAGGTGAAGCATCAGGATAGTGAATCCATTACCGAACAAGCGAAACCTGTCAAGCCGACAACAGTTGCTGCTCCGCCATCAAGCAAACAGGTAGAGCGTCGCGACCTTGAAGAACTGTTGGAGACAATCGGGGTGGATAGTGTTGTCCATCACAAGAAATTCGGAAAAGGAACGGTGGTAAGAATCAATAAGAACGATAAGTTCATCCACATCAAATTTGTTGTGGGCGAAAAGAAGTTTGTTTTTCCCGATGCTTTCTTGATGGGTTTCTTGGAGATTGGGTAGAGAAAGTATATTAATTAAGGTGGGCAAACGCCCACCTTAATTAATACCCCACTGCCTCTCTGAGCGGAGCAAAAGTATATCCTTTGCGCTTCAGTGTTTTTATCATCTTCTCTAAGTGCTTGTTGTAGAACTTATCGATGCGGTCGTCGTGCGTGCCAAAATGTATCAGCATCAGGTGACCATTCAGTCCCTCTTGTTTCTCTACTTCCATTATCTTCTTATAGATAGCATCGCTGCTTCGGTAGTTCTTCATGTCGGGTGTGGTGTAGTCGGCGTTGCTTCCGGTGCCCGGTGTAAAGTTTACCACCTGTATGCCCATGCCTTTTGCCCACGCAGCTATCTCCTTATTATAATATTCATAAGGTGGAATGTAGAGTGGTGCATCGGTGTACTCGATACCGGCTTTACGCATCAGTTCGTAACTCTTCATCATGTCGGCTTCGAACTCTTCGCGGCTGACAAGTAATTGGTTGCGGTCTTCCCACGGCATGTAAAGCAGGTGACCGTAGCTGTGGCTTCCTACATAATGTCCTTCGGCCAACAAGCGTTTTACTACATCAGGGTACATTTCGAAGAACTTTCCGGTGAAGAAAAAGGCTCCTTGAATGTCGTGTTTCTTCAAGGTGGCAATGATGGCATCTGCTCCGTCGGCTTTGTCGTGGGCGGTAAATACCAGTGTCAACTGTTTTTTAGAAGGGTCGGTGCGCACAATGCCGTCATAGGCATAGATGTTCTTGTCGGCCTCGATGCCTGCTTGCTTCATGCCTTCGGCCTGCATACCAGAGAGGTAATAAGTCAAGCAGGCTACTCCGTCCATAGTAGGTTCGTTGGTGGCATAATCGCCTATCACGTCGTGATATACCATTTCGGCGTTAAACTGTTCGTAGTCTTGTCCCGGCTTATTGGCAGCTTCGCGCAGACTGACACCTTGTTGCTTGGCAAAGATGGTGGCATATACAGGGCCATCCACCAATCCTCCGGTAGTAGTTCCGGCATTCTCGTTCAGGTAGGAAGAGTGTGGCTGGATGGGGTAGTCGCCATGCAAGGGAAGTTCTACCACCATGCTTGTGCCCCAAGGATTACATCCGAAGAGCCAGTCCAGCATGGCTGCTTCCATTTCGGCGTAAGTCTGGTCTCCGGTGGTTTCGCGATATAGACGACATTGTGTCAGCATGGCAGTTGTCAGGTTGTTAGAACACCATATGTAGGGGATGCCGTGCATGAACGGACTTTCTATGGCTTTTTCGTAAGTGCGACGTATGCCGGCATGCATGTTGCGGATGAACTCTTTGTTCAAGCGTTTGTCACCTTTCACGTTGGCCAGGTGATAGTGTCCCATGTTCATAAACGGATACCATTGGTAGTGGCGGGCACTGTCGGCACCCATCCACGGAGTAACAGGTTCGCGTCTTCCGTATTCTACGGCTTGTTCCAAGTATTGCTTATCGCCGGTCGTGTGGTAGAGTTCGATGGCTCCCAGTTCCATGTCGTCCACCCAGTTGTCTTCTTCGTAGATGTAGGGCGAAAGTACCGATGCCGTTTGACAGGCTCCCGGTTTCTTTATCCCTTCTTGATAGGCAGCATCGGCTTTGTCTTGAATCATAGCTGCATATTCAGGGAAGAACTTTTTCAATACACGAGCCCCCAATGCAAAGCACGAGGCGAACTTTCCGGCCGTACTGGCTACACCGGTGGTGGCATTCATAAACTTGCCACGCACTTGCGGCTCACCGCTACAATAGTACACGGGTCGTCCCATGCCGGGACCGTATCCATAATCTACTTTGTCGTTTTGGGGCAGACGCATACCGGCGTGGTCGCGGTCGTCGGCTATCTGGTTATAGAGTTCTCCCGGTGCAGGATTCATGCGGCACAGCCAGTCCATGCCCCACTTTATTTCATCTACAATGTCGGGTATGCCGTTAGCACCCGGATGTCCGTCTTTGTCATAGGCATCGCCAAAGGCTTGCGGATTTTGCTGGTAGGCAAACATCATCTGATATACGGCATTGGCCGACGTAGTGGTGTATTGCAGGTAGTCGGTAGCATCGTGCCATCCGCCACGCACATCGAGGCGTTGTCCGGTCTTGGTGGGATGATAGATGATGTAAGCATCGTGAACGTGGCAACTGTCTTTCGTAAATGGGTTGTAGCCGCAACGTTGTTGGCGCATGTAGTTTAGCAAGAAGTCTGCCGTACCATTATAGACACCGGTGTGGATGTTGAAGCGAGGTGAGGTGGCGTTACCGGCCTTTAGGTAGTAACTACCCGTTCCGTCAAACGAGCTGAAGTCCAGTCGGTAGGTACTCTTCATCTTACCGTATGCACCGGTTTCTTTGGTTGTAGTAAATTCTTTTACCACCTTGTTGGTGAAGGCATCTACCAATGCAAATCTATCTACTTTGCTCTCTTCATTACTCATGAAGACTGCTACTTTAATGCTTTGGGGCAAGTAACCCAATTGGTTAATTCGTATCCACTCATCGGCTTGTGCCGGAATCAATGTCCATGCGGCCAGAGTTAGCGTTAGAAGTTTTTTCTTGATATTCATAGATGTTTATTGATTATAACGTGTTTCTTTTATCAGACTTTCAGTTTTATGCCTATCTTGCTTAGCAAGCCGGTCAGCCACACAATGAGCATGGCAAAAAGAAATGCTTTCAGCAATCCGATTATTCCGGTATGTAACGAAGCAGGCCAAGAAAGATTCAATAGTTGTTGCACAGAGTACCAGATGTATGGTATCATGTAGCATGTAAGGGTGACTTCTCCGGCAGGACGGATGAAGGTAAACCAAGCGGCCTTCTCTTTTACATCGGTCAGCCAATAGAAGCATGCCAAGAGGGGGAAGAATAGTGCCAACGAGTAGAAGAGCCATGAGGGGGTAGCTTGTATCTTAGAGATAATCCAATAGTGGTGTGTGCCGATGGCAAACAGTAACATAGCAACTCCTATAGCCGTGAGTATGACGAAAAACTTTCGGGGATGTATGTCATTGGCATGACGTTGCATCAATAGGGTGCCTACCACTCCGGCCATGCTCAAAGCGTGGTGTGTCCATCCACCGGGAATGAATGAGAACAGAAGAAACCGGCTGATGTCATTTTCGGGTATCCATGCAGTGTGGCTCAATAGGCATAGCAATAGCGTCACTCCCCATGCTATGCAACAGAGCTTCAGCTTTCCTTTCATCATTAAGTAGATGAATGCAGATGCGGCATAACTCCATCCGATAAGCCCCAGTATGCCCCACCAACCGATGTGGAAAGGCTTACCGTGCATCCCTTTGTAAACCATCAATCCAACCAATAGGATGATGCCCAATAACTTAAATGTGGAAATGAAAAGGCGGTGTTTACTTTTACCGATGGGGTATTTGCCCCATACCAAGAAAAAGCCTATTACCATCAGTAACAAGAACCATTGGTGTGATAGTCCACCACTGATGCCGCCACTGTTCAATGTAAATAACCCCATGACGATAAGTGCAAACGAACGTTGACAGATGTAGCCTATAAGTTGTATCGTAGAGGCTCCTTTACGTTCCCTACTTTGCAAAGCCAGTGGTACAGACATACCCATGCAGAATAGGAAAGCCGGGAAGATGAGGTCCGAGAATCCCATCATATCTTCGGTTGCTGCAGCATGTTCCATCCAGTGCGGTATCTCTTTCATGCCGGCAAAGTCGTTGACAAAGAGCATCAGAAACATGGTGATGGCTCGGAAAATATCTACGGTAGCAACTCGTTTCATAGATTTAAAGTTCGTGTTACAGCAACAAAGGTAGGCAATTTTCGGCTGATTCTGATAAACCGATGGCAGGAAAGATTGCTTCTCATCCTTAATTTATGCATTAATTATGTGGATGTTCTTTTTGGAGAAATAAAAAATCCGGCTGTATCTCCGAAGAGATAGGCCGGATTTAAATTAAAAATGATAAACAATGATTTTACTGTCTGTAGCTTTCCAGCGCTTCGGCTTGGAACTTGCGGATGAAGTTGAAATGCTTTTCAATTTCAGATTCAGCATAGTTCACATATACCTCTGCCGACTTGCTAAACATCTCTGGTGCACGGGTAGCATCTTGGATAATCAAGTGTGACATTACGCAGACAGCAGCCATTTCGTAGAGGCGACGTGCTACAAAGTCGAGCAACTCTTGGTTGTTTGCCTCTTTTACGGCATTGGTGCAAGCCTCGAATTTGCAGGTCATGCTCTTAACGCGATCCATAAACGGTTGCATGGCTTCGCTGCAAGGAATCATTTCGTATTCATGCAGAGTGGCGGCATAAGAACCGTTGGTTACGTAGCGGATAGCGGCAACAGTCTGCAACTGGGTAGTACCTTCGTAAATGCTGGTGATGCGTGCATCGCGGTAAATGCGTTGACAAGCATATTCCAGCATAAAGCCTGAACCACCGTGAATCTGAATACAGTCGTAAGTGTTTTGGTTACAGTATTCTGAGTTCATACCTTTGGCCAACGGAGTGAAAGCATCGGCTAACTTGGCATAACGTTTCTGTTCTTGGCGTTCTTCGGGAGTAAGTTTACGTTCGCGGGCAATGTCATCCAAAGCCTTGTAAATATCTACATAGCGAGAAGTTTGGTACAACAACGAACGACCAGCATCGAGCTTGGCTTTCATGATGGCGAGCATGTCGTAAACAGCCGGGAATTCGATGATGGCTTTACCAAATTGCTTACGGTCTTTGGCGTATGCCAAACCTTCGTTGTAAGCAGCTTGGCTTAAACCTACTGATTGAGCAGCAATACCCAGACGTGCACCGTTCATCAAAGCCATTACGTACTTAATCAAACCAAGTTTGCGGTCACCACAAAGTTCGGCTTTAGCATTCTTATATACCAATTCGCAAGTAGGAGATCCGTGGATACCGAGCTTGTTTTCGATGCGACGTACATCAACACCGCCATCGTTCTTGTCATAGATGAACATTGACAAGCCACGACCATCTTTTGTTCCTTCTTCTGAACGAGCCAATACAAGGTGTAAGTGAGCATCACCATTGGTAATGAAACGCTTAACACCGTTCAAGCGCCAGCACTTGTTTTCTTCATCGTAAGTAGCCTTCAACATAACGCTTTGAAGGTCGGAACCTGCATCAGGTTCGGTCAAGTCCATTGACATGGTTTCGCCGGCACAAATGCGAGGGATGAAACGGCTATGTTGGTCTTCGTTACCGAATTCATAAAGTGTTTCGATACAGTCTTGCAATGACCAAATGTTGCTGAAGCCGGCATCGGCTGCTGCTACGATTTCGGCACACATGGTATAAGGAGTGATGGGGAAGTTCAAACCACCGTAACGGCGAGGCATGGTCATACCGTTGAGGCCTGCCTTTACCATGGCGTCGAGGTTTTGGATAGTACCGCTGGCATAAGTCACACGACCGTTGGCACAATGAGGACCTTCGGCATCTACGCCTTCTGCATTCGGAGCAATGATTTCGCCGGTAATTTCACCGGTGATTTCAAGCACCTTGTCGTATGAATCCATTGCATCTTCAAAATCTTGAGGAGCATAGTCATACTTCTCTTTGTCTTCGTATCCGCGTTCTTTCAGTTCGCAGATGCGGTGCATCATCGGATTGTTCAGATGATACTTCAGTTCGGGATGTTCTGTATAAAAGTTTGCCATAATTCTTTTTAATTTAATTTTTTAAACTTTACAGGGGTCTCGTTTTTTGTACGCACAACAACTCCATTTATCTTTCCTGGCTGCCATCGTGGCATTATCGAAATAACTCTAACAGCTTCTTTGTCAAGTTCTTCATCCACACCTTTACTTACTTTGACATTGGTAATGCTTCCGTCTTTTTCTACTACAAATTGAACGTAAACAGTTCCTTCAATTCCTTTTAAGAAAGCATTGGCTGGATATTTTATGTTCTCTTGAGCATGCTTGTTTAATTCTTGAGATGATAAGTATGCCGGCTGATCTACTATGTATTTGCTATATATAGTAGTGTCATTTGGAAGAACTTCTTTATTTATTCCTTGTGCGAACGAAGTCTTAAAACATATCAAGCTTAGTAAAGCTAAAAAATATAATCTCATATCCATTACTTGCTGTTCTTCTTGTAGTACTTAATTAGTTTCGGAATAACTTCTTCCACTGTACCATTAATCACGTAGTCGGCAATGGTGTTGATGGGGGCATTCTCGTCGTTGTTGATAGAGATGATGATACCTGCATCTTGCATACCGGCAATGTGTTGGATTTGTCCTGAGATGCCACAAGCAATGTATAGCTTAGGATGAACGGTAACACCAGTTTGACCAATTTGGCGGTCATGATCGGCAAAGCCTGCGTCAACGGCGGCACGACTGGCACCTACTTCTGCGTGAAGTTCTTTGGCCAATTCGAAGAGCTTGTCAAAGCCCTCTTTCGAGCCCATACCATAGCCACCGGCAATTACGATGGGAGCACCCTTCAAGTTGTGTTTCGCTTTCTCTACGTGGCGGTCGATAACCTTTACTACATAGTCTGTTTCGGGCACATACTTGGCAACGTCGTGTTTCACCACTTCGCCCTTGTAGTTTTCGTCAAGGATTTCCTTCTTCATCACACCTTCGCGAACGGTTGCCATTTGTGGGCGGTGTTCGGGGTTTACGATGGTTGCAACGATGTTACCACCAAACGCCGGACGGATTTGGTAAAGCAAGTTTTCGTAAGTTACGCCGGCACGTTTATCTTCGTGCGAACCGATTTCAAGTTGAGTACAATCGGCGGTCAAACCACTTGTTAAAGCCGATGATACACGTGGGCCAAGGTCACGACCAATAACAGTTGCGCCCATCAAGCAGATTTGTGGTTGCTCTTCTTTGAAGAGGTTTACCAAAACCGATGTGTGCGGCAATGATGTATAGGGGAACAAGCCTTCTGCGTCAAATACGTGCAATTTATCCACACCAAATGGCAATACTTGTTTTTCAATGCCATCCAAGTTTGTACCAGCCGCAATAGCTTCCAGTTGACACCCCAGTTGGTTAGCTAACTTACGACCTTTGGTTAGCAATTCAAGGCTTACGTCGGCCACTTGTGCGCCTTCAAGCTCCAGATATACAAATACGTTATTCATAATTTTTATCCAATCGTATGGTTAGCTAATAGTTCTACAATTAAGTTTTCAATATCTTCGTCGCTACCGGTCATCGTTTTGCTTTCTTTGGCTTGGAAGATGATGTTTTCAATCTTCTTTACTTTGGTGGGCGAGCCACTCAAACCACACTGTGCGGTGTCACCGTTTACGTCGGCTACGCTCCATTCTACTATATTTAAATAAGGAAGTTTGTCGTACAACTCTGCATAAGGCAATTCAGCACCTTCTTTGGTAATGGCAGCTTTTTCTTGTCCACCCATGGCACGTTTGTATTTCATCACCAATTTAGCATTGCGTGGACGACAAGGTGCTGCACTACCATTTACAGTCAAGACAATAGGCAGCGGACCTTCTACTGTCTCTACGCCACCATCAATGTGACGTTTTACAGTAATGCGACGAGCTTCTTCATCTACGTTCAACACCTCTTCTGTGTAGGTGATTTGTGTTAATCCAAGTTTTTCGGCTACTTGAGGGCCTACTTGAGCAGTATCACCGTCGATAGCTTGGCGTCCACCGATAATCAAATCGAAATCGCCAATCTTTTTGATAGCGGTAGCCAAAGCATAAGATGTTGCCAATGTATCGGCACCGGCAAATGCACGGTCAGTCAGCAGGTAACCGTTGTCGGCACCACGATAAAGTCCTTCACGAATAATTTCGGCTGCACGTCCGGGACCCATTGTGAGGATGGTCACCGTAGAGCCAGGATGTGTCTCTTTCAATCTGAGTGCCTGTTCAAGGGCATTCAAGTCTTCCGGGTTGAAAATGGCCGGAAGTGCCGAACGGTTAATAGTACCGTCAGCATTCATGGCATCTTTCCCAACATTTCTGGTGTCAGGAACTTGTTTAGCCAATACTACAATTTTTAAACTCATATTATTTAGTAATTAAGTATTAGTATTTCTTTGTTATGAACTTGCAAATGTACGCAATCTGTTCGTTTTACCAAAGAAAATGCACAAAAAAACAATATTTGAGCAATAAAAGAAAGGATGCAACCATGTGTGATTGCATCCTTTTAAGAATTATTTAACAAGAATAATGCTTTTTGTTATTACTTGATACCCAATTTCTTGGCAATGGCTTTGGGAAGAGCATCTTTGTGAACCACAATGTTCATAGTCTTATAGCGTGCAAAAGCTTTCGATGCATACCAAATGCCATCGTATTTACCACTCTTTCCCCAAGAATTCTTTACCATGTAGTATTCATTGCCTGCTTGATCCTTGGCAATACCATAAATCAACATTCCGTGGTCATCGGTTGTTTCCCAATTATCGTAAGCCTTTTGGCGTTCTTCTTGGGTACACCACTTTTGCGGTTGTGGTTTTTCATTCAGTTTCTTTTGAGCCGGAGTTAACTTCAACCAATGGGCCATGTCACTACCGCTCAGTTCTTGGGCTTTTTCAGCATCGGGCATTACGGCTACACCGTTTCTTGTAAAGCCCTCTTCGCTTACGTCGCTACCCCATGCAATGGTATATCCGTTCATGATGGCATTGTCGAATACTTCCATCAGTTCGTCTATGGGCAGATTGTATGATAAAGCCCAACGCCAGTTGTCGGGAATTTCGATTACGAATTGGCTATAGAAAGGATGGTGAGTATAAGAAGTCAGTGACACATAGTCGCTGGCCTTCAAGCCGGTTGATTCGAAGAAGGACTTCGGAGTATATTCCTTACCGTTGTAAGTGAATGTTTCAGGCGCCTTACCTAAATAGATTTCATGGATGGCTTCGATAGCTTTTTTCCACAGAGGTACACCGGCTGCATCGGTTTGCAAGCTGCGCAAGCGGCCTTCTGCAATGGCGGCTACTACAGCATCGCTTACAGCTGACAGTTCGGTATGGTTACTCAGTGTGTCACCATACATTACACCGGGACGCATTTCTGCTTCAGGAATCAAACCATATTTCTCCATACCATAAAGAGCATCGTAGAAACTGCCACCTTGTGAGAACGAAACGTCGCCATGGGTGCGCACAGCCTTGTCGGCACGGTCTAAGTAAGTTTTCTGTACAGTGTACATTTCAGCGAAGTCGTATTCGCCTTTTCCCATGCGCAGCAATTCAGCTTCCAAGAAACCGAAGCTTGAATAACACCAGCAAGTACCGGCACGATTTTGATTCTTAACACTTGTGATAGGATTTTCCTTCACGGTAGTAAATACGAAGCCCTCTTCCTTTTCTTGTTTGGGCGCTTCTTGTGCCGAAAGGTTTAAACTGAGCAAACCTAAGGCACCCATTAGTAGTATTGATTTTCTCATTTATTGGTATATTTGTAATAAAACAATATTTCTGCTGACAAAGATAGTGAGAATATTGCAAACAAAAACTATCTTTGCAACGTTTTTATACAAATTATGGATAGAAAAACAGTACAGATAACTCCTAAAACCGCATTAGTACTTGAAGGTGGTGGTATGCGTGGCGTATTTACCTGCGGTGTACTCGATAGTTTCATGGATAGAGGCATCCGTTTTCCTTACACTATCGGGGTAAGTGCCGGTGCCTGCAACGGCCTTTCTTATATGTCTGGTCAGCGAGGACGTGCCAAGTTTAGCAACATTGATTTGTTGGAAAAGTACAACTATATCCGCCTGAAATATTTGTTGACCAAGCACAATATTATGGATTTTGACCTCTTGTTCCATGAATTTCCCAATCACATAATACCTTACGATTACGAAGCCTATGCTCGTTGCCACGAACGTTATGTAATGGTTACTACAGACTGTATGACCGGAAAGGCGTGTTATTTTGAAGAGAAGCATAATCCGGAACGCATCATTGAGATTGTTAAAGCCTCCAGCAGCCTTCCTTTTGTCTGTCCCATTGCTTATGTTGATGGTCATCCTATGCTGGATGGGGGCATTGTGGATAGTATTCCTTTGCAACGTGCCTATCAAGAAGGATACGACCGTAATACCGTAGTAGTGCTTACCCGCAACCGCGGCTATCGGAAGGATGTGAAGGGTACCAAGGTGCCTCCTTTTATTTATAGAGAATATCCACATTTGCGCAAGGCTATCAATCATCGAGGTTATCTTTACAATGAGCAGTTGGAGCTGGTAGAACGTTTAGAAGATGAAGGTCGCATAACCGTTATCCGTCCGCAAAATCCCATTCGGGTTGACAGGATAGAGAAAAATATAGATAAGCTGAAAGAACTCTATGAAGAGGGTTATCGCTTGGCTCAAGAAATCACTTTTCTTCGTTGAAACGGTGCTATTCCAATAGCTTTTCTTGGTTTTATGATATTCTAAAAGTTGGTTTTTGAAAAAACTGCCAAACATATTCTTTCCTTTATAATAATTTATATTATATTTGCCGTAAGAATCTATAGATTGGCAAGTATGAAGAACACCGTCGTTTCTATTTGGAATTTTTATATTGATGGCTTCAAGAATATGACTTGGGGTAGAACCCTCTGGTTATTGATACTCTTGAAAGTCATCATTCTTTTTTTTCTGTTGAGGCTCTTCTTCTTTCAACCGGTGCTTGCAGGGAAAAGTGAGGAGCAGAAGATAGAGCATGTAGGCGAACAACTTGTCAAACCGTTTAAGGACGTTAATCAATAAATCTTAGATATTATGGTAGAAACAGCATTAGTAGATTGGTCGAGGGCACAATTTGCACTGACGGCCGGTTACCATTGGATTTTTGTGCCGCTTACGTTAGGCTTGGCCATCATTATGGCCACCATGGAAACCCTTTATGTAATCAAGAAGGACGAGTTTTGGAAACAGACGGCTAAGTTTTGGATGAAACTTTTTGCCATCAATTTTGCAGTTGGCATTGCCACAGGTATTATCCTTGAGTTTGAGTTTGGTACCAATTGGAGTAACTACTCTTGGTTTGTGGGCGATATCTTTGGTGCTCCATTGGCCATTGAGGGTATCTTAGCTTTCTTTATGGAAGCAACATTCTTTGCAGTCATGTTCTTCGGATGGGAAAAGGTGAGTAAGAAAGCTCACCTGACGGCTACATGGCTTACCGGTATAGGTGCCTCTATATCGGCCGTGTGGATATTGATTGCTAATGCATGGATGCAACATCCGGTGGGCATGGAGTTTAATCCGGATACGGTGCGTCACGAGATGGTGGATTTTTGGGCTTTGGTGCTCAATCCGGTAGCCATTAGTAAGTTCTTCCATTCGGTGTTCAGTGGTTGGATGACGGGTGCTATCTTTGTGATAGGCATCAGTTGTTGGTATCTTTTGAAGAAGCGTGAAACACGTTTTGCCTTAGCCAGCATTCGTGTGGCTGCCCTTGTGGGGATAGTTGGTACTATGGCTGTAATGATTAGCGGAGACAGTTCTGGTATTCATGTGGCCAAATATCAGCCAATGAAGTTGGCTGCAGCCGAAGGCTTGGAAGAAGGGGGTGAGTGTGCTCCTTTCTCGGTAGTGCCGGGAGTTGAAATACCGGGAATGCTTTCCATTCTTGCCACTCACGACATTGACGGTTGCGTGCCGGGCATTCAAGACCTCTTGAATGGTTATACCGATACCAAAGGCAAGACCTACATGTCGGCTGCGGAAAAAATAGAGCGAGGACGGTTGGCATTGGATGCATTTAAGACATATCGGTCATTGAAGGATAGCGACCCTAAAGCAGCAGCCGAAGCTCGTCAGGTGTTAGAAGACAATGTCGATTATTTCGGGTATGGCTATATTGAAAATCCCGAAGAGTTGGTTCCTCCCGTTGCTTTGGTGTATTGGGCATTCCGTGTAATGGTAGGATTGGGTTCTTTCCTTTTGTTGCTTATGATAATTGTCTTGTGGGCCGAATGGAAGGGTAAACTTACTCAGATGAAGTGGCTGCAATGGGTGGCACTGTGTTCCATTCCTTTGGTCTATCTGGCCGGACAAGCCGGTTGGGTAGTTGCCGAAGTGGGGCGCCAACCGTGGGTTATCGAAGGGCTCTTGCCGGTAAAGGCAGCCGTCTCCAGTGTAAGTGTAGCTGCTGTACAAACCACGTTCTTCCTATTCGTGGCTATATTTACCTTGTTCCTTGTCATCGAACTGCGCATTTTGATAAAGGCAATTAAAGAGGGACCAAAAATAGAAACCGTATAAAAAAGAGGAGAGATAATTATGATTACGTATGAATTCTTGCAACAATATTGGTGGTTCTTGATTGCCTTGTTGGGTGGACTACTTGTTTTCCTGCTTTTTGTGCAGGGAGGTAATGCTCTTATATTCTTGGTTGGAAAAAGCGAGGATGAACGACAACTCATTGTCAACTCTACCGGACGAAAATGGGAATTGACCTTCACGACACTGGTAACCTTTGGCGGTGCTTTCTTTGCATCGTTTCCACTCTTCTACAGCACCAGTTTCGGAGGCGCCTACTGGGTGTGGGTATTGATACTTATCACCTTCGTATTTCAAGCCGTTTCTTATGAATTTCAGAACAAGGCGGGAAACTTGTTGGGTAAAAACACCTTCCGTCTTTTCCTTACCTTGAACGGCTGCTTGGCACCGTTGCTCATTGGTACAGCAGTAGGAACCTTCTTCACCGGTTCGCAATTTGTAGTAAATAAAAATGCGGTGGGCGACTTAGCTTCTCCCGTCATAAGTCGCTGGTGTAACGGTTGGCATGGACTGGAAGCAGTAGCTAATCCATTCAATGTGGAATTTGGACTGATGGTGATGTTGCTGGCCATAACACTTGGCGCATTATATATGATAAACAACATTGCCGAAGAGAGTCTGACCATTCGTTTGCGTCGCATTGTGCTTTACTGTTTCACAGCCTTCCTTGTGATGCTGATATTGGTACTTTACCAACTGCTTACTATGGAAGGATTTGCCGTCGATGCTACGGGAATGATATATATGGAAGCAGGCAAGTACCTGAATAATCTGCTACAAATGCCCGTTGTGCTCACCATCTTCTTGCTGGGCGCAGTTATGCTTGTTGTGGGCGTACTACTAACCGTGTTGAAAAAGTCGTTTAACCGAGGTATTTGGTTAGCCGCTCCCGGTACCGTATTGGCAGTAATGGCCCTCTTCTTAATAGCCGGCTACAACAACACGGCCTACTATCCATCTACAGCCGACATACAAGCATCCCTGACGTTGTCAAACAGTTGTTCCAGCGAGTTCACACTCCGTACAATGGCCATTGTTTCGCTGATAATTCCATTCGTCTTAGCTTACATCGCCTACTTCTGGCGTCAGATGGATAAACAATCGCTGACCAAAGAAGAACTGAAGATCGGAGAAAAGTATTAATTGCAAATAGCTGACCATCAGTAGCTTATATTTTTTATGTAAGTTGGCCAACTACCTATAGATAGTTACCCGTTTACCTATAGGTAGTTGGCTCACTACTTATAGGTAGTTGCTCTTCTACCTATAGGTAGTTGAACAATCAGCTTTAGAAAGTTATTCTGTCTTTTTTATTATTTCTTTACCTGCCCCTAAATTTCTTCTAAAAAAACACTTGCACTTCTATCTTGAACTTAGTAATTTTGCAAAAAAATAGTTGTAGGTAGCGATTTTAAAGAGTATCCGATCGCTTGTTAATGATAATAGGAACTTAAATATCTAAATTTTATGGAAATAATTGTTGATTATGAATCTCCCCATGTGGAAATTATCGAAGTAGCTATTGAGCAAGGGTTTAATATGAGTATGCCATACGATGAAGGAGGATTTGTGCAATGAGAAATTTAAATTTTATATTATGGATTTTATCTCTCATATTTGTATTATCATGTAATGATGAGGAAAACTATTTATATGAAGAAAACTTATCGAATGGAAATATTATTATTACTGCTTGTTTACCACAAAATGGAACTGATACCCGATTGCAGTTTGCAGATGAGGAAGCGAACAAAGTGTTGAAAGTTGATTGGAATGATAGTAATGAAACTATTTCTGTAATTAGCGATTCTGACAATAAAACGTTTGCACACTCTGAAGGAAATAACTTTACGGGAGTTTGTCCTTCGGGCTCTGGTTGCTTGTATGCGTTATATCCTACCGATAATGCAGCAACAGCATCCAATGCCAGTTATGACCTTAGTTCGCAGAGCGGTGATTTGGATGAAAACTTAACTTACATGACAGCTTCGAATACGGACTTTGCAAACGAAGAGATTGTTTTTAATTTTGCTCATCTTACGGCACTGCTTAAACCTGTCTTCAAGGTTAATGATACTGATGTTACTTCATTGGTAAAATCTGTTACAATAGAACTGCCTAATGGTGTATATAGCAAGGGTAGTTTTGATTTAAGAACAGCTACAATCAATGATGGAGGAAGCCATGGAGTTATACAGGTAGATAGGACTGAATTAAGCAAGCCTTTATACATTTATTTGCCTATGGGAATTAATGAAGCAACTACGATAAACTTTATTGTAACTACTACTGATTCGAAGGAATATAGTGCAACGTTGAAAGCTACTAAAAACATAAGTCCGGGAAAAGTATATCTGGCAACTATAAATCTTGAGGAGAATGTGGCAGGTTCTTACATTTGGAAGAATGGTATTACAGCTTCTTCTTCTGTTTCTGGTAATGGAACTCAAGTCTCGCCTTACCTTATACATTATGCAAATGATTTACAATGGTTGATTAATAATGTTGGAGAAAGTGAAGGGAAATATTATAAATTAACACATCATATTATTATAGATAGTTCTACAGAGGCAAATAAACATTGGACTCCGATAGGTACTTCTTCTGTTCCATTCAAAGGTTTTTTTGATGGGAATAATAATAAAATCAGTGGACAGATGATTTCTCAATATGCTACTGCTTCATTTACGAATAACGAACATCTTAGTTTTGGATTTTTTGGATGGAATGATGATCAAGGAAATATCGAACGTTTGCATTTGAATGCAAAAGTAATAGGGGGTAATATTGCAGCTAATAACGGAACGTTTACTGCTGCTGTTGTTGGACATAATACAGGAAAGGTGGCCTATTGCATTAACAGTGGCGATATTCAAGGTGGAAATGCTACGGAACAAGGATACTGCGAAGTGGGTGGTATTGTCGGTGATAACTTAGGTGAGGTTCTGAATTGTAGTAATAGTGGTTTTATAATTGGCGGTGAAGCAATAGCTCAAAATGGATATGCAAGTAGTACCACCGGTGGTATTGTAGGAACTAATTTTACGAATTATAATGATGAAGGTTTGGTGAAAGAATGTACTAATGTAGGGATGATAAAGGGTAATACGGTGACAGTTAATTCGTCAAATGAATATAGCTATTCTGCTACAGGAGGTATTGCAGGAGCAAATCTGGAAAGTATAATCGAATTATGTTATAATAAAGGAATAGTAAATGGTGGTGAAACAATAAATTCCTCTGGTGAAACGGGTGGCATTGCTGGATATAACAGAGGCGAAACAGCAGAAATTACTTCATGCATTAACTATTCTCTTGTTGACGGATTTGATCAAGTTGGAGGTGTTGTCGGTTATGATGATAATGCAAAAATTCAATCCTGTAAAAATTATGCGATGGTAACATCTAAAACAACAGAAAAAAATATATATACAGCCGGTATTGTTGCTAATAAAAAGAATGGTACTATTTGCGGGTGTCTCAATGATGGCTTGATAGTAGCTGGTTCATCTAATGGTGAAAATAATTTTTGTTATACCGGAGGTGTTGTTGGATATACTTCTGCTACGATAGATAATTGTATAAACAATAAAGATGTTTATGGTGGAAAGGCTACATTCGTATGTACTGGTGGTATACTTGGTTATACAAATTGGGATGTGCAGTCATCTGTAAATAATGGAAATGTATATGGAGGTGAAGCGAATGGTACGTATTCCTATACGGGTGGTGTTGTAGGTTCGATGTATAATAATACTCTTAAAAACCTTTCTAATTGTGAAAATCATGCCAGTGTAACTGGTGGAAATTCAACAGAAAAAAGTTATACTGGAGGTATTGTAGGTTATTTGAAATCAAATGTATATAAATGTATCAATGGTGTTGAGGCAACTGTGATTGGTGCAACCTCTACCCAACCTGCAACCGGTAGTGTAGTTGGATATAATAATGCAGGAAAGGTTTGTCTATGTTGTAAGAATAAGAATACCAATCTAACACTGGGTATTATAGGTGGTGGTACCATGACAAACCAAACTCAGATAGGAAGTAATTGTGACGCACATTAAAGAGAAAGAGATTCACAATAATTTTTATAACATCATTTTATTAATAATAGCATTAAACAATTCCACCCATGTACCAAGTAGAACTGGTGCATGGGTGGAATTTATTCTATGGTTTAAGGAGTTATTTCAAAGACCATTCATAGAGACCCGATGAATTCTTTTCGGGTTGTACTACTTCCAACTTCATGGCTTTAGTCTTGACGGGCTTGAAGTTGACAATGTTGCCTACGCCTTTCTTAGTGCCGTATTCGTCGGCATCAATTACCGGTTGCCAGTTGCCGGCGGCATCCATGTAGTATAGTTTCCATGATTGAGGTACACGACATCCACCCCAAGGAGCGTCGTCGAACCAATATACGGTAGAACTGCTTACGGTTGCTTCTTCTTTGAAGGTGTAGGTAATCCATTCAGTTGTGCCTTGTTTGGGCCACCAGTGGCTATAGGGAATAGAACGGTCGTCGCTGCTTTGCGGAGTCAATCGGTCGTTAATTGAACGCAATGAAGCGGGCTTACCCGATGCTTCAATGGTACTTTCAGAAGCTAATGTGGCGGGCATAGAAGGGCTTGATGCGCTGAGGTCTTGCGGCAACCATACAGCCATATTACCACGGCCACGGTGTGCCCAAGCGTAATAAGGGATTAATGTTAATTTAACGTCTTTGGCATTTAAACGGCCTTTTTCATCGAAATTTAGCACTTGTGCGTCAGTCTTGATGGTGTTCAAACCATAGAGCAATTCGGGTTGTTCTACTACCTCGAATTTTGGATCTTGGTTCATCAGTACGCTAAGTACGTCGAAGTTGTTGTCAGGCCATTCGGCACAATATACTAACGGACCGCGTTCTACTGCTACACGTCCTTTGTCAGCTTCCACCTTACCGTGTGCTTTTACGGTACGTGGTTCCATATCGAAGTGTACTTCTACCTTGTCTCCCTTTTTCCAACGACGGTCGATGCAGAAATAACCGTCTTTCAGTTCGGCCTTCGTCTCTTCACCGTTTACTTTTACTGAGTAACCTAAACGTTTACCATCTACATAGTTATAAAGGTCGCTGGGTACAACCTGACCGCGAACCCATCCGGGAATACGAATCTTCATATTGAATTGACCGGCATTGTTGCGGTTTACGTCAATGGTAATGTCGCCATTCCAAGGATAGTTGGTGGTTTGTTCAAGTTCTACTTTCTTGCCGTTCACTTTCAAATTAGATGTGTTAGACATAAAGAGGTTGACATATACATCTTTATCTTTCACAGCATAGATATAGCCCGGCAAAGAAGGGATAAAGCGGCAGATATTTGAGGGACAGCAGGCACATCCAAACCATGCTTGACGTTGGTGTTGACCCATACTTTGCAACGGGTTGGGGTAGAAGAAACCGTCACCATCTAACGATACGCCAGAGATGAGACCGTTGTATAAGGTGCGTTCTAACACATCGTAGTATTTAGAATGACCGTGTAATAGGAACAAACGATGGTTGACATATACGTTGCCGATAGCGGCACAAGTTTCACAATAAGCTGACATGTTGGGTAATTCATAGTTCTTACCGAAGGCTTCACCCGAAGAAGTGGCACCGATACCACCGGTGATGTAGTATTTCTTGCTTACGATGTTTTCCCAAATGCGGTCGATAGCTTCGATGTAACCTTTGTCTCCTGTCAATGCTGCTACATCAGCCATACCGGCATACATATAAGTGGCTCTTACGGCATGTCCTACAGCTTCGTCTTGTTCTAATACAGGCTTGTGAGCTTGGCTATAGGCATCTTTACGGGTGGTATAACCACGCTTGTCTAAGAAGAATTTGGCTTGATCCAAATATTTCTGTTCGCCGGTTACCAGATAGAGCTTGGCTAATGCCATTTCGGCAATCTGATGACCGGGAACACGTACTACCTGACCTTCTCCATCGCCAATGGCATTGACTATACAATCGGCATAGCGGATGGCAATGTCTAAGAAATTACGCTTTCCGGTTGCTTGGTAATGGGCGATGGCACCTTCTACCATGTGACCTAAGTTGTAGAATTCATGGCTGAGGTTTTCTACTGCTTCCCAACGTTCACTTCCTGCCCATTCATGAGGTTTTTTGGGGTTCATGGTGCGGCTGGTGTACAAGTATCCATCAGGCTCTTGGGCAGCGGCTACAATAACTAATACGCTGTCAATGTATTTTTCCAGTTTCTTATCGGGATAGGTTTGTAGCAGATAGCTGGCTCCTTCGATAGTTTTGTAAACGTCGGTGTCATCAAAAGAGTATCCTCCCACTACATGTTGGTCGCTGGGATTGGCTGCATTGATAAAATTCTGGTAACGTCCCGTTTCTTCGCATTTGCTGAATGCCAAGGGGATGGTTACATCGCGGCTGGCTTTCAGACGTTGTCCCCAGAAGGAGTCTGTTACTTTTACCGATGTAAATGGCACGGGGTCAATGGGATAACCATGAGCGTGCTGCGGCTTCTGTGCCTGACTGCCCCATGCGGTGGCAACCATGAGTGTTGTTACTAAAAGTTTTTTCATTTTATATATGTTTTTTGGGTTATTATTGTCATATTTATTTCTGTTTGCAAAGAAAGTAAAAAACTTCTATATTAAGAAATAAAGTAGCAAACTTTTTGTCATTCAAGAAAATACTGCTATCTTTGCGCCCGAATTTATTGAGTCAACATAAAGTCTCACTTAATTAATTATTAAACAACAATTTATTTATTAATGGAAAACTTAAAAAATGTAGCTCCCTTGGAAGATTTTAACTGGGAAGCGTATGAAAGTGGTGAAACTGTAGCCAATGTTAGCCACGAAGAATTGGAGAAGGCGTATGACAATACGCTGAACAAGGTAAACGACCGTGAGGTTGTTGACGGCACCGTAATCGCAATGAACAAGCGTGAAGTAGTTGTGAATATCGGTTTTAAATCAGACGGTATCATTCCGATGAGTGAATTCCGTTACAATCCTGAATTGAAAGTAGGTGATACTGTAGAGGTATATATTGAAAATCAGGAAGACAAGAAAGGACAACTCGTATTGTCTCACCGCAAGGCTCGTGCTACTCGCTCTTGGGATCGTGTAAACGCAGCTTTGGAAAACGAAGAAATTATCAAGGGTTACATCAAGTGCCGCACAAAGGGTGGTATGATTGTAGATGTATTCGGCATCGAAGCATTCTTGCCGGGTTCTCAAATCGATGTGAAGCCTATCCGCGACTACGATGTATTCGTTGGCAAGACTATGGAATTCAAGGTGGTTAAGATTAACCAAGAATTCAAGAATGTGGTTGTTTCTCACAAGGCTCTCATCGAAGCTGAATTGGAACAACAAAAGAAAGAAATCATCAGTAAACTTGAAAAAGGACAAGTTCTCGAAGGAACTGTTAAGAATATTACATCCTATGGTGTATTCATCGACTTGGGTGGCGTTGACGGCTTGATTCATATCACAGACCTTTCTTGGGGACGCGTTAGCGATCCGAAAGAAGTGGTTGAACTTGACCAAAAGCTCAATGTGGTTATCCTCGACTTCGATGATGAAAAGAAGCGCATTGCTCTCGGCTTGAAGCAACTCACTCCGCATCCTTGGGATGCCCTCGATGCTAACCTCCAAGTAGGTGACCACGTAACTGGTAAGGTTGTTGTGATGGCAGACTATGGTGCATTCATCGAAATTGCTCCGGGTGTAGAAGGCTTGATTCACGTATCTGAAATGTCATGGTCACAACACTTGCGTTCAGCTCAAGACTTTATGAAGGTGGGCGACGAAGTAGAAGCTGTTGTTTTGACACTCGACCGCGACGAACGCAAGATGTCACTCGGTATCAAGCAACTCAAGGCCGATCCATGGGAAACTATCGAAGAAAAGTATCCTATCGCAAGCAAGCACACTGCTAAGGTTCGCAATTTCACTAACTTTGGTGTATTCGTAGAAATCGAAGAAGGTGTTGATGGCTTGATTCACATCTCTGACCTCTCTTGGACTAAGAAGGTTAAGCACCCATCAGAATTTACTCAAATCGGTGCTGACATCGAAGTACAAGTATTGGAAATCGACAAGGAAAACCGTCGCTTGAGCCTCGGTCACAAGCAACTTGAAGAGAATCCTTGGGATGTATTCGAAACAGTATTCACTGTAGGATCAGTACACGAAGGTACCATCATCGAATTGTTGGATAAGGGTGCTGTAGTAGCATTGCCTTACGGCGTTGAAGGATTCGCTACTCCAAAACACCTCGTTAAGGAAGATGGCAAGCAAGCTCAATTGGAAGAAAAGATTGAGTTCAAGGTAATTGAATTTAATAAGGATGCTAAGCGCATCATCTTGTCTCACAGCCGCATCTATGAAGATGCTGCTAAGGCAGAAGAACGTGCAGAAAAGAAGGCTGCTAAGAAGCAACAACAAGCTGCTAAGAAGGAAGAAGCACAAGTAATCCAAAACCAAGCTGCTTCTACTACTTTGGGCGACATTGATGCATTGGCTGCTTTGAAAGAACAACTCGAAGCCAAGAGCAAGAAGTAATTCTTACTATAAATAATTAATAAGGTGTCTGTATTTGTGCAGGCACCTTTTTTTTGTATCTTTGCCCCCATAGTTATGGAGAAATTTGATGTACATATATTGGGTTGCGGATCGGCATTGCCTACGACTCGACATTTTCCTACCTCCCAAGTAGTGAATGTGCGCGACAAGCTATTTATGATAGATTGTGGTGAAGGGGCGCAGTTGCAATTCAGGAAGTGTCACTTGAAGTTTTCTCGATTAGGGCATATCTTTATATCCCATTTGCATGGTGACCACTGCTTTGGGTTGTTTGGGCTGATTTCTACCTTGAACTTATTGGGGCGTACAGCCGAATTGCACATACATTCTCCTAAAGGATTGGAAGAATTGTTGCAACCAATGTTGGCATACTTCTGCAATCAGATGACCTACGAAGTTATTTTCCATGAATTTAGTACCAAAGAACCTACGGTGATATACGATGATCGCTCCATAACAGTGACCACCATACCCTTAAAGCATCGAGTGCCGACGTGCGGATTTCTATTCGCCGAGAAACCCCGTCCGTCACATATCATCCGCGAAATGATTGATTTCTATCAAGTTCCACTATATGAGCTGAATCGTATTAAGAATGGAGGTGATTACCTAACATCCGATGGAGTGTTGGTGCCCAATAGCCGATTGACACGCCCTGCTGCACCACCTCGAAGTTATGCCTATTGTTCGGATACGTTACCGTTAGATACGATTGTTGAACAGATACAGGGAGTAAACTTGCTTTTTCATGAGGCAACCTTTGCCGACGAAGGAGCTTCAAGGGCCAAAGAAACTTTTCATACTACAGCCCGGCAAGCTGCCCAAATTGCCTCGAAGGCTGGTGTCAAGCGGTTGCTGATTGGGCATTTCTCAGCTCGTTACGAAGACGAATCACTGCTTTTAAATGAGGCAAAGGAGTCTTTCCCGGAAACAATCTTAGCTAAAGAACAACTTCGCATTTCTGTAGATTAAACCTTTTCTTAATTAATTAGTCTAATAAATCAATTACAAATATAACTAATGGCGAATTCCCCCTATAACGAACGCGAAGTGTTGGCCTTATTGCAAGATCCCGATACACAAAAGCGCGGATTTGAAATGGTTGTAGCCCAATATAGCGAGCAGCTCTATTGGCAGATTCGTCGTATGGTACTCTCTCATGAAGACGCTAACGATATATTGCAAAATGCATTTATTAAAGCTTGGATGAACATTGCTTATTTCCGTGCAGAGGCCAAACTCTCTACTTGGTTATATCGTATTGCCCTTAATGAATGTCTTACCTTCTTAAACAAACAGCGTGCGGTGGCTACCGTTTCTTTAGACGACCCCGAAGCAGCTGTGTTGCAGCGTTTGGAAAGCGACACCTTTTTTTCGGGCGATCAGATTCAGATAAAATTGCAGAAAGCATTATTGTCACTGCCCGAAAAGCAACGGATGGTATTCAATCTGAAGTATTATCAAGAGATGAAATATGAAGAAATTTCAGACATCTTTGGAACCTCGGTAGGCGCACTGAAAGCATCTTATCACCATGCTGTAAAAAAAATAGAGAAAATTTTATCAGAAGAATAAACCTTTAGAAATAAATATCGTCTAAAAAATTGAAGAGACTATTTGAGATGAAAGAAGAAAGTAACATATTAAAAAAGGCCGGTGTAAAGAATCCGTTTTCTGTACCCGATGGCTACTTCGAAGGTTTGACTTCGGAGATTATGAGCAGACTGCCTGAGCAAGAGAATTCGTCTTTCATAAATAATGAGCCTACCGTGTGGGATAAATTCAAACCGTGGGTATATATGGCGGCGATGTTTGCCGGTGCAGCTATGCTGATTCGGATAGGTTCGAACAACGAAGCAGTCAACAGCGCACAGGCTGTGGTCGATGAAACAGAGTTAGAGATAGAATACATCTCGACTACGGCTAATCATTCATTGATGGATGATTATTCATTTTATGTCTATTTGGCAGAAACAGAAGAGGATTACTAAAACCTGACGTGATGAAAAATATGAAAAGATTAATGATTTTATTGACGCTCGTAGTTTCTTTGCTTCCGCAAGTGTGGGCTACCGACGGTGGACATCAACACAGAATGTCATTCGAGGAATTTCAGGCTAAACACCGAGCTTTCTTGATTGAAAAAGCCGGATTGACCCAGCAAGAGGCCGATAAATTCTTCCCTCTTTACGATGAGATGAATAAGTTGAAGAAGGAAATAAGTGATGAGAGTTGGAAGCTATTGCGACATGGAAAGAAAGCAGATTTGTCCGATGCAGAATACGAAAAGATTATGCAGGGATATTACGAGGCGCGAATAAAGACTGATAATTTAGAGAAACAGTATTACGAGAAGTTTAAGAAGTTTCTTTCGCCTAAGAAATTGTATAATATACTTAAGGCTGAAATGCGTTTCCAACGCGAAATGGTGAAGAACATGAATTCTGCTAATAAGAATAAAAAATAAAAACAAGCATCACATCAGTGATACCTGTTTTTAGTGGATCATCTATTTTTAGGGGGATAGATGATCTATTTTTTTTCTTCTTTTTTAGCTTCGTTCCACAATGCATCCATCTCTTCCAGCGACATCTCCTTCAGATTCTTGCCAAGCTTGATGCTGTGTGCCTCTACATAACCGAAACGGTGAATAAACTTCTGGTTAGTACGTTCCAAAGCATTGTCCGGATTGATTTTGTAGAGCCTGGCGGCATTGATGAGGCTGAACATCACATCTCCAAATTCGGCTTCGGCTTTTTCCTTGTCCATATTGGCCACTTCGGCTTGAAACTCTTCAATCTCTTCTTTTACTTTGTTCCAGATTTCTTCACGCTCTTCCCAATCGAAACCCACATTGCGTGCCTTGTCTTGTATGCGATAGGCTTTGATGAGTGAGGGGAGCGAGGCAGGGACACCGCTTAATACTGTCTTGTTGCCATCCTTTTCTTTCATCTTTAGTTGTTCCCAATTCTCAGATACTTGTCCGGCTGTATCGGCCACAGCATCTCCAAATACATGTGGATGGCGGAAGATGAGCTTTTCACACAGCTGGTCGCATACGTCTTTCATGTCAAAATCGCCCGTTTCACTGCCAATTTTTGCATAGAATGCGATGTGCAGCAACACGTCGCCCAGTTCTTTACAGATGTCGTGTTTATCGTTGCGCATTATGGCATCACACAGTTCGTATGTTTCTTCAATAGTATTGGGACGCAGACTTTCATTCGTCTGTTTCCTATCCCACGGACACTTCTCGCGCAGCTCGTCCAGTACGTCCAGAAAGCGTCCGAACGCTTCTAATTTCTCTTCTCTGGTATGCATGATTCTATCTTAATCAGGGAGTTATGTATTTCTTTAATCCTTCGGTATAGCAAGTTTGTAACGTACCTTTTTCATCGGCATAGATAAAGTAAGCCTCCATTTCCGGATGTAGGTCGGCAAATGCTTTTGCTTTTTCCAAGCCCATCACCATGAATGCAGTGGCATAAGCATCGGCACTCATGCAGTCGCGGGCAATGACAGTGGCCGATAGCAAGCTATGTTGCACCGGGTAACCGCTGTGTGGGTCTATGGTATGTGCATACTTCTTGTCGCCCTTGTAGTAATAGTTGCGATAATTGCCCGAAGTAGCCATACCCACATTGCTGATTTGCAGAATGGTTTGCAGTTCTTGGTTTCTCGACAGAGAATCCTCCACTGGCTTGTTAATACCTATGCGCCAATCGGCCTGACGTGGGTTGAGGCCACGCACCACCACTTCGCCACCTATATCTACCATGAAATTTTCACTACCCCTCTTTTGTAGCAATCGGGCTATGACATCTACGGCATATCCTTTGGCAATAGCACTGCACGTTAACATGATGCGTGGATCTTCCTTAATGATTTTCTGCTCATCGGAGAGCTGTACTTTTTGGTAGCCGGTTATCTGAAGCAGACTATCCACCATCAGTGAGTCGGGAAAACGGCCTTGCTTGAATCCGAATCCCCATGCATTGACCAGTGGTGCTACTGTAATGTCGAAGGCACCGTCAGTTTCTTCAGATACCTCTTGACTGCGCAAGAAGACATTGCGGAATAGTGTATCTACCACCACATCTTCGTTCTGGTTGATGCGTGTAATGGTAGCCGTATCGTTGAAAGGTGACAACGAACCATCGAAAGCCTGCAATGCCGAGTCAATGTCAGCCTGTAAGTTGTCGGCATGTTGATAAGTAATGTTGTAGATTGTACCGAAAATCAGTCCGGTAGCTTGCTGATAGGGTGTAGGTCGATTGTGTCGTGCCAATATCCAGATGGTGGCCAATAAAAAAAGACCTACCCATAGAAAATTGCGTTTATGTCTCTTTTCCATCTTTTTTTTAGAAGAATAAATGTTCTATCAATATTTTAATTCCAATCAGTATCAAGATAAATCCTCCCCAACGTTCAGCCTTCAGTTTTCGGGCAAAGCTGCATCCGAAGCGGATGCCTAATATCAGTCCCAGTAGCGACAAAGCAAATGATACAAAACCAATGATAGCAATGGCACTTGATATGTCGTTGAGTCGATTTATGCCAAGGAAGGCAAAGCTGATGCCGATGACCAATGCATCAATGCTGGTGGCAATGGCCAGTGCCAAGATAACCTTCAGCCGTGTAGGATTGAATTCATGTTTACACTCCTCTTCTTTGTAAGATTCTGCCACCATTCGTCCACCCAGAAAGGCCAGAATACCAAATGCAATCCAGTGGTCTATGCTCTCTATCAAGTGGCTGAACGAACTGGCTGCTACCCAACCGATAAGTGGCATGACGGCTTGAAACAATCCGAAGAAGAAGGCCATGGTCAACATTGGGCGTAGCCGATACCCTTTCAAAATAATGCCGCTGGCAATAGATACGGCAAAACAATCCATGGCCAGTCCTATAGCAATCAATCCTATTTCTAAGCTGCTCATACGTCCTCCTTACTTGGCTTGGGTAGGAAGTTTATAGGTGATGGTATAGGTAATGCCCAACGTGTTGTCACCATACTTGCCAAAGCCCGGTACATACCAAGGATCGCCATATTCACCGCTCGAAGCTGTCAACTTGAAGCGATAGCGAACCGCCCATCCCATATAGATGTTCTTATGTACCAATGCCCGAATGCCGGCACAAAACTCGCCCCATATCATGGAGCCTTTCATGCCTTTGTGGTCAAAAGCAGGTTTGGCTTCGTTCCAGATGTCATCCTCCAGATTCGGATTCCCATAGTTCCCTCCATAAATGGGGTCGTCTAAATTCGGTGTCATCACGTCGTATTTAAAGCTGCTACCGGCCAATCGAAGTCCCACCAACAGCATATTGCCGTGTTTCTTCTTGTACATGGTGTTATAGTCGGCACCAATGCGAAAGTAGGGGGCACTACTTTTATAATGTATGCCATTGTCGCTCCAGGCGTTGGTACTTCCAAAACCCATTTCTACGGTGGGGAAATAACGGTTCTTCAAGTTTACATCTACCGCCACTTCACTGCTCACAAAGTCGCTACCAAACACTTTTCCGCCCAATCCCCACAAATCAATTCCTACAGACAGACCGTTGTATAGCGGATAAACTACTTCCGGTTCCGTTTTTTCCTTTTCTTTGGAACGTTGCTGGTTGGTTTGTCCTCGTTGTGCCGAAGGTCCGTTCAAGACCTGTGCCGGCAAGTCGGGCCATATTGTCAGCAGACAAAGGAGTAGGCTAATAGAAAAGTTTAACATTCTCTTGTCCATAGATTCCGGCCTCTTTGTGGGTGATAGATATCGAGTCGAGTTGGTGACGGGTGTAGCTGATGTCAGTAATGGTTTGTTTCATTTGGTAGCCACAGTCCATCGATAGGAAATAAGGCGTGTTGGCGTGGCGGACAATAAGCGTATCCTTCGGTTCCATTTGGTAGTGGAACACCAATACGGTCGAGTCGGCCGCATAGCGCAGGGGTAAAGCTACATTGCTCACATTGCTCATGTTGTTGACAATGACCGAATCGGTACCCCAAGCTGTTACCGTCAATCTTTCCAGTTCGATGCCCTCTTCAACTTCGGTTTCTTCGTTGATTTGATATAGGTTACATTGCATCATGGCACGGGCATTCATGGAGCAATCTGCCTCTTCTGAGCAAGCTGCAGACACGGTCAGCAGGGAGCAGATAAGTGTTTTCGATATAATATTTTTCAACAATCCTTTCATTCTATGCTTGTCGTTTAGATGGTTTTCTCTATCTGATAATTATTTCGTTCGGGTGCATTCCGTGAAATCAGTTCGCCTAAAAAACCGGCTACAAACAGTTGAGTACCGATAATCATCGACGTCAGCGACAAGTAGAAGTAGGGCGATTCGGTTACCAGTCGGTAGGGCGCCCCGCTGTACATGTGGTACAGCTTACTGCCTCCCACTATCATCACGGCAATGAATCCTAAGATGAACATCAGCGAGCCGAGCAATCCGAAGAAGTGCATGGGTTTTACGCCGAAAGTTCCTAAGAACCACAACGAAATCAAGTCTAAATAGCCGTTTACAAAACGGTTTAGTCCGAATTTGGTAGTACCATACTTCCGAGCCTGATGCTGTACCACCTTTTCGCCAATCTTCTTGAAGCCTGCATTTTTGGCAAGGTAGGGGATGTAGCGATGCATTTCGCCATATACCTCGATGGTCTTCACCACCTCCTTGCGGTAAGCCTTCAGTCCGCAGTTAAAGTCGTGCAGGTTCTTTATGCCGCTTACCTTTCGTGCCGTAGCGTTAAACAGTTTGGTTGGGATGGTTTTCGACAGGGGGTCGTATCGTTTCTGTTTCCAGCCCGACACCAGGTCGTATCCTTCTACGGTAATCATCCGATACAGTTCCGGAATCTCGTCGGGGCTGTCTTGTAAATCAGCGTCCATGGTAATTACCACATCGCCTTGTGCCTTTTCAAATCCGCAGAACAGTGCCGGCGACTTACCATAGTTGCGGCGGAACTTGATGCCATGCACCACGTCGGGATGTTGCTGTTTCAGCGATTCAATTACGCGCCACGAACCATCGGTACTGCCGTCGTTCACAAAAATTACTTCATACGAAAAGCCATGCTTCTTCATTACTTGGGCAATCCAAGTAAACAGTTCGGGAAGCGACTCTTCTTCGTTATATAGGGGTACTACTACTGAAATATCCATCTGTTTGGTATGTTGATAGGGTTATATATTCGGGTTCGATTGGGGCTTTCGGGCCACAAACATGGCGGTGGGTACAGCCATGATGGCACCGATAAATACATTTTGCGAAATCATCTGCATGGTGATGTCTATCGGTGTCAACTGTTTCAGCCCTTCCAACGCTTCGCGCAGGGTATTGGCATACTCTTCCATTCCCGGCAGGTTGCTGGATGCTATCAGATTAATTTGCTCCTCGCAGGTATTAATCATGAATCCCTGGTCAATGTATCGGAAGTAGATATAGTGGGCCACAGCCGTCAGTACAGCGGCAAACATATACATCATGGTGGTGAACCACCAAGCATGGCCGAAGCCAATGAAGCCGCCACAAGCCGTGTTGCGGTACATTCGGGCATAGTAGTAACCCATGAAAGGTACGCACAACGTTAGTACCATAAATACCAATGAAAAGAAAGGAACACTCATGCCCAGCGGAAAAAAAATGAACTTCAGTATCCAGAACACTCCCATGTAGGTGCCCAGTAGCATGGCATAACGTTGCATCAATCTTCTGTCTTCTGTCATTGTTACAAAATACTATTATAATAAGATGCAAAGATAGTGTAAAGCCCGATAATCGCAAAGTAAAAACTAAGTTTTAAAGAAAAAGTTCCTAAGATGTTTGCAGATTCAAAAAATATATCTACCTTTGCACTCGCAAACAAGCAAAGACGGGTAAGTCCTATACGGCCAGCTCCCTTCGAATCCTCCAGGGCTTGACCGCAGCAAAGGTAGTTGGTTGTAGCGGCGCGATATAGTAAGCTTGCCCACCCGCCTCTTTAGCTCAGTTGGCCAGAGCACGTGATTTGTAATCTCGGGGTCGTTGGTTCGAATCCGACAAGAGGCTCAAGTAAAGAGGGTGTGTCATCATTGACACACCCTCTTTTAATTTATCCCTGTTATAGGTCATGAATTGAGTACGATATAGCCATATCAACTATGGTCGATAGACTGAGGGAGATTGCTTGCTGAGAGTGGGGTAAAACATTGTTCCCGAACTATTAAATGTTCACGCCTGAAGTATATGTTTTTCAGCCGAACGGAACAAACTCCGTTCGCGAGCCGAGTTTGTTCCGTTCGCGAGCCGAGTTAACTCGGTAGAGAAGGCAATAAATCAAGGAAACAACATTCATTGAAAAGATTCAAAGTGTAAACAAAAAAAAGAATGCCTCATCAGCTATGAAGCATTCCTTTTTTATAACGTTGCGGTTATTGCTTTTCAGCACGGATACAGATGTTGCCTTTAATTATATCTTTTGCTATAAGTTTTGTAAATTTCAAGAATTTATTTTTCTCTTCTGTTGTCAATTCTTGCAGAGTTTGCTGTGTTGGGTTATCTAACCATCCAGTAAGCAATCTATATGAGAACCATGTGCCGATAGAATTGATGGCAAATATAAAATCGTTATTGTCGAAATAGTAGAATATCGGTGTGAAATGTTGTGCGGGAGTTCTGCGTATATTGGATATCACAATTCCATCACCATCGGGTCCTGGGAAATCTGTCTCTTTAAAGGCTTTATATATCCATAATGCGCCTTCCGGATCGGCTTCAAAATAGCCATAATTTACCCGATGTATCCTGTATCTGAATATTCCGGGAATTTGCGTAAAGCTGTTGTTTGCACCGATTTTTGCTGAAAGTGTCATGTCACCGTTTTCTAACATATCGAGGCGTAGTTCATTTCCGAAATTCCGGTTTAATACTCTCAATATAGGAGACATGGCATCCTTTACAAACTCTTTGATAGGAATGATTTCTCCTTCATACTCAACAGTTGGTTGATGGGGGGTTAGATGAGTAAAGTCTAAAGCCTCTTCGTCAAATTGTATGACAAAACTATTGTTGATAAACTTTTCGTTAGTAGCGGTGTAGTTTAAATGTGCCTCTAAATTTCCATCAATCCACTTCGCTTCTATATCTAACCGATAGTAATTCCCTTCCTGATAACTTCCTTTTAGAATAACTTCGGTAGCTGTAGGTACTGCTTCCAAATCTACACGGATGTTTTTAAATCCTTCACTTGGTGGCTGATTTTTGAAGTCACGAACTTCCGGCCAAAAAGGATGTGCTATAAAAGTTATCGTAGAACTATTAGGGTCATTTAGTTCTAATGTTACATATTCTTCAGGAGTTATCATCTCCTCCCCATTATAGAAAAATTGTAATTTATCTCCCGAATATTTTCCTTGAATAGTTTCAAGGTTGATAGGTGGTTCTTCATTCTCGCAGCTGATGATGAAGCAACTTAAGAGTAGTAAAAACAGATAATTCGTCTTCATGGCTGTGGATATTTAAAAGGTTAATAATTTTTTCTCGATACGAAGATACGAAAAGAAAATCCCTCAAGCAGTAGGTTTTTCCCTATTTATTGATAGTGATTTCCCTAAATAAGAATGCCTCACCGATGCGAAGCATCCTTTTTTAAAACGTTGCGGTTATTGCTTTTCGGCACGGATATAAATATTACCTCGGACAATGTTTTTAAAGATTAAATCACTTAAAACATTTATCTTGTTTATTTCTTCATCGGTCAATCCATATACACCGGTTGTTGAAATTCTATTTGAATCAGTCCATAACGTTAAGAACTTATAAAATAACCATCCTCCTGGCTCATTATCATTACAGAATATAAGATCACCATCATCAAAATAATACAATATCGGGATAGCATTTTGTGTATAATTTCTGGCTGCATGCAAAAAAGTCCCACTAAGTGCAATACTTATATATTCATTCTCTTGCAGAATTTTATGTAGCCATGCAGCACCTTCATAGTCTGATACGAAATAACCAAAATTTTCTCCATGTAACCAGTGCCTGTGCTTTCCGGGAATGGGGGTAAAGTTATTGCTTCCCTCTTTCTTTACCGATACCTCCATACTTCCATCTTCTCTCATTTCCAGTTTTATCTCATTTCCTAATTCTCTGGAAAGAACTTTTACTATAGGCATGAAAGCATCTTTAACAAACTCTTCCGTGTTAATGTTTTCTCCCATGTATTCTACGGTTTTCTGTTTGGGATATAACCTGCTTAAATCTAAAGACGCTTCATCCAGACGAAGAATAAATGTTTTTCCGCTTACTCGCTCGTCGGTTGATTGGTAGTTCAGATTTACATTAACTTGCCCTTCTTTCCAAATGGCTTCCGCATCCAATTGATAATAAGGAGAGTCAGATAAATTCCCTTTCATCATGACTTCCGAAGATGTTGCTACAGTCTGCATTTCAATGATTATTGATTTTTCATATGGAGGCCAGATGGCAAGTAATTCCAATATCATTTTACCGTCTTCCTTGGCGGGCATACTATAATCTGGGTTAAACCCTATTCCGATGCCTTCAGTGTCTGTAGTGTATTCTTCTCCGTTTAGAAGTACACTACGGCTTTCACCCGTATAAACACCTTGAAGTTTGTCTAAACTGATAGGGGGTTCTTCATTCTCGCAGCTGATGATGAAGCAACTTAAGAGTAGTAAAAACAGATAATTCGTCTTCATAACTGTAATAAAATTATAGTTTGTAATAAAATGTGTCGGTACAAAAATAGTAAAATTATTTAAATATGCAAGTGCTCTAAGCACAGAGCACTTGTATATTTAATGTTTTTTATCAAAATATTATTTCAAAATGGAATTTCACAATATTAATATTGAGAATAATTATGATATTGTTGGTATAAAACCGGATCCCATTCTACTTTAGGCACAAAGGTGCGGGTGTGCAGAGTGGTATCTCGCTTGCCTTCGAACTCAGTAACCAAGAAGAGCGAGAATCTTAAATAACGGTCTTCCATAGGATACCCCATGTTACCAGCCATATACATTTCTTCGTTGGGTAAAGAAATAACAGTAGGTGATTGGCCGTATCTATTGTACAATCCTTCTCTCATATAGACAACAGCCTTCATATCATCAAGTACAATTTTGTCTTTCCCCTCGTCGTCACCATTGTAGATGTAGTTGAGGGTTTGATTGTAGTTTCCGAAACTGCCATATGAATTAGAAAGGCTACCATAATCAAAATTATTGATGGGATTGAGTAATGTACTATCTCGTTTATTAACATAGCGTACTATGTCAATATCTACCCAATGCTTTACAAGGTGTTCTTCCAATTCAGGATTGATTCGCAAATCGTAATTATATCCGGTAATGCCGCGTAACTTGTAGTTGAACTCCGTTCCGTTAAAGTAATCGGAAGTTCTATCAGCCAAAGGATGGATATAAATGGTTGGTGCCGAGGCTAAATTCCAAACTCCAAGATTCATACCTAATTTTGAAGTAGAAAAATTTTCTCCTAAAGAGGGAACTGGCGCATTGTTATCATGAACAATTTCTCCGGTAATTGTCCCTTCAGTGCGTGTAGTGAACGATAAATCTGTAATGGTTGCCGTTGGTTGGCTGAACCCGGCTGTCAGGGTGCTTAACACCTTGTTCACTCCGGCTTTTACAAAAGCTCCACCAAGTCCGGCAATTAGAGAACGAGTGCTTGCGCTATCGCTTGAGATATAATTGTTTTCAATATAATCTTTCGCTTCATCACCAAATACCGACGCTACATCTCCGACTAATGCCGATAGAGGATTGGTACTGCCGTGTGTAATGAGTTGTCCTTCTGATACGCCGTTAAATAGGACGTTGAAGTTTGCAGTAGCAGTGTTTAAATTACTCGGTAGTATAGTTAGTATGCTATTGGCATTGTTATTGCCGGTGTCGTAAGCCAATTGGACTTGTGTGCCATTCCATCCAATACTAAATGCTTTGTTTGATAATTGTGACGCATTGCTACCAATCCAATAGTTTATGAGATTGACATCCATCGGTAACGACAATTCATTGACATGATTGAACAGTTTATGAGGGACATTCAGATTGAATCTCCAAAGGCCGGTATTGTTTGCCAAATTTCCTTTAGGTTCTAAGTAATAGAGTATTTTGAGCATTCCGGTGCGCTGATTATAAAAGAAGATAAAATTCTTAGAATCGGTGTTAGAATTTCCTAAAGTGTGTAGTAACATGACCCAACCGTCTTCTTTTTTTATATCGTATGCCATAGATATGGGTAATGCAGAAAGTGCGCTTCCGGACCAAGGTAAATCAACTTCTGCACCTGAATTCAAATGGACAGTGGTGTGATTTTCCCAATCGTTTTCAAAACTATTGGCATTGCGTGTGCTTGCCATAGTCAGTGGATACACTGTGCCGCTTAGCGTCACATCTTCATGAGTAGTGTTTTGTACTAATTCGTCGTCTGAACACGAAACGAATAATGCCGCTACGAGCATTGATAAAATAATGTTCTTTTTCATGACATTTGTGATGTTAAGTGTTAATAAAATAGGAGTTTTTTTAGTGGATTCTACACCTTATTATATATATGCATCCTTGAACCGAGACAGTTCAAGGATGCATATCGTTTTAATAGAGGGTGAACCAACCGTAGTAGAGTTCTTCTCCGCAAGAGATTTCTATGCGATATTCTCCGGAGAGCAACGAGGTCAGGGTGAAGCTTGCTTCACCAACACACAACAAGGGGAGTTGCTGAACCAACTGATTGCCGGCATCGTAGATGCTGACTGTCATCGTCATGGCTACATCGCTGTAGATACTGATGCAGCTTCCGTCAATGATAGCTGTGGGTTCGCATACTAAGGAGCGACGATCTTCAACGGCTTCAGCATTTGCGTCGTCCTCTCTTAACAAGGTGATTTCTTCGTCTGCCCAAATAGGGGCTGAACCGAGCAGTGCAAATAATGCACAAATTAATTTAACTGTTTTCATACCTTTTTGTATTTAAAGTTACGAAAACAAAAAAACATTTTTCTTTTCAGAATAAAGAGGAAATAGTTGAAAAATGAGTGTGCACTTTAGTGTGCACTCGTTTTATAAAGGCTAAATGGTTTATAATGAGTGTATAAATGAATCCCATTCTTCCGGTTTCCCTTGTTCTTTGAAAATGCGTTTGAACAGCCTACGTCGTGTTGAGGTGATTGTTTCTTTAGGTCGTTGCAGTAGTTTTGATATGGCCGAAGGTGAAAAATTCATTTTTATGAGCAAACATAATTGTTGTTCGTAAGGGTTGAAAGGATGAATTTCCTTGAGCTTTTCAATGAAAGAGGGATGCTCGTGTTGAATTACTTCTTCTATTAGTTCCCACTCTTCGGAAGTTATAAAGACTCTTCCCATAGGGTCTTGAAGGCGGCGGTTTAAAGTGCGGTATATGCTCGTTTCTTTTATCCGTTCTTTGGCTTCTTGGTGTTTAGCTTGTTTAATCTCTGCTTGGCGAGTTTCCAGAAAAATCAGTTCTTTCTGTTCTTTCAGTTGTTTTTGCAATGCACTGTTAGTGAAAGATGCTTGGCTTAGTTCTTGCTCTAACTCTACAATGCGTTTTTTGTTCTCTTCAATATAGGCCAGACTTCTTTTGTAACTTTCTTCTTTTAACTGCTGGGCTTTACGGTGTTGTGCTTTAAGTGTTTCTCTTTTTCTGCGATTATATTGATAGTAGGCTGCAAATGATATAATAAGAATGAGTAGTATGAATAAGGTATTGTCTATTTGTTGACTTTTCTTTTCGTTTTCGTATTCCAATCTGTGATTTTCTTTTTCGCGCACTGGTAGTTGTAGAGCGAAATCATTTTTTGTAAAGATTCGTTTTGATTCAACTTTTGTATAGAATCGTGCAGTGTTAAGTAAGAGTGTAGATGACGCATAATGGCTTGACGGTCATTCTTCTTGATGGCAATCTCTGCCAATCCGCGGTGAGCTACTTCTTGTGCATAGATGGTGCCACATTCTAAAAGTTGTTTATAATAATAGGTGGCAGAATCTGTCATGCCGATGTTGTGGTATAGTTTTGCTGCAACAGTAAAAATTCCACTTTGATTAGTATGTTTGATATTTTGTAGAGCATTATCTAAAGCTATTTTAGCTGAATCATATTGTTTGATTGAAGTGTACAAAGCCGCTATTTGGCTTTGTATCATATTGTTGAAATTTTCTTTTTTGATGTATGAACTTATTTCATAAGCTTTTTGGAAATAGACTAATGCACTATCTTTCTTTCCGGTAAATCGAAAGATATTCGCCATATCTCTTAGATTGTATAGTATTCCTATACTGTCTTTTCTAAGGATATCTAACTCATGGCATTTGCGTATGCATTTCATAGCTTCGTCATACATTTGTTGGTAATAGAACAGTGTCCCCATCTGGCTGTAGATGCGGCTTTTTAAGTCGAACTCTCCCTCGGTGGGTAGTACTTCGATGGCTTTTTGGAAGTAGTCTAATGCTTGTGGGGCATCACCTAAATCGCGGCAGACACGGCCGGCATAGTAATAGGCTTCGGGTAGGTGGCGATGGTTGTTCTTCTTGACGTAGTATTGCAACACAGATTGTATCAGGCTGTCGTTGTTGTGAGGGTGGTATGCTTTGTCGGCCGCTTTGGTGCATAGCAGGTGGTAGTACATTCGGACGTCGGGGGATGATTGCAACATTTGCGGTTCCAGCCGTTTCAGTAGTTGCACGGCACTGTCGGGAGCTGTGTTGCAAAGGGTATCGGCTGTAAGTAGCACAGTCGGGTAGGGGCGGTGGCTGCAGGCAGAGGGTAGCAGCAGACCAATGACAAGTAAGAGGATAAGGGGGCGTGTTTTCATTGTTATATAAGGTAAGCAAGAGGGTGCGCTGTTGCGCACCCTCTGCTTACTGTTTGCCAATTATAGGTTTAGTATTTAAAATCGTCGGCTTTCACAAAAATCTTGTAGTCTTTGATGCCACCGGGAACTTGAGCTTCCATACGTGGCAGGTATTGCAAGGCTGTCAATGTATGGGTACCGCCCAGGTCGATAACAATGGCATGCGGATAGGCTGCCCCTCTGACGGTGTTCCAATAGGTTGATTCTTGCAAGTCGAAGGTCTTGTCGGCCGAGCGGTTTTCGCGAGCCACGTCTTCGCTGTCGGCATACTTCACAATCCACGGTTCGCGAGAGATGCGTTCACCTTCGGCATTAACCAAGTAGAGTTCGGCGATGCTGGCACGTTCCTTGCCGTCTTGCGAGCTGAGTGCTTGCAAGCAGACGTAGCGACCGGTTACCGGTGCATCGAACTTCACTTCTTGCCATCCGTTGCCCGGAGCAAAGCTACCTGTGGCAACCGGCTTTTCGGCACTGAGGTCAAGTTCTTGTCCCTCTTCACGGTGAGTCAATGGTTTCGGAGTTTGCAACTGGTCGATGAGCGGAGTGGCCAAACCTTCAGACTTGGCTTCCTTCGGACCTACAATGTCGAATACGATGATTTCGTTTTCGCCTTTCTTCAACCAACAACCCGGCATGTAGAGTGTCTGCTGAGGACCGATTTCCCAGATACGTCCCATGGCATGACCGTTGACGTAAACCAAACCTTTGCCCCAAGTTTCGAAGTTGAGGAAGGTATCGCTGGGCTTCTTCACATTGAAAGTGGCACGATAAACACCCGGAATGCGTTGACCTTGTTCGTCGGTCAGCTTTTCAATGGGTTTGAACTTCATGTTCTTATAGAAGTCGTAAGTATCTTCGAGGTTGAATACTTCCCAATTCTTCAAGTTGCATACAAAAGGATATCCGCCGTTGTCCATAGTGATGGTTACATCGTCCACAATACCCTTGAAGTCCTTGATGGCACGACCAAAGTTGATGCGGCCCATGGCTTCTACCAAGATATCGAGTTGTGCTCCTTTGGGGCATGCCGGCAACTTCAAGCCTCTTTCACCGTTGCGACGGTCGAGTTTACCAATCAGCTTGCCGTCAACAAAGATTTGGGCATAGTCGTGTGCATTGATGCTGAGCAACGAAGGCTCTTTCATTTCGGGCAAGGTGGTGCGATAGAGGATGCTACCGAAGCCTTGGTCGTACTCTTCCATGGTGCGGATGTCCTTGTCTTTCTTGGCCTCAGGCAGGTTGTCGAACAACGGTGCCATTTCGGTGAATTGGAAAGCAGGGATGCTGATGGGCTTGATGAGTGCAGGTACCTTGGCTTGCTTCTGGCCATACATATATTTAGAGAGGGTCTTGCGCAGTTGCCAGTACTTCGGGGTTGTTTGACCCGATTCGCTGATGGGCGCGTCGTAGTCGTAAGAGGTTACGTCGGGAGCAAAGCCGGGTGAGTTGGCACCTGCCCAATGTCCCCAGTTGGTACCACCGTGAGTCATGTAGAGGCTGAATGAGATGCCTTTTGACAACATTTCGTCGATGCCTTCAATCATGGCTTCGGCCGGACGAGTTTCGTGGTTGGCTCCCCATTTGTCGAACCATCCGCTCCAGAATTCTGAACACATCAGCGGGCTGTCGGGGCGCATCTGTTTCAGGCGGGCAAATTGTTGGTCGATGTTAGCACCGGTACCGAAGTTCATGGTCCATACCAAATCGTCCAAACCGTTCAGGTGGAAGTTTGATGCCCAGTCGCATTGGAACAAGGTGATTTCGTTGCCAAAGTGCTTGCGAACGATGTCGCGAATTTCGCCAACATACTTCTTGTTGCGGCCGTATGAGCCATATTCGTTTTCTACTTGTACCATGATGATAGGACCGCCATTCTGTATGGTCAAGTCTTTCACTTGGTTGGCTACTTGCTCTTCGAACAGGGCTACTCGCTCAATGAAGTAAGGATCGTCTTCGCGCAGGCGGATGTCTTTCTTTTTCAACAACCACCAGGGCAGACCACCCATTTCCCATTCGGCGCAAACATACGGGCCGGGACGAAGGATGACGTACATGCCGTTGGCTTGACACAAGCGGCAGAATTCAGCCAAGTCTTTCTGACCGGTAAAGTCGTAAACACCCGGTTTCTCTTCGTGGGCATTCCAGAATACGTAGAGACAAACGGTGTTCATGCCTAAAGCCTTGCATAGCTTGATGCGTTGATCCCAGTATGGCTTTGGGATACGGGGGTAGTGTAACTCGGCTGCTTTTACCACAAACGGTTCGCCGTTCAGCAAGAAGGTGCCTTTGCCGGCGGTAAAGCTGCCTTTTTCTACTTGTGCTTGGGTGGGCAATGCGCATCCCAAGCCGAGGACTAATGCTAAAGTCCAAATAAGAAATCTTTTCATTTCGAAAAAAGGTATTAGAAATTAGTAAATATTCTTTGCGAGCAAAGATAAGCCTTTTATTCTGAAACTACAAGAAGGGTGTCAATAGATTTCCTAACCATCCCATGAATTTCTTCCAAAGCGACCGTTTTTTCCACATTTCGGGAGTCATCAAGGTGCTGTTCAGCTTGTCGCGTTCGAATACGGCATCCAGTTGGCTGGTGGTGTAGGGGTGGAAGATGAAGGCATTGGTTTCATAGTCGTAGCGCAGGCTTCTGCTGTTCAGGTTGGCTGTGCCTACGGTGCAATGGGTACTGTCTATCATCATTACTTTAGAGTGATGGAAGCCGCCGTTGAACAGATATACTTTGGCACCTTTCTTCATCAGTTTGTGGCCGATGTAGAAGGAGGCTTCGGGGGTAAAGGGAATATCAGATACGGCCGGTATCATGATTTCTACTTCGGTGCCTTTTTCTAATGCTTTCTTTATGGCTTTGCGAATGGACGGGGTAGGTACGAAGTAGGGGTTGATGAGTTTTATATGTTCTTCGGCACTCTCGATGGCTGCTACGTAGGCATGGCGGATGCTTTCGGGCGATTCGTGAGGCATGCGGTCAACAATGGCTATCCGTTCCATCGGGGCGTCTCCGGTAGGCACTGCATCCGGGAAATAGGTAGGTCCTCCTACGTGCTGACCGGTTTCCCGGTTCCACATGGTCAGGAAGATGCCTTGCAGATAGCGGACAGATTCGCCTTCGATGCGGATGTGGATGTCGCGCCAATCGCCCAGTTTGGGCAGTCCGTGTATGTAGTAGTCGGCAATGTTCATACCGCCGGTGTAAGCCGTTTGTCCGTCAATGACTACTATCTTGCGGTGGTCGCGACTGAAAACATGATTCAACCAAGGGAAGGTGACGGGGTCGAACTTCACGATCTCTATGCCGTCGGCCTTGATGGCTTCTAAGTGTCGTTTCTTCAGAGGGCGGTTGTTCGAGCTGTTGCCAAAGGCATCGAACATGGCACGTACTTCTACTCCTTCGGCGGCTTTTACGGCCAGCAGTTCGAAAAGGGCATTGGCTATGGAGTCGTTGCGGAAGTTGAAGTATTCTAAGTGGATGTGGTGCTTGGCTTGGCGAATGGCATCGAACAGGTCTTCAAACTTATCGGCACCACTGGTCAGCAAGGTCACTTGGTTACGGCCGGTAATGGGAGTTCCTTTGCTCTTCAGGTAGTCCATGAATAGGGAGTCGCTACAGGTGCTTGTCTGTGCTTTCCCGGCAAAGGTGCTAATAATAAGTATGAAAAGTAGTATGAATTGCCTCAAAATATATTCTCCTCTATTTAGTTTTATGGGCAGGCAAAGGTAGTGTAAAACTGCCACATAAGCAAATGTTGAGGCAGAAAGATGCTTGCTTATGTGACAATCAGAACACTCTTGGTTGTATGTCTATGAGGCTTATACCAATGAGATTATTTTACGATAGCCCAAGCAGATGAGGGCAATCAACAACACCAGAATGGTTTGTGGTTCTACCTCCGGTAGGGTGGCGGTCGATATATCGGCCACTACTCCTTGCAAAGTACCCCATAGCAGGTTCCAGCCGTCAACCAGTGTAAACCATATCAGCCCGGCCATGAAACAGAAGAGGCTCCACCAATGAGCCAAGCGTTGTTGCCGGTCGGGCAATCGGTGCATTACCCGTTGACTGAATCCGTTATCGGCTATCTCTTGCTTGTGGTCGGCAAAGAATTGTTTTAAAAGTATATCGTCTTTATTCATCATAACCATTTTGTCTTAAGTAAGTTGCCATTTTTTCTTTTCCCCGTTTCAGGTGGCTTTTCACCGTACCGGCGGGGAGACCGGTGATGCTTGCTATCTTGTCGATGCTTTGGTCTTCCATGTAGAAGAGGGTGATGCAGGTGCGTTCCTCTTTGCGCAGGATGGCCAATGCCCGGTAGATGTCCATCTGTTGCCCTATGTCGGCTTGCTGCACGTTGTGTCGGGCATCTATCTGTGTCGTCTCCAGGTCGTCGGTCTCTTTTCGGCTGCGAATATAGTCATAAAAAACATTGTATGCAATGCGGAAGAGCCAAGTGGAGAAGTTGGATAGGTTCTTGAACGTGGCGAGGCTGGTGTAGGCCTTGATGAAGGTCTCTTGTGCCAGGTCGTCGCTCAAGGGTGCATCGCCACACGTCTGGTGCAGGAAGAAGCGCCTGACGGGCGATTGGTATTTCTTGACCAACTGGTCGAAGGCCCTGCTGTTTTTGAACATCACGACCTGCGCCACTAACGTTATGTCATTCAGTTGACTCATTACTCCTTATTTCTTAGGGGTGGTGTAGTGAATGAGTAGTTGTCCGATGCCGGTAAACATGATTAATAGTCCGATGCTGGTCAGGGCAAATTCGTCGAAGCATGCTTGTAGGAAGATGGCCAATCCGATGCCCAGACAGATGTTCTTGATGCCTTTGGTGCGGGTGTCTTTCTGTTGTATCTCTTCGATGTATTCCACCGGAAGGGGGTGTCCGCAGGCTATGGCTTTTTCTATCAGTCTGTATTTGGCCCGGCGGTTGCGGTAGCGGAAGTATAGCACCGCAATAACGATAAGCAGTGGCGAGCCGAATATCAGCAGGATGGTAAGGACAGCAACGATGCTTTCAGAAATGTCAATGTCGCTAAAGTCGATGCCGCTGCTATGGTAATGGGCATAGCTTTCACTCTCTTTGGCCGGTGTTTCGGTGCTATACGTAGTGATGCTCAGGGTGTCGGCTACCTGCCTACCGTTGATGACGGTGTCTTTTACTTCGATAATACGCTTGGGCGAGCCGTCGGCATAAAACTCTCTGACCGTTCTTACTTTGGCATTCAGCCCTATGCTGAGGGTAATCAGTGCCATTAAGGTAAGGATGAATTGTTTCATATTTACTTCTGTTTTTATGGTTATTGTTTGTTTCTTTATGCGTTAGACGCAACTTCCTATCCGGAAAGTTGCAAAGAGACGATATTTTTTTGATATTTGCCCTAAATTTTTGCAGAAAAATGAATCTACCCACCGCTTTTATCCATAATATCCGTTGCTTGCTGGGCCACGAGGAGGCCGATAAACTGTTGTCTGCCTTGCAAACGGGGCAACCCATCAGTATCCGTTTGAACAATCGTTTGGAAACACTCTCTTTGCCTGCCGGGACGTTGTCGGTACCTTGGTGTGCTACGGGGTATTACCTGAACGAACGGCCTACCTTTACTTTCGACCCTCTGTTTCATGCCGGAGGATATTATGTGCAAGAAGCCGCATCCATGTTTTTAGAACAAGCCTTGAAGCAATATGTCGATTCCCCCGTACTGATGCTCGACCTCTGTGCCGCACCCGGTGGTAAATCTACCTTGGCACGCAGCGTGTTGCCGGCGGGTAGCCTGCTGGTGGCCAACGAGGTGATGCGCAACCGTTCGCAGATATTGGCCGAGAATGTAGCGAAGTGGGGGCATCCCGATGTGGTGGTTACCAACAACGACCCTGCCGACTTTGCCCCGTTGACGCAGATGTTCGACGTCATTCTGGCCGATGTGCCCTGTTCGGGCGAAGGAATGTTTCGCAAAGACGAAGTAGCCATCCAAGAGTGGAGTCCGGAGAATGTCAACATCTGCTGGCAACGCCAACGCCGCATTCTCTCTGACATCTGGCCCTGCCTGAAGCCCGGTGGTATCCTTATTTATAGCACCTGCACCTACAATACTCAGGAAAACGAAGAGAATGTACGTTGGATAGCCCATGAGTTGGGAGCCGAAGTACTGCCCCTATTGGTAGAAGATGGTTGGGGCATTACCGGAAATCTGTTGCCCGATGCATCCTTCCCCGTCTATCGCTTCCTGCCCCATAAAACAGCAGGCGAAGGGCTGTTCTTGGCCGTGCTGCGCAAGGAGGGTCAGTTACCCGTTATGGAAACTGCCGTTGCCATGAAGGGAAACGCCCGTTCCCAAGTTAAGGGAAAAAGAGAGAAGGGTAAACCGTCTCAACCTACTTTTACCAAAGAACAACTCAACGAAGCCGCCTGTTGGATAGCCACCAACGGTTATGAACTATTGCCCGTGGCAGGCACGCTCACCGCCTTCCCCCGACAATGGCTGAACGAATATACAGCCTTTCAAAGTGCCCGCCTGCGCATTCTCCATGCCGGATGCCCCGTAGCCGAAGTGAAAGGCCGTGACCTTCTGCCCCAACACCCATTGGCCATGAGTAGCCTCCTCCGGCCCGATGCCTTCCATCGTATAGAAGTAAGCTACGAACAAGCCATAGCCTACCTTCGCAAGGAAGCCATCCTCTTGCCGCCCGACACACCTCGCGGCTATCTGTTACTGACCTACCGCCTTGTCCCCATTGGCTTTGTGAAGAATATAGGCAATCGTGCCAATAACCTCTATCCGCCAGAGTGGCGCATCCGTACCAGCCATCTGCCCGAAGAGATAAGACTTTTCGTCTAATCCCTCTATACTCTTTCTGCCATCATACTCCGGTTTGTGCAGCGCGTCACAGCCGTGAGCAAAACTGCTCACGGCTGTTAGCAATATTGCTCACCCTTGTGAGCAGAACTGCTCACAGTCGTGACGCGCCCCACTTATTCTACTTGCTTGTGGTGGTAAGCCTATAAATCTTGCAAGTCAAGTAGTTGTAGCCGAGATGGTTAATATAGGTTGTCAGGCTTTATCCACAGATAAATCTACTTGCAAACTTAAATAAATATCCATATAAAGCTATTCTTGTATATATTTCAACAAAAAAGAATCGAATAATTGCAAATATTAAGAATATATTTAATACATTTGCATTGTTGTTCGTTTTTACATGCTGCAAATTAAAAATGTAAAAATCGGGCATCAAACATTATTAATTAGTTAAAAAAGCGTTTACTAAGCGTTACTATTCTTGGCATTTCTGAATCTCGCAAATTCAAATATCCTGCAAAGAAGGTGGCAACAGTGGATGCTCATGGGTATGTTGTTTCTATTGCACAACAATTCTGTAGTGTGGTGGTTATTATACATATCACGTGGGGGTCTCGTGTTGCTCGTTCTGGTAGGATTGGGCATGCGAGAGCCTTGAAATGCGGAATGAGTAACAAGTACAGATTCCTACGTTTTTTTTTGTGTTTGCCAAATCCGGGGAGTCTATTGGCAAATAAATAAAGGTCATGAAAAAGACAGTACTGATTATTTTAGGTCTGTTACTCATTCTTACATCATATGCCCAAGGAGCATATAGAGTTGACGTTTCTTCGACACTGAATGCAAGAGAGTTACCCCAAGAGCATGCAAAAGTAATCACTCAGTTAAAAAATGGTGAAGTGATAGATGTTATAGAGATAACAGATGGGTGGGCAAAAATCAATTATGATAACAGGTATCTCTACATTAGCTCCAAGTATATAAAGAAGGTAGAAAGTAGTCCTGTAGAACAGGACAAGTTTTCTTATAATGGAAACTTCCTTGAAAGAATAAAGATGAAAATTCCTGATACACAATGGATGATTTATCCTATTTTATTCTTATCTGTTATACTATGGTTGTTAAGAATTAAAAGAGATGATGAATATTTAGAAGATGGATTATATATTGCCAATCTGATTTGCTTTTTTTCGCTCTGCACATTAGAAATTCTTTATGTAATAGGTGTAAAAGGTGATGCAACTTTCTTTTGTAGCCCCGATAGTGTGGGGTGGATATGGACAATCATCAATTTTATCTTATTCTCTCTATTCGTTTATAACCAGATTCTTGTTCTATTTGATACTTTCTGCGATATGCGTGAAAATATGTATAGTAGCATAGATCTTCGGTGGGGTATATACGCTTGGCCAATGTTGGTAATATGTGTAATTATAGGTATATTTTTTCCTATAATGATTGGAATAGGAGTAGGTGCATTCTTTATTTGTCAACTAATTCAGGTTATATTGATATTTACCAATATCGTACCCAATGGTGGATGGGGCAACTCGTTCATGTTTCTAACAATCTATATATTGGGTAGCATATCTACTGCGATTGTTATAGCATTGTTTATGGCAATACTTATAATAGTTCTGTTGGGATGTTTGGTGTTGAAGATTATAGGAAGTGCTTCTGCTTCGTCAAGTTCTTCATCGTCATACGAAGAACAGGCACGCCGTGAAGAACAAGAACGTTTCGAAGAACAAGAACGAAACTCCCAAAGAGGCTCTCTCTCGTGGGATAATGAATTCATCCATGATGGTAACGGACGAACTACCCGTATCACGGACGTAGAATCAGATGGTACTATAATAGATAGCGATGGCAATAGATGGGGAGATAATGGTTTGGCTGGATTGAGAAAAATGTAAATTATTATCAACATAATTATTATACAAATATGAAAAGAAATCTGATTACTAAATGTTTGCTGATGGCATTTGTGTGTTGCCTTTTTGCAAGTTGTGGTGCGGGCATTGATGCCGAGAAATGCGAAGAGATGATTCTTGCACATCCTTTTTTCAAGGAAGTACACGTCACTGTTACAGACAAAATTGTTCCTGAGTGTAAAGAAGCTTATGCCGGTTGTATGAAGAACTGGTATATTACCATGAGAGGTCCCAATAAAGATGCTCATTATTACTATATGTATGGTTTTACCGCAGACAATTTAAGAGATTTGTTCATTGAGGAAAAGAAAGCTACATGCATTTTCGATTTGGTATATGCCAACGAAACCATTGCTTGCAAGTATTTTGATGAAAGAAGAATCGGTAATAAAATGCAATGCAAGGCTTATTTCACCAAATACGAAGATGGTTGGAAACTTGATGGTATAGAAGCCGGAGAAAGACTCTTTACCATCAATACATGGACTGGTTCAAGTGTGAGATATAACGTAAACTTCAACGCTTATAACAATTAATTTTTAATATCATGATGAATCAAGAACAATGGCGCAAAAGTGCGCAAGGCGTATTCAATAACATTATCTTGATAATGTTGTGTAGTATTTTAGGGGGGATATTTTCAACCATTGGCAATGCACAAGATGCCATAGGCTTTGTACAAAGTTTCTCCGGTAACGGTGACTTCGATATGGGATGGAGTGGTATGGATATTTTGGAAATCGGTTGCACCATTGCGGTTGTAGTAGGATATTTCATGTATCTATCCAATCTGTTGGTATTTGCCAAAGTACAAACCAACGAAGAAGATTCTTTGGCTGTAAGGCGCATCCGCAGCGGTCTTATATGGTCTATCGTAGCAATTTTAACAGATCTCATTGCCGGATGGCTGAGTTTTATTTTCTTTATTGTGGCATTTTTTGTTCTTATTGGTGGATATAGCAGATTGAAACACTCTGTTACATTCCCTAAAAAAGCTCGCCGTGGTGCCGGTACATTATATGCTTCAATGATAGTTGAATTGGTAGGTAATATCTTAGATTTGATACCTTTGGCAGGTGATGTACTCGAACTGATATTTAGTATCATTGCATTCTGTATGTTGTTGGCCGGTTGGGCTAAAATTAAAAATGCCGATGTAACCGAGGTTTCTACACCGGTAATGAATATATATGGTGGGGGTGCTGTGGTAAATGTTACCGTAACGCCGGAGTTGAAAGCCAAGGTAGCTACTAAGACAGACGAAGAACTGAAGGAAATTCTTCAGCATCAGAATGAATATAGCATAGCTCTTGTAGAAGCTGCCAAGATAGAAAGAGAGAATCGCATGACACCGGTGATACAACAGCCTGTGCAAACAGAACCTGCAGAAAAAGTGCAACCTAAAGAAGTAGTGAATACAGAAAAGGTGAAGCAGGAAGAGAAAAAAATGAATCCTTCGGCAGAATCAACTATTCCATTGTCGGACAAAATGAAGGAACTGGCGCAAAAAGTGGATAAGAAGTATGCCATTGGGGGGGTAGCAGTTATTGTTCTATGTATTATTGGTATTTCCATGTGTGGTGGTGGTAGCGGAGTAGATTTTGAAGTGCAATTGCCTGCTTGGAAAAAGTTTGTGGTAGTAGGAGATAATGTAAATCTTCGTAAGGCTCCCGATGCCAATAGTCCCAGACTTATGGAAGAGCAGGGAGAAATGGATTCTCAATTTGTTTGGGAAAACGAAATGAATACTTATGACATGCCACGTTCCCCCTTCCGTGTAAGAAACAATGTGGTCTGTCCGGTGCTTTCAGAAACGGAGGAATGGTATGAAATACGTGTGCAAATGGGTTGGGGATACGATGACGCATTTACTGAGACTGTCTATGTAATGAAAAAGTTTTGTAAAGAGGTAGTACCCCAATCGGCAAGTAATTCCTATTTTTACAAGATACCCAAAGGCAAGTACAAAGGTAAATACCTCTATTACGACCGAGGTGGTATGTATGCCATGCCCTCTTCAATGACATTAGGCTGGGAGATTGATGGCGGATATGTATTCCCAAGGTCTTTTAAGCATGAGTTTGCCAACGACGGAGGTTCGGAAGAGTATGATTTCAGTCAACTCACTGACGATATGTTGGAAGAATGGTTCGGTGAGAAGATAAAGAATCCTATTCAGGAATACCATCTCTATTATAATTTTCCGGGTGTTGGCCTGAATTGGTACAGCATAGCCCTATGAAATTATTCAGGTGAATTAAAGTAATAAGTATAGAATCGTGGATATGAAAACAAAACAATGGATATTGCTAATAGCCACTCTTTGCTTCTCTTTCCAATCATTGTCGGCAATTGATATCAAACGATATGTAAAGGTTGGAGGAACCGGTAATGGTACTTCTTGGGAGAATGCTTGTGGAAGTATTCAACAAGCCATCGAGAATTGTAAGGTTGCCGGAAGTGGCACGGTATATATTGCTGAAGGTGTTTATTACGAGTGTGTTACATTTCCTTCGGGTACAAATAATGTCAAATTGTTAGGTTCATTTCCTAAAGACGGAGGAGAGAAACAAAGTTATAGAGGTACTCCTTCTATCATAGACGGACGTAACCAACCTTATTGTATGCAAATTAATCATTGCCAGAATGTTACTGTCGATGGAGTCCTTATGCGGGGTGGGCATACAGGCTCGATACCTCTCAATAAGTTGGAACCCAATCATGCCGGTGGTTTGGAAATGAGCTATACAACCGGTGTGGTTAGCAACTGTACGTTCATTGATAACAATAAATATGGTCTTGAAGTCCATGAAGGTGTGACGGTGAAAAATTGCATTATAGGCAGAAATGCCGGTGGTGTATATTGTGACGATGCAACGGTGGTCGAAAGCCATATATTGCAAAATAATGGAGTGGGTATTACACTAAGTGGAGGCTCGATAGCACGTTCTAATATTTATGAAAACAAAAGTAAAGGTGTAGAAGCTTATGGCGGGCATGTGCTGTTTTGCAATATTTATAATAACCGGAATGATAATAAGCCGGGAGGTGGAATACATAATCAAGGTGTAACCAATGTGTATGGTTGTTGTATTTTTAATAATACGGCATTGAAAGGTGCGGGAATCTATTCTGCTACAGGCTCCATATTGGTAGAATCTACTACTATCGTAAATAATTCGGCCAGTGAAGGTGCTTCAGGAATTCACTTTGAAAATACCAAACATAGTTTGGCAGCACTGATTTTATGGAATAACCTTACCTCAGGAAAACCTGCACAGTTCCGTTTTGAAAGTACAGATAGAAAGAGCTATATGCACCATTGTGCTATACAGGGTGGAGGTGAATTACCGGAAACCGATGCACAGTTAGGCATTATAAACCTTGCTGCCGGTAATAAAGTGAATGGAAAACCTTCTCCATATTTTAAGAATGTACTTAATAAGGTTGGCGCATCTGTCAATAATGCGACAATGATTGAAAAGCAAAACTTCGACCTTGAGTTAGGATCTGCTTGTATCGGAACAGGTGCCTTGGCTAAACAATTGGAATGGTACTATAATAATGATTTAAGCGATAGAGGAATCAATGGGCAGAAGCAGAACAAGAATCACTTTAATTGCGGTGCCTATCAAGAAACAGCAGAAAAATATACCGAAAGAATGGGAACCATCTCTGAGGCGGTGAGCAACTTTAGTATAGGTCAAGTCTTTACAGAACAATCTGACGGCTCTCGGAATGAAAATATCTATGCGGTAGAAACAGATTTGAAGACTATTTGGAAATTCTATTCAAACAAACCTCATAAGCGGATATTTGTATATAGGATTGAAAATGGAGGATCTGTTACCGAAAAGAATATAAGTGTTGATTGCGAAGATGGAGAAAACTCATGGATTGTGCGTGTTCATAGAGGAATGTTGGCAGAAGGCTCGCTGAAAATCAGTGTGCTCACGGATAATGAAGTATTGGCTACCAAAGAGATAAATGTGCAGTCTGCTGCAGTCATGGCAGAACAAGTGTTGGCTCAGAAAAAAGCTAATGTTAAGGTTCATTGTAAAGTGCCACAGACACTTGCCGATTTTATGAACGCTCGTTGTGAAAATGGTACGCTGACGGTCAGCATAATTGTGGAGAATAAAGCTATGAACCAAAGCGCATTGTATGCCGATAGTTATGCAACATATACAGACGCTACCGGTAAACTTGGTCGAGCCAAAGTGAAGTATAGTGGTGGAGAAATGGTAGGTGGAAGAAATGTATTGAAACATGGTAAGCAAGCCTTTGTCTATGTAACAATAAAGAATATGCCATCTTCTGGAGAACTGAAGAAATTGGAAGTTTCCATGGGTAGTCAATATGGAAAAGGAAAGATTCTGTTGTACGATGTAGTGTGGTAGTTGCTGCGTAGCGCTATTACTCCTACCGCATTAAAATAGTAAACCTTCTTGCTTTTGGGGTTCAACCGTTTAAGCAAGAAGGTTTGCTTTGATTATTAACAAACTGTGGCGTTTACAATTTGTTCTGATACAATTGTGCCATTACCTTCTGGTACTGGTTCTCCAATTGCAATAGGTTGGCTTGGCTATCATACACCACCGCCACTTCTACAAAATATTCTATCATACTGATTTCGCCACCGATAAGAGCCTTTTTCAGTAACTCCAAGTCTTGCTGACGACCCAGTGTCTCCTCATACTCCTTCATGGAGATGTGCAGGTTACGAGCCTCTTCATACAGATTCCACAAGGCCGTGCCGGCTTCTAAACGAGTAGTCTCTTGCTGATACGCTAACGTCTGGGCCTGTGCCTTGGCAATCTTTACCTTGTTGCGATTTTCGAAGAGAGGGAATGAGAAACCTACTACCACTCCGTTCAGTGGATGCCCCGACTCGGTGTTTCGCCGATAGCCTACTTGTAACTTCGGAATCCACCCTTGACGATTGGCCGACAGTTGCTTGCGGGCAGCATCACTCTCATTGTCCAACGCCTGCAGATTGGGGCACAGACTGAGCAGTTCGGCACACACCGGTGCAAAATCGGTTGGTAGTGGTACTGCCGGGTAGGTAGTCAATCCCAAAGCCTCTGCACCGGCAGGAACCGGGTCGGCCATCGGACGTCCTGGGCTTAACAATTGGTTGTCATTCAGTGCTTGCAACTCCTTCAACTTGGCTTGCAGCGACGTGGCGTTCAAGCGATGCTCGGTGCGTACATTCAGTAGCTCTAAGTTTATTTTGTTTGTTTCCAGCACATTGGCATCACCCGTTTCCAATCGTTTGGCATAGATGGTAGCCAACTCTTCGGCATTCTTCAGTCGTTGCTCCAACAGTTTTTGTTGCTTGTATAGCCCGATGATGTCTAAACAAAGTTCTTGTGCCTGCAGCAACATCTGCTGACGGAAGGCAGTGGCTTGAGCATCCAGTGCATACGCTTTCAGTCGATTCATCTTGCCGCGAGTGGCATAGAGTGTAGGAAACTCGAAACTTTGTGCTACCACCAGTTCGCCCACAGTGCGATTGCTATTGTCCGAATCCCACAAGTGAGCATAGGTCAGGGTAGGGTCGGGCAGGTTGTTGGCCGTTTTATTCTCTAACTTTTGCGAGCGTACCCTCTCACCGTTCGCTTTCAACTCTTTGTTGTTGGTTTCAATCTGGCGCAAGATGGCATCAATGGCATCAGTCTGTGCATAAGCAGTAGTCACTCCAGCCATCAGGCTTGTCAGTATCAGTAATGTATATATTGTTTTCATACAGCTTATTATTTAATGGATAAGTTCTCATTCCGTCTTAACCAAAGATAAACAATCGGGATAATGAATCCGTTCAGGCAGGTCGAGGTCAACAATCCTCCCAGTATGACTTTTGCCATCGGACTTTGTATCTCGTTGCCGGGCAAGTCGCCGCCCAATGCCAACGGAATAAGTGCCAATGCCGAGGTAAGTGCTGTCATTAGGATGGGGTTGAGGCGGTCGAGCGAACCGTGGATAACACTTTCATAGGCTGATAGTCCGTCGGCTTGCAACGATTTATAGCGACCGATAAGCAGCATACCGTTTCGGGTAGCAATGCCAAACAGGGAGATGAATCCAATGATGGCCGGAATGCTTATTTCGCCCGATGTGATGAGCAGTGCAAACACCCCTCCAATCAGTGCTAAAGGCAGGTTGAGTAGGATGATGGCACTCTCTGTCAACTCCTTGAATTCATGATAGAGCAATAGGAAGATGACTACAATAGACATCAGCGAGGTAAGCAACAAGGTACGGCTGGCTGCTTGTTCGCTTTCAAATTGTCCGCCATACTCCACATGATACCCTTCGGGCAGTGCTACCTTCTCGTCAATGGTCTCTTGAATGTCGTTCACCACACTGCGCAAATCGCGGTCGGCCACGTTGGCACTGATTACAATCTTGCGCTTCACGTTTTCGCGGCTGATACTGTTGGGGCCTAAGGCCGAACGAATCTCTGCCACATAGTTCAACGGAACCTGCTTACCATCTCCGGTGTCAATCATCAGATTGGCAATCTTCTCGGCCCGGTCTTTCAATGAGTCGTCCACTTTCACGGTCAGGTCGAAGCTCTTTCCTTTTTCGTAAACCTGCGAAACCGCTTCGCCGGCCAGGCAAACACGCACATACTCGGCAAACTGAGGTACAGTAATGCCATATCGTGCCAGCATCTCCCGACGAGGAGTGATGGTCAGCTGTGGGCGTTCAATCTGCTGCTCTACGTTGAGGTCGGCAATGCCATCTATACCGCTGATTTGCTTTTTAATTTCTCCGGCCAGCGAGAACATACGTGTCAGGTCGTCGCCAAACAGTTTGATGGCAATGTTGGCTTTGGTACCACTCAGCATGGCATCGATACGGTGGCTGATGGGTTGTCCGATTTCTACATTAGCCCCCACCAACGTACCCAGTTTCTCTCGTACCTCGGCTGCCAGTTCGCTGCGACTTCTACCGTCTAACTCATAAGGAGCTTCAATCTCCGAAGCGTTCACCCCGAAAGAGTGTTCTGCCAGTTCGGCACGTCCCGTTTTGCGTGCCACAGTTTGTATCTCAGGAATGCTGAGCAACAACTCTTCGGCCCTTCTTCCTATGGCATCACTCTCTTCTAAAGAGATGCCGGGCAGTGAAGAGATGTTGATGGTAAACGAACCTTCATTAAATGGAGGCAAGAACGAACGTCCTAAGGTGAAGAAGCAGATTATAGTCGCTACAAATAGTGCAGCAACACCCCCCATTACTACTTTGCTGTGCGCAATGCTCCACACCAACAGTTGTTGGTAATGTACTTTCATCCAGCGAGCCACCGGCGAGTCGGCCGATTGTACACTCTCTTTATTCTCTTTTAATAAGTAAGAGCAAAGCACCGGTGTCACTGTGAGTGCCACCAAGGTAGAGGCACACAAGGCTGTGATAAAGGCTATGCCTAATGGAACCAGCATACGGCCTTCCATACCACTCAGGAAGAAGAGGGGTACGAAGCTGACTACAATAATCAGTGTGGAGTTCAAGATGGGCATACGCACCTCTTTCGATGCTTGGAAAACTACCTCGATGACCGATTTTCTTTCTGCCACAGGCAGCAAGCGGTTTTCGTGAAGCCGTTTATACACATTCTCTACATCCACAATAGCATCATCTACCAACGATCCGATAGCAATGGCCATACCACCCAAACTCATGGTGTTGATGGTAAACCCTAAATAGTGCAAGGTGACCAACGATACGATGATGGCCAGTGGCAGTGTCAGTACCGAAATCAGGGTGGTGCGCACGTTGGCCAGGAAAAGAAACAGTACCAATACTACAAAGATACCCCCTTCGATGAGTGACCGTTGCACGTTGCCTATCGAACTTTCGATGAAACGGCTTTGGCGGAAAACGTCGGTTGAGATGCGTACATCCTTTGGCAGGTTCTTCTGTACATCCTTCAAGGCAGCCTCCACTTTTTGGGTCAGCTCCAGTGTGCTGGTAGCCGGCTGCTTGGTTACGGTTAGCAGCACTGCCGGCTTTCCCCGTTCCGAGGCTGTACCCAATTTGGGCACCTTGCTGCCTATCTGTACATCGGCTACGTCTTCCAAGAACAGCGGCGATTCACCACTTTTCACTACCGAGCGGCGCAGCTCCTCAATCTGTTGCGTACTGACCAGCCCACGTACAATATACTCATTTCCATATTCATAGAGTACACCACCGTTGGCATTCAGGTTCATTCCTCGTGTGGCATTCAGTACGTCGGCCAATGTGATGCCGTAATGTCGCATCCGTTCCGGACTGAGCAATACCTGATACTCCTTGATGTCACCACCAATGACCGAAACCTGTGCTACCCCTCCGGTTGACAACAAACGGGTGCGGATGGTCCAGTCGGCTATGGTGCGCAAGTCCAGCATAGAGGTCGAGTCGGCTGTCAAACCGATAATCATCATTTCGCCCAAAATGGACGATTGAGGTCCTAACGTGGGATTGCCCACTCCGGCCGGTAGCTCTTCGCCCACAATGGCCAATCGCTCGCTGACAATTTGTCGAGCCAAGTAAATATCAGTATCCCAATCGAACTCCACCCATAAGATAGAGAATCCGTTGGTAGAAGACGAACGTACCCGGCGTACATGAGTTGCTCCGTTAACCGCCGTTTCAATAGGGAATGTAACCAGTTGCTCCACCTCCTCAGCCGCCATGCCGTTGGCTTCGGTCATGACCACCACGGTTGGAGCCGTCAAGTCGGGAAACACATCCACATCGGTGTGTAGTGCCGTGTAGGTTCCCCCAATCATTAACAGCACCGCTGCTACCAGCACTACGATGCGGTTGGAAAGAGAAAAATGTATAATCTTGTTCAGCATACTTCCTATTCATCAATGTTCATGACTATGTCCCGGAATGGCATTGGCTGTACCTGCCAGCTTCACTTGGTAAGCACCTTCGGTCACTATCTTGTCTCCGGCATGAATACCACTCAATACCTGTACCTCCTTGCCATTGTCGGCACCTAAGGTAACCAATTGCTTTTTGTAACACTCCTTATCCAATTGCAGATAAACAAAGAAACTGCCTTGCTCTTCGGTCAGTGCCGTGTGGGGCAGGCTCAATACACCCTCCATCGGGGTAGAGAGCAGGTATATCTCCACAAACGAACCGGGTATCACCTCTCCTTTGTTGTCAAATTCAAATGTAACGGGAATGTAATAACCGTTTCCGTCCGAACTCTTTCCATAAGACAACAGTTGTCCGTTCAATTCCTTTAATTCATATACCTTATTATTATAGGGAGTACAGAAGTTGGCCGAACCAATGTTGTGCAGGGCAGGGTAGTACTTCTCTGATACGTCGGCACGCAAAAAGAGACGACGATTCTGTGTGATGCTCATCAGTGGCTGTCCCACTTCTATGTAATCACCCTCTTTCACAAACAAGTTCTTCACAAAGCCACCGATGCCGGCTGTTACTTGTTGTCCGCCTTCGGTATGGTTCTTGGCCACCGCTTCGTAGCTGATGCGAGCATTTTCATAAGCCTGTTTAGCTTGCAGGAATGCCTTTTCCGATACAATTCGGTCGCTCACCAATGACTTCATACGTTCATACTCTTTTTGTGCCACTTCGTAGGCTATCTGTGCCTTTTCTACCGGATCACCCTGACCGATGTGTCGAGCAGAGATAGTCAGTAATGCTTTACCCGATTGCACCGGCATCCCTTCGGTGACCTTTCCTTTGAACGAAACTACTCCGGCTACGGTAGCCACTACGGTTTTTTCATCACCTTGTGCAGCCAGAACCTGTCCGCTGGTACGGATAATTTGGTGGAATACTCCCGGTTGTACCGTGCCCACCTTAACACCTGCCGCTTCGGCTTTGGCTACGCTCATTACAATCTCGTCAGGATTGTGTTCGTGTCCGTTATGACCATCGTGATTATGTCCCTCATGGCTGTGGCTATGACCTTCATGGCTGTGATTATGTCCCTCATGATTGTGGTTATGACCCTCATGGTTGTGTTCGTCATGGTTATGACCCTCATGATTATGAGTATGTTCAGTCGTTTCATGACCATGTCCGTCGTGCTCGTGGTGAGCCGACTTACTTGTGCAGGAGCCGAGCAAAAAGAGTGCTACGACTCCCCAGATGAGTTTGTTTTTCATATAAATGGTGTTATTGATTATTATCAGTGACGGGTAGTGAGTAGTCATAGAACTCACTACCGATTCTCGGTAGCACGAAAGTGCTTGGGTATAGTCTCTCCTTAAAGAGAGGGAGGGGCACGAAGAGCCGTGGCACCTGCTAAGCAGATGCCATGCAATGATTCGCGGAACACCCCATCGGGCTTTCCGTCATCTTTCTCTGCAAGTAGCAGGCTGACAATGGCTTCTGCCGTATAAAGATATTCGTCAGCTATCGGGTAAACCGTGAAGCCTTGTTGTTCTTGAGGGGCTTGTTGGTAGAAGTGCGTGGTAATGCATCCCGTGTCGCAACAGCAATGGTCATGTTCGTGTTGTTCGGCATTGCCGGTATGGTGTTCGCAACATGTTTCCGAAATGTCGTCTTTCATGCAAATCAATCCGTCGGCATGATGATGATGGGGAATGACCGGAACCACCAACATAACGATGCTGATGAGCAGTAGAAAAAGAGCTGTCGATACTTTCTGTTTCATTCCCCGTCTGTTTTTATTCGCTGTGCAAAGATAACAGAAAGCAGATTTCTTTGCAATAAATTCTTTTATTTTTAATGAATCTCCATTAAAAAGGTGAGTTGTCAATCAACTTTTTACTTGTAACATCATTGTAATACGGCTGAAACTTTCCTGCAATAAATATTAAGTTCTTTTGCGTCCGAATTATAATACATTACTCATGGAAACAATTTATTTAGGCATTGTTGTCTTTCTGTTTGTGTTGGCCACCTTCGATTTGATGGTGGGTGTCAGCAACGATGCCGTCAACTTCCTCCAATCGGCTGTAGGAGCCAAAGCAGCCAAATTCAAGACAGTGTTGTTTATTGCCGCCATTGGTGTCTTTATAGGGGCGGCTCTTAGTAACGGTATGATGGATATTGCCCGTCACGGCATTTATCAACCTCAACATTTCTATTTTGAGGAGATTATATTCATCCTCATTGCCGTGATGTTGACCGACGTGGTGCTACTCGATGTGTTCAACAGTATGGGTATGCCCACCTCTACCACCGTCTCTATGGTGTTCGAATTGCTGGGTGGTACTTTTGCGTTGGCCCTGATTAAGGTGTATAACAACGATGCGTTGAATATGGGCGATTTGATTAACACAGACAAGGCCCTATCGGTCATCATGGGTATCTTCTTGTCGGTAGCCATCGCCTTCTTCTTCGGTATGTTGGTGCAGTGGCTGGCCCGTTTAGTCTTCACCTTCAACTATAAGAAGCACATGAAGTACAGCATCGGTCTTTTTGGCGGTATAGCTGTGACCAGTATCGTTTACTTCATGCTTTTCAAAGGCTTAAAGACCAGTGCTTTCATGACCGGTGACGCCAAGGAGTGGTTAAATGTATATACTCTGCCCCTGTTGGGAGGCATCTTTGTCTTCTTTACCATTTTGATGCAGATACTGCACATCTTCAAAGTAAATATCTTCCGCATCATCGTGTTGTTGGGTACTTTCGGATTGGCTTTGGCCTTTGCCGGTAACGACTTGGTGAACTTCATCGGTGTACCTTTGGCCGGTTACGATTCCTACATGGACTACATGGCCAACGGTCGTGAACTGGGTCCCAACGGATTCTTGATGGAGTCTTTGCAAGGTTCAGCCAAGACACCGTGGTACTTCCTCTTCGGTGCCGGTGCCATCATGGTCTATGCATTGTGTACCTCCAAGAAAGCCCATAACGTTATCAATACTTCGGTCAACCTCTCTCGTCAAGACGAAGGCGAAGAAACCTTCGGTAGTACCCCGATGGCTCGCATCTTGGTGCGCTTCAGCATGACGTTGGGAAACAACGTGTCGCGCATCATGCCGGAGGGAGTTAAGCGTTGGATAGAAACCCGCTTCCGCAAGGACGAAGCCATCTTGGCCGACGGAGCTGCATTCGACATGGTTCGTGCATCAGTCAATCTGGTATTGGCCAGCTTGCTCATTGCACTGGGAACCTCGTTGAAACTTCCCCTCTCTACCACCTACGTTACCTTCATGGTGGCCATGGGTAGCTCGTTGTCCGACCGTGCTTGGGGACGCGACTCGGCTGTGTTCCGCATCACCGGTGTACTCAGTGTTATTGCCGGATGGTTCTTGACAGCCGGTGTAGCCTTCACCTTCTGTTTCTTTGTTACAATGCTCATTCACTTTGGTGGTATTATTGCTATCTTGGCCATGATAGCCTTTGCCGTATTCCTGCTCATTCGCAGCCACTTGATGTACAAGAAACGCAAGGAGAAAGAGAAGGGCAACGAAACATTGAACCGCTTGATGAAGAGCAACGACCATGCCGAAATTATTTCTTTGCTCCGTAGCCATACCCGTGAAGAACTGTCTAAGGTGTTGGCCTTTACCGAAGAGAATTTCGACCGCACCGTTACTTCCTTCCTCCATGAAAACCTGCGTGGATTACGTCGAGCCATGGGAGCAGTGAAGTTCGAGAAACAACTCATCAAGCAGATGAAACGTCAAGGCACTTTGGCCATGTGTCGATTAGATAACCATACCATCTTGGAAAAAGGGCTCTACTATTACCAAGGCAACGACTTTGCCAGCGAGTTGGTCTATAGCGTAGGTCGTTTGTGCGAACCCTGTTTGGAACATATCGACAACAACTTCAAGCCTCTCGATGCTATCCAGAAAGGCGAGTTCGAGGATGTCAGTACAGAAATCAGTACCTTGTTGAAAGAGTGTCGTGGCAAGTTGGAAGAAAACAATTTCGAGGGATTGGATAAAAACGTCCGCAAGGCCAACGAATTGAATAACCAATTAGCTCGCCTGAAACGTGAGGAACTGCAACGCATCCAAGGACAGAACGGAAGCATCAAAGTCAGCATGGTTTATCTGACTATGATTCAAGAGGCACAGAACGTAGTGACCTATACCACTAACCTAATGAAGGTAAGCCGCAAGTTCCAAGAAGTAGTATAATAGACTTAACTTCTTTGTTCTGTTTAATCAAAAGGTGAAAATGGGGGACATCAAATTTGATGCCCCCCCATTTGTATCATTATCTCCCCTTATCTTCCCTTTTCAAAAACTCATAAAAAACATATTGTGAGCGAGAAGCCTCTTGGGCAGGGTGGGGCGATTTCCAACGATGTTGTAACTCCTCATCTACAAACGAAGCCTTTCGCTTGTCATCCAATTGAATCTGTAACATACTTATCAGCGTCCGTTTCACATCTTTATCCAATACCGGTGTCACCGCCTCGATGCGGCGGTACAAGTTGCGGCGCATCCAGTCGGGCGAACCCAAAAACAGTTTCGGTCTGCCGTTGTTACCGAAATACCACACCCGTGAATGTTCTAAGAAAGTATCCACAATGCGGGTAATCCGTATGTTGCGGCTGTAGGGTTGGTTCGGCTTCAGACAACATACCCCCCTTACAATCAGGTCAATCTCTACCCCAGCTTCGGAGGCTTCGTACAGTCGTTCAATCATAACCGGGTCTTGCAGTGCATTCATCTTCAGTATGATGCGCCCTTTCTTGCCGCTACGTGCCAACTCCATTTCCCGACCGATGAGGCGGTTTAGTTCTTCAATCAAGTTAAAACGTGGCACCAGTAGTTGATGGAAGGTAGGGCGTTTCTTGTCGCGCAAGATGCCGAACAGCCGTTGCAAGTCGTTCACAATCACTCGGTTGCTAGTAAACAGTCCCAAATCGGCATATAACTTCGCCGTCTTCTCGTTGAAATTACCCGTACTGACGTAGGCATAGCTTGTTAACTTATGCCCCTGTTCGTCTCGCCGCAACACCAATGCTACTTTGGCATGCACCTTCAGCTTCGGGATGCTGAAGATGATATTGATGCCCGCAGCCTTCATCATCTCGGCCGTAGCCAAGTTGTTCTCCTCGTCAAAGCGTGCCTTCAGTTCTACAAACACCGTTACTCGCTTTCCGTTCTGTGCAGCGGCAATCAGCGCATTGATTACTGCCGAGTTCTCGGCCACTCGGTATTGCGTCACCATAATTTCGCGCACCATAGGGTCGTGTACCGCTTCGAACAAGAAGTGCAGGAAGTGGTCGAACGAATGATAGGGATAACACAGCAACAAATCCTTGCGAGCCACGTAGTCGAAGACCGACTCTCGTTCGCCCAGACAAGTCAACCGCATGGGCTGTGGTTTCTTCACCGTCAACTTGCCGCCTATGGGATTGGGCAGTAGCCGCAAGTCCTCCAAGTTCAGGTGCCTATCGGCCGGCACTAACTCGTTGCGGTCAATGTGATAAGCATCCACCAGATAGTCTAAGAACGGTTGCGACATGGCCCGGTCGTAAACAAAGCGGCATACCGCCCCAATCTTGCGCTTCTTCACCTTCCGTTTCACCTGCTCTATAATTTCGGGCGTATCGGCATTGTCGTCAATCAAAATGTCCGCATCGCGCGAGATGCGGATGCAGTGACTGCTTTCAACCTCATATCCGGGGAAAATCACATCCAAGTTAGCCTGTATAATATCCTCAATATACATAATGTAGTGATACTTTCCCACTTTGGGCAGTTCGATGAATCGAGGCACCTTGCTATAAGGCAATTTCATCACATAGTGGCGGATATAAGCGGGCGAATCGGCAGGTACCCCTTTGCTGTGTAACCTGACAGCCAGATAGAGGCGGTTGTCACGCAGAAAGGTGATGATACGGCTCTTGCTGACCGGTACGGGCGATAAGTAAGGAAAAATCTCCTCCCGAAAGAAGCGGCGGATATACTCCCGATGGAACGGCTCCACCTGTTCGTTCTGGTAAAAAATGATGTGATTCTTTTTCAGCGCCGGGATAATCTGCTCTTCGTAGATGCGGTAACGTCTTTTCAACTGACTGCTCACCTCGCGGTTAATCTCCTCCACCAAGCGGGCAGCCGACTCCCTGTCCTCATCCTCGCTGGTAGTCACCCCCGATGCAATGGCCTTGTGGTCGGCCACCCGAATCTTGTAGAACTCCTCCAAGTTCGATGAATAGATCGAGATGAAGTTAATCCGTTCGTAGAGCGGCAGCGATTCATCCTCGGCCTCCATCAACACCCTTAGGTTGAACGACAGCCAACTGATGTCCCGTTTAAAGTACCTGCTTTCCATATCCAGTTTTTAAGATTTGGCCAAAAGTAATTATCTTTGCCGAACAAAACAAACTATTTATGATAAAAGTTGGAATCTTATCCGATACACACGGCTATTGGGACGATAAATACCTGCATTACTTCGAGCCGTGCGATGAAATTTGGCATGTGGGCGACATTGGTTCGCTCGAAGTGGCTCAAAAGCTAACTGCTTTTCGTCCGTTTCGGGCCGTTTATGGCAACATCGACGGACAAGAACTGCGTCGTCTCTATCCCCAAACCCTTCGTTTTGTTGTCGAAGGCACCGAGGTGTTGATGAAGCATATTGGCGGCTACCCCGGTAAGTACGACCCTTCGGTGGCCGGCAGTATCTTTGTTCATCCACCGAAACTCTTCATCAGCGGACATTCGCACATCCTGAAGGTGAAGTACGACAAAACCCTCGACCTGCTGCACATCAACCCCGGTGCAGCCGGTAAGTACGGCTTCCACACAGTCCGTACCCTGGTGCGTCTGAATATCGACAGTGGCGTTTTCAGCGACCTGGAAGTTATCGAGTTGGCCGATTGAGGTGACCGATGAAAACTAACAGATAAAAAAATAGAATTATGCTACAAAGTAATGTAAAAAAAAACCACCCTTGTTACCTTTTCCGAAGAACAGATTAATCGCTTGTGCAGCCTGGGACGGCACCGCGTTTCCGAGACCTACGCCGTCTCCTTGCACCGCTTCCTTCGTTTCCTGCCTCAAGACGACATTCCCCTGTGCCACATCGACGCAACCTTGATGCAATCCTTCGAGTACCACCTGATAGCCGAAGGCCTTACCCCCAATACCATCTCCTTCTACATGCGCAACCTGCGTGCCCTCTACAACCGGGCAGTAGAGCAGGGCAGGGTACGACAGAAATTCCCCTTCCGTCATGTCTATACCGGTGTCGATAAGACCATGAAGCGAGCCGTTCCCGCTCGTTTGGTCAGCCGACTTCGTGCCATCGACCTCTCCCTACAACCCGACTTGGCCTATGCCCGCGATATGTTCCTCTTCAGTTTCTACACCAGAGGCATGTCGTTTGTCGATATGGCCTTTCTGCGTAAGAGCGACTTGAAAGACGGTATGCTGATCTATCGTCGTAAGAAAACCGGTCAGCAACTGATTATCAAGTGGGAACGTCCCATGCAACAGATAGTAGAACGCTACGCTTCTCCCACCTCTCCCTATCTGCTACCCATCATCCGTTGCCCCGGTTACGGCGAACGTCGCCAATATCAAAGCATGGCCCATTACGTCAATGTCAAGTTACGCCTTTTGGGGCAACAACTCTCGTTCCCCCTTCCACTGACCATGTATGTAGCCCGCCACTCCTGGGCCACAATGGCACGTAGCAAGAATGTTCCCCTCTCCACCATCAGTCAAGCCATGGGACACAATTCCGAACACACCACCCGCATCTACCTCTCCCTGCTCGACACCTCACAGGTAGATAAGGCCAATCGCCTGATTCTACAGTCGTTGTAGTAGTAAAAAAACAAATCCGTCTCTTTGTAAGAGACGGATTTTACTTTGCAAATGTAGATAAAAAATAGATATATCCCATCTTTTTTAAGGAAAAAAAGTATAGTTGCGTTTTTAGTAACAAGGAAAGTATTGCTGGTTTTCTTGCGTTTTTAATGAATTTCTTCACTGAATCAAGAATAGAAAGGGAGAAAAAATAGTAACTAACTCTCCCTCTGTTCATAGAGGGAGTACCCCGAAGGGGGGAGGGAGTTAAAGATTGCATTGAGTTAAGTGTATTCAGAACTCCCCCGTCCTACGGACACCCCTCACTATACCTTATTGCAATAATATAAGAGGTTTTGAGCGAAGCTAATAAACAGAGGGGGGATAAAAAAGGATACTCTTCCTCTATTGTGAAAAAGAAACTTTCCTCCACTATACCTAAATAAACTGAATAAAAATTTTATTGTGGACGGTTTCGGGCACCCGCAAGGGATGCCCCTACGGATGGTTGTCAACACTTAATTATCACAACGAAGCCAAACGATTGGTTATAGTATCACTGTAGGGGCATCCCTTGCGGGTGCCCGAAACATTACATAATACTTTATGTATGCTAAACTACTGTTGAATACACGACAGGCTATACTACAAACAGTAAAATCCGTCTCTTACAAAGAGATTGATTCACGAAATAAGTAAATAATACCAACAAGTGAGAGGGGAAATATAAGCTAAATTTTCAGAAATTGCACTTGTTTAAATTAGTAAAGCGTTGTTTGTTAGTAACTTAGTAAAGTTTTGCTGACATGGGATAGAAATACCCTTAAGAGATGGATGAGTTTGAAATAAATTCTGACATATACGTCGCCCGTTGGTACGTTTTAGCCCTGCCTGCTTGCCACAAAGGCCCCGCCTTTCACCTGCAAGCCGAGTTAGATAACCGTATCCGTCACAACGAAACCACCTTTCAGTATTTCGCTCCAAACTACACCGAAGTAAAAGTTCGTTCCGGTAAGGAAGTCATCAAGAAACGTCCGTTGCTCTACAACTACGTCTTCGTCTATGCCAGTGAGGCCGAGATACGCACCATGCGTCGCCGGCTACCCCTATACAACTTCCTGCCCCGTGTTCATGTCGACGGAAAGAGCCACTATCCTTACGTCAGCGAGCAAACCATGCAGAACCTGCGTTGGGTGTCTGCTGCCTACGACAACCAACTACCTGCCTACATCCCCGAACCCGACAAACTCATCAAAGGCGACCGAGTGCGCATCATCGGTGGACAGTTCAATGGAGTAGAAGCCACCATTGTCACCCAACCCGGCGTAGGAGAGAAAGAAATTGTAGTCTGTGTAGATAATTGGATGTGGGTACCCCTGCTACACGTCACTTCCGGTCAGTACGAAGTCATCTCGCTCAGTCAGGAAGGCAAGCATGCCTACACCCATCTGGATAACGACCGCATCTGGAACGGCCTGCACCAAGCCATGCAACGCCGCTACACCACCGGCATTACCGAAGAAGATCGCCGATTAGCTCGCGAAACCCTCCAACTCTTTGGAAGCCTCCGAATGGAGAGCGATGTCATGCGTTGCAAACTATACAGCCTGTTGCTACAAGCCTACACCCTGCTGGACGAAACCGAATTGCGAAGCAACCTGCTGACCATTGTCGAAGCCCTCCTTCCGTTGGTCAAGGCCGAACAGTCACGCGCCTTGTTGCTGGTCACCCTCTACGGCTGCACCGACAATCACCGCTACTACACCCAAGCCCACGAACTGGTAGCCCCGTGGCAGCGCGAAGCCCGTCTCAAGAAGAGCAAGCAACGCCTCCTAACCCGTCTGAAAGAATACGACCAATGGTTGAAACATTAGATAGCCTCCTTGTTCGCCAGCTGCCCGAAATCATGCAGCGCGAACGCAACAACAGCGACGCCCTCCACCTCTACTGCGTGGGCAATTACTGGGTAGCCTTCGAAACCTCGGCCTACCAGTTGTCGCTCCTTTGTCGGGGTTCACAAACCTCGGCCCTTCAGTTGCGTGCCTATCCCTTTCCGGTAGTCATGACCAGCATCAGCAACGAGCAACGCCTTCGTCTACGTCGGGGTCGTACCCTGCGCCGCACCACCGACAACTACCAAGTACTCACCGTTCCCGCCGCCTCCGACGATAGTTATCGCCAATGGCATCGCGAGTGGACCGATGACCTGTTGGAGTAGGGAGAAACTTTTTTTATAAACCTCGAAGTTCGCTACAGCCACTTCCTTCTTTTTTAGTATGAAAAACATCGTAATTGCTGCCGGTTACGCCACCCGTCTGGGCGCACTGACGCAGAATTTCCCCAAGCCCCTGTTAAAGATAGGGGATAACACTATATTGGGACGCATGCTCGATGACATCGACCGCATTCCTGAGATAGATGAACACCTCATCATCACCAACCACAAGTTCGCCCACATCTTCGAAGAATGGGCAAGCGAACAACACTATACCAAACCCGTCACCATCGTCGATGACGGTACCGAGAGCAACGACACCCGGTTAGGAGCCGTATGCGACCTGCTCTTTGCCATGGAGAAGCAGCAGATAAACGACGACCTGTTGGTGGTGGCCGCCGATAACCTGCTATTCTTCACCTTTGCCGACTTTGTTAAGTTCGCCAAAGAAAAGAACAGCTCCTGCATCATCTGCCACGAGCAGAAAGAAATCAGCAAACTGCAACGCACCGGCGTAGTGGTACTCGACGAAAACAATCGAGTCATCAACATGGAAGAGAAACCGGAAACCCCCAAATCCACTTGGGCCGTTCCCCCCTTCTATATCTACCTGAAGAAAGACCTCGACTTAGTGCGGTATGCCGTGAAGAACGGTTGCGGCAAAGACGCCCCCGGCAACCTGGCCCACTACCTCTGCGACCACACCACGATGTACGCCTGGCCGATGGCCGGAACCGGCGAGAACCTCCGTTTCGACATCGGTTCCTTAGATACCTATAAAGAAGCCTGCGAGAAATATGGAAAATAACTACCAATACCACATATTCAGCCCCTACCGTGTCTGCCCCTTGGGTGCCCATGTCGATCACCAACACGGCCTTGTCACCGGCTTTGCCATCAATAAAGGCATCGACCTTTGGTTCAATGTGCGAGAAGACTCCCAGGTCAACCTCACCTCACGCAGCTTCGACGGCGACGTCCACTTCGACATATCCCGCCGTACCGAAGTAAAAGAGAAACACTGGGGCGACTACGCCCGCGGTGCCAAATACGCCCTGAAGAAACGCTTCGAACTCACCTACGGCATCGACGGTGTACTTCAAGGCTCCCTACCCGTAGGCGGCCTCAGCTCCTCCGCTGCCGTTCTGATAGCCTATGTGATGGCCTTTGCCAAAGCCAACCACATCAAGTTGCAACCCTTCGAAGTAGTACAGATAGCCTCCGAAGCCGAACGCGAATACATCGGCCTGAATAACGGCCTGCTCGACCAGGCCTGCATCGCCTTAGGCAAGCAAGACGGCCTCCTGTTCCTGGATTGCGACAGCAACGAATGGCGCATCATCAAGAAGAACCCCCGTATGCCCGACTTTGAAATCGGCATCTTCTTCAGCGGGCTGACCCGAAGCTTAGTCAACTCCGACTACAACCTGAGAGTCTTCGAGTGCAAGACCGCCGCCTGGAACATGCTTGCCTACCAGCAGCAACCCCTCAAAACCTTCGAGAAGACCTACCTTCGCGACATTCCTAAGGAAACCTTCGACAACACCCGCGACATGATGCCCTTGCGCTTTGCCAAGCGCGCCTCCCACTTCTATAGCGAGTACCGTCGCGTCCGTCAAGGCGTCACCGCCTGGGAGAGCGGTAACCTCCAACTCTTCGGCAAGCTCTCATTCGACAGTTGCGAAAGCTCCATCCATAACTACGAATGCGGCAGCCCCGAACTCATCAGCATCTATAACATCATGCGCCCCCTTCAAGGCATCTATGGCGGTCGTTTCTCCGGTGCCGGCTTCAAAGGTGCCGTTATAGCCCTGGTTGATCCCCGATACAAAGACGCGATAGAAAAGGAACTCACCGAACAATACCTGAAAGAATACCCCGAATACAAAGAAACCTTCCAAGTATTCTGGGTAAAACCCGACGATGGTGCAAGATTCATAAAAAAATAAATAAGAAAAATATGCTACCCTATAACGTTTCATTAGAAAACAAAACCATCTTGGTAACCGGTGCCGCCGGCTTCATTGGCAGCAACTTGGTCAAACGCCTCTTTCAAGAGGTACCAAACATAAAAATCATCGGCATCGACAACCTTACCGACTACTACGATGTCAACCTCAAGTACGAACGCCTGAAAGAGATAGAAACATCAGACGGTGATTGGAGCTTTGTGCAAGCCTCTATAGCAGACAAAGAAGCATTGGAGAAGATATTCAAGGAAAATCAGATATCCGTAGTGGTAAACCTCGCAGCCCAAGCCGGTGTACGCTACTCCATCACCAATCCCGATGCCTACATAGAGAGCAACCTCATTGGCTTCTACAACATCCTCGAAGCCTGCCGCCATCACGAAGTAGAACATCTGGTCTATGCCAGCTCCTCCTCCGTCTATGGCAGCAATAAGAAAGTCCCCTACAGCACCGACGACAAAGTCGATAACCCCGTCTCCTTGTATGCCGCCACCAAGAAGAGCAACGAGCTGATGGCCCACGCCTACAGTAAACTCTATAACATCCCCAGTACCGGCCTACGCTTCTTCACCGTCTATGGCCCTGCCGGCCGTCCCGACATGGCCTACTTCGGCTTTACGAACAAACTCCGTGAAGGCAAGAGCATCCAAATCTTCAACTACGGCCATTGCCAGAGAGACTTCACCTATGTCGATGACATTGTCGAAGGCATTGTCCGCATCATGCAACACGCCCCGGAGAAAGAGACCGGCGAAGATGGCCTACCCATCCCACCCTATAAAGTATATAACATCGGCAACAACAGCCCGGAGAACCTGTTAGATTTCGTAACCATCCTTCAGGAAGAACTCATTTCCGCCAAAGTCCTTCCGTCCGATTACGACTTCGAATCCCACAAAGAGTTGGTAGCGATGCAACCCGGCGATGTCCCCGTGACCTACGCCGACACCACCGCTTTGGAAGCAGACTTCGGCTATAAGCCCAGCACCCCCTTGCGCACCGGCCTACGAGCCTTTGCACAGTGGTATGCCAAGTATTACGGAACGAAATTATAATATTCACTTAATAAACATGAACATAATACAAACCGCTCTTGATGGTGTACTTATCATCGAGCCAAACCTCTTTAAGGATAGCCGAGGTTACTTTTTCGAAAGCTACTCCCAGCGTGAATTTACAGAGAAAGTAGCCTCTATTACCTTTGTGCAAGATAACGAAAGCATGTCCTCTTACGGTGTGATGCGCGGTCTGCATTTCCAACGTCCCCCTTTCACCCAAAGCAAGTTAGTGCGTTGCGTAAAAGGAGCCGTATTAGATGTAGCCGTCGATATCCGAAAAGACAGCCCCACCTACGGTCAACATGTAGCCGTAGAACTGACTGAAGACAACCATCGCCAGTTTTTTATTCCAAAAGGCTTTGCTCATGGCTTTGCTGTGTTGAGCGACACCGCCGTTTTTCAATACAAATGTGATGAATTTTATCATCCCGAAGCCGATGGCGGTATCTCTCTGATGGATGAAACCCTCGGTATCAACTGGCAAATCCCGATGGATAAAGCCATATTGAGTGAGAAAGATCTAAAACACCCCTGCCTAAAGGATTTTGATAGTCCGTTCTAAACAATAATAACAGTCTTTGTTAATTTTGAGGATTACTATGGTGTAAATGATACCTCTGAGCGGAGTTAACTCCGTAGGCGCACCGAACAAACTCCGTTCACGAGCCGAGTTAACTCGGTATAAACAGGCAGTAAACCATGACAAGATGACAAGTATGACAACTTTTTCTATAAACTTATATATGTATATATAATATAAATATTAACATATATTAATACGTATATAATATATATATTATAGAAAAAACATGTCACAGTTGTCATCCTGTCATAGTTTTGTTGAGTGCTTGTAAAGAACAAACACTTCAGTTGTTAAGAACAAATAGTTCATAAACAACCATTATGCTTCCTTCCTTGAAAGAACTTCACATGATGGTTATGTGGAAGGATATTTTAAAAAGTTGAAATATTAATAATACCTCATCACTACACAACCAGCAACAGGTAGTTGTGTAAATCCATATTATCTATGAACAGAAAAGAAGAACTCAAGAAGCAAATTCTTGATTTGACAAGAGAATACTATGCCGAAGTGCATGGTCAGAAGAAAGAGTTCGTTGCCGGTAAGACCTTCGTTAATTACGGAGGCCGTTACTTTGATGACGAAGAACTGGTAAATCTGGTTGATTCATCCCTTGATTTTTGGTTAACTGCCGGTCCTTGGGCGCATAAGTTTGAACACCGTTTAGCCGATTGGTTAGGTGTGAAACATTGTGCTCTGACCAATTCCGGTTCATCCGCCAATCTGTTGGCATTTTATACCTTAACTTCTCCTTTGTTGGGTGAACGTCGTATTCGTAAAGGCGATGAAGTAATAACTGTAGCAGCCGGTTTCCCTACTACAGTAACTCCCATTATTCAATTTGGTGCCATCCCCGTATTTGTTGATGTAACCATTCCTGAATATGAGATAGACGTTACGATGCTGGAAGAGGCATACAGTTCGAAAACCAAAGCCGTGATGATAGCCCACTCACTGGGGAATCCATTCAATTTAGAGGCCGTTAAAGCATTCTGTGAGAAACATGCTCTTTGGTTGATAGAAGACAATTGCGATTCTTTGGGTTCGGAGTACACCATCAATGGCGTGACAAAAAAGACCGGCACTTGGGGACATATCGGAACAAGTTCATTCTATCCCCCTCACCATATGACTATGGGCGAAGGTGGTGCTGTCTATACCGATGACCCTTTGCTTGATCGCATAACCCGTTCATTCCGCGATTGGGGACGTGATTGTTGGTGTGTAGGTGGTGTGGACAACACCTGCAAATACCGTTTTACCAAACAATTTGGTGAACTTCCGGTAGGCTATGACCATAAATATGTCTATTCACACTTTGGTTTCAACTTGAAAGTAACCGATATGCAGGCTGCTATCGGTTGTGCTCAGTTGGAAAAACTTGATAAAATAGTAGAAGCCCGTCGTCGTAATTTCAAAACATTGCGTGACGGATTGGCAGGAACTCCCGGACTGATTCTTCCCGAACCTATCAAGAATTCCAATCCCAGTTGGTTTGGTTTTTTGATTTCAGTAAAAGAAGATGCCGGCTTTACCCGCAATGAACTCTCCGAGTACTTGGAAAGTAAGAAAATTCAGACTCGCAACTTATTTGCTGGTAACCTGTTGAAACACCCAGTATTCAACGAGATGCGTGCTACAGGCGAAGGCTACCGAGTAGTGGGTGAATTGAAAGGCACCGATTTTGTCATGACTAATACCTTCTGGATAGGAGTCTATCCGGGCATGACAGAAGAAATGCTCCAGCATATGGTAGATACAATCAAGGAATTCTGTGCATCGCACACTTAATAACAAGTTTATTCTATGAAAGCTGTAATATTTGCTGGTGGTTTCGGAACTCGCTTGAGTGAAGCTACCACCCTTATTCCCAAGCCGATGGTAGAAATAGGTGGCAAGCCTATTCTTTGGCATATTATGAAAATTTATAGTCAATATGGTATCAATGAGTTTATTATCTGTTGTGGTTATAAACATTATGTAATCAAAGAATATTTTGCAAATTATTTTCGTCACAATTGTGATATGACTGTTAATCTTTCTGATAATTCTGTAGAAATACATGACAATCATTCTGAAAATTGGAAAGTGACTATGGTTGATACTGGACTTAATACAATGACAGGTGGTCGTTTGAAGCGAGTTCAAAAATACATTGGTGAAGAACGTTTTTGCTTGACTTATGGTGATGGAGTGACAGATTTAAATATTGCAGAAACTATATTTGCCCATGAGAAATCTGGAGCAGCAATATCTATGACAGTATATAAACCGGAAGGTCGTTTCGGATCTGTAGATATAGATTCTGAAACAGGTATGGTTACGTCTTTTTTAGAAAAACCTAATGGCGATGGGAATTGGATAAATGCCGGTTTCTTTGTTTGTGAACCCGAAGTTTTTGATTATATTCCCAATGATGACACTGTCATTTTTGAGCGCCAACCTTTGGAACAATTAGTTGCAGACGGCAAGATGCATTCTTTTAAACACGATGGTTTTTGGAAACCTATGGATACTATGCGTGATAATCAAGTATTGAATGCAATGTGGGATAAGAATCAAGCACCTTGGAAAATTTGGTAATAAGTATGAACATCATAGATATATTCAACAATTTCTATAAGGATAAACGAGTACTTGTAACTGGTCATACCGGTTTTAAAGGCTCATGGCTCTCTATCTGGCTCCACGAATTAGGTGCAGAAGTCATAGGTGTAGCTCTCGATCCACTTACGGAAAAGGATAACTTTGTCCTTTCAGGTATAGGCAATAAAATAAAGGCAGACATTAGGGCTGATATTCGCGATGGAAAACGGATGAAAGAGATTTTCGCTGAATACCAGCCGGAAATTGTCTTCCATTTAGCAGCCCAACCTTTAGTCCGTCTCAGTTATGAACAGCCCATAGAAACCTACGAATCCAATGTCATGGGAACTATCCATGTGATGGAAGCAATCCGTTACACTCCCAGTGTAAAAGTTGGTGTAATGATAACAACGGATAAATGCTATGATAACAAGGAGCAAATGAGAGGTTACAAGGAAGATGATCCATTGGGTGGTTACGACCCATATTCATCTTCTAAGGGAGCATGTGAAATAGCCATCCAATCATGGCGTAGAAGTTTTTTCAATCCTAAGGATTATGGTAAGAAGCATACCGTTTCAATAGCTTCAGTAAGAGCCGGAAACGTAATAGGTGGCGGTGATTGGGCAAAAGATAGAATAATCCCTGATTGTATTCGTGCTTTAGAAGCAGGTGAAGATATAGCGATACGTTCACCCAAGGCAGTTCGTCCGTGGGAACATGTTTTAGAACCATTATCCGGTTATATGCTTCTTGCACAAAGAATGTGGGAGCACCCTACAGAATATTGTGAAGGATGGAACTTTGGTCCTGAAACAGAGGGAGTATCTACCGTATGGGAAGTAGCATCTGAATTGATTAAGAATTATGGTTCGGGCGAATTGAAGGATTCTTCTGACCCTAATGCTGTTCATGAAGCTAATTTGTTGATGCTTAATATCAACAAGGCAAAAAATCGCTTGGGATGGTATCCTCGTATGAATATGCAACAGTGTATAGAGTTGGTTGTGGATTGGTATAAGAGATATCAAACAGAGGATGTCTATGAACTTTGTGTTGAAGAAATTAATAAGTTTTTGGGATAATGGAAATAATTGAGACAGGTTTTGATGGTCTATATATATTACAGACTGTTAACTTTCAAGATAATAGAGGTGGATTTCAGAAACTATTTAATTTTGATTTCTTCAAGGAGAATGGATTGGATTGTGATTTTAAGGAATTTTATTACTCTGTAAATAAAAAAGGTGTTCGCAGAGGAATGCATTTTCAGATTCCACCCTATGACCATTCAAAAGTTGTTTATGTGAGTTGTGGCTGTATATTGGATGTCTGTGTGGATATACGTAAAGGTTCAACAACCTATGGAAAATGTTTTTCTATAGAACTAGATGACCAAAAGGCGCAATACCTCTATATACCCAAAGGCTTTGCTCATGGATTTCTTTCTCTTGAAGAAGGAAGTATTGTCAACTATGCTCAAACCTCTTGTTATAATAAGGAATGCGATTGTGGTATACTTCAAGATTCTATTAGCTTTGACTGGGGAATTGAAAATCCTATTGCGTCTGGTCGTGACCTTCTCTTTCCAAAACTATCAGAATTTAATTCACCATTTTAATGATTACTATGAAGCGAGTTATAATAACAGGAGCAGATGGATTTGTTGGTAGTAATACTGTAGATTATTTTCTTCAAAAAGGTGTCGAGGTATTAGCAATTGATATTATAGATGTTCCGCGGAGATTAAAAAAACATAATTTATTGTCTTATCTATCTTGTGATATATCAGATAGAGTCTCAATATTGAAGAAAATTGAGAAAAATTATTACGATACTTTTGTCCATTTTGCCTGGACTGGTTCTGCGGGTCCTCGGAGGGCGGATGCTAAGCTCCAAATAGATAATGCTTTCATAACATTAGAATGTATGAAAATGGCGAAAGAACTAGGTTGTAAACGTTTTGTTTGTGCTGGAAGCATTATGGAAAATGAAATGGAATATGCTATTCATGAACAAGGATGTGCGCCTAGTACATCATATATGTATTCATTAGGAAAGTTAACTGCACATGGTCTTTGTAAGTCTTTGGCCAAGGAAATTGATATAGAACTTGTTTGGCCAATTATTACAAATGCCTATGGAATTGGTGAATTTTCTCCACGTTTTGTTAATACAACTCTTCGAAAAATCATTAATAACGAGCCCCTTCAATTTACTTCTGCGGTACAAAACTATGATTTTGTATATATAACAGATGTAGCAAGAGCCTTTTATTTAATTTCAAAAAACGGGAAACCATTTTGTGAGTATATTGTAGGAAGTGGAAATGCTAGACCATTAAAAGAATTTATTATAGAAATGATTCATGGATGTGGTGCAACTAGCGAGCCTATTTTCGGTGATATCCCTTTTACAGGTGTAAATCTTCCTTTGAGTATTTATGACACCTCAAATACAAAAAATGACACAGGTTTTGAGGCTTCAATATCTTTTGGAGATGGTACAAAAATGACAATGGATTGGCTTAAATGTCAGTGATAGAATATTTATGCTTGTTGGTCTTAATTTCATTGAGTAATATTTAGATGGACATATCTATAACAAAGAAAGATGTTATTTGGAGTTACTTAGCTCAATTCTTTAATATTGCATCTGGTTTTATTACATTACCGCTTATTCTCAGTATGTTATCTACTGAGGAGATTGCAATGAATTATCTCATGATGACAGTAGGTACACTTGTGGCATTGATTGACTTTGGGTTTAATCCACAATTCGGGCGTAATGTTACTTATGTTTTTTCTGGAGCTCAAAAACTAAATAAAGATGGGTTAATAGGAGTGCAAACGGGTAGTGTTAACTACCATCTTTTAAAAGGATTAATTGATGTCGCAAAGACTACCTATAGACTAATGAGTTTAATCGTTCTGGTGCTAATGCTTACATTGGGAACTTGGTACATTTATATAGTAACGGATAGTTTTTCGAATGTAGATAACTCCTTTATAATATGGATATTGTATTCTATTTCTACATTTTTTAATATATATTTTTATTATTATTCTTCTCTGCTGACAGGGAGTGGGCAAATTAAGGAATCAAAACAAGCATTGCTGGCAAATCGTTTAGGGTATATTATATTGGCATATGTAATGCTACTTATGGGATGGGGACTAATGGGTGTAGTGTTAGCAAATCTAATTTCTCCATTTTTAGGAAGAGTCTTAAGCCATTATTATTTTTATAGACCGGAATTGCGAGATATAATCAACAATATAAAAGTAACTAAAGAGGAAAAAAAGGAGCTATTTAATGTTATTTGGTATAATGCAAAGAAATTGGGTATTAACTTTATCGGAGCTTATGCAATCACTAGATTTGCGATGTTTATAGCTGGTCTTTATTTGTCAATGGAAGATATTGCTTCTTATGGGTTGATGAGTCAACTTGTGAGTATACTAGTAGGTGTTTCTAATGTTTTCTTTTCAGCATTTATTCCATCTATTAATAATTATAAAGTCTTGGGTGAGGATGATAAGCTTATCCGAAATTTTGCGAGAAGTCAGGCCGTGTTTTTTTCATTATATATCATAGGGTCTCTTGTAATTGTTTTATTAGGGCCATATTTTTTGGATTTGATAAAATCTAATGCGGTATTGCCTGCAAAATATATACTTATTCTTTATTTGATAATTACATTATTGGAAAATAACCATGCGAATTTTGCGACAGTAATTACAGCTGGTAATAAAGTTCCTTTTGTATCAGCTGCATTGATTTCAGGCGGTTTTATTTGTGTACTTGACTTTCTCGTGCTTCAGTTCTCTTCTTTAGGAATGTTTGGTATTGTGTTAGTACCAGGACTTGTACAATTGGCTTATAATAACTGGTACTGGCCTAAATGGGTGTTGGATGATTATAATATGAATATAAGTGGTTTTGTCCATTGTGGTTATAAGGAAATTGTGGATCTCATTAAGAGACGGAAAGGAGTAATTATATGGTAAATTCTGAAACGGATTTTTTTTCTTATGTGGATAATTTTTCTATCCATGATGAAGTTATTTCTGACTTGATATTTGGAAAATATCAACAAACTAAAATTACGATAGCAATCCCTACATTTAAAAGAGCAGAACTTTTAAAAATAGCACTTGAAAGTGCTATCAATCAGATTTATTATGATGATTATTTAATTTTAGTTGTTGATAATAATCCTGTGAGAGATGATGAAACAGAGTTGTTAATGGTGCAATATAAAAAACAATCTAATTTACTATATTATAAAAATAGAGAAAATGTAGGAATGACTGGTAATTGGAATCGAATGATTCAATTAGCAAAATCAGATTGGATTGTAATGCTTCATGATGATGATTATTTATATCCTAACTATCTTAATGTGTTGTCAAATTATTTAAAATATGATACAGATTTGATAAATTCTAAATTATATCGTTTCACTAATAAGCCACAGATTCAGATTCAATCCCATTTAAATTCACATTTTATGTCTTTTAGAGAATTTTGGAGAGGAAATCCTATTAATATAGCTGGTGTTTGTATGCGTCGTGAAATTGTATTAAAATTAGGTGGATTTAATGATGATTTTTATCCGACTCAAGATTCTTGTTTTTGGGCATTAATGGCAAAAGAAAAACCTGTACTTTTTATAGATACCATAATATCAGGATATCGAGTTGAAGAAAATACCTCTTTTAAAGAAATCATTTTGGATGGTTTTATAAATAATGAATATTATTTAACTTCATCAATAATGAAAGATACGCTACCGAAGTTATTAATAGAAATAATTCAGATAGAGAGGACTTTGCGCTTAGAGAAGTCTATACAGGAAGTCTTTAAGCCTGATTTTAAAAATAAAATATTCTCACCCAATATGATAATCTTATTTCTAAGCCATCTAATGGGAAGGATATATGGAAAGTATGTTAAACTGTTTTATTGAGAAATTAAATAATAGACAATTCTTCTTATGAAAGTTTTATGGTTCGAAGTTAGTATGCCAGCTTGTTATGAAGATGCAAATCGTGTAGTAACAGGGTGGCAAGATGCTTTGGAAAATCTTGTAAAAACTCAATCTTTGGATGTTGAATTGATAATTGCTTTTGAATCATCTGTTTATCATGAAGTAAAGGTTATAGATGGAATTACTTATGTTCCATTGAATGTTAATTTTTCAAGATTCAAATATTGGAATACGAATTTTTGGGAGATTAAAACAGAAAAAATTATTCCTAAGGCTGTTGAAATAATAAAAAAAATTAAACCGGATATAATTCATGTTTTTGGTACAGAGTGGCCTTTTGGGTTAGTAGCAAATTATACAGATATTCCAGTAGTGATTCATATTCAGGGTTCGATGATTCCCTATAACAATGCATTATATCCTCCAGGATATAATAAATACACGGCATATAAATCTTTAAAATGGAATTTGATAAAATATGTACGGCATTATTTGGACACAAAACATTCATATTCTCGTGAACGAGTGGAACGGAAAATATGGAAATCTGTAAAATATTATATGGGGCGTACAGAATGGGATAAGGCCTTAGCAAATATTATGCATCCGAATTGTGTATATTATCATGTTGATGAGGCTTTACGACCAGATTTTATGAATTCATATAGACAATGGGAATTTTGCAAATCATCAAAAGTAAAATTGTTGACCATAGCGCATTCAGGAACATGGTATTGGAAAGGGATTGATATGTTACTCAAAACAGCTCATATAATAAAAGAAATGGGCATTGATTTTGAATGGAGATTAGCTGGTGGAATCTACGAAACAATGAAAAACACAATAGAAAGAGAAGAAAATACAACATTTTTAGAAAATAACGTTCATTTTTTAGGATTAACATCTCCTAATGAATTAAATGAACTTTTGCTAGATTCTACGATATATGTTCATACTTCTTATGTAGAAAATAGTCCTAATGCAATTTGTGAAGCACAATATTTAGGGGTTCCTATAGTAAGTACTAATGTAGGAGGTATTTCTTCTTTATGTCGTAATGGAAAAGAAGCAACTCTTGTTCCAGCAAACGATCCTTGGCAAATGGCAAATGCCATAATAGTTCTTAGCCAAAATGAGAATTTAATGAATTGCTATTCTACTAATTCGATTACGATTTCTCATAAACGTCATGATTATGGAAATATTGCATCTCAGTTAATGTCATGTTATAGTGATATTATTTCTTTAAATACTTAATTTATAATGGATAAAAAGAAACGGTTAATAGCTATCCATTTACCTCAATTTCATCCGTTTAAAGAAAATGATGAATGGTGGGGTAAGGGTTTTACAGAATGGACCAATGTAGCAAAAGCACGTCCAAGATTCAGAGGACATTATCAACCACATATTCCTGCAGATTTAGGTTTTTATGATTTAAGACTTCCTGAAGTTCGGGAAGAACAAGCTAAATTGGCAAAGGAATATGGAATATATGGTTTTTGTTATTATCATTATTGGTTTGATGGAAAGGTTTTAATGGAGAAACCATTAAAAGAGATATTGGAACGAAAGCATCCTAATTTCCCTTTTATGATATGTTGGGCAAATGAAAATTGGACACGAGCATGGGATGGAAGTGAAAAGGAAATTTTAATATCACAAAATTATTCAGATGATGATGCCAGAAATCACATTAAGTATTTGATTCCATATTTGAAAGACTCTCGTTACATTAAAGTTTATGGAAAACCTATTATTTGTATTTATAGGACATCTATAATTCCTAATATAGAGTCTATGTTGAGTATTTGGCGTGATGAAGCAATTAAAGAGGGTATTGAATTATATATTGTAAGATTTGAATCTTGTAATGATTTTGGTGAGTCATTTTTGATAGATAATTTAGATGCTGCTGTAGAGTTTCAACCACATAACACTAAAGATTTCTTAAAGCAAAATAATAATTTTAGGAGAGTGATTAATGCTATAACCCGTAGATGTTTTAAATGTAATTTATTTCCAAATGTAATAGATTATCACAAATATGTTGAATATCAAAAGGAATTACCCACTCCAACATACAAAATATATCCATCTGTAACTCCAAGATGGGATAATAGTCCGCGAAGGAAAAATAATTATTTTGCATTTGTTAATTCTAAACCGGAATATTATGGGAAGTGGTTGAGAAATGTTCTTTCAAAATTTGTGCCGTATTCAGATGAGGAAAACTTTGTTTTTATAAATGCATGGAATGAATGGGCAGAAGGAAATCATTTAGAACCAGATTTAAAATATGGTAAACAATATCTTCAAGAAACAAAATATGCAATAGAGCACTATGTCAATGAAAAATAATGTTTTACTTATTGCTCCTAATTTTTTTGATTATCATACTATTATTATTGAAAATCTTAAGAAGGAAGGATACAATGTAGATTATTTTGAAGAACTGCCTTCATTAATATATCGTTGGGTGTATAAACAAAAGGCATACGATAAATGGTATGAAAGAATTGAAAATAAGATTTCTAAGTTATATGATGTAGTCTTTGTTATCAAAGGAGATAAAATACCATTGTTTTTTTTACAATATTTAAGAGAAAAACAAAAAAAAGCTTTTTTTATAAATTATTTATGGGATGATATAGTCCGTTTTCCTGGATTTTTGGAAAGATTAAATTTTTTTGATAGAGTAATAACCTATTCTAGGTTGGATGCAATAAAATATAATTTATTTTTTTATCCAATATTTTTTTCATGTCCAAAAAAGGTTGATAAAAAAATATATGATATTACTTTTATTGGTTCATGGCATTCGAATCGATTGGAATATATGAATGAGATTAAAAGAATTAACCCTCATTTAAACATATACTCTTATTTGTTTTGCTCGCCAAGAAAGTTGTTGAGTTTTAGAGGATTATGGGCTGTTTTAACAAAAAAAGCTTTTCTGTTAAAACTGAGCTATAATGATACTATGGAAATATCAGCATCTTCTTATGCAATATTAGATTTGCCAATAAAGAATCAATTTTCTCCGACAACAAGAGTTGTTGAAGCTATTTCAACTAAAACGAAAATATTAACAACTTGTGAGGATATAGTTAATTATGATTTTTATCATCCAGACAATATAATGGTTATTACAGAATCAGAAATGTCTATTGATGAAGAGTGGTTAAAACGACCTTTTCAAGAATTAGAAAAAGAAATCGTTGACAAATATTCGATATCATCATGGATTAAAAATGTAGTTTTAAAAACAAACGGTTAAAAAACGAATGGTTTACTTTATTATACTTTCGATAACTTTATTATTTATAGTAGAGTATGATATTAATAAACATAATAAGAACAAACAATTAGCTTTTTTGTTCTTATTTATATACTCATATTTTATCGCTGCATTTAGATATCGAGTTGGCTTAGATACATTGAATTATATGTATTCATATGATAAACTTCCTTCTTTAGGAAATTTATCAATGATAGATTTTGAATCATTCAGATATTCTCCTTTATATATTATTTTTTGTGCTATTTGTAAAAGTATAAGTGATTCATTCGTTGTATTTCAACTTTTTCATTCATTAGTGATAAATTTGATAATATTCAGATTCATTTACAAGTATTCTAATTATAGATTTTGTGCTGTATTCTTTTATTTTTTATTATCATACATTAATTATAATTTTGTAGTGTTGAGAGAAGCTTTAGCAATTGCAACATTTCTTTTTTCATATGATTATTATCGAAATGGTAGTTGGTTAAAGTACTATGTTTGCGCTTTTGTTGCTTTCGGTTTTCATACTTCTGGGATTTTTGTTTTTTTTCTGCCGTTATTAAAAAAACTAAAATTTAATCCATCCTATTTCATCCTACTCTCTTTTTGCTTTATACTGTTTAATATTTTTTCGAATAATCTATTATTTTTATTTCAAATATTTTTAATTACAGAAAACATAGAAGAACAGGCAACTTCATATTTGGAGTTATTTAATTTGAATTGGACTATTCGTTTATATAATGTGTGTATATATGCGATATTCCCATTATTCTTTATATTACTTCGAAAACAAAATAACGGAAATAATAAATATTATGAAAATATGCTATGTGTATATGTATTAATCGGTATGTTAATTTGGTTTGTACCAATATTTTATCGTTTTACGAATTATATAACCATGTTTTATGTTTTATTATTATCTGATGTTTTTTTTGATATTGCAAAATTACGTTTTTTTTCTCGCACTCGAAAATTTGCAGTAATTGGTATATTTTCAATTTTTTATATTTCAATGTCATTCTTATCTTTTTTTACATCATATGAAGGTGTTGAAGATGGGAAAGCATATCGTGATTTTTATCCTTATCATTCCATATTTAATCCTGTTAAAGATCCTATCAGAGAAAAAATTTGGATGGTACATTTCAATAAATAGTTTGATGTTTTTACAGTTATGAAAGTTCTTATAATTACGGATAACTATTCTTTAGAGAAAGTTGGAGGAAAATACTATCATCGTGCTTTAGATTATCATATAAAAGCATATAGTTATTTAGGAGAAATACGTTTATGTTTACCTCTTAAACATACAATTAGTATAAAAAGAGAAATTAATTTGAATAATATTAATGTAAGTGAAATTCAAAAGGAAAATACGATTATAAAACGTTTTATATTTAATAAAAATCGGCATATAATAAAGCATGAAGTTAAAAATTCTGATATTATAATAGGTTTTTCTCCTTCTTCTGTTTGTGATAGAGCAATTAAATATGCTAAAAAATATGATAAAACATTTGTGTCAGTTGTAATTTCATGTGTATGGGATGGACTATGGAATCATAGTTTAAGAGGGAAAATACTAGCCCCTTATTCATTTCTTAAGACAAGAAATACAATTTTAAAATCTGATTATGCGATATATGTAACAGATAAATTCTTACAGCAAAGATACCCATGTAATGGAGTGAGTATTGGAGTTTCGGATGTTATTATTCCTTCATTAGATATTAAAATATTAAATGATAGATTAGATTATTATGACTCTAAATTAAATTTCAAGAATTTAAGAATTGCTACGGTTGCGGCTGTGGATGTGCGCTATAAGGGTCAGGAGGATGTGATTAAAGCTATGAAAATCTTGGCAGAACAAGGATATAATATTCAATATGTACTTATAGGTGGTGGAGATACATCGTATTTGAGGAATGTTGCGAAAAAATATGGTATGATCAATAATTTGCAGTTTGTGGGAGCTATACCTCATGAAAAGATATTTGATATGTTAAAAGATATAGATATTTATATTCAGCCGAGTAAACAAGAAGGTCTTCCAAGATCTGTTGTTGAGGCTATGAGTCAAGCTCTTCCTATTCTATGTGCAAATACTGGAGGTATGCCAGAACTTGTTGATGCTACTTGTATTTTTAATAGGGGGAATATTCTAGATATTGTAAAACATATACAGAAATTTGCTTCTAAAGATAGGTTGAAAGTGGAATCTGTAAAGAACTTTGAAAATTCGAAACGCTTTCAAGAGAATGTATTAAGAAAAAAAAGAAATGATTTTTTACTGCAAATATTACGAGATTATATGGCTAAAAATCAAAAATAAGTTTTTCTATTATGGATTATAAAAAAATTTTAAAAAGTCAGAAAATTAGATTCTTGATACTTGATATATTAAGTTTTCTTCCAGATAAAATAATGATAGCATTACAATATTATGTGAAAATGGGTAAAATATGTAATTTTAAAAATCCTCAAACCTGGACAGAAAAATTACAGTTATATAAGATGTATTATCGTAATCCTATTTTAGGTAAGTGTGTAGATAAATATGAGGTACGTTCTTATGTAAAAAGTAAAGGATTATCTGATATATTAGTTCATTTATATGGTGTTTATAATAGCTTTTCAGATATTACATTTGAATGCTTACCTAATAATTTTGTCCTAAAAACAACAGATGGGGGTGGTGGCTTGAATATTATATTAGTACATGACAAAAGCTTAATGGATATTAAAAATGTAAGTGCTAAATTTACAAAGTGGATTGGTAATTTTAAAAAAAATAAAATACCAGCTGGGCGTGAGTGGGCATATACTGGTATTGAACAATCCCGTATTATAGTAGAAGAACTTTTAATTAATAAAGATAATCCTCAAGCAGGTATTGAGGATTTTAAAATTCTATGCTTTCATGGTGAGCCTAAATATATAATAGTGGATAAAGACCGATATGTTGAACATAAACGGAATATTTATGATATCAATTGGAATCGTATTAATGTAACGACAGATCATCAACAATTTGAAACACCATACCCTGTTCCCAAAAACATAGAAGGTATGTTGCGAGTAGCTAAAATTTTATCAGAGGATTTTCCTTTTGTACGAGTTGATTTATATAATGTAGAAGGTAAAATCTATTTTGGAGAACTTACATTCTATCCGTGGACTGGTTATGTGAAATTTGAGCCAGAATCGTTTGATAGAGAATTAGGACATCTATTTGATATATCATCTTTTATACCTTGATAATAATCAAATGAATAAAAAAATCTTAGTGTTTTCAAATAGTTTATTAGGACTTTATTCTTTTCGCAAAGAAGTCTTTCAAGCATATCGTAAACTAGGATATGAAGTGTATATTTCATCTCCTATAGATAATGATAAAAAGAAAGTTGTTTGGTTTGAAGAAGTTGGCTGCAAGATTATCGATACACCTTTTAATCGTCAAGGAACAAATCCTATTGAAGACTTTCGCTTGATGTTGACTTATTGGAAATTAATAAAAAAAATGGCCCCTAATATCGTATTGAGTTATACAATAAAGCCTAATTTATATGGTGGTATGGCTTGTGCTCTTTGCGGAGTTCCTCAATTAGCTAATATTACAGGTCTTGGTGCAGCTGTGGAGTATCCTGGTATATTGCAGAAATTTACAATAATCCTTTATAAACTTTGTATGCGAAAGGCGGATCTGGTTTTCTTCCAAAATGAAGCAAACTTACAGTTTTGCTTGAAGCATAAAATGATTAGAGGACGCACAAGACTTATACCTGGTTCGGGCGTGAACTTGGAATATCACTTATTGAAACCTTATCCAATTCCAGATGAACCAATTCGCTTCCTTTTTATCAGTCGTATTCGTAAAGAAAAGGGTATAGAGGAATATTTAGCAGCAGCAGAGAATATCCGTAGGGAATATCTGAATACAGAGTTTCACATTATTGGTAAATGTGAAGGTGATTATGAAGGTCGTTTACGTAAGTTAACAAATGATGGTATAGTGCAGTATCATGGTTTGCAAAGTGATGTACGTCCATTCATAGAGAGGGCAAGCTGCATTATCCATCCTTCATATTATCCTGAGGGAATGAGTAATGTTTTGTTAGAGGCTTGTGCTGCTGGCCGTCCTGTTATTACTACTAATCGTCCAGGGTGTGGTGAAATAGTAGAAAATGGGAAAACAGGTTTTATTGTAAAACAGCAAGATAAAGAAGATGTTATAAAAACAGTTCGTATGTTCCTCAATATGAGTTACGAAGCACGCTTGACAATGGGGCTTGAGGCAAGGAAAAAAGTTGAAAGAGAGTTTGATCGCAATATAGTAGTTAATGCTTATATTGAAGAAACTAAATCATTATTAGGCGATTAATGGCTAAGTGTACGTTTTATACTGAGAAAGAAATACAAAGTTATTAGCAGATGTTATACTCAATTGCACACTATTTAAGAGATAAAATGCCATGGTTGTGGAATCTTATAAATCTTTTAAATTCCTTATTATTCTCTCTCCGCTATGGAAAAAGGATAAAGGATTTTAAGTTTAAAACTCCACATGAAGGCTATAGTATTCTTCCAATTCGTGAAGTTGCAACTGAAACTTTGGTAGAGTTCTTTTTCCGTCAGCCAGAGGAAGCATTCAAGTTTTTTAAACCTCATGGATTTGATAAGGCATCTATCAAGAATTTGCAGAAAAATAAAGCTTTTTTAGCTTATGTGCTATTTAATGGTGATGAAATTGCAGGATATTGCTTTAATCGGTCATTCTTTCATGGCAAGGGATTCCGTGGAAGATTGGTGGATATAAATTATCGTGGTAAAGGATTGGGTACGATGATGAATAAACTACTTAACGAGGTTGGCTTTGGTATTGGGCTTAGATTGTTTGAAACAGTTTCAAAAGATAATGTGGCTTCATATCGTTCTGCTCTTTCTGCGAGTAAGGTTAAAGTGATTGAAGAATTGGAACATAATGAACTTTATCTGGAAATATTAAAGGAGCAATAATTGTATGTTTCTAAAATGGATATTTGATAGATTGGTATCCGTTATTTTGTGTTATTTATGTAAGATTTTGCAATAGTTAGAACAAAAATATCTATTTTTGCGGTTGAGTTTAAAAAATTGCATGTAATGGATACTCACGCAATGAATGATATAATTGGAAGTACTGATTTCAGAATGCAACATTTTACCATCCGTGAATTGATGTTACGGATGGATGATGGGCAATTGGTTGGAAGAAGGGTGCTGGGGAAACATTGGGATGAACAAAAGCAAATAAGTTTTGTAGAATCTGTTTTATCGGGTATCCCTATTGCTTCGTTCTATTTTAATGGGGCTTATCCACAATGGACTGTGTTGGATGGCGTAGAGAGAATTCATGCTATACGTAGATATGTACTTGATGAATTTCAATTGAAAAACTTGGAATTGTTGTCAGAGGAGTATAATGGATATTTCTCAGAGTTACTTCCTTCTGTGAGGCGGAGATTCATGAATACTTCTGTAATGGGGTATGTATTGACAACAGAATTGCCCAGAGAGGTTTTAAACTCTATTTTTAAAAGATTAAATGATTAGAACAGTTTAGAGATGATTGAATATATCATACTGAAGAATTTCAAGTGCTTTGATGAGTTGCAAGTTAGGTTGGCTCCCCTAACCCTTGTGACAGGAATGAATGGTGTGGGAAAATCTACATTGATTCAGTCTTTGTTGTTGATACGGCAGAGTTTTATCTCGCGTTATTTTCAAGATGATTATCTTTGTCTGAATGGGGAACTGGCAAACCTGATTAATGGGGAGGCTTTGCTATACAAACAGGCAGAGAATGATTCTGTTGAGATTTGTATAGAGGATTCGGAACATGATTTCGTATTCAAGATTCCGCAAACTGATAGTGAGAATCATTTGCAGCATGTGGAGATTTCTCCAAAGGATTATTCCAAACGTGGATTATTCTTGTTCGAGGATGATTTTGTTTATCTGAATGCTGAGCGGTTGGCTCCACAAATGGATTATAAATTGATGAATCCATCGGAGAAAAAATATAGCCGCTTGGGTAATAAGCATGGCGATAAGGCTGTTGGGGTATTGTTTGATGCAATTGATAAAGTTACGGATTTGACTATACCGGCCATGAAGGCTGAAGCTGTATCTACTCTTCGTCTTGGCGATAATGTATCGGCTTGGATGAGTTATATCATGGGCACAAAAATCACAGCAAAAGTGGAAAAGGTGAACAGTGATGATTTACGATTGACTTATACCATGGGGGATGTTGCCAAGGAAAATGTGTTTTCTCCTTTGAATTCTGCTTTTGGTTATTCTTACTTATTACCGATTGTGACTGCTGTTTTAACTGCTAAGAAAAATGGAGGTATTTTATTGGAAAATCCTGAGGCGCATTTGCATCCTGCGGCACAGTTTAGATTGGGCTTGTTCCTTGCAGTGGCTGCTGAACAAGGTATCCAATTGATTATTGAAACTCATAGTGACCATTTGCTGAACGGAATACGTGTAGCGGCTAAGGAGAAGAAAATCTCATCGGATAATGTTTCGATTCTATATTTTGCAGATAGTGATGGCTATCACGATGCACAGCGAATTGTATTGGATGAAGAAGGGGATTTGGACAGATGGCCCAATGGATTCTTTGATGAGTGGGAAAAGGCTTTGGATACGTTAATAGGTTAATCTTTCTCTATGGAACTGCCTTTGAATGAATGGGATGTGGCATTAAGGCCTGGAGCGTTTATGTCGTGTAAGGCGTGGTATGACTTCATGGCATTGATGGATATATTGGCTAAAGAATATGATGTCCAGAAAGTGTTGTTCCCCAAAAATGAGGCTTCCATTCTTCATGGAGAAATATATGAACTGAAATCTGATAATTTACGTCTGAGAGTTAAATACTTTTATAGTAGGTTTGTAAAAAAACACACTGACTCGCCTGAATATAATGAATATATCTGTCGTGATAAAAAATCGAAAGAGGATATTGCCATGTTATTGACATTGGCTTATACTGAGGATAGGCCAACAATCAGTATTGTGTATGATAACTGTTTTGCATGTGATTCGTTTGACGCATATTTGCATAATAGTGACAAGAATAAAGGAAAGAATGTTTCTGTCAAAAATCTGCATATTGGGAATGTAGAGGTATATAAGGATGATTTGCTGACTGGAGTACCTGATCGTAATGTAGATCCTATCTCTAATCCTATTTGGAATATCGAAAAAACAAAAAAATATTGTGATTCTCTACCCGATTTTTCAACATTGTCCGACGGTGAAAAAATCGTAAGATTAAAACAAGAAGGAACATTTGTGGCGCGATTGAATGGTTGGATTGAGGATAAAAAGTTGTCTTCAATCAATTCGAGTAAGAAGAAAATTCGTCGCATATTCAGACCTATCAAATTCAAACATAGTGAAGCCGCTTTTTTGAGTATCGATTTTGAAAAGCCGGCTTTTGAATTACTTAATCATCGTGGAAAACATATAAGAGAGATTTCTTATTTAGGAGATGTAAATACAGGATATAAGCGTGGACATGACATCAAATTAAAGCGATAAAGAAGAGTCTTTAATTCTGTATTCCCCAAAATGTGAGTTAGTATGTTTTTTAAATTTATTTTTGACCGTACAGCGGCGCTGTTCGGTCTGCTTGTGTTATGGCCTGTGCTCTTGATTGTAGGCATATTGGTGAAGGTGAAGATGCCGGGAGGGCCGGCATTCTTTGTACAGAAGCGTGTGGGTAAGGATGGGGAGTTGTTTAACTGCCATAAGTTTCGCACGATGACGGTAAACCATAATGGTTCGACGGTGTCGGTAGCGGGTGATAGTCGTATTACGCCTTTTGGAGCGAAGCTTCGTCATTATAAATTGGATGAGTTGCCAGGATTGTGGGATGTGCTGATTGGGAAGATGAGTTTTGTGGGACCTCGACCGGATGTGCCTGGGTATGCGGATAAGTTGACTGGGGATGATCGTGATGTGTTGAAACTTCGTCCGGGAATTACGGGACCGGCTACGCTGAAGTACAGATTGGAGGATGAGATGATTGCTGACTTCGTCCAAAAAATTAAGAATGGAGAATTGAGAATGGAGAATGGATTGGAGATACCACAGGGGCTGACGGATCAGGAGTTGGCGGTGTGGTATAATGATAATATTATTTATCCGGATAAGGTGAGGTTGAACTGTTACTATTATCGTAATTATAGTTTCATCAAGGATATTGAGATGATTTTTGCTACTGTGCTTGGGTTTAAGGTGAAGTTTGCAGGCGAAGAGGTGTGAGTAAATTATGATTTATGAACACTAATAGTGATTAACTATAAGTGTTTTGTGAATTATTCAGTTGATTCCTTGATTATCACAAAATAAGATTTTTCTTTATTTAAAATAGTTGTACCCCACAGCGTTCGTTGTGGGGTGGTGCTTTATAATCATAAAAATAGTTATGGGAAAAAGAATTTATCTTTGCCTGGCTCATATGAGTGGCAAGGAGCAGGACTTTATACAGGAGGCCTTTGATACAAACTGGGTGGTTCCTTTGGGACCTAACGTGAATGGGTTTGAAAAGGAGTTGGAGAATTTCTTGAATGCCGGTATGCCGGTGGTGGCGTTGTCGGCCGGTACGGCGGCTATCCACTTGGCGTTGATTCAATTGGGTGTGCAGGCGGGCGACGAGGTGATTTGCCAGTCGATGACGTTCTGTGCTTCGTGCAACCCGATTACTTACTTGGGGGCTAAGCCGGTGTTTGTGGATAGTGAACTGGATACGTGGAACATGGATCCGGCGTTGATGGAGGTGGCTATACAGGACCGAATGGAGAAGACGGGACGTAAGCCGAAGGCGATTGTACCGGTGCATCTGTATGGTATGCCGGCCAAGATGGATGAGATTTTGGCGATTGCCAATAGGTATGGCATTCCGGTATTGGAGGATGCGGCTGAGGCTCTTGGTTCGGAATACAAGGGACGGAAGTGTGGCACGTTTGGTGAGTTCGGGGCGTTGTCGTTCAATGGTAACAAGATGATTACAACTTCGGGCGGTGGTGCATTGGTGGTGAAGGATGAGGAGGCAAAGCGGCAGACGATGTTTTATGCTACGCAGGCTCGTGAGCCGTTTCCGCACTATCAGCACGAGAAGATTGGGTATAATTACCGCATGAGTAATATTTGTGCCGGTATCGGTCGCGGACAGATGACGGTGCTGGATGAGCATATTGCGCATCATCGGTGGGTACATTCGCTCTACAAGGAGGCGTTGAAGGATGTAGCGGGTGTTGAGCTGAAGTGTAATCCGGGCGAGGAGTTTGACTCGAACTACTGGCTATGTACGATTTTGATTGACCCGGAGAAGACGGGTAAGACGCCGGAGGAGGTGCGTGTCCGTCTGGATGAGGCGGGTATTGAGACGCGGCCGTTGTGGAAGCCGATGCACTTGCAACCGGTGTTTAATGGAATTGAGAATGGAGAATTGAGAATTGAGAATGGAGAGTTGAGAAATGGGGAATGGAGAGTGGTGCATTGGGGGGATGGTGTAATTTGTCAGACCTCGGACAAGAGTGTTTCGTATGTTAACGGGGTGTCGGAGTGGTTGTTCGAACGGGGATTGTGCATTCCGGCCGGACCGTGTGTGACGGATGAGGATGTGGCGTACATCGTGAAGTGCTTGAAGGAGGCGTTGATGTAGTGATGAGGCGATGGATGAAATGGATGGGTGAGTTGTTGAAGGCTTTGTGTTGCTTCGGCTGCTTGCCGCATTATCTCTGGTATAAGAGGGATAAAGATAAATAACTCTTATGAAGGATAAGGAAAGCGTGCTTCCCCGACTGGGGTGGCACGCTTTTTTCGTTAATTGATGGCCGGAGATTTGGTAATGTCGCTTTTTTTTCAGAGATTTGCAAACTGAATAGTATCGAGAGCCGTGGGGCGTCGTCCTCCTTCTTATTTTATTCTACATGTTGATTGATATATTCAAACGTACTGAAATATGAAAGGAATTATTCTTGCTGGTGGCAGTGCCACCCGGCTCTACCCGTTATCGAAGGCTATCTCGAAGCAGATTATGCCGGTGTATGACAAGCCTATGATTTATTACCCCCTCTCTACGCTGATGCTGGCCGGCATCCGCGAGGTGCTTATTATCTCTACTCCGCGCGACTTGCCGATGTTTCGCGAGTTGTTAGGTAGCGGCGAGGATTTGGGTATGTCGTTTTCTTATAAGATTCAAGAGCAACCCAACGGATTGGCACAGGCGTTTGTGCTGGGGGCTGAGTTCTTGAACGGTGAACCGGGCTGCTTAATCTTGGGCGATAATATGTTCTATGGTCAGGGCTTTTCGGCCATGCTGAAGCGGGCGGCTTCTATTGAAAAGGGGGCTTGCATCTTTGGTTATCAGGTAAAGGATCCACGTGCTTATGGGGTAGTGGAGTTTGATGCAGACGGACGGGTGATTTCGTTAGAGGAAAAACCGGAACAGCCGAAGAGTGACTATGCCGTGCCGGGACTTTACTTTTATGACAAGACGGTGACTGAAAAGGCGGCGGCTTTGAAGCTTTCGGCTCGTGGCGAGTATGAGATTACGGACTTGAACAAGTTGTATTTGGAAGAGGGTACGCTGAAGGTAGAACTCTTTGGACGTGGCTTTGCTTGGCTGGATACGGGTAATTGTGACAGTTTGTTGGAGGCCAGCAACTTTGTGGCTACCATTCAGAATCGTCAGGGATTCCGCGTAAGTTGTATCGAGGAGATTGCTTGGCGCAAGGGATGGATTGACGTGGAGCAGCTTTATAAGTTGGGCGAACAGTTGGGTAAGACGGAGTATGGTCAGTACCTGATGGAGTTGGCAAATAACCATCGTTGATTTTTTTTATGTTTCATTTTTTTTAAATTCCTGATTTTACATGAAGACTTATCTGGTAACAGGTGCCGCAGGGTTTATCGGTGCCAATTACATTAAATATATCTTGGCAAAGCACGATGATATTAAAGTAGTGATTCTGGATGCGTTGACCTATGCCGGCAATCTGGGTACGATTGCAAATGATATTGATGACGAGCGTTGTTTCTTTGTGAAGGGTGACATCTGTGACCGTCAGTTGGCTGACGATTTGTTTGCTCAGTACAAGTTTGACTATGTGGTGAATTTTGCGGCCGAGAGTCATGTGGATCGCAGCATTGAGAATCCGCAACTGTTCCTGATGACAAATATTTTGGGTACACAGAACTTGTTGGATGCTGCCCGTCGTGCTTGGGTAACGGGCAAGGACGAACAGGGTTATCCTACTTGGCGTAACGGTGTGCGCTATCACCAGGTTTCTACCGACGAGGTGTATGGCTCGCTGGGTGCCGAAGGTTTCTTTACAGAAGAAACACCTCTCTGTCCTCATAGTCCTTACAGTGCATCGAAAACCAGTGCCGACATGGTGGTGATGGCTTATCATGATACTTACAAGATGCCGGTGACGATTACTCGTTGTTCAAATAACTATGGCCCTTATCACTTCCCCGAAAAGTTGATTCCGCTGATTATCAAGAATATCTTGGAAGGTAAGAAGTTGCCGGTGTATGGCGACGGTAGCAATGTGCGCGATTGGCTCTATGTGGAAGACCACTGCAAAGCCATTGATATGGTGGTGCGCGAAGGGGTAGTAGGAGAGGTGTATAACGTGGGTGGTCATAACGAAAAGACCAATCTGGAGATTGTGAAACTGACCATTGCTACCATTCACCGGTTGATGACCGAGAATCCGGCTTATCGCTCTGTGCTGAAGAAGCAGGAGAAGACGGATGACGGACAGATTGACATCAGCTGGATAAACGAGGAGTTGATTACCTTTGTTAAAGATCGCTTGGGACACGACCAGCGTTATGCCATTGACCCCACGAAGATTACCAATGCATTGGGTTGGTATCCGGAAACAAAATTTGAGGTGGGTATCGTGAAGACCATTGAATGGTACCTGAATAACCAAGCGTGGGTGGAAGAGGTGACCAGCGGTGATTATCAGCACTACTACGAACGGATGTACAACAAGCGTTGAACATCCTTCTGATTGATAAAATATGGCGGGAAGCTCGGTGTCAAGGTAACAATACGACACCGAGCTTCTTTTTTCCATCCATCTTGGCTACTATCGGATTGCTGAAGCGGATGTGACGAAGGTATTGGGTTTCGTTCACAGCCGGCTGGGCATCCAGGTAGGCTTGGTTGTAAATGCCGTCGTTCATGTAGGCATTGATGGTGAAGTAGGCCACACCAAACGAGGTAAGGTTCTGGAAGAAGTGGGTACCTTGGCTGGGATCTACTCGGTAGTTGGTCAGCCCGGCTTCTACAATGACGCGGGCGGCACTGATGTGAGGCCACTTTACAGGAATGCCTAACCAAGTGTCGCTACTACCCCAACGGCCGGGACCTACCAAGACGTAGTTCTTGCCTTCGTCGAGGAATTGTTGGTTCAGCTTCTCTATTTCCCAGGCAATGTCTTGGTTGTGAGAGGCACTATAGTTGTCGGTCTTTACATAGACAATGTCGTAAAGGTCGTTCATGATGCCGTGTCCCAATGAGTTGTTAGAGCGTAGCAACAGACGGTCGTCGGGGATGGTGCTGAGGTCTTCTTCCAACATCTCTTTGGTATCGACAATGGGACGTATCTGTAGCAGGTAGAAGGTGCCGGTTTTGTCTTTTTCACGACTGAGTGTGGCGGCAAATTCTATTTCTACGGGGCGACGCATCTCTTCTTGTCCGTATTTCAGGGCCAGTTGTAGTAACTTGGGCAGGGGGAATACATCGTGTTGCAGGATGTTGGCAAAGGTAATGACTTTGCGCCCACCGGGATAGAGGCCGTCGCGTATAATTTGGTCGTAAGGGTCGTAAGTGGAAGCTATGTAGTTCAGCGCTCCGTCTTTCTCAGCCTCTTTGACGTGGAGTTTCAATAGGTTGAAGCCGTCGTCGATGGAGAAATCGTAGCCTACATTGCGCAGGTCGAGGGCATAGAAGCGGGTTTGTGTCTCTTTCAATGCTATCTCCATTTCGCTGGTCTGCAGCACTTGTTCGGGGTGATAGGGCGAGAAGCGGAGTGTGAGCCCGCCATCGACGATGTATTTACCCAGTCCCAATGCTAGGTTTACGATGCCTTCTTCGGCTTTTTCGTCGCCCAAGGGGTAGTAGTTCAGTGAGCGTGCCACGCCCGACATGTTGGGGTAGAAGCGTTCGCCGTACTGATTGCCCACCACTTCTTGCAAGATGACGGCCATCTTTTCTTGGTCGATGACGTTGCTGGTGGCTTGCATATAGGCTTTCGAGTCGCGGAAATAGACGGAGGCATAAACGCCCTTGATGGCATCGGAGAGCATGCGCAACATTTCGTGCTTGTCGTCCAGATAGGGTATCATATAGGTGTTATAGATACCGGCAAATGGCTGATAGTGTGAGTCTTCGAGCAGTGATGACGAACGAATGGCAATGGGTGAGTGTACCACGTCGAAGAAGGTGAAGAAGTCTTCGTTGAGGCGTTCGGGTAGCTTGGCCTTCAGGAAGTGGCGTAGTATCACGTCGTCGTCGGCATCGGATAGGGCTATTTGGTAGAGGTTGTTGCTATCCATAAATTCGTCGAAGATGTCGGTACAGAGGACGATGGTCTTGGGAATGGCCACACGGGCGTTGTCGAACTCTTCAAATTCGGGGTGTTTCTTCACAAAGTTATCAATGAATGCAAGGCCACGCCCTTTGCCTCCCAGCGAGCCTTCGCCAATGCGAGCAAAGTTGGAGTAGCGGTCGAAGCGGTCGCGTTTAAAGATGGCCACCACACCCTGGTTTTTCATCTTGCGGTACTTGACGATGGCTTCGAAGATGATTTGACGATGGGCATCGACGTCTTGAAGGCTGTTCCAGGTGATGGGTTTCAAGAATTCGGCGATGGGGAACATGGCGCGCGAATAGAGCCAACGGCTGATGTGGTTGCGGCTGATGTGGTAGAGGAATGATTCGGCCGGCACGGCAAAGATGATGTTTTGCAACTCTTTCAGGTCTTTTACGCGGGCTATCTCTTCGTGAGTATTGGGGTTGCGGAAGATAAAGTCGCCAAAGCCAAACGTGTCGGACACTACGCGGCGCAAGTCCACGTCTATCTTCTTGGAGTTCTTGTCGATGAAGACGGCACCGTATTTGCTGGCGTAGGCCGCATTTTGTGACTCGCTGGATTGGATGATGAGGGGCACAAAGGGGTCTTCTTCGCGGATGGCGGCGCATAGCTTGATGCCGGCCAAGGGGTCTTTTTCGCCTTTGTTGATGCGGGGAAAGCGCACATCGGTAATGACACCCAGCACGTTGTCCTTATACCTATTATATATAGTGATGGCCTCTTCGTAGTTGCGGGCCAATACTATTTTGGGCCGACCCCGCATTCGCAGGGTGCGTTGATGGCTGTTCAAGGCTTCGGTACTGAACTCCTGACTCTGCTTCAGCACGAATTTGTAGAGGTTGGGCAGGGTAGAGGAGTAGAAGCGGATGCTATCTTCAACCAACAGAATCATCTGCACACCCACCTCCTTGATGTCGTTTTCCAGATTCATCTTGTCTTCTATCAGCTTGATGATAGAGAGCAGCAGGTCGGTGTTTCCCAGCCAGCAGAATACATACTCAAAGGGGGTAAGGTCTTCGTTGGCAATGCGCTTGGTAATGCCGTGGCTAAAGGGGGTTAGTATCACCATAGGTATCTCTTCGTAGTGGCTCTTGATGTTGCGAGCCACTTCGAAACCTTCGTTATCGCCGGTACCCGGCATACAGATAATCAGGTCGTAATTGAAGGTGGCCAATTGGGTCAGTGCCTCCTCGTAGCTATTGGCTCTGGTGAAGCGGGGTGGATAGCGTAGCGAAAGCGAGGAGTATTCGTTGAAAATCTTCTCTTCGATGCGTCCATCGTCTTCCATCATGAAGGCATCGTAGGGGTTGGCTATCAGAAGCACGTTGAAGATACGGCGTGTCATCAGGTTGACAAACTGGGTATCCTTGAAGTATAGCTGGTTTAATTTCAGTTTGCTGAGCATGGTATTCAGATGTTTATCGGGCTACAAAGATAATGCAAGTTTCATTTATTTTCCCTACCCGGAAAATATTTTTTCCCTTAAAGGAAATTTTCCCTTGTATCAATAAGACTTTAAAAGCGGGCTGTTTGCTCTAAAAAGAGTGAAAAAAAAGAATTTTTATGCGAATGAAGAAAAAAAATGTGAAAAGCTGTACTAAATATCAAACATTTATCTATATTTGCAGTGCTGTTCGATGAAGTGTTGATTGATTCCTCTTTATCGGTCGGTATAATAACCTTATTAAATTATAATATTATGAATATTGAACGAATCATGTCCTCTTTGGAGGCCAAGCATCCCGGCGAATCTGAATACCTTCAAGCCGTAAAGGAAGTCCTTCTTTCTATCGAAGATATTTATAATCAACATCCAGAGTTTGAGAAAGCCAAGATCATAGAACGCTTGGTAGAGCCCGACCGTATCTTTACTTTCCGTGTTACATGGGTAGATGATAAAGGCGAGGTGCAAACCAACTTGGGATACCGCGTTCAATTTAATAATGCTATCGGCCCTTATAAGGGAGGTATTCGCTTCCATGCATCGGTAAATCTCAGCATCTTGAAGTTCTTAGGATTTGAACAAACCTTCAAGAATGCCCTCACCACATTGCCTATGGGTGGCGGTAAGGGTGGTTCCGACTTCTCACCGCGCGGCAAGAGCAATGCTGAAATTATGCGCTTCTGTCAAGCCTTCATGTTGGAATTGTGGCGTCATTTAGGCCCCGATATGGATGTGCCGGCCGGTGACATCGGCGTAGGCGGACGTGAAGTAGGATATATGTTCGGTATGTATAAAAAGCTGACTCGCGAATTTACCGGTACATTTACCGGCAAAGGATTGGAGTTTGGTGGCTCGTTGATACGTCCCGAAGCAACCGGATTCGGAGGACTTTACTTCGTAAACGATATGCTGAAGGCTAAGGGCTTGGATATGAAAGGAAAAACCGTGGCCATCTCCGGTTTCGGAAACGTGGCATGGGGTGCTGCCCTGAAAGCAACCGAATTGGGCGCAAAGGTAGTAACCATATCAGGACCCGACGGTTATGTATATGACCCGGACGGCATCAGCGGCGAAAAGATTAATTATATGTTGGAACTACGTTCGTCGGGCAACGACATCGTCGAACCTTATGCCGATGAATTCCCCGGTGCAACCTTCGTGGCCGGCAAACGTCCGTGGGAAGTAAAGGTAGATATTGCACTGCCTTGTGCCACTCAAAACGAGTTGAATGGCGAAGACGCACGTCGCTTGATAGAAAACGGAGTGACTTGTGTAGGCGAAATCTCAAACATGGGATGTACTCCCGAAGCCATCGACCTCTTCATCGAACACAAGGTGATGTATGCACCCGGAAAGGCCGTTAATGCAGGTGGTGTAGCTACCAGCGGATTGGAAATGAGCCAAAACGCTATGCACATCAGTTGGAGTGCCGAAGAGGTGGACGCTAAGTTGCACACCATCATGCACGGCATCCACGAACAATGCGTGAAGTATGGCACCGAACCCGACGGATACATTAACTACGTGAAGGGAGCCAACATAGCCGGCTTCATGAAAGTGGCTCATGCCATGATGGCACAAGGTGTTATATAATAATGTAGGAAAAGGTAATGTAGATATATAAGATACTTTGTTTAGTTGTATTTGTATTTGTGGTTTGTACTGCCCGCGCCTGTGAAGGTATTGGGCAGTACTTTTTTTTGTTGTATCTTTGCCCAAAATTAAGAGTAATCATCAAATAATTTAACTATATGCTTTCAACCGAATTGAAAAACAGACGCGATAAAGTGCGCTTGTTGATGGCCCAACAAGGCATTGATGCCGCTTTGGTAACATGTAATGTAAACCTGTTGTACCTCAATGGAACAATCGTTAGCGGTTATCTTTATCTGCCGCTTCATGCTCCGGCGCGCCTGTTTGTAAAACGCCCCAATACATTGCATGGCGAATACATACAATTTATTCGTAAACCCGAACAATTGCCCCAATTGATTGCCGAATGTGGATTGCCGGCACCTACCAAACTGATGTTAGAAGGCGATGAACTGCCCTATAGTGAATACACTCGCTTGGCCGCCTGTTTCCCCGAAGCCGAAGTGCTGCCTTGTGGCACCACCCTTCTTCGTCAGGCACGTACCAAGAAAACCGAATACGAAGTAGAACTTTTCAGACGTTCGGCCAAGGCACATGCCACTGCCTATGCCCAAATACCGGAAGTTTATCGCCCCGGCATGAAGGACCGGGAACTCTCTATTGAAATAGAACGATTGATGCGCCGCGAAGGTTGTTTAGGCATCTTCCGTGTATTCGGACGAAGTATGGAGATTTTTATGGGTAGTTTGCTGACCGGCGAGAATGCCGCTACCCCTTCGCCCTACGACTTCGCTTTGGGAGGCGAAGGCCTTGACCCCTCTATTCCCGGTGGAGCCAACGGTACCTTGTTGGAAGAGGGACATTCGCTGATGGTTGATATGGGAGGTAACTTCTTGGGGTATATGTCCGATATGAGTCGTGTCTTTTCCATTGGAAAGCTAACCGATGAGGCTTATGCGGCCCATCAGGTTTGCCTCGACATTCAAGATGCCATTGCCGCCGTCGCCAAGCCCGGAGTAGTTTGCGAAGAGTTATACCATTTGGCCATCGACAAGGTGACGAAAGCCGGATTTGCCGATTACTTTATGGGTGTGGAACAAAAGGCTAAGTTCATCGGACATGGCGTAGGACTTGAAATCAACGAATCGCCGGTGATTGCTCCCCGCATCAAAACCGAACTGGAGCCGGGCATGGTGTTTGCCTTAGAACCCAAAATCGTGTTGCCCGGTATTGGCCCGCTTGGCATTGAAAATACGTGGGTAGTAAATGCCGACGGTATAGAGAAGTTAACCATAGCTCCCGAAGAGATAATCGTTCTATAAAAACCTATAGCGTGAACATAACCTCTCTTCTTTTGTTTAATGTGAAGAACTTAAAATGAAGTAAAATTATGAAAATCAAGAAAATTATTGGTCGTGAAATACTCGACTCAAGAGGAAATCCTACCGTAGAGGTCGATGTCTGTTTAGAGTCGGGCGTAATGGGACGTGCATCGGTACCGTCGGGCGCATCTACCGGACAGAACGAAGCGTTAGAGTTGCGCGATGGTGATCATTTACGTTATGGAGGAAAAGGGGTATTACAAGCGGTAAAGAATATTGAAACCGTGATTGCTCCGGCATTGATTGGACAATCGGCTCTCGACCAAGTGAATATAGATCACACCATGTTGGCGTTAGATGGAACACCCAACAAGTCAAAATTGGGTGCCAATGCCATACTCGGTGTTTCGTTGGCCGTAGCCAAGGCTGCCGCAGCCTATCTGAAAATGCCTTTGTACCGTTATATCGGAGGAGCTAATGCCCGCGTCATGCCGGTGCCCATGATGAATATTATCAATGGAGGTTCACACAGCGATGCACCTATTGCATTCCAGGAGTTTATGATTCGTCCCGTAGGTGCCTCTTCGTTTCGTGAAGCATTGCGTATGGGAGCCGAAGTCTTCCATGCCTTGAAGCGTGTGCTGAAAGAGCGCAACCTAAGTACGGCCGTAGGCGATGAAGGCGGATTTGCCCCGGCGTTAGAGGGAACCGAAGATGCTTTAGATTGCATCATGAAAGCCATCCGCATGGCCGGTTACGAGCCGGGCAAGGATGTGCGCATTGCTATGGATTGTGCCGCTTCCGAATTTTATGTAGATGGTTACTATGAGTATAGCAACTTTGAGGGAAGGAAAGGGAAACGACGTAGCAGCGACGAACAGGTAGATTACCTGGAGCATCTCATCAGTCTGTATCCCATTGATTCGATAGAAGACGGTATGAGCGAAGACGATTGGGAAGGCTGGAAGCGACTGACCGACCGCATCGGTAACCGTTGTCAACTGGTGGGCGACGACCTCTTTGTTACCAACGTGACATATCTGGCTAAAGGCATCCGCTTGAAGTGTGGTAACTCCATCTTGATAAAAGTCAACCAGATAGGCACACTGACCGAAACGCTCAATGCCATCGAGCTGGCCCATCGTCATGGCTATACCACCGTAACCTCTCACCGTTCGGGCGAGACCGAAGATAATACCATTGCCGATATAGCGGTGGCTACCAATAGCGGCCAGATAAAGACAGGCTCGTTGAGCCGTTCCGACCGCATGGCCAAGTATAATCAGTTGCTCCGCATTGAAGAGGAGTTGGGAGCCGATGCCGTTTATGGCATCAACGCCCTTGGTATGTAGCCTTTATTTTCGGCAACGCATTTTCTATGTCATTGATACGGCGGCTGTCGCTGGGGTGGGTACTCATAAATTCGGGTACCTTGCTTCCGCCGGCCGCCATTTTTTTCCAGAAGCCGATGGCTACGTCCGGATTGTAGCCGGCCATGGTCATAAAGATAAGTCCCATGTAGTCAGCTTCGGTTTCGTGCTTTCTGGAGAAAGGAAGCATTACGCCCATTTGTGCCCCGATGCCATACACCTGACCGGCTATTTTTTGTATGGCGGCACTTTTGTTGGATAGCGATTGGCTTAACACCTGTGCGCCGTATTGCGTCAATATCTGTTGGCTCATCCGTTCGTTGCTGTGCTTGGCCACGGCATGTGCCACTTCGTGACCAATCACCACGGCCAACTCGTCGTCGCTACTCACCAGTTTCATTAACCCTTCATACACCACAATCTTCCCTCCGGGCATACAGAAGGCATTTATTTGTTCGTCTTTCACCAGGTTGAACTCCCACGCAAAATTTCCTATTTCACTGCTCAATCCGTTGGCCCGAAGGTATTGTTCGGTAGCAGTGGCTATCTTTTTCCCCACTCGTGTCACCATGGCCGATTGGGCCTTGGAGGCAGAGCGTGGGGCACTTTTCATGTAGTCGTTGTATTGTGTCAGGCTCGATGCCAATACTTCTTGGTCAGACACCAAAAGAATCTGTTTGCGTCCGGTTACCGGTACCGAGCCGCATCCTGTCCATAGCAGCAATGCTACCATGCTTCCTGCAAATAATTTCTTCATAAGGTTTCGTTTTAGTATGCTTAAACGCAAGCAAAGGTATAAAAATATCTGCTTCTGCCTATCTTCTATTGTTAAAAAGAATAAATATGCCTATCTTTGTCGCCGAATTTAAATTGATTTTCAATGAAAAAGACACTTGTAGATTTATTTGAGTCATCCGTAAAGCAGTATGCTGACAATACTTTCCTGCTCGAAAAGACCGGAAAGGAGTTTCAACCCACTACTTATGCCGCCGTGCAGAAGCAGGTTTACCAACTGGGTGCCGGCTTGCAAGCATTGGGAGTTAAGAAGGGTGACACCATGGCTTTGCTCAGCGAAGGCCGCAATATGTGGATTATCGGTGAGTTGGCTATGTTTTATGCTGGTGCCATCAATGTGCCTCTTTCCGTAAAGTTGGAAGAAAGCAACGACTTGCTTTTCCGTTTGAAACACGGCGAAGTGAAGTTTATCATGGTTTCGGGCACACAATTGAAGAAAGTCCGTCTCATTAAAGACCAATTGCCGTTGGTTGAGAAGGTGATTGTGTTCGATGAGATGGAGAGCTATGAAGAGAAGGAGATTTCGTTGGCCCAAGTACAGGCTTTGGGCGATGAATTCTTGAAGTCACACACTTTGGAGGAGTTCCTTGCCGTTGGTCGTTCCATTCAGAACGATGACTACGCAACCATCACCTACACATCGGGAACTACGGCCGACCCGAAGGGGGTTATTCTGACGCACCGCAACTACACATCCAATGTAGAACAGGCATTGACGTTGGTCAATATCGACCAAACATGGCGTACACTCATTATCCTGCCCCTCGACCACTGCTTTGCCCATGTGGTAGGTTTCTACATCATGTGTTCGGTAGGTGCTACTGTTGCCACTACACAGGTAGGACGCACACCGTTGGAATCTTTGAAGAACATTCCGTTGAACATTCGTGAAGTAAGACCTCATTTCATCCTCAGCGTGCCGGCGCTTGCCAAGACCTTCAAGAAGAACATTGAGCAGGCCATTCGTGCCAAAGGTAAGAACACCGTGGCATTGTTCAACTTCGCCATGAAAGTTACACAAATCTATTACGGCGATAGCAACCTCGACTTCAAGGGATGGCGTTATCTGCTTAAACCCTTGGTGGCATTGTTCGATAAGATACTCTTCTCTAAGGTGCGCGAAAACTTCGGTGGCGAACTGAAGTTCTTTATTGGTGGCGGTGCCCTGCTCGACAAAGACTTGCAGAAGTTCTACATCGGTATCGGCATACCCATGTTCCAAGGCTACGGCTTGAGCGAAGCCACACCCGTACTTTCGTCAAACGGCCCCGACAAATATCGTTTAGGCTCAAGCGGTAAGCTGGTAAAACCGCTTGAACTGAAGATTTGCGATGCCGATGGCAAAGAATTGCCGTTGGGTGAGATGGGCGAAATCGTAGTGAAAGGCGAAAATGTGATGGCAGGCTATTGGAAAAACCCCGAAGCATCGGCCGAAACCGTTCGCGACGGATACCTCTATACCGGCGACTTGGGCTACATGACCAAGGAAGGATTGCTCTATGTCAAAGGACGCTTCAAGAGCCTGCTCATCGGTAGCGATGGCGAGAAGTACAGCCCCGAAGGCATCGAAGAATCGCTGGTAGAACAATCGCCCTACATCGACCAAGTGATGCTCTACAACAATCAGTCAACCTATACTACCGCACTGATTGTACCCAATAAAGACCAGTTGACACGCAAACTAAAGCAACAAAACCTGACACTTGCCACCGAAGAAGGACGTAAGGCTGCGCTCGACATCCTCAACAAAGCCGTGGGCAAGTTCAAGAAAGGAGGCGAATTGGAAGGTATGTTCCCCGAACGCTGGTTGCCCAGCTGCTTTGCCGTGCTGAAAGAACCGTTTACCGAACAAAATCAGATGATCAACAGTACCATGAAGATGGTGCGTGGTAAGATCGAGAAGGCATACGCAACCCGTCTTGAAAGCCTCTATACCGCCGAAGGCAAGAATCTATATAATGCCGAAAACCTCGACGCATTGGCCTAAAAGCGATTGAATACTTTATGATAAAACTCCCCACAAGCCACCGGTTTGTGGGGAGTTCTTTTTAATGTTCCGTTCCCATACTAAGAAACTCCCGTTTCCATGCGAGGAAACGCTCGTTCCCTTGCAAGGAAACGCCAGTTCCCATACAAGGAAACGACAGTTTCCTAAGGCAAGGAAACAACATATTCAGAACTCCCCCGTCTTAACGGACACCCCCTCATTATACCTTATTACAATAATATAAGAGGTTTTGAGCGATAGCTAATAAATAGGGGAGGAATATGAAGAGAATGAAAATTCTCCTCCTATTTATAGGGGGAGTACCCCGAAGGGGGGAGGGAGTTTAAAACACAAGCAATGATATTCAAACTCCTCCACTGCAAGCGGTCCCCCTCCCCTGTAAACAGGAGAGGAATAACGAAACTCTCCCTCACTATACCTTATTATAATAATTATAAGAGGTTTTGAGCGAAGCTAATAAATTAGGAGAGGAATAAGGGAAGCTCTCTATAGACAGAGGAGGAATAAGCGTTGTGTTGCGTTGTTTTGTTATGGAGGGTTTTGGGCACCCGCAAGGGGTGCCCCTACGGTGTTGTTGCATTTGTTATTGTTGCGGAAGGTGTATGTGGTGACGGGGTTATGGTAGGGGCATCCCTTGCGGGTGCCCTTGAACGGTATAGCAATGTGTATTCAAAGCAATGATATTCAAACTCCTCCACCGCAAGCGGTCCCCTCCCCACTATACCTTATTATAATAATATAAGAGGTTTTGAGCGTTAGCTAATAATAGGAGAGGAATAAGAAAGAAAAGGAAAACTCTCCCTCTGTTTATAGAGGGAGTACCCGTAGGGGGAGGGAGTTGAACAACACAAAGCAATGGTATTCAAACTCCTCCACCGCAAGCGGTCCCCCTCCCCTATAAACAGGGGAGGAATATATCATGGAAAGAAACTCTCCTCCTATTCATAGGGGGAGGGAGTTGAAAAGATTTGCAGTAACTAATTTGCTACAGGGGACGAAAGAAAACCTACAATAAAACAAGCGGCTGCCGTGTTATTATCACGACAGCCGCTTTATTATTTTGTAGGTTTTATAGTACTAATTATTGTTTATTGGCTTTATAAAGTATGTTGTATTCATCGTTTGCAAGCCACTGCAAAACGTCGTATTCAAATGTTCCACCATTTATAATTAATGTCGGCGCATCACCTTTATAGCCACTACCAATGGAAACAGTACCACCTAAGAAGTTACCACCATTAATAGTGATTTTGGTGTTGGCATGGCTGTTACCATATGAATACGTGTACATCACGTTATTATCAGCATTTGATTCTTTTGTAGATTGTAGGGTGCCATCATTAATTTCTACTGTAATAGTAGGTTTGACATTTGCATCACTTCCAGGTAAATGTATCCATGCTGGTGTCTTTGCTTCGATGAGACCACTATTCATTTTAAAGAAAACATTGTCTTGATTAAATTTGGCTACACGTAATGCACAACGATCACCAATCAATTTACCACCATTCAGTGTAAAGACGCCTTTATTATCTACAGCATAGCTGGCACCGCCTTCACTACCGTTACAAACAGTTACATTTTCACTGATGGTTAAGGTACTTTCGTTAGTGATTGTATTGGTTGCATATCCGGGAATTTGCTGTAAGTCTGGATCTGCTGCTGTAAATGTAAGTTTTGCATCTTTGTTATCACCTGTATTGACAATGTTCAAAGTGCCACGGTTATCAAAGATAGCCGATGCTTTTCCATCGTTACTAACAGCATAGCTCAAATCATGTCCGTTCAAATCAAAGTTTAAAGTAGTATTTGCCTTAATGGTAATTGTTTTTGCAAGAGTAATTGTTTTTCCCAACTTAATAGATGCTTCTTCTGATAAATAATCAAACACAGAAGCATCTGTGAAAGTACCACCACTGATGAACTTTGAGCAGTTTTCGCTATAAATCTTACCATCTAATGTACCTCCGGTTACAGATATCTTAATCTTTTCGGTTGCAGTTTCGTTCTGAACATCTTTTTCGTAAAGAGCTGCGCAGCCATTGAATATACCACCTTTAATAGTAACATTCAAATCTAAATCAGTGCTATGTTGAGATACAGCAACGGCTGCACCCGCAATGGTCGTACCACTACCGTTTGGCTCAGAGTTTTCAGGAGTAACTTTGGCGGTCAATGTACCATTGTTAACAATCAATGTTCCGGCACGCATTTCAATGGCCGAGTTGCCACCGGTAATTATACCATCATTTACAATTAATGTACCGTTCTGTGGATGGTAAATGGCTGTAGCATCATCCGCATAACCTTGTAAAGTTCCACCGTTAATAGTTACTTTGGTGTTATGGCGGTTTCCATTACCTGCAATAGCATAATAATATCCTTTCAATGTACCACCCTCTACTATCAACTCAGCAACTTTATTCTCATCATAATTAGTATTAGAAGTAAGCGTAATGGCTGCGTAGATCTGATCATTATTATTTGCGTCAATCATACCGTTACCATTATTACTGCTATCTTTTATAATCAGTTTAGCCCCATTCGCTACAACAATTAAAGCATTATTGGTGGCTGTAAATGTTTCTGCAGGAATAATCTTATAACCATTCAAGTCGATGGTTACGGTATCGTTGATAATCCAAGTTTCATTCAAAACCTTATTTTCTGTCAGCTTATTATCATCATTATTTTCATTTATAACTTCAATATTGTTACCTTCATAGTTTCCTAAAGTAGCACCTTTCTTGACAGTAACCTTAGTGCTTTCTGCTGTGCTGGAAATTTCTTCTACCTTACCATAGATAACCACATTTCCTTTTTCAATAATCAATTTTTTAATAGTAACATCTGCACCTACTATCAGTGTGTTTTCGGCAGTCGATGCTGTTACCTCTCCCAAAGAAATTGCTTCGTTGCCATTGGCTTGCAAAGCTACAGTGGCATTAGGTAAACTCAGGTTTACTTCAGTTTCTTCATTTACAGTCGGTAAGAAAATATCAAGTTCCGGAATGCTGTTGGATGCATTTTCTTCTTCTTTAATATTCAGTGATGTGGTTTCTTCTGAAATTTCACCAATTGTCAAAGTATGTTTTTCTTCTGTATCCTTAGCAGGAATTACAATATTAGCAGTAGGCTCTGTAACTTCTTGCAAGGCCACATTTGTTTCTTCTTCCATTACTTCATCAACCGATTCTGTAGAAGAAGCTGATGCAGTAGTACCAGATGTGCTATAAGTTAAAACATGCTTATGAAACTCATTACGTTTGGCTTCAAAGTATGATTGTCCATTTGTTTTCAAAGTGCCAAGCTCTGTACTATTAGAGCTACCATCAACTAAAGTCAGTTTCAATCCATTTGTATAAGTACCCACTGCAATGGGGAAATAGAATGTATAGCTGTCTTCATTAGCATCTTGCGGTAGTTTGATGGTAATAGTGCTTGTTCCTTGGGATTCTGAAGAGATCTTTAATTCTCCATTTTCTACCGTAGCTGCTCCATTCAGTTTTTCGCTGTTATTGGCAGTAAACACAGCTTTAGTATATCCGGTAGGGAAGTTGTTGATAGTAACCATCACTAATGCTGATGCGTTCTTGAAACCAATATTGCCGGCTTCATCAAAATCGCCCACCATAACCATTTGGTTAGCTTTATTGTATTCATATTCAGCCGGTAGTGTTAACGATAATTTGTTACCGTCCCAGTTAGCATTCTGCTGATAGGGATAATATGCATTTACTTTTTCTGTACCGGTAATGTTTATAGGAGCAAAGGTCGCTGTTTGTGTGCCTTGTCCGGTAGCCAATTTGAATTTATTGTTGGCATAATTGTTTTCTCCATTGCTATAGAAAATACCTATTTCATCGTTACTGGCCCAAAGTACTTTGTAACCATCAACAGTAGTACGAGTAGAAACTCCGGAAGTAGTAGCTGTAACTACATTGTCCCCAAAAGTCAATTGCGCATTTTCTTTCAAATCATTGGTACATGCACTGAAGCTCATAGTCAGTGCAACCATAGCTAAACTAAATAACTTTTTCATAAGTCTTCTCCTTGAATTTAGTTGGATAAATTAAGGTTAACCGATTCCAGAATTACCGGGATTTCCACTTTCAATAAACCCTTTCTCTACTTGAACTTCGATAATCTCCACGATGGGAGCTTCATACATTTCTTTTTCTTTCATACTATAAGTTATAAGTGTAATTTAATTGATTAATAATCTTTACAAACTACCCCCCCCCCTAAAATTTTTAGGGAGTGTGTAACATCAACAAATTAAGGAAGTTAAGTTGAATTAAACAAAATAATTTGCACTTATTTTTGAAAAAGTGCGAAATAATTGCTTTCTTTGTCAAGAAAACTAAAAACAAGGTACAATGAAAAGAAACGTAACGTGGTTTTGGAGCATCTTGCTGGTGGCAGGAATGCTTAGCGCATGTAGTAAAAATGAGGTAAAACAGGCTGATAATTCGGCTGCTGTATTGGAAAATATTATGACACGAACCAGTATCCGTGCCTTTACCGACCAACCGGTGGACGAGGCAACGGTGGAGAAATTGTTGCGGGCAGGCATGGCGGCACCTACGGCTGTCAACAAGCAACCGTGGGCTTTCGTGGTGGTGAACGACCGTGAACAGATGGAACGCTTGCGCCAAGTGCATCCGTTTGCTCAGATGCTGAAGTCGGCACAACTGGCCATCGTGGTGTGTGGTGATATGACGAAAGCCTTAGAAGGTGGGGGACAGGCCTACTGGATTCAAGATGCTTCGGCCGCTACCGAGAATATTTTGCTGGCGGCTCACGGATTGGGATTGGGGGCTGTGTGGTGTGGTGTCTATCCCAACGAAGCGGTTTATCCGAAGGTGACGGAGGTGTTGGAATTGCCTTCGTATGTCATTCCGCTGAATATCATTCCTATCGGTTATCCGGCTCAGTCGCCGACTCCGAAGGATAAGTGGAAACCGGAGAATATCCATTATAATAAGTGGTAATTCTCTTCTCTTAAAACTCCTCCACCGCAAGCGGTCCCCCTCCCCTATAAACAGGGGAGGAATAAAGAAACTCTCCCTCCACTATACCTTACTGAAAAAAGTAGAAGAGTTTTTGAGCGTTAGTTAATAAATAGGAGAGGAAGAAAAACATTGTGACATTAAAATCACGAAAAAAATTTCTGTGTAGCGGTGGGAAGTGGTTTCTATAGATTGAATGCTTCAAGGGCACCCGCAAGGGGTGCCCCTACGGTGTTGTTGCATTTGTTATTGTTGCGGAAGGTGTATTTGGTGACGGGGTTATGGTAGGGGCATCCCTTGCGGGTGCCCTTGAACGGTATAGTAATGTGTATTCAAAGCAACGGTATTCTAAACTCCTCCACCGCAAGCGATCCCCCTCCCCTGTGAACAGGGGAGGAATAATGAAACTCTCCTTCTTTATACAAACTGTGGGGGATTAATAGGAAAATGCAGGTTGACTTTCGTTGCCGTAGCGGTCGATGGCCGTTACGGCAAAATGTTTACGACGCTCCCAAGGACGTAGCGGAGCATGCAGGAAGGTGGTGCCTTCTACACCTTGGGCCAAGATATTTGCCGGATTGCTTGTGTCGATGGGTAGCGTCTCTGACGAGTAGATGACATACTTAGGTGCGTTTTGCGGGTCGTTGTCGCTGGCGGCTTCCCACGTCAGCCGGGTATATCCGGGAGCCTCTTCCATGACTTGCAGACGAGTTGGTGCCGAGGGGGCGATGCTATCGGCCCACGTCATGGGCGGTTGCAGGGCGGGGGTGGTGTAGTGCTTCATCTGCAACAGGTCGTAGATTCCTTGGGTGTTGTCCATCAGGTATTTCACACGGTAGTGGGCTTCGCCCTCCAAGTCGTTGTGGCGGATGAAGTAGAGCTGACGATCTATCTCATCGAGCGACCAATTACCCTCTTTGGGGTCGAGGAAGTAGATGCCCAATCCGGGGATTACGTGCCGTCCCTGCGACTGCTCTTTCCAATCTAAAGCAAAGGGGTAGAAGGCGTTGCCACGGAAATACATCATCGGATAAATCTGGTCTTGAATGCCTTCGCCCAACCAGCCCTGCACATCTTGATGAACACTGTGAAAGGCATTCCATCCCTTAGAGGAATAGCGGGTAGTGTCGTCGTACTTGCCCACGGGACTGGTGCTGACCTTTACCCAAGGTTTCAGTGCCTTGACACCTTTGTAAATGTGGCGCACTATCTCGGTGATGTTGTCGCGACGCCATTGTGCCAGTGTGCGTCCCTTGCCGTAGCGGCGAAAACTCTGTGTGTCGGGGAAGCGGAGGGCACGTTCGGGGTAGCGCAGGTAGTCGAAGTGTACACCGTCTATGTCGTAATTAGTCACCATTTCGCGCACCAAGCTCATCAGGTACTCTTTGGTTTGTGGATTTCCCGGATTCAGGAAGTACTCTCGTTTGTAGGCTACGGTGATGGCGGGCTTCTTCTTGGTAACCGACTCTTTGCCCAACCGAGATACATGCCGACGGTTGCCCAAAGGGATGCTGACAATCCAGGCGTGGCACTCCATGCCTCGCTTGTGGCACTCGGCTACGGCAAAGGCCAGTGGGTCGTAGCCGGGGTCTTTGCCCACGGTGCCGGTCAATATGGAGTTGAAGGGTTCTATCTTTGAACGGTATAACACGTCGCCTCGAGTACGGGCTTGGAAAAGTACGGTGTTGAAGTGAGCTGCTTTTAGCTTGTCGAGAATAGCAATCAACTCTTCTTGTTGGCGGCGCATGGTGGCGGCATTGGTGGCACGGGTTTGCGGCCAGTCCAATCCATAGACGCCTGTAATCCAAGCGGCCCGCACTTCGTGCTTGCGTGGTTGTGCCCCGACCGGCCAAGCAGCCAAGAGCAGGAGTAATAATAATAGGACATATCGGTTCATGCGGCTAATATAGCAACATTCCGGCAATGCCACAAATAATAATCATTAAAATGGGGCTGACCTTGAAACGACGAGTGGCTACGAAGGTAACTACAAAGAGGGTGCAACTGATGAGGAAGGTGCGGAGGTCGTTGGAAGGAGAACCGAAATTCTCGACATTCATCAATACCAATGCTGCGGCAGCCAGCAAACCCACCACCGCCGGACGAAGACCGCTGAAGACGGCCGCTACCGCCGGATGCTTCTGGTACTTCAAGAAGAAACGGCTGATGGCAAGCATCAAGATGAAGGAGGGGAGTACTACAGCCAAGGTGGCGGTGACCGAACCAAGTATGGCTATGGAGGGTGTGTAGCCGGCTTCTATCAGGGTGCTGTAGCCTACATAAGTAGCCGAGTTGATGCCTATGGGGCCGGGAGTCATCTGACTGATGGCTACAATGTCGGTAAACTCTTGTGCCGTCAGCCAACCGTGGCGTGTCACTACTTCGGCTTGAATCATGGAGAGCATGGCGTATCCGCCGCCAAAGCCGAACAACCCTATCTTAAAGAATGTATAGAATAATTGTAAAAACAGCATGCTAATTCTCAATTTTCATTTTCCAAAAGTAACCTCCAATACCGGTGAGGATAATAATCCAGATGGGCGAAAAGCCCAAAAGCCATATGAGTAGTGCCGAAACAATGGGTATCCAAACGGTGTAGCGATTGATTTTGGCCGAGCGTGCCATGTTGAAGGTAGGAGCGGCTATCAGTGCAACCACTGCCGGACGGATGCCTTTGAAGATGGCTTCGACTGTGGGATTTTCTTTGAATTGGTGGAAGAACAGCGCGATGCTCAGTATGATGAGAAACGAAGGAAGGATGGTGCCTAAGGCGGTAGTCAGACAACCCTTAATGCCCCGCAGGCGGTAGCCCACAAAGATGGCAATGTTGACGGCCAACACACCGGGTGCCGACTGGGCAATGGCCAGCAGGTCGAGAAAATCTTCCTTGTCAATCCAATGGCGCCGGTTCACTATTTCGTTTTCGATAAGTGGTACCATGGCATATCCACCACCGATGGTAAATGCACCAATCTTGAAAAACAGGCCAAATGCTTCTAAGTAAAAGTTTACTTCTTTGTTTCTCATCTTTTTTTAATTACGTTTCAGGTATTGGCTGGGGCTGACCTTGAAATGCTTTTTGAATACTTCGCGGAAGTATTTGGCATCGTTGAATCCGGTCATCTCGGCTATTTCTGTGATGCTGTATTTCTGCTCCTTCAACAGTTGGGCGGCATGCTTCAGACGGATGATGCGGATGTAGTCGGCAGGTGACTGTCCTGTCAGGGCACGTAGTTTGTTGTAGAAGCTGGTGCGACTCATGGCCAACAATACGCAAAGCTTGTCTATGTTAAAGTCGGGGTCGTCCATGTGCTTTTCTACCTCTTGCTTGAGGGTAGTGATGAATTTCCAATCGAGGTTGTTGGTACAGTTGGTATTTTCTATCTTTTCCTCGTTTTCATCCAGAAACTCAATGCTGTTATATTTCTGATAAACCCGTTCGCGGTTGGCTAATATGCCGGCAATAGTGGCTCGCAAGATATTGATGTTAAAAGGCTTGGTGATGTATTCGTCGGCACCATACGTCAGCCCTTTAATAATGTCTTCTTCGCTGCCCAATGCGGTGAGCAGTATGATGGGGATGTGCGAAGTAGAGATGTCGTTCTTTAGCTTTTCACACAATTCGTCGCCACGCATTTCGGGCATCATGATGTCGGCAACAATCAAGTCGGGCATATATTCGTAGATAATCTCTACAGCCTCTTTGCCGTTGGCACAAGTTTGCACAATGTAATTTTCTAACGAACGCTTCAGGTAGTTGCGCAATTCGTCATTATCTTCCACAATCAGCAACTTCTTTTTCTTGTCGACAGAGGTGGTAGGCATGGACGATGTTTCCTTGTATATTTGTGGTATGTTGCTGGGGCGTGTGGTGTGCGAGTCGGTTATATGCTCGGCTTGCGGCTTGCTTTCGGTGAATATTGCTTTCGGGAATCCCTCAGCATTTATGGGGAATGTAATGGTTATGCAAGTGCCTTCGCCCTCCTTGCTGTGGAAGGTTAGTTTGCCGTTGTGCAGACGAACCAGTTTGTCAACTAAGAGCAGACCGATGCCACTGCCGGTAATCTTCGAGTTGATGGCATTACTGCTTCTGAAGTGGGTTTTGAACAGTTGCTTCTGCTCGTTGACCGGAATGCCTATGCCGGTGTCTTTGATTTCTATGCTCCAATATTTATCGGTTTCTGTGGTTTTTACTTCTACTTTCCCGTTCTGTGGAGTATATTTCAAGGCATTGGATAGTAGGTTTTTCAAGATAGATTCCATCTTGTCTCTATCTAACCATACGTTGAGAGATTGGAAGTTACTCTGATAAGTCAATTCTAATTGTTTGGTAGCTGCATAGCCTTGGAATGCTTGAATCAGTTCTTGCATATAGCTGTTCAGCTCGTATTCGGCAATCATCAGTTGGTTGTTGTAATTATCGGCACGTTCGAATGTAATCAAGTTGGTGGTCAGTCGAAGTAGGGCATTCACATTGCGTAGGGCGGTATAGATGCTTTCGCGGCCTCTTTCGCTTAGAGGTTCTTGTTGCTCCATCTCTTCCAACGGGGCCTTAATCAGGGTGAGGGGCGTACGGAGGTCGTGGGCTGTGTTGACAAAGAAATTGATTTTCTCTTCGGACAGTTTGCGCTTCTTGCGCAACATGTCGAAGCGTAAGAAAATGGCTACGCCCACCATGAGTAAAACGGCATACAGCAACAAGGCCCAGAAGCTGAACCAGAAGGGTTGTTCGATAGTGATTTTAATTTCGCGTTCTTCCAGTGTGATGCGCTTGTCTTCGCTGGAAATGGCTTTTACTTTTAGGGTGTAATCTCCCGGTGAAAGATTGGTGAAGCGGATGTCACATTCTAAGCTTGGTTCGCTCCATTCATCGAAGAAACCTTCCAACTTCCAGGAGTAGAGAATGAGAGAAGGATGGTCGAAATTAATGGAAGAGACATCGATGGAAAACATGTTCTGGCTATACTTCAGACGCAGCAGAGAGGTCTTGTCTATCTCATTGGTCAGCGGAGAATCGGCATCGCCCGGATAGACAATCTTGTTGAAGATGCGCAAGTTGTTGAAGACCATTCTGAAAGTATTGGTGTGCGGTAAACGCATGTCTTTATGGTATTCGATGGCACCGTCGGTACTTCCAAAGATGAAGTTTCCATTCTTTCGCAAGGTACCCGATGAGGCGTTGAAGTGATCGGACATCAGACCGTGTTCTTTTGTCCAGTTAACAAATTTGCCTTCCGGGATATTGAAGTTGCACAGGCCGTTCTCCATGCTGAGCACCAATCTGTCGCCGCCGTCGTGCAAGATGTGGTAGATGTTGTTTGAGAGCAAGGCGGTATTGTCCTTATGATAGTGTTCGAACTTCTTCTTTTCTGGGTCGTACTGCAACAGACCGGAGTTGTTGGTACCGATGTAGAGCATGCCATTGGGCAATTGAAACAAGCAATAGACGTAATTGGATTCTATCGGTAAATGGATATTGGTGTATTGACCACTCTCTTTTTCTAATAAATACAGCCCATTGGCTGTACCAATCCATAAATAATCGTCGTCTTTCTCTTTGATGACGGTTATGCCGTTCAATCCCGGAATGTGGCGAAGGACTCTGTTCTTCAAGTCAATCTCTTTCAGGTTGTAATACCCTCCCGACCATACTTTCCCACTTTTGTCTTTCAGCAGAGTGCGGATGTATTTGTCCGGGCGAAGCTCGTTGGTAGTGAATGAAGCCGGTGTGTGGTAGCTGATTTTTCCGTTCCATTTATTTATTTGGTAAAGACCGGAGTTGTATCCACCTACCAGGATTTCACCGGGGCGGATTTCGCATAGGGAAAGGAAGGTGTGGTTCTTGTTTTGTATTTCCGGATTGAAGGAGCTTAAAAAGGTTTGCCACTCCTCTTTGTGGGGGCAGTAGTGGCTGACACCGTTGTTGGTGGCAAACCAAAGGTCGCCTTCCAAGTCTTCTATGATAGCATTGATTTGATTGTTGACCAACGATTGTTTGTTTTTGACGGAGTGTTTAATCCACATATATTGCGGATAACGGTCGTCGCGAACGGTAATGCCAAACGGATAATTGGCCATCCAGATGCGTTGCTCGTTGTCTATATAGATATCGCTGATGTTATTACCGTTCATGGCATTGAATTGAGTATAGTCGGCCACAATGTATGGATCGGAGTGGTAGGTGTCAGTGTTCATTTTATATACCCCAATGCCATCGGTGCCAATTAGTATTTCGCGCTCGTTGAAGTAACGTATGCAATTGATGGTAATGTCTTTCAGTTCGTCTTTTAAGTCGGTGAGACGATGTAGTACAAGATCGTAAATAAAGATGCCCTCTTGGAATGTTCCGATAAATACTTTTTTACTGGCTTCGTGGTAATAGATGTCGTTGACGTGCAGTTGTGGAGGATTCAATCCTTCACAATCTGTCAATAGAAGGCGATTCTCTTTCCTTTCTAAATAATGTATCCCCTTGTCGGTACCGGCAAAATAGTGGGTGGAGTCTATCTGTTCAATCTTGGTAATGCTCTCTTTGATGTCGCACGTTAAAAACTGACTCTCACCGTTTTGACTATTGTAGCGATATATACCCTCTTTGGTACATAGCCAGATGTAATCTTCATTGTCGATAAAACCGTATGTAATATATGAACGAGTGGTGCCATGATTGGTTTTGGGCAGTGAGTAGGCCAACTTAAATTCGTCTTGCAGGCTATCATAATAGAAAACCCGTCCACGTTTGCCTATCTCCCATAATACTCCTTTTGAATCGGTATAAAGCCAATTCAAGTTCCATAATGAATTTTCTTCTTGTCCCTTGTTTTTCAGTAGGTAGTGTTTGAAATGCTTTCCGTCGTATCTATCTATTCCATCTTGGGTTAAGAACCACATATAGCCTTTGTTACCTTTTTGGATAGAGAATACGCGTCGGTTGCTTAGGCCGTTTTCTACTCCGATGTATTTGTAGGTTTGTGCTTGCAACCCATAAAAACAGTTGCATAACAACCATATAAAGGAAAGTAAAACGCACCTTCTAATAATCATCTTTGTTGTTATCTAAGTGAATGATTGACAAATGTATGTTATATTTTTTAAATCTGCAAGCTGATGTATAAAATAATAAGGTGTAGGTTGCAAAAAGTTCATGCAACCTACACCTTAATATATATTATTAACACAAATTGGTGTTTATTTAGCCTTTTGTGCCTCTACCCACTTGCGAGCATTGACAAAGACTTCTATCCAAGGAGTGACTTCGTCGGTTGGACGCGGATAGTAGCCGCATTGCCACGGGAAGATGGTACGTTCGGGATGCGGCATGATGGCCAGGTGACGTCCGTCTTTGCTGGCAATAGCTGCTACGCTATACGATGAGCCGTTGGGGTTGGCGGGATAACCGTCGTAGGTAAACTTGGCTACTACGTTGTATTCATCTTCGGGCAATGGCAAGTGGAACTTACCTTCGCCGTGTGCTACCCAAGTACCAATCTTGTAGCCGCTCAATGAGCCGAACATGACGCTTCGGTTAGTAGGAATGGTTAGTGAAACAAAGTTACTTTCGAACTTATGTGAGTCGTTATGCAACATCTTTGCTTTCTTGTCTGCCGGGTGTTCAGGGTTTATGAGTCCCAATTCCACCATCAACTGACAACCGTTGCACACACCCAATGACAAGGTGTCCTTGCGAGCATAGAAGTTGTCGAGCGCAGCTTTAGCTTTGGGGTTGTAGAGGAATGCGCCTGCCCAACCCTTGGCCGAGCCAAGTACGTCTGAGTTTGAGAAACCACCACAGAAAGCAATCACATTGACATCTTCTAAAGTTTCACGACCGCTGATAAGGTCGGTCATGGTAACGTCCTTCACGTCGAAGCCTGCCAACCAGAAGCTGTATGCCATTTCGCGTTCAGAGTTGGTACCCTTTTCGCGAATAACGGCTGCTTTGATTCCCGACGGAGTACGGCGGTCGGGGTCAAGTCCCCATTGCTTCAACTTACCGGTAAATTCAGGTCCGAATGCCAGGTCGAGCGGTTGTTGCTTGTAATTTTCAAAGCGTTCTTTGGCTTTACCGTGGAAGCTTTGCTTTCTGTCCATGAGGTATGAAGTAGAATACCAAACGTCGCGCAGGTGGTCGATGCCGAATTGGTAGTCGTATCCTTCTTTGCTTACCATGATATGACGTTCGTCGGTAGGTACACCTATCTTTATATAACCAACGCCGGCATCGTCCAGAATCTTCTTTACACGAGCGGCATCCTTGTCAGATACTTGGATAACTACACCGGGGTTTTCGGCAAAGAGAGCCTTCACGATGTCGCATCCTTGTAGCTTATCGAGGCTTATTTCCATACCGCCCTCTACGTTGGCAAAACACATTTCCAATAAACAGGTCAGCAAACCACCGGCTGAGATGTCGTGTCCGGCCATGATAAGACCTTCGTTCACTAATTGTTGTATGGCTAAGAAGGCATCGCGGAAGTATTCAGGATTCTTCACGGTAGGCACGTCGCTACCCACCTTGTTGAGGCTCTGCGCAAAAGCTGAGCCACCCAATTGCAGGGTGTCGAACGAGAAGTCGATGTGATAGAAGCGGCTCTTTGGCTCGTTCTTCATAACAGGCGACACAATCTTGCGGATGTCGCTTACTTCGCCACCGGCCGATACGATAACCGTACCCGGGCTGATAATTTTGCTTCCATCGGGATATTTTTGTGTCATTGAAAGTGAGTCTTTGCCGGTCGGAACGTTTATTTCCAACGCACAGCAGAAGTCACTCAACGCTTTTACAGCAGTATAGAGACGTGCATCCTCACCTTCTTGTGCGCGGCAAGGCCACATCCAGTTGGCTGAAAGCGATACGCTGTTCAATCCATCGGCCAAGGGTGCCCATACTAAGTTGGTCAGTGCTTCGCTTACTGAGAGTACTGAGCCTGCGGCAGGGTCGGCCAAGGCTGCTTGTGGGGCATGTCCTATAGAGGTAGCGATACCTTTGCGTCCACGATAGTCGAGAGCTACAGCACCACAGTCGCTCAATGGCAATTGTAATTCGCCTTGACATTGTTGGCGAGCCACACGACCGGTTACACATCGGTCCACTTTGTTGGTCAACCAGTCTTTACAAGCTACGGCTTCCAATTGCAGTACGCGTTGGATGTATTCGTCTAATTTGGTGATGTCATATGTCACCACGTCGTATTTGCGTTCAACGGTTTTGTCCACCATGTAAGTTTTGGGTGATGAACCAAACATTTGATCAACAGCCAAGTCGAAGGGGCGTACTCCGTCAGCCTGTTCAAAAGCAAAGCGGGCATCGCCTGTAGTTTCGCCCACGGTGTACATCGGTGCACGTTCGCGTTCGGCAATTTGACGAACATGCTCGATGGCCGATTCGTCGATGAGCAATCCCATGCGTTCCTGGCTTTCGTTGGCAATGATTTCTTTGGCACTTAATGTTTGGTCACCGATGGGCAACTTATCCATGTGAATCAATCCACCGCACTCTTCTACTAACTCGCTGAGGCAATTTACGTGTCCGGCTGAGCCGTGGTCGTGAATAGATACGATGGGGTTATTGTCTTCTTCACAGAGGGCACGCACCACGTTGTAGGCACGTTTTTGCATTTCGGCATTGGCGCGTTGTACTGCATTCAATTCGATGCCCGATGAGTAGCGTCCTGTCTCCACCGACGATACCGATCCACCGCCCAATCCGATGCGGTAGTTGTCGCCACCCATTACCACTACTTTGTTTCCGGGTTGTGGTGTGCCTTTCAGGCAGTCGCGCTTAGTACCATATCCCACGCCACCGGCCAGCATAATCACCTTGTCGTAGGCATATTGCTCGCCATTTTCCTGGTGTTCGAAGGTAAGTAGCGAACCGCAGATAAGCGGTTGGCCAAACTTGTTGCCAAAGTCGCTGGCGCCGTTCGAGGCCTTTGTCAGAATCTGTTCGGGCGTTTGGTACAACCATTTGCGCACCGGCAAAATATCTTCCCATTCGCGACCTTCTTCGCTACGCGGATATGAAGTCATATAAACAGCTGTTCCGGCAATGGGCCACGAACCCTTACCACCACCCATACGGTCGCGAATCTCGCCACCCGTACCGGTCGATGCACCGTTGAAAGGCTCTACTGTAGTGGGGAAGTTGTGCGTCTCGGCCTTTAACGAGATAACACTCTCAATCTCCTTTACTTGGAAGTAGTCGGGCTTCGAGTGGTCGGCCGGTGCAAATTGTTCGATAACGGGACCTTGTGCAAAAGCCACGTTGTCCTTATAGGCTGAGATAATCTTATTAGGATTTTCTTGTGTAGTCTTCTTAATCATTTGGAAGAGGCTCGATTCCTTCTCTTCGCCGTCGATGATAAAGGTTCCTCCGAAAATTTTATGGCGGCAGTGTTCCGAGTTGATTTGTGCAAAACCGAATACTTCGCTATCGGTCAATGGGCGTCCCAAATCTTGTTCTACCTTCTTCAAGTAGTCCATCTCTTCTTTGCTCAGTGCCAAACCTTCTTGTTCGTTATATGCCTCCAGATTTTCAATGTGTATGATGGGTTCTGGTTGGCGGTTGGTGGTGAAGATGTTTTGATTTAATCCTTTGTACATGCGTTGCAGCATAGGGTCAAATTCGGCATCCTCGTTGGCTACGGGAAAATACTCTTCGATGCGCAGTATGCCGGCCAGACCCATGTTCTGTGTGATTTCCACAGCGTTGGTACTCCACGGAGTAATCATTTCGCGGCGGGGGCCAACGTAACAACCTTTCAGATTTTCTTCGCTTTCGGGAGTTGCCTCACCAAACAGCCAACATAGTTTTTCACTATCAGCTTGTTGTAGCGTCTCTTTGCTCTCTACGGCAATGACGCTCTGTTGCGGGGTTCTAAAATAAAGAATCATCCTTGTATAATTGTGATATGTTAAGATCTTATTTATCCAATTTCGGCAGACAAAGGTAGGGAATGTGCGTGAAATATACAAGGAATAGCGATTAGTTTTTAATGATTTGACTTATCACCCATTACTCTGTGGCGATTGGTGATAAAAAAAGCGAGCGTGTCTCTCGACAAACTCGCTTTTGAGAACAATTTATATTTATTTATAAAAAAGTGTTTCTGTTTTAATCCATAAACAAATTATTCAGCTTAGAACTTGAAACCAACCTTGAGAGTAGGGGCGGCCAACAGACTGAAGTTGTGACTGTCGGCATCCAGGTTGCTCAAGCCTTCTTGTGGCTTATAAGCCGTCATGTTATAAGTATAGCTGAACGGGTCGATTTGTGCGCCGATATAAAGGGCCGGCAACACGAAGTAATCGAATCCGCAAGTCAATGCAAATCGTAAGTTTACGGTTTCGGCAGTCGATTTACCCATTGATTCGTATTCATCATACTTTACTTCGTTCAGACCGTAGGCTACACCGATGCGTGCACCGCCATACCACATCAAGTTCTGTACATTTTTCATTTGGAAGTAGCGGTCGATACCGGCCGATACATTGTAGGCAAAGCTGTAGGCATCGGCCACGGCACGATAACCGGGTATTTCACCCATGTTTTCTTCGGCCGAAGCACCTTCGTCCATAGTGCCCGGAACGGCTGCATAACCCGGATTGTTGGTCATGTTCAAGCCACTGGCAAGATTCAATTTCCAGTTGTCGCTAACGAACCAGCCGGCTTCGAAACCAACCATTAACTTCTTGTCGCTCCAGTTGGTAGATAGGGCCGTTGCCTCGTAGTTGGTCAGCGTACCCGGCAGTGCTGTTACGCTGGCATAGCTGTTGTAGCCCATGGTAGCAGCCAAGGTAAAGTCACCCTTCTTCGGAGTATAATCCTTTTGGGGAGCATTCTGAGCATTGGCGGCCAAACCCATCATGGCCGAAACAGCCAGTATTAAAAGTTTGTTCAATTTCATATGATTCAATTTTTATGGAAGTTCTGCAATCTTCTCCCAACTTCCTCCCTTTGTCCTTCCGCCGTGTATAGCGGAAGGGGAGGGAGCTTTCGTCATATTGCTAAACTTAAAATTTTATATTTCAATTGATAGTGTTGGAGCGAATGATTATTCGGCAACCTCTTCGTCTTTCGGCATGGCAGCGTCGAGAGCAGCTTTAGCTTGCTCAACAGCTACTTTCTTGGCAGCAACTACTGCTTCTTGGGCAGCAATTTCAGCCTTCTTGTATTCGATAGCTGCTTCATAAGTAATATCGCCTTGGTAAATCATCTTTTCCTTTTCGGCAATCTGACCTTCCTTGGTTTCGATGTCGGCTTCCAATGTTTCAATAGCATCCTTAATGTCTTTAGCAGTCATCGGTGTACCATTGTCATTGTTGAGAATATTATACAGAGTTTGTTGTTCTGTTTGAAGAGTTCTGTATTCAACATATGCATCCATGTATTCTGTCCAAAGTGCAACGATCTTTTCGGTATAGGTTGCTTTCATGCTTTCGTTGTAGGCAGCAATCTTTTCGTCCAACTTAGCTTTGTTAGCATCGAAGTTGCTGAACAAATCCCATGATTTCTCCATGACAAGGATGTTCCAAGCATAAGCATCTACATTGCCAGTGTAGGTAGCAATATCGGCTTTCAATGCCAATTCGATGCCCAATTGAATTTCATAAGCCGATTTGGCATCAGCAATTTCTTGATCGGTAGCATTGGCCTTGGCCAATATCTTTTCGTATTCAGCTTTCAGGTAAGCGGTAGAGTCAACGGCATTCTTGCCTTCCTTCATAATTTCATTGCCTTCGGCATCGAAAGTACCTGTACCATACTTTGCCTTGCCGTTGTATTGGGCTTGTGCCGCAGTTAATGCATCTTCCCCAATTTTTTTATCTGCGTTTTGTTGAACTAAATAGTCGTTTACTTCCAACTCGATGGTGCGAATATCTGCTTCGTAACCATACCACTTATACTGATCATAGTTCATGTAGAGTGAATCTACAGTCACCTTGGACGTGTGTTCACTGTGATTTATTTCATACTTGTATTCAGCTACAGTGCCACTTGTTTGATAGAGAGAATAGAATTTATAATACTTTTGTAATGTCCAATCGGCTGTAGCTGTTACCTCTTCACCTTCTTTGTTTTTCAATATTATCTCACCATTGTTGGTATTGAAATGGTAGAACGGATCTGCATAGATAGAATCTGTTAGTGCTTCAGCCTCTGTTAAATCTCTTTCATCACGTGCTTTGCTATAAGCTTTGTACTTTCCTTGATAGGTGTCATAAAGTTTGCTATATTCAGTACTCATCTTATTGTATTCGATGATAAGTGAATCATACTCTTCGAGGTAGTTGGTATATTCCTTATAAGATTCAATTTGCAATTGATTCCATGCAATATTTTCTTTCAAGGTTTCTACGTCAGCTTTCATCGTTTCTTCAGCACTTGCCTTACCGGTTTCCAAGTTGACCAATTGGGTTCTGAGCGTTGACAAGTTTTGTTGTGCAAGAATCAGATTTTCTACGGCTAAAGAGTAGTTTGATGCCAAAGTTTGTAATTTTTGCTTTTCTGCATCATCGGCATTGGCCAATTGGGTAGCCAATGCTTGTTGGGCATCTAACAATGCTTTTTGTGCTTTGGCCAAAGCCTCTTCGTTTTCGATGGCTTGCTTTTCTACCAACGCAGCAATCTCAGCCAATTTGGCTTCATTTTCTTTCTTGGTCACTTCCAATGCAGCCATTTGAGCTTCCAGTTCAGCTTGTGCAGCCTCGTTGGCAATGCGGTCGGCTTCGTTTTCCAATTCGGCAGCTTGCTTTTGTAGTTCAATCAGCTCGGCCTCGGCAGTTTTCAAAGCAGCTTCGGCTTCAGCCTTAGCAGCTGCAGCAGCTTGTGCTTCGGCTTGTGCAGCCTTCATGGCAGCCTCGGCAGCAGCCATGGTACGAGTAGCTTGAGCCTGTGCAGCCTCCATGGCAGCAATAGACTTCAGCTCCTTGGTTTTTGCATCGCGAACAGCGGTTACTGATTGCGATTCGCTATCATCGACGCAGCTTCCCAGTGACAACGCACCAACGAGAAGTGCAAACATCATAAATTTCTTTTTCATAATACTTCTTATTATATTATAAGTTTGTTATCAATTTTGTTATAAAACCTTTCCGTTGTACCAAGGGGTGGGATTATTCTTCCTCTTTCGGCATGGCTGCATCGAGGGCTGCCTTGGCATCGGTTACAGCTACTTCACAAGCGGCAACTACTGCTTCGCAAGCAGCTACACGCATCTTGGCATATTCAACCATCTCTTCTTTTGATTCGATGCTGCTGAGGTCTTCGTTATTTTTCTTAGCGTTAGCAATATTCTTTTCGATTTGCTTAATACTGTTTTCCAAATTTACAGCACCGGTTCCATAGTTGTAATTTAACTGAGTAGTGATGATATCTTTGGCAGCATCATTAGCCATTTGTGCAATTTCTGCTTCAGTCTGTACATACCAAGCATCTACTTTAGCCTTGTAGGCAATGAGATTTACGTTGTTGTAGTTTTCAATCTTTTCGTTCAATGCTGCAATGTTGGCATCCCAATTCAAGAACATTTCCAACCATGCCTTCATGGCTGTTACCTTACGGCTGTCGCCTTTAACCATCATGGTATAGAAATCAATTTCGTCTAATAAACTCTTTTCACGAGCGATGGCAGCTTCGTAATAGCTTCTTAAAGTAGCCTTTTTAGTAGCATCGGTCTCTTTTTCGTAAGCGTTTTTTAAATAGGCGGTAGAGTCAACAGCGTTGCGGATTTCTTTTACAATTTCCTTACCGTCGGCGTCATAACCGATAACTTCGGTAGCCTTGCCGTTGTATTGGGCTTGTAAGTTAGCCAGTGTTTTTTCGTAACCTTCTAAATATCCACCCCAACGTTCTATGTTTTCATTGATAGCCAATTCAATTTGGCGGATGTCGTTACTTAACTCAGCTACATCAAATACTAAGCTATCACCAATGTATTCACTCCATGAGGTATTGTACTCTTCTGATTCGTAGGTGTATAGCTTACCATAATTAGTGTAATCATTCCAAGAAGGAATAAAAGAAGTAAGATTCATAGTGCAATCTTCATATCTTAAATAGAATCTATCTTCATTTCCCTCTTCGTCGGTCAAAACAATAACATTGTTGTAAATCATTTCAAATACAGCGTCTTTTACAAACAATTCTCTCGCACCGTTGATGGTGTCATAATCGATTTCAGCATCGTTGAATAATTTTGTAGCGTTGTTATAAGCGTCTTCTAAAACCAACGCTTTGGCATTCAGTTTAGTCAATTCGGCTTGCAATGAGTCGATAGTGGCACTTTCCAAATAGTTGTGATATTCCTTATAAGCAGCAATTTGCAACTCCCATTGTGCGATGCTGTTATTATTGTTCAGAATGGCTTCTGCCTTTTGTTCTTCTACGCTAACCAAATCTTCTTCAGCAGTAAGTAATGAATTCTTTGCATTTACCAAATCCTTTTGAGCATCAATCAAATTTTTTACCGCTAGACTATATGCACCGGCCAATGCTAACAACTTGCCTTTTTCGGTAGCATCCACTTGGTCTTGAGTAGTAATCAGTGCTTGTTCGGCAACACTTAGCGCTTCTTTTGCAGCAGCCAATTCAGCTTCCCATTTCAGCTTGTCGGCTTCCAATTGTCCGGCGATGCTGTCTAATTGTTGTTCGGCTTTCTTCTTGGCTACTTCCAAGTCAGAGAGAGCAGCTTCGAGGGCAGCTTGTGCCTTTTGGTTTTCAATCTTTGCAGCTTCGTTTTCCAGTTCGGCTGCTTCTTTTTGAAGAGCTACCAATTCGGCTTTCTTGTTGATGGTGGCAGCTTCAGCGTTGGCCTTGGCAGCGTTGGCCTTGGCAGCAGCAGCCTTAGCGTTCATCAATTGTGCTTCGGCAGCAGCCAGCACATTCAGAGCCTCTGCTTCGGCGTTGTTCATGTCTGCACGAGCTTTCAGTTGCTCGGCTTTTGCATTGCGTACGTCTGTTACAGACTGCGTTTCGTTGTTGTCAACGCAGGCACCTAAGGTCAATGCACCCATCAGCACCGCTACCATCATGAGTTTTTTCTTCATAATCGTAAAATTTACTATTAATACTATGTACCCGCGAGGGCACTTGGTTAAAACTAATTTCTTTGCCTAAAAATTCTTTTGCAAAGGTAAATAGTTGTGAAGAAAACCTTATGTAAGTAGCGTGGCCTAACGGGCTACACTATTGTTGCCGATTTGGCTACATTGGGGGGGGGTAGAAAGAAGCTCTTCGGAGTAGTATTGGAAGAAATCGTGCTTCAAAATGGCACTGACACGTAGTAATAGTTCGGTGTCGATGCTTTGTTTCTTGAAGATTTTGTACACATTGGTTCGATCGCAAAACAACTTGTTTGCGAACCAGGTAACCGAGCGTTCTTGGCGGTGAAGCTCCATTTCGATGGCTTTTCCAATGTGTAGCATGGGCAATAAAAAAAGGCGAGACCATTCGTGACCTTATTTACAAGCTGAGGTACCGCCAAGCACCCGTAAACAAAAACAAGTACGAATAGTCCACGCCTATGTTGGCGTGAACCTTATCGCCTTATTCTCTTGTTTGCTTCTAATTGGCGGTTTTCAGCTTGTGAGAATAAGAGCTAAAAGCTCAAATTTCTTTTAATAAGTATGAATGGAATCGCTATTCCAAATGTTTATTATTTTGTTGTTTATTCACATAAAATTCTATATCAGATTATTCTCCTATTGTTAATAAATAAAATCTGAAAAAGAAAGAGGCAACATAATGCCCGTTTCATATTTAAATGCAAAAATAGTGATTTATAGATTATATTCAAACTTTTAGTCTTACAATTTATTGATTTCTTGTGATGTTAGTTCGAGGGTATAAGGTAGATCTTCCTTCATAGCTTTCTCCATTCCTTCAATCTCCTCATTGATGAGATTTTCAATTATTTTATTTGTAAATTCAACCCGAAAGGGGCGAATTTTAAAGAAAAGCGTTATATTTGTACCCAATTGGGATTATTTGATTTTATTTTGAAGTTAATTGTACCCGAAAGGGATAATCTAAAGGTGTATGAGATTAGATGAATACATTCGTGATAAGCGTAAGCTACATAACTTAACCCAACAAGAGTTAGCGGAAAGAGCCGGTGTAGGGTATAGGTTCATTAGAGAATTGGAAAATGGTAAGCCAACCGTTCGGATGGATAAGGTTAATCAAGTCTTGAATTTGTTCGGTGAAGAACTTCAACCGGCTAAAAACAGTAAGCAATGAAGCGTGCAAGAATTTATTTAGACGAGGTATTTTGTGGGGTGTTAACGGAAGATTCAGAAGGTTATCATTTTAAATATGATGAACAATACATGACAATGCCCAATGCAAAAGCCTTGAGTCCTACAATGCCATTTCAAGAGGAAGAATATGAAAAGGAAATGATGTTTCCTGTGTTTGACGGATTGATTCCTGAAGGATGGATGTTGGATATTGTTCACAATACTTGGAAGATTGATCCGAGAGACCGGATGAGTTTATTATTGGCTTGTTGTAAGGATTGTATTGGTAATATTAGCGTAAGAGGATATGATGAATGAATTTGAAAATAAATGCTTATGCTGTTATAAGGAATTGAAGAAAGGTGAAACCGGATACCATGCTTCGTGTGCTCACAAGTTGTTTGGGAACAAGCAAGCACCAATATTGCCCTATACCAGAGACAATATCGACAAACTGGCTCTTGAAGTATTGAAATCAAGCACTTCTGTTACCGGTGTTCAGGCAAAGCTTTCGTTGGACATTAATCGGGGTGGCAAGAATGAACCCGACAGACTTACCATCGTCGGATTATGGGGTAATTATATTTTAAAACCACAAAGTCCTAAGTTCACGTCCATGCCGGAACTGGAAGATCTTACCATGAAAATGGCAGAAGCGGCCAAGATAGAAACGGCGGCACATTCTTTGATAAGGATGGCAGATGGAGAATTGGCCTACATTACAAGACGGATGGATAGGGATAGTGATGGTTCCAAACGATCTATGTTGGATATGTGTCAATTAAGCAATAGACTGACAGAACATAAATATCGGGGAGCCTATACACAATTAGCAGATATAATCAGAAATTATTCCTCTACTCCTATGTTGGACATACAGCGTTTCTGGGAAATGGTCATTTTCTCATGGATTACGGGAAATTCTGATATGCATTGCAAGAACTTTTCTCTACTCGATAGGGAAGGGATTGGATACACGCTTTCTCCTGCTTATGACCTACTTGCTGTTGCACTAACTGGTATTGATGATAAAGATGAATTGGCGATGCCATTAACCGGTTATGGCGTGGATGAAACTCAGTATATTGCTGGTTTTGACAGGACATCGTTTATTGAAGCGATGGAAATAAGTGGTATAGAAATTAATGTTGGCAATAAACTCATCAATAGGTTGATAAAAAATAGAACCAAATGGCTGGATCTTATTGACAATTCATTCCTTTCTGCAAATTTGAAGGAGGCGTATAAAAAACTTGTAAGCGAAAGGATTGAAAGAATCAGCTAATGATTTATCAATACAATAGTTTTGCCATGTAAAAATATAAATCCCTGTAACTCGTGTGAATTACAGGGATTTATTATTGCAATTAGTTCTTAATTACTTATTCAAAGCTTGAGCAACGTCAACCGCACAAGCTACTGTACAACCTACCATCGGGTTGTTACCGATGCCGAGGAAGCCCATCATTTCTACGTGAGCAGGAACTGATGAAGAACCAGCGAATTGAGCATCTGAGTGCATACGACCCATAGTATCTGTCATAAAATTGACTGGTAAAAATATATCCCTGTAATTTTCTTCTACCTTTGCTCATTATCCACTATAAAAAAAGAAAGAAATATGAGCATCAAGGAAATTATCAACACTACCCCCAATATTCAATTGGTTATTAATGCAGCGGATTTGAAGGATTTTGCATTGGAATTATTGGCAGAACGTGAAAAGTATTCTGCCAAATCAGACAAGTATCTAACCATAGATGAAACCGTAGAGAAGTATGGTATTAGCAAGCCTACCTTATGGCGTTGGTCAAAAGAAGGTTATCTTCCTAAAGTAAAATTAGGTGGTAAGTGCTTCTATCGTGAAAGTGATATTATTAAATTGATGAATGAGGCTTGTAGGTAGAATATGGCCTTGTATTGCTGTGGCTTATATCCTTCAATTGTTGGCAGATTTTTTATTTCTTGGGACATGGTATATCAAAACTATATTTACGGTGCAAAGATAGGAGATGTTTGGAAATAGTACCAATAATAACGTGTCTTTTATTGAATTCAGTTTTTTGAAAAAGAACCCCACTGACATTAGGCATAACAGCTAAAATCAGTGGGGATTATTATTGCATCAATCTTGATAAGGTGATTACTTCATATTACCGTCAACAACTGGAACTGTCATAGGTCTACCAGCATTGGTTGTATAGCTATAAGAACCTAATCTCTGAGGATTATCTATTGTAACAACCTGGTCATTGTAGAAATTTTCTCCTAAAATAACCACTATATTACCGAGGTACATAACATCACCACCAATTACGTCTGATGCTTCTCGTGCCAAAGCTGCATTGCTAAGAACTTGAAACACTTGAAAAGAGGTTTCTGTCTTGTTCTCATAACTAACAGGTTGTTCAAGGTACTGTATCGGATCATATTCATTTTGATTAACATATCCAATAACAATCAAGCCTGCGAATGTCAGGACAATTCCTGTCACAACACCCAAAAAGAAAGATTTCTTATTCATATTTCATGTAAATTATAATCAAACGTTTCATAAAGTTAAGAAAAAACTACTTATATAGATTTGCCTATGTCCAAAATATTGTTGGTTTCTGCAATGGAGCGGAGTTTATAGTTCGGATTAATCTTCATTTGCTGTTCATTTTTAATCATGCACAAAAATAATGATTATCGGGGAATTACACCAATTTATCCCCCCGTTTAATTACACTGTTTGAGGAATATAAAAAAGGTTGCACCTCGGTGTGCAACCTTTTTTAAAATTTATTTTAGGGAACGGAGTTTAATCGGCATATTCGAATTCCGGCCAACTGTCCGGAGCCCACGACCAACGGTAGCCAGCATAAGTTTCATAATTACCTTTACTTACATATAGACTTTGCGGTGTTGAATACATATCGCTGCTGAACGCCGTTTCGATAGACGTATTCAGGGCAGTAACCGCTGATTCAGGAAGGTCATCACCCGTCGCAGATTCAAAAACTCTGTTCTCGCCGTTAATGGCGCTATTAGGATTTTGACCAAACCAAGATTGAAATGCATTAGCCTCATCACTCTTTACTGTGTATGAACCATACACACCAGACAATGCTCTTTTTTGATTGCCCACGATGCCGCCGCTTCTTTGGGTATCAGTTAATGTTACTTTGGCATTAAGATTTCTGCAACCAATCACATAATTCTTGGTATCATTACCTGTTGTGGTTTCAGAATGAATGTGTCCTACGATACCTCCGGTTCCATACCCTTTGGAATCAACGGAAGTTTCACCATTAATCTCGCCGTTATTGGTACAGCCCACAACACATCCATATGTGTTCAAATGCCCTACAATACCACCGGAAGCCGCACCGTTCACAGTAGCGTTGTTGGTACATTCCTCTATGTAACTATAGCAACTTCCTGCAATGCCGCCTACTCCATAGGCACCGGTGACAGTACCCGCAGCAGTACAGTTGGTAACAGAAGAGAAGTAGGTAGGTTGGGCATTTCTCAAGCTTCCTACTATACCACCTACGCTATGGTAACCTTCAACTGTTCCATCACTAAAACTGCTATTGGTAATCTTTCCTGCATTTGAGCCTGCATTCAATTGGCCAACCAATCCGCCCACCATTTGCGAGTTTGTACCCAGAGCCAGACATTTCACTGTACTATTGGTTACATGGCAATCGCTGAAATTGGCCTTTGAAACACCGGATATAACACCGGTGTATCCGCCACCGTCAGAACCAGTACCCACATCCTGTCCCACTACAATCTTTGCACCATCGAACTTCAAATTTTTAATGGTAACTTTATCGCTATTTCCAAGAAAGCCTTGATAATTTGCAGTGTTGGTCTTGTTTACGATATACATGTTGCTGATGGTCTTATTATTTCCATCGATGGAACCTTGATAAGCATTACTACTATTATTTCCCACCGGCGTCCAGTTGCCTTTGTCGGGCAAGCCGTTAGCGTCCAAAGTAATGCCGTCTGTGGGGAGGGTAATGTTATCGCCCAGTTTCAGGTTTACGGACAGGTCTTCTGTAGCCATTTCCGCCCATTTGTAGAGGCCGATGGCATTGTGGGCGGTGACGGTCTTGCTGTCATCGCTGACAAGATAAGAGGGTGTCAAAGCATCCTTATTTACTTTGTACATCTTGCTTGCAGCCAATTGCAAAGCCGAAAGCGTAGCGGTGTAATAATCATTACCGTCAATGTCCTTCACACCGATATGCCAATCCTTGATTGTTGCATCGGTAGGCGAAACAGCAAAATAAACTGTCAGCTTACCATCGCTGTCGAATGAAAGCACACCTTCCCCATCGGCAGGAGTCGAGTACATCGACTTGGCTATGGTGCGTAAATCAACCACCACCGATTGACTTGCCAACTCGGACTTTTCCAAAGCAATCTCTACCACCGATGTCTGGTGCTCGAAGCTCAAGTTCAAATTGGTTGTAGGCTGTCCGGCACTTACCTCCAACTCGGCAGTCATCTTCATGTAGTTGCCTACATTCGCTTTGGTTCCACTTTGAACAGAAAGTTCGCCTGCTGCTGTAGCCGGATAAGTGGCAGTAATGGTACCGGCGGTTGTGAATGTTGCAGGGAAATCGCCATTGTTATCGTCATATACAAAATCATTGCCTTCCTGCCAATTGAAAGTATAAGACTTTCCGTCAATCGTCAAAGCAAAGGCATCGCCCTCGCTCCATGACAATTTGGTTTGGTCATCGACACTTTCGCCCAAAGCCAAACGCGACACATTACCAATGGTAGCACGGATAACCACCGGCTTCGTATTGGCCTGTTCCTGTACCAGCAGCTCGTCTTCGTTGTTACAAGCTGTAAAGCCGCCCATCCCTATCAGGGCCAGCACTAATAAAAGCAAATTCTTCTTCATGATTCGTACAGTTTTAATCGGTTAAGGCCAAGGAGTGTCATCCAAAGGAGCAGGGTCGCTCAAAGCAAATCCTTGTTCCACTTCCACTTCAATTACTTCCACTTGTGGAGCTTCATAGTCTAAAAATTCAGTTGTTTTCATTTTCTTACAATTTATTATAATTATCATTCCAATTGCAAAGGGTATAAAACAAGACAAGCGGCCTGCCGTACCGAAGTACGAAGGTCGCTTGCTTATATCTGTTTATGAAATGTTATATCCTTACACGACAAAACCGGACGGGCTAATTTACCCCCCCCCTAATTCATAAATGTTTACATTTGTCAAATCTGTCTGCAAGAAAATCTTCATTTTTATTGTCGTTAATGCTAAAGATTAGTCCATTCAATCTGCAAAATTATACTATTTTTCCGAAATCAACTAATTTTAATTCAATTATTTGTCTTTTTTCTACAAAGAGCATAAAGAATGGTCCTGAAATGGGATTGCATCATGGTGCAAAGACAATACAACACCTTCAAATAAGTACCCCGTATATCCCCGTGGCTTCCTTATACATGTAGAAATGAAAAGTAATCACTAGTGTATTAAAATCTTAAAAACAATGGAGTGAAAGCTAATGGTCACTGAAGGCAAAGGTTGGTCATCAGTGATGATGTAAACAAAGCGTAACCGTAACCCGTAACTGACAGATAAAATCTGTTTTCTAATCTCTATAAATTGCTATTCTTATTATAATAATATTATATATATATAGTAAGTTTACACAAAAGAAAGTGAATTTTAGCGTTGGTTACGGGTTACGGTTACGCTTGTGCTTATGCTTATGCTTATGCTTTATTTAACTTAGCAACCGCAGCAATTATTGAGAAAGAAAACAAGGAGGAGTAATAGGAGGGAAGTTCAATTATAATAAAAACAAAAATCCCTGTAACTCGTTTGAATTACAGGGATTTATTATTGTAATTAGTATTTTATTACTTATTCAAAGCCTGAGCAACGTCAACAGCGCAAGCTACTGTACAACCGACCATCGGGTTGTTACCGATACCCAAGAAGCCCATCATTTCTACGTGAGCAGGAACTGATGAAGAACCAGCGAATTGAGCATCTGAGTGCATACGACCCATAGTATCTGTCATACCGTAAGAAGCGGCAGCCATGTTATCTGGGTGCTTGTAAGGTGTTGGATATTAGTTGATTATACTTTTGTGATTTTTTTAATAAAGTCTTAGTTAGATCTAACCGTCACTAAGACGTCACACTGAATTTAAAATGATAAACAAAAGTAGTTATAACCTCTCTTTTATAGTGAGAGCAAGTAAAGTAAATAAAGCAGGTAAAGCACCAATCGAGGTGTTAATATCATTAGGCGATGAACGAGTTGTTTTTTCAACAGGTAAACTTGTTGCCTTAGAATCATGGAATAAAGATAAACAATGTGTGCGTGGAGTAAATTCAGAAGCTGTTGCTTTAAACGAATTCATAAAGAATATGCGTGTGCGAATTTATGAAGAAGAAATCAAATTAGTAAAACATGGTTTTTCTGTTACTGCCACATTGTTGCGTGATGCTTTAATGAATAAGGTTGAGTTGATTAAAGAAGAAACGATACTTGGTATCTATAGAAAGCATAATGATTTGCAATATAAACAAATAGGCATAGGAGTTTCAAAGGGGACATATGCAAATTCGAAACATGGTTTGGATCTATTGGAGAAGTTTATCAATGTTACCTACAATCGTGATGATGTTTTTTTACGAGAGTTGAATCGTGACTTTATTGAAGAATTTCGAATTTGGCTTCTTACTGAACATCATTTGACACATAATGGTGCTGTTAAATATCTTGCATTGTTAAAGAAAGTGGTAAATCGTGCTGTAGCCAATAATAAAATGTCATTTAATCCATTTGCTGATTACAGAGTTGAAAGACAGATTGTTTCTCCAGATTTTTTAACGGAAGATGAGCTTCGTAAGATCATTAATTTTAATTCTCCTTTGCCAAGACTTGAACGAACTAGAGATATGTTTTTGTTTGCTTGCTATACCGGATTGTCTTATATAGATGTGAAAACCTTGAAAGCAGAACATCTGGAACGTGACAATCAAGGGCGAATGTGGATAAAAAAGAATCGGGTGAAAACAGGTGTCCTCTCTCGCATACCATTATTGCCGAGTGCAAAGATATTGTTAGACAAATATGCTGGAAATGAAACCTTGATGCCAATTTATTCATCTCAAGATATCAATGTTTACTTAAAAGACATCGCTATTTTATGCCATATAGATAAGCGAATAACCTTTCAT
>SUYA01000017.1 GCA_015060695.1 Mediterranea massiliensis
GGGGTGCCCCTACGGTGTTGTTGCATTTGTTATTGTTGCGGAAGGTGTATTTGGTGACGGGGTTATGGTAGGGGCATCCCTTGCGGGTGCCCTTGAACAGTATAGCAATGTGTATTCGAACTCCTCCGTCCTACGGACACCCCCTCACTATACCTTATTATAATAATATAAGAGGTTTTGAGCGAAGCTAATAAACAGCGGGGGAATAAGTAACTAACTCTCCTCCTATTTATAGGGGGAGTACCCCGAAGGGGGGAGGGAGTTAAAGAATACACAAGCAATGGCATTCAAAACTCCTCCACCGCAAGCGGTCCCCCTCCCCTGTAAACAGGAGAGGAATAGCTGATCAACTCTCCTCACTACACCTTATTATATAATATAAGAGGTTATAAGCGAAGCTAATGAATAGCGGGGGAATAAGTAACTAACTCTCCTCCTATTCATAGGGGGAGTACCCCGAAGGGGGGAGGGAGTTAAAGAATACACAAGCAATGGCATTCAAAACTCCTCCACCGCAAGCGGTCCCCCTCCTCTATAAACAGAGGAGGAATAAGTAACCAACTCTCCTCACTACACCTTATTATATAATATAAGAGGTTATAAGCGAAGCTAATGAATAGGGGAGGTATTAGGTTAAATGAATTCTTCGCCGAATTGTAGTTGGGTATCGTTGACGAATTTGCGCAATAGGTGTTCTTCGTCTTTCTTGCAAATGAGCAACGCATTGTCTGACTCGGCAATGAGATAGCCTTCCAACCCATCGATAACAGCCAATTTACCCTTAGGCAGTACCACAATGTTGTCCTTACTATTATAGAGCAGGGTGTTGCAATGTAACGTAACATTGCCGGCAGCATCTTTAGTAGAGAGGTCGTAGAGAGAACCCCAAGTGCCTAAATCGGACCAACCAAAGTCGCCCAAAGAGACATATACGTTACCGGCTTTTTCCATCACACCAAAGTCGATAGAGACATTGGGGCATGCCGGGAAATGCTCGTTTATGAATGCTTGCTCATCTTCAGTAGCATACACATCGAGTCCTTGTTCCAACTTATTGGCCAATTCGGGCAGAAGCGTTTCAATGGCTTTGAGAATGGTGTTAACATTCCACATGAAAAGTCCGGAGTTCCAATAGAACTCACCACTTTCCAGAAATACTTTGGCCAGTTCTAACTCCGGCTTCTCTGTAAAGGTCTTCACTTTATAGAAATTATCGCCGGTTTGCTCGGCAATCTGTATGTAGCCGTAACCTGTTTCGGGACGATTGGGTTTAATACCCAAGGTAAGCAGTTTGTCTTCATTGGCTACAAACTTCAGCCCGTGGGTAATGGCGGTTAAGAACTCTTCTTCCTTCAGTATCAAGTGGTCGGATGGTGCCACCACAATGTTGGCTTGCGGATTTAAGGCACGGATATGATAAGAAGCCCAAGCAATACAGGGTGCCGTATTGCGACGCATCGGCTCTAACAATACTTGCTCCGGCTTTAATTCGGGAAGTTGTTGCAACACCAATTCGGCATAGCTTTCGTTGGTAACTACCAAAATGTTTTCGGCCGGAATCAATTTTTTAAAGCGATCGAACGTTTGTTGCAACAACGAACGGCCTGTTCCAAAGAAATCTAAAAATTGCTTGGGAAGTGTCTTGCGACTAAAAGGCCAAAAGCGACTGCCTATGCCGCCGCACATTATAACACAGAAATTATTATTGTTTGTTGTCATTAGTATAGAGTTTAAAAGTTTCGGCTAAGTTACACCTTTATTTATTATAACACTATAATAAACAGAAAAAACATGTTTTTTTCTCATTTTTTTTAGAAAAGTATTGCAGATTCAAAAAATAGCCGTATCTTTGCACCGCAATTCAGAAATGAAATGCCCAGATGGCGGAATCGGTAGACGCGCTGGTCTCAAACACCAGTGGATTCACTTCCATCCCGGTTCGACCCCGGGTCTGGGTACGAAGAGCGGAGAAGACGAAAGTTTTCTCCGCTTTTTTATTGCCTCTACAATGATGCTATTCACAAGTTATCATCCACCTTTAAATAAAAGAGGGTATGCCGGTTTGAATCTGGCACACCCTCATGAAATGTTATGAAATGGGGAGGAAAATTAAAGTTGGGCACGAATGGCTTCGGCTACTGCCTGAAATTCGTCGGTTGTCAGTTGCAATTTAGGATTTGTGAAGAGCATATCCTTTTCGCTCTGCATAGGCACCAAATGGATATGGGCATGAGGAACTTCCAAACCCAAAACGGCTTGTCCTACTTTTATACAAGGGAAAGCCTTGGCTATGGCAATGGCTACTTTCTTGGCAAATACTTGCATGGCTGCCAAGTCTTCGTCAGATAAATCGAAGATGTAATCCACCTCCTGCTTGGGGATAACCAGCGTATGTCCCTTTACCAAAGGATTAATGTCGAGAAAAGCAAAGAACTTGTCGTCTTCGGCTACTTTATAGCAGGGAATCTCGCCTGCCACGATTCTACTGAAAATGGTCATATTATTTTTGATTTACGTGATGTTAAACAAGAAAGGCAGGTTCGCATCATCTGCGAACTTGCCTTTCTTGCTAAAATGAAATGCTAACTACTTCCAACTGAATCATGCCTTGCGGTACTTTGATATCGGCAATGTCGCCCACCTTCTTGCCAAGTAAACCTTGAGCAATGGGGGTATTTACCGAAATCTTTCCTTCTTTCAGGTTGGCTTCGCTTTCTGAAACAATGGTATAAGTCATCTTCATACCATTCTTTACGTTCTTCAACTCTACCTTATTCAAGATTTGTACTGAATCGGTTTTCAGTTTCGATTCGTCGATAATCTTCGCATCGGCAATGATGGTTTTCAACTTGTTGATTTTCATCTCAAGCAAACCTTGCGCCTCTTTAGCTGCATCGTATTCGGCGTTTTCCGACAGGTCTCCCTTATCGCGTGCCTCGGCAATGGCTGCTACTACCTTGGGGCGTTCTACTGCTTCGAGATGTCTTAAATCGGCTACCAACTTGTTGTAGCCTTCTTCTGACATATAAGCCATACTTTTCCTCCTTTATTATTATTCAATTATTAATTTCAACATAAACAAAAAAGAATTCCAACATGGTGGCATGTTGGAACCCTCTTTCCGTATTTGCAGTGCAAAGGTAAGATTTAAAACAATTCAAGTCAAGAGTTGCAATGTGTTTTTGCAACATTTTTAAATAAATTACTCTAATTTATAGCTTCTTAGAGCAATTTCTTTATGGCATTTTCCAAATTTTCAATGTTTTCACCACGAGCATTCAACTCACTCTTGCGGTCTATCAAAAAGATACTGGGTACTCCCTGTACGTTATAAACCGAGACAATGGATGAATTGACTCCCTCAGCATCGCGAACACAAATCCAAGGCAGATTGTCGGCCACGGTTTTCCAATAGTGTTCGTTGGCATCGAGCGACACTTGATAGATTTCCAATCCTTTGGATGCATACTTCTCGTAGAGGTCGTTTAGCAGGATGTTGTGGGGAGCAGACACATTGGTTTGATAGACTGTAAAGTCGAGCAACACAACTTTTCCTTTTAAATCGGACAGCTTGCGAACGTTTCCTTTCATGTCGCGCAGAGCAATGTCGATGATACCTGTTTCTCGAACAGCCTCTTCGGGAAGCTCTACTGTCTGTGGCTGTGCTTCACGAGTATTTCGCAATCCTTTAATAACTATGCTATAAAGGTTTTTAGAACGCTTGGCATGGGGGTAACGATTATCCAAACTTGTAGCCACTGCTTGGAAACAGCGAATGTCTTGTCTGCTGTTCAACGGGTCGAATATCTGATAATTATTCAACGTTTGAAACAGAGCGAAGTAGGCTGCTGCCGAATAAGGAGCCGCAAAGATATATTGCTTCTTTACCTCCTCCTTATAATTATTAATCAATGCCAACAAACTGTCTTGATAAACATCCACACCTATCTGACGAGCCTGTGCCGCTTTCAGCAAAGCATCGGCACTGTTTTGCAAATAAAACTGCTTCAACGTAAGTTCTTTTATTTTCTGACTATTGGCCGAACCTTCTACCGAATAGGCTGTAGCAAAATCGACATAAGGAGCTTTGATGGTAACGGTTTCAGTAGAATCTATTGAGAAATTGATTATCTTATTTTCAATGCGAAGACGATAGAAATCGGGCGATTCAGGACGGGGAGCTTCGAAAGAGAACGAACCGCTACGACCTAATTCTACAGAATCCAATACTTGGATGCCTTCCAAAGCGGCTGCTTCAAAATAGAGTATTTTACCATCGGCACCGGAAACTGCACCTTCTACTTCAAACTTCGGTTTGGTATTACAAGCGCTAAGAGCCAATACGGCCAGCGCCATCAAAAAAAACTTTTTCATATTTTGCTGTTTTACTTATATTTCTAAAATGAGTGTGCAAATATAGGCTTTTTCTAAATAAAATATGTATCTTTGCCCGATTTTTGACGAAATATATAGATATAAACCATTTTTTATGATTAACCCAATTGTTAAGACGATCGAGTTGGCTGATGGCAGAACCATCACCCTCGAAACGGGAAAGTTGGCAAAACAGGCAGACGGTTCTGTAATGCTGCGCATGGGCAATACCATGTTGTTGGCTACTGTTTGTGCCGCCAAGGATGCAGTTCCCGGAACAGATTTCATGCCGCTTCAGGTAGAGTACAGAGAAAAATTTTCGGCATTTGGCCGCTTCCCCGGTGGTTTCACCAAACGTGAAGGCCGTCCGTCAGATTATGAAATCCTGACCTGCCGCCTTGTTGACCGTGCTCTCCGCCCTCTTTTCCCCGATGATTTCCACGCTGAGGTGTATGTTAACATCATACTCTATTCGGCTGACGGTGTAGATATGCCGGATGCTTTGGCCGGACTTGCCGCATCGGCTGCACTTGCCGTATCGGACATTCCTTTCAATGGTCCTATTTCAGAAGTACGTGTGGCTCGCATCGACGGTCAATTCGTCATCAACCCCACTTTCGAACAACTTGAAAAGGCCGACATGGACTTAATGGTAGGTGCTACCTACGAAAACATCATGATGGTGGAAGGCGAAATGGAAGAAGTATCTGAACAAGATCTTCTTGAAGCGTTGAAAGCCGCTCACGAGGCCATCAAGCCAATGTGTAAGGCACAATTGGAGTTGGCCGAAGAGGTCGGTTCAACCGTAAAACGCGAATATTGCCACGAAGAAAACGACGAAGAGTTGCGCAAAGCTGTTCATGAAGCCTGCTATGCCAAGGCATACGCCATTGCCGCTGAAGGTAATCGCGACAAGCATGCTCGCGGCGAGGCTTTCGAAGCTATTCGTGAAGAGTTTAAAGCACAATTCACTGAAGAGGAATTGGAAGAAAAGGCTGCTCTTATCGACCGTTACTACCATGATGTGGAAAAAGAGGCTATGCGCCGCTGCATCTTGGATGAAGGCAAGCGTTTGGACGGACGTGCCACTACCGAGATTCGCCCCATTTGGTGCGAAGTAAGTCCGCTGCCGGGTCCTCACGGTTCTTCTATCTTTACCCGTGGCGAAACTCAATCATTATCAACAGCCACTTTAGGCACCAAGCTTGATGAAAAGATTGTAGATGATGTATTGACTCACGGCAAGGAACGCTTCTTGCTGCACTATAACTTCCCCCCCTTCTCTACCGGAGAAGCCAAAGCACAACGCAGTGTAGGACGTCGCGAAATAGGCCACGGTCACTTGGCATGGCGTGCTTTGAAGGGACAGATTCCAGCCGACTATCCTTATGTAATCCGTGTGGTATCAGACATCTTGGAATCGAACGGTTCTTCATCTATGGCTACCGTTTGTGCCGGTACATTGGCACTGATGGATGCCGGCGTAAAGATAAAGAATCCGGTATCGGGCATCGCTATGGGTCTTATTAAGAACCCCGGTGAAGACAAGTATGCTGTTCTTTCGGACATCTTGGGCGATGAAGACCACTTGGGAGACATGGACTTTAAGGTAACCGGTACTAAGAACGGTATTACAGCTACTCAAATGGACATCAAGGTAGATGGACTTTCTTACGACATCTTGGAAAAGGCGTTGATGCAAGCCAAAGCCGGACGTGAACACATCTTGGGTAAGTTGGTAGAATGTATGCCCGAACCTCGCGAAGACCTGAAACCACATGCTCCGCGCATCGAAATGATGACTATTCCGAAAGAATTTATCGGTGCAGTGATTGGCCCTGGCGGTAAGATTATCCAAGGTATGCAGGAAGAAACCGGTGCAGTGATTACCATCGAAGAGATTGACAATGTGGGACGCATCGAAATTTCAGGAACTTGCAAGCAGAGCATTGATGATGCCATCCGCTTGATTAAAGCCATTGTTGCCGTTCCTGAAGTAGGCGAAGTTTATAAAGGCAAAGTGCGCAGCGTAATGCCTTATGGCGTATTTGTAGAATTCCTTCCCGGCAAAGACGGTTTGCTCCACATCTCTGAAATAGATTGGAAGCGCCTGGAAACAGTTGAAGAAGCCGGCATTAAAGAAGGCGACGAAATTGACGTAAAATTGTTGGATATCGACCCGAAGACCGGCAAGTTTAAACTGTCACACAAGGTGTTGCTCCCGAAACCGGAAGGCTATGTTGAACGCGAACGCCCTGAACGTCGTGAACGTCCTCATAACAACAACCGTGGCGAACGTCCTCACCGCGAACCTCGCAACGAACAATAATCCGTAACGATTATATTACCTATTAATAAGGTGTGCAAATTTGCACACCTTATTTTTTTTGTTTCGTAAGCCCAACGTCACATTCTGACAAAATGTCAATTTTGACACTTTGCATTTTCAACCGCACGAGAATCGTCTGTTTCGGAGCCAAGTAAAGGATGATTCGAAAAATCGAAGGGTTTATAGACAAAAAGTGTGTAAATACACTCCACATCTTAATGCAAGGATAGTTAGAATGCACAAACGGCACGAACATTACTACTATATTCTTTCATTTCATATGATAAATAACCATAGTTAAAGAGCATCACAAAAATATAATCATATCCTGCATAGTTACCTTCCGTTGAAGACCAACATATAGAGTCCAGTTGGTCCCCATTAACTATAGCGATAGACTGATTGATTTCAGTCATAGTATCAGTACCTATATTGTTATAATCCCCTACATTATCCACATCCTTATACGAAAGCATGTGCAATTCCTTTGCCGAAGGAATGTACCAACCGGTAGTATTTTCAGGTGCCTCATTACCTTCTTTAACCCATTCCTCAAGTTTAGATAAAGGAAGAACCTTATTGGCATCAGCACATTGTTCGTTATATGCTTTCAATATTTGTGTATTCTGATAGCCCAAAATATAATTAACAGGTTCCGTTGAACCGCCACCTGAGACTATAGACTTATACGAAGAACCATTGGAAGCATATGTTGGATTGTCGTTTTGGAATGTAGACACCTTATCAGCTGTATTCTGCCATGGAACATTTGCAATATTTTTTACTGATACAATCAAGCCATGAGTACAGTTAGAATAATCGCCGGCCATCACCAAATCCGAAGCCAATGTAGCGTTACCATCTTCATTTTCTGTCCAAAAAACGACACCTCTTACATTGGCAATCTGTTCATCGGATAAAGTAGCATCTTTCGAGATGAATGTTCCGTCCGCCATGGCAAAGTCACCCTTTATGGCTTGCGCTGCGGTTTTGTCACCCATAGGCAATACAACTTTTTCCAATATTCGTTTCATAGTCTTACACGTACCTGGCTCAAACAGATAACCAGAAGCAATATTAATGGTAGTGGCTTCCGATTGATAAACCGTGCCATCTACAGCTATTGCTTCAGCAGATATATTTACCGTATAAGGGTCAGGCATACCGTAGGGAGCTAACATCAAATAACCCTTTACTGAATTGTCAGCAGCATCATTCTGCAAAGTCAATTCCATCGTGGTTGCCATCTTGTCATCATCCGTACCCGAAGCACAACCAGTATTTAGCACTCTGAATGTCATTCTGTACTCTGTACCAAAAATAGCTTTATCAGAAATCAGTTTAATTGTGCTGATAGCTTTATTCTCTGGCAAAGTAAAGTCCATATAAAAAAGTGATGTAAGGTGCTCAAATTCAATGGTGGTATTTCCTGATTCTACTTGAAAATCCATAGCCCGCATGATATCATAGTCAGCCAAGTGTTTGGTTTCGTTGCCTGTTGTACAATCTTGCACCTGATTATTCATCGGGTATCTTACGGTCAATGTCTGTTCAGCAACATCTTTAGTAATCCGACTATCCCCTGGGCACGGATAGAGAAAATAATGCAATAGACCATTTTCTTCGTCATTCTTAATGATGGTTCCTTCAAAATCTTGCGATTTCCCATCATCAGTTATCGAATTTTCTACTGGAAACAAACAATTAAAATGTACCCCTGCACCTTCTTTATTATAATAAGTATAGGCTAACATTTCGTCTTCGCCTCCATCCCATTTTACCCCCATAGCAATACTACCATCATTTTCCGGAGTGGAAAGAGTATAAGTGGTTCTTGTATCAGCAGCCCCCCCTTGTCGGGCGGTCAGCACAACAGGTACTTCTCTATCTATGTTTTGATTTATTTCCGGTTCCATCATATCTTGTTGGCATCCAGCCAAAAGAATCATTGCAGACATGCCTAAAACTTGGTGCAATCGGAGTGATATTCTTGTCTTCATATACCTATTATTTACATTAAATTGAACCATTATTTCCATAATCTCCCAAATTGCCATTTCCACTGCCTTCAACTTGTATCAATTTAAGTTTCAATGGTTCAGTTGTTTTGGTAGCTTCGTCTGTGTTCAGTTCGTAGCGATATCCAACACCTTCAGATTCGAGCGCACTGTTCATTGCATCCATGGCTGATGCCCAACCATCAGTATCTATTACGGAACCTCCACCACTTATATCGGCTTTATTGCCATCGTTTGCTCCCACTGCCTCATCAGTACCCGTCCAATAGCAAGTAGAAAATTCGAAAGAGGAAGCATCTGAGAATACTCTTCCAACAATATTTCCGCGAGGGCTTCCTAGCAAGGTTCCTGTATTATAGCAAGCGATAACTTTTCCATCAAAACCTTCGGACAGAATACCTCCGACACGTGCATCATTATTTCTTGTTCCATTAATTGTTCCTACATTGTAACAGGCGATAATTTCTCCACCATTACCTTGTTGTTCTACAATGCCGCCAACAGTTCCTTCCGAACATTCTAATTTTCCTTTATTAACACAAGCTATCACTTTACCGTAATTGGTACGTACAATTCCAGCTGCATAGTGTCTTCCTTTAATATCTACCAAGTTGGTACAACCAATAACTATGCCCTCGTTCATTCCTACGATACCACCGGCATTACTATATTCATTTTCAATGATAGTTCCTGAAATTGTCAGGTTCTTGATGACACCACCTGAATTAAGATGTGAAAACAGTGCATTTCGTCCATTACCTGCGTTGTAGTTCAAATTTGAAATTGTCTTTCCGTTTCCGTCAAACACGCCACTGAATTCATCAACATACGAAAGCCAAGTGTCCTCCATGTCAATATCGTTCTGTAGTTGGAAATGTAAACCCGCTGTTTCTTTTCCAAGATAGGTTGCCCACTCTTTCAATGTTTGCAAATCATTAACACTTGACATTTTATAGGGTTCAGTTGCTGTACCTTCGCCTTGCCAATACACTTTTTCGGTCATGGTTTTACTCAACGTGTATAACTTGCCGGTTTCTAATGTCCCGCCCGTGATGGAGGCTTCGTAAATCACCTCTTCAGCATCGAACGCATATAGTTTGATGCTCTTGCCATTTGGGGTGGCATCGGCATGCACACCCAACATCAGGTAGGCGGTCAACTTTTCAGCATCTCCTAAAGTGATTCCAGCATTGTCTTGCCCCAAATTGAGGGTAATAAAATTTTGCTTAGTTGTATGCCAGCCCTCATCACTTTGTACAAAGATATCGTCATCTGCCATCAGTTTCAAACTCTTGATGCACTTTCCTCCCAACCCGCTTAATTCTAATTTCATAATAGCGCCCAATTGGTTGAATTGCAATTCGGTCAGCCCACCTGCATTGTAGTTGAATGGGGCCGACTTCATGTGATTGTAAGCAATCAGGTGACTCATCTCATTGTTAGCCGTCTGCGTAGAACTCATAGGGAAGTTTATTGTTGTTCCTCTAAAATTACTATAAATATTTTCAGATTTATAGTAGGCTATCAGTTCGGTCTCTTCCGTCCAATTGCCGGGAACTTCACCTTCGTAAGTGAACGTTCCGCGAGGAGTGTCTGCACCATCAGTGAGTGTAAATTCAAGAACTTCAGGTATCATCATATTGTCATCATCAGCGTTCTCCATCACCAAAATTTTGTCACCACCTTTCCAAACTAAATGTAAGTTCTCAGCATTCTGCTCATAAGCAATGCGACTTTGTATATCATCGCCTTGCATAGCTACGATGGTCAAGGCACGTGTTTGACCTTTTTCCTCCAATGCTTCGTTTTGCTCTGTACACGAAATAATTGCAATAGATACCATCAGCATGGCACACCATTTTACAACATTCTTTTTCATAGCGACACATGATTAAAAATTACGACCATCCACCATTACCGTCTGCCGGTCTATAATGTTTCATATCAGAACCTTCGAATCCTTTCTCAACCTGAACCTCAACGATTTCTACAATTGGGGCTTCGTACACAACCTCAAAGCTCAATAACTCAATTCTATCCATAATCTTACCAATATAAAGCACGATGGGACCTCGCATCGAAAGTTAATAAAAGGGGTTAGGTTGGAAGGCATATAAACAAAAAACGTGAAGCCCACTCATTGCTCGCTTCACGATTCAAGGCGTCCTGGAAGTTGCCCATAGTGTCAAAACGAGCAACTTAGAACTTCACGCCGATATGAAAAACATCACCTTGATTATATGCAGATATGCTTTAGTGAGAATACACTATTGGCTATCCGCATAATAACAAGGGCTGCTTAGTATCATACCCAACGCGCGTCTCAGTTGCTTTGTTCTTGACACTATTTGAAATTTTTCCAGGACTTCGAATCGTCAAAACCAAAGCGTATGAATACGCCATTATCTATATGTCTGTCCCCACCGCCCGATACTTCAAGCTAAGCATCGGCGTGAAGACACTACAAAAGTAATTAATTATTTTGGATTTTTAGTAAGTTTGACTTAAAAATGAGCTATTTCTGATTCAACCGCTCCTAACATCCATCTCAAAGAATGGATACAATTAAAGTATCTTCCATTGTAGAACACAAGGAAGATACCTATACCTATAAAGAATATAAAGCAATTATTTATATTCCTGAATCGGAAGTTCGCCGCGTAAAGCGCCCAAAGCATTGAGCGCCAATGCTTCTAACTCATCTTCACCGGGATAGATATGTACCGGAGCCAAGAACGAAATGCGCTCGCTTAATCGAGAAGTAATATAATGAGAATGGGCTATTCCACCTGTCAACAAAATGGCATCTACCTTTCCCCACAAAGCCACAGCCGCTGCACCTACCGACTTAGCTATCTGATAAATCATGGCATTCAATATCAGTTCGGCATGGGCATCGCCTTCGGCTATCCGTTTTTCGACGGTCAATACATCGGTAGTGCCCAGATGGGCCGCCAACCCACCGCGTCCACAGATTTGACGTTTCAATTCGGCCTGTGTGTATTTACCGGAAAAGCAAAGGTCTATCAAGTTGCCAGCCGGCAAGGTTCCTGCCCTTTCGGGTGAGAAAGGTCCTTCACCATCCAAGGCATTCGGTACATCGACGGCTCGTCCTTGCAAGTGAGCGCCCACCGAAATGCCACCTCCCAAATGACACACAATCAAGTTCAGGTTTTCATAACGAGTATTGTGTTCTTTGGCATAGCGACGAGCAATGGCACGCTGATTGAGGGCATGCCAAATAGTGATGCGAGGCATGAGAGGAGAACCGTTGATGCGTGCCAACTCATCCAACTCATCTACCACACCGGGGTCGGCAATGAAAGCGCGGCAACCAGGAATCTCAATCGCCAATTCGTTGGCAATGAGGCAACCCAAGTTGCAAGCATGAGGCCGCAAAGCATGCATCATATCGTCGAGCATGGCATCGTTTACCTCATAAACACCGCCCGGAATAGGTTTCAATAAACCACCCCGACCGGCAATGGCGTCGAATTGGAAAGGAATACCTTCGTCTTGCAGTGCTTTTATCACCAAGTTCTTACGAAACTCAAACTGGTCGATGATGCGAGGATAATGGCCCAAGTCTTCCATGCTGTGCCGAATGGTATGCACCAACAAAGGGGATTCGTCTTCATAGACGGCTATCTTGGTAGAGGTTGAACCGGGATTTATGACTAATATTCTCATATTTTCAATGACTTTGAATTCTGTTTAGTTGGCACAAAGAATGGCCATGGCTATACTATAATATTTAGAGAGGCCGGAATCGCTACGCGAGGGCAATATTACAGGACAGATGGGGCCTTGCAACAAACCGGCCATATCGGCATGACAAAAAAGAGAGACAGTTTTATAAAAAGCGTTTCCCGACTCGATGTTTGGAAATATCAGCACATCGGCCTCACCGTTGATGGGTGAAACTATGCCTTTTATGTCACCGCTTGTCTTCTCGCAAGAGGTTTTTACGTCCAACGGACCGTCGATAATGGCATTGCCAAACTCACCGGCCTCACAAAGTTCTACAATGTTCACATAATCGAGCGAATGAGGAAACTTTGCACTGACTTTCTCGGTACAGTGTATCAAGGAGATACGAGGCTGCTGGATGCCAAACTTACGACAAGAGCGAATGGCATACCAAATCATCTCGATGCGCTGTTGCAAGGTGGGGCGAGGAATGACTGCCGCATCGCTGACAAACAGCAGCTTGTCGTAAGTGGGAATCTGCATGGCCGCCAAATGGGTAAGTACCTTTCCCGGTGGCAATAGGCCGTGTTCCTTATCTAAAATGGCTCGCAACAGATTGTCGGTATTGATGATGCCTTTCATCAAGATATCGGCCTCTCCCCGACGGATGATGCGCACCGCCTCGCGAGCAGCCTCATCGGGATCTTCAATGTGAATCGTTTTCACGTAGTCCCGATATTGATTTAAGGAGGTGTATTTCTCTAAAATGGCAGAATCACCTACCAATATAAATTCGGCAATGCCCTCTTCTAACGAACGAGAGATGGCATATTCGGTATTGGGGTCTTTGGCACAAACCAAGACTATGCGCTTACGTTGATTCAAGCTCTTTAAGTGAGCCGTCAGTTGACTAAAATCACGAATAGGTTCCATATGTTGTTGTTTTAGTACAAATATCAGAAAAAAAGTTGAAATATACCGAATGTAACGTATAAATTATGTATTTTTGCATCCAAAGAGATTAAAAATGATAAAAAAGTTACAACTTCCTCCCACCCTAAAAGAGGGTGATAAAGTTATTCTGCTCTCTCCGTCAGGGAAAATAGACAAGCGATTCTTGAACGGAGCCACCAAACGACTGCAATCGTGGGGGCTTACCGTAGAGTTAGGCAAACATGCCGCCGGAACGCACGGCAGCTTTGCCGGCAGCATTAGTAACCGACTTGCCGACCTGCAACGGGCTTTAGACGATGAATCGGCAAAGGCCATCCTATGCAGCCGAGGAGGATATGGTGCCGTACATTTAATTGATAAGTTGGACTTCACCCGATTTAAGCAATACCCCAAATGGATTATCGGTTATAGCGACATTACGGCGTTGCATAACCTCTGCCAAAAAGAGGGGTTTGCCTCCCTGCATGCCCCAATGGCACGACATCTGACGGTTGAAGCGCCCAATGACTATTGCATATTGGCACTGAAGGACATCCTGATGGGACATACTACCCAACAAACGGCCGAAGCTGTAATAGCCACCGAAAAAGGATTTGCCTATACTTGCCCAAGACACAAGCTAAACAAGAAAGGAAGCAGCGAAGGCATCTTGCGAGGAGGTAACCTGGCTGTGTTCCACGGACTGCGTGGCACCCCTTGGGACATTCCGGCCGAAGGAACCATCCTCTTTATAGAAGATATTGGCGAACGACCGCATGCCGTCGAACGGATGATGTACAACCTGAAACTGGGCGGAGTGCTCGATAAACTTTCCGGGCTGATTATCGGACAATTTACCGAATACGAAGACAACCATTCCTTAAGAAAAGATTTGTATGGTTCCTTGTCCGACTTGATGAAGAAGTATGACTATCCGGTCTGCTTCGACTTTCCGGTAGGCCACATTACTTACAACCTCCCCTTGATTAATGGAGCGCACGTCACCTTAGATTCCGGAAAGAAAATGGTGAAACTGACATTCAACTTGGAATAACCCATTAACAGTATAAAATGAAAAAAGCCTATAAACTACTGCCTTTATTGCTGTTGCTCATAGCTATTGCCTCATGCAGCAACAAAAAAGTATCGACTGACGAGAGTGAAAAGAAGAAACCAAAGGTAACAGTAAACGTACCGACGTTCCATGCCGATAGTGCCTACCACTACATCCAAGCGCAAGCCGACTTCGGACCACGGGTTCCCAACAGTGCTGCGCACAAAGCTTGTGGCGACTACTTGGCCAAGCAGTTGGAGAAATTCGGTGCCAAGGTATATAACCAATATGCCGATTTGGTGGCCTACGATAACACCATATTGAAAGCACGCAACATTATCGGAGCCTATAACCCAGATAGTCGCCGCCGTGTATTGCTCTGTGCCCATTGGGACAGCCGCCCCTATGCCGATGCCGAAAAGGATGCAAGCAAGCACCACACACCCATTCTCGGTGTAAACGATGGTGCCAGCGGTGTGGGCGTACTGCTCGAAATAGCCCGCCAGTTGCAACAACAAGCCCCGGCCATCGGTATTGACATTATCTTCTTCGACGCTGAAGACTATGGCATACCCACTTTTTATAAGGGCAACTACAAGCCGCACAGTTGGTGCCTCGGCTCACAATATTGGGGACGAGTGCCGCATGTAGCCAACTACAACGCCCGTTATGGCATCTTATTAGATATGGTAGGTGGAAAGAATGCCACCTTCTATCAAGAACCATTCTCGAAGCGCACGGCCGGCAAACAGGTGAAAAAGATATGGGATACAGCCCACCGATTGGGCTTCGGGCAATTCTTCCCCCAAAGCGAAGGGTTTGAAGTGACCGACGACCATGTCTATGTCTATGAATATGGTAAAATTCCTTGTGTAGATATTATCAATCATGACCCGCAAAGTGATACCGGATTCGGGGATTTTTGGCATACCCATGACGATACGATGGAGATTATAGACCGTAGCACCTTGCAAGCCGTGGGGCAAACCGTTCTCGACGTGATTTATAACGAACAATAAAAACAAGTAAAAAGTATCAGTATGACTATCAACGAAATACAAGACGATGTGATTGCCGAGTTTAGCGACTTCGACGATTGGATGGATCGTTATCAGCTATTGATTGACTTGGGCAATGAGCAAGAACCACTTGACGAAGCCTATAAAACCGAACAAAACCTGATAGAAGGGTGTCAAAGCCGCGTGTGGCTTCATGCCGAAGAGGTGGATGGCAAACTCATCTTTAAGGCCGAAAGCGATGCCGTTATTGTGAAAGGCATCATTGCCCTGCTCATCAAGGTGGTGTCGGGACATACGGCCGACGAGATTCTGGAAAGTGAACTCTATTTCATCGACCGCATTGGTTTGAAGGAGCACCTCTCTCCTACCCGCAGCAACGGCTTGCTCTCCATGGTGAAGCAGATGAGGATGTATGCCTTGGCTTTCAAGGCGAAGCACTAAACTGCAGTTGCCCTTCGGAAGCCGCGCAACGAAACTACAAACAAAAGCAGAGAAGCCGTCAGCAATACCCAGTATGCCGGCCAGCCTATCAGTTGCCAGGTGTGTACCACATCGGGGTAATAAATCAGCACCCATACCGCCATAGCGTTATTAGCCATGTGTATCAAGAAGGTGGGCAACAGGCTTTGGGTAGTATAATAAATCCAAGCCAGCAACACACCAATGATGAGGGCCGGTACTGCTTGCGCCGGATTGAGGTGAAAGGCTCCGAAGAGTAACCCCGAACAGAGGATGGCGCCAAGCGGCGAGCAGCTTTTCAGCAATGCATCGGTAAGGGCCTTGCGAAAAAAGAGTTCTTCGAACAAGGGAGCCAAGAAAACCAATACAACTATTCCCCACGCAGAAGTTACCTTCACTTTAAAGTCCGATTCATACCAATCGGGCAAGGCCGGCAACCATTCCATCAGCATAGAGAGAAGTAAGCAGAACGAAATGCCCATCGGCAAGCTCCAGCCCAGTAGTGCCGCAGAAGGCGGGGTAAACAATCGTTTGGCATTGCCTAAACACCCCTCCGCATAGAGAAAGGCAACGGTCAGAGCCATGCTCACCACGGTTTCGACGTTACCGTCAACACCAAGCCTACGGCTTACCATCAGCACGATGTTTACAATTATCAGATAAATCAATATCAATTTCAAGACTGTTTTCATCTGCTTCTTATACACTGTTTTTAGCTACTTCAGATAACTCAAAATAATAAGTATCCGTAAACGCTACCACCGCAAACGCTCCCCCTCCCTACTAAACTTTTAAATAAACGTTTATCTAAGCAAATCTTGAGAATCAAGCAGTTAGAGTTTCCTTAGATTTCCACGAATGGAAACGCTCGTTTCCTTGCAAGGAAACGCCAGTTTCTCAGTTAGGAAACGCTCGTTTCCCAGTTAGGAAACGGCAGTTTCTTCGCAAGGAAACGGGAAGGAAATTTAACTCCCTGCTACAGCAATGCAATGGTTAGACGAGAAGAGGTCATTAAAAAAGGGATTTGTCAAACAGACAAATCCCCTTTTCTTGTTCGTTCGCCGTAAGAAATTACTTACGCAAGCCGAGCTTCTTAACGATGGCACGATAGCGTTCGATGTCGCGATCCTTCAAGTAGTTGAGCAACGCACGGCGCTTACCTACCAACATAGTCAAGGCTCTTTCAGTACTATAATCCTTTCTGTTGAGCTTAAGGTGCTCAGTCAGATGAGCAATACGGTATGAAAACAATGCAATCTGGCTTTCTGCTGAACCAGTATCAGTGTTAGACTTTCCGTAGTTGCTGAAGATTTCTTGCTTTTTAGCAGCGTCTAAATACATAAATGTTTTTAATTAAAAAGTTTATAATATCCCTTTCGGGGCTGCAAAGGTAAGCATAATCTTTTAGCCTGCAAGCGATTCACTCATTATTTTTTCATTGCTGTTGCAAAAAATATTCTATTTGCCGCACGGTAGCATCCTTCAACAACACGTTTTTCTGTTCGTCGAGCAAGTAAAGGGTGGGCATTGCCTGCAGGTCGTATAGCTCTTTATGCAAGATGATTTGCTCCCTATCGTGCCCATGTATCCACGATGAGGGCAAACGTTTCAAGTAATTCTGCCACAACTGCTTGTCTTCGTCGGGATAGATGGCCAGCAGTTGCAACCTCTTTTCCTCCAGCAAGGATAACACAATTTCTGATTGTTGAAGTGCTTCTATCACATCGGCACAGGTATGGCAATCGGGGTCGAAGAAAAGAATCAGCAGAGGCTTGGCAGGCAGATTACGCATCTGTTGCTGTTTCCCATCGGGCCGAGTGTAAACAAAATCGTTGGCAGGGGTTCCCACTCGGTTCAGTGCTATCAGTGTCAAGTCGCGCACGGCCCTTTGACGGGTTATGTCGTCCACCTCTGTCGAAGTAGAAAGATAGCGTGCCACCGATTCATACAGCACATCGTTTCGCAAAGGCGAATTGGGGTCGGTCATATAGCGCCGAAGTGTTTTGTTGAAATAGGCAAACATCTTAGGCTCCACCAACGATTGCTGAATCGTGGCTTGCAACGACTTCTCCAATACATCAGGCGTAGTACGTCCCAACAAATCAATGTAATTGACCAGTGCTTGTTCGGTCACGTCGGGCGTATGAATATAGGCCGTATCGCTGAAATCGAACTTATCCCAATAATGCATCAACAAATATTCAAGCCGTTCTTCTACGGTTTGAATAACAACAGGAATCTCCGGCAAACTGAAAGTCGGTACAGCTTGCTGCTCCGTCGGCTTTTGCCCATTGGCACCACAAGCAACAAACAGAATGCTCAAGAATAAAAACAGATATTTGATTTTCATACACTCAAGATATAAAGATTGTCTAATGCTGACAAAAGTACAACATAATCTTCAAGTTACAAAAAAGCGGCCACTCTATTTTTCTTTTCAAACAGAGTGGCCGCATGGGTAGAAAGTAAGTGGGTCTTCTTACTTTCAGCAAATTACATCAAGAAAGGAACATCCAAAATACATTCATCATCCGAACTATGAACGATATGTTCATGTGGCAATTTATCATACTCAACCTCTACTTTAGCCAACCAAATAGCATTGTCAATGAAATGACATTGAGGTTTCAAATCGCCTATCAGTTTACCAAGTTTAAAAGCTGACTTCTCATAACCCACCCAACGTTCTCCTTCGTTATAGAGGTATATCTTGTCACCACCCTGGCTTTCTCTTTCCAAAATACTTTTATAATCGTTCATGAGTTTTAGTATTTAAGTTCAACACTATTTCATTTATCTCTAATTAATATCCCGTACACAACGGATAGAATTAGTAAGACCTTGCATCTGAATATTAGCCGTAGCACTACTTACACTCCACGTATCACGGAAGTCGTACTTGAAGCGAGTGCGGCAAAGTGTATTCAGGCCTGTTATCTCCAACTGACGCATCAAGGTCATTTCGCGCAAGTTAGGAATACGCCATCCGTTACCCAAACGGCTGCAATTATCATTACTGCTGGTCAGATAATTCTGAGAAGCGCTCAGATTCCGGGTATAAACCTCAAAACCACTGGCATAAAGTTCATTACCTTCTTCGTCGTATTCATGGCTTCCCAAGTTTCCATTCGTAACCTTGCTACGATTGCGTACTTTGCTATTCAATAAGTCATAGGTCACTACATTATTGTTATACTCCATATAGCTATCATACGGTTCATTACCAGAGCGTGAATTATCAGTACCCAGATAGCGTACACAACGGTAATGGTAGTTATAATTCGACCAATACGAGCCACCGTTTCCACTATTGTTAGCCCAACTGTTACGTTCGGCCATGGTAGATACCGAAGTACCTTCTTCCGACCAAAGAATGTAGAAACCATAATCATTGTTACTGCGGTCACGATCGGTACTGGTAGCAAAGTGCTTGTAAACCTGGCCACGAGCTGCCTGACTGTTGGCGGTATTGGCCACTTCGGGATAGTGGAACAATTGCGCCTCTTCCAATACTTGTTCACCAATGTAGAATGCCTGCATCTGTTCTACAGCCGGAAGATACCACTTCAAGTCAGCATCGGCCACATTGTCCGAACCACTTTCGTTACGGTTGCGCTGCATACAAGCAATGTAAGCATATTGATAGGCATTATTCATACCCTGCAAGAAATTCATGTCATTTGTTTGCAAATTCTCCTTACTATTGCTTTGAATCGCCTTGTTCATTTCCACATTGGTATATCCATTAGCCGGATGGTTGATGATGGTATTCCATGCTGCTCCATTCACCAAAGTCTTGAAATTTGCCCAACCGTCATTCGTGCTGGTCGGATTGGCAATACCCTGAGAACCTTTCCAATTCAACTTACCGGTTTCGTTAATCGTTTCAACACCGTAAGCTATCACCTGACCGGTAGAGGGGTCGGTAGAGTAGAACGTGCGGATTGAACGTTGTTCCAAGATATAAGCCGAATTTACCAATGAACTTTCTCCATCTTCACTGTTTTGTGTAGCACAGAGCAGGTATAACTTACGATCCGGTTGGTTAGCGAAAGACTTCCAGATGTTTACACCGTTATCGGCCAAGCTTGATTTAGCCACCGGAAGGTCGGCTTCGTCGTAATAATATTCGTCCACAAAGCAGGTGTAAGTCACCTTGCCTGCCGCATTGAAAGGCGCCGGAATAGTCTGCTCATCGCTTTCCAAGTAACTTTCAACCGCTACTTCCAATTCGTCCAACAAGCCGTCAACTGTCAAGAATGCAGCATCTTTATTATAAGTAGCCAATGTTTGTTCGGCATTGTTGTTTTGAACAATCTTTACCCATGCACGATCTTTTTCACCATCTACTCCGGTCATGTTTGAATAAGGAGTAGAGACCGCACTATGGAAACGCTTGCCTTCAATCTCTTGTGCCTTGCGATAGCGTGAAACCAGGTCGTTGATTTCAAATTCCAACAAAACAGTTTCATAGTGAGAATCGAGCTTATAGATATTACTGCTGCTCAAGAACACCACTTCGCCGGTTGCTCCCGGTACATTTTCAATGGTACCATCTTCATCACCCTTGCTTTCAACTTCCACTACAATGCTATTCACACCGGCCACCTTCACATTATAAGTGTATTTGGTATTGCGATTACTGAAGAAATCGTCGGCATCATTATTCAGATAACCCAGGTGGATGACGTATGTCACATCGGCCGAAACCTGCTGTTCGCCGGTTGTACCTTCTTGTTGAGAAGCGTCGGTAGTTCCTTCATAAGTGCCATGCACCACCACATAAGTGGCATTGTCGGGTGCATTTTCATAGATGCGAGGAGTTCCCGGTACATGATTTTGCTTGTTTTCCAATGTTTCGCGTTCGCGTTCTTTATAGTCGGTGAATATATTCTTTGAGACCTTGCGGTTTTCAGGAATATAGAATGTAAACGAGTTACCGTCAATGTATTTCTTCGATTCGTAAGTTGTATAAAAATCGGCCGCATTATTAGAGGCGTCCCAATTACCATAAGTAGTAGATGCACGGTCGGCTCTCTTTTCCAACAACATAGAACTTGCAGGAGCATTTACACAATACCAATCTAAGGCTGTAAATGTAGAGTTACTATTAGCCGCTGAGAAATTGAATGTAATTTCAGAGTCCAGTCTCTTCAAACGGATATGTTTAATCTCTCTGGTAGCTGCTGTAATCGTATAGTAATCCTTATTGGCATCGGCACAAATACCGGCCATGAGGTAAGTAGCACCTACGCGGGTCAAATTGCGGGCTGTACTTTGAATATTCACAGAAGCACCGAGTAAAGCCTCGCGGGTATTGATGGCATCCAATTGGCTCTTTATATTACCATAGATATCGCTATTGATATTGGCAAATCCATAAATATAAGCCTGACCTACAGGAACTGTTGCTGTGATGTAATTAGTATTCTCAGTCGTAGTATTGCCTTGATAAGTCTCACCGTTTACATTCAGTGCAGCCTCATCGTAATATTGCTTGAAAACAATCTTACCGGATGCATCAAAAACGAATACATACAAATCACTTACCGCATTTTCGTCCACGACTTTTGTTGTCACCTCTGCCTTATCGCGTTCGGGAGTAGATACACCGATCTTTACTTCAACCAATCTAGATTCTGTGTTCTCTTGAACTTCGAAAGGAACATCGTCTGCCGTGCAAGCAATGATGGCAACAACCGCAAACATTGCTAACATGCCATTTAAGAACTTATATAAACTATTTCTTTTCATAACTATTTCCTTTTTCTAAATTAATTAAATTCTGGTATATTTATTGTCACTTCATCCCAATTTTCCACCACATAATAGAGCTTACATTCAATAGTGGTTTGGGTTACACTGGATATATTGAAGATGTATGAATGATTGCGAATAATATCCCATTCATAATCTGCAAAGTTCAATGTCTTACTCTTCGATACATCATTATAAGTATAATATACATCCATGCAGAGTGCCTTACTTGCATCATCATTCAACTGCTCCGGCACATATATCTTATCAGAATAAGCCTTGGTTTCTGCTTGACAATTATACACGATATCATTTCTTACCTGAGCAGTAGCCGGAACCTCTGAACCGACATTGGCATATTGAACATTCACATTCGCATTAGGCACCTTTCCCGACACGCAGAAGCCTCTGTCCAACGAATTTCTTAGCTTAATCGAATCTATCCTGAATCCCTCAAAACCCTGTTTTTCATTTATCCAAATATTTACTTTACCCAATGCTCTGTATAGACTTACAGAAGCATTTACGCTCCCATTTACAACCGTAGTAGGCATGGCTGTCGTTCCCCACATCGGGATGGAGCGGGTACTGATGTTCCATCCATTAACGTCCGTATTTAAGAATATAGCGGCTGCATACAATGCATTTATATCGGTAAATCCCTTTAACCAAGATGCAACATCTGTTGCAATTCCTTGGTTCTTGATGTTTGTCATTACAACAATTTTACTCGCTTCTTGATAATTGCTGATAAGTCCACTCAGCACGATTGCATCCGGATTTTCTTGGTCAACCAACAGTTCTGAAACCACTTCTACAATTTCGTTATTTCCGTTCACCAACAGTAAAAAAGCATTTGCAATATAGTTCTGCTCGGTGGTTGTATAATCCAAAGTTTCCTCTTTACTATCTACATCTCTTGTTAAAGGAGTGTCCGAGAAAGACAATGTCAATCGTACCGGTACTTTACTCTCCTCCTGAGCGATGGGCACATCATCATTGGTGCACGACACAATGGTCATACTGCCAGCCAATATCATCCATATATTGAATAACCATGTCTTCATATTCGTACTCCTTATCTATTTATTTTACATTCAAATCATCAAATCTAACAATCCAGTCGTTGATCATAATCTGTGTATTGATCCACTTCATCGTCTTGTCCAAGAAGAAAGTCATACGATATTCATCCTGACGATCCAGATATTCTTGATTTTCCATATTATATTGTCCCTGCATCTTTGCCAAAAGGAACATCTTAATAATAGGAATACTCAAAATCACTTCATCGTTTTGCTTGTTGCGAATGGTTAGAGTTGCATTCTGATTTTCTACCAAACGTCCTACGGTCAATTCAGCTGTAGCAAAACTGATGTTGTTTTCGCCAGCACCTTCAGCACGAGTTTGTCCATCTTCTTCCAAGAAGCCTGCTTCTGTGTGGTAAGAGTGATAAGTAAGTTGTTCGTCCTCCATCAATGAATTATCATAATCCATCAAACCATTATTATCGGTAATAGTAAATTCAAAGTCTTCAGCCGGAATCGCTACTCCGTCCATCTGATGCAGGATAACCTTAATTGCATTTGTATTTTTCACCAAAGGAACTGTTACAGTCTGTTCCATGGCAGCACGAGTAGTAAACGAGTGTTCTGTAACCTGACCGTGAAATAACGATGATAAGCGAGTATTGATAATAGCTCCATTATCAGCATTACGGGTGTAAATGCGATCCATTTTACATTGCAACTCCTCTATACCTGAACCGGGAGCTACCAAAGGTACTGAAAACGAATCGTCATCATTCAAACCGGCCCATGCTATCAGTTGATAGTCACCTGGTTGCATATCTACATTCATGGCATAGCCCTCTTGTGCAAGCACGTCACCTTCTTCAGTTTTCTGATAAACGAGTTTGCCGTTGTCGTCAAAAGCATACAGTGTAACAGACTTCACTTCATTAGCGAAGGCATCTGCATACTTCATGTTATAATCATATTTAAACTTCACTTTGTAGCTGATTGAGCAATCAACCGCTTCTTCATCGAGTATGCTGTCGCACGACACAACGGCGCTTCCCATAGACATAGCCAGTATCATGCTAAGTGAGAATTGTCGAGCGAATGTTCCTAATGTCTTCATGCTTTTTTTATTTTATAAGTTTATATCTTGATCTATTTGCCTTTCCGATTCCTTTGAAAACCGTGGGAGGGTGGGTCTCTCCTCCCACGGATCATTCATTGTCATCTAATTTATTTCAGTGTGTCCCTTTAGAATTCCACATTAGTGAAACGTACAATCCAAGGAATTATCTTTGCTTCCATAGTGAGATATATTGATTCTTTTGATGATATATCTACTTTCTCAACACCATTGATGGTTGTAGCCGAATAACCGAATCCATCCAGACTTGTAACGGCCAATGAGTAAATGTTATTACGCATGATGATGTATTCGTTAGCTCCTAAAACTGAGTCATTGCCATCTTCCATGTGTTTAATCTGTGAAGTTACATAGTAACACTTACCATTTTCATAGACGGTAATTCCAATTGCTTCAAGCATTTCTACTGTTACTACACCGTCCAAGTATTGTTGGGTTGAATAATTCTTAGCCAACGCATTGGGGATAGCAGCATTGAGCGATTCCAGATCTTTGTAGAAGCTGTTTCCATAACGGAACATGTAAGGAATGGCATTCTTGTTAGCATCAAGCATTTGTGCTTCGAAAACGATACCGGTAGTCATATCCATGCGTTGGTTATTGGCTGTCATGGCGTTTTCTAACAGATAACCCATCGGAGCACCGGTAATGGCGTATTCGGCGTCAGCACCTGTAACTGCTGTTCCATCGCCTGTAGGCAGTGCTGCAAATGTCAACTTAGAAACATCGGCCTTAGCAGCAGTCCATGCATTGGCATAATAAGCAGTACCATCAAATGTTGCATCCCAAGTCTTGTTGGTTGCATCCCATGCAAAAGCATCCTTAGCTGCAGTATTCGGTTCAATCAGGTAGTTTGTTGTACTCAAGGTTCCAAAAGGAGCAGCTGCTGCAGCACTTGCACCAGTGTGGCGCACATAATAGGCAGCATTGTTTTGGTTAATGAGTGCATAACCGGTCAACTGCACGAAGAAGTCTTCGGTAGTAGATGTAGCCGATTGAGTGCCCTTATAAATAGGAGTACCGTCAAAAGTGAAGGGTTCCATGATACTGGCTGTCACTTCGTTTCCATCGATGTTACCTTTGTATGAAGCACCTTCTTTATAATATGTAGCTGTATTGCTGTTTAACATAGCTACAAAGATATCGCTACGAGAATTAATGTCTGCCTCGTCGGTTGTTGCAGGATAGAATGCATTTTCCCAATACGAGTAACTTCCGTCATTATTCAGTACCCAACCGTTAGTCGGAGTCACTGTATATTGATAACGTTCTGCCTTCACCGGATAGAGATTGTTTTCCATAACAGTGCGGTAAGTAACCTTGGCTGCCACACGTTCTACTTCAATCAGCGCACTGGCCGGATTGCTTGCATTGTTTGTTGCCGAAACAGTAATTTCAACCTCTTGCTTATTTGTCATCATAAAACCTGTATTACCGGTGATGTCGGCAACACTGTTTACCGAACCGCTAAGAAGTTGGTTATAAATATTCAATGCATTGTTACGGTTACCGGCACTCATGTTTGCAATAGTAGTTGTCGGATTAACCACAACCAATGCCTTATATGTACCTATCGACTTAACCTCGTAAGCATCATTCATGGTATAAACACCCGAATTGTTCTTGTCAGAAAATGCACGAATACCGGCATATCCATCTTCAGAAGCTGCGTCTGTATTATAAAATACAACAAAAACACTTTTCACTTCACTCTCCTTTGCTTCACCGGCACTGGCATGACCACTATCGTCTGCATTACCATGAGCATCTCCCGCAGCTTCTCCTTCTACAGTACGGGTTGATGCAGCAGATGTGATTGAGAAGGTGAGAGACGCATCTACTTTTTCTAATTGCTTTGGTTCTTGAGGTTGAATTTCTTCAAGAACATCATCGTTGGTACAAGCCACGAGTGCCAGGCTGGCCAACATTCCTAACATCAAACTCTTAATCTTCATAGTTTTACTTTAATTAATTAGTTAGACAATGATTTGATTTAAAAAAATTATTACACACATTTATTATTACTTACTTGCTTCGGGTTTTCCCTTTCGCTGTTGCAAAGTAAAAACAAGTTCTGCAAACTGTTAATTGGTGTTTTATCCAAAAATCATTGGTGTTTTTAGAAATATGGCCTTAAAAGGTGTTTAGAGGGGGTTTATTTCATTATTTTGAATAATTCCACCCCTTTATGAATGATTTACATATGCAAAACATTCATAAACAAATGAACTTTTTTTTCAAATAGTTTGTTGATATAAAAATTAAAAGCCTATCGCATTGAAACGATAGGCTTTTAATTTACAAATGAAAACTGAATGTATGATAGTTACTTCAATAAATTGTTTTATCGGGAGAATTGATTGGCAACGTAAACCAGAAAGTAGACCCCTCGCCCAGTTTCGATTCCACCCCAATCTCTCCACCCAAATGGGAAATAATGTTTTGTGAGATGGGCAGCCCCAATCCACAACCGTTAACAAATGAATCTGACTGGAAGAAACGTTCAAAAAGTCGAGGTATATCTTCCTTCCGAATGCCTATACCGGTATCCGCAACTTCAAAGCGAAGGTATTCCGAATTCTCTTGTCGGCAGCTGACTGTTATAGAACCTTTAGAAGTGAATTTCATGGCATTATTCAACAAATTCACCAGCACTTGCTTCAATCGTAACGAATCGGTTTCTATAATAGGAAGCACCTCTGATAAGAGAGAAATCAATTCTACCCCATTGGGAACTTTGTATCTCATTTCTTCAACGATGGTCTGACATAACTGACGAACATCACATTTCTCCAAGTGATAAGTAAATTTACCGGCTTCAATTTTCGATAAATCCAATATCCCATTTATTATATTAAGCAAACTTTCAGAATTTCGCTTAATAACCTCATAATACTCCTTTCTATCAGCCTCAGCTTGTGTTTCAACCAACAATTCGGAAAAGTTTAATATCAGATTCAACGGAGTACGAATCTCATGGCTCATATTTGCCAAGAATGCCGACTTCAAGCGATTGGCCTCTTCGGCCTGTTGCTTGGCAACCAGTAACTGCTGACGTTCCTGACGCTCTTTCTCTTGAATCTGCATAAAACGAATATTTAAGCTGATGGCCCCTGCCAAGGCAGACAACCACTCAATTTCAAACGGATCCGGGCAGTGAGAATTCTGCACAAAATCCATTCCGATATATCCCCAAACCTGCTTGTTTACTATCAAAGGCTCTACATAAAGCGATTTTATACCCTGCGCCTTCAAAATATCATACTCACTGCTTGCCTCCGGTGGAAGTTCTTCAAGTGAAGAAAACTGAATGGTTCTGTCCTGCATCAATTGCCTATTCCACCAAGGAGTTGCATCCATAGGGATTGCTTGTAAGGAATCCTTTTCAGCATATTCCGGAGAGGAAACCACTTCGAAAGTACAATGCTGACAGGCATTCTCCAAGTCATACTCAAAAATATAGATGCGATCGGCTTTTATACTCGCCCTGATTTCCTCTAAAACATCCATGACACAACGATTTAGATCGTCGGCATGAAGCATTCGGGACAACATCTCGGTAAATTCTTTGTGTCTTCTTAACATGGTAAGTGATTTTATTTTTTGCAAACAAAGATAGTACAAGAAACTGAAAATAAAAAATATATGCATAAAAAAGGCAAGCCTGAATACTCAGGCTTGCCAAACCACATGTAATCGACAAAAGCGATTACAAGGGGGAGAGTTTCTACCACAAATTTCAATTCCCAAAAACTTCTATATCCTTACGTTTCTTTGCCACCTCTTCCAAATTAGCTGTTGCTTCAGCCACTCCTTTTGCTTGAGCTTGCTTGAAGTATGCCTCTGCAGCATCAACATCACCTTGCAATAACTTCAACACACCCATATTGTTCATTGTGGCACCCAATTCCGGATTAGCCTTTTTCAAGAAGTTGGCTGCTTGTTGCAAACTTCCTTGTTGAAGTTCGATAGCAGCAGCGTTCAAATTCGCTGTTGGGTCTGCAGGGAACATGCGCACTGCCACATCGAACACATGATTAAAGTCTTCACTACCATTTTCATAAGTTTGAGCCACCAAAAACATTTCCTGCAAACTAAGCTGTTGTGGACGATCCTTGATAATTCGCTTAGCTTCCTCCACATCAAATCCGCGAACTACATAGTGTACAACATAGTCAGAGTGACGTAAAGCCGGATATATATCCCTCAGCAATTCGGCATACACCTTCGGATTGAGTTTACGGATACGCATCTCTTTGGCATCCATATCTTTATCGGTAGTCGCATCAATGATTTCCAAAATCTCTTCTTTTTGTTCGATGTTATTTTCTGCAACATATTTACGCAAACCAGCCCAATCTTCCGGTGTAGATTCAAGTTTGAACACTTCATTTCCAAAACCGTATTCCTCCATCACATATTTTTTCAGAGCCTCAGTACGTCCTTTTGCCAAACGAGTATTATTGGCATACGAACCTTCTGGAGATGCATAACCATGAATATCAATCTGAGTAATATGGGTATTGGCATCGTTCTTTACAACATCTACAGTAGCCTTAATAGCCTGCAACTCTTGTGGATTACGACGATAGTCCGGATAAATGACAGTCTTGTTCACTGGGAAATCCAAATAGGCACGACCTTGTTCGGTACGATGCTTAATTTCTTCTACTTCGGGAGAAATGAATGCAACCTGTGGTTGAACGTTATAGCGTTCCAAATATGCACTGGTAATGTAACGTTTATCCTCTTCATCTATGCAATTGGCACAGCCATACAGCTCGCTCAACAAGAACAAGTCGGCACCATGCATCCACTTTTCATAATCAATACGGGTTGAGTATTCAATAATCTGTTCTTCGCCCTTGTCTCTACGAACCATAACATAGGGAGCCTCCGGAAGATTACGTTCACGACTATGAACGATCTGACGGGTTCTTCCATATACCCACACAGCGGGCAAAGTCTTTACATTTGTTCCCTCTTTTTCACTGAGTACCGGAGTCATTGAAAGTACATCGTTGGTAGATATTTTCATATCTGCAGGAAGTGTGATGTCCATAGTAACCACCACCTGCTTGTTTTCACCAATCATGATTGCTTGGTTACCAATAAGCAAATCACTACCAGCCAAAGTTTGCGCATTGGCCGATACAGCCATTACCGCTAATACTATTGATATATATCGTAGGAGTTTCATAAATCTTCTAAATTATAATAAGGTAAAACATACTTAAAATTCACGCATTGCCTCTATCAGAACACATAAATAAGATTAAGGGCAGCTTTGGTAGGACCAAAATAGTTCTTACTACCGTCTCCCACCTTATCGGTACAATCTTCGCATTTATACTTGTCATAGGTTACATAGGCATATCCAAGACCTAATGCAAGTCCTAAGTTCCAATGACGCCCCAAAACGAATTGGTAACCGTAACTGATACCACCTCCATAAAATTCGCCTTTATAACGATGTGTCTTCAAATCATCAAAAGGACTGAACGGCAAATCTATACCTGTCGTATGATATACACCACCCATCAAATGGAAACCAAAGAAATGACCATTGAACTTATCACACAGCCAATAACGCAGTTCGGGCTGTATCATTCCTAACTTCAGCATCTTATCCCCTTCAACGCTACCGGTATTATCAACACCTTTATTATCTTTATACATAAAAGGGCTGTAATAAACCGGCACATCCAATGTCCATTTCTTACTCAAACCAAACTCTATCCCCAGATTAGGCAGCAATAACGCATCCATCGGAAGGTTTGTCTTAACAGCAACTTGTGCCACCACATTAGCCGACACAAAGAAGCCAACCAATAAAATAAATAACTTACGTACTAACATAATTGTTACTCTCCATTTTTAATTATATAATACAATAAACTTTAAATAATCTCTTTTTCTGCAACAAAAGTATTTCCTATTTCATTATATGGCTATCGGTAATTTAATCTTTATTAATGGGCAATTTCAAAAAACAACACATTTCAGAATTTACCCACAAAACAAAACGACTTAAACAAGAGTTTTTTTTACCTGTTTGTACTTCATTCACAAACGCTGTTCCGACAAACAAAAGGCAATGAATAATTTCCCCCTGCTTAGAGTCATAATGGGTGTTTTCGTCACTCATAATAGGCGTTTTCGTCAATCTTTGGTATTTCCTTCAAAACAGCGATTTTTTATTCAAAAAAGATTTGGACGACTGAAAAAAGCACCTACCTTTGCACCGAACGATAATGGGTCAATCGTTCAAAACAGTACTAATTATTAAAAATACAAAAGATGAAAACTATTAAATCAATCTTCGCAGTAGTAATGGTAATGGGCATGATGTCATGCACATCTGAATTAAATGACCCCGTTGTAGATTCTTCAATAAACAGTGCATTGACAACAAGATACCATGCCGTAGAAATTGAAACAGGCAACGAAGCACTGGCTAACCTGCCGGAATTAAGCATAAAGGAAGCTGAAAAAATTCTTTCTAACTTAAGAAATCACACCAATGAAATAGAAGAATTGGACGTGAAAACCGCTACGAAAAACGACATGCACAAATGGCAGGTTATCATGAAACATACCATTGACAATAAATACTCTTTTACCATCCAACTTAATCTGACCAGCTACGACGACGGCTCATTATTCTATAATGGCTATAGTAACAAGTGTTCGCTTTCGGAAGCAAAATGGCAAGTAGGCGGATTCAGTTTCTCTTCAGACAATGCCACTGAAAACTTCAAGTTCCAGTCGCAAAGCTATCTTTATATGAAGGTATTCGAAGACAACGAAACCCGCGCTTACCAAATCCCAATCGTTATTAATGGACACTATAACCCGTCAAGCCATGAAGCCTCGTTTAAATATACCATCTAATAAGAAACGCCAGCCATCCAAACAGATTGCTTTTATCCTTCACATAGTGAAAAACGACGTTTCATCACGCTATTGCATCCCTGTCAAGGCATTTTCTCCAAAATGTTACAATTAGTTAAATGCCAATTAAAAAGTAATCCGTATTTATAAAAAAGGTATATTTGTATAATAATTACCTTATATATATAGATGATGCGAATTCTTTTAATCACATTGATGTTAATCGTTGGCCAACAAACTCTTCAAGCCAAAGAGTTTTTCAGCCAAACAAAATACGAATTGTTAAATAAGCAGCATGGTTTAAAAAACAACACCATTTCGGCCATTCATCAAGATTCTGCCGGATTCATTTGGTTAGGTACTGATGTGGGACTGAGCCGCTATGACGGTGTAAATTTCCACAATTATGAATTGATAGAGCGCGAACCTTGGGCTATCTATAGCATCTACGAAACCTCCAACCAACTACTATGGTTGTGGTCAAGCAACTTAAACAAGCTGATTTGCTTCAATAAAGAAACCAGCAACTATATCCCCGTCAAGAACTCCGGCACCATACAAAGAGGGAATATTTGCGAAGTTAAAGGTAATTTATATACCATAAAAGAGGACAAAGCGTTCGAATTGCAATACAGTGACATTACCGACAGCATCGAACTAACATACAAAGCATTACCTATTGAAGACCCCGTATTCCAAGTTTATGGAGGAAAAGAGAGCCTGTTATTAACTACCACCGATGGAATTGTGATTTATCAACCTGAAAACCAACACACAATAAAAATCAGTTTCCAAGAAATCGGCATAAAAAAAAGGCAAGAAATTGAGCATATCAAATGCCAAGATGACCATTTATGGCTATATGGCCGCCAGATAGAGACAATTTGTTACGACATAACAAATAGGCAATCTCGTAAAATGGGATTCTCAGATTCACTCCTTGCCCTGCAACAAATAGATTCCACCACGTTCATTACAGCTACATGGTCAACCATCGACATCATACAATTTGAAGACTCGCGCTACACCCAATCCAAGTTTAAGTCAACCAACCTATGCAACGGAATGGATGCCTATTCTTCCATCATCCGCAACCGCATCAATTCCATGTATATGGATAAGGAGAACGAAGTGCTATGGATAGGAATTTCCGGTCGGGGATTGTTAAAGATAACCTTCAGAGGAAACCGCATCAGCCGCATTGCACTGCCCCAAAACGTAAAATCGGTAAAACAAATCACTCAAGACATCAAGGGGTATATCTGGCTGACAACCGAAGGCAATGGTATTTTTCGTAGTGTGGACAACATCGTTTCACCTGATATGAAATTCGTCTTGTGGAAAGAAACCGATGCAAAGGCCACCTATTACCTGCACCAAGATGCCCAAAAGAATATCTGGTTTGGAGGCAATAACGACGACCTAATCTACTATAACCCATCGACCGAAAAGGTTGAACACATCCATACTTCCATCCATGGCAAAGACATCAGCACCGAAATCCATGCACTCTTCTTAAATTCACGCAACAAACTTTGGATTGCCACCAAAGAAGGATTACTGATTTTCGACAACTTAGAGAAAAGTTTCAATACATTTATCCCTAACAGTTCGGAATACGGATTGATAACCTCAATCAGTGAAGACGGCGGTGGACAAATGTGGCTGGGCACAGAAAAAGGAGTTAAAAAGGCAGACTTCGACGGAAATACGTTAGAACTGACCGGAGGATTTGAAGAAAATGCCAACCTCACTCCCAATAGGGTGACAGCACTCTATTTAAATAAATTCAACCAATTGTTTGCCGCATACAACGACAAAGCTGTTCAAATCAACGTCAACGAACTGAAAATAAATGAGGCACTGACTCTGCATAAGAATTTCTCAAGCGGACACATTACCTGCTTCATTGACGACCAAGGCGGTAATACTTGGTTGGGAACAAATTCAGGTGTCATCGTTGTAAACAATCAAACATTAGAATCATACCTCTATGAATTACCCGAAAGTTACCTGGGCGTACACCAACTAAACGATGGCCAACTGCTTTGGGTCAATAGCAACGGACTACTCTACTTCAACCCAGAACAAGTAAAACAATGGATAAGCAAACGCGATTTCATTGTTTCCGATATTGAAGTCAACTACATCAAAGTAAAAGTCAACGAAGAATTAAATGGACAAGTCATCTTAAACAGATCTGCTCACCTGACCGATAAATTAGAATTGAATTACAATAATAATAATTTACGTATTTATGTTAGCAATTTGAAATACGATGCTACACCCAGCAAGGTAGAGTATCGACTGCTACCCACCGATACAACATGGAGTTCTACCTATAACGCCTACATTCCATTAAACAATATCCCGTCCGGGAAATATACACTGGAAATGCGCTCTCCTTATTTGTCTGGTAAGGAAAATAATATTTCCAAGTTAAAAATAACCATAAACCCCAATTGGACAGAGACAAAATGGATGTGGTTACTCTATTTCGTTATTACAGTGGCCCTAATAACCGCCCTCTACTTCTACTACAAGATAAGAAGCTACCGAGAATATAAATACCAACTCTTACAAAAAAGTCTGCAAGAGGAAAAAGAGATACAAGAAATCAAAGACAAAAATTCTCAGTTGCGTGGACAACTGCACTATCTGTTAGTTAAAAAATTACGAACACCCGTTTCTTTGCTATTAGCCCCTTTCAAAGAGCAGATGGGCAACAAAGAACTGCCGGGCAATACTAAGCAAAAACTATTGATAGCTTATAGAAATGCATTAAGCGTACAAGACTTTTGTAGTCGGCTTGAAGATGCATTCCAGATAGAAGCCAATCAAGAATACACCATCGCACCTTATACTCCAACCCGCATTGCCAACGGAGTTATCCGTTCGTCTTACGATTTGCTGAATGCAAGTAGCGTAAAATTCCACTACGACAAAGATAAACAGATGGATACAGAAATCTGGGTTGACAAGCAACGCATCCGCTTTGTCCTGCAGAGCATCTTGTCGAACTCATTGCAACAACTGAATTATCAAGGTGATATTTGGTTTGACATCAATACAGAAACAAAAGAAGGAAAAGAGTATTGCACATTCTCCATCATTAGTAAAGCCTCGAAAAATCATCCGCAGAATACGCATGAAGGAGCCTTTACAAACGAAGAATTGGTTGGAGGCGAAATCATCGAAGTCATCACTCAAGTCCATAGCGGAGAAATAGAAGTACACACTAACAACAACAAAAACGAAGTACAACTACTGATTCCACTCGGTAAGGAACATTGGGCAGGAGTGAAGAATGTTAGCATGGTAGAAACCGAAGCCTTGGCGACAGAAGAGGAACTGCCGGCTCAACTTTTTGAAGAAGAAAAAGAGATGCCCACCAAAGTAAGCACTGGATCTGTATTCGAACAAATTGAAACTATACCCGATAGCAAACTGAAACTGCTCATCATTGAAGATAATCCGGACATTCGCCTATACATGAAAGCCATTTTCTCCAACCTATACCAAGTATTCCTGGCCGAAAACGGAGAAGAAGGTATTGCCATTGCCCGACGCGAATTGCCCAACCTAATTCTTTCGGACGTCATGATGCCGGTTATGGATGGATTCGAATGCCTGCGCATCTTGAAAGAAGACCTCAATACGTGCCACATTCCAGTCATCATCCTGACGGCATTGACCAGCGACGAAGATATAGTTAAAGGTACCGACTTAGGAGCAGACGACTACATCTTGAAGCCATTCAACCCCGAAGTATTGCGCGCCAAGGTGAAAAGATTAATCAGAAGCCGTACCGAATTAAAGCAGATATACACCAAACTGCTGACTACATTCAGTGGAAACGAGGCTCCTACCAATACCCAAGTAGAAACAGAAGAGGTAAAAGCCACCGAAGACCCGTTGATTAAAAAGATTATGCAAATTGTTCAAGACAATCTAGACAATCCGGACTTCAATGTAAAGAAACTATCAGAAATGCTCTTCATGAGCCAACCTACCCTATATCGCAAGGTGAAACAGCTTACCGGATTCACTATCATCGAGTTGGTAAGGGGCATGCGGCTAAAAGAAGCAGCAGAATTGCTGAAGACCCGAAAATATAGCATCCAAGAGGTGTCTGAAAAGGTGGGCTATAACGACATACCCACTTTCCGTAAACATTTCGTATCGCTATATGGTACCACACCGTCAACCTTTGCCGGTAACGAAGAGAACAAGTAAGACATCGGGCTTGGGAAAAATAGGCCCGCTTATTTGTTATTATGCGTAGTTTACAGTACCTTTGCACCCCGAAAAAATAGGTGAAAAGATATGCAGAACATCAGAAACATTGCCATCATTGCACACGTTGACCACGGTAAAACTACTTTGGTTGATAAGATGCTATTGGCCGGAAACCTCTTCCGCAGTAATCAGAATACCGGCGAATTGATGCTGGATAACAACGACTTGGAACGCGAAAGAGGTATCACAATCCTCTCGAAGAACGTATCAATCAATTACAAAGATACAAAAATCAACATCATAGACACCCCTGGGCACAGCGACTTCGGTGGCGAAGTAGAACGTGTGCTCAACATGGCCGACGGATGTATTCTACTGGTCGATGCTTTCGAAGGCCCTATGCCGCAAACACGCTTTGTTTTACAAAAGGCATTACAAATAGGCTTGAAACCCATTGTGGTTGTCAACAAGGTTGATAAACCCAACTGCCGCCCCGAAGAGGTATATGAAATGGTTTTCGACCTGATGTTCTCGCTCGATGCCACCGAGGAGCAGCTCGACTTCCCCGTCATCTACGGCTCGGCCAAGAACAACTGGATGAGTACCGACTGGCAACAGCCCACTGATAGCATCTGCCCTTTATTGGACTGCATCCTGGAAAATATCCCCTCCCCCGAACAACTGGAAGGAACCCCACAAATGTTGGTCACCTCGCTCGACTATTCGGCCTACACGGGACGAATTGCCGTAGGCCGTGTACATCGCGGCACCTTGAAGGAAGGCATGAATGTCTCTTTAGCCAAACGAGACGGCAGCATCGTGAAAAGCAAAATCAAAGAACTGCATACATTCGAAGGCATGACACGCCAAAAGGTTGCCGAAGTATCGAGCGGTGACATCTGCGCCCTGATTGGTATCGAGGGCTTCGAAATTGGCGATACCATCTGCGACTTCGAAAACCCCGAACCACTGCCTCCCATCGCCATCGACGAGCCCACCATGAGCATGCTATTCACCATCAACGACTCTCCGTTCTTCGGCAAGGAAGGCAAATTTGTCACCTCACGCCACATCCACGACCGATTGATGAAGGAATTGGACAAGAATCTGGCTCTGCGCGTCAGCAAGAGCGAAGAAGACGGCAAATGGGTGGTTTCAGGACGCGGTGTGCTACACCTGTCGGTATTGGTGGAAACCATGCGTCGCGAAGGATACGAACTGCAAGTAGGACAACCGCAAGTAATCTACAAAGAGATAGACGGTGTAAAGTGCGAACCTATCGAAGAACTCACCATCAATGTGCCCGAAGAGTATGCCAGCAAGATGATTGACATGGTGACCCGTCGCAAAGGCGAAATGACCAAGATGGAAAGCAACGGCGAACGAGTGAACTTAGAGTTCAACATGCCGTCGAGAGGCATCATCGGATTACGAACCAACGTGCTGACCGCCAGTGCCGGCGAAGCCATCATGGCGCATCGCTTCAAAGAATACCAGCCCTATAAGGGCGAGATTGAACGCCGCACCAACGGCTCTATGATTGCCATGGAGAGCGGCACCGCCTTTGCCTATGCCATAGACAAACTGCAAGAACGTGGCAAATTCTTCATCTTCCCCCAAGAAGAGGTCTATGCCGGACAAGTGGTGGGCGAACATGTTCACGAAAAGGACTTGGTAATCAATGTCACCAAATCGAAGAAACTAACCAACATGCGTGCCAGCGGTAGCGACGAAAAAGCCCGCCTCATCCCTCCCATCCAATTCTCATTGGAAGAGGCACTGGAATACATCAAAGAGGACGAATACGTGGAAGTAACGCCCAAGTCGATGAGAATGCGCAAGGTGATTCTCGACGAACTGGAACGCAAGCGCGCCAACCGTGAATAAATCAGAAAAACAACCATGGACAGACGTCAGATGCTAAAAGTAACAAGTGCCGCATTAGCCGGCACTTCTGTTTTAGGGATACAGGAAGTATTTGCCGGTGAAAAGAAAAACGAAATAAAACAGACCAAGAAAGCCCTGATTATAGGCGCTCATCCCGACGATCCGGAAACTGCCTGTGGAGGTACCATGATTCTGCTAAAGCAAGCCGGCTACGAGGTCGTATCAGTCTATATGACCAAAGGAGAGGCCGGTATTGCCGGGAAATCGCATAACGAATCGGCCACTATCCGCGTAAGGGAAGGCGAGAATGCCTCTCGGATGTTGGGAGCCCGACCGCTGTTCATGACACAGATAGACGGAAATGCCGAAATCAACAAAGCCCGCTATGCCGAGATGCGCGAACTGATTGCTGCCGAGAAGCCCGATTTGGTATTTACCCATTGGCCCATCGACTCCCACCCCGACCATCGTGTATGCTCCCTGCTGGTCTATGATGCCTGGCGCCGCTTGGACTACAGCTTCGAACTCTACTACTTCGAAGTGATGAGCGGCATGCAGTCCCAGTTATTCCAACCTACCGACTATGTTGACATCAGCCGTGTGGCACAACAGAAACGTGAAGCCTGCTTTTGCCATGCCAGCCAAGACATGAAAACCGTTTACGACGACTGGCACGACGGCATGGAGCGATTTCGAGGCCTGGAGTTCAGGTGCAATCGTGCCGAAGCCTTCATCCATCTGCGCAGAAGCAACAGCGACATCTTCGGATAGTAAAATTATTAGTACCTAATGTAAAACAAGCAGGATAGAGAAAGTCCCGGCATTGTCTTCTTCACCATACGGTTCCGGTTGTCATACTCATAGCGGAAAGCATACTTCGCCAAATCGGCCGTACTCTGATACATGGGCTGCAATACCAACGCCAAGTTGCCTCGGTCGTCATACACATAGTAGGTATCCAAGTACTCGCTGCCGTTTAATATGGGAAGCGAAATAGAAATATTGGAATAATATCAATCTATTCACTAAAGAATGATAACACAAATAAGGTATGCTTGACTACCAATGCAGATTTAATATAATAGGCCAGAGCTTATATACTTAACTCCAGCCTATTTTACTAAAAATCTATGTTATTTCACTTATTAATAATACCTAAAAAGCGTAAATCTTCTTCATTTATAATTTTAAAAAGGCCTGATTCACAGTCAGTAAATAAATATACTTTATTCATGGCCAACAGATAAATCAAATAATGTTGTTCTTGTTTACTGATAGTATATATAGAAAAATTAGAGTTCCTTCTATCTACTAATGGAATAAGATTACGTACATCATTTTTATAAACAGAATCTATACGGCTTTGAGGGATTATAATATAATTTTCACTAACCAATTGATTCCATTGTATTGAATCCACTTTAATTGGTTTACTTATTGCGGTAAATAAATCTTTTCTTATTTCAATATCATCCAAAGGAGGAAACATATACAAATCTGATTCCTGTAATATACTATTATAAATAGAATCTTTGTAGTCTATTTGTAAAGCAATATAAGGAGCATGAAGAAGTAAATCACTACAGACTTTTTCATCCTCATATGGTACATGTTTCTCTTTGCAAGCATATAAGAATAATATAACAAATGTTGAAATAAGTATATTGTTAATCCCATAAAAGTTGTTCTGGTATAGTTTTCCCCCCATAATTATTTCTTAAATTATCACCTGTTACTTTTCTAATTCTATTCTCAATAATTACTGCATCTATTTCATATCCTTTTACACCATAATATTCTATTTCTGAATATAATCCCATATCAAAATCACTCGCATGTTTTAGTTCGTGAGCTAAAGCGACCCTCGGTGTTCTTCGACCATTTTCAGATTGCCAAGAATAGGGGTTATAACCTACCGTTGAACCTTGTGGTATATTATTTTTTGCCTTAACTTCGTTTGCTGTGGTATTATTACCCTTTTTCCTATCTGGCATAGTAATCGTATGAATATTCTTACTATTCTCCAAATTGGTAATCATTTTTGCAACTTCCGCATTATCTTTCTTCAACTGTGCAATATCCTCATATACCCTAACTTGGAAATCAGTTTTCTGTCCAAAAAACATTAATATGCGATCCCAAAGGCCATTAGGATTAGGTGCTACCACTATACTATCCCCATTTACATCCACATTACATACAGGACTATTCGCTCCATACTGATAAGGCGATAATGGAGAATATTTTTCTGCAAATCTGTCTTGGGTAGTGAATCTTCCCAGCGTTGCATCATAATGCCTTGCTCCGTAGTCATACCAGTTCAAGCCCTTCTTGGTGTCGAGTTCTTTGCCGTTGTACTTATATGGCTGTATGTTGGTGCTTGTGGAGAACAAACTGCCAAATGGGTAGTAGTGATTTACCTCTACAGCATCCCCACCATTAGCATTAATAACCACTCGGTTATTGCCTTGATGGTCTTTCAAGTAATAATAGTAGGTTGGTGTAGCGGTGGTTAAATCCACATAACCCTCATCTGTCAACAACTTCTTGGGTGTAGTACCTTCATAGATCACATTTCCGCAGTAGTCCGTCGTGGTGGTGGTTCCATTAATTACATGCGTTGTTCTTAGCTTTCTGCCATTAGCCGTGTACAGGTAAGTAATGGTACTGCCGTCACTAAACGTAACTACTTGAGGCAAAGATAGCGAATTATATTGAATATTACTAATACCTTTATTGCTATCTTTTGTTAAATTACCGTTATTGTCATAAGACAATAATCTAATAAAAACTCCTTGGTATTTAGCCAAGGAGTTTCTTATATAAGGATGATTGCAGTTAAAAGTTGAATCTACTTAATCATTTTTTATTTATTTGAGAAATAAATAAATCCCATGGAATTGAAATCGAATTTGGTTCATATAAAAATTGATTAATCATTGGAGAATCTTTTATTGTCAAATCAGGGCATTGCTTTAATACAGTTTCTTCTGAAACTATGACTAACATAGAATCTATAATAGAAGATGCATGATTTTTAGAAAACGAATCCTCTGATATGAAAATAAAAGAAAAGCTTTCTTCAGGATTCAGTATTTTTACAAAAGTTTGAAACAATGATGCCTTAGAAAATATAACATTTCCATCTAACATCAGTTGATACAAACTACCAAAATCTCCTTTTAAAGTCTTGAAATAATCTCTAACTTTTATAGAATCGTTGACTAAAGAAGATTCTTTCATTAACCAAATATACAGAGAATGTTCTTCATTATTGGTAATTGTATAATTTAAATTATTAAAATCTTTATTACCAAGATAATATGAAGAATAATACTTTTCAATTTGTACATTCTGTGAAAAACAGAATCCTGTACAAATTGAAAGAAGCAAAATAATTATCAATTTCATACTACTACTTTAAATTTCTTATTGTTTCTTTACGAGAATTTATAATCAGTTCTTTTAAAGGAATATTCATTTCTTCCAGTCCATTAAACTTGTGAGCTGATTCCTCACGGTTCCTTGTTCGAACAAACATTAATCCATGCCCATTAGCTTCGTGACTATAAGTTTCCGCACGGCCAATTTTTGATAATTTATCGTTTACAATAATTTCAATACTTCCATTGTCAATTGAATTGACCCCACTTTCTCCTTTCCCTGGTAATAAAGTTATTCCATTATTACCAGTTTCTCCAGTTGTTAATCCATTAGTGTATTCAAAATTCACATCCATGAAATATTTATCTGGTTCAAAATAAGTCATGTTTTTATTATGAAGTACACCCTCATTGTCAATGTATGAATAAGAATTATCTAATCTAACAGATATCAGTATATCAGAATTTACAAGTTCTTTTAAAGCATTGAAATTGAAACTTTTACTACTGTAGCTATTTAACAATGTCTTATCAATAAATCCTTGTTTATCTAAACGAACATAATTACGTTCCTCTTCTGATAAAGTGTTATGTATCATTTCTAATTCATTCTGGCTATAAGGTTTTACATCCAAGCCTAATTCATCAATATATCTGACAGGATTATTAATGCAATACGCATAGATACTTGTAGGATAATACTTCTCTACCAACGGGTCAACCACATGCCATCTGCCGAGAACTGCATCATAATGCCTTGCTCCGTAGTCATACCAGTTCAAGCCCTTCTTGGTGTCTAACTCCTTACCGTTGTACTTGTAGGGCTGAACATTGGTGCTTGTGGAGAACAGACTGCCGAACGGGTAGTAGTGATTTACCTCTACCGCATTCCCTCCAGTCGCATTGATAACCACTCGGTTATTACCTTGATGGTCTTTCAAGTAGTAATAGTAGGTTGGTGTAGCGGTGGTTAAATCCACATACCCCTCATCCGTCAACAACTTCTTGGGTGTAGTACCTTCATAGATCACATTTCCGCAGTAGTCCGTTGTGGTGGTGGTTCCATTAATTACATGCGTTGTTCTTAGCTTTCTGCCGTCAGCCGTGTACAGGTAAGTTATGGTGCTGCCGTCACTGAACGTAACTACCGATGGCAAAGATAGTGCAAGGTGAGAGGAGAACAAAATAAATTCATTTATTTTTTATCCCGAACCGCAGCCTATCTATCTTATCGAAAAACCTTGCTGTGTTTCATATAAATGTAAAAGTGTGTATCTTCTTTTCTATGAATAAAGTGCCCCTTAAAGTTTATTCTAAACTTTAAGGGGCACATTTTCTAATAATAACAAGATTTCTATATAATTCTATTCTGGCATCCTACTATTATAGAATTTCTCGCCATATATAGCCCTTAATGTAGTATCATCCTTTATAAAGAAAACAACTATTTTAATATCTTCATTTTCAAAAGGACTCCACCAACCTTCATACAATATTATTGGAAAAGGTATATCTTTTAATATCGGATTTAAAGGATAAGCAAACACCCAATCCCATTGCAATTCCGAATAATACGCACGGTCATGTAAATATTCAAAATCTCCATATATATCAATCACTTCATCCAAACTTTTTCCACTGATTTCTCTAAAATCAAATGGTAAATTTGGTGAACTTGCATCATAATTGCCAGGTTCCGAATAATAGGGAGTTATTAATGAATATGGATTAACTCCGTTAGCAAGGGCTTCTACGGAATCTATAGGATATTTACCAAATGTATACATCCTTATAATATGGTCTTCTCTACTCATTTTCTGCTTCTGCTGGCAAGCATAGCACATGGTACATAGAATTATTAAAAAGAATATCTTTTTCATCTTTCTTCCCTATTTTGATTATTTATATTATATTCATATCCAAATATTGAATTCCAAAAGCGATTCCAACGGCTTTCATTGTTATCTTTATATGCCTCCATGATTTTTGCGAATAAAATATCTAAATTCTTCTTTTCAACTTTACCCACACCAGCCGCTTCTGCCATCACATTCCCTTTCCAATCTGGTGAAATAAGCTTTGAAGTCTCACCAACCGTTATGTATTTATCATACAATCCTATAATATGGCCAAACTCATGTGACATTGGATTATCTTCATTAATGCTCATTCCATTACGACCATTAGGGCGTATATAGCCATAGTTCGTTTCTCCAACTCCAGAATTATTACCTACAATAACCTCCAAATAATTGTTCTTCCCGTCAAAATCATAATCAACGTTCATGCCGATAGCCCGTACATTTACATCCCATGTCAAGTTATAAGTTTTACCTTCATGCTCATAAGTTTTCATGCTTCCCCAATTGTTCATAATATCATCTTGGTATATCTTGGCCAATTGATGGGTTGCCTCCTTACCATAAATATAAATATTTGCACTGATGGTAATATTATTTCCTTTAATAGTTACAACTGCATCTTTACCATTTGGATCAATAAACTTCAACGGATTGTTCAAGCAATAGTTGTAAGGAGACAAATTGTGATGTTTATCGCCCAACGGGTCAACTACATGCCATCTGCCGAGAACTGCATCATAATGCCTTGCTCCGTAGTCATACCAGTTCAAGCCCTTCTTGGTGTCGAGTTCTTTGCCGTTGTATTTGTATGGCTGTACATTGGTGCTTGTAGAGAACAGACTGCCAAACGGGTAGTAGTGATTTACCTCTACTGCATCCCCTCCATTAGCATTAATAACCACTCGATTATTACCTTGATGGTCTTTCAAGTAGTAGTAATAGGTTGGTGTAGCGGTGGTTAAATCCACATAACCCTCATCCGTCAACAACTTCTTGGGTGTAGTACCTTCATAGATCACATTTCCGCAGTAGTCCGTTGTGGTGGTGGTTCCATTAATTACATGCGTTGTTCTTAGCTTTCTGCCGTCAGCCGTGTACAGGTAAGTAATGGTACTGCCGTCACTAAACGTAACTACTTGGGGCAAATTTAGCGAATTATAGCTGATATTTGCAATACCTTTATTGCTATCTTTTGTTAAATTACCGTTTGCATCGTAGGTATATTCGTTACTTGTACTTGCTCCGTTGGAAAATCCGGCTGCATTCCCCGTAGCATCCTCCACTTTCGTCAGCTGATTTCCGTTCAACGTATAAGTCAGGTTGTCAATCAATCCGTTTCCATAACGTTGCAAGGCCGTGATGTTTCCGTTCTTGTCATACCCCGTTACCTTCTCGGTGAAAGCACCCGTTCCGTGTGTGGCATCCGTCATACGGTTCACCCCGTCGTAAGCAAAACTGTAACTGTGGCTCTGATTGCCGGCCGTCCAGCTCATTGCCGTAATGTTGCCGTTGA
>SUYA01000006.1 GCA_015060695.1 Mediterranea massiliensis
TTTGGCTTGTGCAACACCATCTCCATTGTCATAGCTGTCATCGGCAATGTTGTTATTGCCTCGGCTATCATCGTCATTGTTGTCGCTTGTAGGCAAATCGCCTTCGAGCACGGCATCCATTGTTTTTTCTGCGGTGCGTTCCACCTTTTGCTCGATTTTCCGTTTTGCCACATCTTCTACTTTCTTGCCCAATTTCTTCAAGAAACCTTGTGCGCTTACTTCCGCTGTGCCGCCCATAGCTACGAGCACCATCAGCAACATAACCAATCTTTTCATACGTTCTTTCTATTTATAGAATTAATAATCTTTCTTGAAACCGAGAGCAAAATTAGTAGCCCTGTCATACTGTGCAAGAAATTAACGATTCATTTATTGACGATAACGGACATCATCAATAAATAACATGAATCGTCAATGTTTCATGCACGAATCGTCAATAAATCTAAAAGAATATTTTGCGATGAAATGGGGATTTTTTATTCTGCCAGTCTTAACCATTCGGAAGTAGAGACACCAACAGATTTCTTGAATGCACGACAGAATGTGTATTGCGAATTGAAACCACACTGCTCGGCAATGGTTTCGAGGGTATATCCTTTTTGTCTCTTTGCCTTGAGTAAGTCTTTCGACTTCTCAATGCGGAAGCCGTTCACTAAGTCGAAGAATGTTTTCTTCAGAACGGTATTGATGGCTTTCGATATGTTACGGGAAGGGATGCCGATAGCTTTCGATACTTCGGCCAACGTTAGGTTGGGATTGACATATATTTCCGAAGTCTTTAAGTATTCCTCTACCTCTTGAGCATATTTTTCCAGCAATGTATCCTCGTCTTTTACGGGTAGTTGCAGTGCCTCGTCGAATACTTTTATTTCTTCTTCGCTCACGCCTGCTTGTTCGTTCAAGGCTATTATAGAACTGCGGCGGTAAGCATGAGTGTGTTCCAATTCCTGATAAATTAAATAGCCCATCGCAACAACATTGATGAAATAGAAGAAGCGAAAACCACCCAAAGGATCGAAGTGACTGCCCACCATTGCTGCCACTATTAGGATGCCGACGAAAGTAATGAAGCGTGGAATCCACACTTTGCCCGAAAGCTCTGGTTGCGAGAAGTTACTGAAGATATACTGTTTTACTTGACGGAGGTAACGGAATATCAGGTAGAAGTAAACAACCAACTGTATCAAAAGCGTTAGAAAGTTTACTGCTGTAAGCAGGGAACGGAAGCCGGCTACCCGTTCGACAGAAAAGTTCTTTATTTCTTCTGACGGCAAATTGCAAAGATGGAAGGCTACCAAAGTGCCGAAAGCCACGGCTGGTAGGAAGTGTATCAAGACGGAATAACGGAAACGGTAGCGAGGATTGAATGCCCGATGTGCCAAAAGAAACATGAAGGGCATCAATGTCAGGTTAATCGAATAGGCAATGGGAGCTATCAACAAAGCGATGGCGTTATATTCTAAGAAACCACATGCATTATAAATATAGTCGGGGAGTGTGGTGGTGAAGATAATAAATGCCGCATAACTGCTTTCGCCTTTGAAGCGGGTAGCCAGCATCAAGATAAACGCCAACCCTATGAGCAGGACAATGGCGAGTGTATGGAAGAGGAATATGAACATATCGTAACCCATAGCTTGCATAATTTATAGATATAGAAAGCGTGGCCCATTCACTTGTCTTATGAAAGCAGGTTCTGGTAAAACCCTCGGACTAAAACAAGCAACGGTCCACGCATTCGATATATACGACAGGTCTCCGGTGGAAACATGAAGATATAACAAACTACGTGAAGAGTCGGCCTATTCTCGTCCTGTAAATTTACCAGATTCGCTTTCAGAGAATGAAGCTAAAACTTCCCAATATATCTAATATAGAACTTTCCCTTGCGGGAAAGCATTGCAAAGATAGGCAATTATTCAGACAATGGGAAAGGTTTTTTGACTCTTTTTTAGACCGCTGCTATCTTTTTCTATTATGCAAAGGAATATAAAAAACGAAATATTAAGAACTTTTTTGTTTGAAAGAAGTACGAAAAACAGATGTTTGGACTGAATTATTCTTTCTCTAACCAGGCAGCTGGGGTTTCCCCAGTGATTTTTTTGAAAACCATGTAAAAGGTGGAACGCGAACGAAAACCGCAATCGGTATAGATGCTGTCGATGTTGTATCCTGATGCATTCAGTTCTCGCAAGCGACGCTTCGCTTCTTCGATGCGCATTCGGTTGACAAACTCGAAGAAGTTGCAGCCCAAATATCCGTTGATGGAACGGGACAGGGTACGTTGTGGAATATTGACCTCTTTGGCAAAAAGAGCCAATGAAATGTCGGGACGTAAGTAGGATTTCGTCTCGGACATGTGTCGCGATGCAACTTCACATACTTCCTTCATTTGATTGTCACTCATCAAAGGAACGGAAGGTGATTCGGGTTCATTGGACATCGGCTTCTCGGTTTCTATTATTTGTTGAGCAATCGGCATTACCGGATGGGCAATGGTATTATAAACTAAATAGAACATGGCTACCACATTCAATATCTGGATGAGCCAAGCATCGGTGCGAGGCCAAATGGCATAACATACCATAACGATGACGAACAAACCGGCAAAGAGATATTCAAAGACAATAATCCACTCCTTCTGCATCCATTCGGCATCCGAGGCCGTATCGTTGATGAGCTTCTTCTTGCGGTGCAGGAATCGGAAGATGGCGGTAAAGTAACCCACCATCTGGAGAAAGACAAGAGTAGTATTGACATCTCCTAATAGAGAATCTTCGCCTGTTGTCTCGTATCGGATGGAATCAAGCTGCTCTTCGGTTGACATGGACAAACATAGAATCAGACAGGTCAATCCTGGCAATAAATGGAGCAGGTCTAATGGCTTCAGTCGGAATGATGGGTCAAAATTCTTCTTAGCAAAGAGCCAAAGCAATGGCATCAGCAGGGTGTTGGCCGAATAGCTGATAGGAAGCATAAAAAGTGAAAAATCGTGCCATCCCAACATCCGGCTCATATTATAAAGGTACACGGGAACGTTGGGTAGCACAATAATGGCAGCCGCATATCCGCTTTCTCCACGAAAGCGAGTGGCCGTTAGTAATATTATTGCCAGTACCATCAATAGGATGATGCTGGAAGAATTGACGGTAAGTATAAAATTATCGTATCCCATCTTAACTCTATTCATCTATTGCGGCACAAAATTAATTAAAACTCAAGAAATAACATTATTCTTATTATTCTTTTCTTTGAGTTTATTGAAAACTAAAAATCCTGAATAGGCTCAATCGCTATTCAGGATTTTTAGTTGTATAATTTATAGAAGTTTATCGTTCGCTTTGACTTATCAGGCTGATGATTTTTTCATTCGAAGAGTCGGCTTTCATTAGTTCTTCCAACGTCAGATGCATGCGATAACGCCAATAGTGTCGTGGGTTGGCCGGCACGTTGATGCGTTCGCCTTGAACATCGGGATTACGCCATTGTCCGTCCATAGACATCCAGTCTTGTAGCGAGAGGATGCAGAGAATGGCATTGCTGTATAGGTGAGCGCTGACTACTTGTTCGCAAATCTCAGGTGTAGCTACGTTTGGAGCTACTCCCCAACGTCCTAATACTTGGTTGAAGAATTGTTGCGTTTGTTGAGCATCTTCTTCCCACCAACCACGCAGGGTGGACATGTCGTGGGTGGAGATGGTGCAAACCGAACGGTAAGGATACCATTCCGGATGACCGAATGCTTGTGACGGGTCTTTGGGCATGCGTTGTATTTCCAATGAAAGGATGCGCAATTCGTTCATTACACCGGCCACACAGTCGGGAATCATACCTAAGTCTTCACCACATACCAGCATGCGGGTGCTTTGTGTTAGTTGAGGAAGTTTCTTCATGGCTTGAGCACCCCAGAAGTCGTTGTGGCGATGGTAGTAGTAATGGTTGTACAGGCGATTGAAAGCAGACTTTTCCCAATCGTTCAAAGCACGGTAGATGTAGTCGTTCTGAACGCTGATGCGGGGATGATACATATTGGGATTGGTGCGGTCGGGTACAAACAACACGTTGCTAATCAGTGCATAGAGTCCGTCGCGAATCCAAATGCTGTCTTCGTCGTTCTTTCCGGCAAAGAAGGCTTCCACTTTGCGTTGGGTATCGAATTCTGGCTTCATTTCATATACTTCCCACTTGTTGGTAGTATTGAGGAATGTCTCTTTCACATAGTCGGTATGTTTTCCGAACATCTCGCCCAAGAAGTATTCGTGAATATATGGTTTCAGGAAGAATTCGTCGCGGAACTGTAGCCCGTAGCTTTCAATCTCTTCGCGAGACATGGGCAACGAGGGAACGAATTGTCCCAATAACCCGTGTACTGAGTGCATCGGAATTTCCCAAATGCGGAAGAAGCCCAAGATGTGGTCTATGCGATAGGCATCGAAGTATTCGCTCATTTTAGAGAAACGCTTCATCCACCAAGCATAGCCGTCTTGTTCCATTACGTCCCAGTTGTAAGTGGGGAATCCCCAGTTTTGTCCGTTGGCCGAGAAGTCATCGGGCGGTGCACCCGCTTGGCCGTTAAGGTTGAAGTAGTGAGGCTCTTTCCAGGCTTCTACGCTGTTGCGGCTGATGCCAATAGGGATGTCTCCTTTCAATACTACTCCATGTTTGCGGGCATGTTGGGTAGCTGCCAACAGTTGCAAATGTAGATTGTACTGAATGTAGTAATAGATGGCAATGTGTGGATACTCCTTGTTGCTGGGTTGGCACAAGGCTTCAATCTCTGCAGCATCGTAAGTGCTATAGCGAGGCCATTGGCGGAAGTTAGGGGTTTTGTAGGCATCGCGCAGGTAACTGAATGCAGCATATGGTTTCAACCATTCTTGGTTGTTTTTAAAGAATTTCTGGAATTCGTCGCTGCTTAATACCTTGTTACCTTCTTGTTTAAATATTAGTCGGAAATATTCCCATTTGGTTTGATTTACAGCCTCGTAGTCCACGGTGGCCAGCTCATTCAGTTCTTTTTGGCGTTTATTAAATTCAGCCATCTTCTTCTTGTCTTTCAGTACGCCCAATTGTTTGATGTCGGTGTACATGGGGTGGAAAGCATAGATAGAGATGCTGTTGTAAGGATAGGAGTCTGTCCAACTGTGTGTCATGGTTGTGTCGTTGATAGGCAGAATCTGTACGGCTCTTTGGTTTGTTTTTACCGCCCAGTCAATCATTTGTTTCAAATCTCCGAAGTCGCCAACACCGAAACTCTTTTCCGAGCGTAATGAGAAAATGGGAATAGCTACTCCTGCACCTTTCCATGTCGGTAAGTCAAAGTAAACATAACGGTCACTGATGACCAATGTTTCATTGGCTTCCAGTTGTGGGTCAGTCATGTAACGGTTAGGATTGTTTTCCCATGCTACGGCACATTTCTCTTTCTTATTGTAGAGTACAAATTTATACTCCATGGGGAATGTCAGTTTGTTGGCATCTATATCCAATTGCCATTCAGGGAAAGTGGCATCACTCATTACCAATGCTTGCTCTGGATTCCAATCGCCCAATGCCGGTTGGTTCCCACAGATAGCCAGACAATGGTTACTGTCAATGCACGGAGCGTAAGCCTTTAGCAAAAGACTGCATTTATGGTTTTTAGGAGCCACCATGCGTTTGTGGCGGGCTAATAGCGACTCGGTGAATGCCGAAGTGTAGAAGTATTGTTGTTCGGGTATGTTCTTCCAACAATCTTCAATGCGATAAACTTTTTTGTTGTTACTAGACAAATGAAGAGTTCGGGGTATGCTGTTCCATTCAGTCCTTATCGGACTACCGTTTCGGTATATGTGATAACTATATTGGATACAACCCTCTGCAGGAATAGCGATTTCCGTGTTTAATGACCAATGAACACCATCGATGGTTTGTAAAGCGATGGCTTGTTCGGCAGAATCTCCTCCCAATTCGGGGATATTACCTTTGATTCTGACTTCTTCGCCCCAATTGGTGCGATACTCAATGTTAAAAACTAATGTCATATATAATGTTTTTTATAGAATGCAAAATAGCTGCAATAACTACGCAAGTATAAATACTTTTCTTCATAGTTTTGCAGCTATTTATTTGTAAGTCTGCTAATTTCCTATGCAAACGTTTGTGACTGTGTTGCTTTTATCCGCAACGTGAAGCACCGCAAGTGGTACAGATGAGGCAACCTTCTTGATAAACCAACGTCTCATTTCCGCAGTTCGGACACTTCTTGCCTTTGGCTTCGGTTCCATCCATGACGTATTTTTTCAAGGCGCGTTCTACACCATTTTTCCAAGTGTTGATACTTTCACTGTCTAATGATAACGAACTAACCAATTTCATTACCTGTTCGATAGGCATACGATAGCGTAATACACCGGAGATGAGTTTGGCGTAATTCCAGAATTCTTTATTGAATTTTTCAGAAAGTCCTTCAATGGTTACTTTGTATCCTCGTTTATTTTCAAATTGGAAGTCGTAGCGTGTATTGTCATTTTCGTCCTTGTTCTTAATGATGTAACCCGAAACAACACTCTTCGGTAAGATAATGCCTTCATCATCGTCTAACACACCGGTAAAGATTTCGTAAGGATGTCCGTCTAACAAACCGACGAATGCTACCCATTTCTCTTTGTTGTTTTGGAAACGTACCACATCGGCGACAAGAGTACGTGGACGAACTTCTACAACTGTAGGAGGTTTGCAAGGAGGTAATTCTTCTTTCTTGTCGTTTTTGGTTGAAATCAATACACCCGATCGAGAACCGTCGCGATAGACTGTACAGCCTTTACAGCCAGATTGCCAAGCCTCTATGTAGAGGCGATTTACCAATTCTTCGTCCACGTTGTTGGGCAGATTGATGGTAACACTGATGGAGTGGTCAACCCATTTCTGGATGCGACCTTGCATCCTTACTTTCATTAGCCAATCAACATCGTTTGAAGTGGCTTTATAATAAGGTGACTTTTCTACTAAAGCATCTACTTCTTCTTGACTGTACTTCTTGTTTGGATTTAATCCCTGTGCTTCCATCCATGTGGTAAATTTAGGATGGAAAACGATGTATTCTTCGAAAGCATCACCGGTTTCATCCACAAAGTCAACGTGTACATTGGTATCGTTGGGGTTTACTTTGCGGCGGCGTTTGTAAACGGGGAGGAATACTGGTTCGATACCAGAGGTGGTTTGCGTCATCAAGCTAGTGGTGCCAGTAGGAGCGATAGTTAAGCAAGCAATGTTGCGTCGGCCATATTGCTTCATTTCTTCGTAGAGTTCAGGGTCGGCTTCACGCAATCGATTGATGAATGGGTTGTTTGCTTCGCGTTCTGCACTATATATTTCGAATGCACCGCGTTCTTTAGCCATTTGTACCGATGAACGGTAAGCACTTAGAGCGATGGTTTTGTGTACTTCTTCAGAGAAAGCCGTTGCTTCTTCGGTGCCATAGCGCAATCCTAATGCAGCCAACATATCGCCTTCGGCTGTAATGCCGACACCGGTGCGGCGTCCTTGTCCACTCTTTTTATAGATCTTGTCCCACAATACTCGTTCGGTCTCTTTTACATCGTTGTTTTCAGGGTCAGAGTTGATTTTCTCCATGATGCGTTCAATCTTTTCCAACTCTAAGTCAATGATGTCATCCATGATGCGTTGGGCTAAAGCCACATGTTTTTTGAACAAGTCAAAATCGAAATAGGCTTCGGGGGTGAATGGATTTACGACATAGGAATAGAGATTGATTGCTAACAATCGGCATGAGTCGTAGGGGCACAAGGGAATTTCACCGCAAGGGTTGGTCGATACGGTGCGGTAGCCTAAGTCGGCATAGCAATCGGGCACAGATTCTTTAATGATGGTATCCCAGAACAATACACCCGGTTCGGCAGATTTCCATGCATTGTGGACAATCTTTTTCCATAAAGCACTGGCATCAATTTCTTTTTTTACTAATGGATTTTCAGAGTGGATGGGATATTGTTGGGTGTACGGTTTTCCATCTATTACTGCTTGCATGAAAGCATCGTCTAACTTAACAGATACATTGGCACCGGTTACCTTTCCTTCGGTCATCTTGGCATCAATAAATGATTCCGAATCGGGGTGCTTGATAGATACACTGAGCATCAACGCGCCTCGACGACCATCCTGAGCTACTTCACGGGTTGAATTGGAGTAACGTTCCATGAAAGGAACAATACCGGTGGAAGTAAGCGCTGAATTCTTTACGGGAGAACCTTTTGGACGGATGTGTGATAAGTCGTGTCCTACACCACCGCGGCGTTTCATCAGTTGTACTTGTTCTTCATCAACTTTGAAGATAGCACCATAAGAGTCGGCCTCACCATCCACACCGATTACGAAGCAATTAGAAAGCGACGCCACTTGGAAATTGTTACCGATGCCGGTCATCGGACTTCCTTGGGGCACGATGTATTTGAAATGATCTAACAGAGAGAATAATTCCTCAGCACTGAGAGGATTTTGGTACTTGGCTTCTATGCGAGCCACTTCGTTGGCTATACGCCAATGCATATCTTCCGGTGACTTTTCATAAATATTGCCGAAAGAGTCTTTTACCGCATACTTGTTAACCCAAACACGAGCGGCTAATTCATCGCCTTGAAAGTATTGCAACGATGCTTCAAAGGCTTCTTCGTAAGAGTAAGTTTTGTTTTCCACGATGCTTGTATATTTATAGATTTTGTTTGATTTCAAGTAAGTTTGTAGAAGTTTTACTTGCCGTTAACAAATTCGTTTGCAAAGCTATGAATGTTTTTTGTATTGACAAAATAAAAACTATTATTTTTATCAACAGGTGTAAAGTTTTCCATTTGTAGTCGTTAATTTATTGATAATTAGTCAACTAAAAATATTTTTAGGCAGAAAAGTTTTCCAAAAAGAAATTTATTTCAAAGTGTTTGTTGGCAAAATGTGTTTTCAAACAGTTTTTTAACAAAGTTATTAACAGGATAAGTCGAATAATTCTGCATTCTTTATTATATTTGCAAAAAAAAGTTTGGATATGAAAAATATGAAGCAAAGACGGACAATCCGAAATTATCAAGAGAAGGAAGTCTCTCCAGAGTTGTTAAATGATTTGTTTGAAACTGCTTTCCGTGCCTCTACAGTAGGCAATATGCAGGTTTATAGCGTGGTGGTAACTCGTGATGCTGAGATGAAAGAACGTTTAGCACCGGCTCATTTTAATCAACCCATGCTAAAGAATGCTCCGGTAGTACTCACATTTTGTATAGATTTACGTCGTTTTACCAAATGGTGTGAATTACGGAAAGCCAATCCTGGTTATGGCAATTTCGAGTGGTTTGTTACCGGCGCTGTCGATACGTTGTTGGCAGCTCAGACGTTCTGCGTCGCGGCCGAGGAACTTGGTTTAGGCATTTGTTATTTGGGGACAACCACCTATAATCCGCAGCAGATTATTGATGTTTTGAAATTACCAAACTTGGTATTTCCCATTACGACGATAACTGTAGGCTGGCCGGCAGATAATCCACCGCAAGTTGATAGGTTGCCTGTTGAGGCGATTATTCATGAAGAAGTTTATACGGATTATACTGCTGATATGATTGATAAATTGTATGCCTATAAAGAATCGTTGCTTGAGAATAAGAAGTTTGTAGAAGAGAATCAGAAAGAAACATTGGCGCATGTATTCACAGATGTTCGATATAAAAAGGAGGATAACGAGGTGATGTCAATAGCACTGTATGAGGCGATGAAACGTCAAGGGTTTTAATAATAAGAAAGGTGTCAATCAGCTGATTGACACCTTTCTTATTATTATTGTTTTTTCTTCATTTTTTCCATGATTTCATTAATCTCTGCTCGGAAAGATTTATCAACATCAAGTATTGCCTTGACAGTTTTGCAGGCATGCAATACGGTGGCATGGTCTTTTCTTCCTATATAGCTTCCAATCTTTGAAGTAGAAAGTTCTGTGTGCTGTTTGGCAAGATACATAGCAATTTGTCGTGCTTGTACAACATCTCGTTTCCTTGAAGCTGTTTGTACGGCTGAAGGATCCATATTGTAGTGTTGGCAAACAGTACGTATGATGTCGTCAATTGTAATTTCTTTCTTTTCGCAATTTACTACTTTGCGGACAATGCGTTGTGCCAAAGCAAGGTCAACCTCCTTATTATATATAGTGGCGTGTGCCATGATGGAGATAACAATACCTTCCAGGTCGCGAACGCTGTCTCCTACATTCTCGGCAATATAATCTATTACTTCCGTAGGGAATTGTAACCCATCTCGCCGTATCTTGTTTAATAGAATGTTTCGACGCAATTCGGCATTGGGCTTTTCTAATTCTGCCACCATTCCCCATTTGAATCGGGTAATTAATCGTTCTTCCATGCCTTGCAACAATATTGGTGCACGATCTGAAGTTAAAATCAACTGTTTCCCGTTTTGGTGTAGGTGGTTGAAAATGTGGAAAAATGTATTTTGAGTTCTGGTTACACCCGCAAATTCTTGAATGTCATCTACAATCAGCACGTCAATTTTTTGGTAGAAGTTGATGAAGTCGTTAGTAGTGTTGTTACGTACCGAGTCTGTATATTGCATTTGAAATAGGTGAGCCGATACATAGAGAACTTGTTTTTCCGGATATTGTTCTTTAATTCGGGTTCCTATAGCATTGGCTAAATGTGTCTTTCCTACACCGGATGCTCCGTGAAGAAAAAGAGGGTTGAATGCAGTACCTGCCGGTTTTTCGGCTACAGCTTCGCCTACACTGCGTGCCAGTTTGTTGCTGTATCCCTCAATAAATGTGTCGAAGTTGTAGTTTGGATTTAGATGTGGGTCAAGAGTAGAAACCGGCATTTGCGGTATCTCTTTCTTTTGTGGGCGCTGTGGCGAAACAGGTGTATGAGGGCTGGTAGGCATAGGTACTGTTACCTCCGGACGCTTTATAACCATTACGCTATACAGCAGTTTTGTTCCTTCGCCCATTACTTTATAGATAGTACGGCGCAATAAATCTACGAATTTCTCTTCTAAAAACTCATAGAAGAATTGGCTGGGTACTTGCAGTACCAGCGTCTTGTCCTCATACTTCAGTGGGACAATGGGGAGAAACCAGGTTTTGTATGTCTGCTCAGGAACATTGTCTCTGATTATTTCAAGACAGCGGTTCCAAAGACCGACATGATTCTTTTCACTCATAACGGCTTATTGACATTAATATTGATTAAGCAAAACTTCTACGTTTGCAAATTTGAGAATCTTATTCTAAAAAAACAAATCGGTTTTTTCTTGCGTTTTTAAAGAATGTAATAATGTCTTTAGTTTCAGCACCTTATGATTTAGAGAAAATAATCCTTCGTGAGGGTACCTATTGTTTATTTGTACTATCTTGTAAGTCAGATTGTTATATGCTGTTTTTGCTTGTTGTTATCTTCTTGTTCTATCTCTTTATTGAACACTTTTTTTAGCGATTCAACTACTTTATTATAGCATTATCGCCAATTCTTTCTCTACATCTCTTATTTGGAATATTTCTATATAATGAATATTTTACTTATCTTTTCTGCCAAAAATAGAAAAGTGTACATAGCGTTTAGGATGGTTCTTTAAATCTTCTAACAGGGTAGCTGCATTGGCTGTTGTTGTACTAAGATTGTTGTATAAAGTTGGGTCGTTTAGCAGTAGTCCTATGGTGTTATCCTTACTTCCTAATTTCTCGGTCAACATTTGGACATTGGCAAGTGTTGCATCTACTTTTTGCATGCTTGCGGCATAATCTATTTGTCTTAAGTTGCCAGAAATGGTTGCAAAATTATGGGTAATAGTATTTAAATTACTTGTTAGTTGAGGCATGTCATTAGTCATCATTCTTTCCAATTGTTTGCTGGTTACTGCTAAGTTTGTTGTGATGTCCTCTACATTTTTTAGTGTAGCCGGTAGTGCAGGGCTGGACAATAGGGCATTTAATGAGACTAAAATGGAGTCAAGTTTAGGCATCATTTTCTCTACTTGCGGAATCATTTGGGCTGCTTTTTCCATCAGTCCATTGTTCAAGTCTCCAGGGATGGTATCGCCTATTGAATATTTTTCACGAGGATTGTTTGCCAATAGTATTGTCATTTTCATTCCTCCTAACATGTCGGTAATCAATTCCGCATGACTACCTTTGGGTATTCGTAGGTCGGGTTCTACCTCAATTTCTGCAACTACATTGCCAGGGTTTGTGTAATTGTATTCAATATTGCGAACAATACCTACCCGGAAGCCATCTGCAAATACAGGGCTTGATTCTGTCAATCCGTTGGCATCTTTAAAATGAACATAGTAGTAACAAGTGGGCTTGAACAGATGTATTCCTTTTAGATAGTTAATTCCGTAAACCAATATGCAAAGGGCAATGATGCCAGCGATTCCAATTTTTACTTCTTTAGTCAAGAAATTCTTCATAATTCTCTTTCTTATAGTTTATTTTTTGTTTTTCTTAAATTCCTCGATGGCTTCATTGACGTTAATCTTCTTTCCATTCTTGAAAGCGATGATGAAGCAATCTTTAAATTTGGAGTTAATGGAACGTTTGGTTTTAAGAACTTGATTATAGTTACCATTAGCGCCATAAGTATATTTGTAAATTCCCCCTTCTTTATAATAATCGGTATCTTTCAATCCCTTGAAGCGCTTATCGTTTTTTTCTAAGGGTTTGGAAGATGTGAGTATTTGTATCTTGAACACAATGTCGCTATCTTTGTTGGTGCTATTCCCCTTGTTTTTTTTAGTAGTGGTTTTAGCCGGTGTGGTTGTTTGATTGTTTTTCTCTACTATTTTGGGGGTAGGCGATTCATCATTGATATGGCTGATAACTGTTTGTTCACGCTTATAGCTCAGAAAGGCCTGAAATATTCCGTTAGCTAATGAATTTTGTCCTTTTTCAGTATTAAGGTAACGTTCTTCTTCTGGGGTAGAGATGAAACCTAATTCAACGAGGATGCTGGGCATGGCACTTGCTTTCAGTACCAGGAATCCGGCTTGGTGTACTCCTCGGTCAATACGTTTACAAGTTTGTTTGAACTCTTTTTGTACTAAGGATGCCAAATGTACACTTTGCGACATGTATTGGTCTTGCATGAATTCGAATATAATGTATGATTCTGCAGAGTTCGGGTTGAATCCGGCATAACGTGTTTCGTAATCGCTTTCGTAAAGTATTACTGAATTTTCTCGTTTGGCAACTTCTAGATTTGCATCCGATTTAGCTAAACCTAATGTCCAAGTCGAAGCTCCTGTTATACGTTTGTTTTTGGCCACCGCATTAGTGTGTATAGAGATAAATAGGTCTGCTTTGGCGTTATTGGCAATTTCGGCACGACGGTTTAGTGATACGAAAACATCGCGTTTGCGGGTATAAATAACTTTGCTGTCCGGACAGTTTTGTTCAATCAGTTTCCCCAGTTTTAATGCAACACTTAAGTTGATGTCTTTTTCTTTGGATATTTTCCCTACAGCACCAGGGTCGTTGCCGCCATGTCCGGCATCGATGACGACCACAAAATTTTTAGCTTCAACGATGCTAAAACAATATGGATTCAGTAACAATCCAAGAAAGGTCGTAATATATAATATGTAGTGCTGGTATGGCTTCATATTAAAATTATGTTGCAAAAGTAGTTTATTTTCACGGAAAACTAAAACTTTGCATAAAGTTTTGTTCTTTCATGTGTTAATTGTTCGGGAAAAGAACTGAATTGTGTCTTTTTCGGCAAATGATTGATATGATTTTCTGAAAATGTAGGATGTAGGATGGAAACAAAAATGAGTATTCTCGATTTTCTTCGCTTTCCTTTTACTATCTTTGCGGCATCTTTTGTACAAGGCAACTAATGATGTGGATTCGTTTTATAAAAAATTGGACTCTCCCGATAGCTATGTTGATAGGAGCATCAGCTTATCTTGTATTAGGTAAAATTTCAGTGTTTGCACCTATGAAGCCACTGATAAACAACTTTCTGTCTTATTTAACTCCTTCTTTGATTTTTGCTCAATTATTATTGACTTTTTGTAAAATAGAAGTTCGTGATTTAAAACCCTGTTTGTGGCATCTTTGGTTGTTAATGTTTCAATTACTTTCTACTTTAGTAGTTACTTCCTTATTGCTTGTTTTTTATGTCAGCGAAGTTTATACAGTTGTTTTTGAAGGAGCATTAGTCTGTTTGATTTGTCCCACAGCAACGGCTGCTGCAGTTATTACGGGAAAGTTGGGTGGTAATGCTGCGAGTTTGACGACTTACACACTATTGTCAAACTTGTTAGCAGCTTTAGCTGTGCCTGCACTTTTCCCATTAATAGAGCCTCATGCCGACATCTCTTTTGGGGCAGCGTTTGCTAAAATAGTAACTAAGGTTTTTCCACTATTGCTGTTTCCTTTTTTCTTGGCTCTCATTTTGCGTCGTTATCTTCCTAATATCCATTACTTTTTAAAAGAACTTTCTGGAATTGCTTTCTATTTGTGGGCCATTGCGCTTGCTGTAGTTTCCGGACAAACACTTCGTTCTTTGATCAATAGTGAAGCACCATTTCACGTATCGGGTTTCATTGCTTTGGCTGCTTTACTTGCTTGTGGACTTCAATTTTATTTAGGGAAGCGTATCGGTGGATATTACGATGAACGTATTAGTGGGGGACAAGCGTTGGGACAGAAGAATACAGTATTGGCTATTTGGATGGCTTACACCTATTTAAACCCTTTGTCTTCGTTGGCTCCCGGTACTTATGTGCTTTGGCAAAATTTGGTAAACAGTTATCAACTTTGGAAAAAACGGAAGCGTGAGGAGGTTATGTAAGGTCATTTTAATGTTTTGTAGGCTTTGTTGGGAAAAGAAATAAATTAGTGATAGATAAAATTTATAGAAAATGAATCCATTGGAAATTATAGACAAATACTATCCGGAAGAGAATGAGTTAAAGCAAATCTTATTGACGCATAGTCGCTCGGTAGCTAAAAAGGCATTATGGATAGCCGAGCAACATCTTGAATTGAATCTTGATAAAGACTTTCTTTATGAGGCTGCTATGTTGCATGATATTGGTGTGTTCTTAACCGATGCCGATGGAATACATTGCTTTGGCGATAAACCATATATCTGTCATGGCTATTTAGGAGCAGATTTGATGCGTCGAGAAGGATTTCCACGACATGCTTTGGTTTGTGAACGTCATACCGGAGCCGGTCTTTCTTTGGAACAGATAGAGCGTCAGGCATTGCCTATTCCTCATCGTGAAATGATTCCGCTAAGCATGGAAGAGCAGGTGGTGTGTTTTGCAGATAAGTTCTTCTCAAAGACCCATTTGGATAGGGAAAAGAGTGTGGAAAAAGCACGGCACAGTTTGGAGCGATATGGCGAAGAAGGTCTTCAACGTTTTGATAAATGGTGTCATATTTTCTTGTAGCAATATTAAAATGGCTCTAATTTTCTTTAAAAAGTCAGATAATCCATATAATTTATGTACTTTTGTCCCTTCAAGCGAAAAAGATAACTATTGAAAGTAAATTCTGTCATATCAACTATACTATTTCTGCTTTTACTGATTGTGTCAAGTGAAGCAGCATCTCAACGTCGTAGAGCGATTAATCCTACGCCGACTTCATTGTCAAGGGATACTCTGCTTCGGGGCGATACCTTGTATGCCGATACGTTACAGACAGACTCTGTGCCGCAAAAGAAGAAGGATGCGTTGGAGTATCCGGTGACTTACGAAGCTGCCGACTCTTTGGTATTTACCCAAAGCGGATTTGCGCATCTTTATGGCGAAGGCAAAGTGATTTATGAGCAGCCTAATCCGATAGAACTAACGGCCAATGTGATAACCATGAATATGGATAGCAGTACTGTCTATGCGCATGGTGTGGAAGATTCGTTAGGGGTAGTGCAAGGTTCTCCTATATTCAAGGACGGGGAAACACCTTACGAGACAAATACCATCCGATACAACTTCAAAAGTAAACGTGGACTTATCAGTAATGTGGTTACCCAGCAAGGCGAAGGATATGTAGTGGGTAAGAATGCCAAGAAAGGCACGGATAATGAGATGTATCTGAGAAAAGGTATTTATACCACTTGTGATAACCATGAACATCCTCACTTTTATATGCAGATGACCTATGCCAAGGTACGCCCCAAGAAAAACGTTGTTACCGGTCCGGCCTATCTGGTTGTAGAAGATGTTCCTTTGCCTATTGCTGTTCCCTTCTTCTTCTTTCCTTTCTCCGGCAGTTATTCATCCGGTTTTATCATGCCTACCTATATGGACGACTCCAGCCGTGGTTTTGGTTTGACCGATGGTGGATATTATTTTGCTTTGAGTGACCAGATGGACTTGAAATTGCGGGGAGACATCTTTACGAGAGGTTCTTGGGCTTTGAATGCTGAAACGAATTATGTTAAGAGGTATAAGTTTAGCGGTATGTTCCAGGCCAACTATCAAGTGACGAAGACCGGTGACAAAGGTTTGCCCGATTATATGGTGGCCAAGGACTTTAAGATTGTATGGTCTCATCGTCAAGATCCAAAGGCCAATCCTAACAGTACATTCTCTGCCAGTGTGAACTTCTCGTCAAGCAGTTATGAAAAGACGAATATTGGTAATATGTACAATCCGCAAGCCATGTCGCAAAATACAAAAACATCAAGTATCAGCTATTCTCGCACATTCCCTGAACAGAAGTTGACAATTTCTGCTACGGCCAATATTGCTCAAAATATGCGTGACTCTTCCATTGCTGTTACATTCCCCGACTTGAATATTTCGTTAAGTACCATTTTCCCCTTTAAGCGTAAATATCAAGTGGGTGAAGAAAAGTGGTATGAGAAAATATCACTCCGTTATAGCGGTCGTTTTTCTAATAGTATCAAGACCAAAGACGATAAACTATTCAGTTCCAATCTGATTAGAGATTGGCGAAACGGTATGCAACATAACATTCCAATCAGTGCTACCTTTACCTTATTTAAATACTTCAATGTTACTCCGTCGGTCAACTATACCGAACGTTGGTACACTCATAAGATAAAGAAAGATTGGGATCCGCATGCTCGTAATGGTAGTGGCGAAGAGGTGAGGGATACGATTTATGGCTTCAACCGAGTGTATAATTATAGTGCCAGTCTGGGTATAAACACCAAGGTATATGGTATGTACAAACCTTTGTTTTTGCCTAAGAAGGAGATACAGATACGCCATGTCATCACACCGTCGGTTAGCATCAGTGCTTCTCCCGATTTCGGCTCGGCGCACTATGGTTATTACGACGAGTATGTAAAGAAAGACTTGAATGGTGTAGCTCTCGATACCATTTCTTATTCGCTATACGATGGCCAGATGTTTGGAACACCGGGTCGGGGACGTTCGGGAACTATCTCTTTCAACATATCGAATAACTTGGAAATGAAGTATAAGGCTAAAAATGATTCTATCAAGAAAGTGAGTCTGATTGATGAATTGGGTGCCAGTATTTCCTATAACACCGCTGCTAAACAAAGACCTTGGAGTGACTTAAGCATGAATTTGCGTCTGAAGCTGACAAAGAATTATACGTTCAGTATGAGTGCTGTCTTTGCCACGTATGCTTATGAGTTCGATAAGAATGGCAATGTGGTGGTAGGTAATCGTACCGAGTGGTCTTATGGCCGTTTTGGACGTTTCCAAGGCTATGGTACCTCTTTCAGTTATACGTTGAATAATGATACTTGGAAAAAGTTGACGGCTTTGTTCAGTGGCGAAGATGCCGATGAAGAGGCTGAAGGCGAAGGTTCTGAAGGCTCGGAAGAGGCGAATGCTGAACAAACTGAAAGTAAGGGAATACCCAAAAAAGAGAAGAAACAGGCTGTTACCGATGATGATGGTTATCAAGTGTTCAGAATGCCTTGGTCTATCAATCTGAGTACCGGTTTCAATCTTCGTGAAGACCGTACACGCCCTATCAACAAGAAATCCATGCGCTATCCGTATAAGTTGAGTATTAATGCGCTGAATGTGAACGGTAATGTGAAGATTTCCAATAAGTGGGCCGTTAGTTTCAACTCTGGTTACGATTTTGAGTCGAAGAAGATAGTACAAACTACCTTTAATATAACGCGCGACTTGCACTGCTTCAGTATGAATGCCAGCCTCTCTCCGTTTGGCCAATGGAAGCATTATAACTTCACCATCCGTGCCAATTCAAGTATTTTGCAAGATTTGAAGTGGGAGCAACGTAGCCAGATTCAAAGCAACATCAAGTGGTATTAAAATTGTATTTCCTCTTTACCGTGTGACCGTAGGTATTCGTTGGTGCGGCTGAAGTGCTTGTTGCCGAAGAATCCATGATAGGCAGATAGGGGAGAAGGATGGGCTGAGGTAAGTACCAAATGCTTGTTGCGGTCGATGAATGCTCCTTTTCGTTGGGCATAAGCTCCCCACAGTATGAATACCAGATGTTCACGTTCTTCGGCCAATAGTCGGATAGCGGCATCGGTAAACTCTTCCCAACCTCGTTTCTGATGTGAACCGGCCTGATGAGCGCGAACCGTCAGTGTGGCATTCAGTAGCAGTATGCCTTGTTCGGCCCATCGGGTTAGGTTGCCACTGGTGGGTACCTCAATGCCTAAATCGTTTTTTATTTCTTTGAAGATATTTACCAATGAAGGTGGAAAAGCCACTCCGTCGTTGACGGAGAAGCATAGTCCGTGTGCTTGTCCGGGGCCGTGATAAGGGTCTTGCCCGATGATAACCACTTTAACTTTATCGAAAGGACACAGATTGAAAGCATTGAAAATAAGTCTTCCGGGTGGATAAATGGTGGTTTGCCGATATTCGCTTCGTACAAATTCGGTTAGATTCTTGAAATACTCCTTCTCAAATTCCGGTTGTAGTCTTACTTTCCAGCTCTCTTCAATCTGTACATCCATATTAAATAAGGTGTATGTTGTATTTCTTACACTCTGTTCTCATCTCTTCCGGCCAAATGCTGGCTTGTATTTCACCGATGTGTGCTTTGCGCAGGTAGTACAAGCAGAGGCGCGACTGTCCGATACCTCCACCAATGGAGAGTGGAAGTGTGTCGTTCATTAGGCGTTGGTGGAAGTAAAGTTCCAAGCGTTTCTCTTCACCCTCTTCTTTCAGTTGGCGTTGCAACGCTTCTTTATCTACGCGGATACCCATCGACGATAGTTCGATGCTGCGTTGCAGCACATCGTCCCACAGCAGCAGGTCGCCGTTCAAGCCCGGCAAGCCGTTTTCGCTGATGGTACTATAATCGTCGTAGTCGGGCGCACGTCCATCGTGCTTCTTTCCGTCGCTCAACTTGCATCCGATGCCGATAATGAATACAGCACGGTGTGCCTTGGTGATGGCGTGTTCGCGTTCTTTAGGCGTCATGTCGGGATATAGGCGCATCAGTTCTTCGGCATGTATGAAGTGTAGTTTGTGGGGCGAAGGCAGGCAAGGCTTTATTTGCGGATACATTTCAAATACCATGTATTCGGTGCGCACCATGGCTGCATAGATGCGTGTCACAATCTCTTTCAAGAAATCGACGTTGCGGTTTTCGGGTTTGATAACACGTTCCCAATCCCATTGATCGACATAGAGTGAATGCAGGTTGCCCAACTCTTCGTCGGCTCTGATGGCATTCATGTCGGTATAGATGCCATAACCCGGTTCTATGTTGTACTCGGCCAAAGTCAGTCGTTTCCATTTAGCCAATGAGTGAACCACTTCGGCTTGTGCATCGCCCAAGTCCTTGATGGGGAATGAAACGGCCCGTTCCACTCCATTCAAGTCATCGTTGATACCCATCCCTTTCAATACGAAGAGGGGGGCTGTTACACGTCGCAGTCGTAGTTCCGATGATAGGTTCAGTTGGAAAAACTCTTTGATTTGTTTAATTCCCAACTCGGTTTGTTTCAAGTCTAATAGAGGGGTATATCCCTCTGGTTTTATCAAGTAACTCATACGTTTCTTTTCTCAGTCTGTTAATTTGCTCGGCAAAGATAGATATAATATTGATATTTGCTACAGATTTTCTAAGGAAAATAACAAAATGATTGCTTCTTTTCCCTGTTCTGATTCAAAATAACAGCCCGTTTTTTTAGCTCTATGTAGCTTGTTCAATTACCTATAGATAGTTACTCGTTTACCTATAGGTAGTTACCCGTTTACCTATAGGTAGTTGTTCTTCTACCTATAGGTAGTTGAACAACCGACTTTTTAGTGTGAATTCACTGCTTTTTTCTGAGAAAATTAGAGGCTTCGTTAGGTAGCTAACGACTTTTTTTATACTTTTGCCACGCATTTTGGTAAATGGCCCCGTAGCTTAGTGAATAGAGCGTCAGATTCCGGTTCTGAAGGTCGTGCGTTTGAATCGCACCGGGGTCACTCCTTTTTTTATTTCATCACTTTAAGTAAGAATTCTTCGCCCACCGGCAGGTAGAGGTCGTGACCTTCGTTATTCAGGTGAGCCGTATCTTTCAATCCTTGGAAATATTTCTTGCGGAATTCCTCGTCGCGCACCTTTATCAAGGCATCCTTGCGATAGTTGTCCAGCACCGGGATGTTATGCTTTCGGCATACCTTCTTTATTATCCGGATGGTCTGTTTGAATCCCACTCTATCAACATACCACGGTGTGACGTAGGCTATTTGTGCTTTGGGGCAGTGCTGTTCTATCTTGGTCAGCAGTAAATCCAGGCTATCAGTCAGCATCTGTAGCGAGTCTTTGTTGGCCTTCACAAAGCCGGCATCGTTGTGCCCGGCAATAATAACCACCAAGTCAGCCTCTTTATCCATCGTCTTGTACCGCTCTAACAACGAAGGACCAAATCCATCTTTGGTGCGGTCGAAAGCTATACATCCGCCGTTGCGCCCGTAGTTATTATACTTCATGCCATGCTTTTCGGCAAACTTGGCATGCCATGCCTCGGCTTTGGGGCGGCGGTGATTGGCCACATAGCTATCGCCCAATACATTCATTACTTTCCCTTGCAGGGGATTATCAGCCTTTCCACTCAATGTGGAAGCCATTAGTGCAACAAGTAGTAATATTCGTTTCATGATGCTTCGATATGTTTTTGCAAATGTAGGAAAAATACCGATTATATATTGTATCGTGCCTTGTTTTTCGTTTTTTTGAATGCTTAATCATTAGCAACTTTGCCTCTTTTGCTTAGTGAAAATCTTTTGTCGTGTGGAACTCTAATGGTAAGAATGACACTCTTTGTTAAAAACAACTAACCTTATGATTCCTTGTTGTGAAAATTTTATTTGATTACGATTGATTGGCTTTCAGTATGGAGAGAGTTTACATGTAGCTTATCGTAATAAAAAGAATCGCATTACCTCTGTTATGGAAAAACAAGTCTCATGCTAAGCTACAACTGATGATTCCCAATATGGTTGACCAAGAACACCTTTATTATTTGTGTGAGCCGGGTTATTTGTCATATGTGATTGATACTACATTAATGTCTGATGAAGATGTTAAACGCATGGAAAGCATAGACGAATTTGATAATCCGATTTTAATTATATATAAACTGAAAGAATAACACCCCCCTCCAGACATACGCCATTCGTGCCAACCTTTTTCTTTACTTTGGCACAACCTTGCCACAGCTTTGGCGAAAGCTCTGTGAGCAGTGCTGTGCTTCCGGCTTGTTTGCTTGATGTAATTTTGTGCCGATATTGTTGAGATTTCTGCAAATATTATTAACTTTGCGGGAAGTAGCTTGAAACATAAAATAGTGGAGCCTATGAAGAACATTAAATCCTTAGTAAAACAATCGCTTTGCTTATTGGCTTTCTTACCCTCCTTACTCAGTGCCGACATCCCCCCTGTGCTACAAGAGAAAGCCTCGCAACATGTGACAAAAGACATTATTTCCCGATTATACGTTGCACCCAAACGTATTGTGAGCCGTTATGCCGGAGCATCTGATAACTTGATTCAAGGGGAGAACTATCTCTTGGAAAAAGGAGATGGGCAGGCTACAATGGGCAACCAAAACTGTTGTATCATGACTTCTACCGAGAACGAGAAGGCCTCGTTGCTACTCGACTTTGGTTGCGAACTTCATGGAGGGCTTAGGTTAGTAATGGGAAGTGCAGGCCGCAGAGAACCTTCCTTGGTGCGCATCCGTTTTGGTGAGTCGGTAGGAGAAGCAAATAGCACTCCGCTAAATTCTGATTGGAAAGTAGGTTACTCTACCGATGACCATGCCAAGCGCGACATAGTAATGGAGATTCCACGCGACGGAATGATAGAAATAGGTAATACCGGCTTCCGGTTTGTACGGCTTGACCTGCTACAAGAGAATGCCTCCATTGCGTTGAAGGAGGTGAGCGCTATCTTGCGCTATCGAGATATACCCTATTTAGGCTCGTTCCAATCGGACGATGAACGACTGAACTGCATCTGGCAAACCGGTGCCTACACTGTACACTTGAACATGCAGGAGTATCTGTGGGACGGCATCAAGCGCGACCGCTTGGTGTGGTTGGGCGATATGCATCCCGAACTGATGGCCATTACCCGTGTATTCGGAGCTAACGAAGTGATACCTAACAGTATGGACTTGGCTTGCCAACAATACCCATTACCTGCTTGGATGAACGGGATGAGTGCCTATAGCATGTGGTATCTGATAAATCAATATGAATGGTTCAATCAAACAGGCGACTTGGATTACTTGAAGAAACATGCCGCATATATCAGCGGTCTGATTCACTTGGTGGATAAAAAGGTAGATGAGCAGGGTAATGAAACCCTCTCCTTCAACCGTTTCCTCGATTGGCCCTCTACCCCTAACCAAGCAGGTGTAGAAGCCGGCTACAGAGCCTTGATAGTATGGGCTATGCAAGATGCCCACAAATTGTCATTGAAGCTGGAGAATAAGGACGATGCAGCACTCTGTTTGGATATCATAGAGAGAATGAAACGAAAAATATTGCCCCACAACAATTTGAAACAAGCCGCCTCGCTGATGGCCATTGCCGGATTGATGGATGCCAAGCAGGCTTGTAACGAGGTAGTAGCCGTAGGAGAAGGCAAAGGTTTCTCTACCTTCTATGGCTACTATATGTTGGAGGCATTGGCGCAAGCCGGTGAATATGCTAAGGCGATGGAGATAATAAATCAATATTGGGGAGCAATGTTAGACTTGGGAGCCACTACCTTTTGGGAAGACTTCAACTTGGAGTGGACAACCGATGCTGCACCCATAGATAACCCGGTGCCACCGGGGAAAAAAGATATACACGGTGACTTTGGAGCCTACTGCTATCCCGGATTCCGACATAGCCTGTGTCATGGATGGGCGGCCGGACCGACGGCTTGGCTATCAGACCATGTGTTGGGAGTGAAAATAGTGGATGTAGAACGCAAACAGGTGAAGATAGAACCACATTTGGGGCATCTGAAACGTGTGAAAGGAACCTATCCCACACCTTGGGGAGTGATAGCGGTGGAGCACATAAAGCAAACCGACGGACGCATTCTGACTAAAGTGAAATTGCCGAAAGGAGTAAGACAAGTAGCGAATTAATAAAAATAGAGAAGTGATGAAAAAAGTAGTTTTGTTATGCTCGTTCTTGACGGGCATGTTGTGTGCCGAGGCACAGATGTATCCCAAAAGAGATTATGGAAAGTTGGCCAATTATGATGAAAGTAAGGTGCCGGAATATGTGTTGCCCGATGCATTATTGTGCAACGACGGCGAGGTGGTAACCACAAAAGAGCAATGGGAGCAGAAACGACGCCCGGAAGTGTTGCAGATGTTCACTACTTATATGTTTGGTAAAGCACCCGAATTGAAGCAAAAACTACCTTATAAGATAGAGCGTATCAGCCCAAAGGCTTTGGATGGACGAGCTACCCGTAAGGAGATAACACTTCAACTAACTGATGATCCAAAAGGACCGCACATAGACCTGCAAATCTATCTGCCCAATCAAGTGAAAGGAAAAGTACCGGTGTTCTTGGGCCTCAGTTTTATGCCCAATTTTACCATATATGACGACCCCGAACTGACGGCACCCGAAATGGAAGGACCCGATAAAAAGAAAAGGTCTATACGGGGATTTATGAGTAAATCGTGGCAATTGGACGAACTATTGAAACGTGGCTATGGGCTGGCTACTTTCTGCTACAACGATGTAGATCCGGACTTTGATGACGATTTTCAGAACGGTGTGCATCCTTATTACTATAAGAAAAACCAACACTACCCGGCACCCGATGAATGGGGATCCATAGCTGCATGGGCATGGGGATTGAGCCGTGCCATGGATTACCTGGAAACCGACCCAGATGTAGATGCCGGTAAGGTGGCGGTGATGGGACATTCGCGTTTAGGAAAAGCTGCTGTTTGGGCCGGAGCAGCAGATACTCGTTTTGCTTTGGTAATCTCGGCTAATTCAGGTTGTTGCGGAGTTGCTATTTCACGACGAGCCTTTGGTGAAACGGTTGAGGCAATGAATATCAGTTTCCCACATTGGTTCTGTAGCAATTATAAGCAGTTCAACGACCGTGAGCGTTATATGCCATTCGACCAGCATCAGTTGGTAGCATTGGTAGCACCTCGTCCGATATACATAGCCAGTGCCGAAGACGATAATTGGTCAGACCAACGAGGTGAGTTCTTGGGCGGTAAAGGAGCTGAATCAGTCTATGCTCTCTATGGATTGCCCGGCATAGGAACTGAAGAAATGCCGCCGTTGGATACTCCCTTTATGGATGGCCCCATAGCTTACCATATTCGTAAAGGACCTCATGCAGTTCTTCCATTCGATTGGGAACAGTTTTTGACTTTTGCCGATAGGTATTTGAAATGATAGATAACGAATAAGAGGGGGCGTTTCAATTGAAAGGCCCCCTCTTATTATAAAGTTGCCATTATGGTTATTCGGCATTCAATTCAATACGTGCTTCTTTCAATCCCTCCGATTGAGCTACAAATGTAATCTTACCTTTCTTATCAGCTTGTACAATAGCCAGGCAGAGACCGTTATACGCTTTTCGTTCAGTAGCTTTGCAAGAACCGTGGTCACGTCCGTTTCCATTCTCTACACCGATAATTTTAGCACCTTCTATAGAGAAATGTACCAGATTGTCGGCCGTCGGTACCAAGTTGCCGTCCTTGTCCAATATCTCCACTTTGATGTGTGATACGTCAGACGGAGAAGCCTTGAATGTAGCTCTATCTGCCGTGAGACGGATGGAGGCCGGTGCACCGGTAGTGACAATGCGATGTACAAACTCCTTACCGTCTTTTACACCTACCGCCTTGATTTCACCCGGTTCATAGACAACATCCCAAGACAAATGCAAATCAGCAGTGGTAGAGAATACTTTGCCATCGCCATAGCGATTCCAACCCAGCTCTACTCCTTTGCGAGGGAATTCCAATGACTTCTTGCCATACGACTTACCGTTGACAAACAATTCTACACTTTCACAATTGGTGAAGCATACCACCGGGAGCACTTGGCCTTCCCGACCTTGCCAGTTCCAATGGGGGAAGATGTGTAATGTCGGAGAGTCGGTCCAGATAGACTTAAAGAAGTAGTATCCGTCTTTCTTAAAACCGCAATTATCTAAATAGCCGGCTGTATGAACCCGAGAAGGCCAAAATGATTCACCGTAATAGTCTATGCCTGTCCACATGAAATCACCTATAACATAGTCGTAAAGCAAAGTAAACTTCCAACGTTGCTCTACATCTACAAAACGACTACCGGCATAAAGAGCCGTTATCTTGGTAGAATCATTGCCCATGTTGTAGTCTCCTCGGGCACCACCCATACCGGACGATTCAGTGGCTACAACACGACGGTTAGGAAAATCAGCTTTATCAATGGCATACATCAACTCACGGCGTTTACGCCAACGGTCGGGGTAGTTGTATCCTACTATCTCATTCTCGAAAGCAGCCAGATACTCAGGGGTAGCACCGTTGATAGCGGCAATTTGGTCGTTACCGGCTGTAACCAAACGGGTGGGGTCATAAGCTTTGCAGATACTAATCAAGGTACGGGCTATTTCGGGACCCTCTTTAGAGGCTTGGTCGGGAACTTCGTTACCAATGCTCCACATTACAACCGACGGATGGTTGCGGTCACGTTTCACCATAGCCAGTAAGTCTTCTTTGTACCACTCTTTGAAGTTGATTTGATAAGTATAAGTACGTTTTCCGGCCATCCATTCGTCAAATACTTCGTCCATAACCAAGAAACCCATACGGTCGCACAAATCCAAAAATTCTTTGGCTGGTACATTATGAGCCGTGCGGATAGCATTGCAACCACCCTCTTTCAATATCTCTAATCGACGTTCCCAAACACGTTCGGGTACTGCTGCACCCAATCCACCGGCATCGTGATGCAGGTTTACTCCTTTCATCTTTACAGCTACTCCGTTCAGCAAGAATCCTTTATCGACATGGTACTCGATGGTGCGAATGCCTAATGGGTTCTCTACACAATCCACCTCTTTCTTGCCAATGTTGATTTTAGAACGTAGGGTGTATAGGTTGGGATTCTCAAGTGACCACAAATCCGGTTGTCCGACGCGAACCTCATTGCTCACTTTCTTGCTTCCACCGGCCGATAGGCTGATTGCTGATTGCGTAGTGCCTACCACGTTGCCTTCAGGACTGATGATTTCGTGAACGACAGTAGCTTCTACGGCCTTGGTTTGTTCATTTATCACGTTGGCTTCTATGCGGATGGTGGCCGTATCGTTCTTTAACTCACGGGTGTAGTTGAAGATGCCCCATTTTTCGAAATGAGTGGGATGAGTTTCTATCAGCCAAACGTGTCGGTAGATACCCGAACCAGTGTACCAACGAGAGTTAGGTTGCTTTGAATTGTCTACCCTAACAGCAATGACGTTTTCACCGCTACGCAAATGGGGTGTCAAGTCGTAAGAGAAGTTGGAATAGCCATAGGGGCGGGTGCCCAAGCAGACACCATTTATCCAAACGGTACTGTTCATATAGACTCCGTCAAATTCGATGCTATATTTCTTTTCTTTGTCCCAACGGGGGACGGTGAAACTCTTTCGATACCAACCGGTTCCTGTAGGGAAATATCCAACAGAACCTCCACCAGGATTTTCTCTCTTGTTTTCACCCTCTATACTCCAGTCGTGCGGTACGTTAAGTTGCCGCCAATCGCTATCTGTAAAGGAGGTTTTTTCTGCATTTTTGGGGTCACCTAACGTAAAACGCCAATCGTTGTCGAAGTTATGTATAATACGACTATCTTTTTGTGGGAAAGCTAATAGTGTTGTCATTATCATGGATAATAACAGCAGAATTTTTTTGTAATTCATGGTAATAAGTGTTTTGTTAATGTATTATTTAAATAATAAGGGTAAGAATTCTTTCAGACTGCGTCGCCAAGTCAGCCATTCGTGGGCTGTTCCTTCCGATTCGTAGAAGGTATTCTTTATCCCTCGTTCCAACAGGGCTTTGCTTAAACGTTCGGTGCCGAAATTCTCTTCACTACCGGTGCTAAGGAACATCACCTTGATTTGCTTGTTAAAGGCGTTGCTGTCGGCAAACACACCGTTGTGTATTTTCCCTATTTCGTCGTCCCGCAGGAATAATGCACCGCTGAAACTACCCATGTAGGCAAACTTGTCTAAGTTAGGCAATACGGTTTGGAAAGTCTGGTGGCCTCCCCATGACAATCCGGCCATAGCGCGGTGTTCGCGGTCGGCCATAGTACGAAATTCACGATCGATGGTGGGGATGATGTCTTGTAACAAGATTGGTGTGAATGTAGCACCGAATGCAGCACGTGCTTGATTGGGGTCTTCTCCCTTCTTCGGACGGAAATGAATGCCGCAGTTACCACTATCCATCACGACCAGCATGGGCTTGCACTTGCCGGCTGCAATCAGATTGTCAAGAATGAAATTTGCTTTTCCTTGATTGGGCCAGCCGGTTTCGTCTTCACACATGCCGTGTTGTAAGTAGAGAACCGGGTAGCGTTTCTCTGGATTCTTTTCATATTCGGCCGGTGTATAGACATGGCAACGGCGGTATTTCTTCTCATAAGTGGAGTAATAGACTACCGAGCGGATTTGTCCGTGCGGAACCTCTTGCGGACGGTAATAATCACCTTCGCTACCTTCGGGGATTTCTATCGCACTACTTCGGCCGAAGCTACCACAATAAGTGTGACTGTCGGGGTCAGATACGTTAGCACCATCTACGTTGAAGTGGTAGAAGTGAAAACCTACAACCAGTGGAGTGGTGGTGGCATACCACCATCCGTCGTTGTCTTTTTCCATTTTAAACTTTCCGCAGCAATTCACTTCCACGCTGTTGGCATATGGCGCATAGAGACGGAAGTAAGCGCGGCGTTGATTGTCAACACGGGGATATTCACGTTCAAACAATGCTGTTTCGGATACAAAGGTGTTTTCAGGTATGGCTCTTTGTGCATTGCTTGTCAAGGTTAGTAGACAAACCAATGCGAGTAAAAAACTTTTTTTCATATATATAATGGAAATGTTATATGTTTAATCTCTTTATTTCTTATTCTTTTCCCAAAAGTCGGGGTAGATGTCCATGTGTGGAGTGGTCTTACCTTGACGGTCGAACAAACCGCCCCACATGGGCGAAGTGGCTTCCCAGATGAAGGTTCCCCATCCCAAACCGTCGGGGATGCGTGCTACTATTTCGTTCACTTCGCGTCTATAGTCTTGGTATTCTACTACCACAATCGGCTTTTTGTATCGCTGTGCCAAGTCGTTTAAGTTGGTTTCCAACTCTTCCAATGTGCCGTGATACTTGGGATAATAGGATTGTCCGATGATGTCGAACTTTACATCTCGACTGATAATCTTGTCGAAGAATTTTATAGATTCTTCATTCTGTCCTCCACAGGCAATGTGTACCATGATATCTATGTCCGGATTGGCGGCACGTACACCGGCACTGGCACAACGCAGTAGAACGGCAAACGATTCGTAACTCTCTTCAATTTTGCCTTGTGGCCACATCATGCCATGCTGAATTTCATTGCCTACTTGTACCATGTCGGGACAGGCTCCTTCTGCCATAAAACGTTTGATAGTTTCGTTGGAATAACGATATACCTGTCCTTCCAATGCAGAACCGTGATGTTTGCTCCATGCCGCAGGTGTAAATTGCTTGCCAGGGTCTGCCCATGTGTCGCTGTAGTGGAAGTCCAACAAGAACTTCATGCCTGCTGCTTTGATGCGTTTGGCCATTGCCAAGGTAGATTCCAATCCACAGAAACCCTCTTTTGAGTAACCGTTTTCGGCGGTAGGATCTACAAATAAACGTAAGCGTATCCAGTTGAAGTGGTTGTCCTTTAGTATCTGCAGCACATCTTTTTCTGTTCCGTTTTGGCTGAAGCTGATGCCTCTTTTCTCTTGCATGGGTACCCACGATATGTCGGCTCCTATAATGGGCTTTTCGGTCTCTACCTTATTTATATAAGGAGGGATAAAGAGTGGTTGTTCGTTTGGATTGCTGTATTGCTCAGCCATCTCGTCATAGATGTCCATCAACTCTTTGTTGGCCTTCCCTTCTCGGTCGAATAGAGCGCGTGTGGGTTCCCAGGCCATGGTACCATATCCTAAGCTGTCGGGCAGTGAGCGTACTATGTCGTTTATCAAACGGATGTTTTCTGAGTTGGCTCCGTATTCACAAACACATACCGGTTTACGGTAGCGTTGTGTCAAGTCTAATAGGTTGGCTTTTAGGTCATCGTATGTTTCGTGCCATTGTTCGTAGTAGGACAAGCCTATGAGGTCAAATTCAGCACCGGCCTTTTGCATGTTGTCTAAAAACTCACGACACAATGTGTTTTCTCCACCCAGTGCCAAATGTATTTGCAATTTAGCTTCGGGTAGAACTTCGCGCACGGCTTTCTGGCCTGCTTTGTATAATCCCATCAGTGCTTGCCAGTTTTCAGGGGTGGCATTGTCGTCAATGCGACCTTCGGGCCACACCATGCCGTGACTTATTTCGTTGCCCACTTGTACGATACTGGGTGCTGCACCGCCCTCTTTCAGGGTGGTCAATACTTCTTTAGTATATTCGTATAGTTTGTTTTCCAACTCACTACCGGTCAATCCTTCCCATGCCGACGGCTTGAATTGCTTGTCGGGGTCGGCCCATGTGTCACTATAGTGGAAGTCTAACGAGAATTCCATGCCTGCTGCTTTGATGCGTTTAGCCATGGCCAAAGTATAGTCGGTGTTACAATAGCCTTTACCAGGTGCATATCCTTTCTCGGCTTCAGGGTTTACGAAAATGCGCAGACGAATGTTGTTGAAACCGTGGTTAGCCATGATTTCACAAACATCTTTCTGTTTTCCGTCGGTGTCGTAATAAACTGCTCCTCTCTCTTCGCTTTGAGGAATGAATGAAATGTCAGCACCTATACAATAAGGGTGTGCTTTCTTGCTACAGGCAGTCAGTAGTGCAACAGCACAACAAGCCATTACGCAAAGTTTTACTAAATTTTTCATGGTATACATCATTAATTTGTGATTTTTTCGTGTTGCAATATATGTATATTTTTTTTAAATATAAAATTCTTATAGTGAAATATAGTCTTTTTATAGGTAAATAACTGAAAAATGTTTTTATTTGTAACAAAATACGCATTTAATAATTATAATTTAATAAAATACCATGAAACGATTAACTCTATTTATTCTTCTGTTTTTCTCTTTAGGAATTCTTTCTGCTCAAGATTTTAATTTGAACCCTACTGTTTCTCCCGCTGTTCATCCGGATGGCTCGGTTACTTTTCGGTTGAATGCTCCCCAAGCCAAATCTGTACAAGTCAGAGGCCAATTCATGAGTGGTGCTACCGATTTGATTAAGGGGGCAGATGGCATATGGAGTGTTACTGTAAAGCCGGAATACCCAGATATTTATCCGTATGAGTTTGTGGTAGATGGAGTAAAAGTGGCTGACCCAGGTAATCCTTTGCTATTTCCAAATGAAAGTTTTAAATCAAGCCTTTTAGAAATCCCCAATCCGGATGCTCTTTATACGGTCAACGATGTTCCACATGGAAAAGTACATTATTGCACTTATCAATCTCATGTGTTGCGTCAAAACCGTAATCTGTTGATTTATACTCCTGCCGAATATGATCATCATCCGGAAAAAAGCTATCCGGTATTCTATTTGGTAAGTGGTACTACTGATACTGAAGAGACTTGGTACAAAGCCGGACGTGCTCATACTATCCTTGATAATTTGATAGCTCGTAAACAAGCTGTTCCTATGATTATAGTTATGCCCTACGGCTATATGAACAATGGAACACCACGCCCCAATACCATGGAAGCTGCGCTGATGTACGATACTTTTGCTCGTGAACTAACAGAGTGTATAATGCCTTATGTGGAGAAGAATTATCGCACTTTGGCTGACAGAGAGCATCGTGCCATTGCCGGATTCTCTCGTGGTGGCGGACAATCCATGTTTGCTGCATTGAAGCATATAGACAAATTTGCTTGGCTGGGTTCTTATAGTGCTTATTTGACCCCGCAAGTTATGGAAAAATATTTCCCAAACTTGAAAGAAGATGCCAATAGCCTACGCTTGTTATGGTTTGGGGTAGGTAAGAGCGATTTTTTGTATAACGATGTAGTGAAGAATCAACAATATTTCGATGAAAAAGGTATCCGTTATCAAGCTGTACATCGCGAAGGAAGCCATACTTGGATGCATGCTCGCTATTGTTTGGCCGAAACTTTGAAGAAGTTTTTCCGTACCGGTGGTAAGAGTGAGCAATGGCCTCACCTGACGTTGGATGACTCCTCTTTGCCCGGATTTACAATTTACCGTCCCACTGATATGAAAGCCATGGTTGCCTCTAAGGGACGCCTGCCGGTTGTGGTTTGGGGAAATGGTGCTTGTTCGCACAATCCTTCAGATTACGACCCTATGCTGGCCGAATTAGTAGCCAACGGTTATATCGTCATTGCAATAGGTTCGATAGATGGTCAAAGGAAAGAGGATAAAGAGGACAATCTGCTGGAAGCTGTAGATTGGATTTGCAAGCAGAACGTCACTCCGTGGAGCGATTACTATCGCTTGATAGACAGCTTTCATATCGCTGTAGCTGGCCACTCTTGTGGTGGTGCGCAAGCTATGGCTGTTTCTTACGACCCTCGTATTTCTACTACCATCATGTGCAACTCCGGAATGGGGAATATGCAGATGGCCGGTGCCGATTCTACCAGTTTAGAACATTTGCATGCCCCCATCTTATATTTGATTGGCGGCCCGGAAGATGTGGCTTATCCCAATGCAGAAATAGATTATACCCGCATCAATCACGTACCGGTGGTTTCCATTAACTATAATGTAGGGCATGCCGGTACCTACAAACAAACTCATGGAGGTGTGTTGGGAAAACTGATGTTATCGTGGCTCGATTGGCAATTGAGGGGAGACAAGAATGCAGCTCGTTATTTCAAAGAGAAGAAATATCGTGACGCTCATTTCCCCGGTGGAGTATTTCAAGCGAAAGGATTCTAAGTTTCTGCCCAGTGAGTTGTTCATATAAATTGAGGGGTTGAAAATCATTTGGTTTTATCAGATTTTCAACCCCTCATTCTATGAAGCTTAAATTCTTCCCATCTTGCCCATAAACAGTATTGTGTTAGTGCTCTTTTCTTTCAAGAAGTAGAAGAATGGACGTTTTGCGTAAAAGTCTATAACCTTTGATTGAGTAGGAGGTGTATCCCCATCTACTCCGATAATGGTAACGGCAGCTGCCTCTGTTCCGTTTTCATCAATGCTGAGGTAATTGCCTTGCAGTACCCCCGAAATGAATGTCGTTTTCTCCGATAAAGCAGTGAAGTCGGCTTCGGTGGTAAAGGCTTTTCTTATTCCTATAACTTTCAAGGCATCTATCAAACTCTGTTTTGCCTCCACTTTAAACTTGGGCAACTTCAAGTTAAGTAATGTTGGTTTCATATTGCTTACAACTTTCAACCATTGTTCGCCATTCAGTGTGACTAAGCAGTCGCTTGCTTTCACTTCTTCTTTGGGTAATAACACAAGCAGTCCGTATGCCCCGTTTCCGTAAGGCAATTCGGCCATGCTGAATAGTTCGTTCTCGGCATATAAATATTTGGTTTCTTCCATACTAAGGAAAGTCACTTCTTGTTCTTTGCCCTCTTCAGTTGTGAATGTACTTGGTTGCGAGTTGCCGAATTTCGTTTGCCATCGTCCTTTGAAATAAAGTGCGTTCAATAGTACGAAGCGTTGCTCGGCCAATAGCGTTTTCAGAAAATCAGGTATGCATCCGTTGGTCTTCTTTTCGCACCATTCATTTATCCGTTCAACGGTTTCCGAATTGGCGAAATCCACACTCTGAACTTCGGCATCGTAACTATTTGTCAATGTTTTCTTGAATGAATCTTTAGGAGTAAATCCTTTGTTCAGCCAGAGTGAGTTGGCTATACTGATAGGGCTGGTATTATCTAAATCGGTCAATGCTGTAATTAATTTCCGATTGTATGTATTCATCTCTTCGGCCGTAAATCCGTTAAATCCTAATGCATTCAGCAATTCTTGTTGGGTCTCTCCGGCAGCACCATTGGTTACCATCGACAAGGCAAACGAGGCACTGAGTGGGGAAAGTATAATTTGTGACTTGTCGGCAGTAGTTTCTTCGGCAGCTTGCAATAGTCGGATAGAGAAATCTACATGTTGCTTGGCCAATAATTTCTCGGCTTCTGTTAATTCAATATCTATGCGAGTTTTAGGCCATTCTATTTCCGGCTTTTGTTGCCCATTTTGTGTTCCTTGATTTCCGTTTTGTGGTTCATCCTCAATCGGTGTATCATTATTATTGCACGCCGGTAACATAAAAGCTATTGTTGCTATAAATACAAATAACCTGATGAAATAGTAATGTTTTTTCATGATGATACAGTTTAAAGTGTTATGATATAGAACAATTTGAGTGCAAATATAGGATAAGTTTCAGAATATCAAAATATTAGCTTGTTTTTTTAGTCTGCATTCTTATGCTTTTCTTTAGCCTTTCAACGCTTCGAATACCTCTTTCCAAGCATCGTTGAATGTCGGCATAGATGGAAAAAGCAGATTGGCACCGGCATCCAGTAATATTTGGCCATCAATCGGCCCGGTATTTACGGCAATGGTAAATAGTCCGGCAGCTACTCCGGCCTGTACGCCAATCGGAGCATTCTCTACTACGATGGCTTCATGAGTTTTCACACCGGCTTTCTCCAATCCCATCAAGTAGGGCTCCGGATGAGGCTTACCATATTTTACATCGAAAGCTGTTACCATGCGTTCCGGAGTAAAGATGCCGGGAAAGTCATGTTGCAACCGTTCCAGCAGCGTACGCTGTCCGGAGCCGGTAACCAGTACCGGTATCAATCCGCAAGCCTTTACTTGTTGTAACAACTCCCAAGCACCGGGCATTGGGCCGGCTTCCGGACATTTGTTGAATTCAGCCGCTTTCTCGGCATAAATCTCTTCTATAAGTTCGGGGCTGGCCATACAACCATATTGCCGCTGATAGACAATGTTGATGGTCGAGGCACCGGTACGCCCTTCGTGCAGATAAGCCTCCTCACGACTTAGGTTCAATCCTCGGCGTATCATGGTTTTATGCCAAGCCTCAGCATGATTAGGCATTGAGTTATAGAGCACACCGTCCATGTCAAACAGAACGGCTTTTAGAGATATACCGTTGTGCTTGTGGGCTTGTAGGTATTGTTTGATTGATTCTTGATACATATTTGGGGGAGTAGATAATAAACAATATGCCAATGTACCTTTTGGACGGCACATTGGCATACTTATTGTTAAAGAAGAGGATTACAATCTTGCTTGAATAGCCTTAGATTCTTCTTCGTAACCAGGCTTGTTGAGTAGGGCAAACATATTCTTCTTGTAAGCCTCAACACCCGGTTGGTTGAAAGGATTGACACCAAGCACATAACCGCTGATGCCACAACCTATTTCAAAGAAATAGAGCAATCCACCAATATTCTCTTCATCCAAACATGGAATGGCAATGCGTAGGTTGGGGACACCACCGTCGATGTGAGCCAATTGGGTACCAAGTTCGGCCATTTTGTTTACTTCATCTACACGCTTGCCGGCCAAGAAGTTAAGTCCGTCAAGGTTCTCTTCGTCAGCAGGAACCTGCAATGTGTGATTTACATTCTCTACTGAGATAACGGTTTCGAAGATGGTGCGTTCGCCTTCTTGAATCCATTGACCCATTGAGTGAAGGTCGGTACTGAAATCTACTGACGCAGGGAAAATACCTTTACCTTCCTTACCTTCCGATTCGCCATAGAGCTGTTTCCACCATTCGCTTACGTAGTGCAGTTTGGGGTTGTAGTTCACAAGAATTTCAATCTTTTTGCCTTGTTTGTACAGTTCATTGCGGGTAGCCGCATAGATAGCAGCCGGATTTTCGCAGAAAGGAACATCAATGCCGCAGGCCTTTTCCATTGCAACCGCACCGGCAACCAGTTTCTCAATGTCGAAACCGGCCACAGCAATAGGTAGCAAACCAACCGGGGTAAGAACAGAGAAGCGTCCACCCACGTTATCGGGGATAATGAAGCTCTTGTAGCCTTCCTTGTCTGCAGTGGTACGTGCAGCCCCTTTTTTGGCATCGGTGATGGCAACAATTACTTTTTTGGCCATTTCTTTGCCACGTTGATCTTCGCATTGCTTCTTCAGCAGGCGGAATGCCAACGCTGTTTCGGTAGTAGTGCCCGATTTAGAGATGTTGATAACACCAAATTTCTTATCTTTCAAGAAGGTGGTCAGTTCATAGAGGTAATCTTCTCCGATATTGTGTCCGGCATAAAGGATAACCGGTGCATTTTTCTTTTCTTGTAGCCAAGTGAAGCTGTTGGAGAGTGCTTCAATAACGGCACGAGCACCGAGGTAGCTACCACCGATACCGGCAACCACTACAACTTCGCAATTTTCGCGCAAAACTTCGGCTGTAGCTTTCAAGTCAGCCAAGTGCTCGGCGGTGATAGAAGAGGGGAGGTGCAACCATCCTAAAAAGTCATTACCCGGGCGGGTACCATTTTCCAAAGCTTCTTGTGCAGCCTTGATTTCTGTCTCGTATGCAGCTACAGATTCTTTAGAGATGAATCCGAGTGCTTTTTCAATGTTCAGTTTTAACATAGTTCTATTTTTTGTTTTCAATTTATTATCTTAATGAGTCGGTCAGTAGTTTGATTTCGATAGTGGGAGAAATGCGTTCGTAAAGGATGTTGTAAACGGCATCAACAATTGGCATATTCACGTGGTAATGCTTGTTGATTTCCTTGATACATTTAGTTCCATAATATCCTTCGGCAATCATTTCCATCTCTATTTGCGCACTCTTTACGGAGTACCCTTTGCCTATCATGCTGCCAAATGTGCGGTTACGACTAAAATTTGAGTAACCGGTAACTAATAAATCGCCCAAATAGGCCGATTCTTTGACATGGCGTTCAAGGGGACGGACGGTATGAAGAAAACGTTTCATTTCCAATATGGCATTCGACATCAATACAGCTTGAAAGTTGTCTCCGTATTTCAGCCCGCTACATATACCGGCCGCAATAGCATATACATTTTTCAAAACGGAGCCATATTCTATGCCGGCAATGTCATCACTTACCGAGGTCTTGATATAGTTGCTTGCCAAGTGGCGAGCAAAAATGGTCGCTTTTTCGGTGTCGGGACAGGCTATTGTCAAGTATGACAAGCGTTCAAGTGCCACTTCTTCGGCATGGCAAGGACCGGCTAATACTGCCATATTCTCTGGGGGGACGCCATATTCCTTGGTGAAGTAATCGGAAACAATCAAGTTGTCATCCGGTACAATACCTTTGATGGCGGTGATGATGAATTTATCTTTGATTTTAGTCTTCAGCTTTTTTAAATGAGACTTCAAATAAGGAGAAGGCGTTACAAAGATAAGAGTGTCCGATTGCTTGACGATGTCGTTGATGTTGGAACTGAAGTTGATACGCCTTGTATCAAACTTAACCGATGTCAAATAGGCCGGATTGTGCCCTAATCGTTTGAAATCGGCAATGCGATCTTCGCGACGCATATACCAATTAATCGATTCCGATTGTGCCATAACCATTTTGGCTATGGCCGTAGCCCAACTACCTCCGCCCATTATGGCAATTTTTCCGGGAAGTTTCATACTAACTATTTTTTATGTTGCCTTAAATTAAGGTAATATTGGCTGTTAACCCTTTATTTTTTCAATCCATTCGGCCACTTCGTTTACCGTTGGATTCTTTAATTCTAACTTGTATTTTTTGTTGATTCCGCAAATGTCCATATGAAGTTTTTGCGGATTCACATCTTTCATGTCACTAACCAAGTTGTATCCGGCTTTTTGTATGATGGGAACCCATTCTTCACTGATTCCCAGTTCTGTGTATTTGGCTACATTATCCTTGGGAGTGGCTTTTTCGGGACGCATTTGCGGGAAGAATAAAACTTCTTGAATAAATGCATTGCCTGTCAATAACATAGTGAGGCGGTCGATGCCTATGCCGATACCCGATGTCGGGGGCATACCATATTGCAATGCTTTCAAGAAATCTTGGTCGATAAGCATAGCTTCATCATCGCCCTTGTCGGCCAAACGCATCTGTTCTTTGAAGCGTTCTTCTTGGTCAATGGGGTCATTCAATTCTGAATAAGCGTTTGCCAATTCCTTTCCGTTCACCATCAATTCGAAGCGTTCTGTCAAGCCCGATTTGCTACGGTGCATCTTGGTAAGTGGCGACATTTCCACCGGATAGTCGGTAATGAAAGTTGGTTGGATAAAGGTGCCTTCACAGAATTCACCAAAGATTTCGTCAATAAGTTTACCCTTACCCATTGTATCGTCAATCTCCATGTTCAAGGCTTTGCATACTTCGCGAATCTCTTCTTCGCTCTTTCCTTCCAAGTCGTATCCGGTCTTTTCCTTGATGGCTTCTAAGATAGGAAGACGACGATAGGGAGCCTTGAAGCTGATGGTTTTTCCGTCAATTTCAGTTTCGGCACAACCGTTTACAGCGATACAGATGCGTTCCAACATCTTTTCTGTGAAACTCATCATCCAATTATAATCTTTGTATTGGACATAAAGTTCCATGCAAGTGAATTCCGGATTGTGGTTCTTGTCCATACCCTCGTTGCGGAAGTTCTTGCCTATTTCGTACACACCTTCGAAGCCGCCTACAATAAGACGCTTCAAGTAAAGTTCGGTGGCGATACGCATATAGAGGGGAATATCTAACGAGTTGTGATGTGTGATGAACGGACGAGCACTAGCACCACCAGGAATACTTTGTAGAATCGGGGTCTCTACTTCTGTATATCCGGCCTCATCCATCACGGCGCGCATAGTTTTAATGATGGTAGAGCGTTTTAAGAAAGTTTCTTTAACGCCATCGTTTACAATGAGATCGACATAACGTTGGCGATAACGCAGTTCAGGGTCTTCAAATTTGTCATAGGCCACCCCGTCTTTGTATTTTACGATGGGAAGCGGTTTAAGCGACTTGGACAAAACGGTTAGTTTTTGGGCATGGATACTGATTTCCCCCATTTGGGTGCGGAAAACGAATCCTTCGATACCAATAAAGTCTCCTAAGTCGAGCAGACGTTTGAATACGGTGTTATACATCTCTTTGTCATCGCCGGGGCAAAGGTCATCGCGAGTGATATAAACTTGGATGCGCCCTTTTGAATCTTGTAGTTCCACAAACGAAGCCTTTCCCATGACACGACGGCTCATGATGCGGCCGGCTACTGAAACTTGACGAGGCTCTGCGTCGTCCTTGAATTCAGCTTTTATATCTGTAGAAAATGCGTTGGTTACATATTCTGCGGCAGGATAGGGCTCAATGCCCATTGCGCGTAGCTCATTCATGCTGTTACGGCGAATGATTTCTTGTTCACTTAGTTCTAAAACGTTCATATCGTTATTTTTTCAACTCAATTTGGGGACAAAAATACGAAACATTTTTCAGATTAAGGCATTTTTTATAGAAAATACGTATCTTCGCATCTTGAAAATGAATAAAAATATGGGTACACATAGAATGCCTACGGCTTTGGGCACCGAAAATATAGGAAAATTGCTTATGCAATATGCAATACCGGCCATTATTGCCATGACCGCTTCCTCGCTATATAACATGGTGGATAGCATTTTCATTGGTCACGGTGTGGGGCCGATGGCCATATCGGGCTTGGCATTGACTTTCCCGTTGATGAATTTGAGTGCTGCTTTTGGTGCTATGGTAGGGGTAGGAGCCTCTACGCTTATTTCGGTAAAGTTAGGACAAAAAGATTATGACACTGCCCAGCGGGTTTTAGGAAATGTTTTTGTTCTTAATGTGATATTGGGTCTGATATTTACCATAGTGGTATTGGCCTTCTTGGAGCCGATACTCTATTTCTTTGGAGGAAGTGCGGAAACAGTAGCATATGCCAGCGATTATATGGAAATTATTCTGTTAGGTAACATCGTGACACATATGTATTTGGGACTGAATGCAGTGCTGCGTTCGGCAGGACATCCACAAAAAGCGATGTATGCTACCATAGCTACGGTGATAATCAATACCATTCTTGATCCCCTCTTTATCTATGGATTTGATTGGGGGATTCGAGGGGCAGCTATTGCCACTGTTATTGCTCAGACCATATCGCTTGTATGGCAGTTGAAAATATTTTCAGACAAGGAAGAATTATTACATTTCACTAAAGGAGTGTTCCGCTTGAAGCGAAAGATTGTTTTCGATATGTTAGCCATCGGTATGTCGCCATTTATGATGAATACGGCGGCCTGTTTGATTGTAATACTTATTAACCAAGGACTTAAACGCTATGGGGGTGACTTTGCGGTAGGGGCTTACGGTATCGTTAACCGTTTGGTTTTTATTGTTGTAATGATTGTAATGGGGCTGAATCAAGGGATGCAACCTATTGCTGGATACAACTACGGTGCCCGTCAAATTGAAAGGGTGAATAAAGTGTTGAAGATAACTATATTGTATGCCACCTTGGTAACGACAACGGCCTTTCTTGTCGGCATGTTTTGCCCTCGCTTGATGGCAGGTATTTTTACTGCCGACGAGGAATTGACAACCATCGCGTCCGAAGGTCTGCGCATTACGGTGTTGGTATTCCCTATTGTAGGTTTTCAAATGGTTACTTCCAATTTCTTTCAGAGTATAGGCATGGCTGGTAAGGCCATATTATTGTCTCTCTCAAGACAGGTGCTGATATTAATACCTTGTTTGCTCATTTTGCCTAATTATTGGGGACTAAACGGAGTGTGGTATAGTCTCCCGATTTCCGATTTTTTGGCCAGTTTAGTGGCAGGCTTTTTGTTGATACAGCAATTTCGGCAGTTTAGAAAACAAAATAATCTATAGTTATGAAGCAGAATTTTATTGTAAATGTGGGTCGTCAGTTGGGTAGTGGCGGGCGTGAAATCGGCGAAAAATTAGCCGCTCGATTGGGGATTGATTTCTTTGATAAAGAGTTGCTAACCTTGGCCTCTAAGGAGAGTGGACTTTGTCCTGAATTTTTCGAAAAAGCTGATGAAAAAACCTCACAGAGTATAGTTAGTGGATTCTTGGGGATGCGTTTTTCGTTTATTAGCGAGAGTGCGATGGTTACCAACAATTGTTTGAGTAATGATGCTCTGTTCAAGGTGCAGAGTGACGTAATACGTCGCTTGTCCGGCGAGAGGTCATGCCTATTTGTCGGACGCTGTGCCGATTATATTACTCGTGACCATCCTCGTTCAGTCAATGTTTTTATCTCTGCCGATAAAAAAGATCGCATTGCTCGCATTTGCCGTTTGCAAAATATCGGTGAACATGAAGCAGAAGCTATAATAAATAAAACAGACAAAAAACGTGCTGACTATTACAATTATTATAGCTATAAAAAATGGGGAGAGGCATCCAGTTACCACCTTTGTATCAACTCATCCTTGTTGGGCGTAGAGGGAACTGTAGATTTTATAGAGCAATTTATTCGTAAGAGATTGAGTCTTATGGTGTAGTTATAAATCGTTACGTTTGGTTCTGATTTTCGATTCTACTAAATCGTTTTTTCTCCATTTTTGCATCTCCGTCGTACCATCCTCGCTTCTCGTTCGGAGCCGCTTCGGTGTTTCTTCGGTGTTTGTTCGGTCGTTCTTCGGTCGTTGTTCGGTCCTATAGAGAGCGAAGAAACACCGAACAAACACCGAAGAACGACCGAACAACGCGCGTGCGTATAGCGAGGCAGATGCGACGAAAGTACGGTCCATGTCCGAACAAAACATCCCTGATTTGAGAATATCTTCCTATGGAAGAGCATTTTTTTTATAAAATAATTTTTTCTTGGGAGTTATCTTAGTATATTTGCAAATCCTTAAAAGGACAATGCGAAAAAGTCATTCAAATTATTAATTTCAAATAAACTATGGCAGACAGTAAAGAAAAACTCTTCTCTGACTTTACTCCGACTACTACCGAACAGTGGATGGAAAAAGTAACAGCTGACCTGAAAGGGGCTGATTTTGAGAAGAAACTCGTTTGGAAGACAAACGAAGGATTTAAGGTGAAACCCTTCTACCGTATGGAAGACCTCGAAGGGTTGAAGACTACGGAAGCACTTCCCGGTGAATTCCCGTATCTGAGAGGCACAAAGAAAGACAACAACGAATGGTTAGTGCGCCAGGAAATCAAAGTAGAGTGCCCGGCCGAAGCCAATAAAAAGGCTTTGGATATCTTGAATAAGGGTATTGACTCGCTCTCATTCCACATCAAGGCAAAAGACTTGAATGAGGCTTATATTGCAGCTCTGTTGAACAATATTTGCGCTGAATGTGTGGAACTTAACTTCTCTACTTGTCAAGGACATGTGGTTGAGTTGGCCAACTTGTTGGTGGCTTACTTCAAGAAGCAAGGCTATGACTTGAGCAAATTGCAAGGTTCAATCAACTATGACTACTATAACAAGATGCTGGCCAAGGGTAAGGCTAAAGGTAACATGGTAGAGACAGCGAAAGCGCTGATCGAAGCTACTGCCGAATTGCCTAAATACCGCGTTATCAATGTCAATGCATTGACACTGAACAATGCCGGTGCTTACATCTTCCAGGAATTGGGTTATGCATTGGCTTGGGGTAATGAATACCTGAACCAATTGACTGAAGCAGGTGTTGCCGTTGATACAGTTGCCAAGAACATCAAGTTCAACTTCGGTATCAGCTCAAACTACTTCCTCGAAATTGCTAAGTTCCGTGCTGCCCGTATGTTGTGGGCAAACATCGTTGCACAATACGCTCCTCAATGCAACTGCTCGGCCAAGATGAAGATTCATGCAGAAACTTCTTCATTCAACCTCACCTTGTTCGATGCTCACGTAAACTTGCTTCGTACACAAACCGAAGCCATGAGTGCTGCATTGGCCGGTGTAGATTCAATGACCGTAACTCCGTTCGACAAGGCATATGCTACTCCCGATGAATTCTCTGAACGTATGGCTCGCAACCAACAATTGTTGTTGAAGGAAGAGTCACACTTCGACAAGGTTATCGACCCTGCCGCAGGTTCATACTATATCGAAAACTTGACAGTATCTATCGCTAAGCAAGCATGGGAACTCTTCCTCGCCGTTGAAGAAGAAGGTGGCTTGGAAGCAGCAGTCAAGGCCGGTAAGATTCAAGCTGCCGTAAACGAAAGCAACGCCAATCGTCATGCAGCTGTTGCCAAGCGTCGCGAAGTGTTGTTGGGTACAAACCAATTCCCCAACTTCACCGAAATGGCCGGCGACAAGAAGCCTGCCGAGTGCAAGTGCTGCTGCGGTGACAAGGAACATACTTGCGAAAAAGATTGCGCTACATTGACATTCGACCGTGCAGCCAGCGAGTTCGAAGCATTGCGCTTGGAAACCGAAGCTGCTGCTAAGCGTCCGAAAGCATTCATGCTGACCATCGGTAACCTGGCTATGCGTCAGGCTCGTGCTCAGTTCTCTTGCAACTTCCTGGCTTGTGCAGGTTATGAAGTAGTTGATAACTTGGGATTTGCTACTGTTGAAGAAGGTGTTGAAGCTGCTATGAAGGCCGGCGCAGACATCGTAGTGCTTTGCTCAAGCGATGATGAATATGCCGAATATGCAGTACCTGCATTCAAGGCAGTAGATGGCAAGGCCATGTTTATCGTAGCTGGTGCTCCTGCTTGTATGGATGAGTTGAAGGCGGCCGGTATTGAAAACTTTATTCACGTTCGCGTCAACGTATTGGAAACGCTGAAAGAGTATAATGCTAAATTGTTGAAGTAATCATGAGAAAAGATTTTAAAAACATAGATATTTATGCTGCTTTTCAGCCCGTTGATGGCAAAGAGTGGCAAAAGGAAAACGGCATCCAAGCTAATTGGAAGACACCCGAACAAATAGAGGTGAAGCCTGTTTATACCAAAGAAGACCTCGAAGGCATGGAACACTTGGATTATGCAGCAGGTATTCCTCCTTATCTTCGTGGCCCCTATTCAGTGATGTACACCCTTCGTCCTTGGACAATCCGTCAATATGCCGGTTTCTCTACTGCCGAAGAGTCAAATGCATTCTATCGTCGTAACCTGGCATCAGGTCAAAAAGGTTTGTCTGTAGCATTCGACTTGGCTACTCACCGCGGCTACGACCCCGACCACGAACGTGTTGTGGGCGACGTAGGTAAGGCCGGTGTATCTATCTGCTCGTTGGAAAACATGAAGGTTTTGTTCGACGGTATTCCTTTGAACAAGATGTCTGTATCAATGACAATGAACGGTGCCGTATTGCCCGTTATGGCTTTCTACATCAACGCCGGTTTGGAACAAGGTGCCAAGTTGGAAGAAATGGCCGGTACCATTCAAAACGATATCTTGAAGGAATTCATGGTGCGTAACACTTACATCTACCCACCTGCATTCTCTATGAAGATTATCTCTGACATCTTCGAATATACTTCACAAAAGATGCCTAAGTTCAACTCAATCTCTATCTCTGGCTACCACATGCAAGAAGCCGGTGCTACTGCAGATATCGAGTTGGCTTACACACTTGCCGACGGTCTTGAATACCTCCGTGCCGGTGTAGCTGCAGGCATTGACATCGACGCATTTGCACCTCGCTTGTCATTCTTCTGGGCTATCGGTACCAACCACTTCATGGAAATTGCCAAGATGCGTGCAGCTCGTATGTTGTGGGCTAAGATTGTGAAGCAATTCAATCCGAAGAATCCTAAGTCATTGGCTCTTCGTACACACTCGCAAACATCAGGTTGGTCGCTCACCGAGCAAGACCCATTCAACAACGTTGGCCGTACATGTATCGAAGCGATGGCAGCAGCACTTGGTCACACTCAATCATTGCACACCAATGCATTGGATGAGGCCATCGCATTGCCTACCGACTTCTCGGCACGTATTGCTCGTAACACTCAGATCTACATCCAAGAAGAGACTTACATCTGCAAGAACGTTGACCCATGGGGTGGTTCATACTATGTAGAATCATTGACCAACGAAATTGCTCACAAGGCATGGGAGTTGTTGCAAGAAGTAGAAAAACTGGGTGGTATGGCGAAGGCTATCGAAACCGGTATTCCTAAGATGCGTATCGAAGAGGCTGCTGCACGTACACAGGCTCGTATCGATAGCGGCTCACAAACCATTGTAGGTGTGAACAAGTATCGTCTTGAAAAGGAAGATCCGATTGATATCCTTGAAATCGACAATACAGCTGTTCGTCAAGAGCAAATCGAAAACCTCCGTGTATTGAAGGAAGGTCGTGATGAAGCAGCCGTTCAAAAGGCTCTTGAAGCTATCACCAAGTGCGTAGAAACTAAGGAAGGCAACCTGCTGGAATTGGCCGTAGAGGCAGCACGTGTACGTGCAACCCTCGGCGAAATTTCATTCGCTTGCGAAAAGGTTGTTGGACGTTATAAAGCAGTAATCAGAACTATTTCAGGCGTGTATTCATCAGAAAGTAAAAACGATAGCGAATTTGCTCGTGCTTGCGAATTGGCCGATAAATTTGCAAAGAAAGAAGGTCGTCAACCTCGTATTATGATTGCCAAGATGGGTCAAGATGGTCACGACCGTGGTGCTAAGGTTGTAGCTACAGGTTATGCCGACTGTGGTTTCGACGTGGATATGGGACCATTGTTCCAGACTCCGGCCGAAGCAGCTCGTCAAGCTGTAGAAAACGACGTGAACGTATTGGGCGTTTCGTCATTGGCTGCCGGTCATAAGACATTGATTCCACAAGTAATCGATGAGTTGAAGAAGTTAGGTCGCGAAGACATTCTTGTAACTGCCGGTGGTGTAATCCCTGCACAAGACTATGACTTCCTCTATCAAGCAGGTGTAGCTGCAATCTTCGGTCCCGGTACTCCGGTAGCCAAGTCGGCTGCTACTGTTCTCGACATTCTGTTGGAAGAATAATCCAATCATTCATTTGATAGAAAAGGCTCGCTACATTGTGTAGCGAGCCTTTTTATTGTGCTCTCAGGCAAATGAATTTGGCTTGTAACAAAAGCTGTAACAAACTAATTTCTCGTTTTCTGCATTGAAATCAATAAAATAATACCCAAATCTACAAAGTATAATTGATTATGTTACTAATGAAGATTACCGTATTATTAGCACATTGAAATGTTTGCCTTTGAGAAAAAATGTTGCGATAAATGTTAAAAAAAGGATGAAAACTTTTTGATTTTATCCCTTTTTTCTTAATCTATGTTATATAGCATACTTTTTTCTTTGGAAAGTTTGCAGATTTAATAGAAGTCCGTATCTTTGCATTGTGTTTTTCATAGTATTAGATTTAAGGTTAACAAAAGGTTGGAGTACGGCGGTACTCCTTTTTTTTGTTTATACCTAAAAAGAACAACCCGAAAGAACTCTTTCGGGTTGAAATTTATTATAAGATGTCAAATGTCTATTTTATAGGTCGCATACCTTGACGGCGATTTAGTTCATTTTGGAATTTACCGCGATTCATTTCTCCTTGGTCATAAATTTTTTTCACTTGTTTGGGAGATAGGAACTTACGGAATTCATCGTAATATTTTTCACGAATGTCCAAAATCTTACGGCTTAATGCAAAGCGTTCCTTCATCATTTTATCTACATCGTCGTCACTCATTTTAGGTATGGGTGCATTGGAATGGGGCTTTTTTTCGTCAGATTTTGTTTTTGGTATTGGAGGCATATCTTTTTTACGCACGTCGTTTATCTCTTTCATGTACTTTTTGTACAAATCGATAAACTTGCTACTGGTTTTGTCATCCAATCCCAATTCGTTAGAGATTCTGTTTGCTTGCATATCCACCATTTGTTCTATGCTCATGCGTTTACGGTTGCTCTTTTTGTTGACATCGTTTTGAGCACTGATTGTTTGTGTTCCCAACAGACATGCTACCAGGAGCACCCAAATAGAATTAGTCTTCATTTTCATTTAAGTTTTCATTAGTTAATTCATAAAATATATCATTCTCCGAGAATTCAATCCATTCTTCCAGTTCTTCATCTGTCAGGTTTTGCAGATAGAGGTCTATGACATCTGTCACCTCTGTCGTTTGTGCCAACCATACGGTTGTAGTTGGTTGTTTTTCCTCTTCTTGGCTTAATTGGGGTAATAATAGGAATCCGCATATCATGGCGGCCATTGCTAATCCGACCGTTACACTTCTTTGAAGGAAATAGCGTTTTTTCCTACTTCTTTCTTCGGTTACCCGTTTAATACTTTCAGCTTGCATCCGTTCAAAAAAACCTTCGGGTGTTAGAAATGGGTTTTGTTTTCCTATTCTATCAAAGTCAAAATCCTTTTTCATACTTATTCAGTTATTGGTCATATACTCTTTTATTTTCTCTTTAGCAAAATAATAATTTGCCTTAAGGGTTTCTATTTTTGATCCGGTAATCCGACTTATTTCTTCATAACTCAGTTCGTCATAGTAGCGTAGGTTAAATACTAACCGTTGCTTTTCGGGCAATGTCAAGATGGCTTGTTGGAATTTTACGGCCATTTCATTTTCATAATCTACATATTCCGAGGCCATCAGTTTGTTCATTAATTCGTTTTGAACTTCTTCTGCAGAAATCACTTCTTCTTTCTTTTTGTTCAAGAAACGGATACTTTCGTTGGTTGCAATCCTATAAATCCAGGTTGATAACGAACTTTCGTTTCGGAAGTCATTCAAGTATCGGAAAATCTTAATGAAGGTCTCTTGTAATACGTCTTCTGCATCTTCGTGCGAAATAACCATTCGTCGGATGTGCCAATACATAACTTGTTGATATTTCTCTATCAACATCCGAAATCCTTTTTCAGGATTTCTCTGGCAGGTTGTTTTTATTATTTCTTCATCTATCTTCATTTTTCCCATGCTTTGTTAGCTTAGAACATCAGTCGGGTAAAAAGTAAAATACGACCTATTGTTTTTTGCCTTTATTAAGTATTTCCATCAGTCGTAAACTGTGTTTTTAAAAAATGTTTTCAAAAGAGTTGTCTTTTATGGGTTTTTCCCTATTTTTGTGACATTTTATTATGGGAATAAATTTAAAGCATAAAGCCATGAAAAAAATTGTATTATCCGTTGTAATGTTGGTTGCCATGCACTTGTCAGTATGGGGGCAAGCATCCGAAAAGAAGCAAGTGTCCATTTCTGTTGCGACCGAGCAATGTGAAATTCGCCTGATGGTTAGTCCTGCCGGACGACTATACCAAGTTTATTTAGGTAAGCCATTGTTGTTTGACGAGGAAGTAAAAAATCTCTCTTGGTATGCTTATGCAGGCAGTGATGGGAGTATTGCACGAAGAGGTTATGAAGTTTATCCTGGCTCTGGTGGAGAAGACTATTTTGAACCAGCTTTAGCAGTAACACATGCTGACGGTAATCGGACTACCTATTTATATTACAAGAACCACATTCAACGAGCCATTGAGGGTGGCGAGGAGACTGTGATTGAACTAAGCGACCAAGAGTATGCCGTGAATGTAACGCTCTACTATCGGGCGTATGCCAAAGAGAATGTCATCAAGACTTGGGCAGAGATTTCCCATCAAGAGCCGAAGCCTATTACGTTGTGGCGTTATGCCAGTACGTTGCTATATTTAAATGCCAACCGGTATTTTGTTACCAATTATCACAGCGACTGGGCACGAGAAGGACAACCGGAATGTCGTGAGTTGAGTACAGGGAAATATATTGTAGATACCAAGTTGGGTACTCGCGCTGCTATTCATGCCGAGCCGTTCTTTGAATTAGGATTAGATGGTGTGCCTCACGAAACAATGGGCGATGTAATGTTGGGAACTATTGGATGGACAGGTAATTTCAGCATCACTTTTGAGGTGGATAATACGAATACCTTACGACTGATACCTGCCATCAATCCTTATTCCTCTGATTATCTTTTACCGGCAGGCGAGGTATTCCGTACACCGGAGTTTATCTTTACCCTAAGTGGAGAGGGAACCTCTCAGGCCAGTCGTAATCTGCACGATTGGGCACGACGTTATCAACTTAAAGATGGTATGGGTAATCGTATGACTTTGTTGAATAATTGGGAAAGTACAGGCTTTGGATTTGACGAAGAAAAATTGGCTGCTGTTATTGGCGATACTCGTCAAATGGGGGCTGATATGTTCTTATTGGATGATGGCTGGTTTGGAAATAAGCATCCGCGAAATAATCCTACAGCCGGATTGGGCGATTGGGAAGAGAATCGTCGAAAATTACCTAACGGTGTAGGATTCTTAACCGAAACGGCTAAAAAAGAAGGAGTGAAATTCGGGCTTTGGATAGAACCGGAAATGGTGAATCCGCGTAGTGAATTGATGGAGAAGCATCCCGAATGGGTTATTACACAGGCAAATAGGAAACCTTACTATTACCGGTGGCAGTTAGTACTTGACCTACCTAATCCACAGGTTCAAGATTACGTATTCGGGGTTGTGGATGGCCTAATGCAGAAGTATCCGGATATTGCTTACTTCAAATGGGATTGTAACAGTACCATTACCAACATTCATTCACCTTACTTGAAAGAAAAACAAGGACAACTTTATATCGACTATACGCGTGGTTTATACAATGTGCTCAATCGTATTTCTGATAAATATCCCACCCTGCCCATGATGCTTTGTTCGGGTGGAGGAGGCCGTTGTGATTACGAGGCATTGAAGTATTTCACTGAATTCTGGTGTTCGGACAATACCGACCCTTATGAACGTCTCTACATCCAGTGGAGTATGTCGAAGTTTTTTCCAACGAAAGCAATGGCTGCTCACGTTACTCATTGGAACCGTGCAGTTGATTTGAAGTTTGCTATAGATGTGGCTTCCATGTGTAAGTTAGGTTTTGACATAGACTATTCCAAACTTTCTGACGATGAAAAAGCGTTTTGTCAAGTAGCAATTAAAAACTACAATAGTTTGAAACCTATTATCCTTGATGGTGACCAATATCGCTTAGTTTCTCCTTATGAGACAAATCATGCTGCTGTAGCTTATGTTAATAAGGCAAAAGATCGTGCCGTACTTTTTGCCTACGACTTACATCCTCGCTATCAAGAACCAGTGGCTAAAGTGAAGTTTCAAGGATTGGCTGCCGACAAGATGTATAGGTTAACGGAGGTAAATCTACGCACACCTAAGTCGTCATTGAAGGCTGATAGTAAGGTATATAGTGGCGATTTCTTGATGAAGGTGGGCATCGACGTTTTCTCTTATCAAGACGGCGTGAGCCATGTCGTCGAATTAGTGGCGATATAATAGGGATATTTATGTAAACCGATTTATTTACCGTTCTCCATTTTATATTCAGAGATGATTTCAAGGGTGGTGCTGTCGCAGTCAAAAACTGAGTACCACCCTTGCGGTTCGTGTGGTGGGTCGCATAAGTAGTCGTCACCAGACTTCCATACCTCTTGTTGTGGACGTCCGCTACCACTCCATCCCCAGAAGTTGCATCCGGCAATGGGACCTTCTTCCAACATACTCTTTTGGACTTCACTAAATATGTGTCGATAGAAACGGTCTCGACTGTCGGTGGGAATACCTATACCAGATTTGTTGCCTTGGCGTGCGAACCCAAACTCTTCGATAACCATTGGTTTATTCAGTTGTTTGGTTAATTTAGTATGGGTAGCGATGTACTCAGAAGCTTTGGTGCAAGAGTTTTCAATACCAATGTCGGGGTCTTTGCTCGGTGCCCATCCCCAATTGATGGGCCAGATGTGTATAGTTAAATAGTCTATATTTGGGTCTGCATGAATTTGACGGCATAATTCCATGTCTCCTTCGCATCCCATCGTTCCCTCACTACCGGTAGATACCAAGTGGTTAGAATCAATTTTTTTGATGAGTGCGGCAGCTTCTGCAATCCATTTAGTGAACATAGCTTTTGAGTAATCGTCACGGGCAAATACTCTTGGCTCATTACATAGTTGCCATGCCATGATGGCAGGCTCGTCACGATAGTAGCGACCGGTGATGCTATTTCGTCGCGATATAATTTTCTCAATGTATTGATAGTATAGTTTCTGTGCGCAAGTATCTCTTGAGAAGTTTGCGCAATATTTTACATAATCTGCATATCCTCCTTGGATGTGGGTGTTTGGTGAGTCACCGTATCCGCACTGTTTTAGGTAGAAACCAAAGCCACCACTCCAGTCCCATGCATTATTTAGGTAGATGACGGCTTCCATACCACGCTTTTCCAACTCGGCGATGGTATAATCTAATCCACCTAATATGGTGTCGTTTAGTACGCCAGGTGCTGTCTGTAAATAGGGCTTGGCTGGATTGGCTAATAGACTGCCTGCATCAGGGCCAGAAAGCATACGTACATTCGTCACTCCCAGTAATTTCAAGGCATCTAACTCACGGCACAATCGTTCGCGGTCACCTCCCTTCCCTGTAGAACCGAGGATGGAGGCATACCATATATTGCATCCGATAAAGTGATACGACTTACCATTTTTTATGAGGCGTGTGCCATCAGTGGTGATGAATTTTGAATTTATAGCTTTGCTGTTTATTGTTTCTTTGTTGGAGGAATTGCAACTGTTGCATCCCATTAGTGTAAATACCATGGCGGTAACCATAATGCTAACAAGTAATCTTTTTTTCATTATTGTTCGTTTTTAGGGGTGGTACTGGTTTTTATTCATGCCTACAAAGGTATCAGTTTAAGCAGAGATGGGCAAATTTATGAGTATCAACTTCTTTTTATTGTTTCTCATTTCTTTGCTAACTTTTTTTATTGGAAATATACTATCTTTGCATTTGAAACTTAATCATTTGTTGATATGAAGAAAATCTTTGCTGTTTTTGGAGTTGTAATAAGTTTGCTGATACAGTCTTGTACAACTGATAACCAATTTATTGACCTAAGTGGCTCATGGTACTTTGCACTCGACCGCGACGGAAGTATGAAACCAACGGACGAGATGATAGATACGGTAACTTTACCAGGTACTACAGATACTAATCGCAAAGGTGATGCCATTGAATGGAAAAAGGAAACGACCCATTTGTCTCGCCCTTTCTCCTATAGGGGACGTGCATGGTATCGTCGTACGGTAGAGATTCCAAAAGTATGGGCCGGAAAACCAGTCATTTTAACTTTGGAGCGTACTAAACCTACAGAGGTGTATGTTGATGCTACGTTGGTGGGTAAAGGAACGCTTATTTCTGCACCCCAACGATTTGACTTATCAGAATATCTAACACCCGGTACACATGAATTAGTCATCATGGTTGATAATGGTAGCGGTGTTCCTTGGCAAGTATATGAAAGTAGTCATGCCTATACCGAGAGTACACAAACCAATTGGAACGGAATTATTGGCGAAATATCACTCAGCACCTCTTTGCCTCAGAAAGAAGAAATACCTGTACATTCGGCTTTCAAAGATTTCCATATTGAGGGGCAACAATTCTTTGCTGGTGGACATCCGATTTTCCTTCGTGGAAGAAACGATGCCAGTGTATGGCCACAAACCGGTCATACGGCGATGGACGAAGATTCTTGGCGTACTTATTTCGAAGTGTGTAGAGAGTATGGCTTGAATCACGTCCGCTTTCACTCTTGGTGTCCACCTGAAGCAGCCTTTACAATGGCCGATGAATACGGTATCTATTTACAACCAGAATTGCCTTTTTGGGGTGATTTTAATCCTAAGGATACCTTGCTGATGGAGTTTCTTATGGCTGAGGGGGAAGCTATCTTGCGTGAATATGGTCATCACCCTTCGTTTCGTATGATGGCATTGGGCAATGAACTGCGTGGCAGTATTCCAAAGATGGCGGAATACATTGATCATTTTCGTACGTTGGCTCCCGATAAGATATATACTTTTGGAACGAACTATTTCTTGGGCTATCAAGGTGTTAAGCCCGGCATGGATTACTTTGTTACTTGTCGTGTCGGTGGCGAAGGATGGGGTAATTACGATACCCATACGCGCGGTTCTTTCTCTTTTGCCGATGCCGCTGATGGTGGAATGATTAATCATTACTATCCTAACACAGCGATGGACTTTGCCAAAGGATGTTCTTTATCCACTGTACCTGTCATTTCACATGAGACAGCACAGTTTCAGACCTATCCAGATTACGCTGAGATAGCGAAATATACCGGTGCGCTTCATCCTTATAATATGGAGGTCTTTCGTGACAGATTGGAAAAGGCAGGTATGGCCGATCAAGCTAAAGCGTTTCATCGTGCCAGTGGTCAGTGGTCGCTTCGTCTTTATAAACAGGATATAGAAATGGATTTGCGAACCCCTAATATGGCCGGATTCCAATTGCTCGATTTGCAAGACTATCCAGGACAAGGCAGTGCCTATGTAGGTATTCTTGATGCCTTCCTTGATACTAAAAATATGTGTACGTCGGCTGAGTGGAGAGGATTTTGTGCTCCTGTGGTTCCTTTACTTATTGCTGATAAATTCTGTTTTACTATCAATGAGGGAATTCATGCTCAAGTTAAAGTGGCCAATTACGGTGGAGAGAATCTCGTTGGGAAGCGTATTGGTTGGACACTGGGTAAGAAACAAGGAGAAATAACCATTACCAGCGATGGTTACGGACTTATCAATGCAGGAGCATTAGACATAGACTTGTCTCATCTTACTGAGGCAAGCAAACTTATCCTCACACTTTCTGTAGAGGGAAAAGAGGAACCGAATACTTACGAATTATGGGCCTATCCTTCTGAGAATAATTTGGAGGAATTGAAAGCGCAGACTCTCATTGCTCGTACCCTCACTCCCGATGTGTTACTGCGTTTGAAGCAGGGTGAAAAAGTATTGCTAATGCCTGGTGAATCGGAACTGACCGTAGGTGGTCTTTTTACAACAGATTACTGGAACTATCGCATGTTTAAGACAATTTCTGAGAACAATAATCGCCACGTCTCACCTGGCACACTCGGAATATTGACCGACCCTGCACATCCGCTCTTCAATAGCTTTCCTACCGATGAACATACCAACTGGCAGTGGTTTCCTATTATCAAGGTTAGTACTCCTTTTAAGTTGGACAATACAGCTACTGATTACCGTCCCATTGTGCAGGTGATTGATAACGTGGAGCGTAATCATAAGTTGGGGCTCGTCTTTGAATTTACCGTAGGAAAAGGTAAACTGCTTGTCGTTATGAGCGATTTAGAGAAAGCTTCCGAGTATCCTGAAGGTAAGCAGTTTTACCTAAGTGTATTGCAATATATGCACTCAGATGCTTTTGCTCCGAAAACAGCTATTACTATTGCCGACTTGCACCGCTTGATGACTACTCCCGTTATCGAGGGACAGATTGGTGCCCTTGACAATATCTCTCCTTATAATGCTGAAGATAATCAATAAACTGCTGTAAAATATATGGTTATGGAGAGATTTTTACTAACAATTATTACTGCCATAGTAGCGATAGAGTTGTCTGCACAGACAGATGATCCATTAGGTTCATCCATTGTGAATGGAGTACCTTGGACCGATAATTTAGGACGTCCGGTAAATGCTCATGGAGCATGTATTGTTGAAGAAGAAGGAACGTATTATCTTTTTGGCGAATGGAAGAGTGATACATCGAATGCCTTCCCTGGCTTCGCTTGTTACAGCAGTACGGATTTAGTGAATTGGAAATTTGAGCGAGTGGCATTACCTCTGCAAGAGTCGGGTTTGTTGGGGCCAAATCGTGTGGGTGAACGGCCCAAAGTAATGCGTTGCCCTAAGACAGGCGAATATGTTATGTTGGCTCATACCGATGATATGGGTTATAAGGACCCACAGGTTGGATTGGCCGTATCCAAAGAAATTACAGGACCTTATACTTTTATCGGCCCTTTGCTATACAAAGGTAAACCCATTCGTAAATGGGATATGGGTACTTTTCAAGACCATGATGGTACGGGCTACCTGTTAATGCATCATGGCGATATCTATCGCCTAAGTAAAGACTATCGCAAGGCTGTAGAGAAAGTTGTTAGTGGTATTAAAGATGGTGGCGAATCGCCGGCTATGCTTCATAAAGATGGCACTTATTATCTGTTTGGCTCGAACTTGACAAGTTGGGAGCGTAACGATAACTTCTATCATACGGCTCCTTCCATCAAAGGTCCATGGACTAAACAAGGAATCTTTTGTCCGGAAGGTACATTGACATACAATTCACAATCCACTTTCATTCTACCTTTACAACGAGGTGACTCAATTACTTATATCTACATGGGCGACCGTTGGTCATATCCCCACCAAGCATCATCTGCTACTTACGTTTGGATGCCTATGCAGGTGGATGGATTAAAAGTGAGTATTCCTGAATACTGGCCCGTATGGAATCCTATGACTATGGAGCCGGTCAGAGAGTTGGGTGGCAAGGTTCTTAAGGTAAACTTCAAGGCCGACACCAAGGGAGCGAAGTTTACACTTCCTTTCGAAGGAACACGAATTGCTCTCATTGGGCACACGTTTAATAATGGAGGTTACGCTCGCATTACTCTTTGCAATACCGAGGGAGAGGTAGTGCATAGCAATCTTATTGATTTCTATAGTAAGGTAGAAGATCACGGTTTGCGTTATGTCAGCCCCCTTTTGCCAAATGCTCATTATACCCTTGAGGTGGAGTGTGTAGGCGAACATCCCCATTGGTATAACAAGCGAGGCGATTATTTTGGTAGTCGTGAAAATTGGGTGACGGTGGAAGAGGTGAGAGTGTATGGTACAAATTAATTTTGAACATATGAAAACTTTTAATTTATTTGCTGAACTGGCCATCGTGTTTGGTATTGCACTGGCTGGATGTAACAAAGCACAAGTACAGTATGAGACAATCAATGTGAAGGCTCCGTTTGAAATGGAGGCCATTCGAATACCTATCTATCCTGCACAGGACTTTTGCATCACAGCCTACGGGGCTACGGATATGTCAGTCTGTACCGAAGCCATAGCACAAGCCATTACTGATTGCAATGCTGCAGGAGGTGGACGGGTGGTTATTCCTGCCGGTGAGTGGTTGACAGGTCCCATTCATTTGAAGAGTAATGTAAATCTCTACTTGTCCGAAGGAGCTGTAATACGCTTTACCGATAACCCGGCAGATTACCTACCGGCAGTACATACATCATGGGAAGGAATGGAGTGTTACAACTATTCACCGTTGGTGTATGCTTTTGATTGTGAGAATGTAGCTATTACCGGACCAGGTAAACTATATCCTAAGATGGAACTTTGGCGCAAGTGGTTCAGTCGGCCTAAAGCACATATGGATGCCTTGGCCAATCTCTATCACCAAATGTCGAAGGGTGTGCCTGTTGCAGAACGACAAGTGGCAGTGGGTGACAATAATTTTCGTCCGCATCTTATTCAGTTGAATCGATGTAAGAATGTCTTGCTCGATGGCTTTTCTATTGACGGCAGTCCCTTTTGGACGATTCATCTCTATCTTTGCGACGGTGGTGTGGCCCGCAATCTTAATGTTCGTGCTCATGGCCATAACAACGATGGCATCGACTTAGAGATGAGTCGCAACTTTTTGGTGGAGAACTGTACATTTGACCAAGGAGATGATGCGGTAGTTATTAAGTCGGGTCGTAATCATGACGCTTGGCGTTTGAACAGCCCATGCGAAAACATCGTAGTGCGCAATTGTACCATCAAGGACGGACATACTTTGTTGGGCATCGGCAGCGAGTTGGCAGGTGGAATCCGTAACATTTACATGACCAATTGTGTGGCTCCGGGTACTGTACACCGTCTTTTCTTTGTGAAGACCAATCATCGTCGTGGGGCCTTCGTGGAAAATATTTATATGGATAGTATCAGTACGGGTGGCACCCTGCGCGTGGCCGAGATTGATACCGATGTGCTCTACCAATGGCGTGATTTAGTACCAACATATAAAGATACGTTGACACGAATCAATGATATCTATCTTGCTAACATACAGGTAGATTCGGCAAAGGCTATTTATGAGTTACGTGGTGACAAACGTTTGCCCATTCGCAATGTGGTGATGAAAAATATAGAGGTAGATTGTGTGGCCGATACGGTCAATGGTGTGGAAAATGTCGAATTTTTCACTACCGAGAATATCATATACAACTCTGTGAACCCTACGGTTCTTCCACAATTAGACAAGTACTTGAACAATAAATAGAATGCGGCATTTTTTTTTGCAAAAAAGCATGAGACGAGCTTCTCTCTTTGCTCGTCTCATGCTTTTATTGTATTTTTGCCAGCCGAAAGAAAGAAGTTTTACATGATAGTTTGCATTGCCGAAAAGCCCTCGGTGGCTCGCGATATTGCTGAAGTGCTTGGTGCAAAAACCAAGAAAGACGGATATATAGAAGGAAACGGATATCAAGTGACGTGGACCTTCGGGCATCTTTGTACCCTGAAGGAGCCGCACGATTATACGCCTGACTGGAAGTCATGGCGTATGGAGTTTCTGCCCATGATGCCGCCCCGTTTTGGCATCAAACTGATTAGCAATCCTACATACGAGAAGCAATTTCGCACAATCGAGGGATTGATGCAACAGGCTGATATGATTGTGAATTGTGGTGATGCCGGACAGGAAGGTGAACTTATTCAGCGCTGGGTGATGCAGAAGGCCGGTGCCAAGTGTCCCGTCAAGCGGTTATGGATTTCGTCGCTGACTGAAGAAGCCATTCGTGAAGGATTTAATAACTTGAAGGATGCTGCCGATTACCAACCTTTGTATGAAGCAGGCTTGAGTCGTGCAATCGGTGACTGGCTGTTGGGCATGAATGCGACTCGTCTGTACACCATGAAGTATGGACAGAATCGTCAGGTACTTTCCATCGGTCGTGTGCAGACACCGACGTTGGCTCTCATCGTTAATCGTCAGTTAGAGATAGAAAATTTCGTTCCTCGACAATATTGGGAATTGAAAACCAACTATCGTAATACTACATTTTCGGCCATACTGAAGCGTAGTGATGAAGAATTGGTGGCCGATATGGAGAAGCTGAAAGAGAAGGCAGAGAAAGCCGGTACACCATTTGATGCTCTCCGGACTATGCAACAATTAGAGGCTGCCAATCCCGGTATTGACCCTATTGCCAATAGTGAGGCTGGTATGGCTTTGGTAGAGCGCATTAAGGAATTACCGTTCACGGTTACCGATGTACAGAAGAAACCGGGTAAAGAATATGCTCCTCGTCTGTTCGATTTGACTTCGTTGCAGGTAGAGTGTAACAAGAAATTTGGCTATTCGGCCGATGATACTTTGAAACTCATTCAGTCGCTATACGAAAAGAAAGTCGCTACTTATCCGCGTGTGGATACAACGTTCCTCAGTGATGACATCTACCCCAAATGTCCCGCTATTTTGAAGGGATTAAGAGGTTATGAGCAGTGGACAACACCTTTGGCAACTATCAAATTGCCCAAGTCGAAGAGGGTTTTTGATAACTCGAAGGTGACCGATCACCATGCCATTATTCCGACAGGTCAGCCACCGATAAACCTCAGCGATATGGAGAAAAAAGTATTCGATCTCATCGCTCGTCGTTTTATCGCTGCCTTTTATCCGGATTGTAAAGTGTTGAACACCACTGTGCTGGGCTGTGTGGATGATATAGACTTTAAGACTACCGGACGACAAGTGCAAGAACCCGGTTGGCGTGTGGTGTTTGCCAATCCGGTGGCGCAGGAAGAGAAAGAGGAGAAGGAGGAAGAGAACGAAAAGGCCCTGCCTGCATTTGTTAAAGGAGAGAGCGGACCTCATCTTCCTGATTTGTTGGAGAAATGGACTACACCGCCTCGCCCATTTACCGAAGCAACGTTGCTGAGGGCGATGGAAACGGCTGGTAAACTGGTGGATAATGAAGAATTGAGAGATGCACTGAAGGAGAACGGCATCGGTCGTCCATCCACCCGTGCTGCTATTATCGAGACACTCTTTAAACGTAACTACATTAGGAAAGAGCGCAAGACGCTTATTGCTACACCAACCGGAGTAGAGTTGATACAGATTATTCGTGAAGAACTGCTCAAGTCGGCCGAACTGACCGGTATCTGGGAAAAGAAACTTCGCGAAATAGAACGTCGGGCATATAGCGCTGCTCAATTTCTGGACGAGTTGAAACAGATGGTTGCTGAAATTGTGCAGACGGTGAAGAGTGATTATAGCAATCGTTATATTACCATTCAATCATCATCCACTCCAACGAAGGAAAAGAAATCTAAATCGACCGACAGCAGTGCTGTGAAGAAGACAAAAAAAAGAGCACCCCGTACCCCCAAGGCTGTAGCACCTCCGGTTGTGGACGATACTTTGATTGGAACACCCTGCCCTTTGTGTGGTAAAGGTGTCATTATAAAAGGAAAAACCGCTTACGGTTGTTCCGAATGGCGGAATGGATGCACCTACCGCCAAGCATTTACCCAATAATTCTTATGAAATAAAAAACAATAAACAGCCTCTTCCCTTTTGTAGAAGACTGTAGCATTAAAAAGCTCTCCGGCGTAGATTTTTTTTCTCGTCGGAGGGCTTTTTTATCTTCGTGGGATACCCTTTTTCCTTTGTAAATTCCCTTTTTTCTATCTTTTCTCCATGTATTAACAAGATTTAATCTATTTTTTTTTTTTTGTGAAATCGGCGAGGTCGTCACATTGAAAAGCCCTACATTTGCGACATCTTTTTAACAAAAGGAGCATTTGATAAGGTGAAAAAAGCTATTCTGATAATTTTTACTTTGTGGCAGGGGCTGTTATTGATGGCTCAAACTACCGTAAAGTCGTTGGATGTCTATTTCCCGCAAGGTATTGCGGAATGGCATTCCGCTTTTATGGGTAATGGGGTTCACTTTGCCCGTTTTGTCGAAGATATCAATACCATCCGTCAGACTCATAATCAACAGATACTTCACATTAATTATACGGTTTCGTCCTCTCCCGAAGGTAGCATTGCACTCAATGAACGCCTATCCCGCCAGCGAATGGAGTCTATCAGTCGGTTGTTAAATAGTCGTTTGGGCTTTGATGAGGAAACCGTTGAGAATATCAATGTCATAACCGAAGACTGGGCTGCTTTGTTGCAGTTGGTTGAGGCCGACGATGCAATGCCCCATCGCGATGAAGCAGTTCGCTTGTTGCAAGACATCTCTCAATGTATCGAAGAAACCCACTCTAATTCTTGCAAGCAGCAACTCATTCACCTTCATGGCGGTGCTCCTTGGCGATACATGATGACCCATTTTTTTCCCCAGTTGCGTCACTTTAAAGTAACTATAATAATAGGTTCGCGCGGGGAGAAGCCGGCAGAGCTATCGGGTAAGGCAGTACCTTATCAACTTCCCCTAACCCCTTCGCCCCTTTCAGCCTATTTACCGGTACTCTCGTTACCTTCTCCAACGCTTCTTCCCACAGTTCCGAAGTCGTCCGAAGCCTTATACCTGAAGAGCAACACTTTAGGTTGGGCCATGCTGATAGGCAATCTGGCGGTTGAGTGGCAGTTCGACGACGATTGGTCGGTTACCCTGCCCGTTTATTACTCTGCGCTCAACTACTTCACCTCTACATTGAAGTTCCGTACTCTCTGTTTCCAGCCGGAGTTGCGCTATTGGTTGCCTGCTTCTTTATCCGGCCGCTTCTTTGTAGGTGCCCATCTTGGATTGGCTTGGTATAACTATGCCAAGGGTGGCGACTACCGTTACCAAGACCATCATCGTCATACCCCCTTGTGGGGTGGCGGCATCAGTGGTGGTTACCGTCTTCCCATCAGTCGCGACGACCGTTGGCATTTGGAGTTTTCGTTGGGCGTTGGTGCCTACCGCCTCCATTACGATATATTCCACAACGAGCCTAACGGTAAACTCATCGACAGTCGTCGTCGTACCTTCTATGGCATCGACAATGCTGCCGTTACCTTCTCTTACCGCATTGATTTGAAAGGAGGTCGTCGATGAAAACCCTCCTTCGCCATATAAGCCTATTCGTTTCGCTTCTCTTTCTGACCGTTTTGACAGGTTGCGATGTACACGAATGGCCCGAAAAGGATAAACTCCTACCGGTCCACCTCCGCTTGCAGTTTGATGTATCTATGGGCGAATTGGACCATTACTTCACCCGTCGTGCCACCCGCACCGTCTTGTCCGACCGTGTTACCAACCGCTTCTTGGGCGATTACGATATGCGCTACCTCATTAATGCCTATCCCATTGACGCTGAGGGAAATGTAAGCCAAGATCCTGTTGCTCGGTTTGTATTCAGCAAAAGCGTTTTTAGCGACTACGACTTCCAAACCACCGAAGTATCTCTGCCTGCAGGACGTTACCAACTGATGGCGTGGGCCGACTTTGTCGAGACCTCTACCGTGGCCGACAAGTTTTATCACCCCACCGACTTCAACAACATCCACCTGCCCGATACCCACGAAGGCAACTCCGAATACCGCGACGCCTTTCGTGGCATGAAGCAGATAGAAGTGGTAGCCGACGTTTACGAAACAGACCCCCTCTCGGTATTGATACCTATGCAGCGTCCGTTGGCTCGCTTCACCTTTGTCACCACCGACCTAAAAGAGTTTATGGAGCGCGAAATGACTCGCGTCACCCGCAATAACCGTAGCCTGAATGAAGAAGCTGATGGTGCTGAAGCCCAAAGCGACGACGATTCGGCCACCACGAAGAACCCCGATACCAAGAATCCTGAAAAAGAGGAAGAAACCATCAAATTAGAAGACTATAAGGTGGTATTCTATTACAGTGGCTTTATGCCCAGTACCTACAACATGTTTATCGACAAACCCATCGACTCGAAGACCGGTGTTAATTTCCCTTCGCAGCTTACGAAGTACAGCGACACCGAGGCCACTATGGGCTTCGACTATGTGATGGTGAATGGTGCCGAATCCAGCGTGTTGCTTACGGTGGGTCTGTATAGCAAAGAGGGCGAACTGCTCTCTATGTCCAGCGAAATCAATGTACCCTTGAAGCGTAGTCACAACACCATTGTCCGTGGTAGCTTCCTGTTGCAGGAAGCTAACGGTGGTGTAGGTATCGACCCCGACTTTGAGGGCGACTATGTGATACCGATACCGTGATAGAGAATGAAAAAGATAAATAATAATAAGTTTAATTTAATTAAGTGAGTATGAAAAAGTTTTTCTATTCTGTATTTGCCTTGGCAACCATGTTGTTGGCAACTACCTCCTGCTCGCAGGAAATGGACGAAGCGTCAGCACCCATCATGACGGGTGTGACCAGCTTCAGTGTACAGTTGACGGGCTCTTTGCAAACCCGTACAGCCGGTGATGGTGAGAGCGTCGATAAACTCTACTATGCAGTTTATCAAGATGGCACCAAAGTTTATCCGTCTAGTGGAAATGGAACGTCATCCATTGCTAACGACTTAACTGCTAAGGTAGAAATACCTTTGTTGAAGGGTGAAACCTACGACATCATTTTCTGGGCACAGAAAGATGATAATGGAATTTACGACATAACAGATTTGACAAACATTAAAGTTAACTATAATGCAACCCTGTCAAATCAAGAAAAATACGATGCTTTCTATAATGCATTGAACGACTTCAAGGCCGATAATAAAGCACATACTGTAGAACTTCGTCGTCCGTTTGCACAGCTGAACTTAGGTACCGGCGATTGGGAGAAAGCAAAAAGTGCATTGAAAGACACACAAACCGACCCTGTAACCCACTCACAAGTGAAAGTATATGGTTTGGCAAATACATTCGCTCCGTTGACAGGTGTTGCATCCGGTAGTGTAGAAGCTACATTTACTGCAGCAGCTATTACTAAGGAATCGTTTAACGTAACCGTTGACGGTGAAGAAAAAGGTTATACCAACTTGGCATTGAACTACTTGTTGGTTCCCTGCACAAAGGCACCTCAAGGTTTGGGCAATCACGAAGCCATTCCTACTAACGAAAAGGCATTGGTTGATATTGAGTTCGTACTATATCGTGGCGAGAACAATGTATTGTTTGCAATGGATAAGATTTCTAACGCTCCTGTTCAACGCAACTATCGTACCAACGTAATCGGTGATCTTCTTACCAGTACCGGTTTCGATATTATTATCAAGCCTGAAGAAGATAAACCGGCAACCGATCTTATTGCTATTGCCGAAGGTCTGGTAAAAGACAATACTACAGGAGTATATTATATTTCTTCTGCTAACGGTCTTTCTTATGCTTCTCAATATCTGTTTGCTCAAGGTGGTTCTTTCGTTTTGACAGATGATGTAGATATGGAAGGTGCAACCTCTGTAGTAACTAAAGCTGAAGGCTTGGTTTGGAATTCACAGAAGTTGACACATACAATGGCTAATAGATCTTTCGAATTTGATGGTGACAATCATACTATCAAGAATCTGCCGGGTATGTTTATTGCCTACACAGGTTCTGCAAAATCTGTTCTTGTAAAGAACTTGACTTTGGAAACTCCGAATGTAGCATTCAATGTTGAAGATAATCCTAAAACTGATGGCGTTGGTGCATTCATTGGTTATGCCGGTACTTCTGAAAGTATTACTCTTGACAACTGTCACGTTAAGGGAGGTAAGATTGAAGGTGGTCACTGGACAGGTGGCTTGGTTGGTTATGCAGCCGGTTATTCAGGTAACGATGGTCCTGTATTCGAAACGTTGACCATTAAAAACTCTTCTGTAAAGAACGCCACTATTACCGGTAAGGGCTCTTGCGGTGGTATCATCGGACACGCAACAGGTGACGCATGGACATTGGTGGATATGGATAACATTACTGTTACTTCTAATACAATAAACTCAACAGGCTCTGATACTAATAAGGCCGGTTCCGTAATGGGTACAGTAGGTAATGCCGGTAAACCGACAGAAGTAAATGGTGTAACTAAGACAGGTGGAATAACTATTGATACTTACGAAGTTTCCGGTAACAGAGTAGAATCTAACAAAGTTGCTAACACCAAGCTATGGGGTCGTCAAGGTAACAGCGATGGTGTTTTGACTCTGGATGGTGAAAAAGTAGAAGATTTCGGCTCTTATACTGAACCGGCTTCTGAATTTACTTATGAAAATGGTGTATATACGCTCCAAAAGATTACAGCTACAGCTTTGACAGAAATCCTTGCTGATGCAGAGGAAAATACTTATGGAGACATTACTATTGAGTTGGCCGACGACCAAGCATTGTCATGGGCTGCAGGTCCTGCAGGTGACGGTGCAAACAAGTTGGCACACGATGGTAAAGTGACTATCAAGAATGGTACACTTTCTGTAACCGGTGCCGGTAGCTTTGTAGTCGAAAACGAACTGGAACTCGATGGCGTTACCGTAGTAGATAATACTGCTTATTATTCTGAAAATGGTGAAACCGCTTGGGAATTTTGCTATCTTGAATTGACAGCAAAGGGTACTTATAAGAATTGCGTATTCGAAAACACCATCATGGTGGATGGTCAGAGCGCAACATTCGAAAACTGTAAATTCTTGGGCAAATCGACCAATGAAGCCAACAAAGACAACGAATATTCAGTATGGGTATATAACGGTACTGCTAATTTCGAAAAATGTGAATTTACCGGTGCTCGTGGTATGAAGGTGTGCGATATGTACACTGGCTCGGATGTAACATCTGTCGAAATTGACGAATGTACATTTACTGACTTGTACAAGAAACCGGGTCTTGCTATTGATAATCGTATTGGTGAACTTACAGTAGTAATCAAAAACTCTACTTTCACTGATGTTCAGCCGGGAGAACAAGGTCTCTATATTTACGAAACAGACAATGTTGTTCCTTCTATTTATAATAGCAAAGTAATTGTTGATGGTGTTGAATTGTTTGGTTTTGATGCAGATGGTAATAAAGTTGTTACAGTTACCAATGATGCAGAATTAAAGGACGCCATTGAAAATGCTGCTGGTGCAACGCTTATTAACCTCGCCACAGGAACTTACAGCAATGACATCAAACTTACTGTTGAAGAATTAGGTGGTGCTAAAGGCGACTTGATATTCAAGGCTGCTGAAGGTGCAGAACCTGTTATTGCCGGTACTGTCACTTTGGGATATCGAAATCAAGGTGTTGGTGCTGCAATGTGGAATGGTAATGTTACTTTCGAAGGAATTACATTCGACCATGCAAATGATGCAACTCACAGCATTGATGTGCATGACGTGAAGAGTTTGACTTTGATGAAATGTAAGATTATTGGTGATGGTGAATATGGTATTGGTTCTGCCCGTGGTAATGCTACAGGTACTTCAAAGATTGAGGGCTGTACTTTTGAAAATGCAGGTATGCAGTTGTTAGGTAATTTTGCTACAGGTCTTGTTATTGATGATTGTGATTTCACTCAATCTTGTATCAATGTTCAGGCAGGTAATAGTGTGACAATTCAGGGCTGTCGTTTTGACAACAAATTAACTTCTGCCAATCTTTCTCCTGAAAGTTTCTATTTGATTCGCTCCAACAGTACTCCTATCACTGTGAAGGGTTGTACCATCAATATTGATTCTGAACTTACTGATGTTGCTACAGAACAAGCCAAGTGGGGCATTCTTTGGAATCGCGGCACTACAAACTGGACTGTTGAAAATGTTGCTGTAACAATGAGCGAAGCTGCTTTGAAGCAGACAGAACTTCTTGTAACTAAATGCGCAAGTACAGGTGTTATCAATACAAAGAACTTGACCGTAAACGGTAAGGCTTATGCCTCAACTGCTGCACAGTTGACTTCTGCTGTTGGTGCTGGTGCAACTGAGATTTATGTGCAAGGTAAGTTTAATATGCCAAGCAACGGTACTTCAAACGCTATCACAATCAGTTCTTTGAATGGAAATGCTACCATCGACAACACACTTGGCTCTTATTGGGACAATGCCACCTTGACGTTTAATAATGTAAACTTCAAAACAGGTACAGGTAAAGCCGGTGGCCCTAATGGTTCTGACTATGCAGCCTTTTATTCTAAGAATGTGACTTACAATAATTGTAACTTCAGTGGCCCAATGCGCCTTGGTCGCGATGGTGCTAAGTTTGTAGAATGTACATTCAATGATTTGGGTAATGATTACGTTTGGACTTATGGCAATGCTGCAACATTCCAAGGTTGTACATTTAATTCAGAAGGTAAGGCATTGTTGATTTATAGTGATGGTGGAAATGGCTCACCTGCTGTTTCTGTAATCGGATGTAAATTCAATGCAACAACGGGTGCAAAGGCTGGTGCAATTAGCAACCAAAATTGTGCTGCGATTGAAATTCACAACTATGGTTATGGTGTAACTTTGACAACTTCTGATAATACTATAGAAAAAGACGGAGATAAATTCTCTGGAGAATGGAGAATTAAGACATACGAAACTCGCAATGCTGATAGTAAGATTTTTGTTAACGGTACAGAATACACCACTCTTGCTCTCGATGGTAAGAAAATGACTATTAGTGGTACAGAAGTAACCGTAGTAGAATAATCCCTCCAACCAATCTACACAGAAAAAGTAAGGGAAGCACCCTGTTGCTTCCCTTACTTAAAATAGCTTCTCGTTCCTCTTTGGCGTGGGTTGCCGTTTCCTTTAGCGGAAACTCCGGTTTCCTTTAGAGGAAACTGCAGTTCCCCTTCGAGGAAACGCGCGTTCCCTTTCGAGGAAACGACAGTTCCCCTTAAAGGAAACGGGAGTTTCCATTAGAAGAAACCGGAAGAAACGTGAAGTGTAGTTCTGAAGAATGATTAACGTAATAAATTGAAATGCTTATGAAAAAAATGCTAACCTCTATGTTTGCTTTGGCGGCACTGCTGCTGGCAAACAGTTCTTGCTCTAACCAGGAGTGGGAAGAAAACGGTGTGGCCGGTGGTAACGAAGTGGCGGTGACCTTCACCGCACAGTTGGAAGATGCGGCCGCTACTCGTGCTATTGGTGACGGTACTACCGCTACCCAATTGACCTTTGCCGTATTTAAAGCCGGCGACGGTGTGATGGGTAACGAAATAAGTAACTTGCGCCAAACGTTGACCGTAACCGGAAAGAAGGCTACCATCAACACTACGTTGGTAAAGGGGCAGACCTACAACTTTGTGTTCTGGGCACAATCGCCTAACGCAACCGCAATTTATGACATCACCGATATGTCGTCCATCAAGGTGGCTTACGGCAATGGCGTGAACGATGCTAACGACGAAGACCGCGATGCCTTCTATGCCTTGCGCAAGGAGTTGAAGGTAACGGGTGCCATTAACGAAACCATTACGCTGAAGCGCCCCTTTGCCCAAATCAACGTGGGTGCCAACATGGGTGAATATGCCAAGGCCAAGAATGCTGACATTGAATTGAAGTACTCTACCTTTACGTTCAACCAAGCGGCTACTGCACTGAATACTTATACCGGTGCAGCTACCGGTAAGGTGGCCGTTACTTTCGATAAGAAAGATATTCCGCAAAATGTAGTTACCGTAGATGTGTTTACTGTAAACGCAGAGGGAGAAACAACATTGAAAGATGCAGCCAAACCTTGGGTAGGCGACTTGAAGAATGTGGGCGAAGTAAGCGGTAACGACTACGAATACCTGGCTATGAACTACATCTTGGTGGCCGACGAATCGATAGACGGCAAAAGCAAGAGTTTGGTGAACGGTACGTTTACGGTGTTTGACAAAGACGGCGTAGCGATAAACAAGTTCGACTTGCCCAACATCCCCGTGCAGCGTAACTATCGTACCAACATCATTGGTAGCGTGCTGACAGCCGGTGCTACGTTCAACATTGTTATCGACTCAGGCTTCGACGGCGATCACTCTTATGACGTCGTTACCGGATTTGAAAACGGTGGCGAGTTTACCTTGCAGCAAGATGTAGTGCTGGATGCTCCGCTTACTTTGGCGGCAGGTAAAGAATTGGGGTTGAATCTGAATGGTTATAGCATTAAAACTACTAAGACAACCGGTGCTACCGATGCCATTGTTGTAGCCGAAGGTGCTAAACTGACTATAGATGGTAACGGTACGGTAGAAGCTATCAGTGGTGGCGACGGATTCCCGGTGATTGCCGAAGGTACCGTAATCATTAACGGAGGTAACTTCAAGTCGGGCAAGGATGCCAACAACAAGACCAATGCATGTATCTATGCCCGTGGTAAAGGTAAGATTGAAATCTATGGCGGTTACTTCGAATCGTTCGATGGTACTTTTGTATTGAACAAGAAGGATGCCGACCGTGCAACCACCGACATCAAGGTGTATGGCGGTACATTCGTTAAGTTCAATCCGGCCAATAACGCTTCGGAAGGTGCCAATACCAACTTCGTTGCCGAAGGCTATACTTCAGCCCAAGTAGGCGACAACTGGATTGTGGCCCAGGGTGCTACTGTAACCACAGCTACCGATTTGGCAACTGCTTTGAACAACACAGCTACCGATGCCCCCGAAACAGTTTCGATGGTAACTAACGTGAAAGCCACAGAGACATTGACGATGAATGGAAAGACACTGAACGGTAACGGCAATACATTGACTATGGATTTGACTCAGGCTACCGGAACATTGGCACTTGGCATACAAAGCAATGGTGGTACAGTGAAAGATTTGGCCATCAAGGGCAACGACCAGCGCAATGCCGACGGTAAGGGTTATCGTGCCATCTATATTGTAAATCCGCAAGAGGATGTCGTGATAGAGAATGCCAACATCAGCGGTGTGGCCTATCCGATGAACACCGGAACCAAGACTACTAAAGCCGGTTTGAAACTGACCGTAAAGAACAGTACGTTGGTGGGTTGGACCAGCTTCGACGGTGGTTTGGCATCGGCTTCGTTTACCGGTTGTCACTTTGGTATCGGTACTTATTACGAAGATGCGACCAATCCGGCATGGGACGGCTGTGTGAAGCCTTACATCACTACAGTGTTTGACGGATGCAGTTTCGAAAAGGGCTTCACATTGGATGTTTCAGAGATAAAAGATGCCGAAACAGTTACGTTGAAACAATGTAAGGTAGACGGTGTTGTATTGACTGCTGCCAATATTGCTACCTATATAGAATGTGATGATATTACAAAGGTGACATTTGAATAAGAATATAAACCGTTATATAACTAAGGAAACTTTCCCGGCGTTGCGATAACGCCGGAAGTTGAGAGGTTTTCTGCTGCATGTCGATGCGGCTTGCTGACCTCGACAGGTGTAATTTAACTAATTAATAATTGAACTAATTATCGCTTCTTCTTCGGAAAGCGATAAAAAGAAAAAACTCCCGACGTTGTGATAACGGCGGGAGTTCTAGTTATGTAGTGAGAGTTGTGACTGCGAGAGAAGTCTTTATCCTATGTGGAACGCTAAATTTTGAATAGCATGCCGCCAATATTGTCAGCAGGAGCACCGGTAACTGAGGCCAGGCAACTGGGCTCGTCGGCCATGTAGAGGGCACCGAGGAAAGCAAAGATAAGCGCTTCCTTGTACTCAATTATCTGACGGTCGGGGATGACTATCTGGCAAGGAGTCAAGGCTCCGATGCGCTCAATCAAGAACTTATTGAAAGCACCGCCACCGGTTATCAGTAACTTGCCGCTGCCCGCTGTTCTAGGATTGGACAAGATGACACGCGATACTTGATAAGCTGCATGCTCGTAGAAGGTACGAAGCTTGTCTTCCAAATTCAACCCATACTTTTCCAACAAGGGATAAACCTCTTTTTCTACCCATTCGCGTCCCAATGACTTGGGACCGCTTTGGTGATAGAAATCCATGCCGTTCAGTTCGTCAAGCAACGGTTGACAGATGCTTCCTTTGCGAGCTATCTCTCCGTCGCGATCGAATTCCAAACCAATCTGACGGCAATAGTGGTTGATGACATAGTTCACCGGACTGATGTCGAAAGCTATACGTTGGCCCTTTTGTTCGAATGAGATGTTTGAGAAACCACCAATGTTCAGACAGTAGTCGTAGTCGGCAAAGAGCAGACGGTCGCCTATGGGTACCAATGGGGCACCTTGTCCACCCATCATGATGTCCAGACGGCGGAAGTCTGATACTACAGGAATGTGTGTTTCAGCGGCAATGGCTGCACCGTCGCCAATCTGATACATCACCTTCTTTTGTGGTTCATGGAAGATGGTGTGTCCGTGGCTGGCAATGATGTCGGGCTTGATGCCAAACTCTTGCATGAATTCGTTTACTCGTTCGCCCAGGAATTTTCCGTAAGCACTGTGAAAAGTGATGAACTCCAGTGCCGACATGACTTGTGCACCGGTGCCCAGTTTATGTTTCATCTCTTCCGGATAGCTATAACCTTTTGCGGCATCTATACGGAAATCCCATTTGCCCTCCTTGCGTTCGAAGGTACAACAACACACATCCAGCCCATCGAGCGATGTACCCGACATGAGGCCAATGGCTTGTATTTTGAAGTTTTTCATATCAATCGTAATTCAGGTGAAACGCTACCACCGCTTCGATGCCCTTGCGGATGATATCGAGCGGCATGTTTTCGTTGGGCGAGTGGATGGCATTGCTTTCCAGACCAAAGCCCATCAGTACGGTCTTGATGCCCAGTACCTCTTCGAAGGTAGCAATGATGGGGATACTTCCGCCTCGGCGAACGGCCAACGGCTTCTTTCCGAATGCTTTTTCAAATCCTTTTTCGGCAGCTTGGTAAGCCGGTAATGAGATGGGGCAAACATATCCTTGTCCACCGTGCATGGGGGTTACTTTTACTTGTACGGTATCGGGAGCGATGCTTTGAATGTAGTCGGCAAAGAGTTGTGAAATCTTATGGTGATCTTGATGAGGCACTAAACGGCAAGAAACCTTGGCGTATGCTTTCGAAGGAAGTACTGTCTTCGAACCTTCACCGGTGTAACCACCCCAGATGCCACATACATCGAAAGATGGGCGGCAACTGTTTCTCTCCAATGTGCTATATCCCTTTTCGCCAAAGAGTGCCTTCACGCCGATGGCTTGCTTATACTTCTCTTCGTTGAAGGGGATGCTGGCTATCATGTCGCGCTCGGCTTGCGGCACCTCTTCTACATCGTCGTAGAAGCCCGGCACAGTGATGCGTCCGTCGGCATCTACCACACGACTTATCATTTGACAAAGCACATTGATGGGGTTGGCTACGGCACCACCGAAGTGTCCTGAGTGCAAGTCACGATTAGGACCGGTCACCTCTATCTCCCAATAAGCCAATCCGCGCAGTCCGGTGGTCAGCGAGGGGAGGTCTGCCCCAAGCATGCTGGTATCTGATACCAAAATGATGTCGGCCTTCAATAACTCTTTGTGAGCTTGGCAGAAGCCTTCAAGGCTGGGCGAACCAATCTCTTCTTCGCCTTCGAAGATAAACTTTACGTTGTGTGTCAATAGGTTGTTTTTTACCAGATATTCAAATGCTTTTACCTGGATGAAGGCTTGTCCTTTGTCGTCGTCAGCGCCGCGAGCCCAGATGCGTCCGTCTCTTATTTCAGGTTCGAAAGGTTCGCTTTTCCATAGTTCAAGCGGCTCGGCAGGCATTACATCGTAGTGCGAATAGATGAGCACTGTTTTAGCATCGGGGTTCACTCGCTTCTCGCCATAGACAATGGGGTTACCTGCCGATGGCATCACAATAGCTTCGTCGGCACCGGCTTCTTTCAGCAGTTGTGTCCAACGTTGAGCACAGGCCAGCATGTCGTCTTTATGCTCGGGTTTGGCGCTGATGCTGGGTATGCGGATGAGGCTGAAAAGATCTTCCAGCATTTGGGGTTCGTTTTTTGCGATATACTCTTTCATGGTATCCTTTTTATGGTTTGGAAATAATTATGTTCAAGTGAATGGATTGTTCATAATCGGCTGGCCTTGTCCATCAAATAATAATCCAAGATGGTCATGGCAGCCATGGCTTCTACAATAGGTACTGCACGTGGCAACACGCAGGGGTCGTGGCGTCCGCGGGCTTTCAAGAGGGTTTCATTGCCATCCTTGTCCACAGTAGGTTGCTCCATTAATAAGGTTGCCACGGGTTTGAAAGCTACACGGAAGTAAATGTCTTCTCCGTTGCTGATGCCTCCTTGTATGCCTCCTGAGCGATTAGTGCGCAAGGCTATCTTTCCGTTGTCATTATAAAAGATGTCGTTTTGTTGAGAGCCGGTTAGGTCCATGCCACCGAAGCCTTGTCCGTATTCGAAACCTTTGGCGGCATTGATGCTGAGCATAGCACCCCCCAGAGCGGCATGTAACTTGCCAAAGCAGGGATTACCCAATCCGATGGGGCACCCTTTGATGACACAACTCACCACGCCACCGATGGTGTCGCCCGCCGCTTTCACTTCGGCAATGCGAGCTGCCATCTCTTCGGCTTTTTGTGGGTCAGGACAACGAACAGGATTGCTTTCAGTAAGGCTTAAGTTCAATTCGCTATAGGGCTTTCCGATACAGATGTTCCCTACTTGCTCGGTGTAGGCCGTTATCTCGATGCTTAATTGCCGCAAGGCTAATTTGGCCAAAGCCCCTCCAACTACACGGGCAATAGTCTCGCGAGCTGATGAACGGCCACCTCCACGATGGTCGCGCAAGCCATATTTGGTGGTGTAAGTATAGTCGGCATGTGAAGGACGGAAAACATCCTTCATATTGTCGTAATCGTTCGAATGTTGATTTTCATTCCAAACCATGAATCCGATGGGGCATCCGGTAGAAATGCCATCATAGATACCTGACAGGAATTCAACTTTATCTCCCTCTTTACGCGCGGTGGTCAGTGCCGATTGCCCCGGCCGACGACGATTCAACTCGTCCTGTACAAATTCAGTTTCAATTTTGATTCCTGCCGGAAAGCCATCAATCACTCCACCGATACCTCGTCCGTGACTTTCGCCAAAAGTGGTCAGGCGGTATATGTTGCCAAATGTATTTTGCATATTGTTTATTGTTATTTTAAAAGTATTGTTTTTACAGCCTTTAAAGGTATGACTTTTTTATGAATAACGATGAGTGTTTTCTTCTTTTTCTTTATTTTCTGCTTTAATAATTGGCCTTGATGCTTATACCTATAATGAAAATTTGTACCTTTGTGCAAACAAACAACAATTACCTTGAAGAAACTATGATTGCCCCTAACGAACGCAAACAGATTATTGATATGGTGAAGCGCGAGGTGCTTCCCGCCATTGGTTGTACCGAGCCAATAGCTGTGGCTCTCTGTGTGGCTCGTGCTGCCGAAGCCTTGAATGAACGCCCACAATACATCAGTGTGCAACTTAGTGCTAACATTTTAAAGAATGCCATGGGTGTGGGCATACCCGGTACAGGTATGATAGGACTGCCCATTGCTATTGCTTTGGGGGCCTTGATAGGCAAATCGGACTATCAATTAGAAGTGCTGAAAGATAGTACGCCCGAAGCAGTGGAACGAGGTAAACAGTTTATTGATGAAAAACGAATCTCGATAGCACTGAAAGAGAATATATCAGAGAAACTATACATAGAGGTTGTTTGCGAGGCTGACGGGCGGAAAGCTACAGCTATTATTAGCGGTGGGCATACTCGCTTTGTCTATGTGGCAACAGATGACGTTGTATTGTTGGATAACCAAGTTGCAACAACAACCGAAACCGCTACTCAAACGGCAGTGGAACTGACTTTGCAAAAGGTGTACGACTTTGCTACTACCGCCCCCTTGGAAGAAATCTCTTTTATTTTAGAAACTGCACGTCTGAACAAAGCTGCGGCTGAAGCCTCCTTTCAAGGTGACTACGGACATGGGTTGGGGCGTATGTTACAGGGTAACTATAAACAAAAGCTGATGGGTGATAGTATCTTTTCGCACATCTTGGCCTATACTTCAGGCGCTTGTGATGCTCGTATGGCTGGTGCCATGATACCTGTCATGAGCAATTCGGGCAGTGGTAATCAAGGTATCTCTGCTACAATGCCAGTAGTGGTATATGCCGAAGAAAATCATAAAACCGAAGAGGAATTGATACGCGCCTTGATGTTGAGCCACTTGACGGTTATATACATTAAAGAGAGTTTGGGACGTTTGTCTGCTCTATGTGGTTGCGTAGTGGCGGCAACCGGTTCATCGTGTGGTATTACTTGGTTGATGGGGGGAGAATACAAGCAGGTTAGCTATGCCGTTCAGAACATGATTGCTAACTTAACCGGTATGATTTGTGACGGTGCCAAGCCAAGTTGTGCTTTGAAAGTAACTACCGGTGTATCTACAGCGGTGCTTTCGGCCATTATGGCCATGGAAGGACGTTGTGTTACCTCAGTAGAGGGCATCATTGATGCCGATGTAGATCAGAGTATCCGTAACCTAACGAAGATTGGCTCGGAAGGTATGAATGAGACAGACCGATTGGTACTGGAAATAATGACCGGTAAATAATTGTAATAGATATTAACAGCGACTCGGCTTGCAGAAGAAGACATGTCTCATTCGTGCAAGCCGAGTTGTTGTTGTAAACGTTTTCTACTCTTTCAATTCTTGGAAGTAGGTGTCTAACAAGCTTTTTGCTGCGACAAAAGAGGTGAGCTGACCTTGTAAAACCTGCGCCTCCTTGCCAGCCAGCAATGCCTCAATCTTGCTATTGTGGTAGAAACTATCGCGTAGTTGCTCGTTGATACTTTCGTACATCCAATACTTACTCTGTTCATTGCGACGATATTCGAAGTAACCGTTTTTCTTTACAAAGTCTATGTAGCGGTAAACCATGTTCCATACTTCTTCGATGCCGATGTTATAGAAACCGGAGTAAGTCAGTACTTCGGGTGTCCAACCGCTTTCGGGAGCAGGAAATAGATGCAGTGCATTCTTGAATTGGGTAGCTGCCAAACGGGCACGTTCTAAATTGTCGCCATCGGCTTTGTTGATGATAATACCGTCGGCCATCTCCATAATACCACGCTTGATGCCTTGCAACTCATCACCTGTACCAGCCAATTGGATGAGTAAGAAGAAATCGACCATGGAATGGACGGCTGTTTCACTCTGTCCCACACCTACTGTTTCCACGAAAATTTTGTCGAATCCGGCCGCTTCACACAGAATAATGGTTTCGCGTGTTTTACGAGCTACTCCTCCTAATGAACCGGCCGATGGGCTGGGACGAATGAAAGATTTGGGGTGTACCGACAACTTTTCCATGCGGGTCTTGTCGCCTAAAATACTGCCTTTGCTTCGTTCGGAACTGGGATCGATGGCTAAAACGGCTAACTTGCCTGCATATTTTTCCAATATGTGCAGTCCAAAGGCATCTATAGATGTACTTTTACCAGCACCGGGTACACCGCTAATGCCGATGCGTACCGATTGGCCACTATAGGGCAAACATTTCTCAATGACCTCTTGGGCAATGACTTGATGTTCGGGCTTTACACTTTCGACCAATGTTACAGCCTGACTTAGTATGGTGACATCACCCTTTACGATGCCCTCTACGAAGTCGGACACAGTAAGTGATGGTTTCTTGCGGCGTGGGCGATTTTTAAAATAAGGATTTACCGAAGCCGGTTGTTCAATGCCGGCGTTGACGGTAAGACCTTTGTATTCTTCGCTATTTTCGGGATGTTCCATCATATTATGTTTCGTTTTACAATCATACAATTCATTTTTTTATCTTGATTTCGACCTTAGGAGAAGCCGGGTCGTTGGTGATGAGCAACAATCGAAGGGAATCTTGTTGCTTGTTTAAATGTTTTTTATTTACTGTAATGCGCAGACGTACTTTCTCGCTGGGTTGTAGTGTATTCTTCTTCAGACTTAGTTCGATAGCTGGATCTAATGTTTGTAGTTTGTTGATTTTTAACAATGAACTACCACTGTTGCTTATTGTAACATCTGCACGGGCTTTGTTCTTTTTGCTGAGTTGTTGGCTGAGATCCAGTTCTGTAGCAGATAGGTGGATGCTTGGCGCATTGGCCCTTTGGGCTTCGCTCAATGTTGAAAAGTCAGGCAGTATGATAGCCGTTAGCGGAAGGCAGTTCTCTTCACTGACTTTGTCGCCTGCAAAGCGGGAGAGATATACTTGGGCTTCTGTGAGTCCAATATCGTTTAAACGCTCTGTGCATAGAGTCAATGTGATAGTACCCTTTTCGCCTTGTTGCAATATGTTAGGTTTGACTTCCATTTCTACATAGGCTGGTAGATGCATTAAAACCGGCTCGTAAGGGCGTCCGGACAGATTGGCTACGCCAATGTGTAGTTGTGGGTTCGTGCCTTGCGGTGTATCGGGAAACTCAATGGTTGTACGGTCGATGCGTATATCGCCTATCTGAAAAGGATGGGTACGGGTGAAGTCTTTGATTTCGCGTACTACTTGTCCTTTGAAGTGAAGGTATACAATGGTTTGTGCATTACTGATGATGGCTACTGACTTTTGAAAATAACCTAAGGCTTCGGCATCGAACGTGACATGGACTGTACCAGTGGTACCTGGGGCTATAGGAGTTTGTGTCCAATGGGCAACACTACAAGCGCAATCGGGTATTACTTCGCTTAACACCAAAGGCTTGTCACCGGTATTAGTAATGGTGTATTGAGCGGTAACTGGGTGTTTCCATTCTATTTGTCCGAAGTCGTAAGTCTCGATGTCGGAACTGAATCGAGCTTGTGCCAACAGAGTGGTTGTTGCAAATAATAGTATATAACAAGTTGAAAGTAGTCGTTTCATTCTGATTTTTCTTTCTATAGTTTGCGCAAAAGTAGGGCTTTTCAATGAGATACCCAAGTAATGGGCTGACAATAAAAAAGGAGAACTTGTAACAAGTTCTCCTTTTTTCCATAATAAAATCTAAAATCACTATAATAAATTCAGTTTTTGTGTGCTTACATTTGGAGGCTATAATAACGCATGGCCTCCATCCAGTTTTTGTTTGCTTTGTTTAAAATGCATTTGAATGTGTACTTTACGTCTTTTTTCATACCTTTTAAAATTAAACTAATACCTACTGAAAACGTTTTTTTCATTTTTTTTTCTCTCTTTGGTTAGTAGTTCAAACTTAAAGTTGAACAACCCCATACATTACGGTCAATTTGACCGAACTTCTTAATCATTTTCTTAATTGTCTTCATTTTGTTATCCTTTTAAAAAACAAGTCTAATTACTCTTTGTTTTTATGTTTGACGCTGCAAATGTAGGGCCAAACTTTGGATGAGCAAGTAAAATGGGGTAAAAAGTATGTTATATAACATGTTTTCTTGACCTAAATCAAGATTTTCACTTTACTTATTACATTTTTATGACTAAAAAGGCACAAATGGATGCTTTGAAAAAGAACAACCCATTTGTGCCTATTATATATAATAAGGTGTAACCTTATTTTTGAGGAGTTTTGGCTAATGTGGCAACCAAGAAATCGAAGAATTTACCTACTGTAGGAATCAATGCACGTTCGTCGGGTGAGTGGGGTGAACGTAGTGTAGGACCGAATGATACCATATCAAGATTTGTATAGGTAGCTCCGATAATACCACATTCCAATCCTGCATGGATGACTTTAACGGCCGGCTCAACACCAAATTGTTCCTTATAGGATTGCTTCATGGCTGCCAAGATTGGAGAATTGATATTGGGTTGCCAGCCAGAGTATCCACCGCTGGTTTCCACTTTCATGCCAGCCATAGCAAAGCAGGCGCATAGGCTGTCGGCCAAGAAGTCTTTCATGGTGTCGCAAGAACTACGAGCTAAAATACGTACTTCTACTTTTCCTTCTTTGATGCTGACAATAGCCAGATTTGAAGAGGTTTCGACTGTATCGGGCACAGTAGGAATCATTCGCATCACGCCGTCTTGAATGGCCATCAACATATGTATCATGTTGTCTTGAATTTCTTCGGGAACCATGTGGGTTGGCATTTCTACTTCTTCTATTTTCAAAGTGACGTCGCTCTCGATGGTTTCATACTCGGTATTGATTTGTGACTCGTATTCGTTGATGTATTCTTCTAACCCTTCCATGTCTTCGGGGTTGAACAACAGTATGGCATTGGCTTCACGAGGAATGGCATTGCGCATGTTTCCACCTTCGAAGCTGGCTAATTGACAATCAAATTCAACTAACAAATCGTGAACAACACGTGCTAATAACTTATTGGCATTGCCACGTCCTTCGTTGATTTCTAAACCGGAATGTCCACCACGCAATCCTTTCAACGTTAATTTGCGGGCAACGAAATCATGGGGAACCTCTTCTTCTTTATATTCCAATGAGGCTGCAATATTTAATCCTCCGGCACAACCAATGTAAAGTTCACCTTCGTCTTCTGAGTCTAGATTTAGTAAAATCTCACCCTGTAATACACCGGGTTTCAAACCGAATGCACCAAACATGCCTGTTTCTTCATCCTTGGTTATCAAGGCTTCTAACGGACCGTGTTGAAGTGTGTTGTCTTCTAATACAGCCATGATAGCTGCTACACCGATACCATTGTCGGCTCCTAATGTAGTGCCTTTTGCTTTTAACCACTCACCGTCGATATAGGTTTGGATGGGATCTTTCTCAAAATCGTGTACCGTATCATTATTTTTTTGAGGAACCATATCCATATGAGCCTGCAGAATAACCCCTTTGCAGTTCTCCATTCCTGGAGTAGCTGGCTTGCGGATAATGACATTACCTGCTTCGTCAACAAACGATTCTAATCCTAACTCCTTACCGAAATTCACTAAGAAAGCTGTTACCTTTTCCATATGTCCTGAAGGACGAGGTATTTGGGTCAGCGAATAAAAATGTTTCCACACTTGTTGTGGTGCTAAATCTAATATTGTACTCATAATGTTTTATTATATATCTATTGCAATATACGGAGTTTGTCTGAATTGGGCAAAATAAACGTGAAAAAGTGCGATTTTATAGGATGCTTTAAAAGAAATAATCGTTTATTAACATATTAATCTCTTTTTATTGTGTTTCTTTGTATTAAATATGATAGAATGGACTACTATAGCAACATTGGTAGCCGAATGGACATTTAATATATTGTACTTTGGTGCTATTATAGGTACGATTGTCATTATCATTCTTGATAATCGTAACCCGGTAAAGAGTATAGCATGGATTTTAGTATTGATGTTCTTGCCAATTATTGGATTGGTGTTTTATTTCTTTTTTGGGCGGAGTAAGAGGCGAGAACGTATTATTACTCGAAAAAGTTATAGTCGATTGCTGAAAAAACCGATGGCTGAATATATGGCACAAGAAGTAACTACTTTGCCTACTCATTATGGCCATTTGATATCTTTTTTTCGAAACACAAATCAGGCTTTCCCGTTCGATGCTAATAGGGTGGAAGTATATACTGCTGGTGCAGATATGTTACAATCTTTACTAGTTGAACTGCAAGCGGCTAAACATCACATCCATTTAGAATTCTATATTTTTGAAGACGATAAAGTGGGGCGATATGTACGTAATGTCTTACTGGAAAAGGCCAAAGCAGGTGTTGAAGTTCGGGTGATTTATGATGATGTGGGCTGTTGGCGTGTTCCTTACGGTTTTTTTGAAGAGATGCGTGAGGCTGGCATTGAGGTGCGCTCTTTTTTGAAAGTACGTTTCCCTGTATTTACCAGCAGTGTAAATTACCGTAATCATCGAAAGATTGTTGTGATTGATGGACGGGTAGGATTTGTTGGAGGAATGAATTTGGCAGAACGTTATTTAGATGGATGTGCGTGGGGTAATTGGCGTGATACACATATACTACTTGAGGGTAAAGCTGTTCATGGCTTGCAGACGGCTTTTCTATTGGATTGGTATTTTGTGGATTGTACGTTGTTAACTTCATCACGTTATTTTCCTCGATTGGTTTCTAAAGGAAATTCTTTGATACAAATAGTGACCAGTGATCCGGTAGGTCCTTGGAAAGAGATTATGCAAGGGATGGTAATGGCTATCAGTTGTGCCCGGAAATATATCTATATTCAAACGCCTTATTTCTTGCCTACCGATTCTGTACTGATGGCTTTGTGTACAGCGGCTGTGTCGGGCGTTGATGTGCGTTTGATGTTACCAAGTCGAACGGATAATTGGTTGACCAGTCAGGCATCACGCTCCTATCTTTCGGATGTTTTGGAAGCTGGTGTGAAAGTTTATTTATATGAGAAAGGATTTTTGCATTCTAAATTATTACTTATCGACGATAATCTTTCTTCTGTAGGGTCGGTGAATATCGATTTTCGTAGTTTTGAGCAAAACTTTGAGGTGAGTGCATTTATCTATGATAGAGAGATAGCACAAAAAATGCGAAAGATTTTTGTGCAAGACCAACGTGATTGTACTCAACTATTTCTGAAAATTTGGAAAAAGCGACCTCTATATAGAAAAATGGTAGAAGGAATAATCAGATTGTTTTCTCCATTGTTATAGTCGGAAGAAAGAGAAGTTTACACTTCCATAGGCACGCCGTTCAATGAAGTATGGATGACCTTCGAAATTGTTCTTTTTCCCATGCTCCAAAACAAAAATACCTGTTTCTTTCAGTAAGTTGTTTTTGAAAATAAGGTCGGGAAGGGTTTCCAATCCAGTTAGTTCGTAAGGCGGGTCAGCAAAGATGAAGTCGAATTGTTGGCGACAAGTATTGAGGTATTTGAACACATCACCTCGGATGGGGATGCATTTGTTGGTATGGACTTCTTGCATAATCTTGCAGATAAAAGCATGATGTTCACGATCTTTCTCAATACTGATAACTTGGTTACAGCCACGTGACACTAATTCAATGCTAATGCTTCCGGTACCAGCAAAGAGATCGAGTGCATAAATGTCATCTTCAAAATCTATTTGATTGGAGAGTACATTGAAAAGATTCTCTTTGGCAAAGTCTGTGGTAGGGCGCGCTTTGAAAGTGCGGGGAACATCAAAGCGTCGTCTTTTGTATATTCCGCTGATTACTCGCATAAGATAATGGCTTGAAAATCTAAGTTAGTAACAGGATTCATTATGAATACTTGTTTGATATAACTACGAAGTTGATTTAATAATTCGTCTTTGTCTATTAAATGACCGTTTAAATGTAATTCGTCTCTTTCTTGTTCCAAACCTAATTGTTTCCATATATATAATAGGTGGTAAAGGCGGTCGGAACTATTTTTGCATGTAAATGTGTTTGCTAATAATAGATGTCCATGCTCAAAAACAAAAAGATCCATTTGTTCCTTTCGTAGGTGGGCATAGAGCTTTCGACTGTTGCCCAAGCGACATTTACTCGAAAAGTAATCAATTAATGGGGTAACTTGGGCAAAAAAGTGAATATTGTCATATTGGCCGGAAAGCAGATGGTAGGCACTTTTGTCCATACCGAATATAGTGACAATGTTGTTTTGGTGTAGAATGTTATATAATAAGATTTCGTTTTCGCTTTTAGGATGGTTGTAATAGAAGAAGGTTTCCATCTGTTCGTCCTCAAAAAAGTCGAGCGGCATATAGGTAATGCGTTTGGTTACCATCAGGATGTTGACGCGACGAAAACGATTTGATAACCAATCGTTTTGAGTGAAGGCACGCTTTAGGTTGGCTGTCAATGAAATACTTTCGTCAACAGTGTATTCAATAATCTGCTGAGAATTTTCCTTGTTCAACGGGTTGAATAAGGAAAAAGAAAATCCATCCGTACTAAGACGGATGGATAAAGTGTATTGTTCCGATTTACTAAAATCAGTATTTTTAATCATAGGGTTACTTGTATCTGAAGATTATTCCCAGTTACCAGCATTGTTGTTAGCTGTTTCCAAGTCACCAATCTTCAAACCTTCATATTTGAAAGTTTTTCTTTGCAAATCCTTCAAGTTTGCAATTTCTTGAGGATCGAGGCCTTTCAAATAAACATCGAACGGAGCTTTTACTTCAAGTAAGCAGAAAGGTGCACCAGATTTGGCTGTATCGTTTCTTGTTGCCATTTCAAATTGAGCACCACCACCAAAAGGAATATATCTCATAGAGTCGGCATTGAAACCTTTTGGGAAAATAGTATCCAATACTGCTACCCAAGTAGTGTCACGCTTGAAATTTTCCAAACCATTCTTTTTCACTTCTGAATAATTGCCAGTTTTCTTTGCTTTTTCAATAATACGCATAGCCTTCTTTTCTGTCATACCAGCTTCCAATTGGTCGTCGGTCAATTCACCTTGTTTGAAAACGAACGGCAATTTGGCATTCTTAACAAAATCGATAAGAGTATCGAAGTTGTTGGTAAATTGTTGGTCATGCAGTGTGCGGTATTCAGCTTGTGCCTTACGGATGTCAATCAAGCGTGCAATAACTGCTTTGTCTCTTAAATCTTTTTGTTTCTCGAAATTGATAGGCTTCATAATGCTGTCATAGCATACATAAACTAAAACGAGGGCACAGAGAGCCAAAATTACATTAAATACTGTTTTCATGATAAATATGTTTTTTTTAGTTATTATATTCGCACCGCAAAAATAAGAGAAATAAATTTAAAAACGTCAAAACATCCAAGTTTTTTCTACTACAAAAATGATAAATAACTATTTAGAAGGCCAAATTAAGGAATTTTTTCCATATGAACCCACTTTGGAGCAAGATTTTGCGCTAAAAATGCTTTCTCAGTTCTTGCTTTCTAAAAATAATGAAGAGGTTTTTTTGTTGCGAGGTTATGCAGGTACCGGAAAAACTTCATTGGTGGGAGCACTTGTTAAAGTGTTGAATAGGTTACAACAGAAAGTAATATTGCTTGCACCGACAGGAAGAGCGGCCAAAGTGTTTTCTGCTTATGCAGGACATTCGGCATTTACTATTCATAAGAAAATTTATAGGCAACTATCCTTTTCGAATGAAGTGACTAATTTTTCAGTGAATGAAAATTTGGCGAAACATACTCTTTTTATAGTTGATGAAGCTTCTATGATTTCTAATGAAGGAGTTTCGGGGACTACTTTCGGATCAGGTCGTTTACTTGACGATTTGATACAATATGTTTATTCGGGTGAGGGGTGTCGATTACTTTTGATGGGAGATTTAGCGCAACTTCCACCTATCGGTGAAGAACGAAGTCCGGCACTCTTTGCAGATGTATTGAAAGGATATGGCTTAAATGTGTTGGAGATTGATTTAACGCAAGTCGTAAGACAAAGTCAACAATCGGGTATCTTGTGGAACGCAACTCGGTTGAGGAAACTTATAAGCGAGGATTGTTGTTATTCATTGCCTAAAATTAAAATTTCCGGATTTCCAGACATTCAGGTAATAACAGGGAATGAATTGATTGATGCATTAGAAGCATGTTATGATAGAGATGGCTTGGAAGAAACAATTGTGATTTGTCAATCTAATAAACGGGCTAATTTGTATAATAATGGAATCCGTTCACGAATTTTATGGAGAGACGATGAACTGAATACTGGTGATTTGTTAATGGTTGCTAAGAATAACTATTGTTGGGCTGAAAAAGAAAAAGAATTGGAATTTATTGCAAATGGAGAATTGGTGGAAGTGCGACGAGTGCGGCGTGAACGTGAATTATATGGTTTTAGATTTGTTGATGTAACATTGGCTTTTCTTGAACAAGATGGTTTTGAATTGGAGGTTAACTTATTGCTTGATACATTGCAAAGTGAGGCTCCTGCTTTGACAAAAACTGAAAGTGAAAAGTTGTTTAATGCTGTCTTGGAAGATTATGCCGATATTCCATTGAAGCGTGATCGTATGAAGAAAATGAAGGCGGATCCTTATTATAATGCATTGCAGGTAAAGTATGCTTATGCTATAACCTGCCATAAAGCACAGGGTGGACAATGGAAAAATGTCTTCCTCGATCAAGGATATTTAAGAGACGAAGGAGTGTATCTCGATTATTTCCGCTGGTTATATACAGCTTTTACCCGTGCAACTAGTACACTTTATTTGGTCAATTATCCTCAAAGATTAATCGAATAAACTTTTAGTAGGAGCATGTGTTTTGCTTATCTTTTGCATCTTTTATTCAGGCTGTATTTCTCCGGCTGAAGGAAGTGGTTTCCATCCTTCACCAAATGTTTCGTAAGCATCTGTCATAACAACAAAAGCATATGGATCAACCTCTTTGATGCGGTGTTTAATAATATTTGCTTCACGACGACTGACTACAATAAATAACATCTCTTTCTCCTTGTTGCTATAGAGACCACTGCTTTTGATACGGGTCGCAGTTCGTTCTAATTCTTGTAGAATGATGCAATGTAATTCGTGCATTTCGATGTCACTGATGACGAAAATGATTTTATCGTCTTTGGAGCCATTAATGACGTAGGCCAATACTCGTGAACTGACGAAAATTGCTATTAGTGAATAGAAGGATAGATGCCAAGATGGTTGGGAACTGTCATCAATATTATTTCCAATACCAAAACCTATAATGAGAAGTCCGAATCCAACAACTATGGCATCGGCTAACAATATAGCTGTAGAAAAACGGATATGGGCGAATTTTTGCATAATCATTGCTACAATATCTGTACCACCGGTTGTTGCACCATTTTTGACAACCACACCACAACCAATTCCAATTAATACGCCTCCCATTAAGGTAGTTAACATGAGGTGGTTACTCATATCCATGCTACCGCCAAATAGTTGCGATGGGTCTAATGCATGCAATGCTTCGGTCGTAGGATAGGCGATAGTGGAAAGTGTATTCATTATGAGTGGGGTAGTGAGGGCTGCAACTATAGTGCGAGCGCCTAATTTAGCTCCTAAAAGAATTACAGAAAGAATTAATAAGGGGATGTCGAAGAAATAGCCGAAAGTACCCACTTGTATAGATGGAAACAGATTGTGTAGTACAATGCTGGCACCATATACTCCACCTGGCACAATGTTGTAGGGATTGATGAAAAAAACAAATCCTGCACTCATAATAGTACAACCGATAAATACTCCACTCCAAGATAGCCACCAGTTAATGTGTCGAATTGCTTTAGTCTCTTTCTTGAGTTTCTGAATAAGTTTTTCCATATCTGTTTTATTCTTTTGTATTGTAACACACCACAAAGATAGAAAGTTTTTTGGGAAAAAACTTAGTTTTTGAAAATATATTGTATATATATTCTTCATTGTGGTAAAAACGAACAAAGATATCCCCAAACGGATATCTTTGTTCGTTTTTAGGAGTTATTAATATGATAAATTAGAGATTTGCTAATTCAATGACTTTGTCGATAGCTGCACTCAACCCGTCGGGATACTTACCACCAGCTGTTGCAAAATGAGGTTGTCCACCCCCACCACCTTGGATAAGTTTTGCGGCTTCTTTTACTAACATACCGGCTTTGAGTCCTGTTGCAACCAAATCGTCACTTAACATGACTGTTAGCATTGGTTTGTTTTCGTGAATTGTTCCAGCTACGAAAAATAAATTTTCGGTTATTTCGCCACGTAATTGGAAGGCAATGTTCTTTATGGTGTCTGCGGGCATTGGTGCTGAGAATTTGATGACCTTTACGCCATTAATTTCTTGAATGTTTTCCAACAGTCGTTTTTTAACTTGCATTTCTTTTTCTTTCATGAAGTCTTCTAGCTGCTTCTTTAAACCTGCATTTTCTTCAATGTATTTTCGGATAGCAGCGGAAAGATCGGGAGCGTTATTGAATAGAGCCTTCAAATCTCGCATGGTATCTTGGAAAGTATCAAGCATCTCTTCAACGCGGGCTCCGGTAAAAGCTTCGATACGGCGTACACCTGCTGCAACGGAACTCTCACTAACAATTTTTACCATACCAATATGTCCAGTAGCTGCGACGTGAGTTCCTCCACAGAATTCTACAGAATTACCGAATTGGATAACACGAACATGATCACCATATTTCTCTCCAAATAGGGCAATAGCTCCCAATTCCTTTGCTTCTTCGATAGGAATATTGCGGTATTCTTGAAGAGGAATATTGGCTCGAATTTTGGCATTAACAATATGCTCAACTTTACGAATCTCTTCATCAGTTACTTTTTGAAAATGTGAGAAGTCAAATCGTAATGAATCCGAGGTTACTAAAGAACCTTTTTGTTCAACATGCTCGCCTAATACCTCTCTTAATGCATTGTCGATCAGGTGGGTACACGAGTGGTTGGCTGCGCAGGCAGCACGTTTATCAGTATCTACACATGCCATCATCGGAGCTTCAATGTGCTCAGGTAATTTCATGGCGATGTGGATGGGGAGGTTATTCTCTTTTTTTGTGTCGATAATCTCGATAGTTTCGAATTCACTGACTAACACACCAGTATCACCTACTTGTCCACCACTTTCTGCATAAAATGGTGTCTTATCCAATACAATTTGGTATAAGATTTGATTCTTTTGTTTGATTTGGCGATAACGCAGGATGTTTGTTTCGTATTCTGTATAGTCATAACCCACAAATTCGGTAGTTCCTTCTTTCAGTGTAATCCAGTCGCCTGTTTCTATTGAGGCTGCGTTACGGGCACGTTGCTTCTGTTTTTGCATTTCGATATTAAACTCTTCGATGTTGGCTGTCATGCCGTTTTCGCGAAGAATTAATTCTGTTAAATCCAACGGAAATCCGAACGTATCATATAAAGTGAAAGCGTCTTTACCACTAATGATGTATTTCTTTATGGCTTTAGCCTCATTCATGGTTTTTTCCAATAGGCGAATGCCGGTTTCCAATGTCCTTAAGAAAGCATCTTCCTCTTCTTTGATAACTTTAGCAATTAATTCCTTTTGTGAGTTCAGTTCAGGATATGCATTGCCCATGTTTTCAATCAGCACAGGAAGTAGTTTGTACATGAATGCTTGCTTTTGTCCTAAGAAAGTGTAGCCGTAACGTACAGCACGGCGCAAGATGCGACGGATGACATACCCGGCTTTTGCGTTGCTAGGCAATTGACCATCGGTAATGGAGAATGCAATTGTGCGAATATGGTCGGCAATAACACGCATGGCAATATCGGTCTGTTCATTACTTCCATATGCTATGCTTGTCATTTCGCTGATGGCTTTTAAGATGGGTTGGAAAACATCGGTGTCATAATTAGAAGTTTTTCCTTGCAGTGTGCGTACCAAGCGTTCGAATCCCATACCTGTATCTATGACTTTGGCAGGGAGACCTTCTAAACTTCCATCTGCTTTACGGTTATATTGCATAAACACCAAATTCCAAATTTCTATGACTTGCGGATGGTCTTTGTTGACTAATTGATTGCCGGGAATTAAGGCTTTTTCTTCTTCTGAGCGAGAGTCAACATGGATTTCTGAGCAAGGTCCGCAAGGTCCTGTATCACCCATTTCCCAAAAATTATCATGCTTGTTCCCATTTAGAATATGGTCTTTGGGCAAATATTGTTCCCAAATTGCAGCAGCTTCGTTATCACGTTCTAACCCTTCTTCCGGACTTCCTTCGAATACGGTGGCATAAAGGTTTTTGGGGTCTAACTTTAATACATCTACTAAATACTCCCATGCCCATGAAATTGCTTCTTTTTTGAAATAGTCGCCAAATGACCAATTTCCAAGCATTTCAAACATAGTGTGGTGATATGTATCATGACCAACTTCTTCCAAATCGTTGTGTTTTCCACTGACGCGTAAGCACTTTTGTGAGTCGGCCACTCGCTTGAATTTAGCGGGTTGATTTCCAAGAATAATGTCTTTGAACTGGTTCATGCCGGCATTGGTGAACATCAGTGTCGGATCATCTTTTACTACCATGGGAGCAGAAGGGACAATTTGATGACCTTTGCTCTCAAAGAAACTTTTGAACGATTCTCTAATTTCGTTTGCTGTCATATATAGTTTTAAATTATGAATTATAAACCCTAAGAAGTCATCTATGAATAGTAAATCTGTAATCTAAAAGTTACTTTGAAGCAGAGAAACTTATAAATCATAAATCATAAATCATAAATCTTCAAAAAAACTGTGCAAAGATAGCTTGTTTTTATTATTTTTGCCCCATCAATATGCGAAATATTTCCTAAGATGCGCAAAGTTTATTATATATATAATCCTGAGACACAAACTTACGACCGTATTTATCCTACGGCTAAGCAACGTTTAATGGGAGTTTTGAGTCGCTTATTTGTCGGAATGGGTTTTGGTGCAGCGGTCTTTTTGCTGTTCTTCTTTGTTTTTGGTTCTCCATCGGAAAAAGAATTGCGTAAAGAAAATAGTCAACTTCAGGCACAGTACAAAGTGCTTTCTCATCGATTGGATGATGCGATGGAGGTATTGCAAGATATTCAACAGCGAGATGACAATTTGTATCGTGTCATTTTTCAAGCCGATCCTATTCCTTCGGCTATTCGTAAAGCTAGTTATGCAGCTACCAATCGGTATGAGGAACTGATGAATTTGGCAAACAAAGAATTGGTTCTCAATACAACACAAAAACTAGATGCATTAAGTAGACAATTGTATATTCAATCTTCTTCGTTTGACGAAGTGGTTGAAATGTGTAAAAATCACGGTGAAATGTTGATGAGTATTCCTGCTATTCAACCAGTATCAAACAAGGATCTTAAGAAAACAGCTTCAGGTTACGGAACCCGCATTGACCCTATATATGGTACAACCCGTTTTCATTCGGGCATGGATTTTTCAGCTAATCCAGGTACAGATGTCTATGCAACAGGTGCCGGCAAAGTGGTTAAAATGGGGTGGCAAACAGGATATGGAAAAACTATTGTCATAGATCATGGGTTTGGTTATAAGACTCTTTATGCGCATTTACGTGACTTTAAGACTCATGTAGGTAAAAGAGTGGTGAGGGGTGAAGTAATAGGAGGGGTAGGTAATACGGGGAAGAGTACTGGCCCACATTTACATTACGAAGTACATGTGAAAGGAAAGGTGGTAAATCCGGTGAACTATTATTTTATGGATCTTACGGCAGAAGATTATGATCGTATGATTCAATTGGCTGCAAATCATGGTAAAATGTTAGATTGATTTATTTATGTTGGGCGAAAATAAAAATCTAAAGTTGTTTTATTCCATTAAAGAGGTAGCGCAAATGTTGGATGTGAATGAATCACTTTTGCGTTATTGGGAAAAGGAGTTTCCTCAATTGAAACCCCATAAAGCAGGAAGAGGAGTACGCCAATATCGTATAGAAGATATTGAGATGTTGAGGTTAATACATCATTTGGTGAAAGAGCGGGGAATGACTTTATCAGGTGCCCGTCAGCGTATGAAGGACAATAAAAAAAGTACCAATCGTAATTTTGAATTGGTGGAGCATTTAAAATTAATTCGTGCAGAATTAATTGGTATGCGAGATGCCCTAAATGCTTTTACCTATAATCAAGTTGAGGAATTTAAAGAAAATCTTACTCCTCAATGCGGGTCACCTGTTTGATGTTTTCAATATTCTTTAGATTAGAGCAGATCCTACGAACATCTTCTACATCGTGAACATAAAGTTGGATACGCCCATCGAATATTCCATCAATGGTTTCTATATCTAATTTTCGTATGTTTACATTGAGTTGGCCGGAAATGATTTGGGTAACTTCGTTTAGCAACCCTACACAATCAATACCTTTTATATATATAGTAACCAAGAACGAAAGTTCTTTGTGGGTATCCCATTGTGTAGCAATAATCCGATTGCCATAACTGGACTTCAAGCGGGCTGCAACTGCACATTGGCGTTTGTGAATAATGATGCGACCTTCGTCATCTATATATCCTAATACATCATCGCCGGGGATGGGATGACAACAATCGGCCATTGTATGTTTCTTTTTTATACCTTCCTCTGTCAGCTTTAATATTTCTTTCGTATTGATTTTTTCTTTTGGTAATTCATTCTTTTCTTCTTTTTCTTCGTGTTCTTTATTTCCGAAAGCAAAAGGAATAAGTTTTTTCCAACCTCCTTTTTGTTTGCTCTTAAAAAGATTCTTTTCGTAGTCGCCCGGTATGTATTTTTTTGTACCGATGGCTAACATTAATTCTTCGCGATTTTTAAAGTTACGTGATTTGCGTATCTTTTCAATGTTACTTTCATTGAAGGGTATTTCCTCTTTTTTACAAAATTCCTCAAGAATTATCTCTCCTTTCTTTTGATAGTTCTTTGCTTCTTTGCGTAGGATAGAGGATATTTTGTTGTGTGCACGGGCGGTTGTCACAAAAGTCTCCCATTCGGGTTGTACTCGTTGTGCTTTAGAAGTAAGAATCTCTACTTGATCGCCACTTTGGAGTTTATGGCTTAGAGGTACTAATTTATGATTGACTTTAGCTCCGATGCAATGACTTCCTAAATCAGTGTGTAAAGAGAATGCGAAATCCAATGCGGTACATCCTTGAGGCATCGTTCTAATTTCTCCTTTAGGTGTGAAAACAAATATTTCGGATGCAAACAGATTTAGTTTTATTGTATCTAAGAAATCAATGGCATCTGGTTGCGGATCGTCCAAAATTTCTTTGATAGTGTGTAGCCATTTATCCAATTCCCCTTCGTCTTCACTACCTCCTCCTTCCTTGTATTTCCAATGAGCAGCAAATCCTTGTTCAGCGACATCATTCATGCGCTCGCTTCTAATCTGAACTTCTATCCATTGTCCATGATTGCCCATCAAAGTAACGTGTAATGCTTGGTATCCGTTTGATTTTGGATGACTGAGCCAATCGCGTAGACGATCCGGATGGGGTTTGTAAATTTTGCAAATAGAAACATAGATGTCAAAGCAATCGTTCAATTCTTCTTCAATGTTTTGTGGCTCGAAGATGATTCGTACAGCTAAAATGTCGTAGATTTCTTCGAACGGAACGTGCTTGGTTTGCATCTTGTTCCAAATGGAATATATGGATTTTACTCGGGCAAGAATGCGGTATTTCAATCCCATCCGGTCAAGTTGAGTTCGGATAGGGGCGGTAAATTCTTGGAATACCTTATCACGTTCTGGTGCTGTGGCTGCAAGTTTATCTTCTATCTCATTGTATTTTTCCGGATGTTCATACTTGAAACTTAAATTCTCAAGTTCTGTCTTTATTTTGTATAAGCCCAATCGGTTGGCAAGTGGAGCATATATGTACAATGTTTCACCGGCAATTTTATATTGCTTGTTGGGCATCATAGATCCCAAAGTTCGCATATTGTGTAAACGGTCGGCTATTTTAATGAGTATGACACGAATATCATCACTCATAGTTAGAAGCAGCTTTTTGAAGTTTTCGGCTTGTGCTGAAGCACGATCGCCGAAAATACCTCCAGAGATTTTTGTCAAACCATCTACAATTTGTGCAATTTTTGGGCCAAATATATTTGAAATATCTTCTACCGTATAGTCTGTGTCTTCTACTACATCGTGTAGTAATGCTGCACAAATGGAAGTAGAGCCTAATCCTATCTCATTGCATACGATTTTGGCTACAGCAAGTGGATGCATTATGTAGGGTTCGCCCGAACGACGTTTGATGCCTTTATGGGCTTGATTGGCAAAATTGAATGCTTTGGTAATAATTTCGATGCGTTTACGATGTTTTGTTGCTAAATAATCATTCAGCAATTCTTGAAACGCTTGTTCAATCAGTGCGTTTTCAATTTTTTCTTTTGTCATGTCCACATTTTCTTTCATATTCCCAACGCTTTTTCTTAATTTGCAAAAATAAGTATTAATCGTAATTCTGCAACTATTTTTCTCTTATTTATATATCTTTAATCGCTTACCTGCTGTGATTCGGTTGTTCCGTAATCCGTTCCAGCTTCGTAGTTGTTTTACTGTAACGTTGTATTTCAGAGCTATACCTCCTAATGTTTCACCACTTTTAATTTTGTGGTAGGTCAATTTGCCCTTTCCAACAGTTGGAGTGATATTCCTATTATTGTTGCTTGCTGTTACAACACGGCGATTCTTGAAGAATTCGTTATTTCGGTGATTATATATGGTGTCTTGTCGGTCAATAAATGTACTTATCTGTTTGATTGGAAGTCGTAAGGGGTATGTTTTGCTATTCCCAGGTATGATATTGCGCTTGTATTGTGGATTAAGACTTTTAAGCTCTTCTATGCTGATTCCGCAAATATCGGCAATTTGCTGGAAATGCAAATTCTTGGATATATGTATTGTGTCTGTATTGGCAGGGATATTTGTCTCCATAGGACAAATGTTGTGGTTGCAATAATAGGTCATTACATAGTTTGCGGCAATGAAGGCTGGTACGTATCCCCGTGTTTCGCGGGGTAGGTAATTATAAATTTCCCAATAGTCAGTTTTACCTCCTGAGCGTCTGATGGCTTTATTTACATTGCCGGGTCCACAATTGTAAGCGGCAATTACCAAATTCCAGTCTTTGTATATGCCGTATAAATCTTTTAGGTAACGTGCTGCAGCCCAAGTGGATTTAATAGGATCTCGTCGTTCATCAACGTAACTGTTGTTTTCCAATCCGTATAATTGGCCTGTTCGTAATACGAATTGCCATAATCCTGTTGCTTTGGCGCGAGAGACTGCCGATGGATTCAGAGCCGATTCAATGATGGGCAGGAATCTTAGTTCGATGGGCAGGTCATAGGCATCAAGTGCTTCTTCGAATATGGGCATATAAAAGTTACATGCGCTTAACATAAAAGATACTTGGTTGCGTAACTTCCCTGTGTAGCGGTCGATGTATTGGCGTACAATGTCATTGTAGGGCATTTCCATTATGGTGGGCATGCGGTGAAGACGGTCTATGTAAACCGAATCGCTGAATGTTGGATTATCAGTAGAGGTGCTACAATCTTTGCCCCAATCTAGATAGTTCTTGGCTTTCCAGTCTTGTAGCAAACTATCAAGGGGATAAGTCATACCTGTTGGTAGGTCGATGCTATCTTTATGTATAACATCGTCTTGAGCAGATAGCGTAATGGGGTAGATAATTGTTAATACTATATATAATATGTACTTTTTAAAACGTTTCTTGTTCATATGATTATTGATTGGTTAAAAACTGAAACTGCATTGTACACCCACATTTCTTCTGTGAGAGTTGATACCGGGATTTTCGATAGATGCTGGTTCTATTTTCATACTTAAATCAGGGGTGATGTCGAAATTGGATAATTCGGCGTCGATGTAGGCATCAACTACGGATAGCAGATAGACTCCGATAAAAGCGAATATACTTAAATCGCGATAGCGTCGGTAGGTGTCTTTCCGTTTTCGTAGGAGTTCTGTCAATTGTGATTTGGAGACTCGGTTTATGTAGCCAGGTGGCAATAAATCGGTGATAGTAGTGGAGTTCCAACGTTCATTCACGGCATCTTTATAGGCGCTAGAATAGTCTTTATACATTTTTCCATTCCACGTCAAAGCATAGGCGCAACCTGCAAAACCTCCATAGAAAATGGGGAGTTTCCAATATTTTTTATTGTAAATCTGTCCTCCTCCTGGAATGATGAGAGCCATCCAAGTGGCTTTTGTGGGGTTAGGTCGCCATATGTTTTGGTATGCTGCAGGTTGTAAACTTTCAGTTGGCGTTTCTTCTATTTCGGGAGTGATACTTGTTGTCAATTCCTTTATGTTTCGTTCGTTTTCGGCGGCAATGCTGTCAATGGTATCGGCCTTTATTTGTAATGCTTTCGGTTTTATACCAGTAAGTGAGTCTTTTAGCAAAACGTTGTCCCGTTTGGCGGCGGCTCGAGGACGGTTTTGGCCATATGCGTCAATCCCTGCTGTTTGTAAAAAACAAATCAGTAGGGCTATGATAATTTGATATGTACTTCTCTGGTGTGTCATTTATTTTTTAGTGTGTCCAATATTTCGATGATTCTCTCCAATTCTTCTTCATTGCCGAAAGAGATACTTATTTTCCCTTTCCCGCTTTCCGAGCAGGTGAGTTGTACCTTGGTGTTAAAGAAGTCAGAGAGTTGCTTCTTTAATAATTTATATTCGTTTGTTTTATGATGGCGTGCCGGTGTTATTTTCTTCTCTCCTAAATTAATGCTTTCTCCTTCGCTCAGTGCTTTGACCAATTCTTCTACTTTGCGTACAGAATAACCTTCGGCTATGATTTCTTCCAATAATTTGACTTGCGCTTTGGGGTCGTTCAGTGCCAATAGTGCACGGGCATGCCCCATGTCTATTTGTTTTTTTTGCAAAGCCATTTGGATTGGAGCAGGCAGCTTTAGTAGGCGCAGATAGTTGGCAATGGTGGCGCGTTTCTTACCTACCCGTTCGCTTAACCGTTCTTGTGTCAAGCCGTATTCTTCTAATAGATGTTGATAGGCCAATGCAATTTCTACCGAGTTTAAGTCTTCACGTTGTATGTTTTCAATGAGTGCCATTTCCATGACATTCTCATCGTCTGCGGTGCGGATGTAGGCCGGAATTGTTGTTAGCCCGGCTATTTGTGAGGCACGGAAACGCCGTTCGCCTGCAATGATTTGGTATTCATTGTCCGACATCTTGCGAAGTGTGATGGGCTGTATTATTCCTATTTCTGAAATAGAATCGGCCAATTCTTGCAGGGCTGTAGGTTCAAAGTCGCGGCGTGGTTGGTTGGGGTTGGCTACAATTTTCTTCAGTTCTATCTCGCTGATGGAAGAAGAGCCTTCGGTTTGTATGTCGTCCATTGATAGCAATGCATCCAATCCACGTCCCAATGCATTTCTTTTTTGTGCCATATAGGTATTTCTTTGTAGTTTGTTATTACTATTTTATTAATTTTTGTTTATCAATTCTTTAGCTAATGCCATGTGATTTCTTGCTCCGTTAGAGTCAGCGTCATAAAGAATGGCTGGTAGCCCGTGGCTAGGTGCTTCACTCAATTTTACATTGCGTTGGATGACGGTGTTGAACACCAACTCCTGGAAATGACGTTTTACTTCATCGTAAATTTGGTTGGCTTGTCGCAAACGGCTATCATACATGGTCAGTAAGAAGCCTTCTATTTCTAATTGAGGATTTAATTTTGACTTTATAATTTTGATGGTATTCAGTAACTTGCTGATACCTTCTAATGCAAAATACTCGGCTTGAACGGGTATAATGACCGAGTCGGCAGCAGTCAATGAATTGACGGTAATTAAGCCTAACGATGGAGAGCAGTCAATCAAGATATAGTCGTATTCATCTTTCAATGGTGTCAAAACCTCTTTCATGATTTTCTCTCGGTTTTTCATGTTCAGCATTTCTATTTCAGCTCCAACAAGATTGATGTGTGAAGAGATGATTTTCAATGTGTCAATTTCGGTGTCATGAATGGCTTCTTTTACATCTGCTCGGTCAATCAGACATTCATAAATGGTACACGATGTCTGTTTGATGTCCACACCCAGTCCAGACGAGGCATTGGCTTGAGGATCGGCATCTACTACCAATACTTTTTTTTCGAGGGTAGCCAATGAAGCTGCCAGATTGATGGTTGTTGTTGTTTTACCTACGCCTCCTTTTTGATTAGCTAAAGCAATAATTTTTCCCATATCCTATTTTTTTTTTATAGGCAGCGAAGTAAGTCATTTATTTTAATACCGCCTGCTTACATCGGGCAGAGATTGCAAAAACTGTTGAAAACTTACCTGTTTTGTTAATAACTCTATCCGATGTTCTTATATATTAAAGAGGCAAATGTAGCTATTTATTTTTGAAAAACGGTGTTTATGCTCGAACCTTTTACATGTTTTAGCTGATTTATTAAAGTTTTGTAAGTTGAATCCTTTGGATAAGGGGAGAGCACAATCCTATTCTATATCTAAAAATCAGTGGAATATTGTTGTATGTATGATAAATTTTCTGATAAGGTTTTGTCAAGTGATTGTAGTAGTAATGTGACGAAAACTCTTTCTGCTTTTTATTTCCCTCTCTAAAGTTGTTTTTGTGATTTTAATGTCACAAGAGTTTTAAATAAGATGGTTAGCAAACGAATTATCAACAAAGAGAATATTAAATGAGAGTGTGACATTGCTTTTATGTTACACATGGTTTTTGTTTCTCTCCAAGAAACGAACTAACCATTTGTTTCATTAGTATGAAACACTTTGTTTCGATAGAGAGAAACTCTTTGTTTCATATGCTGAAACACTTTGTTTCATGCGGTGAAACACTTTGTTTCAAGGGCGAAAACAGATAGTTTCGGCGCACAAAACAGACGCAATACAACTCTTTAGAGGGCTATAATTACTGAATATAATAGATTTTAAACCGTGTATGGACTTTATAGGCTCCATAAACATCGGTAAAAGTGAGTAAAATGGGGAGAATTGGAAGTGTCAAAAGAATCAAACTGACTTTTTCAGCATGGCATTAATGTCTTTTCTAATACGTTCGTAAAGGAAAAGATTCTCGAAATTGTCGTTCTTTTTCAACATTAGCCTAACGCCTATCTGACTATTTTCATAGCAACTCAGTTCGTTTTGATATTGCTGCCCGTGTATGGCATATTGTCTGATTTCACGTTCTCGCTCGCGTCGAAGGGCTGCGCAGACGGGTGATAATAGCTTTAAAACTACATGTTCGAAGATGTGGTGCCCCTGCATATATAAGTAAGTAGTCTGGGGAGTGACGCCCAATGCTTCGATTTCTTTCTCGAAAGCATAGACACTTTGTTGGTGTCGGGCGTGTCGTTTCTGAATCTTAGACAATTTGCTTTTTACACGTCGTTCAATGTCTTGAAGCATGCGTTCGGGTTGTTGTAAATCAATGACTTCAAGCCCCGTATGATTGCTTAATTCGTGAATGGGAAACAGGTCGGCATTGCCCGTTTTTTGAAACCATAGGTGCCAGATGAATAGTGGAAATACAATTTGAGAATAGTTGCTCATGAATGCAGGAAAGTCAATGATGGCTCGATCGTTTAAGGTAGATTGTACACACACTTCGTGTAGCGACTCGGCATAGCATTGGAAGTTCTCGATGGCATATCCGTAGGTTTGTATGATAAACGGGTTGTTGTTGACCTGCCGCGATTGCTTGTTGGCTTGTTGGAATAGATAGTCGTAGTCGCTATCCACACAAGCAATCATGTTTCGTCCTAATCCTCTTGTGTTGAGTAGATTCATCAGTACCTGCTTCTTTCCTTTTGTCAACGATTTGTTGGAGGGAAGCATGATTTGAAAGTAGTGGTCTTCGTCTTCAAAATCGGCTAAGATAGAGCGCCAAAAAGCAACATCGTCATAGCTTTCTACAAAGGCGATGATACGTCGGCGATGCTTTGAGGGAGACAACTTATTGGCCGCTCCCAAATAGGCAGAGGTGAGATTGTCTTTCAGTTTCTTAGCCATTGTTTAGGGTGTCTGTGGTTATTTCGCTGACTTCGGTTACGCAATCCAACCATCCGTCCATGATAACGGCGGGCGAGTGGGTGGTAAGTATCAATTGGAGGTCGGGGTTCAAAGCTTTAATCATGCCAATCAGTTTTTGTTGCCATTCGATGTGAAGCGAGGCTTCCGGCTCGTCCATGATAAGCACACTGCGTGAGCCGTTGCGAACCAAAGCCGTCAGCAATATGACCAACATTTGCTTTTCTCCAGACGATAATTTATAAGGAGAGAGTTGCTCTTGGTCTTGATAGAAAGCAATGTCGTTGCGTTTGCGGTCTATTTTCTTGCGAGTATAGCTGAATAAATCGTCAATCATGTCTTGAAAGCGACGTTTGGGTATCGAAATATTGGCGGCTTGCATCCGTTCTTCTTCATTACCAGTCAGTAACTCTATCATTTTATTGCTCATGTTGACTTGGTAATCTAAATATCGGCGTTGAAGCAGGTAAAGTTGCCAATCTAATTCCGACCTTACTTGGGGGTCGGCCATTCGAGCAGTAAAGTCGCCCATAACCAACGGACGGTCATAGCTGCGAATAACATCATAAGGAATGAATGTGGCTTGAGGGTTATCAAAAAAAACCTGAACACCGTTGCGCTCTTCGGTTTTCATCTCACCGGTAGTTTGCTCCAAATAAGTAACCGAACGGTTTAGAATAGTGGTTTTTCCAACTCCGTTGATGCCGGATAATATATTTACGTCGGGGCGTAAGTCCCAAGCAATGTTGTAACGTTGCCACAGACCATGTATTTCGATTCGTTTAATGTAATTGGCTTGAATTTCCATAATAGAAAACGATTAAGTTGCTTCGACAAAGATAGCTAAGTTTTTTAAAAACACATAAATCAAGAGATATTTTTTTTGTTAATTAAAAGATTAGCACTAATTTTGCACCCTCAAAATGGAAATAGAAAATATAAATTAAAAAATAATTGTTGTAGAATGAACGTTTCATTACAGAACATTGACAAGGTAAGTGCATTGCTTACTGTGAAAATTGAAAAAGCTGATTATCAGGAAAAAGTAGAAAAAGCGTTGAAGAATTTCCGTCAAAATGCTCAGATGCCGGGCTTCCGTAAAGGTATGGTACCGATGAGCTTGGTGAAGAAAATGTATGGTAAATCGGCTATGGCTGAAGAAGTAAACAAACTACTTTCAGAGTCGGTGTATAAATATATTCAAGAAAACAATGTAAACATCTTGGGCGAGCCCCTGCCTAACGAGGACAAACAACCGGAAGTGAACTTCGATACAATGGAAGAGTTCGAATTCTTGTTTGACATAGCCTTGGCGCCGGAGTTCAGCGCAGAAGTATCGGCCTCTGATAAGGTAGATTACTACAACATTGAAATTACCGACGAAATGGTAGAAGGCCAAGTGATGGCATATAGACAACAAGGTGGTAAGTACGAGAAGGTAGATAGCTACCAAGCCAACGATATGATTAAAGGCTTGTTAGCCGAGTTGGATGCTGAAGGTAATACCAAGGAAGGTGGTATTCAAGTAGAAGGCGCAGTGATGATGCCAGAATATATGAAGAATGCTGACCAGAAAGCAATCTTCAATGAAGCCAAAGTGAACGATGTGTTAGTATTCAATCCCCATACTGCATGGGATGGTAACACAGCCGAATTGGCCTCTTTGTTGAAAATTGAAAAAGAGGCAGTGGCAGACATGAAGTCAGACTTCAGTTTCCAAGTAGAAGAAATTACACGTCACGTACCCGGCGAATTGACACAAGAGTTGTTTGACCAAATTTTGGGTAAAGACGTAGTGAAGAGCGAAGAAGAATTCCGCACTCGTTTGAAAGAAAATATAGCCAAGCAATATGTAGCTGATAGTGACTATAAATTCCTTATCGACTTCCGCAAGATGATGACCGAAAAGATTGGTAAATTAGAATTCCCGGATGCATTGTTGAAGCGAATCATGCGTTTGAACAATCAAGATAAAGATGAAAAGTTTGTAGAAGAAAACTATGAAAAGAGTATCGAAGAACTGACTTGGCATCTGATTAAAGAACAATTGGTAAAAGCCAATGATGTGAAAGTAGAACAAAATGAGGTGGCCGATATGGCTAAAGAAGCTACTCGCGCCCAATTTGCACAATACGGTATGATGAGCATTCCCGACGATTTGTTGGAAAATTATGCAAAGGAAATGTTGAAGAAGAAAGAAAGTGTAGAAGGATTGGTGAATCGAGTAATCGAAACTAAACTTACAGCTGCGTTGAAGCAACAGGTGTTGTTGGAAGAAAAAACCATATCTGTCGCTGATTTCAACAAGTTGTTCGCTTAAATTCTCGTAGAAGCGTTAAAAATAGTATGCACGGGTTAAGGAAGTGATGAACTTCTTTGACTCGTGCTTGTTTTTTTACTTTACTTTTTGTTTCTTTGCATTCTTATTTGAAACGAAAACTTAACAGAGATTGATTATGAATGATTTTAAGAAATATGCAACCAAGCACTTAGGTATAAATAGTTTGGTGTTGGATGACGTCATTAAGTCGCAAAACGGCTACTTGAATCCTTATATTTTGGAGGAACGTCAATTGAATGTAACTCAATTGGACGTATTTTCACGTTTGATGATGGATCGCATCATTTTCTTAGGTACGCAAATCGATGATTATACGGCCAATACCTTGCAGGCACAATTGCTTTATTTGGATTCGGTAGATCCAGGCAAGGATATATCCATTTATATAAACTCACCGGGCGGTTCGGTATATGCTGGATTGGGCATTTATGACACAATGCAATTTATTACCAGCGATGTTGTAACTATTTGTACAGGTATGGCCGCAAGTATGGCTGCTGTATTATTGGTGTCTGGTGCTGAAGGCAAACGCTCTGCTTTAACACATTCTCGTGTAATGATTCATCAGCCTATGGGAGGGGCGCAAGGACAAGCTTCTGATATAGAAATTACTGCCCGTGAAATTCAGAAATTGAAGAAAGAACTTTATACAATCATTGCCAATCATTCACATACGCCATTTGAAAAGGTTTGGGCCGATTCTGATAGAGACTATTGGATGACTGCTCAAGAAGCGAAAGAATATGGTATGGTAGATGAAGTGCTGATAAAGAAATAAAAGAATAATGGCAGAAAAAGGGAAAAAAAAATGTAGCTTTTGTGGGCGAGATGAAAGTGTAATCGGGTTCCTGATTACAGGTCTTAATGGCAATATTTGTGATGATTGTGCCATACAAGCTTATGAAATCGCCCAACAAGTCAGAAGACAAGAAGCAACTCCTAAATCGGGCAAACTAAAGTTGGAGAAACTTCCTAAACCGATAGAAATAAAGGCTTTTTTGGATCAATATGTCATCGGACAAGATGATGCAAAGCGCTTTTTAGCTGTTTCTGTGTATAATCATTATAAACGCTTGTTGCAGAAAAACAAAGGCGATGAAGTGGAAATTGAGAAATCCAACATTATTATGGTAGGAAGTACTGGTACTGGAAAGACGTTGTTGGCACGTACTATAGCCAAACTCTTGGAGGTACCTTTTACTATTGTCGATGCAACCGTATTGACCGAAGCCGGATATGTGGGTGAAGATATAGAAAGCATTTTAACAAGATTGCTTCAAGTATCAGATTATGATGTGTCTAAGGCAGAACAAGGCATCGTTTTTATTGACGAAATAGATAAAATAGCTAGGAAGGGGGATAATCCTTCTATTACCCGTGATGTAAGTGGAGAAGGTGTTCAACAGGGCTTGTTGAAGTTGTTGGAGGGGTCGGTTGTTAATGTGCCACCACAAGGAGGACGAAAACATCCTGATCAGAAAATGATTCCAGTGAATACGAAAAACATTTTGTTTATATGCGGAGGTGCTTTTGATGGTATAGAAAAGAAAATTGCTCAACGTTTGAATACACATGTCGTTGGCTATGGGGCTGTACGTAATATGGCAGTTATTGACAAAAATAATATGATGCAATATATCGCACCCCAAGATTTGAAATCGTTCGGATTGATTCCAGAAATCATCGGCCGATTGCCGGTGCTGACTTATTTAAATCCACTTGATCGTACAGCATTGCGTGCAATATTAACAGAACCTAAAAACTCTATTGTCAAACAGTATATAAAAATGTTCGAGATGGATGGCGTGAATCTTTCATTTGAAGAGGCTGTCTTGGAATATATTGTTGATAAGGCAGTGGAATTTAAATTGGGTGCTCGTGGACTTCGTTCTATTGTTGAAACTATCATGATGGATGCAATGTTTGAACTCCCCACGGAAAAACCCGAAAATTATGTGGTAACATTAAACTATGCAAAAGAACAATTGGAGAATGCGAATGTGGCAAGATTACAAAATGCTTAAAATCAATGAATAAGGTTTTTGCGATTCTCGAATCTTCATTTTTATGAAAAAATATTCGGAGATTTCTGTTTGAAAATTGAGAATTTGTTTATAGTTTTGTTGTTGATTCTTCTTTTGAGTGGAATCGTATTAATTCAAACTAAAGTTATCATGGCGAAGAAGGGGAATAATTTAACAGAGCAGCTAAAGAAGTATTTCGGATTCGACACCTTCAAGGGTAATCAAGAGGCAATCATTGAAAACCTGTTGGCAGGTAATGATACGTTCGTACTGATGCCTACGGGTGGTGGAAAGTCTTTGTGCTATCAATTACCCTCTTTATTGATGGAGGGTACGGGTATTGTAATCTCTCCTTTGATTGCACTGATGAAAAATCAGGTGGATGCCATGCGGAATTTTAGTGAAGAGGATGGAGTGGCTCATTTTATAAATTCCTCTTTAAATAAGGGTGCTATTGACCAAGTAAAGGCCGATATCGTAAACGGTAAGACAAAACTGTTGTATGTGGCACCGGAATCGTTGACGAAAGAAGAAAATGTAGAATTTTTGAAGACGGTAAAAATTTCATTTTATGCAGTTGATGAGGCTCATTGTATATCGGAGTGGGGGCATGACTTCCGCCCGGAATATCGTCGAATTCGTCCTATTATAAATGAAATAGGAAAAGCGCCTTTGATTGCTTTGACTGCTACGGCAACGCCGAAAGTACAACATGACATTCAGAAGAATCTGGGCATGATTGATGCACAGGTATTCAAATCTTCTTTCAATCGAGCTAATTTATATTATGAGGTGCGTCCTAAAACGCAAAACATAGACAAGGAAATAATAAAATTCATCAAGGCAAATCCCGATAAATCGGGTATTATCTATTGTCTAAGCCGTAAAAAAGTAGAGGAATTGGCTGAAATACTACAAGCCAATGGCATTAATGCACGTGCATATCATGCCGGTATGGATTCGGCTACTCGTACACAGAATCAAGATGATTTTTTGATGGAAAAAATTGATGTGATTGTAGCTACGATTGCATTTGGAATGGGAATTGACAAACCAGATGTGCGCTATGTAATTCATTATGATATTCCTAAGAGTTTGGAAGGATACTATCAAGAAACCGGACGGGCTGGACGTGATGGCGGTGAGGGCAAATGTATTACATTCTATACGAATAAAGATTTGCAGAAACTTGAGAAGTTTATGCAAGGAAAACCCGTGGCAGAACAGGAGATTGGAAAACAACTTCTGTTGGAAACTGCTGCGTATGCAGAATCTTCTGTATGTCGTCGTAAGACGTTATTACATTACTTTGGTGAAGAATATACAGAACAAAATTGTGGTAATTGTGACAACTGTTTAAATCCTAAAAAACAAGTGGAAGCTCAAGAATTATTGTGTACCGTTATTGAAACAATTCAAGCGGTCAAAGAAAATTTCAAGGCTGACTATATTATAGATGTTATCCAAGGAAGAGAAACATCGGAAGTGCAAGCACATTTGCACGAAGAATTAGAAGTTTTCGGCTCTGGAATGGGAGAAGAAGACAAAACTTGGAATGCTGTAATACGCCAAGCATTGATTGCTGGTTATTTAAGTAAAGATGTTGAAAATTATGGTTTATTGAAGGTAACTGCCGATGGAAAGAAGTTCCTAAACAAACCAAAGTCATTTAAGATAACCGAGGATAACGACTTTGAAGAAGTGGAAGAAGAAACACCTATGAGAGGAGGAGGTTCATGTGCTGTAGACCCGGCTTTGTATTCCATGTTAAAAGACCTTCGTAAGAAGTTGTCAAAGCAATTGGAAGTTCCTCCTTATGTCATTTTTCAAGACCCTTCATTAGAAGCTATGGCAACCATCTATCCGGTAACGTTAGAGGAATTGCAGAATATACCAGGTGTAGGAGCGGGAAAAGCTAAACGTTATGGCGAAGAATTCTGTAAACTGATTAGACGACATTGCGAGGAAAATGAAATAGAACGTCCGGAAGATTTGCGCGTTCGGACTGTAGCCAATAAGTCGAAAATGAAAGTGGCAATCATTCAAGCAATTGACCGTAAAGTGGCACTTGATGATATTGCCATGTCTAAAGGTATTGAATTTGACGAATTGCTGGATGAAATAGAGGCTATAGTTTATTCTGGAACAAAATTGAATATTGACTATTTCTTGGATGACATAATGGATGAAGATCATATGCTCGATATTTATGACTATTTTAAAGAATCGACAACAGATGATCTTGACGAAGCACTTGATGAACTTGGAAATGAATTTTCAGAGGAAGAAGTTCGTCTTGTTCGGATAAAGTTTATTTCAGAAATGGCAAATTAATTAAAATAGCAGAATAGAAAATATTTTTTTGTTGCGTGTGGATTATGAATAGAATAAAATTTGTATATTTGCACGCAATAAATTTAAAAGCATTATCCTTATGTCATTTATTGCTGATAAAATTGTGATGGATGGATTGACTTACGATGACGTTTTGTTAATCCCCGCTTATTCTGAAGTACTTCCAAAGACAGTCGAATTATCGACAAAGTTTTCACGCAACATTGAGTTAAAAATCCCCTTTGTAACAGCCGCTATGGATACGGTTACTGAGGCTAAAATGGCTATTGCCATTGCTCGCGAAGGTGGAATTGGCGTAATTCACAAAAATATGTCAATCGAAGAACAGGCACGTCAGGTAGCTATTGTGAAGCGTGCAGAGAATGGTATGATTTACGACCCTGTAACTATAAAACGAGGCTCAACTGTAAAAGATGCGTTGGATCTGATGGCAGAGTACAAGATTGGTGGCATACCCGTAGTGGATGATGATAATTCATTGGTTGGTATTGTGACAAATCGAGATCTCCGTTTTGAAAGAGATATGAATAAGCATATCGATGAAGTGATGACATCTGAACATATCATTACTACAGCGCCAGGCATAGATATGGAAACAGCTTCGCAAATTTTGCAAGAGAATAAAATAGAAAAATTGCCGGTTGTTGATAAGGAGGGTAAATTGGTTGGACTAATTACTTATAAGGACATTACGAAGGCAAAAGATAAGCCAATGGCTTGTAAGGATGAAAAGGGGCGTTTGCGTGTTGCTGCCGGTGTAGGTGTTACAGCCGATACGATAGATAGGATGCAAGCGTTGGTTGATGCTGGTGTGGATGCCATTATTATAGATACGGCTCATGGACATTCTGCATCGGTTATCGAAAAATTGAAAGAGGCAAAAAAACGTTTTAAGAATATTGATATTGTTGTCGGTAATATTGCAACAGGTGAGGCTGCATTGGCTTTGGTAGAAGCTGGTGCCGATGCTGTAAAAGTTGGTATTGGCCCTGGTTCAATCTGTACAACCCGTGTGGTGGCTGGTGTCGGTGTTCCGCAATTGTCAGCTGTGTATGATGTTGCGAAGGCGTTAAAAGGAACAGGAATACCTTTGATTGCAGATGGTGGTTTGCGCTATTCGGGTGACGTAGTGAAGGCTTTGGCCGCTGGTGGTTATAGTGTTATGATTGGCTCGTTGGTTGCTGGAACAGAAGAGGCTCCTGGTGATACTATAATTTTTAACGGCCGTAAGTTTAAATCATATCGTGGTATGGGTTCGTTGGAAGCCATGGAGAATGGTTCGAAAGATCGCTATTTCCAAAGTGATACAAAGGATGTGAAGAAATTAGTACCAGAAGGTATTGCTGCGCGCGTCCCTTATAAAGGTACTCTTTTTGAAGTAATTTATCAGTTGGTTGGTGGATTACGTTCAGGTATGGGGTATTGTGGAGCGGCTAATATTGAGAAGTTGCACGATGCAAAGTTTGTGCGAATCACCAATGCTGGTGTGTTGGAAAGTCATCCCCATGATGTGGCTATTACAAGTGAAGCTCCTAATTATAGCCGTCCGGAGTAAGTTGGTATATCCAAATGCGAATAGATATTTGCGAGGAGCGTGGTTTTTTACCATGCTCCTTTTCTCGTTTTCTTTTGTTTTTTCACAAGAGGCATCAGAGGTAGTTGTATTGAGGGTGGATGAAAGAGAAGTGACATTATCTGAATTTATGGCTCGATATAATGAGAGCGTAGAGAAAAATGCATTGGAGTTTGCCTATCAATGGACTGATGAACTGCTTAAAGTGAAAGTTGCGCGGTCTAAAAGAATGGATACGTTGTTTGTGTTGCAAAATGAGATGAATACGTACATGTCTCATAGACAAAAACAATTGTTAATAGATAGCGTGTTGCTTAAGCAGGGTATTAATCAGCAGGATGAAATAATGGCATCACTTTCTTCTGGCACATCTTACTTGATAGCCCAAATTTATAAACGTTTGCCTCAGAATGTGTCTCTTTCTTTATTGGCAGAGCAAATGCAACAGATGGATTCTGTATGGCAACATATCCAAAATGGAGGCTCTTTTTGGGGATGTGTACAATCGTTTTCCGATGAGAAGGATACTCTTTGTATGATGAAAGAAGAAATGTATCAGGAGATGGAGAATGTATTGATTACTTTGTTACCTGGGGAGGTTTCAAAACCTTTTTTGACACCGGTCGGAATACATATAGTGAAACTATTGCGAAGAGATGTATCACCTTCTTACGAAAAACAATCGTTATCTTCTGTTGCATTACGCAATGCAACATCTCAGATGTTGGATAGTTTGAAAAATACCTATAGATTTTGTTTAAATAAAGATGCTTTAAATGAATTGTTGCAGAAAGGAAAGACCGCTAAAATTCTTTTCCTATTGGATGATAAACCATATAGTGGGGATGACTTTTATTATTTTGCAATAAGTTATCCAGCTGGAATCAGACGACAGTGGGAGGCTTTTGTTGAAAAAACAATTTGGGATTATGCCAATTTTAGATTATTAGATAATTCCCCATCTTATACATGGAAAATGTTATGGTTGGAAGAGCAGTTGCTAAGTGAGATGATAGATAATTCGTTGAGAATGGAAGTGCCTGATGAAGGAATGCTGAATTACTATTTTGAATCCAATCGTTCTAAATATGCTTGGGAATCACCACGCTATAGGGGGGCTGTTATTTCAGCAAATTCAAAACGAACGTTGAGGCGAGTACGTAAATTTCTTAAGACTCTGCCAATGGAAGAGTGGGAAGATGCAGTTCGATTATTATTTAATGAGAAATCTGGCGAACAGGTTAAAATAGAGGTCGGATTATATGCAATGGGGGAACATCCATATCTGGATGAGAAAATATTTAAACAAGGCAAATCGGAGGTGTTGCCCACACATCCTTATCGTGTTTTGTTGGGAAAGGAAATTAAGATGCCGGATAACTTGTCTTTAGTGAGGGAAACAGTTGTTCGTGACTATATGGAATCTTATAAAAAAGTCTGGTTAGGTGAGTTGAGAGAGAAAAGTAAGGTTGAAATTAACCAAGAGGTTTTAAAAACCGTTAATAATGACTGATGCATGCAATTAAAGCATTATCTTCGTAGCTTGAAATGAAAAGTGATAAAATGAGAGTGACAATACATAAAAATTGGTTATGGATGTTTTTTTTCCTCTTTGCTCTTTCTTGTGCGGAAAAGCATGACCACAAAGGAAAAAGGCCATTGGTTGAACTCGATGGAAATTTCTTGTATAAAGAGGATTTGCAGAATATGCTGCCTTTGAACGTCACTTTGCAAGATAGTGCGGATTTGGTGAGTCGTTATATCCGTAACTGGGCTGAAGATGTGTTACTGTATGATAAAGCAAAACGAAACATCCCTAATAGTGATGAAATCGAGCGTTTGGTTAGTAATTATCGGAAAGTATTGATACTTCATGCTTATCAGCAAGAGATGATTCACCAAAAACTTTCTGCAGAGATTACGGAGGACGAGTTGCAACAATTTTATGATGAGAATCTGCCATTGTTTAAATTGGAGCATCCGCTGATGAAAGGGTTATTTATAAAAGTACCTTTGAAAGCCCCGCAGTTATCCAATGTGCGTCGTTGGTATAAATCAGATGATCAAGAGCAGATTGAGAAGCTGGAGAAATACAGTTTTCAATATGCGTTGAAGTATGAGTATTTTCACGATAAATGGCTACCTGTGAGTAATATCCTTGATTGGATACCTATGACAGTTGAAGAATTGAATGCTAAGTTGGCTAAAGAACGTAGCATAGAAATTAAAGACGATGAGTTTTATTACTTTTTGTGTGTGAGCGATTATAGAGATAAAGGAGAACAAGAGCCTTTTGAGTATGCTCGCTCACAAGTGAAAGATGTTTTGCAAAGCATACGTCAGACAGATTTTATGAATGATGTCCGAAAGGAATTATATGAACAAGCGAGAGAAGAAAATAGAATTATATATCATTAGAAATAAAACACCAAGAATGAAAAAGTGTATGAACTTGAAGAGTGTAGTCTTGTTGGCTTTGGTATTGTTTTTGGGTAATACCGTATATGCTCAAGACAATATTATCGATGAAGTGGCATGGATAGTAGGCGATGAAGCTATCTGGAAATCAGAAATCGAAGAAGCACGTATGAGTGCTTTGTACGAGGGACGACGTTTTGATAGCGATCCCTATTGCGTGATACCGGAAGAAATCGCCGTAAATAAGCTGTTTCTACATCAGGCAGTCCTTGATAGTATCGAGGTGTCAGAGAGTGAGGTTATTCAGAATGTAGATGCTCGTATTAATGATTTTATCACCAATTTGGGTTCTCGTGAAAAGATGGAAGAGTATTTCAATAAAACTTCCAGTCAAATTCGCGAAACGATGCGTGAAAATGTCCGTGAAGGCTTAAAAGTTCAGAAGATGCAGCAGAAATTGGTTGGAGAGGTTAAGGTAACTCCTGCCGATGTGCGCAGATATTTTAAAGATCTTCCTCAAGATAGCATACCGTATGTGCCCACTCAAGTTGAGGTGCAGATTATTACGCAACAGCCTAAAGTGCCATTGGAAGAAATAGAAGATGTGAAGCGTCGTCTTCGTGAATTTACCGAACGTGTGACTTCGGGCGAGACAAGTTTTTCAACATTGGCACGTATGTATTCAGAAGACCTTGGCTCGGCAAGAGACGGTGGTGAGATGCCTTTCTACGGTCGTGGACAGCTTGACCCGGCTTTTGCAACAGTGGCATTCAACTTGCAAGACCCTAATAAAGTATCTAAAATTGTGGAATCGGAATTTGGATTCCATATCATTCAGTTGATGGAGAAAAGAGGGGATCGTATTAAGGCACGCCATATTTTGTTGAAACCTCATATCCCGACCGAGGCTTTAGATGCCGCCAATGCTCGTTTAGATTCTATTGGCAATGATATTCGCAACGGAAAATTCTCATTTGAAGAAGCTGCAACAATACTTTCACACGACAAGGATACCCGTAATAATCATGGCTTATTACCGAATAAATATACAGGAACTTCTAAGTTTGAGATGCAAGATTTACCTCCTGAAATAGCAAAAGTAGTAGATAAAATGAAGGTCGGTGAAATTTCAGATGCCTTTACTATGATTGCAGCAAATACAGGTAAAGAACAGTGTGTAATCGTTAAGTTGAAAAGTCGTATTGATGGGCATAAAGCCACTATTGCTGAGGATTATCAGAATTTGAAATCGATTGTAGAGGAAAAGCGACGGGGCGAATTGCTTGATAAATGGATTCGTGAAAAACAGAAAAAAACATATGTTCGCATCAGCGATAATTGGAAGAATAATTGTACATTTAAGTATCCAGGATGGATAAAAGATTGATTTTTATTATATTAGGGTTGTTTATACTTTCCTTTCTTGGAGCACAAGACAATAAGAAAAGCACTTTGACCTCATCAGAGAATATTGGGCAACAAGAGAGAAAGAAAACTCGTGTAGATTTGCTCTATGCTGATGAAGCGCAAGCCGATAAATACGCACGTCCCAATGTGCAATTGCTTATTGGTTCGGTGAAACTTCGTCACGACAGTATGTATATGTATTGTGATACTGCATATATTTTTGAAACAACCAACTCGGTTGAGGCTTTCGGCAATGTTAGGATGGAGCAAGGCGATACCTTATTTATATATAGTGATTATCTCTATTATGACGGAACTACCCAATTGGCCATGTTGCGTAACCATGTAAGGTTAATAAATCGTAATACGGAATTGACAACCGATAGCTTGAATTATGACCGTCTTTATGATTTAGGTTACTATTTTGAATACGGAACACTAACTGACGAGGAGAATGTGCTGACTTCTATTTGGGGAGAGTATAGTCCTTCTACAAAAATTGCAATCTTCAATCACGATGTTGAATTGGTTAATCCTCAATTTACTTTAACTTCGGACACATTAAAATATAGTACAGACACCAAAATAGCAACGATATTAGGGCCATCTAATATTGTCAGTGAAGCTAATCATATCTATTCGGAGCGTGGTATTTATAACACTACTACCCAACAAGCAGAGTTGTTAGATCGTTCGATATTGACCAATGAAGGGAAACGTTTGGTGGGCGATAGTCTTTTCTATGACCGCGCATTGGGTTACGGGGAAGCTTTTTATGATGTTCGTATGAATGATACGATAAATAAAAGTATGCTTACCGGCAATTATTGTTATTATAATGAATTAGTGGGCGATGCTTTAGCTACCGATAGGGCGGTGGCTGTTGACTATTCGCAAGGAGATAGTCTCTTTATGCATGGCGACACGTTGCGTTTGGTCACTTATTTCATGAATACAGATTCAATGTATCGTGAGATGAGGGCTTATCACAAGGTGCGTATTTATCGGACTGATGTACAAGGTGTTTGCGATTCATTGGTGTTTAGTTCGAAAGACACTTGCTTGACAATGTACACAGACCCTGTGTTATGGCAAGGAAGTCAGCAGCTTTTAGGTGAAGAGATAAAAATCTATATGAATGACAGTACCATTGATTGGGCTCATATTATCAATCAGGCTTTAGCTATTGAGAAGAAGGACTCTATTCATTACAATCAAGTAGCAGGTAAAGAGATGAAAGCTTTCTTTCAAGCCGGTGAAATGAGGCAAGTAGATGTAAATGGTAATGTCTTAGTGATTTTTTATCCCGTAGAAGAACGTGATAGTTCGCTGATAATGATGAATAATACAGAAGGTAGCTATTTGCGTATGTTGTTGAAGGATAGAAAATTGGAGAGTGGTACATTTATCGGTAAAACCAATGGTATAGCTTATCCGTTGGATCAGATTCCGGCAGATAAGTATAGACTTCCGGCTTTTGCTTGGTTCGATTACATGCGTCCCCGCAATAAAAACGATATATTTAATTGGCGAGGGAAGAATGCAGATGAGGTGCTACGTAAAAGCGATAGAAAGCCGGCCGTTTCACCGCGCGATATGAATATTAAACGAATAAAAAAATAAGCAGTCATGGGAATGTTTACAATGAGGAAACCACGTGGTTTTCAGCACTCTTATATTTATGTCAACGAGCGAAAGGAGAAATTGGATAAGATGCGTGAAGATGCCAAACGAGATTTGGGCTTATTGCCTGAGAAGGAATTTTCACCCGAAGACATTCGCGGTAAATTCATTGAAGGGACTACCCATTTGAAACGCCGCAAGGAGAGTGGACGTAAACCTGTGCATGTGGGCATTTTCCTGATTATTTTGTTTTTGTTGTTCTATTTGTGGTTTGCCATCACAAATGATGTTATTTAAGAATTTCAAGTTTATATATTAATGAGTGATATCATTCATTTATTGCCCGATTCGGTAGCCAATCAGATTGCAGCCGGAGAGGTTATACAACGTCCGGCCTCGGTAATCAAAGAACTTGTAGAAAATGCGATTGATGCTGAAGCCAAAGAGATACATGTGTTGGTTACCGATGCCGGTAAAACCTCTATTCAAGTAGTTGATGATGGCAAAGGTATGTCTGAGACCGATGCACGACTGGCTTTCGAGCGACATGCGACTTCAAAAATCAGTGCTGCCTCCGACTTGTTTGCGTTGCGTACCATGGGATTCCGAGGAGAAGCATTGGCCTCTATTGCCGCTGTTGCTGAGGTGGAATTGAAGACTCGCCAAGAAGCCGATGAATTGGGGACTCATCTGTTTATAGCTGCCTCTAAGGTAGAGAAGCAGGAGTTGATTTCGTGCGCCAAGGGTAGTAATTTTACGGTAAAAAATCTTTTTTTCAACGTACCGGCTAGACGTAAGTTCTTAAAAACAAATTCTACCGAACTTAGTAATATACTGACTGAGTTTGAACGGATAGCTTTGGTACATCCTCATGTCTCTTTTTCCCTTTATAGTAATGATACCGAGATATTCAACCTTCCGGAGACAACGTTGCGCCAACGTATTCTTGCCGTCTTTGGCAAAAGATTGAATCAGCAATTGCTGTCGGTAGAAGTGAATACTTCGCTGATAAAGATTAGTGGCTTTGTAGCTAAGCCGGAAACGGCCAGAAAGAAGGGTGCGCATCAGTATTTTTTTGTAAATGGCCGCTATATGCGTCATCCTTATTTCCATCGGGCTGTGATGGATGCTTTCGAACAGTTGATTCCGGCCGGTGAGCAAATCTCTTATTTCATCTATTTCGAAGTAGATCCTTCGAATATTGATGTCAATATTCATCCTACTAAGACCGAAATCAAGTTTGAGAACGAGCAGGCTATCTGGCAGATTTTGTCGGCTGCTATCAAAGAGACGTTGGGCCGATTCCATGCAGTACCTGCCATTGATTTCGATACGGAGGATATGCCTGACATACCGGCTTTTGGTCAAGAGGTGCAAAACATAGAACCTCCGAAGGTACATTTCGATGCTGATTTCAATCCTTTTAAGTCAACTTCTTATAAAAAGGAGAGTTATTCGCGTCCTGCAAGTGTGGGATGGGAGAATCTGTATGCCGGTTTAGAGGGAAGGACAAAGAGTGATGTTGAGGCTGAGGAACCTATGAATTTTGATGATGAGGTGTCTCATTCTCACTCTATGCAATTGTCTTCTACGCTCTATTCTTCGGAATCGTTGCGCGAAAAGGGTGCCCAGCATTTACAGTTTAAGGGTCGTTTTATACTGACGTCTGTGAAGTCGGGTTTGATGTTGATTGACCAGCATCGGGCGCATGTGACGGTTTTGTTCGAGCGTTATATGACTCAAATCCGGCAGAAGCAGGGCTTGTCGCAAGGTGTTTTGTTTCCCGAAGTTATTGAATTGCCCCTTTCTGAAGCTGCGGTGTTAGAGGGTATGTTGGACGATATGTCGTATGTTGGTTTTGAATTGACACCGTTGGGAGGTGGTAGCTATGCTATCAACGGGGTGCCTTCGGGTATTGATGGGTTGAATCCGGTAGAGTTGCTGCGTAGCATGATTCAGACGGCTATGGAGAAGGGGTGTGATGTGAAGGAGGAAGTACAGGCACGTTTGGCTTTAACGTTGGCACGCGCCGCCGCCATTGTTTATGGTCAGGTGTTGAGCAACGATGAGATGGCCAATTTAGTGGACAGCTTGTTTGCCTGTCCTTCTCCTACTTATACGCCGGATGGTCGTGTTGTATTGAGTACGATTAAGGAGGAAGATATTGACAAATTGTTCAAATAACTATTGTTGATAGATTACTGAAAAATCCCTGCCTAAGTGTTTTCTTGCTTAGGCAGGGATTTTTCTTTGTGATATTCTTTTTATGCGGTGTTATTCGCCTTTGAATTTCTTGCTTTGTTCGGCAATGAGTTCGGCATCGTCGAAGTAGTTGATTTTCATGGCGCGGCGCACTTCGTCCAATGTGTTGGCGGCTTGTGCACGAGCCACGTCGCAACCTTTTTTCAGCATTTCGTAGATGGCAGGTATATCTTTTTCAAACTCTTTGCGTCTATTGCGTATGGGTTCCAATTCTTCTTGCATGATAGCTGTCAAGAATTTCTTTACCTTCATGTCGCCTAATCCTCCGCGTTGATAGTGTGCCTTTAGCTCGGCCAGGTTGGGATAGTCGGGCAGGTAGCGTTCAAAGTGTTCGGGACGGCAGAATGCGTCGAGGTATGTAAACACGGTGTTTCCCTCTATCTGTCCGGGGTCATCTACACGCAGGTGGTTGGGGTCGGTGTACATGCTCTTTATTTTTTTTGTCACTTCGTCGGCTGTGTCGCTCAGGTAGATGCAGTTTCCTAACGATTTGCTCATCTTGGCTTTACCATCGGTGCCCGGCAGACGCAGACAAGCGGCATTGTCGGGTAGCAAGATTTCCGGTTCGACCAGCGTTTCGCCATAGATGTGGTTGAATCGGCGCACAATTTCACGAGCTTGTTCTATCATCGGTTCTTGGTCTTCGCCTACGGGTACGGTAGTTGCCTTGAAGGCGGTGATGTCGGCCGCTTGGCTGATGGGGTAGGTAAAGAATCCTACGGGGATGCTTGTTTCAAAGTTGCGCATCTGTATTTCTGTCTTTACCGTCGGGTTGCGTTGCAGACGGCTGACGGTTACCAAGTTCATGTAGTAGAATGAGAGTTCGCACAATTCGGGTATTTGCGATTGTATGAAGATGGTACTTTTTGTCGGGTCAAGTCCACAGGCCAGGTAGTCCAAGGCTACTTCTATCACGTTTTGTCTCACCTTCTCCGGGTTGTCCATATTGTCGGTCAGTGCCTGAGCATCGGCAATGAAGATGAATGTCTTGTCAAAGAGCCCGGAGTTCTGTAATTCTACTCTTCGGCGCAACGAGCCTACATAGTGGCCAATGTGCAGACGTCCGGTCGGGCGGTCGCCCGTTAAAATAATTTTTTCTTTTCCCATTTTATTGAATGCTTTTCTTGATTTATCTCAATGATTAAGTGGCGCAAAGATAACTGAATCTGTGAGTTTAACAAAATGATAGAGGCCTTTTCTGTGAACTTTTCTTTCCTTCTATCCATAGGGTGTACACTCCTCTCCGTTTCCATGCGAGGAAACGGTTGTTTCCTAACTGGGAAACGCGCGTTTCCTAACTGAGAAACCGGCGTTTCCATGCAAGGAAACGGCAGTTTCCTTTCGTAGAAATTGAAGGAAACGCTAACTGCTTGTAAATGAATTGTTAACTGTTTTCCCCTATGAGTCGTTGTTAATCTTGGTTAAATAGCTGCTGGCTGCTTGCAAATGTAGCTGAAAGTAGATACTTTTGTGATATTAAAATGATATCAAAACTTAAAACGCTTTATTATGGAAACAAAGGAAATGAACTATGCCGGTTTCAAGTTGAACGGCTTTGCCATGTTATTTATTCATTTGGTGCTCTTGACGGGCCTCATTGTAGGTGGTTTCTATTTAGGAAACCTCTATTCTTGCATAGCTTCGGCAATGCTTCTGGTGCTATGGATCATCTTGATGGCCGGCTACATGCAGTTGGAACCCAACGAAGCCCGTGCCATGGTCTTCTTTGGAAAATACAAAGGCACCTTCAAGGAGACAGGCTTCTTTTGGGTGAATCCCTTCCTCGACAAGAAAAAGCTTTCGCTTCGTGCCCGCAACCTCGATGTAGAACCCATCAAGGTAAACGACAAGATTGGTAATCCCATCCTCATCGGCCTGGTATTGGTGTGGAAACTGAAGGACACCTACAAGGCTATGTTCGAGATTGATGCACAGACCATGGCCGCTGGAGCAGCAGCTGGCGGTAACGGCAATCAGGTATCTATTGGAAATGCGGTGGCCGGACGAATGAACGCTTTCGAAAACTTTGTGAAGATACAGAGCGATGCCGCCCTGCGTCAAGTGGCCGGACAATATGCCTACGATGATAACGAGGCCAATGCCGAAGAGCTGACATTGCGTTCGGGAGGCGAGGAGATAAACGAACAATTGGAGCAGAAGCTGAACGAACGTTTGGCCATGGCTGGCATGGAGGTAGTAGAAGCACGCATCAACTACCTGGCCTATGCCCCCGAAATTGCCGCCGTCATGCTCCGCCGTCAGCAAGCATCGGCTATTATCACCGCTCGCGAAAAGATTGTAGAAGGCGCCGTGTCGATGGTAAAGATGGCACTCGACAAACTTTCGGCCGAAGAAATTGTAGAGTTGGACGAAGAGAAGAAAGCAGCCATGGTCAGCAATCTGCTGGTTGTACTTTGTGCCGACGAAGCCGCCCAACCCGTGGTAAATACAGGTTCCTTACACCATTGATTATGAAACCTCGATTGAAACACCTCCTTATGTTAGGCTTGCTACCCGGAATGGCCCTTCCGGTCGTGGCACAGACTTCTGCACAACCCTCTATATATAATAAGGAGAAAGTAGCCGAGCAGGAAGTAATGGTGGGCTTGCCTCAATTTCGCTTGCCTGCCACCCTTACTATGCCCACCTTCGCCTCGTCCGAAAAGCAGGTGCCATGCATCTTGCTGGTGCATGGTTCCGGTCCCAACGACCGTGACGAAACCTTAGGTCCCAACAAACCCTTCCGCGACTTGGCATGGATGCTGGCCGAGCGTGGCATTGCTACCCTACGCTACGATAAGCGAACCAAAGTATATGGCGCAAAAAGTGTGCCTGACGGACGAGAAATAGATTACGACGTAGAGACGGTGGACGATGCCGTTGCCATCATCGGACAGATGGGACAATTTCCTCAGATAGACACTTCTCGCCTCTACCTACTCGGTCATAGCTTAGGAGGCTTGCTGGCACCTCGCATTGCCCACCTATCAGGTCGCCTGGCCGGTATCATCTACATGGCCGCCTTGGCGCGAGGATTGGAAGATGCGCTGATAGAGCAAGTCACTTATATCGCATCTCTTTCGCCCCAATCACCGCAAACCGATGCACAAATTACCGTACTGAAGGCACAAGTGCTCAACGTCAAGAAGTTGGGGCAATTCGACTTCGACGAACGCATCCCTCTGCCCATGAATCTGCCACGTTCCTATTGGGCATTTGCCAACACCTATAAGCCCTTGCAGGAGGTAGCTGCTTTGGGTGAAATGCCCATGCTCTTCTTGCAAGGCGAACGCGACTATCAAGTAACCTTGATAGACATGAGCCTGTGGAAATTGGCGCTGATGTCAAACCCCAAAGCTCGTTTCCAAACCTATCCCAAACTGAATCATCTCTTTGGCGAAGGAGAAGGAAAAGCCATGCCTGCCGAATATATGCAACCCACACCCGTACCCTCTTATGTAGCAGACGATGTGGCATGTTTTATCAATGAAAACCATTAATCCATGAAGAAAGAAACTTCTACAAAAAACTTCGTCTTGCGCATTGATGCCGAAACCATGGAGGCCATAGAGAAATGGGCTGCCGATGAGTTTCGTAGCACCAATGGCCAATTGCAATGGATTATTGCTGAAGCGTTGAAAAAAAGTGGAAGATTGAAGAAGAAAAACAAAAGTCAAACCCCATAAACCCTTGTTAAAAATGATAAACCTTGGATTCTATTCGGGTAACAACTTACCCACCATCTGCTTCCGTCCTAAATGGGTCGATTATGTACTGATGACCATCGCTCTCCTTATCACACTCTTTTCGTGGTTCTTTGCCTTCTATCTGCAACAACAAGGCACATTCGTGATTGCAAACCACTTGTTGCTGATGATATTGATGACGGTATCGGTGGTAGGCCTCTCCCTGTTGCTCTCCTTCGCTCCCAGTTCCTATTATCGTTTTCCGGTAAAAGTAACCTCCGCCAATCTGGCCAATCAGTATCTCATAGCCATTCGCTTTTGTAGAGTACTATGTATTTGGTTAGCACTCCTTTCGTTTGCCAGCATCTTGATGGAACACAAAGAGTGGGGCATATTTATCCAGTTTGCCACCCTTTTTCTATTCGGCATATCCTTTGTGACTTACTATGCCATAGCCTATCATTATCGTTGATTATCCCCCTTTTAGAGGCGCCTGAACAGAAAAACCATCTTTCGAAAGGTGAATAACTTATCTTTTTAGTTTTATTAACGCATAAAATTAGTTTCCTAACTTGAAAATATAGTTCTTTGTACTCCATAAGATTGATAAACCTTGAAAAGTAGAATGATATGGCAGAAAAAAAGAACTGGCGTGGATTGACAAAACGAGAAGAAGAAGTAATGACCCTCCTTTGGGACAATGGTCCGATGTTTGTTCGTGAAATGATGGAAAAGTTTACTCATAATCCTCATTTTAATACGGTATCTACCATTGTGCGCATCTTAGAAGTAAAAGGGTTGGTGAACCACATCGACATGGGATCTACCTACCAATACTACGCTGTGCAGAGCCGCGAAGAATATGGCACTGACACGTTGCGTGGACTTGTAAAACGCTATTTCCAAAATTCTTACCTCAGCGTGGTTTCATCTTTGGTGAAGGACGAAAACATTTCGCTCGATGAACTGAAGGAACTCATTGCTATGGTAGAAAATGCCGAGGAAGAGAAGGAGGCAAAAGCAGATAAAACCGAGTAGTTGAAATAAATAAAGTGAAGCTTATGAAGAAGATTCTATGGATAGTTTTATTGGCATTGACTGCTTGTGCCGGCCAACCAAAAGATTATTACGAAATATTCGGTAAAGTAGAGAATGTGGAAGACAGCACAGTCATTATGCTCTTTCGACGAATGGGAAAAATGGGAAAGGGCATTGCCAAAGATACTATAATCGGCGGAAAGTTCTATTTCAAGATTAAACCGGATAGCTTGGTAAAGGATGCCTTAAGTTTAGGTTGCTATCAGAACAGTGAATTTCCTTCCAAGGGCTTGGAATTATGGGCTTCGGCTGGCGACAGAATTAAAGTTGAAGGCAAAAATACGTTGATATATACTTGGGATGTAAAAGCTCAGGCACCCGAAAATGCGGTATTACGAGCCTATATAAACGATTCGCGTCAGTTGTGGGATGAATTTCAGCAGATTTTAATTTCTCAAAACAAATTGCGTCAACACCGCAGAAAGGCTAAGCTGGAAGAAATTAAAACACTGAAACAACAATATGACAGTTTGGAGCAACTCTCTCATCTCATTATCGGGAAAATTAATGAAAACGAAATTCGTCGTATGAAGCAGACAAAGGTCGATGAAATTTGGATGAGTAAATTGCAAACATTGGCAACAAGCTCTAAATACACTTTAAACTTTCCGGCTTCTCGGAAAGAGGCGATAATAGCTCTTTATAACTCTTTGACAGAGGAACAGAAGCAACATCAACTTGCCCAAGAGGCTTGTGCGCTGCTATTCCCTCCCCAACACGTCAAGGTGGGGGAAGAGATGAAAGATGCCGATTTATACGATTTGCAGGGAGGGCTGCATCATTTGTCTGAGTTGAAAGGAAAGTATATATTAATTGATTTCTGGAGTAGGGGATGTGGTCCTTGCATCAATGCCATTCCTGAGTTGAAAGAATTGGTAACTCTCTTTCCAAACAGATTGAATGTGGTCAGCATCAGTCTTGATACAAAGGAGGTATGGCAGGAAGCAACGAATCGTTATGACATGACAGGTAATAATTGGAACGATCTGAAGGGAGAGGCCGGTATTTATTCTCAGTATAGGCAAGGCGGTATTCCTGATTATACATTAATATCGCCCGAAGGCATTGTACTCGAACAATGGATGGGCTATGGAAAAGGAAGTTTGAAAGCTAAATTGGCTGAATACTTGAAATAAACAAAAGATAGATGAACTCATGGGTACTCTGTTGGTATATATACTAAAGTCAGCCATCTGTTTGGCCTGGTTCTACCTCTTCTACCGGTTGCTGCTTAGTAGAGAGACGTTTCATCGTTTCAATCGGTTTGCTTTATTGGGATTGCTCTTCTTGTCTGCAATATTGCCGATGGTAGAAGTTACAGTAGAACAAGCAGTTGAAGTGCAACAGGTGCTGATAAGTTTGGAAGAGTGGTTCTTGATGGCGCAGTTATATGGCAATGCGCAGCCGGAAAGCATACAGACTCAAGCAATTAATTTCACATGGTCGCAACTGCTCTTGTTGCTCTATATCTTGGGGCTCGGTGTGTTTATACTACGTCATCTCTATTCATTGTTGCACCTGACACTCTTGCTGAAGAGTGGCAAGAGTGAAACCTTGTCCGGTTCCGATTCTAAAATATTGGCCGATGGTGTACGCTTGTTGGTACACAATAAACAAGTACCTCCTTTTAGTTGGATGCGTTATGTTGTAGTCAGTCGTAGGGATTTGGAGGAAAATGGGCGAGAAATATTGACTCATGAATTGGCTCATATTCATAATCGTCATTCGTGGGATTTGCTGCTGGCCGATGTTTGTGTCCTTTTCCAATGGTTCAATCCTGCTGCATGGTTGTTGAAGCAAGAGCTGCAGGCCATCCATGAATACGAAGCAGACGAAACAGTCTTGAAGATGGGCGTCGATGCAAAGCAATATCAAATGTTATTAATAAAAAAGGCTGTTGGCAAAAGGCTCTACTCAATGGCCAACAACCTAAATCACAGTAATCTAAAAAAACGAATCACTATGATGATGAAGAAAAAATCAAATCCGTGGGCACGTTTGAAGTATCTCTATGTACTTCCGGTAGCAGCCATAGCTGTGTCTGCTTTTGCCCGTCCCGAAGTGGTGGAAACCTCGAAAGAGATTTCAAACGCCAAAGTTAATGATTTAGTTGCGATTGTGGAAACAAAAGCAACAGAAAATGCAAAACTTCCGCAGGATACCTTGAAAAACAGGCCGGTATTCCGTGTGGTAGAAGAAATACCGCAGTTCCCCGGTGGTGCGTCTGCTTTAATGAAGTTCATAGCTGATAATGTGAGATATCCGTTGGAAGCACAGAAACAGAAGCAGCAAGGTCGTGTGGTGGTACAGTTTATTGTTGAGGAAGATGGCAAACTTACCAATGCCAAAGTAGTATCTTCTGTCTCTCCGCTGTTGGATGCCGAAGCATTGCGAGTGGTTTCTATGATGCCTCAATGGACTCCCGGTAATCAACGTGGTCAGGCGGTGGCTTGTTATTTCACTATACCTGTAGTATTTCGCTTAACTGGTCAGGCAGCCAAAGATGCTGAAAAATCTAATGGAGCAGTGACTGTGGTAGGTTTTCAAGGCAATTGAAAGATGGATAACTAACCCTACTATATTCTTTTATTGCAGTAGTCATATCTTGAGCCTTAGATATGACTACTGCTTTTTTTAGGATTATATAATCTTTGCCCTTTACCGTTTTTCCATTATCTTTGCATGTATTAAAATTAAGTACCATGAAACGAATATTATTTTCTCTTTTGATGCTGGCAACTATTCTTCCGGCATTACCCTGTACTTCTGTTGTGGTGTCGGGAAAGGCAACTCCCGATGGACGTCCATTGTTGTGGAAACATCGCGACACCGGCTTTATGAAAAACCATATAGCCTATGTAAAGGGCGAGAAGTACGACTTCATTGCCAACGTAAATAGTGAAAACTTCCATGAACTGAAGGAAGCATGGGTGGGAACCAACAGTGCAGGTTTTGCATTGATGAATACCCAAAGCTATAATTTGGTAGAAGATATTGCTCCCGGCAAGGAACGGGGCGAGGCCAATGGCCGCATCATCTATCGTGCTTTGGAAGTATGTGCCACGATAGACGACTTCTGTCATTTTCTTGATACACTGCAAAAACCCAGTTTGATAGAAGCTAACTTCGGTGCCATCGATGCACAAGGTGGGGCAGCAATGTTCGAGGTAGATTATTACAACTATAAAATGTTCGATGCCAACGATCCTACGGTAGCCCCTTATGGCTACGTGGCGCGTAGCAACTTCTCTTTTTCCGGAAAGGTAAACGATGGCGGTGGATACGTTCGCTATATGGAGGCGGACCGCGTCTTGATGCAGGCATCGGCAACCCACACCATTACACCGCAACTTATCTTCAACAACCTTTCGCGCTCTTTCCACCATTGTCTGCTCGACATAGACTTGCGCAGTGGCGATTACAACCGTCCCAAGGCATCGGGTTGGTTTGTCGATCAAGACTTTATACCTCGCGAAAGTACTTCCTGCTCAGTGGTAGTGCAAGGTGTTAAGGAGAACGAAAAAGCCGAATTGACAACCATGTGGACTTTGTTGGGTTATCCTCCTACCGGTGTGGCTGTTCCCCTTTGGGTGAAAGACAATCTACCGGCTATGATGACATTCGACGAAGCATACGATGCCGCTCCTCTTAGTCATCATTCATTGAAGTTGGCCAAGGAGAAAGTGTTCTGTTACGATCAAGGGTTGGGCACCGATAAATATCTCTGCTGGGAAAACCTATATAATCTGCAAGGTACCGGCTTGATGCAGCAGATTGTTCCCATCGAAGAGACAGTTTTCCGCTTGGCAACTCCTGTTATAGAGGCTTGGCGTAAGAAAGGGAAAGTCGATATGGAAGAGATGGAAAATCTTTATGTAAAGTTAGAAGACTATATCTATAGTCAAGGTATATTAAAATAAAAGTAATGACACTAGTGTCCACTTTTTTAGTGAACACTAGTGATAATCTAGATATAATAAAAAAGGATTAGTAGAAATGGATGCATAAAAAAATTGGAAAGGAAGAAGTACTTATCTAATGTACTTCCCTTTTCCAATCTTTCTATTTAAGTATGATTATATCAGTTTCTTAAACAATGCCTTGTGCCATCATTGCTTTGGCAACCTTCATAAAGCCGGCAATATTGGCACCCTTAACATAGTTTACATAACCATCTTCTTCAGTACCATATTTTACACAATTCTCGTGGATGTTCTCCATGATGTAGTGTAGTTTGGCATCCACCTCTTCCGAACTCCATGAGATGCGTTCAGAGTTTTGCGTCATTTCAAGACCAGATACCGACACACCACCTGCGTTAGCAGCTTTACCCGGTGCATAGAGAATCTTTGCATCTTGGAATACCTTGATGGCTTCGGGAGTAGAGGGCATATTGGCTCCTTCGCTTACTGCAATTACACCGTTGGCAATGAGTTGGCGTGCATGGTCGCCGTTCAATTCGTTTTGAGTAGCCGAAGGCAATGCTATATCAGCCTTTTCTCCCCAAGGCTTGGCACCTTCTACATACTTCACACCCGGATATTGTTCGGCATATTCGCGGATACGGCCACGATACAAGTTCTTCAATTCCATGATGTAATCCAACTTCTCACGATCGATACCGTCAGGATCATATACATAACCGTCAGAGTCGGACATGGTCATTACCTTACCACCCAGTTGCAACACCTTTTCGGCAGTGTATTGGGCCACGTTGCCCGAACCGGAAATAAGTACTTTCTTGCCTTGCAAATCCATACCTTTGGTCTTCAACATTTCCATTAAGAAATATACGTTGCCATAACCGGTAGCTTCGGGACGAATCAACGAACCACCAAACTCACGACCCTTGCCGGTAAATGTGCCGGTAAATTCGCGAGTCAACTTTTTATACATACCAAACATGAAACCTACTTCACGACCACCCACACCGATGTCACCGGCCGGAACGTCCATATCCGGACCTACATGACGCCACAATTCAAGCATGAAAGCTTGGCAGAAGCGCATTACTTCGGCTGCACTCTTACCGCGGGGTGAAAAGTCTGAACCACCTTTGCCACCGCCCATAGGCAATGTAGTCAATGAATTCTTGAAAGTTTGTTCGAATGCCAAGAACTTCAAGATACCTAAGTTAACCGATGCATGGAAACGGATGCCACCTTTGTAGGGGCCAATGGCATTGTTATGTTGTACACGATAGCCCATATTTGTTTGTACATTACCCTTATCATCTACCCAAGTTACACGGAATTGGAAAACACGATCGGGAATACACAAACGTTCTATCAAGTTTGCTTTATCAAATTCTGGATGTTTGTTGTATTCTTCTTCAATGGTTCCTAAAACTTCTTCTACCGCTTGATGATATTCCGGTTCGTTAGGGAATCTTCTTTTCAAGTCTTCTAATACCTTAGCTGCATTCATAATTCTAATTTTTAGTTTGTTTTTATTTCTTTTTGTTCTTATTCTCTTTGAAATCGGTTGCAAAAGTATATATAACTATGATATATACAAACAAAATTGAAAGAAATTGTTTGTTTTAAAAGCAATTTTATTGTTTTCTGGCTAAAAAACGAATAAAAAGATAGTATTTATAGATTTTACTTACACTTTATCTCATTCTTTCTTCGGATTCTTGTAAATGGGTAGAAGGATGAAAGCACTGGCCAATAAAAGTGTTACAATGGTAGGGCCGTCAATGCGTTCGGCACCGGTCAATACCATGTAGCACAACGATGCCCATAACAATACAATGCAGATAATCTGGCTTTTTGAAAGTTTTCTTTTTTTATTCTTATCCATATTAATCATTTAGAATCCGAATAGATGTTTCAATAAGAAAAAAGCTACCGGTACCAATAACGCCGGAAGCAAGTTCAGTGTCTTGCAATCTTTTATTTCCAAGATACTCAATCCCGATGCAGCAATCAATATACCACCCACTACCGATATTTCGGTAACTAATGTGTCAGGAATGATGTTACCGGCCATGTAGGTAATAAGATATATGCTACCTTGCCATAAGAAAAGTACCGGTGCTGCAAGTACCATACCAATGCCATAGGTAGTAGCCAATACGGCCGAAGTTACTAAATCGAGCGTAGCATTGGTAAACAGATAGGTGTTGTCGCCATATAAAGCACTCATAACCGGACCTACAATGGATAAGGTACCGATGCAATAGAGCAGGATGCCGGTTGATAATCCTTGTGCCAGGTTGGAGGTTGAGAAGCGTGATACCAATCGTTTGAATCGTCCGTCTATATCCATCATGGTTCCAACTAATCCACCACCGGCCAGACTGATAATGAATAATACCGGGTATTCGCTTTTTGGCAAGTGGTTGCTGACGGCATTAAAGCCTAAAGCTAACGAAGCCAAGCCCATAGCAGTAAACATTACTTTTTGATATTCGGGCTTGATGCCTTTCTTGACAAAATGTCCAAATACACTGCCGGTAATGATGGTTATCGTGTTTACAATGGTTCCTAACATATTTCTTTTTGATTATACTTTATAAGTGGGCTATTAACAGTCACATGTTTTCTTCTTTTCTACAATGGCATCGATAACAGCTACTGCAGTGAGGTTTACAATGTCGCGCACCGAACTTTCAAAGTCTGTAAAGTGAATAGGCTTGTTCAATCCCATTTGGATAGGACCAATAAACTCGGCATCACTATCCATGGCCTGCAACAATTTATAGGAAATGTTGGCCGAGCTGAGATTAGGGAAAATAAGTGTATTCACATCCTTTCCTTTCAGACGGGTAAAGGGATACTTTTTGTCGCGTACATCTTTATTTAGTGCAAAATTGATTTGCATTTCTCCATCTATGGCCCATTCAGGATGTTCCTCTTGCAATATCTTGATAGCTTCATGAACGGAGGCCGGACTTCCGTCGGTATCGGCACCGAAGTTAGAATAGCTCAGCATGGCCATTACCGGTGTGTGATTAAAGAAGCGTACAGTTTCTTCAGTCAGTTTGGCTACATCCATCAAAGTTTCTGTGTCGGGATGACGATTGATAAGCGTATCTGCCAGGAAAAGCGTACCTTTCTTGCTGTTTAAGATATGCATGGTACCAAAATGTTTGTAGCAAGGGCGAATGCCTATGACCTCCTTGGCTACCTTAATGGTATTGCTGTATTTGGTATAAAGGCCGGTAATGAATGCATCGGCTTCACCGGTTTCTACCATCATCATACCAAAGTAGTTGCGTTCAAACATTTTATCGTTAGCCTCTTCGTAAGTAGCTCCTTCTCTGGCACGTTTCTCGGCTAAGATACGGGCATATCGTTCGCGTCGGGGTGCTTCGTTAGGATGACGCAGGTTTACAATTTCAATACCTTCTAGACTTAAATCCAACTCTTTAGCCAACTTGGTAATGGCTTCATCGTTGCCCAACACGATGGGATGACAGATACCTTCTGCTTTAGCCTCTACAGCAGCCTTCAGCATATTAGGATGGATACCTTCGGCGAAAACTACTCGTTGGGGGTTGCGTCGTGCCGTTTCGCGCAGTTGGCGGGTTAGTTTACTTTCTTGTCCCATCAGTTCCTTCAGGTGTTGGCAATAGCCATCCCAATCGGTGATGGGTTTGCGTGCCACACCACTTTCCATGGCAGCGCGAGCTACGGCCATCGATACTTCTGTGATAAGGCGTGGGTCAACCGGCTTAGGGATGAAGTAGTCCGGACCAAACGTAAAGTTGTTGACGCGATAGGCTTCATTTACTACGTCGGGTACAGGCTGTTTGGCCAAGTCGGCAATGGCATGAACAGCAGCCAGTTTCATCTCTTCATTGATGGCTGTAGCCGCTACATCCAATGCACCACGGAAGATATAAGGGAATCCGATTACATTATTAATCTGATTGGGATAGTCGCTTCGTCCGGTTGACATCAGTACATCGGGACGTGCAGCCATGGCATCTTCATAAGATATTTCAGGTACGGGGTTTGCCAAGGCAAATACGATGGGGTTGTTAGCCATCGAGCGTACCATTTCTTGAGTCAGCACATTGCCTTTTGAGAGTCCCAAGAATACATCGGCTCCTTTCACTGCCTCTTCCAATGTATGCAGGTCGCGGCGGTTGGTGGCAAAGTAACGTTTGGTTTCATCCAAATTTACCCGGTCGCTGGTGATAACCCCTTTCGAGTCGAGCATGATGATGTTTTCGTGAGTGGCTCCCAATGCTTCATAAAGTTTGGTACAAGAAATGGCAGCAGCACCGGCACCGTTTACCACTATTTTCACCTCTTCTATTTTCTTTCCTGCTACGTCCAATGCATTAAGTAATCCGGCCGATGAGATAATGGCTGTGCCGTGTTGGTCGTCGTGCATCACGGGGATGTCCAATTCTTCTTTCAGTCGGCGTTCTATTTCAAAACATTCGGGTGCTTTGATGTCTTCCAGGTTGATGCCACCGAATGTAGGTGCTATGGCTTTTACTGCTTCGATGAACTTGTCGGGATCTTTTTCGTTTACCTCAATGTCGAACACATCAATGCCGCCATATATTTTAAACAGTAATCCTTTTCCTTCCATAACCGGTTTACCGGCCATGGCACCTATGTCACCCAAGCCTAATACCGCTGTACCGTTTGATATTACAGCTACCAAATTGCCTTTGGCAGTATATTTATAAGCATCTTGTGGATTCTTTTGTATTTCCAGACATGGTTCGGCTACGCCGGGCGAGTAAGCAAGCGACAAGTCGGTTTGTGTACTATAGGGTTTAGTAGGTACTACCTCTATTTTTCCGGGTTTTCCTTGCGAGTGGTATAGCAAGGCAGCTTCTTTAGTTATCTTTACCATAGTTGTTTAGTATTTGGTTCCTTTCAGAAATGTCTGCAAATGTAGGGATAATTGTTGAAAGAAGTGCTTCTGCAAACAAATTATTCTTAAAAAGGTGAAAAGATTCGGTTGAAATACTTAAATTTGGCATCCGATTATTTCTAATATTTACATTTAAATTAAATCATATGAAAAACTTTCACTCTTTATTGGTTGGTATTCTATACAGCCTTATGCTCTTAGTGATTTCCTGTCAAACGGTTAAAGAACCGCAGGCTCCTATTTCGTTGACTTGGGAAATGGGCACCATCGATGTTGAGAATCCGGCCTATTATGACAACACTTTTGTACTACAAAATGTTTCTCAGCAAACTCTTGATAACGATTGGAGCTTTTATTACTGTCAGCTTCCGCGTGGCATCGAGCAACCGGCCGATGCTCCGGTTAAAGTGGAGTTGGTAAATGGTAATTACTTTCGTGTATCGCCTACTGCACATTATCAGCCGTTGGCTCCCGGTGAGACTTTACGCATAGATTTCCGTTGCAAGGGACGTATGGATCGATACACCTTAATGCCTGAAGGTGCTTATTGGGTTGGTTCTGATGGGAAGGCCATCGATTTGCTGTTGGATGCTCGTCGTTTCAATGATAGTATTGTAGCCCGTTATCCCGATGCAGCAACAGTATATGCCACCAATGCCAAGTTGCCGGCAATACCAGCCTTGCTGCAATCCGACATCATTCCTTCGGTGAAGCAAGCCCTGCCACTCGAAGGCTCTGTAAAGTTAGCCGATGGAGTATCGCTTCTCTTTCCGGAGCAGTTTGCCGGCGAAGCCGCTCTTCTGAAAGAAAAGCTGGCAACCCAATATGCCATTCAAGTCAGAGAGGATGCGCCTGTTACCATCACCTTCGTACCTCTTAATCCTGAAGAAATAAAGAACCCTTCTATTGAAGCATACATTATTAATATAACCGATGGCGAGGTAAAGATTGCTGCTGCTACAGCTCACGGTATATTCAATGGTACCCAAACATTGTTGGCCATGCTCAAAGGCAAAGAGTCTCCCTATGAATTGCAAGGCACCTACATCAACGACTATCCCGATATGCATTATCGGGGCGTAATGATAGATATAGTCCGCAACTATACTTCGTTTGAAAACTTGAAACGTTTTATTGATATATTGGCTTCCTATAAAGTAAATACCTTGCAATTCCACTTCAATGACGATGAAGGTTGGCGTCTTGAAATACCCGGCCTGCCCGAATTGACCGAAGTAGCCGGACGTCGCGGGCATACTACCGACGAAAGCGACCGTCTCTATCCATCGTATGCAGGTGGCAGTACCTCCGAGCCGGGTAGCTTGGGTAGCGGATACTATACCCGTAGTCAGTTCATCGAGTTGCTGCAGTATGCTGCTGCTCGTCACATTCATATCATCCCCGAATTAGAAACACCTGGGCATGCCCGTGGTGCCATTGTTGCTATGAAAGCCCGCTATAACAAGTATATCAGTACCGATCCGGAAAAAGCTATGGAATATATGCTCATTCATCCCGAAGATACATCAGAATATCTTTCCGTACAATCCTATTCGACCAATGTTATCGACGTTGCAATGCCCTCTACCTACCGTTTCATAGAGAAAGTGGTGACCGAAATGAAGAAAATGTACGAAGAAGCAGGCTTGCAGATGACCTTTTTCCACTTGGGAGGCGACGAAGTAGCTGCTGGTGCATGGAAAGGGTCGCCCGCCTGTCAACAACTCATTAAAGAGAAAGGTATGACTAAACGTCACGACTTGGCAGAATATTACATTACCAAGGCTGCAAACATTTTGGCTAAACATGGCGTAAAACTGAACGGATGGCAGGAAGTAGCTATCGGACATAGTGAGGCCGGACATCGTCAGCTAACAGCGCAAGCTGCCGGTATTAACTGCTGGACTGCCGTTCCCGATTGGAATACCGATGGCGTAGTCTATGAAATAGCCAACAATGGTTATCCCGTTGTTTTGAGTAACGTATGTAATTTCTACATGGATATGGCTTATAGCTATCATCCCGGCGAACCGGGTTTGAATTGGGGTGGCTGTGTTGACGAAACCCGTTCGTTCTCGGCACTTCCTTTCCGCAACTATCGTTCCAGCCGTTGGTCGCTTACCGGCACCCCGTTTGATATGTCGCAAATGGAAAAAGATAAACCCGCTTTGACAGAAGAAGGTCGTAAGAACATGATTGGCGTTTCGGCTCAATTCTTTGCCGAAACCTTACGTGGCTATGAGTGGTTGGAGTATCACTTCTTCCCCAAATATATGGGTGTAGCAGAGCGTGGCTGGCATGCTCATCCGGCTTGGGAAAAGCTGGAAGGTGCCATCGAAGAAGAAACTTTCCAACGCGAATTGGCGATTTATGAACTGAAAATAGCCGAACGAGAAATGCCCCATTGGGCTACTAACAACATCAACTTCCATGTAGCCTTCCCCGGTTTGAAGGTAGAAAACGGTCTGCTTCTGGCAAACTGCATTGTTCCCGGTGCCGAAATCCGTTATACACTTGATGGAAGTGAACCTACCGCTCAGTCCACTTTATGGACGGCTCCGGTGAAGTGCGACGCTCAAGTAGTTAAGGCCAAAGCTTTCTATCAAGGCAAGGAAAGCCAGCCCATCACCTATCGTCCATAAGCAGTTTGTGTAAGGCATTTATAAATTAGTTAGTCAGTCAGTTTCCTTATATGGAAACTGACTGACTAACTAATTTTATAGGCTCTTCCATGCCTTCGCAAACCAACCATTTCCTTATAGCCTTTTTCTAAAATAATTTAGCTATAAATTGCATAACAATTTTAGTATAAATTTAAAATGATTTAGGCATAACAGATTTTCTCTTATCGTTGTTGCAGTTTTTTTTGAACATTAATCTTAAATATCGAATAGAATCCTTACATTTGTAGCGTTCTCATTCCGATGCTTTGCGCTATGCAAAGTATAAGGACAGGAACAAGACATATTGAAAGGCGTTTACTACGCTTTGGTTTTGACGTTCTGAAATCGTAGGAAAATTTCAAGTGCAAGTCAGAAACAAAGCAACGGTGAATGTCCCGTGGGTGTGCTATATACATACCCTCTATGCTTTACAGCCATTGGTGTATCCTTGCACCAATGGCAACTTTTGGCATAGTTGGTTGTTTGTACATATCGGCGTGGGCCTTCTCTCGTTGCTCGCTTCGACTTGCAAGGCAATTCCTACGAGCCTCAGAACGTGGAGCGAGTGACAGTGCAGGGCTTCACGCTTTTTTTATGTCTTTGCCTTACTATCATTGAATAATACTTGCGGTTGTGTAGCCTTGGCCGTATATTTTGATGATATGCACTATGGCTAATAGCAACCTGTCTAATGCAAAAAATGCAAAAAACGATGAGTTTTATACCCAGTACCAAGATATAGAAAAGGAAGTAAATGCCTATTTGGAGTATAATCCCGATGTGTTTAAGGATAAAACGGTGCTATTGCCATGCGATGACCCCGAATGGAGTAACTTTACCCGGTATTTTGCCCAGAACTTCGAGCGCTTGGGATTGAAGAGACTGATAAGTACCAGTTATGCCATAGAAAGCAAGAAGTTTAAAAGCGATTGGCAACCAACGCTTTTCGAAACAGAAAATCCAAAGTATAATGTAGATAAGAGCCGTGTTTGCGGTAAGATATTTATTCTCGACCACGATACCAATGCCAACGGACGGATAGATATTGACGACTTGCAATGGCAATACTTAGAAGGTGATGGCGATTTTCGTAGTACGGAAGTTACGGCTTTGCGCAACGAGGCTGATGTAATTGTTACCAATCCACCGTTTTCGTTGTTTCGTGAATTCTTGGCTTGGATTGTTGAGGCAGAGAAGTTGTTCTTGGTAATAGGGAATATGAATGCTATTACTTATAAAGAATCCTTTACATTGATTAAAGATAATAAGATTTGGTTGGGGGCTACAAATTTTAATACCGGAATGTATTTTAAAGTACCGGTAGATTTTGTTTATGCATCTACTTATAAATTCGAGCGTGAACAAAATGGGGAAAAAGTTAATAGGGTTCCTGGAGTTTGTTGGTTTACTAATATAGATCATGGCCGTCGCCATCAACCACTTCCACTGATGACGATGGCAGATAATCTGAAGTTTAGTAAACACAAAGAGATTCGCGGAAAAGAATCGTACGATAAATACGACAATTATGATGCTATCGAAGTGCCCTATATAGATGCAATACCAAATGATTATGATGGTGTTATGGGTGTGCCAATTACTTTTCTTAATAAGTATTGTCCGAAACAGTTTGAAATTATTGGTGCAACAGAAAGTGAAGGAAAAGGATTTTCAAATGGATTATGGGATGATAAAAGTGCTATTTCACAACCTCTGATAAATGGAAAGAAACAATATAAACGTTTATTTATTAAGCGAAAACTATGAAAACCACTTTAAGAACAGACATTACCGTCAGAGACATTTGCGAAGGCTTTGTCTATAACGAACTTGAGGGAAAAGGATTGTATGGCTTGTCGGGAACACTGACCATCCAACCCGAATACCAACGCAACTATATCTATGCCGACGGAAAGAAAGATGTTGCCGTAATAGATTCTGTGTTGAGGAACTATCCGTTAGGACTTATCTATTTCAATAAATTGGAAGATGGTAGGTTGGAAGTGCTCGACGGGCAACAACGCATCACCAGTCTTGGCCGATACGTTACCGGTAAGTTTGCCATAAAGGATGCAAATGGCATGCCCCAATACTTCGGTGCGTTGGCTACCGACTTGCAAGAACGTATCTTGAATACCAAACTGCTGATTTATGAATGTGAAGGTGAAGAAAGTGAAATAAAAGAGTGGTTCAAGACCATCAATATAGCAGGAGTCCCGTTGAATGCGCAAGAACTTCGCAATGCAATCTATTCAGGGCCATTTGTAACCTTGTGTAAGGCCGAATTTAGTAATAGTCAGAACGCCAACGTGCAGAAGTGGAGTGCCTATATAAGCGGTGTGGTTAATCGTCAAGACTTTATGGAACGTGCGTTGGATTGGGTAAGTGCTGGAGAGATAGAAATCTATATGAGTAGCCATCGTTTCGATAACAATATCAATGAAGTAAAAGCATACTTCAATTCGGTAATAGATTGGGTATCGGCCGTTTTTACGGAGGTGGAAAGCGAAATGCGTGGTTTGGAATGGGGACGATTGTATGAAACATATCACCATCAAGCGTATAATCCCAAGGTAGTTTGGGAGAAAGTGAAAGAACTCTATGCCGATTCTTATGTGAAAAACAGAAAGGGTGTATTTGAGTATATACTTGGTGGATGTGTGGATACTAAGCTACTTGAAATCCGTTTGTTCGATGATGCCACAAAGAAAAGTGTATATGCCAAGCAAACCAATGATGCCAAAGAAAAGGGAATATCCAATTGCCCTTATTGTGCAATGGGCAATGATAATAATCGCACCAAAATATGGACACTGAAAGATATGGATGCCGACCATGTTACGGCATGGAGCAAAGGGGGAGCAACCGATATATCGAATTGCCAGATGCTGTGCAAATCGCATAATCGGGCAAAGGGAAATAAATAATAGGAAATGACGTGTAATCAGTTTTATCTCGTATTGTTTTTTATTTACCTTTGCAATTGCAGATGAAGATAATATGAAATGCGGTTTTGCTACAATGAAAACAGATGTTCCTCAATTAGAATATAAAGGTTACAAAGCACTGCTTACACTAAATCCTAAAGATAATAGGCTTTGGGGTGAGATTTGTACGCCCGAAAATCCATTAACACCATTGGATAGTTGGGGCTTTGCAGCTGATAACATTGAGGAAGCTCAGGAACGATTTCGAATACAAGTAGAAAAAATCATTTCAAACGAACTTTTCTTTAGACGATGCAGAGAGTGGCAAGCGGTAACCGATTATGAAAGCATTCGTTGTGTGTTTAATATTCTTCCGGATGAGTTTAGTGATCGAGTTATAAACAAACAATTTGACGAGTCTCTTCTAAATCGAGTGAAAGGTAGTGACTATGAAGTGCCATTGTATTATGTAACAAAGGCATGGGATGTATTGCTGAAAGGCTCTTTGTTTCCTTTGGATTTCATGATAGGTCCGGAAGAAGATGAGGATTGCACGGAAGAGGATATAAAAGAGTTTCTTGCAGAAGAGAATGCTTCAAGGTCGCGTTGTAATGCTTGTCGTGATAACGAAATAATGAAAAAACTTTGGAAGGAGATGTTCAATATTGATATAGATTCGCTTGAAATAGACTTGAGCCAATATGATATGCATCTTCCACCCAAAGTTTCCTATAAAGTTTATGAAGAATATTTCACAGATGTTCCTGATGGGATAAATGAATGGATTTTAGCCAGAGTTAACAGCCCGGAGCTTGAAGGTATTTCACATGATTATGTTTCAGCTTTGATGGAATTTACTGCACAAGTCCTGTTATGGAGAAAGGGTGAACTATGATTGGAGCATTCATCGGTGATTTAGCTGCTTGGACATGGCAAAACGAGCGTGATAAGTTTTATCCGCATCTTGTTTCGGATAAAGCAGAAAAGTCAGTGTATGCAGATGCCTTATTGCTGACCGCAAAAACAATCATGGATAGCCCTGATACGACAAGGAGTGAGTTTATGCGCTTGCATCAAGGCTATTGGGGTGTTGGAAATGCTAAACTGAATGCAGAGTTTGATGTGATTCGTTCAATAGCTATCGGTTGGTTCTATGATTCTGATTTGTCGCAGGTTGTACATACCTATTGCCTTTGTGATGAAAAAGAAGAGGTTTATGCTTCGCATTTTCTGGCTCGTTTGATTTGCGCCTTGCGTCATGGCGCAACCAAAAACGAGGCCGCAAAAGTGGAGTTTTGCGGAACATTTCGTTCCTTTACTAAAGAAGAACATTGGAAAAACGGCGATGGGATATTAAGCTATTTGGTTCGTGCATGGATGTCGTTCTATGATGCGTTTGATTTTGGAAGTACCATACATAATGCGGTGAAACAACCCGGAAATATAATATTGAACTGTATGCTTGCCGGTGCTTTGGCCGATGCAATGTATGGTTGTAGCTACTATTTTGTGAAAGCGAAGTATCCAGGCGGTGGCTATATGGAGCATTTGCCTTTTTTAGATGAGCGTATCTATGAAATCAACACTCGAAACAGAGTGTTTTTCCCAAAGAATAATGCATTGACAAATGTGGAAAAGCACAAATGGCATGACAAAACTTGTCCGATGTGTGATAAGGTAATTACGAAAGAATTGCGTAGGCGCATCCTTAAAGCATTTCATACGGGTTGGGATGATAGGTATGGTTTTTATTTGGATGATGGTTGGATTTATGTGTATAGAAGCCATCGTTTGTTGAGCCGATTTATCTTGACCGAACAACTTGATGGAACATATAGAATTACACACTATCAGAAATCAGAAGAATCGGAGAAGTATGATTGGCAAAATGAGGCTTTAGCTAATGCCATTTATTCCGTTGAGCATAGGTGGAACTTAGTATGTGATGAATATGAGAATAGACTCTGATAATCCAATTGTGCTATTTGCTTGGGTTACAGATGTTTTATTGATGTTTATCTCTTCTTTTATGATAATAAAATAACATAACATTATCGGCCTCCCAAACTACCTATAGGTAAAAGAACAACTACCTATAGGTAGTGAAGCAACTATCTATAGGTAGTTGCCTAACTACTTATAGGTAGTTGAGGAACTATGTTTAGGTACTAAAATCTGTTAGATATTTAGTGCCTGTTCGATGTCGGCAATGATGTCGTCGGCGTTCTCTATACCTACCGAGAAGCGGATGAGGTCGGGACGTACGCCGGCTTCGATGAGTTGTTCGTCGCTGAGTTGGCGGTGTGTATGGCTGGCAGGATGGAGAACACAAGTGCGGGCATCGGCCACGTGGGTTACGATAGCTGCCAACTTCAGTGAATCCATAAACTTAATGCTCTCTTCACGGCCACCTTTCAATCCGAACGAGATGACACCACACGAGCCGTTGGGCATGTACTTCTGTGCCAAGTCGTAGTATTTGTTACCGGGCAGGCTGCAATAGTTCACCCATGCCACTTTTTCGTTATTCTCCAAGTATTGTGCTACCTTCAAGGCATTGTTGCAGTGCTGAGGCATGCGCAGGTGGAGAGTTTCCAAGCCCAGATTCAGCAGGAAGGCATTTTGAGGACTTTGGATGCTTCCCAAGTCACGCATCAGTTGGGCTGTAGCTTTGGTGATGAATGCCAGTTTGCCAAATGCTTTGGTATAGGTGAGTCCGTGGTATGATTCATCGGGGGTGCAAAGGCCGGGGAACTTATCGGCATGCGCATCCCAGTCGAAGTTACCGCTATCTACAATACAGCCGCCTACGCTGGTGGCATGGCCATCCATGTATTTGGTGGTAGAGTGGATAACAATGTCTGCTCCCCATTCAAACGGACGGCAATTGATGGGAGTGGGGAAGGTGTTATCTACAATCAACGGTACACCGTGGGCATGGGCTATACGGGCAAATTTCTCTATGTCGAGTACCTCTAACGAAGGGTTAGAGATGGTTTCGCCAAACAATGCTTTAGTGTTAGGACGGAATGCAGCATTGATTTCTTCTTCTGATGCATCGGGGGCAATGAATGTTACTTCGATGCCCAACTTCTTCATGGTTACGCTGAACAAATTGAAGGTACCTCCGTAGATGGCTGATGAACTGACGAAGTGGTCGCCGGCCTGGCAGATATTGAAGATGGCATAGAAGTTGGCGGCTTGACCACTTGACGTGAGCATACCGGCCACGCCACCTTCGAGGGCGGCAATCTTGGCTGCTACAGCATCATTCGTGGGGTTTTGCAAACGGGTGTAGAAATAACCGCTATCTTCCAAATCGAACAAACGTGCCATTTGCTCGCTGGTATCATACTTGAATGTAGTGCTTTGATAGATGGGGAGCACACGTGGCTCACCCTTTTTGGGAGACCATCCGGCCTGTACGCAGAGGGTTTCCGGCTTTAAGTTTTGGGCCATAATTATATGTGTATTAAAAGTTTCTTACCAATTAGGCTGCAAAAGTAAGGAAAATAATCTATATTTGTCCGACTAACATAAAAAGATTAATCAAAAGAGTGTATGAACAGATTCCTGACTATATGGATAGCTTGCTTGACAACCATTTGCCTGATGGCACAAGAACCGCAAAGTGCCAAACCAAAATCCGGCGAAGGCATCTCGGCTTTCCTGGAACGTAATGGACGGCCTTCTAAGAAATATTATCAGGAGTTCTTGAAACTGAATGAGAGGAAACTGCGTGGGAAAAAGGAACTGCAACTGGGGGTTACTTATCTGTTGCCTCCATTGAGTCAGTCGGAAAATGTTAAGCAAAAGGTTGTGACTGCAAAGGAACTTAAAGAACCGTTGTTTGGAAAAGAGTTGTCGAGGGTGAAAGTCACAGGGAATAGTCTGGCCGGTGCTTGCTTTTATGTGGTGAGTGGTCATGGAGGACCCGACCCCGGTGCTATAGGTAAACTGAGCGGACACAATTTGCATGAAGATGAATATGCCTACGATGTGGCCCTGCGATTGGCACGAAACCTAATGCAGGAAGGAGCAAAGGTACACATCGTTATACAGGATGCCAAAGATGGGATTAGAAATGGACGTTACTTGAAAAACAGCAAGCGGGAAACCTGTATGGGGGCAAAGATACCGCTGAACCAGACAGAAAGACTGAAGCAACGGGCAGCGAAAATCAATGAGCTTTATCGGAGTGACCGAAAGAAATATACCTATTGCAGAGCTATCTTCCTGCATGTGGATAGTCGGAGTAAACGCCAGCAGACGGATGTCTTTTTCTATCATGCACCGGGCAGCAAGCAAGGTGAGCGATTGGCCAAGAATATTAGAAACACATTTCAAGCCAATTATAAAAAACATCAGCCCAATAGGGGATTTGAGGGGACAGTAGACCCACGCGGACTCTATGTACTGAGGAATAGCACACCGGTGGGGGTGCTTGTCGAATTAGGAAACATACAAAATAACTTCGACCAACGCCGTTTTGTTATCAGTGATAACAGACAAGCATTGGCCAAATGGCTGATGGAAGGATTTATCAAAGATTACAAGGCAGGGAAATGAGTCTTTTAATTTTCTAAAAGTTGCTTTAAGAAAGCATCCAACTCTTCGTCCAACCCTTTCAGAAGTCCGTTATTGATAATCATAGCGTCATCGTCTATTAACATCAATTCGTTGATGCTCTCTTTCTCTTTGTCAATCAAGACAAACGAGTAGGGCTTCATTATATTCAGTTTCTCAAACAGACCTTCTTCTTTCAGTTGGTTGAGTATGGAGGTTAAATCGTGTTCAACGCAGTTGTAGAACTCTTCGGCAACGTAGTTGCTCCACTCCCGAACTGTGCCTTCGGCCAGCTTGTCCTCATCATCGTTGAATACATACAGTTCGTCCGAGCCAAGGATGACTTGTAGGTGGAAGTCAGTAACCTGAAAGGATTGGGTACTGCCCATGTTATAGGGTTTGACTGCTTCTTTGATGCAGTTCTTAATGATGTTTTGCGATGCTTGAGTAAGTTTCATATTGCCTTTGTTCTTTGATTAGACCGTTCAAAGGTATGAAAAAAATGATAACTGCAACAGATTTTTATTAAAAATCCTCTTCAAAACGTTGCATTTGTGCGTTCAGTTGCAATAAACCCTCTTTCCGTTGTTGTAATTCATTCACATAAAGAGTGATGGGGACGTACAAGGTGTTTTCAGTCTCGCTAGCTAATTTTTGTGCTTCGAGTGACATCTTATAGGCAGACTCGATGCTGTCTTGCATCTCATATCCCACGGCCATATTGAAGGCTGCACGCATCTTCTGTTTCCCCTTTTTAGTTTTGTATTGTTCATTCCATAAAGCAATTGCTTCTGTCCAGTTGCCTTCGCGAGCATAAACGGCAGCATCACGCATGGCTACATTTCCTCCGGTGAAAAGGTAGCGCTGTTCGCTTTTCCAAGTGGGTAGTAAATGTTGAATGGGGATAGTGCCGGCGAATTCTGAAGCCTGGGATATGGTTTCGGCAGGGGTGGGTAATTGGGCATGTACAGATGCTTCGCTAATAGAGGCTTCTTCCCAAAAGATGCTGTCATTGCCTAAAAGACTAATTAGCGGGCGTGAACGGTTAGGCAGATAAATGCGGATTGTGGGGCGAACTATGGCATCGAGGGTACCGTAGTAAGCTTGTAATTGGGCAAGGTAGTTGATTTGTCGTTGTGTATGTATCTCTACACCTTCTACTGCAATGAGAAAATCTACATGCATTGCTTGGGTTAATGCTTTTACCTCTTCTATACTTAATAGGTTGGAGGTACGGGCAATGCTATCGTTGGTGCGTAGAGCAGAGTCGCAAATGATAACTTCATCGAAATAGTATTCGTCGGCAATGGCTTGGGCCAATGCTTCTGTAGTGAGTTGTGCATCGCCTTGGTAGATACTTTTGTCGGGCGATGAGGCATTGTTTGTTTGTAAAGCTATAGAATCATTTTCGCTGTTTGAACCTGTTAAGGTAACTGGCGTGTTGTTTACAATAGCTACCTTGCGTAAACTGGCAGGAAAGTTAACTTTGCCCGGTTGTAAATAATCTATAGAAAATGGCTCGATGCTTTGGCAACCGATGAAAAGAAATGCACTCAGCAGAAGTATATAGGGTAATGTCTTCATTTATATATAATAATGTAGGAGTTAAAGGGGGGTCTTTAACTCCTACAAATGATGAATATTACATGTTTCGTCCGTGGCAATGCTTGAACTTCTTGCCACTACCACAAGGACATGGGTCGTTTCGTCCTACCGTCTTTTCAGCACGGATAGGTTCACGACGTTGTGGTTCGCGAGTGTCTTGCGATGCGGCAGCTTGCTGATGAGGATCATTCAAGTCTTGCTTTTGTTCACGATATTTGCTCATATCTTGACGGCGTTCGGGAGCAGCTTGGCGAAGGGCCATTTGTTTAGCTTGTTCTTCTTCGCTGGGTACAGGAATCTGTCCGCGCATCAAGATAGATATGGTTTGATTGTTTATCTTTTCAACCATAGCATCAAATAGATTTACCGATTCAAGTTTGTAAATCAGCAAAGGATCTTTTTGTTCGTAGCTGGCGTTTTGTACCGAATGTTTCAATTCGTCCAATTCGCGCAAGTTCTCTTTCCATGCTTCGTCAATGATGTGCAGCAAGATTGTCTTCTCAAAGCTCTTTACAACTTCTTTACATTCTGTTTCATAGGCTAACTTCAAGTTGCAAGGAATGTTGTACATACGCTTACCGTCAGTAATGGGTATCAGAATGTTTTCGTACATGTGTCCTTGGGTTTCATAAACATTCTTGATAACCGGATAGGCCACTTTTGCCATTTGTTCGGTCTTGCGCTTGAAGTTTCCCATGGCTGCTTCGAAAGCAACTTCTGCCAATTTTTCTTTTTTATCGTTGCGGAATTGCTCTTCGCTGAAAGGTACTTCCATAGCCAAAGTCTGTAGCATGTCCATTTTACAACTTTCGTAGTCCGGAGCTTCTACGGCATTGGCACAGCGATCCCAAATCATGTTCACAATGTCCATACCGATACGTTCACCCATCAATGCATGGCGACGTTTGGCATAGATAACGGTACGTTGCTTGTTCATCACGTCATCATATTCCAACAACCGTTTACGAATGCCGAAGTTATTCTCTTCCACTTTCTTTTGAGCACGTTCAATAGATTTGGAAATCATGGCGTGTTCTATCATCTCGCCCTCTTTAAATCCAAGCTTGTCCATGACGTTGGCAATGCGATCGGATGAGAAAAGGCGCATTAAGTCGTCTTCCAAAGATACAAAGAATACTGAGGAACCGGGGTCTCCTTGACGACCGGCACGACCACGAAGCTGACGGTCAACACGACGAGATTCATGACGCTCGGTACCAATGATAGCCAAACCACCGGCATCTTTTACCTCTTTACTTAATTTGATGTCGGTACCACGACCGGCCATGTTGGTAGCAATGGTTACGGTACTGCTTTGACCAGCCAGAGCAACAATGTCGGCTTCTTTTTGGTGTAATTTGGCGTTCAATACATTGTGGGGTATTTTACGCATAGCTAACATCTTGCTCAACATTTCAGAGATTTCAACAGACGTAGTACCTACCAGTACAGGACGTCCGTCGGCTACCATCTTTTCAATCTCCTCGATAACGGCTTTATACTTTTCGCGTTTGGTTTTATAAACACGGTCGTTCATGTCGTTACGGGCAATTGGACGGTTAGTAGGTATTACCACAACATCCAATTTATAAATATCCCAAAGTTCGCCAGCTTCGGTTTCGGCAGTACCAGTCATACCGGAGAGCTTGTGATACATACGGAAATAGTTCTGCAAAGTGATGGTGGCGAATGTTTGTGTAGCAGCTTCAATCTTTACTCGCTCTTTGGCTTCTACTGCTTGATGTAATCCGTCGCTCCAACGACGACCATCCATAATACGACCTGTCTGTTCATCTACAATCTTTACTTGGCCTTCCATCACCACATAGTCCGTGTCTTTTTCGAACATAGTATATGCTTTCAGCAGTTGGTTGATGGTATGTACCCGTTCAGATTTGATGGCATAGTTGGTTAATAGAGCATCTTTTTTTGCCAAACGTTCTTCATCACTTAATCCGGTTACATTTTCCAATTCGGATAATTGTGACGTGATGTCTGGCAGTACAAACATGGTCGGGTCTTCTGAATTACCTGTAATCAAATCAATGCCCTTGTCGGTTAAATCCACACTCTTCATCTTCTCTTCGATGACAAAATAAAGAGGTTCGGTTACCTCTGGCATGCGTTTGTTGTTTTGCTCCATATAAATCTCTTCCGTCTTTAGCATGCCGGCTTTGATTCCTGGTTCGCTGAGGTATTTGATGAGGGCTTTATTCTTGGGTAAACATTTATGGCTTCGATAAAGAGAGAGGAAACCGGCCTCTACATCTTCTTTGTTTTCAGAAGCTATCAGACGCTTGGCATCTGCCAAATATTGAGTGGCCAATTTCTTCTGTGCTTCAACCAATCGTTCAACCATAGGACGAAGTTCTTCAAATAATTGGTCGTCACCTTTAGGTACAGGGCCAGAGATAATTAACGGAGTACGTGCATCGTCAATTAATACCGAGTCAACCTCATCGACAATGGCATAGTTGTGTTTGCGTTGCACCAAATCTTTGGGGCTGATAGCCATATTGTCACGCAAGTAGTCGAAGCCAAATTCATTGTTAGTACCAAATGTGATATCTGCTAAATAGGCTTTGCGACGGGCATCAGAGTTAGGTTGGTGTTTGTCAATACAATCAACACTTAAACCATGGAACATATATAAAGGTCCCATCCATTCAGAGTCGCGTTTGGAAAGGTAATCGTTGACTGTTACAACATGCACTCCATTACCGGTTAACGCATTAAGGAATACAGGAAGTGTAGCTACCAAAGTCTTTCCTTCACCAGTTGCCATTTCGGCAATTTTACCTTTATGCAATACAACACCACCAAAAAGCTGTACGTCATAGTGTACCATATTCCAAATGGTCTCATTACCACCGGCAATCCAATGATTCTGATAGATGGCTTTATCGCCTTCGATGCGTACAAAGTCTTTGCTTGCTGCTAAATTTCGGTCAAATTCATTGGCTGTTACTATAATCTCTTCGTTTTCAGAGAAACGACGAGCAGTATCTTTTACTATGGAAAATGCGGTGGGAAGTACATCATCCAATGCTTTTTCGTAAATGTCAAGGATCTCTTTTTCTAATTTGTCTATTTGTGAAAAAAGAGCTTCGCGTTCTTCCAATTCTGTGCTCTCTATGCTTGCTTTCAGTTCTTCGACTTTAGCTCGTTGTGTGGCTGCAGAGTTGCGGATATAAGCTTTTAATTCTTCAGTTTTAGCACGGAGGCCATCGTTGTCGAGTTTGGCAATTTCAGGGTAAACGGCTTTTACTTTTTCTACCCAAGGTTTAATCTCCTTCATATCACGAGTAGATTTATTGCCGAAAATCGAACTTAAAAAATCATTAAATCCCATTATTTATCTGTTTTTATTGTTATCTATTTTGAAAATTTGCGTGCAAAGTTACATTAAAATACCGATTAATCAGTATGTTGCATACGATTTTTCAGTTTCTTAAGGTTAGAATAGGGGGATAGCACGGCATGCATTAGGGGAGCGGATGCGTAAGGCACTTGTTATAGTGGGAGCTAAACGTTCTAAATGAATAGGTGAAATGATGCGTTCGGCTTTTATATTGTTGCCCATAAGAATAAGAGGAGTGGGGATGTGAGCTGTTCGAATGACTCTATTATCTGTAGAATTTTCTTGAACAATAGTCCATCCTGGTAATATTTCTATGACTAAATCGCCTGAGCGGTGGCGATGATAGCCATTACGTATCTTTTCTATTTCAGGCGACCAGTCGCCAATAAGTACGCGGTGTGCAGAATACACTTCGTTTACACCACTGAATTGTGTCAAAAAGGCTTCGGATTTTTGTTGTATTTCCGATAAATCGAGTTGTTTTTCTTCTATTAATTTGTGATTCAAATAGATCTGTCTATCGTAATAAGCATCTACATATTGTCCGGTTCCATATGTGGCCATTAAGTAAATGTTAAGTAATGTGGCACAGCGGTTTAGGTGAAATTCACCACCAGGGATACGATAAATGCCGCTATCTGGTGCTTCGGGCTCGGAATAACCGGTAGAACTGATACACAAGAGGATATTTTGTAATCCTATTTTTTGCTCAAGCATGTTTAGCAAAGTCTCTATGCTTCTATCTAAGCGTACATAGGTGTCTTGAAGTTCCATGCCATATTCTTGTGGACTACGGTGATTAAAAGTTCCTGCGTAGTAAGTCAAAGCTAATAAATCGGGTGTCTCGTCTTTACCTATTGTACTTTTATTGAGCAATTCTTCTGCAAGTAAGTTGACTTCATCGTTTATAAGCGGGCTAGTTGTTAATTTTCGGTATTGTTGCAATTTGCCTCCATCGAATTTATATTTAAACGCCTCTGTTCGCCAAGTAGGTAGGTATTTGTATCGCTCGGCGGGATAACTTGGAGTCCACTCAAGTTCTTTGATACGAAAATCAGGCGACCAACGGTCGTTGTATTGGCTAACCCACCAAGGAAAATCTCCATAGTAAGTAGTACTGCACCATTTTCCGGAATCTTCGTTTAGCCAAAGTGCGCAATTACCTGCATGTCCGGCAGATAAGATGGCTGCATCGCGGAATGGTGCTATGGCATATACCAGTCCTTTATTGCTACTGGCTATTTTAAGTTCGTCGGCAATGGTGGAAACTAACAATTGGGAGGGTGAAGAACTCTCTGTGGTATAATTACCCATAAAGTTGTTGTCGTCAACACAATTTATAGGGCGTAAGGTATTGATGTCTAACCAATTTTCAGATACGATTCCATTTAATGAAGGAGTAGCCCCACTGTATAATGTTGCTATAGCGGAAGCTCTGTCAATATTTTGAAAAGTGAATCCGGCTTGTGTATATATTTTCCCTTCTTTCATTAAACGTTTGAAACCGCCCTCACCGTATAAAGAAGAGAATGCTTCCATATAATCTGAACGTAGTTGGTCGATGGTTAGGGTTACAACCAATTTTGGTACAGAAGTAAGTGGTTGAGCTTGTATGCTGCTGAAAGTTAATGCTAATATGGAAGTTATTAGTCCTTTTTTCATCTTTTTAATATTGTAATAGCAAGATTGCTGATTGAACGTATTAACAAACAAAGTGTCAAAGGTAATATAGCTACATTGAATTTTTGCGGTATAATATGCCAAAGCACTATAAAAAGAGTTAATATAAGCAAATTGGCCATTAAATAATAACTTATTTTTCCTTTCATTGTAGGGATGATTATGCAAGGAAGGCACAATAAATGGAAAGGGTGGAACACAAATAATAAATAATTGGGGGTGACGGCAGGATGTTTAGAAAAGAGTACTAAAAAAGTGATAATACATCCTATGATGCCTGCCGATGTGAATAAAACTGCATCTATTCCCCATAAACTTTTTTGGCGAATAACACCATAGCAACTAATCATAAATACAATAAGAAAAAGTAGCCAAAATACATGTGACGGAGTAAATATATAGGCCACTTTTTGTTGATGTTCTTTGTTTGAACTGACAAGTTGTTTCGTCTCTTTTACTAAGGGCTTGATGGCAATTCCGTTATCAGAAATTTGGGCAGTTGAAAAATAATCCATCAAGTAAAAAGGCGCAAACATCATTTGACGTCGATTGATGGGTTTATCGGCTTGGCTTCCTAAACAAAAATCAATCCCTAAACGTACCCATAGACTTCCTTCTGTGTATTGGTGAATGAGTTTACGGAAACTCTTCCCGGTATTGATGTCGCTCATGTCTTGAGCGTAAATGAGTGGATTGTATAAAGCTTTTTCTATTTGGTTAAAAGGGCGGGTAGCACAGTTGTCGTATAAAAAATTATATCGGTATTGACGATTTTCTGGTAAATAATTTTCTTCTAAAAAAGAAAGAAGACGTTTCTTTTCAATATTTGACAAATTAAGTTCTTGTTGCCATACCTCGCGATTGGATAAAAGATATTCTGTTTCAAATCGTTTGTAAGGATAGATGCCTAATAGATAGTCGGTTTCACCTAAAGTGAATCTCCAAATGAAGTTAGGAGTATTGAAATTGAATATACCATAATTGAAAACTATATCAATGCCTCGCAAGGGATGTTCGTATCTAATGGCCGTGTGTCCGAATAGCGAATAAACCTCTTCTCCCGAACCACATGTTAGTAGGCTAATGCGTATGGAGTCATCACTGGGGACGGAGTCTTGTTGAATTTTTCCGTTAGCAAAGGCTACGGTGGTGAACCATATAATTAGTGTAAATAGATATTTTCTCATGAGGTATGTGTTAATTTTGCTGGGCAAAGGTAATATTTCTCTCTTATATAAACGAATAAAATTGTATGAATCCTTGTAATCTGAAAACTTTGTTTTATTTTTGTCGCCGATGAAAATGAATTTAGTGATAGATATAGGAAATACGGTGGCTAAAATAGCTGTTTTCCGGCAAAATGAATTGTATAATGTTGTATATACCGACAACCGGACTTTGAGTGATTTAATTCCATTTGCATCTCGTTATCAGCCGGTTGCTTCTATACTTTCGTCTGTAGTGGACTTGTCGGAAGAGGCTGAAAAAAGTTTGGCCGCATTGTCATGTCCATTGTTGAGGCTTACCTATCAAACTCCTTTGCCAATAAAGATTCTGTATGAAACTCCACAGACACTGGGGGGAGATCGTATTGCTGCGGTAGTAGGAGCTACATATTTAAAACCGGGCAGAGACATTTTGGTTATTGATGCGGGAACTTGCATTACTTATGAATTGGTGGATTCAAACTCTTTTTATTATGGAGGGAATATATCTCCAGGTTTGGAGATGCGTTTAAAGGCGTTGAATAATTACACAGGAAAACTACCTTTAGTTCAATCAAAAGGGGTATCTCCTATGATAGGAAAAAATACTGAAACGGCTATTCGTGCAGGGGTAATAAGGGGAATTAAGTACGAAATTGAAGGCTATATTCGCACTTTAAACCATAAATATCCTGAACTTTTGGTTTTTTTAACGGGTGGTGATGAAATTTCTTTTGATGCAAACTTAAAAAGTCGCATCTTTGCAGACAAATTTTTAGTGTTGAAAGGATTAAATAGAATATTAGACTATAATAATGATAAAGTTTAAACAAACACAATGCTTATTCTTGCTGCTTTTGATGGCAAGTGCGGCGATGGCACAAAATAATACGAATTCTCCTTATACACGATATGGGTACGGACAATTGACAGAACCTGGTTCTGCAAATACTAAAGCGATGGGTGGAACGGCTTATGCATTGCGTGATAAGTATCATGTGAATTTTGCCAATCCAGCTTCTTATTCTGCTGTTGACTCTTTGACATTTATATTTGATGGTGGGATAGGGTTGCAAAACACCAATTTTAGTAATGGTAAAGTGAAGACTAATGCTCATAACTCTAGTATTGACTATCTAACCATGCAGTTTAGAGTTGCTAAGTGGTGTGGTATCAGTTTGGGGCTTTTGCCGTATTCCAATGTTGGATATAATTTTGGAGAATATCAAGAAAACGTGGAATATCCAGACAATTCTACAACTGTAACATACTCTGGTGAAGGTGGTTTGCATCAAGCGTATTTAGGAGCAGGATTTAAATTATTTAAAAATCTTTCAATTGGTGCGAATTTTTCCTATCTTTGGGGTGACATAACTCGTACAAGAGCTCAATCATTTATAGCCAATGCAGAAGCAAATGCATTGACTACAACGACAAACCTCTCTGTGCGAAGTTATAAGTTGGATTTAGGTATGCAATATACGCATCGTATTGGGAAAAAACATGAATTGACACTAGGTGCTGTGTATTCACCCGGACATGATTTGAACAACTCTGCCTATGTGCAAGATGTGTTGGGTTCAAGTAGTACTACGGCTTCAATCCAAGTAGTTGATACAGCTGTGGTTTGTGGAATACCTACAACATGGGGTATTGGATTGGCTTATACGTTTGATAAACGATTGACGTTGGCTGCAGATGTAATGATACAAAAATGGACCGATGTGTCGTATTGGAGTGAAAAGAATGTGTTTTGTGATAGGACACGCTTCTCTTTTGGGGCTGAATATATACCAAACCCTGTGGGTAGAAGCTATCTGTCGCATGTGAAATATAGAATGGGGGCTTACTACTCTAATCCTTATTATAAAATAGAAGGAGAAAGAGCCGCTAAGGAATATGGAGTGTCTGCAGGTTTTGGATTACCGATTCCTCATACACGTTCATACATTAGTTTGTCTGCTCAATATGTACGGACACAGGGTAATAAGGCTACATTCTTGGATGAGAATACATTACGTATCTGTGTAGGAATCACTTTTAATGAAGTGTGGTTCCAAAAGAATAAAGTATATTAAGGATAAAATAATAAAGATATAAATAACTAAATTTTTTGAATGCAATGAAAATGAAGATGTTAATTGCTGCTTTGTTCCTCTCAGTAGGTGCAACCAGTGCTTTTGCGCAAGATTGTAATGCTAACAGCAGTATCTCTCATGAGGCTGTAAGAGCAGGTAATTTTAAAGATGCTTATCTACCCTGTATGGCAGTGTTGAAAGATTGTCCGACACTGAAATTCTACACTTACACTGATGCAAAGAAAATCTTGAAAGCTTTTATGGCTGAAATCAAGGATCGCAACAATGCAGATTATCAGAAGTATTTTAATGAATTATTGGGCGTGTATGATTTGCAAATTCAATATTTGCCCGATTTGAACAAAAAATTGAAAGCTACTCAACAAGTATCTGAAGCAAGTTTAGTTGGTGATAAAGCAGTGGATTATTTGCAATTTGCTCCAAAAGCTGATTTGAATCAAGCATATACGTGGTTGAAAACAGCCGTAGATGGTGATAAAGGGGCTTCTAAAGGTGCAGTCTTAAATGCTTTTATGGAAACTACTATGAGAAAAGTTCAAGCAGATAAGGCACATACTGAGCAATTCTTCCAAGATTATTTGGATGTAACTAAATATATGGATGAAGCTATCGCTAATGAAACTAAGCCTAATGTAAAACAATACTTGGAAGCTTTAAAGGAAAACTTCACGCCGATGTTTGTACAAAGTGGTGTGGCTGATTGCGAATCTTTGCAAGGTATCTATGGCCCTCAGGTAGAAGCAAACAAGAGCGACTCTGTATTTTTGGGTAAAGCATTGAATGTGCTGAGATTAATGAGATGTACAGATAGTGAAGCATATTTTGCAGCTTCTGATTATATGTATCGCATCAATCCTACCCCAGAAGCAGCTGTAGGTGTAGGTTACATGTATATTAAGAAAGAAGAATATGAAAAGGCTATGCCATATATTGATGAAGCATTGAAGATGGAAAGTGACGATTCAAAGAAATGTGAAATGGCTTATTTGGCTGCTACTGCATTATTTGGTGCAAAGAAATACTCGCAAGCTCGTAAGTATTGCTATGAAGCTATTGGCTATAATGCTAATTATGGTGCAGCTTATATTTTGTTAGCTAACATGTATGCAGCTTCTCCTAATTGGACAGATGAAGGTGCTTTGAATAGATGTACTTATTTTGTAGTTATCGATAAGTTGCAACGAGCAAAGAGTGTTGATCCTAGTGTTGCTGATAAGGCTAATGAATTAATTTCTAACTACGCTCGATATACTCCCGAAGCTAAAGACCTCTTTATGCTAGGTTATAAGACAGGTGATCGTATTAATGTTGGTGGTTGGATAGGTGAATCAACAACTATTCGTTAATTAGGATATGCAACAGCAAACCTCGGACATTGTTGCCCGTGAAAACATATACATAACCATCGCCTTTATGGTGGTGGTTATGTTTGTTTTATTCTCATCATGTTCAAATAATAAAAAAAGTATTGGAGAGGCTATTACTGAGCGTGATTCTTTGCCCGTGATGGATACAAAAGGTGTCTCAACTCTTATCTCAGATTCGGGTGTTATCCGTTATCGTTTGATGGCCGAAGAGTGGAAAGTATATGATAGGAAAAATCCTCCTCATTGGGCTTTTGAAAAAGGTGTATATTTAGAGAGTTTCGATTCTTTGTTTCAAGTAGAGGCTAATGTAAAAGCTGATACAGCCTATTATTATGAAAAAAAGAAGTTGTGGAAATTGATGGGGAATGTTGTGATTAAAAATTTTAAAGGAGAAAGGTTTAATACTGATTTGCTTTATTGGGATCAGAATACAGAAAAAGTATATTCTGATCAATTTATAAGAATTGAACAACCTGAACGTATTATTACTGGATGGGGATTTGAATCTAATCAACAAATGACTGTCTATAGAATATTTAAACCAGAAGGTATCTTCTATGTGGAAGAAGAATCTATGACTGTTGATACATTGCGAACCGATACAATTTAATAGGTAATATGGATATATATATATATGTATTGATAACAATGGCATTCTCGGCATTCTTTTCGGGAATGGAAATTGCTTTTGTGTCGGTTGATAAATTGCGCTTTGAAATGGAGCGTAAATCGGGCTTGACATCTTCTATTTTGGCTTTCTTTTTCCGTAATCCAAACAATTTTATATCAACCATGTTGGTGGGTAATAATATTGCATTAGTTGTTTATGGTATTTTTATGGCTGAAATTATTGAAGGCAAGATATTGTCAGGTTTTGTGTCTAACGATTTCTTATTGTTACTATTGCAAACAATAATCTCAACTCTCATAATACTTGTTACTGGAGAATTTTTACCTAAAACCTTATTTAAAATCAATCCTAATTTAGTATTACGTATTTTTGCTTTTCCATTATTCCTTTGTTATATATTTTTGTTCCCAATATCAAAAATCGCATCAGGATTATCTGCAATCTTTTTACGCTTATTTGGGGTAAGTGTTAATAAAGAGGCTTCTGATAAAGCTTTTGGAAAGGTCGATTTAGATTATTTTGTACAATCAAGTATTGATGGTGTCGAAGATGAAGAAGATTTGGATGCTGAGGTGAAGATTTTCCAAAACGCTTTAGATTTTTCTACTATAAAAATTCGGGATTGTATGGTGCCGCGAACTGAAGTCGTAGCTGTTGATTTGGATATATCACTTGAGGAATTGAAAAATCTTTTCGTTGAATCTGGTATTTCTAAAATTGTTGTTTATAAGAATAGTATAGATAATGTGATTGGCTATATTCATTCTTCGGAAATGTTTCGTACACTTAATGATTGGAAAAAGCATGTGACAGATATACCGATTGTTCCTGAAACCATGGGCGCTCATAAATTGATGAAACTTTTCATGCAACAAAAAAAGACCATAGCTGTGGTTGTTGATGAGTTTGGTGGTATGGCAGGTATTGTTTCTATGGAAGATTTGGTAGAGGAAATTTTTGGTGATATTGAAGATGAACACGATAATACATCGTATATATGTAAGAAAATAGGGGAGAATGATTATGTTTTTTCAGCACGCTTAGAAATTGAAAAAGTGAATGACACTTTCGATTTGAATTTGCCAGAATCAGATGATTATTTAACAATTGGAGGACTTATTTTGAATCATTATCAAAGTTTCCCAAAACTGCATGAGGTAATTGATATCGGCATCTTTCAATTCAAAATCGTTAGACTTTCGGCGACTAAAATAGAACTTGTAAGACTGAAAATACACGAATAATGAGGTTTTATTGCATTTTTTTTGCGAATAAATAGAAGCGTATTTGCATTTTTTGTATCTTCGTGCGCTAAATTGAAAAGTGTGATAATAATAATAACAAATAAATCATAAAACGAAAATGGCAACATTACAAAACATTCGGTCAAAAGGACCATTATTGGTGATTGTAATTGGTTTGGCATTGTTTGCTTTCATAGCAGGAGATGCATGGAAAGTATTACAACCCCACCAATCACAAGATGTAGGTGAAATTAATGGAGAAGTGCTTTCTGCACAAGAATTTCAAACTTTGTTGGAAGAATACACAGAGGTTGTGAAATTTACAACCAATAATCAAGTATTGACAGAGGAGATGCATAATCAAATCAAGGATGAAGTTTGGAGGATGTATGTTAACAATAAACTAGTTGCTGATGAGGCAGAGAAATTAGGATTGACAGTATCGAATGCGGAAATTCAAGCGTTGATTAATGCTGGAACTCATCCGATGTTGTCTCGTACTCCGTTTACAAATCCGCAAACAGGTGTTTTTGATACAGATGCTTTGAAGAAGTTTTTGGTTGATTATTCAAAAATAACACCAGAACAACGTGCTCAAATGTCAGCTCAATATTTGGATTATTATGATGCGATGTTCAAGTTCTGGAATTTTCTTGAAAAGACATTGCTGCAAAGTCGTTTGCAGGAAAAATACACAGCTCTGATTGCTAATTCATTACTTTCTAATCCGGTTGAGGCACAAGATGCTTTTGATGCCCGTGTTGATCAATCGGATATACTTTTAGCAGCAATCCCTTATTCTGCAATTCCAGATTCTCTTGTGAAGATTACAGATGCAGATCTTAAAGATGCCTATAATGCCAAGAAAGAACAATTTAAGCAGGTATCCGAAAGTCGTGATATTAAGTTTATTGATGTCCAAGTTGTAGCAAGTGAAGAAGATAAGGCTGAACTGCAAGCTGAAATGGAGGAGTATGCAACACAATTAGCTGCTAATCCTGCAGATTATACAACTTTTATACGTTCAACATCTTCTGAAACTCCTTATGTTGATTTGTTCTATACAACCAATGCATTACCCGCTGATGTGGTTGCTCGTTTGGATTCAGTAGCTATGGGTGGAGTATTTGGCCCTTATTATAATGCCACTGATAACACTTTAAATGTGTTTAAGAAAATGGCAAAGGCTACATTGGCAGATTCTATTGAATATCGTCAAATTCAAGTGATGGAAGCAGATCCTGAAAAAACCAAAACGTTGGCTGATAGTATTTTTAAGGCAATTAAGGCGGGTGCTGATTTTGCAGAAATTGCAAAGAAATATGGTCAAACAGGCGAACCAGTTTGGATATCTTCTGCAAATTATGAAGGAGCTCAAATTGACAATGAAAATTTGAAATACATTGAAGCTGTAACGACTTCAAATCTGAAAGAATTGAAGAATTTGCAACTGGCACAAGCAAATATTATATTGCAAGTAACAAATAAAAAAACTAATAAGGATAAATATAAGGTTGCTATTGTGAAGCGTCCGATTGAATTTAGTAAAGAAACTTATTCAAAGGCTTACAATGATTTTAGCCAATTCATTACCGCTAATGCAACTTTAGCAGATTTGGAAGCAAATGCGGAAGATGCTGGTTATAAATTGTTGGAAAGAACAGATCTTTACAGTTCGGAACACACTATTGCTGACATCAGTGGCACAAAGGATGCATTGAGATGGGTGTTTGAAGCCTCTGAAGGTGAAGTTTCTGGCCTATATGAATGTGGTGATAGTGACCGTATGTTGGTTGTGGCTGTTTCGGATATTAATCCTGAAGGTTATCGCTCTATTGATGCAATGTTGCAATTCCAATTAAGAAGTGAAATCCTTCGTGACAAAAAGGCTGAAAAAATATTAGCTGATATGAAGGCCGCAAATGCAACTACTTTTGAACAATACAAGGCTATGGAGAACGCTGTGAGTGATTCTGTAAAACATGTAACATTTAGTGCACCTGCATATGTTGCAGCATTGCGTACTACTGAACCGCAAGTAAGTGCTTTCGCTTCTGTTGCCGAACTGAATAAATTAAGTTCTCCGATTAAAGGTTATGGTGGCGTATATGTTTTGCAGTCATATGCTGCTGATAAGTTGAATGAAACATTTGATGCAAAGAATGAAGAGAATCTTCTTCAAAATCGTTATGCCCGTATGGCTACACAACAATATATGAATGACCTTTATATGAATGCAAATGTGAAGGATATGCGTTATATTTTCTTCTAAAGTAGAAATTTGATATAATAAAAGAAAGCCGTTCGGTTGATTGATTGCCGAACGGCTTTTCTTATTTTGTTGATACACTCGTTGTTGTTATGCAACTTTATTTTTACCTTTGCGCAAACTTAATATAAAGTAGAATCCGGATGAATCAAAAAAAGAAACTTTTGGGAATGACTCTTGCTGAAATTCAAGAGTTGGTTAGAAATTTGGGAATGCCCAATTTTGCCGCTAAACAAATAGCCACATGGCTATATGATAAAAAAGTCTCTTCTATTGATGAAATGACCAACTTGTCATTGAAAAACCGTGAGATGATGAAGGAACTTTATGAAGTAGGTACAGCACTTCCTGTTGAATCTATTCGTTCCGTAGATGGTACAATAAAGTATTTGTATAAAGTTGGAGAAATGCACTATGTTGAGGCTGTCTATATTCCAGACGACGGACGTGCGACTTTATGTGTGTCTTCTCAGGTGGGTTGTAAGATGAATTGTAAATTCTGTATGACTGGAAAACAAGGCTTTTCTTCAAATCTTACGACAAATCAAATACTTAATCAAATTGTTTCATTGCCTGAAACGAATTCTCTTACTAATGTTGTAATGATGGGGATGGGAGAACCTTTGGATAATTTGGAAGAGGTTTTGAAAGCATTGGAGATTATGACGTCTACTTATGGGTTTGGGTGGAGTCCTAAACGCATTACTTTATCTACTGTAGGTTTAAAGAAGGGATTGAAACGTTTTATAGAGGAGTCAGATTGCCATTTAGCAATTAGTTTACATACCCCGATACCACAACAACGTCGTGAATTAATGCCTGCAGAGAAGGCATATTCTATAGTAGAGATTGTTGATATGCTTCGTCGCTATGATTTTGGTAAACAACGCCGTTTATCTTTTGAATATATTGTATTTAAAGGGATAAATGATTCTCTTCTTTATGCTAAAGAATTGTTGAAATTACTTAGAGGATTGGAATGTCGGATAAATTTAATACGTTTTCATGCAATTCCTGGTGTTGATTTGCAAGGTGTTGACATGGAACAAATGATAATGTTGCGCGATTATTTGACTTCACATGGATTGTTTACTACCATTAGAGCATCTCGTGGAGAAGATATTTTTGCTGCATGTGGAATGCTTTCTACTGCTAAGCAAGAGCAAAATAAACAAGAATTAATATAATTTATTGATACAATATCGGATAATCTTTGTTCCTTTGTAGGATATATTGTGAAACTTTAAAAACGAAGTATATGAAGAATAACTTTTTCTATTGTGTTTTTTTATTGTTAATGTTCTTTTTATCCTCTTGTCGAGGTGATGGTAAAGGTGTTTTCACTCCTACCTCCAGTGGTCGTCCTTTTGAGTTGTTGGTAGTGATTAATCAAGATATGTGGGAGCGTCC
>SUYA01000018.1 GCA_015060695.1 Mediterranea massiliensis
TTCGTTTGGAAAACGAAACGGTGTGGCTCTCAATTGATGAAATGTCGCAACTGTTTGGTCGTGATATAAGTGTAATAGGTAAGCATATTCGTAATATATTTAAGGAGGGAGAACTCGTCAAAGATTCTGTTTGGGCAAAATTTGCCTACACTGCATCTGATGGCAAAATATATCAAGTTGATTACTAAGAAGATGTTTGCATTTTAGGGGTGTTTTTTTTACCCTTCAAGAATGGATGTTTTGTCTGAAATTGTAAATATGAAACAAAGATTTGTAAAATGGTAACGTTGATAATTTGCTTGTCAATTTCACTAGTGTCCACTTTTTTAGTGGACACTAGTGATAATATTTGTATTTTTGTATAAAACTTTAAAGTTTGTAGTTATGAACAGCTATACAATAAATAGCATCATTCCTATTATTCAGAGCTATTTTGTCACACAGCCTATTAGTAAGGCATGGTTGTTTGGCTCGTATTCTCGTGGCGAAGAAACAGCAAGAAGTGATGTAGATATTTTGGTGTCTTTTGATAAAGGTGCCAAAATCAGTCTGTTTAAGTATGCTGATATTATTTGTCAATTGGAGGCCTTGCTGAAACAAAGGGTTGATTTGATTGAAGAAGGTACATTACTTCCTTTTGCTCAACATACTGCAAACGAGGATAAAATATTGATTTATGAGAAAAGCTATTCAACTCCATCTCCACAGCTAATGTGAAATACCACAAAGTGGTCACCTATCAGGATTTGATTGATGGAATGAATGCGGTTGGGTAGATAAAACAATTCAAACTATCATGCGAAGTGAGCTAATTATATTACTTTTGCAAATGATGTGCAATGTTATAAGAACATGATTATTATGGAAAACGAAAATGCTAAGAAGATTGGGTTTGTGGAATGTAGAATGGCTGGACAGCCGTATAAGTTTGTGCTGCAAACAACGGGACTCCAATTTATGTTTCAGGTATTGGAATTTAAAGACATGGAGCAGTTCTTTCAGTTCTGCCAGGCCAATACGGGCGACAAGGGCGAACCGTTTACTCAAGTAGGTAGTAGGATGATAGCCTTGCGCACATCGTGCTGTTTGCAAACTTATGAGCTACGACAAGATAAGGTGGAAGAACTGACCAAGCAATACCACGAAGCAATAAAAGGAGCCGCCAAGTGGTATGATGAGTTCTTGAAATAGATGAAAAGGAGATGTTCCGTATGGGAGCATCTCCTTTTCTTGTTCGTAGGTATTCATTTGTTGAGCAACTATCTGATAAATCAATGAAAAAGCAAAAGATATACAAAGTATAACACAAAGTGTTCTATTTTTTTTTGTTTTTGTATCTGTAATGTAATGGAAACTGTTATGTCAGAGAAGGAAATGAATGCTTATAGATTTAGTTCTGGTGAAGAACCTACTGATGAAATGCTTAGCCAATTGATGAAAGAAGTAGCAAAAAAAGCAAAGGAAAGTAATCAAAAGGCGATAGATGATTTCTTTGATTTATTGAAACGTGAAGCAAAGGCTATCAAGAGAGAATGGGCTAATCGTTAAACTTGCTCCATCAATGGGTAATACTGAACACCGACCGATACTGATTGTCATAGTTGGTCCAAATGGGTGGGTAAGAATGCTGTGACCAAACGTATTGAACGAAAATAGATTACTCCCGTTGCCAAATGACTGGCAATGGGAGTTTTTTGTATTATTTAACGAAATATTTTTATTTGCGACAAAAGGTGTCACAAACACGCCGTTTCTTTGCAGTGTGAAATAAAAATTAATCATTTAATAACGGAGGTATTTATGAATCTTGTTGCATTGTTGTTGACCATTATGTTTTTTTCTTGTCCTAAACTGTTGGCTGCGTTAGCTATTATTTTGGGAGTGATTCTGCTGTTTGTCTATGCTCCATTTGGGGTTTTGCTTTTTATACTCATATTTCTTGGTTTTGCTTTCTATAAGGCATTTGTGGGATAGTTATTGTGTATTATTAATCTAAATGTAATAAGTTATTTTATATGGCTAAGAAGATAAAAAATCAACGGGAATTGGATAAATTAGAGTTTATGGATCTGCTGCGTTCGCTGGACAGGGAAGACCCGGAGGATGTGGATTACTTGATGGAGGATTTGGAGGTTTGGGGATTTTTTAAGGCTCCGGCTTCGTGTCGGAATCATGCTGATTTTGAGGGAGGATTATTGAGACATTCGCTGAATACATGTAAAATGGCACTAATAATAAGAGAACAATTGTTGTTGGTGAAACCGAATCTGGAAAATAAATTGCCGATGGATAGTGTAATTATTGCATCCTTGTTGCACGATGTATGTAAATCGGATATTTATCAGAAGACAGTGCGGAGACAGAAAACCGTTACAGGTGAATGGGAATCGCAACAAATGTATAATGTGGATTATACTGCGTTTCCGATGGGGCATGGCGAGAAGTCGGTTATCATGCTGTTGCGTAGCGGGTTTGAATTGACTGATGACGAGATGTTGGCTATACGTTGGCATATGGCTGCATGGGATTTGCCGATGCAGAGCCAAGAGATGGTGGCAAATTTGAATAAAGCCAGGGACAAATGTCCGCTTTTGGCATTGGTACAGACGGCCGATACGTTGGCAGCCAATGTATTGGAAAGGGATTTCAGTTTAGTTAAATAGTGCAGATATGCATTAGGAAGTTAATGTTGATATGGAGGATTTTATATGGAGTTTTTGATGATTTTATTGTTTTTGTACTTGACGGGTAAGGAGTGTAACTTCTTGGAGAAATAATAGAGATTTTCATTTTTCTCTTCGTTTGCCTTTCATTATCTTTACGGCCGAAATAAAACGAATGATGTATGGATCAGCCTAAGATGGAACGTCTGCTTCGCTTGATGAAGCTGCTTACTACGAATGTAGGATATACGGTAGATGACCTTGCCGGATTGTTGGAGATAAACCGTCGATCGGTGTATCGCTATCTGGATACATTGGAAAGTGTGGGGTTTGTGCTTCAGAAAACGAAGGGTTGCTTCAGCCTTTGTGTGAAGTCGCCTTTCTTCAAGGATATTTCGCAACTGGTTCATTTTACAGAGGAGGAGGCTTACTTGGTGAATCAACTGATTGAGTCAATCTCTGATAGTAATATGGTGAAGCGGAATCTGAAACAAAAATTGGCATCGGTGTATAACTTTCGTGGGGTGGCTGATAGCATAGTGGATGGAAAGAATGCCGATAATGTACGTTTGTTGTTGGAAGCCATCGAAGGGAAACGACAGGTGGTGCTCGGAAATTATGTTTCGTCGAACAGTAAGCAGGTGCGCGACCGACTGGTGGAGCCGTTTGCTTTTACGTCCAATTATTTGCAGGTGTGGTGTTATGAACCGGCAAGCGGTATGAACAAGATGTTCAAGGTGGGGCGTGCTGAAAAGGTTGTGTTGCTCGATGATGCTTGGACGAATGAACAGAAGCATCAGATGGCTTTTATAGATGTTTTTAGAATCAGTGCGAAGGATGGGGTGACTTATCCGGTGAAGTTGGAGTTGAATGCAAGGGCTTATAATTTGTTGATAGAGGAGTATCCGTTGGCTAAAAAGTATGTGGTGAGCGTGGGACGCAATCGTTGGTTGTTTGATGCGATGGTCAGTAATTATTGGGGGATTGGGCGATTTGTGTTGGGACTTGCGGCCGACGTGAAGATTGTTGATTCGCCGGAATTGGTGGAGTATGTCAGAGAATATGCCCGTAACTATATTTTAGGTAGATAAAAAAAAGAAAGGGTTGCTTCGTTTATTTTGAGGCAACCCTTTCTTTTTTACTTAATCTCGATTTCTTCTTTCATGTCAATCTCTTCTCCTTTAGAGTCGTAGAAGACATATTCGAGGAAAGCAAGTTTTTGGCTCGGTACAACTTTTATGCCGAGTCCGTACTTCATTTGCCACTTGCGTTTCATGGATACAAGTCCTTGGTTGACGAAGGCGGCAACGTACGGGTGGATGTGTAACGAGAATTTCTTTATCTTCAGCTTGTTGACCAGGTAGTCAATCTTACTCTCCAGAGTGTCCGTGAAAAGGATGGACGATTTGATGGTACCTTTGCCGAAGCAGGTGGGGCAGGTTTCGTCGGTGTTGACATCCATGGCCGGGCGAACTCGCTGACGAGTGATTTGCATCAGTCCAAATTTGCTGAGGGGCAGGATGTTGTGACGGGCTCTGTCTTTTTGCATGTTTTGACACATGCGTTCGTAAAGCTTCTGACGGTTTTCTGCTTCATTCATATCAATGAAATCGACAACAATGATGCCGCCCATATCGCGGAGGCGCAGTTGGCGTGCTAGTTCATCGGCGGCTCCCAGGTTTACTTCCAACGCATTGGCTTCTTGGCCGTTGGCATTCTTAATGCGGTTGCCACTGTTTACATCGACCACGTGCAGTGCTTCGGTGTGTTCTATTATCAGGTAGGCTCCGCTTTTGTAGGAGATGGTTTTACCAAATGATGACTTGATTTGCTTGGTTATGGCAAAGTTGTCGTAGATGGGAAGTTGGCCTTTGTAGAGCTTGACAATTCCTGCCCGGTCAGGGGCTATGAGTGCTACGTAATCCCGTATTTCGTTGTAAACGGCTTCGTCGTTGACGTGTATGTTTTCGAACGAGGGATTGAAGAGGTCGCGCAACAATCCTACGGCGCGGCTGGTCTCTTCGTAGATCAGTGTCGGATACTTGGTGGCTTTTTGTACTTTGGCCATAGCGTCTTCCCAGTGCTTGAGAAGTATCTTAAGCTCGCTGTCGAGTTCGGCCACCCTTTTGCCTTCGGCTACGGTGCGGACGATGACGCCGAAGTTTTTCGGCTTGATGCTCATCAGCAGTTGCTTGAGGCGGGCGCGTTCTTCGCTCGACTTAATTTTTTGTGATACGGAGACTTTGTCGTTAAAGGGTATCAGTACGAGGTATCGTCCGGCAAAAGATAGTTCGGAGGTGAGTCGTGGCCCTTTGGTTGAGATTGGCTCCTTTACAATTTGTACTATTACCTCTTGTCCTACTTTCAGAGTGTTGGCTATGGTGCCGTCTTTTTCGAGGTCGGGCAGGATAGAGGCTTTGTTGAATGGATAGAGTTTTTTGCGGTCGCTTAAGACTTGCTTTACGTATTTCTCTATTGAGTTGAATTGAGGACCTAAGTCCTGGTAATGAAGAAAAGCATCTTTCTCGTAACCTACGTCCACGAAGCAGGCATTCAGGCCGGGCATCAATTTCTTGACGCGACCTAAATAGATGTTGCCCACGGAGAAAGAGACTGTTCTTCCTTCGCTTTGTAGTTCCACCAATTGCTTATCTTCGAGCAGGGCGATGGAGACATCTTTGGGCTGTACGTCAACAACGAGTTCGCTTGTCACAATTTTTTTTTGCTTTTATTCAATAATGATGTTTAAACAAAGAACAAACCCGCGAGACGATTTGTCTGTTCACAAGTTTGTTCTTTATTTTGTCTGTCAGACTAAAAATTACTTTTTGCTTTTGTGTCTGTTCTTTCTTAGTCTTTTTTTACGCTTGTGCGTTGACATTTTATGTCTTTTTTTCTTCTTTCCGCTTGGCATAGCTTAAAATTTTATGGGTTAATACTAAATTAGTTACTTCTTTACAGAAAGTGTGAATGTCTTGGCGGGCTTGAATGCCGGAATGTTGTGTTCGGGAATGATGATGGTGGTGTTCTTTGAGATGTTACGAGCAGTCTTTTGGGCTCTTTTCTTCACAATGAAGCTACCAAATCCACGGAGATACACGTTTTCATCTTTTGCCAAAGATATTTTCACTGCTTCCATAAAAGCTTCAACGGTTTTCAAGACAGTTGTCTTGTCAATACCGGTGCTTCTGGTAATTTCGTTTACAATGTCTGCTTTAGTCATTTTTCCTTTAAAAAAATATTATTACTATAGTTTCCTTAATTTTTTGGACTGCAAATATATAGCTTTTTTGGCTCTCCCGAAAATATATTTCCTACAATTTTTAGAAAAAAGTTTTTTAAGGGGCTGTTATTATCGGGAAAAACACTATTTTTGTTGCTATGAATCTATTTACACAGACTTTATTGACGTGGTACGAGGTAAATAAACGTGATTTGCCGTGGCGCAATACGACGGATCCTTATCGCATATGGATTTCGGAAATCATTTTGCAACAGACAAGGGTGGCGCAAGGGATGGACTATTTCTTGCGTTTCATGGAACGTTTTCCGAATCTGTCTTCGTTGGCTGAGGCCAATGAGGAGGAGGTGATGAGGTATTGGCAGGGGTTAGGCTATTATTCGAGGGCTCGTCATTTGCATCAGGCGGCACGGAGCATGAATGGTGTTTTTCCTAAACGATATGAAGAGGTGCGTGCATTGAAGGGGGTAGGCGACTATACGGCGGCGGCCATTTGCTCCTTTGCCTACGGATTGCCTTATGCCGTGGTTGATGGAAATGTGTATCGGGTATTGGCGCGTTATTTTGGAATAGAGGTGCCGATAGATTCCACTGAAGGGAAAAAACTTTTTTCAAGTATGGCCGATGAAATGTTGGATAAAAAGTCTCCGGCCATCTATAACCAGGCTATTATGGATTTCGGTGCTTTGCAATGCACGCCTCAGTCGCCTCGTTGTCTGGATTGCCCGTTGGCTGAAGGATGTATGGCCATGCGCCAAGGATTGGTAGATGCTTTGCCGGTGAAGCAACACAAGACGAAGGTTGAAAACCGCTACTTTAATTATATATATGTACGCACGGGCGCGCAAACTTTTATTAATAAAAGAGTGGGCAACGACATATGGAAGGGCTTGTTTGAATTGCCGTTGGTTGAAACCACAACTGATGTGGCGGAGGAAGATTTTATGGCTTTGCCCCAAGTGCAAGCTCTTTTGGCAAACGGTGAGACTCCTATAACGGTAAGGATGTTGAGTAGGGGAGTGAAGCATGTATTGTCGCATCGGGTAATCTATGCCAACTTTTATGAATTTGTTTTACCTGAAGAAACCCGTTCGTTTGCCGCATACCGAAAGATTCCCATAGCGGATTTGCATCACTATGCCGTACCCCGATTAATACAAGCTTTTCTTGAAAAATATCTGTGAAAGTTTGCATGGTGTTGATATTCTCTTTAATTTTGGCGAAAAATAAATAAAGAGCAAGATTATGTCTGTAAATAAAGTGATTTTGATAGGAAATGTCGGACAAGATCCGAAAGTAACTTTCTTTGATGGTGGTGCTTGTGTGGCACAACTTCGTTTGGCTACTACTGAACGTGGATACACCCTGCAAAATGGTACACAAGTACCCGATCGCACCGAATGGCATAACTTGGTTTTCCGTAATCGCTTGGGCGAGATTGTAGATAAATATGTACACAAAGGCGATAAACTCTATGTGGAAGGAAAAATCCGCACTCGCTCGTATGACGACCAAAGCGGGGCACAACGCTTTGTGACTGAGATATTTGTAGATACTATGGAGATGTTGACCCCGAAATCGGAATCTTCTACCTATGCTTCGTCAGCACCCGTTCAGCAACCTGTTCAGCCACAAGCAACTCCCGTACAGAATAATTCGGCAGAAGAAGACCTGCCCTTCTAAATATGTTTAACTAATTACCCAAACTTTTGGACTCAGATTATTTTTTATGCCAGTTGGCAGACATCTTTAACAGCATTTCTGTTAACACACCGGAAACATCATCCATCATTGCTATTGTTGTCGCAGGAGTACTCTTGTTGGCATCGGGTTTTGCGTCGGCATCCGAGATTGCTTTCTTCTCTTTGTCGCCAACCGACTTGAATACCATTGAAGAGGAAAAACATCCTAACGATGAAAAAATCCTCAAGTTATTGGCCGACAAGGAGCGATTGCTGGCAACCATTTTGATAACCAATAACTTTGTCAATGTGGCTATCATCATGCTGTGCAACATCTTTTTCGGACAAGTGTTCGACTTTGGCGGTTCGCCCATTGCCGAATTTTTGGTATTGACGGTTATCTTGACTTTCTTATTGTTGCTCTTCGGCGAAATCATGCCCAAGATATTTTCTGCTCAAAGCCCTTTGCGCTTCTGTCGTTTGGCATCGAACGGCATCTTGGCTTGCCGTTCCCTATTCTATCCCATAGCTTCCATGTTGGTACGTTCCACTTCGTTCTTGAACAAGCATTTTGCTCACAAGAATCGTAAAATTTCGGTCGATGAACTTTCGCATGCCTTGGAACTGACTGATAAGGACGAAATATCAGAAGAGAGCAACATCTTGGAAGGCATCATCCGTTTTGGCGGTGAAACAGCCAAAGAGGTAATGACACCCCGTCTGGATGTAGTCGATTTAGAAATACGTACCCCTTTCTCGGAAGTATTGAAGTGCATTGTCGAGAATGCCTATTCGCGTATTCCGGTCTATGCCGACAATCGGGATAATATTAAAGGGGTGCTTTACATCAAAGACTTGTTGCCACATTTGAACAAAGGCGATAACTTCCGTTGGCAATCATTAATTCGTCCGGCCTATTTCGTTCCCGAAACCAAGATGATTGATGACCTGTTGCGTGACTTCCAAGCCAATAAGATTCATATAGCCATTGTGGTCGATGAATTTGGAGGTACGTTGGGTATAGTGACTATGGAAGATATTATCGAAGAAATAGTGGGCGAGATACATGACGAATACGACGAAGAAGAGCGCAACTACGTGCAATTGAACGAAACCACTTGGGTTTTTGAAGCTAAGACACTGCTGAGCGATTTCTATAAAATCACCAAGATTGACGAAGAGGCTTTCGAGGAGGTAGTGGGCGAGGCCGATACATTGGCCGGCTTGATGCTCGAACTGAAAGGTGAGTTTCCTGCCTTGCACGAGAAACTGACCTTCGACCGGTATGAGTTGGAGGTGCTTGAAATGGACAATCGCCGCATCTTGAAAGTAAAATTCTCTGTTCTGCCCGATGCCACTGTTTAAGACCTATACTCATGCCGATGTTTGTTGGGGCATTTGGAAGGTGGAAGAAGAGGAGGATGAATTACTTTCCATGCTCCCATCAAGAAATCTGTATCTTGCCGCCCTACAACGATTTACTTCGCCCCATAGACGAGTAGAGTGGCTGGCTGTCAGGGTGTTGCTAAACACATTGTTGGGTGAAGAAAAGGAGATACTTTACCATTCCAGCGGGCGACCTTACTTGTCGGATGCTTCCATTAGTATTTCCCATACCAAAGGATATGTAGCCGTATTGTTGGCCGACGTCAATCGCTTTGTTGGTATTGACATTGAACAGGTAGGAGAGCGGGTGCGTAGGGTGGCACATAAATTTGTGAATGACGACGAACAGATTCAACCCTATGAAGAGAGCGACATCTGGTCGTTGTTGCTCCATTGGTCGGCCAAAGAGAGTATGTTCAAGTGTATGGATACTTCCGGCGTCGATTTTCTGGAACATCTTCACATTTTGCCCTTCAAGCCGGTGCCGCAGGGTCACTTTCAGGCTTATGAAACATGTACTCCCGAAAATCGTCGTTATACTATCTACTACCTGCTTCATCCTCAGTTTGTAATGACGTGGATAGCTTGATGCAAACGTTTGCTTAGGGTGTGTATATATTTCAAATCAATATTCATATTCTTTATTTCTCTCTTTATTTATCTTTGCAACCATAGAAACAAATGGTAAATATAGCATGAGAGACATGAAGGAAATCTTTTCAAAATTAATGGGATTGGTGCTGGCTTTGCTGGTAAGTGGCATAGCTGTTGCACAAGAAAATGAATTGCCCGCTGCCCAAAGTATTGCTTCGCCTAACGGACAAGTGAGACTGAACTTTGCTTTGACCGAGCAGGGTGAACCTATTTACGAACTTTTTTATAAAGATAAGCGTGTGTTGAAACCCTCGAAGTTGGGTATCGACTTGAAAGAGGGTACCGACTTGATGAACGGATTTACATTGGCCGATAAACAGACTGCTACGTTCGATGAAATGTGGGAGCCGGTGTGGGGTGAAGAAAAGCAGATTCGCAACCACTATAATGAGCTGGCCGTTACGCTGAATCAGCCGGTGGCCAAGCGCAACATGGTGCTTCGTTTTCGTTTGTTCGACGATGGCTTGGGCTTCCGTTATGAATTTCCGTTGCAAGACAGTTTGGCTTATTTTGTCATCAAAGAAGAGCATACACAGTTTGCCATGACGGGTGACCATAAAGCCTTTTGGATTCCCGGTGATTACGATACTCAGGAATATGACTATGTAGAGTCGCGTCTTTCCGAAATACGTGGCTTGATGGACGAAGCCATCACTCCCAACTCATCGCAAACTCCCTTCTCTCCGACGGGTGTACAAACTTCTTTGCAGATGAAGACCGACGATGGCCTTTACATCAACCTGCACGAAGCTGCTTTGGTCGATTATTCTTGTATGCATCTTAATCTGGATGACAAGAACTTTGTGTTCGAATCGTGGCTGACTCCCGATGCCAAGGGAGACAAAGGTTATTTGCAAGCACCCTGTGTATCGCCGTGGCGCACGGTGATTGTTAGCGATGACGCCCGCGACATTTTGGCTTCACGCATTACATTGAACCTAAACGAACCTTGTGCTTACGACGATACTTCGTGGATTAAGCCGGTGAAGTATGTAGGTGTGTGGTGGGAACTTATTGCCGGACGCAACACTTGGGCCTATACCGACGAACTACCCTCTATCAAGTTGGGTGAGGTGGACTACACTACCTTGAAGCCCAATGGCAAGCATAGTGCTAACAACGAGCGGGTGAAGAAATTCATTGACTTTGCCGCCGAAAACGGTATCGATCAGGTGCTGGTAGAGGGATGGAATGTAGGTTGGGAAGACTGGTTTGGCAAATCAAAGGATTATGTGTTCGACTTTGTAACCCCTTATCCCGACTTCGATGTGAAGATGTTGAACGAATATGCTCAAAGCAAAGGAGTGCGTCTGATGATGCATCACGAAACCTCTTCGTCGGTGCGCAACTATGAACGCCACATGGACAAGGCCTATCAGTTTATGGTAGATCATGGTTACAATGCTGTGAAGAGTGGATATGTGGGCAATATGATTCCGCGTGGTGAACACCACTACGGACAATGGATGAACAACCACTACCTCTATGCGGTAAAGAAAGCGGCTGAATATAAGATTTGTGTCAATGCACACGAAGCGGTTCGCCCCACCGGCTTGTGTCGTACCTATCCCAACTTGATTGGCAATGAATCGGCTCGTGGCACCGAGTACGAAGCATTCGGAGGAAGCAAGCCGTTCCATACTACATTGCTTCCCTTCAATCGCTTGATTGGCGGCCCGATGGACTATACACCGGGTATCTTCGATACTAAGTTAGAGTTTATGGGCGATTTGCCGCACGGACAGGTACAAACTACATTGGCCAAGCAGTTGGCACTATATGTAACCCTTTACAGCCCCTTGCAGATGGCGGCTGACTTGGTGGAGAATTACGAAACCCGGATGGATGCCTTCCAGTTCATCAAGGATGTAGCCGTTGATTGGGACGAAAGCAAGTACATCGAAGCCGAACCGGGCGACTACATCACCATTGCGCGCAAAGCTAAAGGTACAAACAACTGGTTCGTAGGTGGTATTACCGACGAAAATGCACGTACTGCACACTTTGCACTCGACTTCCTGGAACCGGGCAAGAAGTATGTAGCCACCCTTTATGCCGATGGCGAAGATGCACATTATTTAGACAACCCCACTTCCTATCAGATAAAGAAAGGCATCGTTACTTCCAAAAACAAGATGTCTGTCAAGGAGGCATGCAGCGGTGGATTTGCGCTGAGCATCATCGAAGCTACTCCCGAAGATTTGAAGACGGTAAAGAAATGGAGATAACTTCATAATAAGAGTTCTTTTTTAGAAGAAAATTGTTAGGGTAGGCTCCGTCGAAATTACATTCGGCGGAGCTTTTTTTTGCTATTCACACGGTTGGAAAAATGTTGAAATCGACGTATTCAGCTCCCGAAAACGGCTGTATTGCGTCCGTTTTGTGCGCCAAAACTATCCGTTTGTCCCCAAGAAACAAAGTGTTTCACCGTATGAAACAGAGTGTTTCACTATGCGAAACAAAGTGTTTCATACTGTTGGAACAGATAGTTAGCTTGTTTTTCGAAGAGAAACAAAAAACATGTGTGACATTAAAATCACGAAATAAAAACCTTTATGTAGCGGGTTGTAACTTTCTATAGATTAAGTGGTTTTGAGCATCCCTTGCGTATGCCCAATAATTCACAAAGGAAAGAAGAGTTATTTGGCAAAGAAGAAACGACGGATGCGGCGGAAAAGATTGTACCCGACCAATACACCATCGAACAGATGAAGGTAGTTCATGGTTTGTGGCGCTTTGGCGACAAATAGAGAATTGCACAAAGATTCGAGCTTGCCTTTCTGTAGGCGGAGTTCTTTCAGTGTCTCATTCTTTTGATGAGATATGTCGGTCAACGTGATTTTCATGATTGCTTGGCTGAAAGATTGAACAGACGAGCTACAAAACTTGTAATGGGATTGACAATAAGTGGCTTGCGTAGCAGATAGAGCAATAATATCAGCAGCAGGTAAAATGCGGCTATCAGCAAATAACTGTATGAGAGAGCGCCTACCATCGGTGTTAGGAATTGTACCAATGCCAATGTGAAGAATAAAAGAACCGCCATGGCCAGTATCAGTGCAATCAATACCAACAAGAGGGCAGAAAGCAAGATGCTGAACTTCTCGCAACTCTCCAAACAGATGTATCTCTTCTGCAATTCCAGATACTTTCGCAGTTCCTGTGTCAGTAATCCGATACTTTCTAAAAGTTTTTCGTTTATGAACATGGCGGTTCTTTGTTATGGCTTTAAATTTCGGTGTCAACCCTTTTTTTCTTCACTTTTCACTTTCGATGCAATTTCATCGACCAAATGATTCATCTCCTTATGATTCAGTTTGATACCTCTTTCTCTTAGTGCTTCGCAAATCTTTTTGCGAGTCTCTTCCCCTTTGTAGGGAGCAAACATAATTCCGGCACCTACGCCCAATGCGGCTCCACCCAGGAAAGCCATTAATACATTCAATCCTTTCATGATTTTCTTTTTTAAGTTTGGTTAATCTCATTTATAGAAACAACACCGGATGGTTTTTGTTTGCAAACAGCTAAAAAAACTTATTCTAATTATATTATGATTATGATGATTTTTGTACCTTTGCACTCATTAAACTTTAAAACCAAAAAAGAATAATATCTCATGGGAGGTTTTTTCGGAACCGTGGCCAAGGCAAGTTGCGTTGCCGACTTGTTCTATGGCACAGATTATAACTCGCATTTGGGAACAAAGCGTGGCGGTATGGCAACCTACAATGCCGAAACAAAACTCTTTGCCCGCTCTATCCACAACCTGGAGAGTTCCTATTTCCGCACTAAGTTTGAAGAAGGGCTGGATAAGTTTAAAGGTAATTCTGGCATAGGCATTATCAGTGATACCGATCCGCAACCCATCATCATAAATTCTCATTTGGGACGTTTTGCCATTGTTACCGTAGCCAAGGTAGCCAACATGGACGAACTGGAACAAGAGCTATTGGCACAGAATATGCACTTTGCCGAGCTTAGTTCGGGCAATACCAATCAGACAGAGCTGATAGCCCTGCTCATCATACAGGGTAAGACTTTTGTAGAGGGCATTGAGAATGTCTATCGTCGAGTAAAAGGTTCCTGTTCCATGCTGTTGCTGACCGAAGACGGCATCATTGCTGCTCGTGACAAGTGGGGACGTACCCCCATTGTGTTGGGTAAGAAGGAGGGCGCTTATGCCGCCAGTAGCGAGTCGAGCTGTTTCCCCAATTTAGGATATGAGATTGAACGCTATCTGGGTCCTGGTGAGATTGTGCGTTTGCATGACGATGGCTTGGAGCAATTGCGCAAGCCCGAAGAGAAGATGCAGATTTGTTCCTTCTTGTGGGTATATTACGGCTTCCCTACCTCTTGCTACGAAGGCATCAATGTAGAGGAAGTACGTTTCAATTGCGGTTTGAAGATGGGACAAAAGGAAGATGCCGAAGTGGATTGTGTATGCGGTATTCCCGATTCGGGAGTAGGTATGGCCTTGGGTTATGCCGAAGGAAAAGGTGTACCCTACCATCGTGCAGTATCTAAGTACACCCCTACATGGCCGCGCAGCTTCACTCCCAGCAAGCAAGAAATGCGTAGCTTGGTTGCCAAGATGAAGCTGATTCCCAACAAAGCCTTGCTAAAGGACAAACGACTTCTGTTCTGCGATGACTCCATTGTGCGTGGCACTCAGCTTCGCGACAATGTGAAGGAACTTTATGCTTGCGGTGCCAAGGAGATACATATTCGCATCGCCTGTCCACCGCTTATCTACGCTTGTCCGTTTGTGGGCTTCACTTCCTCGAAAAGCCCAATGGAACTGATAACCCGTCGCATTATCAACGAACTTGAAGGAGCCGACATTAATTTGGAAAAATATGCCAAGACCGGTTCGCCCGAATATGAAAAAATGGTAGATATTATCCGCCAACGATTCGGATTGGATTCTTTGAAATTCAATACATTGGAGACGTTGGTAGAAGCCATCGGATTGCCTAAGTGTAAGATTTGTACACACTGCTTTGACGGAAGTAGTTGTTTCTGATAGAATTTTCAGAAAAGGAAATAAAAAAGAGGCGTGAATTGTTTGTCAATTCGCGCCTCTTTCTCTATCTTTACGGCTGATAAACTTGAAAAATATAAATAATTTAGAATATGAATATTGTAGAACGTTTTTTAAAGTACGTTAGCTTCGATACCCAATCGAGCGAAGAAACCGGAGTTACCCCCAGTACTCCTGGTCAAATGGTGTTTGCCAAATATTTGAAGGAAGAGTTAGAAACGCTGGGGTTGGAAGAAATAGAGTTGGACGAACATGGCTACCTATATGCCACCTTGCCGGCCAATACTGATAAACCTGTACCCACCATTGGTTTCATTGCTCACATGGATACCAGCCCTGACATGAGCGGAAAGAATGTTACGCCGCGTATTGTCGAAAAGTATGATGGTACTGACATCGTCTTGTGTCAAGAAGAAGGCATCGTTCTTTCTACCGCTCAATTTCCTGAACTATTGGCTCACAAAGGCGAAGACCTGATTGTGACTAATGGAAAAACCCTATTGGGGGCTGACGATAAAGCTGGTATTGCCGAAATCGTTTCTGCTGTAGTCTATTTGCAGCAACATCCAGAAATCAAGCACGGAAAGATTCGCATCGGATTCAATCCCGATGAAGAGATTGGATTGGGTGCCCATAAGTTTGATGTAGAGAAGTTTGGATGCCAATGGGCCTATACCATGGACGGTGGCGAAGTGGGTGAGTTGGAATTTGAAAACTTTAATGCAGCCTCTGCAAAGATTACTTTTAAAGGACGCAACGTGCATCCCGGATATGCCAAAAACAAAATGATAAATTCCATGTTGGCGGCCAATCAGTTTGTTGCTATGTTGCCAGCCGACGAAACCCCTGCACATACCGAAGGTTACGAAGGCTTCTATCACTTGATAGGCATTTCGGGTGAAGTGGAGCAAACCACTGTTTCCTATATTATTCGTGACCACGACCGTGCTCGCTTCGAACTACGCAAGCAGAACATGCAGGCTTGGGTAGAACAAATCAACGAAGAATGGGGTGAACCGGTGGCTACATTGGAAATGCGTGATCAGTATTATAATATGCGCCAACAAATAGAACCGGTGATGCATATTATTGATATTGCTTTCGAGGCAATGAAAGCAGTAGGAGTAGAACCCCATGTCAAAGCCATTCGTGGAGGAACAGACGGTGCGCAACTCTCGTTCAAAGGATTGCCCTGTCCAAACATCTTTGCCGGTGGCTTGAACTTCCACGGCCGTTATGAATTCCTGCCCATACAAAACATGCAGAAAGCCATGAACGTAGTAGTGAAGATTGCCGAACTGACAGCACAAATAGCATAATTATTCGCTAAAGCTCATCAAAACCTCTTTAATTATTTAACACTAAAGTATAGCCATAAATCATGAAGACCACTCCATTTACCGAAAAACACATCTCGTTGGGTGCTAAGATGCACGAATTTGCGGGATACAACATGCCGATTGAATATTCGGGAATTATTGATGAACACATTACCGTTTGCCAAGGGGTAGGGGTGTTCGACGTTTCGCACATGGGCGAATTTTGGGTAAAAGGTCCGCAAGCCTTGTCTTTCTTGCAGAAAGTAACCTCTAATGATGTCTCTGTATTGACTCCCGGAAAGGTACAATATACCTGCTTCCCTAACGAAGAGGGAGGTATTGTAGATGATCTTTTGGTATATTGCTACGAACCGGAAAAATATCTTTTGGTAGTCAATGCTTCGAACATAGAGAAAGATTGGAATTGGTGTGTGGCTCATAATGCCGAAGGAGCCGAACTGGAAAACTCATCCGACCGCATGGCACAGTTGGCCATTCAAGGTCCAAAGGCCATTGAGGTGTTGCAGAAGTTGACAGATATAGACCTCAAGACCATACCTTATTATAATTTTACGCACGGTCCGTTTGCTGGCGAAGCCGATGTCATCATTTCTAATACCGGTTATACCGGTGCCGGTGGCTTTGAAATTTATTTCTATCCCGAAGCAGCCCTGAAGATTTGGGATGCCATATTCGAAGCCGGTGCCGAGTTTGGTATCAAACCCATCGGATTGGGGGCTCGCGATACCCTTCGTTTGGAAATGGGCTTCTGTTTATATGGCAACGATTTAGACGATACTACTTCGCCTATCGAGGCCGGACTGGGTTGGATTACCAAGTTTGTAGAGGGAAAGAATTTCATTAATCGGGACTTGTTGGCCAAGCAGAAAGCCGAAGGCGTAACCCGTCGGTTGGTTGGTTTTGAAATGATAGATCGCGGCATTCCTCGTCACGGCTATGCACTGTTGGATGCTGAAGGTAATCCGATGGGGGTAGTAACATCGGGTACCATGTCTCCTACTCGTAAGATAGGTATTGGATTGGGATATGTAAAACCCAATTTTGCAAAACCCGGTACGGAAATCAGTATTGATATGCGAGGTCGCAAATTGAAGGCAGTTGTGGTGAAACCGCCTTTCCGGAAATAACCATTCAATGAAAAGCGGGAGGTAAGAATTTGTTCTTGTCTCCCGCTTTTTATTTAGCTACTAAATTCTATTTATTTTATCCAATAACTTGGTTGCCCACTTCAGCTCTTCGTCTGACCAATCTCGGTCTTCGGTGCTGATTTCTTGTCCTTGAAATTCCGACAGCAGTGCGCAATACTTTTTTAACTCATCAGCTGCTTTTAATTGATTGTTCATGCGGAGTAATAACAGAATCCGTTGTTTGCAAACATCAAGATTCGGGTTGCTTCCAGCCAACATATCTGCTTGTTCTAACCAAATGACGCATTGGTTATTTATCTCTTCGGTATTATATTGTGCCATGTTAGCTTTGACCAGCAGGACGTAGTCGTTGGTAGTGGCTATGTCGTTTTTAATATTCTTCTCCACTAATTCTGCGGTTTCTGCATATCGTTTGTTGGCTAAGTTTATGGCAGCATTGTAGGTCACCACGTCCGACATCATTCGGTGATAAGTACGATTGTCTATCTCTGCTGCTGTACCGGCATGGGCTATGCGTTTATCAATCCTATCTAAACTGCCATAGCGGATAATATTCTCTTGTTGCTGTTGTCTTTTGTAATAGTTCCTGATTTTTTGCAAGGCTGTTGCCAATCCTTTTTCATTATATCCCTTTAAACGAAGCAATTTCTTGGCAATTCGATCGGCTTCTATTTCTTGTTTCTCTTTGTATTCCATTCCCAATCGGTTTACGGTTTGTGCATTGAGTAGGAAGGGTAAACTGGCCAATGAGGATGCCAGCCCGATGCCAATCATTCGGTCGTCATCGTACCAATAAGCATCAGCATAGGCAATATCTGCTAAATCGGCAAAGACACCTCCCCAAAAAGCGGCTCTGGCAGCACGAGCTTCGGCCTTACGGATATTATAAATCTGATGGTCGAGTACGAAATGAGCCATTTCACACGCCATCATGGCTGCCAGTTCGTCTTCTGAGTCGAGTACACTTAGCAAACCAATGCTGACCAGCATGGTGCCATTAGGCAACATATAGGCTTCGGGGTCTGAGGTTTGAATAACCTCTGCATACAGTTTTTCAATACGGTTGGGATCTATGTTGGTTGATATCAATCGAGCAAATACTCCTTGTACAAGCGAAGTGATATAGTCGTCATTGTAGCGCAGCTCTTCCAGTTTGTTTAAGTAGTCTTGGCACTCATCGTTTATTTCGCGGCGGAAGTTCATCCGATAACCTTCGTCTTGGAAGTGCTCGTATAGTTCGTTTTCCAAATACACCTGTTGCCAAAAACTCTGTTCATTGTCTTGATCTACATATTCTAATACTTTTTTCTCCTCTTTAGGTAATGCCATCTGAACTCCGTTTATTTCCAGTGCATAATAAAGACCGTTCATGTTGGCATTTTTTCTTCGCACCAATTGTCTGATAACGACAGGTGTACCAATCTCGTATCCTTGATAGGGTTGAGTCAATTGCGCCTTTACAGCTATCGGCGTACTGAGGTTTTGGTTTTGTGAATAAACTACACTCCAATCTGTAAACAGCAAAACCATACAAATCAAAATAAACAAACGTTTCATAATTGTACAATGTTAGTTATAGTTTTCTACTTACAAAAGTAAAAGTATATCTTTGTTTAACTTCGGGGATTTCCCTCAATGTTTATAGGGATTTCCCTAAAAGAAAAAGGCTATACCCCTAATAGGGATATAGCCTTTGTAATATCTTGCAGATATCGAATTACTTTCTGCGGTTACCGTAGCGGCTCATGAACTTATCAACACGACCTGCGGTGTCAACCAACTTAGACTTACCGGTGTAGAACGGGTGAGAAGTGTTAGAGATTTCCAGCTTTACCAAGGGGTAAGTTTCGCCTTCGAATTCGATGGTCTCTTTTGTGTTTACAGTTGAACGAGACAAGAACATGTCACCATTTGACATATCTTTGAATACTACCGGACGGTAATTTTCAGGATGAATACCTTTTTTCATTTCGCTATTGTTTTTTAATTTTTTATACTTGTACTATTTTGGTAATAATAGTGTAATGGTCATTTTTCGGGCGCAAAGATAATACATTTCCTTGAATAAGAAAAATCTTTCTTGAAAAAATATATTGTATCAACTTTTATAAAGAAATTATTGTTCTTGTATTCTGCTATTTGGCAGATTATGATTACTTTTGCAAAGAATTTTAATTCACTAACATAAAACTTATAAACGAAATGGTTAATTACAAAGATTTGGGCCTTGTAAATACAAAAGAAATGTTTGCAAAGGCAATCAAGGGTGGTTATGCAATTCCCGCCTTCAACTTCAATAACATGGAACAAATGCAAGCTATTATTAAGGCTGCAGTAGCTACCAAGTCTCCGGTTATTCTGCAAGTATCTAAGGGCGCTCGTCAGTATGCTAACGCTACTTTGTTGCGTTACATGGCTCAAGGTGCTGTAGAATATGCAAAGGAATTGGGTTGCGAAAAACCCGAAATCGTTCTTCACCTTGACCACGGTGACACTTTCGAAACTTGCAAGAGCTGTATTGATTCTGGCTTCTCTTCAGTAATGATTGATGGTTCTCACCTTCCTTATGAAGAAAACGTAGCTTTGACTAAGAAGGTAGTTGAGTATGCTCATCAATTCGATGTAACAGTAGAAGGTGAATTGGGCGTATTGGCTGGTGTAGAAGACGAAGTTTCTTCAGACCATCACACTTATACTAATCCTGAAGAAGTAATTGATTTTGCTACTCGTACAGGTTGCGATTCATTGGCTATCTCTATCGGTACTTCTCACGGTGCATATAAGTTTACTCCCGAACAATGTACAATCGATCCCGAAACAGGTCGTATGGTACCTCCTCCATTGGCATTCGATGTATTGAAGGCTGTAGAAGAAAAGTTGCCCGGATTCCCCATCGTACTCCACGGTTCATCTTCAGTTCCTCAAGAAGAAGTAGAAACTATCAATAAGTATGGTGGTGCTTTGAAGGCTGCTATCGGTATTCCTGAAGAATGGTTGCGCGAATCTGCCAAGTCTGCCGTTTGTAAGATTAATATCGACTCTGACTCTCGTTTGGCTATGACTGCTGCCGTTCGTCAGGTATTTGCTGAAAAGCCTGCAGAGTTCGACCCACGTAAGTATCTCGGTCCGGCTCGTGACAATATGGAGAAGATGTACACTCACAAGATTATCAACGTGTTGGGTTCAGACAATAAGTTGAGCTGCTAATATTCTCTAAGCAATAGCATAAAATGAAAGAGGATGCTTTCTTTACAAGAAGCATCCTCTTTTTATTTGTGTACTATACCTATTCTTATTTATGCCGATTGGCTCGTTTCCTTCGGATTTCAGCCTTCATCTTTGCAGCACCCGATCCGTGCAAACCAGTGATGTAGGTCTTTTTTTTAGCTTTGGTTTTCACTTTGTTTTCTTCTTTGGGCTTCTCTTTCTTTCCTTTAAAGACTATCCCACCCATTATTACATCTTCAATACTCATATTAGTCTATTGGTATGTATAGGGCATCCCTTACAGATGCCCTAATAAGAATTAATTCTTTAAAAATGCGTTGATTATTTCACCGATATACATTCGGGGCTGACCTTCCAACGGGGTTTGAGAGGGCAACTTCTTACACTCTAAAATAACACTGGGCTGGTCTTGGCCGGCAGGGTAGAAGCGCACAACATAATTGTCGGCTTGCTCCATTTGTTGGTAGGGTTGGTCGGGTGACAACATACTGAACACAACACTTTTGCCATTCATCTTACCTAAAGAGCCACCAGCATTAGCAGTCATCATACTCATATTGAAAGCATCTTTGCCAATGACAATCACCAATTTTCCGGCACCCATTTGAATAATGTTGGTTGGCAGTTCGGCAGGAACCACTTGCTTATATCCGGGTAATGTGGCAGCAGCTGGTGCTGCAGTAAGTGGCACTGTTGTTTCTTGTAGGGTAGGTACTGCTTGTTGGGCAGGTTGTTGAGCGGGTTGGGCAGCAACCGGCGCAGCGGCTACTTCTACTTTCGGGGCGGTTACCATTTGCGGAGCAACTGCTGTAACAACGGTTTTCGGGGTGGCTTCTGCTACCTCTTTCTTTTGACCGATAACAATAGGACCTACTTTAGGTTCTTCCTTCTGCTTCTTTTCTTCGGGAACAAAGGCTTCTGCAATGTTTTCTATGTTGGCAGCACTCAAAGCATCAGCAGCTTCTTGCGTCAGTCCGTCAATGAAATCAACTGTCTTTCTGCGCCATTTGGCCAGTCCGCGTATCATTTTAGATTTGTCTTTGGTCAACGCATACTTGTCGGTAACCCATTCCTCTGCCGTATATCTCTCTTCGCCTTCGCGGTAGATGTAGCGGATTTTAGCTATTTCCAAATCACATTTTTCGGCCTCACAAGTAGCGGTTAGTTGGTAAATGATGCGGGTGCGGTCGAGCGATATTGAATTAGATGTGAAAATAATCCATTCATCACCTATAGCTACAATCTGTCCCTTTTCTTTATTGGTAAAAACAATGCGACTGGTATTCTTATTATTTTCCATGTGTGCTTTCAGCCAAGTGTGTATGCGCAGATAGATATCTTCTTTCGGCATACCGGGAATGCTGAACTCTTTGTTAAATACCACTTTTCCTTCTACTTCGGGAATGGCACCAGCCAAGTATCTACTATCATCTCTTCGATCTTGGGCGGTCATGCTACCGGGCATTAACCCCAATAATAGAACAGCAATTAGTAGTTTTGTTGCTTTCTTCATAATGTTATCTGTTTTTATAAGTTTTTCATTAGGGGCAAAGTAACAAATAATTTTATTATTATCCTAACCTTTTTCTTTTTTTATAGAAAAAAGCCGTTTGATGGTTAACCACCAAACGGCAAAAATAAAATTATGAAGAAGTGTTTATTTAGTTCCTTATTTAAAAGTGGATGTCTAAGCTAACACCTACTACATCATTCTTACGAGTGTAGTTGCAAGCAGTCTTAGTGGCATTTGTAAATTTGTGATCTTCATAGAATGAATGCATATAACCAACGTTCAGCTTCATCTTTTCGGTGAACTTGTAAGCGCCACCTACACATACTGCATAGTTAGGAATGTTGAAGTTTGTATCAGACATATCGGCATCGTCAAAGCCGTAATTGGTGCGTTGACCACCACAGCTCAACATAATCTTGTCGTTTACGTCCCATTCTACACCCAACAAGGCTTCCCAAGTGTTGTCACCCTTCTTGATAGGTGTACCCTTGGCATCCTTATCCCAATAGTAGTGGAAACCACCCATTACCTTTACAGCATCGCTGATGGCATATTGGGCACCGAGAGTTAACAGAGCCGGAATGTCCGAACGAACCTTCATTCCGTCGGCATATACGGCAACGGCAGGAACTTGTGTGGCTAATGCTGCCAAATTCTCACTGTTGTTCGATTCGTTTTCCAAATTAATCTTAGTACGGAACTCATACTTGGCAGCTAAGTTCAACTTACCTAAATTCCAGTCGATACCGATAATCGGAGTGATGCCGAAACCGCTTTGTGAACAATCTAATACGAGGTCTTGCGACATCAAGTAAGCACCTTGTGCAGCACTGGTTGCTGCAGCTTGATATTGAGCGGCAGCATCGGCCATTCCTTGAGCAGCATAATATTTGGCTGCGTCAGCAGCAGCTTGTGATACTCCATTTAAATAGGTGGCAGCTGCCATTCCGTTTGCTTGGATATTAGAGATAGCACCTTCGTAAGCACAGTTTGCCAAAACTGCACGAGCACCACCAAATACTGAGAAGTTATCAGTCAGACGGTAAGAAGCACCTACTTGGAAACCATAAAAATATTGCTTGCCGGTCAAGCTCTGATTCATTGAATATGAGTTTGCTTGTGCTTCCATTAGTTTGCCACCAATCAATTCTTGGAACATCGGCAAACCTTCTTCAAACTCACACTTACCGCCACCACCGCCAACAGCAAATTGGGCCGATACCGACCATTTGTCGTTGATAACGTATGCTGCTTGGAAAGAGGGGATAACCGGTGCCTTAGCTACACCTTCAAATTCTTTGTCCATTTGGAGAGCACTGTTATTAACGTCCATCAAACGTTTCTGCCAAGCTGCTTGCCAGCTTACTGACAAATGGAAACCTTGCGGCAAGAAGGCAATACCTGCCGGGTTGCTATAAACACCATCGATGGCAATAACAGCATCGCGTGCCGGATTACGAAGATAAGCTGCATTTTGATTTGTGTTGGTAAGGATACCACCTGCAAAAGTTGAAATTGAAACTATCGACATAGCTATGCCGAACAATAATTTTTTTCTCATTTAATTCTTTTTTTAAAGTTTGCGGGTGCAAAGGTAGGTTATTTTTGCACATTAAGCAAATTTATGAGCAAAAAACATTAAAGAATACCGCATTTTAGTTGTAAGAGGTAGATAGTTTTATTTGAAACGATTGTTTTCTTTTTCTTCTCTCGGTTACTATTTCATTTATAATAAGGGCATCCCTTGCGGATGCCCAATAATTTCCACTGCTCCAAAAACTCTTATACTTTTTCATTAAAGTATAGTGAGGAGGGGAACCGCTTGCGGTGGAGAAGTTTAAAATCTATTAGAGTTGATAATAGCCTTGATGGCCTCTTCGTTTCCGTTGAACGGACCGTGCGATTGCAATTTGATGGTACACATGGCTGCAGCAAAACAGCCTGCTTCGTAATAAGAAGCACCTTGGCTGCGTTTATACAGATACCCCACCATGTAGGTATCGCCACAACCGGTGGCATCTACAATCCGACTTGGCATATAGGCCGGAATTTCATGAAATTCCCCTTTTGAATATATCAAAGAGCCTTTATCGCCTAAAGTCAGCAACACCTCTTTTACTCCCCACGATGCAATCAGCAAGGCTGCTTCGTGAGGCTCATTGCAGCCGGTCAACACTTCCATTTCACCCTCGTTGGCCTTCAGGGTATGAATATATTTCAGTGCTTCCAGTTTCTCCGGCCAGTCGGTAGGCAATACCTTCTCGTCCTTTACCAGTCGCAAGAATCCTTGTACATCTACCGAAAGCACTCCTTTGGTACTAAGGTATTTGATAACATCCAGTGAAAAGTCATCGGCCAGCAAGCTACCCAAGTGAATAATTTGGGCATCAATGTCTGCCACTCCTTCGGGTGTAAAAGCGTCGGCTTTGGCGGTAACCCGTTGTTTTCGTTCATTTTGGTTTTCGCCATAGATATTTTCAAAACAAACTGTCTGTCGGGTAGGCAGGGTAACCACTTCTATACCTTCTTTGCGAATATCTTCTACCGCTTGCATTTCGCTGTTAGCTACAGCTGTTACTAATAAGAAGTCTTTGGTATTTAGATGTTTGATGCCGTGAGCAAAATAGAATGAAGTGCCACCGGGCATATATACCGTGCTTTCAGGAGTAACAATCTTGTCTTTGGTGATAAAGCCGATGCAGCACAAACTGTGCTTATGGTTCTCTTTGTTCATATCCATAAATTGCAGTGTTTTATTTAAGAGCGTGCAAAGATACGAATTAAAAATTAAAAATTAAAATCTGTAGCTTGCACCCAGTTGTACCGACATCATTACATCCATGCCATTCACGTTGTTGTGCATCAGTAGCTCTTTGCCATAGAACCGCATTTTGGGTTCAATATACAACTTTATTTGGGGAGTCAATTTGTAAGAGAGTTGTAATCCCACTTGTCCGCCTACATGGAATCCACTTTTGTTTAGGTCGTCTTCTGTATAAGCCGGATTATCTACTTTTTCTGTCGGTTGTTCTACTGTTTCGTTGCGAGTAAACCCTATGGCATCGTCCGGATTCTCTTCCGGTGTTTCGGGTTGTTCCGGTTCTTCCGGTACTTCGGGCACATCCGGTTTGGGCAGGCTGGGTTTCATGCGCATTGTGGCAACCAATCCGGCAAACAGTTCGGCTTCCAGTTTTCGTTTTGGTTCATATCCCGTCATTAAGTTTGTTACATTCAGCATATAGTCCAAACTGATGGTAGCCAAATTGTATTTCTTGGTCCCTCCCTTTATGTCAACGGTCAGTGATCCAAAGTCGCCTCCCAGTCGGAATGCCGATAGAGGAGAAACAACTCGTCCGATGTGGGCTGCAGCCTGATAACCATAACTGTTCTTCAGTTCATATCGCTTCATTTGTATAGGTGCGCTCAGTCCCACGGCACCACCGGCAAAATAGTACGGTTCAAACAGTGCGTTGTTCCATGAGCGTGCCAATCGGGTATCTTCGTCTGCTCTTCTCCATTCCACACCGAGGCTCACGCTAAACAGCTTGTCGGTATAATTCTTGGTGATGTATTTATCCTTATACTTCTCTCCACTCTTCATACTGTAGTCGGCAAACGTAACGCGCGGTTCTACAAAAAGTGCCAGGTCGTCGGTAAAGCGATATTTCAGTTGCAAGCCTCCAGTCAGGCCGGAATATCCTCCACTGGCTGTCCGCTGATGGTTGTACTTTTTCATTTGTCCCATTTCGATACCCGCCAATATATTGGCACTGAAGCGACTACTGTCGGCAAGATAGTAGATGGGGTTGAACATTGCTTCCAATCGTCCACCCATGTAGCGTGCTCCCTCGTAGAATACATCTCCTTCTTGCAGAATCTCTCCCTCGCTATCTACCACCGGTTCCAATACTTTTTGGTGCCAAGTGTCCGAGCCGTGGAACAACGATGCCCGTAGTGCAAACTGGTGCATCATCCATTTGCCCACCGACAAGGTCATGACGGGAGCCATTGATTTCGTGATGCCCAGTTCTTTGGTCAATTCCGAACTCTGGAACTGTGTGCCGTAAGCCATCGAAATGAATGTATTATCTAACAGATGGTCACCTTTTAATAGTTTTATGTTCTTTCCGAAAGGTTTCCATCCCTTCAAGTGATAACTCATACCAATCATACCCCCGTATACCAAGTCATATTTATGCCTGTTCTGTAGTGAGTGGTCTATGCCGTCGGTTAGAATGGTAAGCCGTGGTTCTATAAAGAAGTCCATGTGCGGACTGGGATGAATTTTCAGTTGCATTCCTACATGAGCCTCTCCCACATGCTTTTTTACTCCTTCTAAAGAGGACATCTGATAACCCACTCCCACGATGCTCAGTAATTCGAAGAAACGTCCCGGATTATATCCGGCAGTACTGGCCGATATGTTGAATAGATAGTCGGCTTGCAGCCCTATCCGATTTAGTTTTTCGTTATCGGCTTTACGTACAAAGCTACCCATCAACAAGTTGGCACGTACGGCATTGGTGGCTGTAAAGCGATGGGTTGCTCCAAATACGGCCGTAATGCCCGGTTCAAACTCCTCTTCTCCCCAGTTGCTCATCATCTCCATACCTCCGCCCAGCGAAATAAAAGTGTTTGCTTTTCGGTCTTTCTTGTTAAACGGCACTGTTCCCGGACGGCGATAACGCTTCTGCAACGCATATTCTGCTGCGTTGAAGGTTGATGGTACCGTATCGGGTTCTTGGGCCATAGCTTGCCCCAAGCTCATCCACAAAGCCATTATAATAACTACAACTTTTCTCACGTCGTTTCTCTCATTTTTTTATCATTTCCTTTTTTATTCCTCCCCTGTTTATAGGGGAGGGGGACCGCTTTGCGGTGGAGGAGTTAAAATCCACTTGCTTTTACCTCTTCCCAGATGGCTACCACCTCATTGAAAAACTTCTCACCAATGTCTCCATCGCTGGCGGCATATTCAAACAACTCCGGATCCATTACGAAAGCCTGTATCAGGCAACCCACAGCATTCTTACCTGCATAAGGTGGCGAAGTCTTATCCTTGGGGTAAGAGAAATATTCCATCCAAGCTTCGTCAATGGCTCCATCACCCTGTATCCGTTTGGCAGCTACCCCCTTCAAGTACCATGTCAGTGCTTCGTCTTTCGGTAGCTTTTCCAACAATGTCATTGCCTCGTTGTCGTAATGTCCCTGTTTCATGGCCAAGCACATTACCACTGCGTTTAGTGGGGTAGAGTTCTTTACAATTTCGAAGATTTTCTTCCGTTCGTTTGCTTCTTCTACCGTAGAGCCACCCTTGTAGTATCCACCCAAGCAACGGGCAAAGGCGCGTACCTTTTCATATTTCGGGTCATCGGGCAATATCTGTGCTAATACGCTGGCTTTCCTGAAGTTGTGTGCCTTGATACACATCGCAAGGTGGTTGATGACCACCTCTTCCGGGTTGATGATGCTTTCTTGTCCTTCAAAAACGGTCTTTAAGTTCACTTTTTGTACCCCCAAATCAATCAGCGGTTCCAGCAGTTCGATGTCGCAAGTGTCACGTTCCAAATAAGCCACTGCTAAGTTGTTGGCGGCCAATACCCACGGCTTGCCGTAGAACGAGGACTTCGAATCTTCGCAAGCTCGTTTGTATAGTGCTTCCAGCTCCTTCTTGTCCTTCACTTGCTGGAACAGGTGCCAATACTCATAGAGCGTAAATGTCTTGGTACCGTTGCGATACTCTTCGTCCGTTTCGTAGCGGTGCAATATTTCTGCCGGATCCAGCTCACGGAACAGTTCATAGGTATATTCATACTGCACGGTGCGCAGTCGGGGCAATCGGTCTTTAATTATTGTTTTGTAGTAGGGCAGTCGGGCTATTGCTGCCGATTGGGCATCCACACTTTTCGGATACTTCTCTACAATGGCACGTATCTCGGCTGCTTCGTTGGGCAGCGTGTCAGACTCTAACAGGTCGGCCACTTCGTCCCATCCGGCCACGCGGGTATCTCTGGAGGTAAAGATGGTGCGCATGGTGCGTTGCGGAATTACCGAAGTGATGGCGTTATAGGCAAAGTCGGTACGCTGCTTGGCCAAAGCCAAGTTGCTGGCATAGCGTCCTTCGGGCGACGATACACCGGTTATCTTGAATGTCTTCAGGGTAATGCTGGGATCTGCCATCATGCTACCCAGTTCGTTGTGCATCTTGTTCAACTGCTCTTCGTTCATCGGGTTTTCGGGGTCCAACTGTGCCCGTCCTACCAAGAATCCCAATTGGATACTTCCTTTTGTATCGCGACGCTCGCGGCGTGGTTGCACCTTGTAGTCCATCGGATTGACGTTCATGGGCGGGAAGGCCGTTTCCAAGAAGTTCAGTGGCCGACGGGTTTCGCAAGTAGTCAGGAGATTTATTTTTTCGTATTCAATGTTATTGTAATCTTCCAGCAGCATTAACGAGAATGTTGTATAGTTAGTTGTGGGGTCGGCTATATACACCGTGTCCGAATAGGGCAGGTCAAAACGTATGGCATCATTAAACGATTCCTTCAGTCCGGAGTGTCGGTTCTCGTGTGCCACCAAGGGGTCGTGTTCCATTTCGTACAACATCCGCCGTTCTTGCGTCTGCATATACTCATCACCTGTTAAGATGATGGGGCGTGCAAAGGTTACCGTATCTTTGGTCTTGCAGTTGATGACGTAGGGCTGGATTATCAATCGTGAATTGGGTTTGCAGAACTGTTGCGGAATGGGGAACGAATTTTTGATGTATAGGTTGTTGCCCTCTATCTCACTGGCTTCCGGTTCCGGGTCGGGTACCATACGAAAACCTACAATTTCTACCTGGTCAATGGCGCGGTCGGTACTAATAGTACGGTTTATCTCTTTCTGATAGTTTACCTCGAATATCTCGTATTTCATGGCATTCACCACTCTGACCAACAGCGCACCCGTTTCGGCCACATTGATTTCGAAGTATCCATCTGCACCGGCCACAGTCATTGCGTCAGAGTTCATAGATCCGCCCGAACTCTCAGCCAGTTTCTTGGCATCTTCGGCTGCTGCCACCGTGTTGAAGGCATATACCTGTACGGTTTCACCAAACGGAAACGGTTCCGGTTTCTTTTTACCCTCCTGTAGGTTCAGAATCTTCCCAGACACAATGGTAATCTGTTGGGCGGCAACTTCGCCAATGCCTGCCAGTAGGCATCCCACTAATATGATAATACGAATTATTTTCATTATTCTATTATTTAACAATCCACGAAATACTTACACCCAATTTAATAGGAATCAGTTTATATCCACTGGAATTAACATGCATCACCTCACTCTCGTCAAAATCCGTATAATTATCGTCTATATAATACTGCTTTTGGCGGAAATATACAGCACCAAAGCCTCCATAAAACTCCACATTCAGTCGTTTGCCTAAGGTCAGCGCATAACCAATGGTCACACCGGCACCCACTGCATCGCCATCGTACATCTTATCACCCCAAGTAATGTCGTAGGTAGCTCCTAAGGCAGCCACACCAATGTATTCACGAACCATCGGACGTCCGTTGAACCAATAGCGGTATTCCGGTTGTACGGCCACCATCTTAAACGGGTTGCTCCACACCTTTTGGCTGACAGCGGCAGTCAGGTCGAGCGATGAATGTTCGCCTGTCACAAACTCCATGCTGAGGTTAGGCATGGTGGCTGCCCACATCAGTCCGTTGGTCTTTACCGCAATCTGCTGTGCCTGTGTGGTCAATGTTACCAACAATATACCGATAATAATAAGAACTTTCTTCATCTATTTCTTATTTTTACAAATTCCTTTATTATTCCTTTATTCCCTCATCCTATTAAATAGCGGGAGAGTTTTCATCCTTTCTTATTCCTCCCCTGTTTATAGAGGAGGGGGCCGTTTGCGGTGGAGGAGTTTAGAATACACAAACTAATTGTAATCTTCAACTCCCTCCCCCCTTCTGGGTACTCCCCCTATAAATAGGAGGAGAGTTTCTTTCCATGATATATTCCTCCCCTGTTTATAGGGGAGGGGGACCGCTTGCGGTGGAGGAGTTTATAGCAATCCTCTCCTTTGCAATTTCCCTTATATATTCAAACACCTCATTATTTCGTTCCAAAACGACTTTATTTTCAAATCTCAAAACAAGAATATCGCACTTCTCATTTAAAAATTTTGTTCGCACCAAATCATGCTCTGCACCAGCGGGTATATAATGCATATTTCCATCCAACTCAATACAAAGGTTTGCCTTTGGACAATAGAAATCCATAATGTAATTTCCTATTGATACTTGGCGCTTCCATTGTAATCCATCCATTTGTTTGGCACGCAGTCGTTTCCACATTATAGCTTCTGCAACAGTGCCATGTTTACGAAGTTCTCGCCTTTTCTGTTTTTGCTCATGGCGATTCAATAAAAAATGGTCATCATCATGTTGCATTTTCTTTTCTTTTTTCCTCCAACTATTAAATAGCGGGAGAGTTTTCATCCTTTCTTATTCCTCCCCTGTTTATAGGGGAGGGGGACCGCTTTGCGGTGGAGGAGTTAATGAATACACAAACTAATTGTAATCTTAAACTCCCTCCCCCCTTCGGGGTACTCCCCCTATAAATAGGAGGAGAATTTCTTTCCATGATATATTCCTCCCCTGTTTATAGGGGAGGGGGACCGCTTGCGGTGGAGGAGTTTATAGCAATCCTCTCCTTTGCAATTTCCCTTATATATTCAAACACCTCATTATTTCGTTCCAAAACGACTTTATTTTCAAATCTCAAAACAAGAATATCGCACTTCTCATTTAAAAATTTTGTTCGCACCAAATCATGCTCTGCACCAGCGGGTATATAATGCATATTTCCATCCAACTCAATACAAAGGTTTGCCTTTGGACAATAGAAATCCATAATGTAATTTCCTATTGATACTTGGCGCTTCCATTGTAATCCATCCATTTGTTTGGCACGCAGTCGTTTCCACATTATAGCTTCTGCAACAGTGCCATGTTTACGAAGTTCTCGCCTTTTCTGTTTTTGCTCATGGCGATTCAATAAAAAATGGTCATCATCATGTTGCATTTTCTTTTCTTTTTTCCTCCAACTATTAAATAGCGGGAGAGTTTTCATCCTTTCTTATTCCTCCCCTATTCATAGGGGAGGGGGACCGCTTGCGGTGGAGGAGTTAGAGAATACACAAACTAATTGTAATCATTCAACTCCCTCCCCCCTTCGGGGTACTCCCCCTATAAATAGGAGGAGAATTTCTTTCCATCATATATTCCTCCCCTGTTTATAGGGGAGGGGGACCGCTTGCGGTGGAGGAGTTAGAGAATACACAAACTAATTGTAATCTTTAACTTCCTCCCCCCTTCGGGGTACTCCCCCTATAAATAGGAGGAGAATTTCTTTCCATCATATATTCCTCCCCTGTTTATAGGGGAGGGGGACCGCTTGCGGTGGAGGAGTTAGAGAATACACAAACTAATTGTAATCTTAAACTCCCTCCCCCCTTCGGGGTACTCCCCCTATAAATAGGAGGAGAGTTTCTTTCCATTATATATTCCTCCCCTGTTTATAGGGGAGGGGGACCGCTTGCGGTGGAGGAGTTAAAGAATACACATTGTTTATGTAATCCTCGCCTCACTCTACTACCAGTAGCAGACAGTCGTTGCTGCTGCGAGTAGTAGGAGCCAACTCCTCTTTCTTCGTAATCCGTATCTTAGACGTTGTATTAGCCTTTAAGTCAATACGGGTACTGTCACTATCAGTATAGGCCGTTTTGGTCACATAAGTTGGGTTGCCTTCTTCATCCGTTGTCTTTACCGTGATAGTAATCTCTTTTATAATGTCCTCACCGGGGATGCATGTATCATCGGTTTCGGTAAGGTAATTGTTCTCATTTTCAGGTCCCCATCTCAAAGTAGTATCAAGCACTTTAGATACTGCCGTAATCACTCCCGTCTTCACATTCATCTCGCCATGTTGGCTTTGCTTGAAGACGATGTTTAGGGCAGTTACGTTGGGATAGTCAATCTCTACTTGCAGACGTGCCATGGCATGGCGGAACTGCAAGTTGGCAGCGGCAGTTGCCAAACTGTTTTCCTCCTCTTCGTTGAATACCGGGCGCACTACTGTGTCGCAAGCAAACAAAGGGTCGGTCACCGCAGAGGTGTAAGGGGATATTGTGTAGCTGCTTTGGCTACTCTTTACGAACATCACAATGTTTCCATCAGTTTTTTTCTGAAGAAATCCGGATGCTGAGTAATTATTAATTTCCTGATAAGGATAATAAGCCGCAATAACGGCCGTGTTGTACTCTTTCTTCAGCGGGAAAAAGAGTTTTTCTGATTCGGGTGAAATTTTTTCTTCGTTGGTATAGGTATAAAGCAAATTATTCTTCACGCTATCGCCTATGGTGGCAAATACGCCTATCCGGCTCTCAGTTTCAAAATTTGTAAATGCTGTATAGTTACCTCTCGTCACAGTGGCCTCTGCCCGAGGCGAGTAGGCATAGAGCAGAATCTCCATCGGCTCCTCTCCTGTGTCGAGGAGGGGAGCTGATGAATCATCCTCGTTGCAAGCCGTCAGCATCGGCAGCAACGTGGCAAGCAGATATACAATGTATTCTCTTGTCAATCTCATTACGTTATTCTATTTCTATAAGAATTCTGTCTCTTTTCTTTTTATTCTACGGGAAGGTCTATAATTTTGTCTGCTACTTCCCAATCACTGATGGTTGCAGTTACCTCAACTTCTTGCATGGCATAAAGACCAATCATAATGTTGTAAGCATAGCCGGGTTTAAAGCCGCCTTCTGGAATAGGAATAGTAATTACAGCCTCTTGTGGGTCGGTAGAAGCAACATTATTCCCTTTATTAGCAATACCTACGGCTATTTCCAAATTGTATGAAGTCATGTTCGGATTTACTAATAAATAACCATCGGGAATTAAATTATTAATGTCTGTTTCTCCTGATGTATAGAGTTCTGGATAAATACCTATGGCATTATTGGCTACTGCAAAAGGAGTATTTGTGAATGTAGTGCCGGTTGTGCCGTCATAATTGATTTTCATCATGGGCAGACTGGCTGTTGTTGTTCCCCAATTTAATTCACCTGTTGGAATATCGAGTGTTACATCTGTGGGATGACTTTGTAGATTTACTTTAGTCACGTGCAGTGTTTTAGCTCCATCTTCCAACATGTCTTGTTTGTCTTGGCTAGATTGCTTACTGGCAGTTACTACATAGAAGCGGAGTTGTGCTAATTGGTGTTCTAATGCTAAGTTTGGAACCCAATTATAAGTCGGTACACTGGGACTTGTATAGTTTTCTTTTGTTTTAATTTCATCGTGATACTTCAACAAGCGAATGTATTTGGATTTATATCCAAAAAGGTCTTTTCCCAAGACATTGTCTCTTAAATTATTTTCATCAAGAAAGAGTGTACTACCTTTGGGAATAATGGGTGCAATAGCTTTATCCCACATAATGTCTTGACTGCCATCAAATTTCTTGTATTGAACAGACGCTGTAGAGCCATCGCATGTAACATTATATAGCGATGTTGATGTATTTAAGGCATACGGAGTATAGCCATAGAATGTATAGGTGTATTTGTTGTCAATAGGATAATAGTAGAGATACCCTACACCTTCACCATTTACATTACTTAAGGTAATTTTTTTTGCATTTTCTTCAGACCCTTTGGGAGCATATACCGGATTACCTTCATTATCTTCTGTAATAAATGTCCCTTTGATATTTTTTAACAATACACCAGGCTCTTCTTCCCAATCTACATTTGCTGGTGATACCGTTTCGTTATCAGTTTGCGTAGTAGCTAATGCAAAGATTCCAATTTCAGTGCCGTGAGCTTTCTCCGGTGTTAGTGGAGCACGTGTAGCGGTGTTCACATCAGCTATCTTCGATGAGCTACCGCCCAATTGTACGATGACGCGCCCGTCTGGAGTAATCCAGTCGTTGTCGGTCACCGGTTTTTCTATTTGGGGTTCGTCGTCGTTGGTGCAGGCCGTAAAGCTAAGCCCTGCACAGAGTGCGGCGAACAACCAGAATTTCTTATTCATAGTGTTGTAATGAGTTTTTTAATGTTATTATTTACCGCCTTGCTGAGGGGCGTTATAAGTGTATTATTAGTTCAATCGTTGTTGTTGTTTTGAAATCTCTCCCTGCCCATGAAAGGGCAGGGGAGAGATTATTTAAAAAATAAATAATTATAGATTATTGGTCACCCCAAGCCTGGTCTTCTGGATTAACTTCTGAAGCACCACCATCATGCCAACCTTGCAATTGAGCAGAAACTTCGATGCGTTGATAACCAAATACTGTAATATTTACAGCGTATGAGTTTCCTGCTTCAAATTTACTTTTTCCTTCTGGGAAATTAATTTTAGCATCCATTGTTTGAGACTTCCAAGTGTAAACATTATCTACTGTAGGATTCTCTACAGTACCATCCAATACCTGGCAATATTGCTTAACTGTAATTTTAGCCACCAAAGCTGTATCGCTGGGCAATGTCATAATGCTTTCACCTACCGGAGTAAGTACACGGTTAGAAGCGTTGTATTCTGCAGGTGCTGTAGCAGTAAGAGGTACGAGGTCATGAATATCAGGATTGATAACAGTTGTAGTTTGACCATCTTCATCTGTTTGAGTAATTGTAGCCTTTTGCTTTAATTCGAAATTTACTAACGGATTATTTTCAGCAGCCCATTCTTCTCCTTCAGCTTTTGCTAATGATACAGGAGCTTGTTCATTATGTGCCAAAGTCAAAATTACGTCATTTGCCTGATTTAAGATTTCAATTTTTTCAATATATACAGCACCGTCTTGAGTAGTACCAGCTTCTACACCCGGCATCAAAGGGAATGTATTTACATTATCTGCAGTAGTGCTTTCATCTTCTGCTATGTATGATGCTTTGGCAGCCTTGGCTTCACCGGCAATTACATTGAATGTAAAGCGAGAAAGCAAATGTTGGAAAGAAAGAACAGGATGCACATCACGGCGAGCTGCCCATGAAGAATAAGCTCTTTCTGCTTTATTTTCCAGTTTTGCAAGATCACCTTCTTGCAATGCAGCCTTTGCAGCCATAATGTCTTGAGTACCATCAATTACAACCGGAATTGTAATTCCATTTTCTCCAAAAGTAGCTGTTTCTGCTGGAGCTGTAGTACCGCCTAAATGGTAACCAAAGAAATCGAATGCATCGGTCAAAGGATAATACTTGATATTTTCAGTGTCACTGCCTTTGGTCATAATAATATTACCAAAAGATACACCTTTAGGAGCATTGAAGTTCAAGTTCTTTAAAAGATTGTCTGTTACTCCATTTGCAGTGATAGATGCTTCTGTATAAGTACCCTGTTCAACCATGATAACTTCCAACGGTTGGCCGTTCCATACGTTAGTTACTTGGCCTTCGATATCACCTACAGTACCGGTACCTCTGGTAGATACAGTGAAAGTGGGGTCTGCGATGCCCAATTCGATGGCCATGCGGGTAGTACCATCATCTACTACTTCGTTCGGGTTTTCGGGAGTTACGATGTCTTCCAAAACCTCTTCGTTTGTACAGCTTGTCATCAATGCGATGGCTGCTGCTGCTACATACATGAAATGTTTTTTCATAATTGTGTAATTTTAAAAAGTAAATAATTAAATTGAACTAATAATATTTTTTTCTCTTTTTCTTTAAATTCTTATCACTAACTCTCTTCTTTCTACTCACTAATTGTCTTCTTTTAACTCCCTCCCCCCTTCGGGGTACTCCCTCTATAAATAGCGGGAGAGCTTTCTTATTCCTCCTCTGTTTATTAGCTTCGCTCTAAACCTCTTATACTTTTTTAATTAAAGTATAGTGGGGGAGAATTAGTTACTCATTTATCATCATCACTACTATCAGTTTCCCCAATCGTTGTCCGGCTCTAAGTTGACGTTGCCGCCGTTGCTCCATCCATCTACGTCGGCTTCAATCTGTATGTCGTACAGGCCGAAGATGGCTATGCGGATGGTATAGAAATAACCGGCTTCAAAGCGTTTGCCGTCGGATAACTTTATGTCGTACTTCACGTGATAGGTCTGCTCCTTCTTGCCACTTTCGGGGCTGAAGCATTGACGCAGGGTGATGTAGATGGGGAGGCTGTTGGCAGGGGCACAGAGGATACCACTGTCGCCCAGCTTCATGCCTTTGCGGTCGTAAGTACTTACGGTTTTGCGTATGTTATTGCCGTTGGCATCTTTCTTCACGTTCCCGTTTTCGTCTAACTCGAAGAAGTAGCCCAACTCCAATTCGTTGATATAGGTCTGCTCACGAAGAGGGATGTTCTGCGTGTAAGGTACTCCGTTGGCATCTGTCAATCCTAATCCCGATTCTGTGAGCAACAGGTTGTAGTAGCTACCTTGGGTGGGGTCGTTGCTCACAGGATCGGTAGAGCCGGGGATGCTGTTGGTGACACCTGTCCATGCCAATGTGCCCGACTTGCCAGCCTCCTTGCTGGCTATCGTGAAGCGGCCTTTGTTTTGCGAACGTACCCTGATGGCCTCTACATAGATGCTGTCCTTGTTTTCGATGTAGTCGGTCAGGTTACCACCGGGATAAATCTCGAACTTCAGGTAACAGAGTTTATGGTGGAACTGTATAAAGGGGTGAACGTTGCGGTGGGCACTGTAGGTACTAAACAGGCTTTCGCGCAGCTTCTTGCGGTTGGCTTCGGCCTCGGCCACCTCGTCAGGATCCATGTCGGAAGTAATGGGGTAGTTGGCTTCTACCTTTTTCTCTATTTCGCCCATCTCGGTGTTGCTCTCGCCATAGATGACGTCTTGCGTGCCGTCCAGTTCCAAATCGAAAGCCACTTCGTCGGCTGTGCGGTTGAAGTTGCTGACTAATGGTGCCAAGTCGGTGCGCTTGGTGCCGATGTGGTAGGCATGAAACTTAAAGGGAGTGAGCTGTTGCAAGGTGCTGTAATAGAGGTCTTCCGTACCTTCGTCCCATTGGAAGAAAGTACCTCCGTCTTTATTAGTGAAATAGGCACGTTTACCATGACCGACATTGGGGTCGTAGCCCAACGGTTCACGCTTCTGGGTAGAGTTGCCTATATTTTCCACAATACCGTCCCAGTAGTAGAGATCGACGCTGCCATCTACCAATGTGTTCAAGCGGTCGGTATCTTGCTTGCGGGTGATGCTATAGTCGGCAGTGGGGTCGGTGCTGAAGGCATAGATATGGGTGATGGCTTCTTCCCAATTGCGTTGAGCCCACGGGTGGGTTTCGTCAGAAGTATCCCAAAACGGACCTAATCCACGTGACAGTACGGTGTAGCTGGGGTCGGTGTAGGTGACCTGCACCGGCACTAAGTCTTCGTGGTCTTGTCCCCAGTCGGGGTTGGTGGGGTCGTCGGGATCCACCACCTCGTCGGGGTTCAAGGGTGGCAAGTCCTCGCCGGTATAGAGGTCGCCACACGCCATCAGGGAGAGCATCAGGCTCCCCATCAGCAACCAACTGGTTATGTATCGTTTCGTTCTCATCAACAAAGGTTGTATATTTTCATTTCTTAATCCATTTCATTTACGCATCTATATCAATCGTCTCGCCGGCTTTGAACCAGATGTTTTCTTCTTCGTAGTTCAATATGTCGCTTCCGTCTATTTGTAACGGTGCAGAGAGTATAATCAACAGGTCTTCGGTGTTGCTTAGGTAGTACTTACCATCGCTGCGCACCTCCAATATCTGTGCATTGATGAAATCTTCGCGTGGATTGGCACCTGCATAATAGATGCGGTGCTTCTTGTGCTCCTTGCCATCGCTGCCTTGCCAGGTGATGGAGGCAAAGACGGCCAGTTGCATGATGCCCGGCCCAGTGGTGTAGTCCTTGTTGTAGCTGGGTACTAACCCCATGGTGTGGAATGTGCCGTCCCACGTAAAGGTGCGTCCGGTGGTGCCGGTCTGCACGATGCACTGCTCTGCACAGGTGGGGCGGTAGATGATGCGGTAGATGTTTTCTATATCTACGTTGTGGTTCATCAGGTTCATGTGTCCGCAGATGCCGGATATTTCGCCCACGATGCTGTCTATTTGTACCGAAGTGTATCCATCGGCCATGTTACCGGTCAGCAGTTCCACATCGAAGCGTATGGTGATGGCACGGCTGATGGGTTGCGGGTAGAAGTCGATGGTGGCTTCTTTGCCGGTCTCGATGTTGATGCCGCGTTGCACGTCGAAGAATACACGTCCTATATTGGGTACATATTTGTATTTCGGGTTGAAGTCGGGCAGGTTCAGTCCGCGCAGGTCGGGCACTTCGTTGCGAGGCATGATGATGGGTACCAATTCTAAAGTGTCGATGTCCATCGGCTTGTTGTCCAAGTATTCTTGTAAAGGTCTGATGCTAAGGTTCTTGAATGCATTGATGGTGACCATGCTGTATTCGCCGCCTTTCAAGCGGAAGGGAGCGCGTGGGTCGGCTTCGGGCGTATCGGGAGTGTCGTTGTCGCCCTCTACTTCCACATCTACATCACCGTTGTCGTTGCGGGTAAGATCTACATCGGTGCCACCGCCATTTCCTCCGGTTTCGCCTTCGGTGGTGTCGTCGCTACCTGTGGTGTCATCGGTGGGCTGGTCAGAGGGTTCCTCTTCCGGCTCTTCGGGGTTGGGGCGGTCGGGAAGTACGGTGCCGGTGGGCAGTGTGCCGTTCCAAGCATAGCCGGTCTTGGTGTCTGCCACGCCGTGCGCACGCCAAGTGTTCATCAGTCGGCTGGCGATGATGTTCATGCTGTCGGGGGCTGTTGCCTCGTCGCCGGCATTCCAATGATAGCGCACGGTGATAGTGGCTAAGTGGGGGTGGAAATCCTCCTCACACAGCTCTACTTCGGTGCAGGCGGTCAAAGCCGTCATGACAACACACAAGACAATATGTCCAAATTTTCTAATCAATTTATTCTTTTCACTCTTTTTTAAATTCCTCTCCTATTCATTAGCTTCGCTCAAAACATCTCCCACTTTTACATTAAAGTATAGTGGGGAGGTGGCCCGCTTTGCGGTGGAGGAGTTTTGAATACCGTTGCTTGTGTATTCTTTAACTCCCTCCCGGCTTCGCCGTACTCCCTCTATAAACAGAGGGAGAGTTTTCCTTTTCTTTCTTATTCCCCCGCTATTTATAGAGGGGGTGTCCGTTAGGACGGGGGAGTTCGAATACACAAACTAACTGTAATCTTTCAACTCCCTCACCCCCCTTCGGGGTACTCCCTCACTATTCATTAGTGTAAGAATCAAAGCTGTTTTGAGCTTCAGCTAATAAATAGGAGGAGAGTTGATTATCACTACTCACTAATCACTATCTTTTTCTTTTTTCTTTTTCTTGGCCTCTTTTTCGGCCTCTTTAGCTTTTTTCTTCGCTTCCTTCTCTGCCTTTTCTGCAGCTTTTTCCTTCTCTTCTTCGGCTTCGAGGAAAGCTTTTCGTTCCTCGTCGCTCATCTGTTCCAACATCTCTTTGCGCTTGGCTATTGCTTCTTCTTTGGCTTTTTGGGCTGCCTCTTCGGCCTCTTTCTCAGCTTCTTTGGCTTTCTTCTTGGCCTCTTTTTCTGCCTTTTCGGCCGCCTCTTTAGCCGCTTTTTCCTCTTTCATTTTGGCCACTTCGGCGTCGAGGAAGGCTTTGCGCTCTTCGGGTGTCATGGCATCCAACTTCTCTTGGCGTTCCAATGCCGCTTTTTTCTTTGCTTCTTTCTCTTCGGCCTCTTTCCGTTTGGCCTCTTCGCGTTGGGCAGCCCGTTCGGCCGGTGTCAGCGGTGTGCGGGCTTTCACGATGGAATCGACATTCAACGTCAAGGTGTCGATGCCCTCTTTCAGTGCATCGGCTATGACTTCAAGACGAATCTTGGCCGCTTTTTCTATCTTGCGGGCAGCATTGATAGAGTCGTTCATGGCCTGCTTGGCTCGGCGCGCTGCATCACGCTTGTCCTTACGTTCTTGTTGTTGCGGACTTAAACCGTTCTTGTACTTATCCTTAGATGAAGTAAAGCGATAAACAAAGGCTATGCGTAGGTCGGTTACCATGGGGTAGGGGACTAAGTGCAACCCTTTGTCTTTCAAGATGGGATAGCAGTTGCTTTCGGCATCGTAGCCATACTGCTTGCTGTCGGCCACCATGAAACCAATGCTGGCACCGGCTTCAAAGTCGATGGCACTGCCGTTTTTGTAGCTGTAAAGTGGAACCGTGTAACCTCCCGTTACACCTACGCCGTAGGTAACACCCTGTACTCCTTTCTTGGTCAGCTTGATGGAGTAGGTGGCATAGTCGGCATAAACACCCCAATAGTAGGCGCGCCAATAGCGAGGTTTCATTCGTCGGGTGGAAGTCAGTCCTTTAAAATATTCCTTCAAACCATCTTTTAAAGTGGGCATGGCGTTGCTTCGTTGGGTGGTGCGGAAGTATTTACGGCCTTCTATACGGGCATCGAAGAGGTTTAATACGCTGGAAGGTTTGAATTTATGAGTGGTATTCCAATTCCACTTAACCTGCGCACCGATGCTGTATTTATTGTGCGAGTCGTTACTTAAGTCATATTCGATGGCGATGTTGGGAATGGTCAAAATCCAATCGAGGGCATTGGTGCGAAAAGCCCATTGCCCTTTACGGGGAATGGTGTCAACGACTGTTTTTCCTGCTTTTCGCGCAGTAGGTTGTTGCGCATAAAGATTTGTGCTGCAAATGATTAGTAGCAGCAGTGCGATAAACAATCCTATTGAAAAGCCGTTGTGTCCGTTAGTATGTCTATAATTGACAATCAATTTTCTTTCTTATGTGACAGGTGTAATGGGCGCAAAATTAGTTAGTTTTTTGAAATTATGCAATATTTTATGGATTTTTCACTGAATTAACAGGCGATACTCGCTTCTGAGTCGTACCATCCTCGCTTCGTCTTCGGTCTCTATACGACCGAAGGAGCACCGAAGAATGACCGAAGGAGCACCGAAGAACGACCGAAGGAGCACCGAAGAACGACCGAAGGAGCACCGAAGAACGACCGAAGGAGCACCGAAGAACGACCGAAGGAGCACCGAAGAACGACCGAAGGAGCACCGAAGAACGACCGAAGGAGAACCGAACGAGAAGCGAACGAGAACCGAACGAGGTGCAAAGCGGGATTTTTTAGCTTATAAATAATATAATGTGTAGTACTTTTTGTGAATATTAAAAAGATGATTTTTAATATTGTTGATTTTCAATCATTTAGCAAAAATCTTTCATTTTCTCTTAAAAAACTCTATGATATATTTGGTTGTTGTTTCAAAAGTGTGTACTTTTGCACCCGCTTTCGGAAAGGAAGCTTGTTCATTGAGATGTTTTGATAAGTTAGGTTCTTTTTTTTAAAAAAGTTCTTTAGAAATTTGGCAGATATGTAGATTTCTCCTTATCTTTGCATCCGCTTTCCCGAAAAAAAAAGGGGCATGAATTAAAAGAGATCGTTCTTTGATAGAATTTCATAAACAAGCAAGTAGTACAAGAGCAAGATACATTATTTTGTATTTTGGGTAAAATGAAAGACCGTCATGACCTGTTTTTAATATAA
>SUYA01000024.1 GCA_015060695.1 Mediterranea massiliensis
CATGGCAAGTCCCCGCAAGAGTTTGATACCGTCGAAATACCATTTCGGCGCACTGAACAAGCCAAACGGACGTACTTCCAACTCGATGTTCTTCAAGATTGGTACCCGAACACCGGCAATCTTCTTTACATCAAGCTCTACATCCTTCAGGGCTACCAACGAAGCGTCGAACTCGCCCCAAAGTGCATACATCGATTCGTATCCTCCAATTTGGCTTTGCAGTTTCTCTTCAAGTTCCGCAGCTTCAGTCTTACACTTCTTCACCTCAAGACGCAAAGCCGTCTCCTTGCTCTTGATGATGGGCAAGGTGCGTTGGCGCATCTTCAGTTGCTTTTCGATGTGCTGAAGCGAGGTTTTGTTATATTGAAACTTAATTGCCATTGTTTAACTCGTAATTTATTTCCAATAGATATCTGTAAACTCTTTCTTTATGTTCACTTCCTCAAGTTTGAAGTACTTGCGGAACAATGCCCAAGTAACATCAAGCATTTCAGTGGTATCAAGATTTACGTCAATAGCCAACAATTGGTCGGCATAATCTTTGGCAAAGTCCAAACAACGGTTGTCGTAATCTGTCAGGTCGAAACCATTCTCCATCTTGGTCTTGGCATTGGCCGCATCCGAATAGAGACGGATAGCTGCATTCATCACCTGACTATGGTCTTTACGTGTCTTCTTACCGGCCACGAGCTGTTTCAAACGAGACAATGAACGGAATGGGTCAACAATTACTTTACCGATATCCGAGTCGCGACGCAAGTAGAGCTGTCCTTCAGTAATATAACCGGTATTATCGGGTACGGCATGCGTAATATCACCACCCGATAAGGTTGTCACTGCAATAATAGTAATTGAACCACCACCTGCCGATTCAGGGAATTGAGCAGCCTTTTCGTAAATCTTGGCCAAGTCTGAATACAAAGAACCAGGCATAGAGTCTTTCGAAGGAATCTGATCCATACGGTTAGACACAATAGCCAACGAGTCTGAATAAGAAGTCATATCAGTAAGAAGAACCAATACCTTCTCATGCTTTTCTACAGCAAAGTATTCAGCGGCAGTCAAAGCCATATCAGGAATAAGCAAACGTTCTACCGCAGGGTCTTCTGTTGTATTCATGAAACAGATAATACGGTCGAGTGCACCTGCATTCGAAAAAGTGTTTCTGAAATAGTAGTAGTCATCGTTAGTCATACCCATACCACCCAAGATAATCTTATCGACCTTGGCACGAAGGGCTACCATTGCCATTACCTCGTTGAACGGTTGGTCTGGGTCTGCAAAGAACGGAATCTTTTGTCCGGAAACCAACGTGTTGTTCAAGTCAATACCGGCAATACCGGTAGCAATCAGTTCACTAGGCTGTTTACGACGCACAGGGTTAACCGATGGGCCACCAATTTCTACCTCACGCCCTTCAATAGCAGGACCTCCATCAATAGGATTACCATATGCATTGAAGAAACGGCCTGCCAATTGGTCACTCACTTTCAACGAAGGAGCCTTACCCAAGAACACCACTTCGGCATTTGTAGGAATACCACCAGTACCCTCAAACACCTGCAAAGTGACATCATCACCGGCAATCTTAACCACCTGAGCCAACTTACCGTTGATGGTTGCCAATTCATCATATCCAACGCCCTTTGCCTTCAACGAGCAAGTAGCCTTGGTGATTTGGCTGATTTTTGTATATATCTTTTGGAATGCTGTTGTTGCCATATCTATTCCTTGTTTTATTTATGTGCAGCAAGCATCTCCTTAATCTGTGCTACATAGCCGTTATATTGTTCCGACTTGTATTCAGAATAGTTCATTTGCTTGCAAACATTAATCATCTTCTTGAAATAATCCACTACATCTTGGAAATAATCGAACTTGAAGTCTATTTCACAGATTTCAGTAATCAAGTCCAAAATCTCTTCTTGACGTTCCAACGATGTTACGGCATCCACTTCATCGAATGCATCTTGCTGCAACACCACAAAGTCTATGATTTCCGACTTCCAGAATGTTTCATGGTAATCTACAGGTACACCGTCATCACCCAAAATGTTGATTTGCTCAGCAATCTCCTTACCGCGTTGCATACGAGTTTTCAGTTTCAACACCTTAGGTATCCATTGGTCGTTGATGCGTTGCTTAATATATTCGGCAAATTCAGGATACTCCAAGTATTTAGAATAAGAGTCAATCGGATTTACAGCTGGATAACGTTTCTTATCCGCACGATCTTGTTCCAATGCATAAAAACAACGAGCCACTTTCTTGGTATTCTCAGTTACAGGTTCTTTCAAGTTACCACCGGCAGGCGACACGGTACCGATGAAGGTAATAGAACCTACTTCACCATTATTCAGGTATACATAACCGGCACGACCATAGAAGTTCGAAATCAATGCCGACAAATCCATCGGGAAGGCATCCGGTCCTGGCAACTCTTCCATACGATTCGACATTTCACGCAAAGCTTGTGCCCAACGGGAAGTAGAGTCGGCCATCAACAACACGCGAAGTCCCATAGCACGATAATACTCAGCCATTGTCATGGCAGTATATACCGATGCCTCACGAGCAGCCACAGGCATATTCGATGTGTTTGCAATGATGATAGTACGTTCCATCAACTTATGACCGGTATGGGGGTCATCCAATTCTGGAAATTCAGTAAAGATTTCTACTACTTCGTTAGCACGCTCACCACAAGCCGCAATAATCACAATATCAGCCTCGGCTTGTTTCGAAATAGCATGCTGAAGCACCGTCTTACCGGTACCAAACGGACCGGGTATAAAGCCTGTACCCCCTTCCACTATAGGATTGAAGGTATCTATAGTACGAACACCTGTTTCCAACAACTTGAATGGACGAGGTTTTTGCTTGTAGTTGGTCATGGCAAACTTCACCGGCCAATGTTGAATCATATTCACCTCAATGTCATTCCCTTTTTCGTCAGTCAACACTGCAATTACATCGGTAATCTTATACTGCCCGGCAGATGCAATTTTCTTCACCTTTGCCTTTCCTTCCATCTGGAACGGAGTCATAATCTTCAACTTTTGTGAGTTTTCAATTACTTCTCCTAACCAGTCCGATGCAATCACTTCATCTCCTTCTTTAGCTATCGGAGTAAAATCCCAAATGCGATCTTCATCCAACGGATTGGTATATTGTCCTCTCTTCAAGAACACACCCTCCATCTTGTCCAAATCATTTTGCAGACCATCGTAATTCTTCGACAACATACCCGGAGCCAATTTTACTTCAAGCATATGGCCGGTAAAGTCTGCTGGGGCACCAACTTTTAATCCACGAGTGCTTTCAAACACCTGTACATAAACGTCAGTACCTACCACCTTAATAACCTCAGCCATCAAACGATCGCCACCAGTCTCAATGTAACAGATTTCACCTTGAGACACAGGACCATCTACGCTGAGTGTCACCATGTTGGCAATAACGCCACTAACAGTTCCTTTTGTCATAATATCATTGTTTTTGTTATTTCTTAAACTCGTCGGGAACTCGTGCTTCACTACGCAAATTATCCACAATCTGCGTAAATGTTTCGCGTCCCGTTTCAGCATCCAATTTCTCCCACCGCTCGTTCATATCCAATTTACACAAATAAGCAAACACAGCTACAACCGAGAAGGGTTCGAAGAAGGTTTGATTATCAAGCCATATCCACTTGAAAGCATCTATTTGTCTCTCTTTCATCACCGGATCTTCACATTCGGCTATTTTAATAATCTCATCTACATAGTCTAAAATAGGAGACAAATTAAAATCTTTTGCTTGCGCACTATTCAATATTGCCTCACTTACTTCATTCTCATCCAACACATAGTTTTCTACCTTCCAACCATAGTTACGAGCTATATAAGCTGTCAGTATATTGGTAATATTGAAGTTCAATTCAAACCAAGCAGCCACCTCCGTCTCTTCACACTGCATGGCATAACGATAGTATGCCAACAAAACAGCATCTTCAGGAAAAAATCCGGGAGTATCTTTTCGTTGCGGATAATCTAAAATAAAATCCATCAGGAAACGAGGTGCGCCACATGGAACTTCGGCATTCATCTCATCCGACTGCTCAATCAGTTCGCGACACTCATCTGCCGTTAAATTACCCTTCTCGTCAATCACAGCCTCAGGATTTTTCAACAACTTCACTACATTCAAGCAATCATATTTCAAAAAGAAATAGTAAAGGATACGCTTGTCTGTTTCCGTGAGAAGTTCCTTACAAAGTTCCTTGAATTCACTGACGGAATAAGTAGGCTTGCTGTCATCCAACAACAAATCCGGCAAACCGGTTATCAAACTATAATAATTTGCCATAAGGTTCAATTAAAACAACATATCCACCAATTGCGGACGCAAGAATGCCTTAAAGTAGTTTTCAAACTCCTCTTCACCGAAGTTCACTTTATACGAGCCATCGGCAGGTTGTACCGTAAACAAGGTCTTTATACCATTCACCTGTTCTATGGTCACCCCTTTATCCAACAATCCTTTAGCCTTAGCAAGAAAATACTTCTTCAAACTTTCTGCATCGGCTGTAGAAATTACTATCGGCTCGTTGGCACTCCATTGTTTAGCCAACTCTACGATAAATGAATTTAGAAAATCCTTATTTCCAGCAAACGCCTTTACATCATCGTCCACCAACTTGTCGGCTATCATTGTTGCCACTTCAGACTTCAACGCATTCACCGCTTGTCCAGCAAACATTTTCAACTCAGACTGCGTGTTTTTCGACAATTCATCAGCAGCCTTCTGCGCAGAAGCTACAATAGATTCAGCCTCTTTACGAGCGTCTTCTACAATTTTATTCGCCTCTTCTTGAGCCTTTGCGATAAGTTTTTGCGCCTCTTCGTTACCTTTTTCTATCCCTTCACGATAGATTTTGTCGGTTAACTCTTGAATCTTGTTTTCCATATCAAAATAGAAGTTTGTATAATATAAATTTAGATTATTCCTGTTTTTTTCTCTATTAGGTAGATTCACGCCAAAATTACGAATTTCCATCCGATAAAAGCAGAAAGTTGAGAAGTTTTTTTTCTAAAAACGATTTTTAGAACAAAAAAAAGCCTCTGTCATCCATACGGACAACAGAGGCTCAGAAAAAAACGGCGACTACCTACTCTCCCACTGTTACGCAGTACCATCGGCGTGAACGGGCTTAACTTCTCTGTTCGGAATGGGAAGAGGTGGAACCCCGTTGCCATAGTCACCTTAATAAGAATACAT
>SUYA01000025.1 GCA_015060695.1 Mediterranea massiliensis
GCTGATTTTGCCCCTTCGGCAAATCGTTGTAATAGCTTTGCGGTATTCATATTCTTACGAGGACCGCCATCGATGATGATAATCTTTTTCATTGTCTTTCGTATTTACTCGGTTTCCTATTCGATATAGTGCCATTTACTTGCCGATGCAACATGTAGAACTATTTAATTATGAGAGTCTTACGCTTTAAACGGTAGAAAACCTTTTCTTACTTGTTCCGCGGTAGAAAAATCCGCCATTTTTGCCGTTCCAACGTTCGTTCTCTTGAGTCATGGAAAAACTGAGTTCTCCATCCAGAAGTTCACCTCTTTTTCTATATGCAAAGGTACGATTTTTCTGCCGTATTATCGTCAACTGTTGTCAACTAAATGCATTGAGATAGTATATTCTCTCCTCGAAGAGAGAAAAAGTATTGAAATAGGTTTAGATTTCGGGTAAAAAGAAAATTATGGCAAAGCCATTTCTTCTTTTCCCTTCTTTTAACTTTACTTTATTATTCGTATATATGAGTACGACATTAAAGTAAAGCTGTTATTTCTTTTGGTGGCAATCATTATAGAAAATGTGAAATTTCACCCATATTTAGGGGCGGATTATGTGAAATACATGCTTAAAAGGTCTAAAAATGGCTTTCTAAGCATTATTTTTGACCGAAACATTCCGTCATACGAAAAAAATGAGTAGATTTGCGTTATAAATATCAGCATAATAAAGATAAAGCTGATTATATATAGATAAATATCATTCTAATGATAGATAGAATATGAAAGATTTGTTTGAATACTCTACTCCAGAACTGGTACGCATGTTGGGCACTCGTTTTAAAGAATATCGTATGCGGTGCAATCTGACACAAAAAGAGGTGTCGGAACTATCTGGTGTTGGCCTTACAACTATACACAAGTTTGAGAATGGTTCAGCAGGCAATCTTTCATTGTCGACTTTTCTTCTCTTATTGAAGGTGGTAGGTCAGATAAATTCTTTAGACGATCTTTTACCTGAATTACCTGAATCGCCTTATCTTATGCGTAAGGACGAGAAAAAAGCACAACGAATCAGACACACTAAATAAGCTATACAGATATGATAAAGTCATTGAAAATAATACTTTGGGATGAGGAAATAGGTCGTTTAGCCTGGGATGAACACAGACGCCTCTCTTATTTCACATATAATCCTGATTTTATCAAAAAGGGATTAAACATATCTCCTTTGGCTGCACCAATTGACGGAACTAGAGGAATGTTGCCTGTTTGGGGTGAGGATGCTAAGATTTATCAGAAACTTCCAGCATTTGTCGCAGATTCATTGCCTGATGCTTGGGGTAACCAGTTGTTTGATTTATGGCGTCAACAACAAAAATTATCTAACTCGGAGATAAATCCATTGGATAAGCTCTCGTTTATCGGTCGAAGAGGAATGGGTGCATTAGAATTTATTCCAGAAGCAAACAGAGAACGCAGAGTAGGTAAGATAGACGTTAAGTCATTAGCAGATTTGGCTGAACGCATTTTCATCGAAAGAGAGAATGCCCGTATCATGCCTGAGGAATCCGTTACCATGCAATCATTGTTGACTGTAGGTACCTCTGCCGGTGGACGTCAGCCAAAAGCGATTATTGCCATAAATAGAGAAACAGGAGAAATACGAAGCGGTCAGATTGCAGGATTGGAAGGTTACGACTATTACCTTCTTAAATTCGGCAACTCAGAATATTGTTCTGCTGAATTGGAAATGACTTATTATAAGTTAGCTACTTTGGCCGGAATCAATATGATGCCCTCCGAATTATATCCCGTGGATGGAAACAATCATTTTTTGACTAAACGATTTGATCGTGATGGCGAGAAGAAGATACATACACAAACCTTGGCTGCTATATATCCCGATGCTGAGAGTTATGAGCAATTGATTACTGTTTGTCGTAAACTTCGTCTCCCCGAAGCTGATTGTCAGGAGATATTCCGAAGAATGGTCTTCAATATATTGTCGAATAATACTGACGACCATAACAAGAACTTCTCATTCGTTATGAATGAAGATGGTTCATGGCGTCTTGCTCCAGCCTATGATATTACTTACATCATAGATAGAGGTGGTTATTTGCCGAACAGGGATCATTGTATGTATATACGAGCCAAACTACATGACATCACACGCTCTGATGTTATTGAATTTGCTCGTGATAATGGCATTCGTCGTCCCGATGCTATCATAAGGGATATTGTTTCTGCATTGAAACAATTCCGTGCAATAGCTACTGAGTACGGAGTTACTGAATCATGGATAGGTCGAGTTGAATCAACCATCGTCGAACACTTGAAAGCATGGGGCGAATGGGAGTACGAAACTGCGGATGTTGGAATAGACATCAATGGGCATACCGTTAGCAATATGCATGTTGAGCAGACCTATAAAGGAAATTATCATTTACTGGCAAATATAGATGGTGCGGAACGAAAGTTTGTTATCAGCAAAAACAAGGAAGAGTTTGCATCAATTGAACAAATTGGATTGGCAAACCTAACGGCTGACCAACTAAAAGCTATGGTCGCAAAATATTTCAATCTATGAAAATAGAAGAAGCCATACTTTACTGTCTCGCAAGTCAGAACGGAGGAATGCGGACCGAACAGATTGCAGAAATGATAAACCGCCAACGGTTACATATTCGCAAAGATGGACAACCTGTTACGTCCAAACAAGTTTATGCCGTTATCTGTCGCTATCCCGATATGTTTGTTAAGACAGAAGGACGGATTATGTTGATGATATAAAGTTAGGTAATGTAGATTATAATTACATATAAATCATGAATGTATATTTAGATAACAATGTTTATGTCGATATTGAATATCGTGAATTAAATTTACTAGACTTTATATCGAAGGATAATACAAGCTATTATTACTCATCTGAAATAATAGATGAGCTATTGGAAGGAGAGTCCGTTTGTAACTTAAACCAAAGTGCGAGAATTGAGTTGATCGAGAAAATATGCGGAAGTAATTGTATTTTGCCAAATATAGAAGTTCCTGAATTTTATAAAAAGTCTCCACGATGGTTTTATGACAACAACACCACTGATCTGTTTCGTATAATGAGAAGGCATCTAACTAACAATGTTTCAAATATAAGACCAGATCATGATGCCGTTCTAAAGGAGTTATCTCTGAAGCGAATTGAAATTAATAATATTTCACCTAATGACATATTCAACCGGATAGATTGTTCCTTAAAAAAATCAATAAATAAGTTTGGTGTTAATGAATATTTGGTGAAAAGCGAAGCGAAAGGGAGAGGTGTTTACTCAACATTATTCAATCTATTAGATGCGGTCTGCTACTGGAAAGATAAAAACGGAATGGAGGTTTCTAGAATGTACGATGCTTCACATGCATATTATGCACAATTATGTGATTATTTTGTCACAAATGACAAACGATTAAGTTATAAAGCTAGAGCTGTGTATGCATTTATAGGCATTAAGACCAATGTCATAACTCCGCGTGAATTTGTCTTACTAAAATAAAACAAGTTTCTATAATTTTTAAGAAAGTATAAATAGACTATTATGCTTGCATACACATACATAGAAAAAGGAAAGTTCGCTTTGGTGGAGAAACCGAAGTCTGTATTGATTGAACCCACCGATGCCATTGTTCGCGTGACGAAGAGCAGTATATGCACCAGTGACCTACATATTAAGCATGGAAGCGTGCCTCGTGCCGTTCCGGGCATTATCGTTGGACATGAAATGGTGGGAGTGGTTGAAGAAGTTGGCTCAAAGGTAACCAATGTAAAGCCAGGCGATAGAGTGACAGTAAACGTAGAAACCTTCTGCGGAGAGTGTTTCTTCTGCAAAAATGGCTATGTGAAAACTGTACCGATCCGAATGGCGGTTGGGCTTTGGGATGCCGCATAGATGGCGGACAGACGGAATATGTGCGTGTTCCGCTTGCCAATCAAGGACTGAACCGCATTCCCGGTAGCGTTACCGATGAACAGGCTTTGTTGGTGGGCGATGTCCTCGCCACAGGCTTTAGGGCAGCTCGTATCTCAGAAATAACCGAAGACGATACCGTATTGATTATAGGAGCGGGACCTACAGGAATCTGCACTTTGCTCTGCGCTATGCTTCATAAGCCCAAACGTATCATTGTATGCGAGAAGTCTGAAGAAAGACAGGCATTTGTACGCAAGCATTATCCCGATGTACTGCTCACTACTCCTGAAGAATGTAAGGATTTTGTTTTCCGGAATAGCGACCATAGTGGAGCCGATAGAGTACTCGAAGTGGCTGGTGCCGACGACACCTTCCGTTTGGCGTGGGAGTGTGCTCGTCCGAATGCCATCGTTACCGTGGTAGCCCTCTACGACCAGCCTCAGGTGCTTCCTTTACCCGATATGTATGGCAAGAACCTCACGTTCAAAACGGGTGGCGTGGATGGATGCGATTGCGAGGAGGTGCTTCGCCTTATTGAAGCAGGAAAGATTGACACCACTCCGCTCATCACGCATCTTTTTCCATTGAGTGAGATTAAGGAAGCATACCGCATCTTTGAGAATAAGCTGGATGGAGTGATTAAGGTGGCTATCATTTAATTAGAAGAAATTATGCATCTTCCGAAGATAGATAACTCCACTAAAGAAGAGCGTCAAGCCTATGTGATCGATGCCTGGAAATGCCTGCATGATAAAGGTGATGACATGGATGAGTCCGAGGTAATACAGGCAATCAATCATCATGCTTTCACCATCCAATAGCCCAAGGCAATCAATGCAAATCCTGCTATAACGCTTGTTGCCACATAACCGATAAATCCTGAGGTGTTGCCATGTTGTAACATTTGGACACTTTCATTGGCGAATGTGGAGAAGGTGGTAAACCCGCCACAAACACCCGTAGTCAGGAGCAAATACAACGTGTTGTCC
>SUYA01000019.1 GCA_015060695.1 Mediterranea massiliensis
CATTGAGATAGATTCTTTACGATCAGGACGGATTTCAGTAGGAACTTGGAATGTAGCACCACCGATACGGCGTGACTTAACTTCCACTTGAGGAGTTACGTTATCCAAAGCTTTCTTCCAGATTTCAAGTGCAGACTTTTCTTCGTTCTGCATTTTGTTTTTCACTGTCTCCAAAGCAGCATAGAAGATTTCGTAAGAAGTGTTCTTCTTGCCATCGTACATCAAGTGATTTACGAACTTAGAAACTTTCACATCATTAAACACGGGATCCGGAAGGACAACGCGTTTTTTGGGTTTTGCTTTTCTCATTTCTTTGAAAAATAATGTTTTGTTCTTGGTTGTTTACTTCTGTCGTCTTCAACTCCCCCACCGGGAAATTTACTCAACCTTTAGCATCTCCAAGCAAACTAAAACGTTTGTTATACTTTAAATTAAAAATCTAGGCTAATTATTTTTTCTTAGCGGGAGCCTGACCCGGTTTTGGACGTTTTGCACCATACTTAGAACGACGTTGTGTACGACCAGCCACACCTGCAGTATCCAAAGTACCACGAACGATGTGATAACGCACACCCGGAAGGTCTTTCACACGACCACCACGTACAAGTACAATTGAGTGTTCTTGCAAGTTATGACCTTCACCTGGAATATAAGAGTTCACCTCTTTACCATTGGTCAAACGTACACGAGCTACCTTACGCATAGCTGAATTCGGTTTTTTCGGAGTGGTTGTATACACTCTCACGCAAACGCCACGTCTTTGAGGACAAGAATCGAGTGCAGGCGACTTACTTTTTTCCACCAACACCTCACGTCCTTTTCTTACTAATTGCTGAATTGTAGGCATTTTAATTGTTTTTAGTTATATATTATTGTTATTTTAATTCAAACTATACACTTTTTCGGGCTGCAAAGATACAGATATTTTTTGGAATAACAATGCGGTACAAAGTTTTATTTATTTTTAACGATAAAATTTCGATTACCCCCATATAGAACTATTACCCCAAAAGACTTAAGTACAATATATATATTAGGCATCACCTTTTATATTTGAGTAAGGAGCCAATGTGTGTTCTGGCGTTTTTATCTCACCAAACACACATTCATATTTAGAAACATTCTCTTCTAAAGCACGCAACAAACGCTTTGCATGCTCAGGAGCTAATACTAGTCGTGATTTAACAAAAGCTTTTGAAATTCCTGGCATTACACGAACAAAATCTAAAACAAATTCAGAACTAGAATGGGTAATTATAGCCAAATTAGCATAAATTCCTTGAGCAATTTCTTCATTTAGCTCAATTTGAAACTGATTATTATTTTCCATATATTAAATCTATTATCAAAATGGAATTAATAAAGACAAAACAAACAATAAAAAGAAAACAAAAGCGGAGAAAGCTACAGTTTCTCCGCTTTACTAATTAATAAAAAATCATATTATTCTTCCTTACCTTCTAAAACATAATCGGTAACGGTCTTTTTATTAGCCAACATGCGATCATAATCTTCTTTTGAGCCAACAATAATTTTTTCAAATTCACGTTGACCGGTACCTGCCGGAATTAAGTGACCACAAATCACATTCTCTTTCATACCTTCCAATCTATCAATCTTACCATTGATAGCTGCTTCATTAAGCACTTTGGTTGTTTCCTGGAATGAAGCGGCAGACATAAAGCTCGAGGTTTGCAAAGCTGCACGAGTAATACCTTGAAGTATTTGAGTGGAGGTAGCAGGAATAGCATCACGTACTTCAACTAATTTCAAGTCTCTACGCTTCAATATTGAATTCTCATCACGCAATTTACGAGCTGTTACAATCTGACCAGGCTGTAAGGTCTGAGAATCACCAGCATTAGTAACCACCTTTTTACCCCAAATACGGTCGTTTTCCTCCATAAATTCTAACTTATCAACTACTTGTTGCTCCAAGAATCGAGTGTCACCAGGTTCCTCAATCTGAACCTTTCGCATCATTTGGCGAACAATAATTTCAAAATGCTTATCATTAATTTTCACACCTTGCAAACGATATACATCTTGAACTTCATTCACAATATATTCTTGCACTGCAGTAGGACCTTTGATTGCCAAAATATCAGCAGGAGTTATCGCACCATCAGATAAAGGAGTACCTGCACGCACATAGTCGTTTTCTTGAACAAGTATTTGCTTAGAAAGTGGCACCAAATACTTTTTAACTTCACCAGTCTTAGAGGTCACCACGATTTCACGATTACCACGTTTTACCTTACCCATTGTAATCTCACCGTCAATTTCAGATACAACAGCTGGATTTGACGGATTACGCGCTTCAAACAACTCTGTTACACGAGGAAGACCACCTGTGATATCGCCAGCCTTACCTACAGCACGAGGAATTTTCACCAAGACTTCTCCCGCTTTCACTATTTGTTTGTTTTCAATTACGACGTGACCACCTACCGGTAAGTTATATGTACGAATCAACTCTCCATCTTCAGTCAAGATATGAGCTGTCGGCACCTTGGTTTTATCCTTTGACTCAATAATAATTATTTCACGCAAACCTGTTGATTCGTCTGATTCAACTTTATAGGTGACATTTTCAATAACATCTTCAAACTCTATCTTACCAGCAACTTCAGTAATAATAACTGCATTAAAGGGATCCCAGCGAGCAATCAACTTACCTTTTTCTACCACATCACCATCAGATGCGTAAAGTGTAGAACCATATGGTACGTTATGAGTTGAAAGGATAATACCAGTATTCACATCAACAAAACGAAGTTCAGCCAAACGACCTACTACAACTTTTGCTGGTTCACCGGCTTCATCAATCACATCAACTGTACGAAGTTCTTCAAATTCAATACGTGCATTATTTTTAGCAACGATACTTGCATTGGCAGCCATATTACCTGCGATACCACCAGCATGGAAAGTACGCAAAGTCAACTGAGTACCTGGTTCACCAATAGATTGTGCTGCAATTACACCAACGGCTTCACCCTTTTGAACCATGCGGCTAGATGCCAAATTACGTCCATAACATTTAGCACAAACTCCCTTCTTAGATTCACAAGTTAATACCGAACGGATTTCAACACTCTCAATTGGAGAATCTTCAATGATTTGAGCAATATCCTCTGTAATCTCTTCACCACCTGCAACTATCAGTTCGCCTGTTGTTGGATGAATAATATCATGTACTGATACACGACCTAATATACGCTCATACAAAGTTGCAATAACTTCATCATTATTCTTTAATGCCGTACAAACCAATCCACGTAATGTGCCGCAATCCTCTTCGTTAATGATTACATCGTGAGATACATCAACTAAACGACGAGTCAAATAACCAGCATCGGCTGTCTTCAATGCTGTATCAGCAAGACCCTTACGAGCACCGTGAGTAGAGATAAAGTACTCCAACACAGAAAGTCCCTCTTTAAAGTTTGAAAGGATCGGGTTTTCAATAATCTGACCACCTTCAGCACCAGCTTTTTGGGGTTTAGCCATCAAACCACGCATACCAGAGAGCTGACGAATCTGTTCTTTCGAACCACGAGCACCAGAGTCAAGCATCATATATACAGAATTGAAGCCTTGATCATCAGAAGAGATGGTTTTCATCAAGATATTAGACAACTCCGAGTTTACATGTGTCCAAATATCAATCACCTGATTGTAACGCTCATTATCGGTAATGAAACCCATATTATAGTTACTGATAACTTGCTCTACTTCCTCATATCCCTTCTGCACCAATTCATCTTTTTCCTTCGGAATAATAATGTCACCCAAGTTAAATGAAAGACCTCCCTTAAATGCCATCTGATAACCTAAGTTCTTGATACCATCCAAGAAATCGGCTGCCTTCGATACACCACAAACCTTGATAACATGACTAATAATATCGCGCAATGATTTCTTAGAGATAATTGTATTGATGTAACCAGCTTCTACGGGTACAATTTCATTAACAATAACACGACCTACAGATGTTTCGTGCATCATCTTCTTGACAATCTGACCATTTTCATCAACATCATCCACCAATACTGAAACAGGAGCATGTATATCACACTTTCCTTCATTATAAGCAATCAATGCTTCTTCCGGGCCGTAGAATGTCAAGCCCTCACCTTTAGCGCCCTTACGCAACTTGGTAATGTAATACAATCCAAGTACCATATCTTGAGCAGGCACAGTAATAGGAGCACCATTAGCTGGATTAAGAATATTGTGCGATTGAAGCATAAGCATTTGTGCCTCCAAAATAGCCTCATTACTCAAAGGCAAGTGAACCGCCATTTGGTCACCGTCAAAGTCGGCATTAAATGCAGTACAAGCCAATGGGTGCAATTGAATAGCCTTACCTTCTATCATTTTAGGTTGGAATGCTTGAATACCCAAGCGGTGCAATGTCGGAGCACGGTTTAACAATACAGGGTGTCCTTTCATTACATGCTCCAAAATATCCCAAATAACAGCTTCTTTACGATCTACTATCTTCTTAGCACTCTTCACTGTCTTCACAATACCACGTTCAATTAATTTACGTATTATAAAAGGTTTGTAAAGTTCAGCTGCCATCAATTTAGGGATACCACATTCGCCCATTTTCAACTCAGGACCAACAACAATAACAGAACGAGCAGAATAGTCAACACGTTTACCCAACAAGTTTTGACGGAAACGTCCTTGTTTACCCTTTAAACTATCTGAAAGGGATTTCAATGGCCGATTAGCATCTGTTTTAACAGCACTTGATTTACGAGAATTATCGAGTAGAGAATCAACAGCTTCTTGCAACATGCGCTTTTCATTACGCAAAATGACCTCAGGAGCCTTAATTTCAATCAAACGCTTCAAACGATTATTGCGAATAATCACACGACGGTAAAGGTCATTCAAATCGGATGTCGCAAATCTGCCACCATCCAATGGCACTAACGGACGTAACTCAGGTGGAATTACCGGCACAATTCTTACAATCATCCATTCAGGTTTATTACGATGACGTGATGCACGGAAAGATTCCACAACTTGTAAACGTTTTAAGGCTTCATTTTTACGTTGTTGAGAAGAATCGCTACCTGCACGATGACGCAACTCATAAGATAATGAATCTAAATCTAAACGAGTTAATAAATCATACACAGCTTCAGCACCCATCTTTGCTATAAACTTATTTGGATCTGAATCATCCAAGAATTGGTTCTCCTTAGGCAATTTCTCCAAAAGATCTAAATATTCAGATTCTTCAAGCAAATCATACTGTGCAACTTCTTCAGAAAGCACACCAGGCTGAATTACGACATAACGCTCATAATAAATTATAGCATCCAACTTCTTTGTTGGCAACCCTAACAAATAACCAATTTTATTAGGAAGTGAACGGAAATACCAAATATGAGCCACCGGAACCACTAATTGAATATGTCCCATACGCTCACGACGCACTTTCTTTTCTGTTACTTCCACACCACAACGGTCACAAACAATACCTTTATAACGTATGCGTTTGTATTTACCGCAATGGCACTCATAATCTTTAACAGGACCAAATATACGTTCACAAAACAAACCATCACGTTCAGGTTTGTATGTACGATAATTGATAGTTTCAGGCTTCAAAACTTCACCACTCGAATTTTCTAAGATTTCTTCAGGGGAAGCTAAACCTATCGAAATTTTCGAGAAATTAGTCTTTGTCTTGTTTTCTTTTCTAAAAGCCATACTTTATATTAATTGATAGTTGACAATATTATTCAAGGTTAACGCTCAAGCCCAATCCTCTTAACTCATGTAGCAATACATTCAATGATTCAGGGATACCCGGAGTAGGCATTGCTTCACCCTTAACAATTGCTTCATAAGCTTTAGAACGTCCTACGACATCATCAGATTTCACCGTCAGAATTTCTTGTAAGATATGAGCTGCACCAAAAGCTTCAAGTGCCCATACTTCCATTTCTCCAAAACGTTGACCACCGAACTGCGCTTTACCACCTAAAGGTTGTTGGGTAATAAGAGAATAAGGACCTATCGAACGGGCATGCATCTTATCTTCTACCATGTGACCTAATTTCAACATATAGGTCACACCCACTGTTGCTTGTTGTTCGAAAGCTTCACCAGTACCACCATCGTACAATGTAGTTTTACCATAACGAGGTAATCCGGCCTTATCAGTCCACTCATTCAAGTCATCCAAAGAAGCACCATCAAAGATTGGAGTTGCAAATTTCACACCCAACTTCTTACCTGCACGGCCTAATACAGCTTCAAAAATCTGACCAATATTCATACGAGAGGGTACACCCAACGGATTCAATACTATATCAACAGGAGTACCATCAGCCAAGAACGGCATATCTTCTTGACGAACAACACGTGATACAATACCTTTATTACCGTGACGTCCAGCCATCTTATCACCAACACCAATTTTACGTTTTTTGGCAATATAGACTTTTGCCATCTGAATGATTCCTGCAGGGAGTTCATCACCTATAGTAATTGCAAATTTCTTACGCTTTAATTCTGCATCCAAAACCTTATACTTCTTAATGAAGTTCATAATTAAGGCTCGAACCATTCCATTAATGCGCTCATCATTTGTCCAATTACTTAATTGAACGGTAGTAAAGTCCATATCACTGAAGTCTGATGCAACAAACTTACTACCCTTAGAAATTACATCCGCTCCCATAAAGTCCTTAACACCTTCTGAAGTATAATTTTCTGTAAGTGTTAATAACTTATCAACCAAAATCTTGCGAAGTTCTGCGACTTTAGCCTCAAATTCTTCATCTATTTTAGGAAGCAATGCTTTGTCTGCCAACTTTGAACTACGAGTTTTTATCACTCTTGAGAACAAACGCTTATTAATTACAACACCTTTCAATGAAGGAGAAGCTTTCAAGGATGCATCTTTCACATCACCAGCCTTATCGCCAAAAATAGCACGCAACAATTTTTCTTCAGGTGAAGGATCCGATTCGCCTTTCGGGGTAATCTTACCTATCAAGATATCACCAGGCTCAATACATGCACCGATGCGGACAATACCATTTTCATCCAAATCTTTAGTTGCTTCTTCACTCACATTCGGGATATCAGAGGTCAGTTCTTCCATACCACGCTTAGTTTCACGCACTTCCAAAGAGAACTCTTCCACATGTACCGAAGTCAATAAATCTTCGCGAACGACACGTTCATTCAACACAATAGCATCCTCGTAGTTATAGCCTTTCCATGGCATATAAGCTACCAATAGATTACGTCCTAAAGCTAATTCTCCATCCTCAGTAGAATATCCTTCAGTCAATATTTGTCCTTTAGTTACTCTATCACCTTTCTCACAAATGGGGCGTAGGTCTATAGTCATATTTTGATTAGTCCGACGCCATTTGGGGATTTCATATTCTTTTAAAGCTGGTTCAAAGCTTACAAACTCTTCATCCTCAGTACGGTCATACAAAATCCGAATAGTAGTTGCATCAACATATTCTACCACTCCTTCTCCCTCAGCAGTAATCTGTGTTCTCGAATCACGGGCTAATTGGCGTTCGATACCAGTACCGACAATCGGTGCTTCACTTCTCAATAAAGGTACAGCCTGGCGCATCATGTTCGATCCCATCAATGCACGGTTAGCATCGTCATGTTCCAAAAATGGAATCAATGATGCAGCAATAGAAGCAATCTGTTGAGGAGCTACGTCCATATATTCAACTTCATTAGGAGCCGCCAATGGATAATCGGCATCTTGACGTGCCTTAATTTTATTACGCACAAAAGTTCCATCATCATTTAATAATGCATTACCTTGTGCTATAATCTTAGCTTCTTCCTCTTCTGCTGTTAGATAAACCAATCCTTCATCTGACAAATCCACTTTACCATTTGCGACCTTGCGATATGGTGTTTCTATGAAGCCCAAATCATTAATCTTAGCAAATACACATAATGAAGAAATCAAACCGATATTAGGGCCTTCAGGCGTTTCAATCGGGCACAAACGTCCATAGTGAGTATAATGCACATCACGTACTTCAAAACCAGCACGTTCACGAGACAAACCACCAGGACCAAGAGCCGACATACGACGTTTATGTGTAATTTCAGCCAATGGATTCGTTTGGTCCATAAATTGTGACAATGCATTTGTACCAAAGAAAGAATTAATAACAGAAGATATGGTCTTTGCATTTATCAAATCTATTGGAGTAAACACCTCATTATCACGTACATTCATTCGCTCACGAATAGTACGAGACATACGTGCTAAACCGATGGCAAATTGATTGGATAATTGTTCACCTACAGTACGTACACGACGATTACTCAAATGGTCAATATCATCCACATCAGCCTTAGAATTAATCAGTTCAATCAAATACTTAATGATCTCAATGATATCTTCCTTAGTTAAGACACGGACTGTCATATCTGTTGCAAGATTCAACTTACGATTAATACGATAACGACCAACTTCACCTAAATCATATCGTTTTTCTGAGAAGAACAAATTATTAATAACTTCACGAGCACTTGCATCATCGGCAGGGTCTGCATTACGTAATTGTCGATAGATATAAAGTACCGCCTCCTTTTCCGAATTACTCGGATCCTTCTGCAAAGTATTATAAATAATTGAGAAGTCAGACTGATTCGGTTCTTCCTTATGAACAAGAATGTTTTGAACACCAGATTCAAGAATTAAATCAATATGCTCTTGCTCAATAACGGTTTCGCGGTCAATAACCACCTCGTTTCTTTCAATAGAAACTACCTCACCGGTATCTTCATCTACAAAGTCCTCAATCCACGTCTTCAAAACACGTGCAGCCAACTTGCGTCCTAGAATCTTTTTCAGATTCGTTTTGTTAACCTTTACATCCTCAGCTAAATTAAAGATTTCAAGAATATCTTTATCATTTTCAAAACCTATAGCACGCAACAACGTTGTAACCGGTAATTTCTTCTTTCGATCGATATAGGCATACATCACATTATTAATGTCCGTTGCAAATTCAATCCAAGATCCTTTGAACGGAATAATACGAGCCGAATACAATTTGGTACCATTAGCATGTACACTTTGACCAAAGAAAACACCAGGAGAACGATGCAACTGTGACACAACAACACGTTCTGCACCATTAATTACAAACGTAGCCTTATCCGTCATATATGGGATAGGTCCTAAGAATACATCTTGCACAACCGTATCAAAATCTTCATGATCTGGATCGGTACAATACAGTTTTAATTTCGCTTTAAGAGGCACACTATAAGTAAGCCCCCGCTCTATACACTCTTCTATGCTATAACGCGGCGGATCAATATAGTAATCCAAAAATTCAAGAACGAAATTATTTCTTGTATCGGCAATAGGGAAGTTTTCGGCAAAAACTTTATACAAGCCCTCATTCTTACGTTTTTCAGGAGGCGTGTCAAGTTGTAGAAAGTCTTGGAATGACTTCAATTGTACTTCCAAGAAATCCGGATATTGCATCGGTTTCTTAGTAGAAGCAAAATTAACTCTTTGATTTACAATATTTGAAGACATTATTATGGATTTTGAAGGACTTAATTTGAAATATATACACAAAAAGGTTAAGAACCCTTTTCATAAGGGTTCCTAACCGAATTACCTGATTTACAGGCTAATGTTATTTAAGTTCAACTTCAGCTCCAGCTTCTTCTAATGTTTTCTTCAATGATTCTGCTTCGTCCTTAGCCAAACCTTCTTTTACTACGCTCGGAGCACCGTCAACCATGTCCTTAGCTTCCTTCAAGCCAAGACCACATGCTTCCTTAACGGCCTTAACAACTTGCAGCTTAGCTGCACCAGCGCTCTTCAATACTACATCAAAAGAAGTCTTTTCTTCTTCAGCGGCAGCAGCACCAGCTGCGGGGCCAGCAGCAACAGCAACAGCTGCAGCAGCAGGTTCAATACCATATTCTTCTTTCAGGATAGTTGCAAGTTCATTAACTTCTTTTACTGTCAAGTTAACTAATTGTTCTGCAAAAGCTTTCAAATCTGCCATTTTTGTATAATTTTAATTGTTTAATACTAAATATTATTTGTTTATTACTAGAAGCTTATGCTTCTGAACGTTCACCCAGTGTCTTAAGCACACCGTGAATAGTATTTCCGCCTGATTGCAAAGCAGAGATAACGTTCTTTGCCGGAGATTGCAGCAATGCCACGATATCGGCAATAACTTCGTTTTTACTCTTAATAGCAACAAGAGCATCCAATTGGTCAGCACCAACATAGATACCTTCTTCTGCATAAGCAGCTTTCAACGAAGGCACTCCGTTCTTAACCTTATCTTTCAACAACTTAGCCGGAACATTTGCTGTTTCGCAAAACATAACAGCAGTCGTTCCTTTCAGGCAAGAGTAAATAGGAGTAAAGTCTTCTTCAAGGCTCTCTAATGCTTTTTCGAGCAATGTATTCTTTACGACCATCAACTTAATGTTAGCCTTAAAACATTCTCTTCTTAAAGCAGTAGTAGCCGCTGCATCCATTGCAGTTGTATCTACCAAATAGAAATGACCATATTCCTTTACTGTAGCAGCAATCTGCTCAATAATCGCTCCTTTATCTTCCTTTCTCATTATTACTCCGTTTTTTAGATTTCTTCTACTGTTTTGGGGTCAACCTTAATGCCCGCACTCATCGTGCTAGAAAGATAAATACTCTTAATATATGTACCCTTTGCTGCAGTCGGTTTCAATTTAATCAATGTAGAGATAAATTCTTTCGCATTATCGCGAATCTTGTCAGCATCAAATGAAACTTTACCGATAGAAGTATGAACAATACCGCTTTTATCAACCTTAAAGTCTATCTTACCTTGTTTTACTTCTCTAACAGCTTTAGCAACATCCATAGTCACAGTGCCACTTTTTGGATTCGGCATCAATCCACGAGGACCGAGTACACGACCAAGCGCACCAATTTTACCCATGATAGACGGCATAGTGATAATTACATCAATATCAGTCCATCCACCTTTGATCTTTTCAATATATTCGTCAAGACCAACATAGTCAGCTCCGGCTTCTTTTGCAGCAGCTTCAGCATCAGGTGTACAAAGCACCAAAACGCGTGTCACCTTACCAGTACCGTGCGGAAGTGATACAACACCTCTCACCATTTGATTTGCCTTACGTGGGTCAACACCCAAACGCACGTCAATATCTAATGAAGCATCAAACTTAGTAAAAGTAATATCCTTTACCAATTGAGCAGCTTCTTTGAGAGAGTATGCTTTCCCTGCTTCAATTTTTTCTGCAGCCAACTTTTGATTTTTTGTCAGTTTACCCATTCTAATTGAAGTTTATAAGTTAGTTATTAACCGGGAACTCCCCTTTTACAGCGATACCCATACTACGAGCTGTACCAGCAACCATTTTCATAGCAGCCTCTACAGTAAAGCAGTTCAAGTCAACCAATTTGTCCTGAGCAATCGTACGTACTTGTTCCCAAGTGATTTCAGCAACTTTCTTACGATTAGGCTCAGCAGAACCACTCTTTACTTTAGTTGCTTCCAGCAACTGAATAGCAACAGGAGGAGTCTTTATAACAAAATCGAAAGACTTATCTGCATAATAAGTAATAATAACAGGGAGGACTTTACCTGCCTTGTCTTGGGTTCTGGCGTTGAATTGCTTGCAAAACTCCATAATGTTGATACCCTTAGAACCCAAAGCAGGGCCTACGGGAGGTGATGGATTTGCCGCGCCACCTTTAATCTGTAATTTGATTAGTCCAGCAACTTCTTTAGCCATTTTGTTAATTGATTTATATAATAAACACTATATAAGAATAACACAGCGTAACACCTGCATCACTCTTTTTCAACTTGCATAAAGCCTAATTCGAGCGGAGTCTTTCGCCCAAATATCTTTACCATGACCTTCAGTTTCTTTTTTTCACTATTCACTTCTTCGATGATTCCATCAAAGCCACTGAAAGGGCCATAATTCACTTTCACAGTTTCACCTACTACATACGGTATATTAAGGTCTTCACCTGCACCCTGTAGTTCATCCACTGTGCCAAGTATGCGATTCACTTCAGACTGTCTCAGAGGAACAGGTTTATCCATTCCACCCAAGAAACCAATCACATTTGGAGTATTTCTTAAGTGATGAGCAACCTCACCGACCAAAGCAGCCTCCACCAAAACGTAACCAGGAAGATAACTTCTTTCTTTCACAATTTTCTTACCATTGCGAACCTGATATACTTTTTCTGTAGGAATCAATACCTGAGACACAAAGCCACCCAAATCACTGTTTTTAATATCAGCTTCAAGGTATTCTTTCACTTTGGATTCTTTACCGCTAATAGCACGCAAAACATACCATTTTTTCTCAATCTCAGACATGTGTACTCCTAACTTTTTAATGTGGATAAATAAGTTCCATCACATTCTCGAAACAAGTGTCCATCAAGAACACCACCAATGCAATAAGCAGGGAAGCATATAAAACAACTACTGCACTGTTAGTAAGTTCAGAATAAGTAGGCCACGATACTTTATGTACAAGTTCGTTGTAAGTTTCTTTTAAATAAGCTACAATCTTTTTCATTTCAATAAGATTAGCACGGGAGGAGAGGCTCGAACTCCCGACACCCGGTTTTGGAGACCGGTGCTCTACCAACTGAGCTACTCCCGTTTGAACATAATCAGTTCCCGATACTAAGTCGGGAACTGATTAATTATTTATATAAGGTATTATTCGAGGATTTCAGTAATCTGACCTGAACCTACTGTACGTCCACCTTCGCGGATAGCGAAACGAAGACCTACGTTCAAAGCTACCGGATAAATCAACTCAACCTTGATTTCTACGTTATCACCAGGCATTACCATTTCAGTACCTTCGGGCAACGAGATTTCACCTGTACAGTCCATTGTACGGAGGTAGAATTGAGGACGATACTTGTTGTGGAACGGAGTGTGACGACCACCTTCTTCTTTCTTCAATACATAGATTGAAGCCTTGAAAGTAGTATGAGGCTTGATTTGACCCGGCTTACACAACACCATACCGCGCTTGATTTCGTTCTTGTCGATACCACGGAGCAACAAACCTACGTTATCACCAGCTTCACCTTGATCCAACAACTTGCGGAACATTTCAACACCGGTTACAACAGACTTCTTGTCTTCACCCAAACCGAGGATTTGAACTTCGTCACCTACATGGATAACACCAGCTTCGATACGACCAGTTGCTACTGTACCACGACCAGTAATTGAGAATACGTCTTCAACAGGCATCAAGAACGGTTTATCTACATCACGCGGAGGCAGAGGAATCCAAGTATCACAAGCTTCCATCAACTCCATTACCTTTTCTTCCCACTTTTCAACGCCGTTCAATGCGCCGAGAGCAGAACCTTGGATAAACGGAGTATTATCACCATCGAATTCGTATGCAGAAAGAAGTTCACGCATTTCCATTTCAACGAGTTCCAACATTTCAGCATCGTCAACCATGTCACACTTGTTCAAGAATACAACCAAACGAGGAACGTTTACCTGACGAGCCAAAAGGATGTGTTCGCGAGTTTGAGGCATCGGACCATCAGTAGCAGCACAAACGATGATAGCACCATCCATCTGAGCAGCACCAGTTACCATGTTCTTAACGTAGTCGGCGTGACCCGGACAGTCAACGTGTGCATAGTGACGGTTAGCAGTTTCATACTCAACGTGAGCAGTGTTGATAGTGATACCGCGTTCCTTTTCTTCAGGAGCGTTGTCGATTGAATCGAATGAACGCAACTCTGACAAACCCTTCTTAGCCAACACTGTAGTGATAGCAGCAGTCAAGGTAGTCTTACCGTGGTCAACGTGACCAATTGTACCAATGTTTACGTGGGGCTTGGTACGTTCGAATTTCTCTTTAGCCATAGCTTTACTTATTTATTTATTTGATTAATAATCAGCTTTCACTTCTTCAAAGAGCTGTTACCGGGACTTGAACCCGGGACCTCTTCCTTACCAAGGAAGTGCTCTACCGCTGAGCTATAACAGCAAGAGGATTATGTGGGCGAAGATGGATTCGAACCACCGAAGGTAAAAACCAGCAGATTTACAGTCTGCCCCATTTGGCCACTCTGGTATTCGCCCATTATCCATATTTCCTTTGAGCCTCTTGTCGGATTCGAACCAACGACCCCGAGATTACAAATCACGTGCTCTGGCCAACTGAGCTAAAGAGGCATTAAAATTTGCAACCGTCACAGCAAAACCGTGCGGAAACGGCTGCAAATTTAGACATTTATTTTTTACCCACAAAATTTTTGCGGAATTTTATTTGCTTCGTTGTTTTTCTTTGTACTTAACCAGCTGTTTCTCCAAGGCTTCTATAGACAAATCAACAGCCTCTTCAAACGTATCGCACACTTTATTAGCATAAAATTCACCGTTAGGAACCAACACTTTCACTCCGGCTTCTTTATTTGCAGCGGTTTCTGGTTTAACTACTTTTAGTGACACCTCCACTTTCTTTATATCGTCGTAAAATTTCTCCAACTTAGCAGTTTTCTTTTGGATAAACGCCTGAAGTTGTTCTGACGCATCAAAATGAATCGATTGAATTCTTACTTCCATAAAAACCTCCTTTTTTCTTTAAGCCCTTGGATGGGCTTGGTTATACATTCGTTTCAGCTCTTCAAAAGTGGTATGGGTGTAAATCTCCGTTGCCGCCAAACTTTCGTGCCCTAACAACTCCTTTATTGCGCCAAGTTCTGCTTCGTTATTCAGCATCGTTGTTGCAAAAGTATGTCTCAGCACATGCGGACTTCGCTTCTTCACCGTCGTCACTTTCGACAAACCTTGTTTCACAATTTTCGTTACGATACTTTCGGTCAATCGCTCGCCGTTATTCTTCACCAGAAAAGGTCCTGATGTTTCTCCGACAGCTTCTTTCCGTTTGTTGAGATATTCTTGGATTTCCGTTCTTAGCTCTTCTCCGAAGGGTATCAAACGTTGTTTGTTTCGTTTTCCTGTCACCTTAATTAATAAGGTGGAGCAATCAACGTCTTTATCATCCAATCCTATCAACTCCGCGCGCCTCATACCGGTGGAATAAAACATCAATATTACCATCCTATTTCGGCATTCTTCAAAACTTCCATCACAATCCGCTTCATCTAACAATCTATCCATATCCTCCTCTCTCACAAACGTCGGGAGCACTTTTTTGTTTTTCGGTCTCACCACCTTAGGCACCGGGTCAACAGTTATTAACCCTCTGCGCAACAAAAATCGATAGAAAGATCGAAGCGAACTCAATTTTCTATTTATCGAAGTCGAAGTATATCCTTGATTCATTAAAGAGATTACCCATTCACGAATCACAGGAGCTTCCACCTCTTCCGGAGTCAAATCACCCGTTTCTTTATTTACAAACGCCTCGAATTGCAAGATATCATCCCGATAAGCCCTTATCGTTTTTTCGGAATAATTCCGTTCAAAGTTCAAATATTCAAGAAACGAATCTATCAACAGCATATCGCTACACTTTAAATTTCATGCAACGAATATATGAAAAAGAATTCAATAATTCAAAGAAAATTACGAATAATTAATCTTCTACTTGATGAAGTTGTTGAACGTAAACGGCACGTTCCTTCTTAAGTCTCTTAATTACAGACGGTTTGTCGAACTGTTGTCTGCTTCTCAATTCTTTCACTACACCAGTCTTTTCAAATTTGCGTTTGAACTTTTTCAGTGCCTTTTCAATGTTTTCGCCTTCTTTAACAGGTACTACAATCATTTTTTTTAGTTTAAAAAGTTAATGTTATACAATCTCTCGATTTTAAATTGAGCGGCAAAATTACATATAGTTTCTTTATTCACAAAACTTTCCGGCAAAAAAGTTGATTTTTAAAAGAAAGTACCTACCTTTGAGCAAAATTAAAATTTAAACAATCTACTCCATGAAACAAGAAATCAAACAACGCATTGCAGCTTTACAACATTGGATGAAGGCGCAAGGACTCGATGCTTTCATCGTACCGACTACCGACCCTCATAACAGCGAATATGTAGCTCAACATTGGGAAGCCCGCCGTTGGTTGACCGGCTTTACCGGCTCGGCAGGTACTGCTGTCGTCACCCTAAAAAAAGCAGGTCTTTGGACCGATTCTCGCTATTTCCTGCAAGCAGAAGAGCAGTTAAAGGGTAGCGGAATTGTTCTTTTCCGCGAGAAATTACCCGAAACACCTACTATCGGCCAATGGTTGAAGAAAGAATTGAAGAAGGATGGGGTCATCGGTATAGATGGTTGGGTAGATAACGGCAGTTATAACGACGACTTAACAGAAAATCGTTTACCACTACCCATCTATAAAGGCGATCCGTTCAAAACTATCTGGCAGAATCGTCCACCCATGCCGCAAGGTTCGGTATTCATACACGATTTGAAATTTGCCGGAGAAAGTTGTCAAGAGAAACTAGCCCGTATCCGACAGTTCATCCGCATCAGCCACCCTGAAAGTAAGGGCATCTTGCTCTCGGCTCTCGATGAGATTGCCTGGGCACTGAACTTACGTTGCGACGATGTGCATTGCAATCCGGTGTTCATCAGCTATCTGCACATCACTCTGCAAAAAGCCACCCTATATATTAATAAGGTGAAGTTACCGGAAGAGATAGAAACGTACCTGGCCGAAAACCATATCGCCATCAAGCCTTACGAAAAAGTGGAAAGCGACCTAAAACGTGTCAAACAAACTACGCTTTATGCGGCTTCGCTGAACGGACAACTGAAGCAGGCCATCGCCAACGGCAAGGCTTTATCACCTTCGCCCGTGGCTTTGATGAAATGCGTTAAGAATCCGGTTGAACAAGAAGGCTTTAGAAGGGCTATGGAACGCGACGGTGTAGCCATGGTGAAATTCCTAAAATGGCTGAAACCTGCTGTAGAAGCCGGCGGGCAAACCGAGTTGAGCATTGATGCCAAGCTATCTTCTTTGCGTGCCGAGCAGGCCGATTACCGAGGCATCAGCTTCGATACTATCGCCGGATATGGTACTCATGGCGCCATCGTTCACTATGAACCGACACCAGAAACCGACATCCCCGTCGAGCCTCGCGGTTTCTTGTTGCTTGATAGTGGTGGACAGTACTTAGACGGAACAACCGATATTACCCGCACCATCGCTTTAGGAGCACTCAACGAAGAGGAGAAACGCGACTACACATTGGTGCTGAAGGGTATGCTACAAATACAGAACATCCATTTCCCCGAAGGTACTTGCGGCACACAGCTCGACATTCTGGCCCGCCAATTCATGTGGAAAGAGGGTATCAATTACCTGCATGGCACCGGCCACGGTGTAGGCACCTTCCTCTGTGTCCACGAAGGGCCTCATCAGATGCGAATGAATCATATGCCCACATTGCTGAAACCCGGCATGACTTTGACCGACGAACCAGGTATCTATAAACCGGGACGACACGGCATTCGTACCGAAAACACACTGCTCATTGTACCGGCTGCCGAAACAGAATTCGGTAGGTTCTTCAAGTTTGAGCCACTCACGCTCTGCCCCATTGATAAAGCAGGAATTCTGTCCGAAATGATGACAAACGACGAAAAACAATGGCTCAACGAATACCACGAATTAGTATATAACCGATTGGCTCCTTTACTCGATGATGAACATCGCGAATGGCTACGCCAAGCAACTTTACCTTTATAAGATATGGCAATTATAAAATCAGTCAGAGGATTTACTCCTGAAATAGGCAAAGAGTGTTATTTGGCCGACAATGCCGTCATCATTGGCGATGTAAAGATTGGCGATGGATGCAGCATCTGGTTTGGCACGGTGCTTCGCGGCGATGTTAATTCTATCCGCATTGGCAACGGTGTCAACATCCAGGATGGCGCAGTACTCCACACGCTTTATCAGAAATCGACCATTGAAATTGGTGACCATGTCTCCGTTGGACACAACGTCACCATCCACGGAGCTTCTGTCAAAGATTATGCCTTGATAGGAATGGGTTCCACTCTTTTAGACCACGCCGTTGTAGGCGAAGGGGCTATTGTGGCTGCCGGCTCGTTGGTACTCAGCAACACTGTTATCGAACCGGGTAGCATCTGGGGTGGTGTACCAGCCAAGTTCATCAAAAAAGTGGCACCCGAACAGGCTAAGGAAATAAACCAAAAAATAGCACACAACTACCACATGTATGCTTCTTGGTATCAAGAAGAGGAGGAAAAGTAAGTGGATGCTTATGACGTTAATGCTTCTTGCACTACCTGAATGGGTATCACACAATAAGTAGATTAGCTGCTCACGGCCGTGAGCAGATCGTACCACAGCTGTGGCACGAGCGCACCACGGCTGTGAGACGAGCGTACCACAGTTGTGAGACGAGCGTACCACGACTGTGGTTCGCTATAATAGGTATAGATAAAGATGAATTTTCCTTAAGACTATTGCCAAAGATAGCATATACCGATTGGAAACATCTACGAAATATAAGAGCAAAAGAAAAGAGAGTCTGATTTTTTATTGTTACTTTTGTTGCCACAATGATGTTAATCACAATAGCCAATAACCCATTAAAGGACAAAGAATGAATACTACTCCCAAGATACCCACACCTCAAGTCATCGTATCGTTGACTTCGTTTCCGGCTGCCATTGCTTATGCCACCCAAGCAGTACAATCTATCTTAAACGGCACTGTCTTGCCCGACAAATTGGTACTATACCTCACCTTCTCACAATTTGGTGAAGCTGGTGTTCCACAAGAACTTATGAAGTTGGCAGATGCCAACCCACTCTTTGAGGTTCGCGACTACCCAAGGGATATCCGTTCGTATCGCAAACTGATTCCTGCCTTAACCGACTTTCCCGATGCGATAATCGTAACTATCGATGACGACGTGGCCTACCATAAGAATATGTTACGCGATTTGTTGCAGTTACACAAGCAAATGCCAAATGCTATATTGGCCCATCGTGCCAAACTCATCAAGCCTAACAAGCCCTACCGTAAATGGAGAAAATATAGGTGGTATCACTTCTTGACGAAAAAGATTCATGCCAGCTTCAGGAATATACAGACCGGCGTGGGAGGTGTATTGTATCCGCCTCATTGCTTAAAACCGGAAATGATGAACGTTGATTTATTTACCGAACTGGCACCTACCACAGACGATATTTGGTTCTGGGCTGCAGGTGTTGCCAATGGTTATCCGGTCGTACCCGTCCCATTTGGCCACAACAAACCGAAAGGAGTGGGTAAACCACACACATTGTCATTGAAAACTGTCAATTTCAAATCGGGCACAGATCGCAATGTTGCCGCATTCAAGAAGATACTCGGAAAATACCCGATAGTCAAACAACGGGTGGAAAACACTTAATGATAGCAAACCGATGTAAGCCTACCCTACGCTTGGTTTATTCCAAAAGCACTCTTTCAAAGGGAACATCATTTACCTTGGCGGCATACATCGGAAATTGAGTGGGATACATGTCAGAGGTTCCCAAACTAAAAATGCGCTGACTGCCGGCTAACATATAGAAATCGATAAACGAATTCAGATAAGTGTCATAGCCTGCATCGGCATGACAACCCATGTGTACTCTTTTCCCTTTTGTGACATATATACCGGGAAGATTAGAAACTCGTTCTATAAAAGTAGAACTATCGGCAGTTACAAGCAAGGGCATTCCCGGATATTGCTGTTGCAAATTCTTTAATCCATCTATACATTTGCTGATAAGTGTCTCACGTTTACCATTACCATCCAGTGCTGCATAGCTATACTCCTTGAAGTCACCCAACAGATTTTGAAAGCGAAATACAGCCGAAATATAAGAAGTGCCTATTTCAGATTGCTTCTGCTCTACCACTTCAGCCAACTCTTTACAAGGAGCAAATAGTTCTTTAAACAGTTCTCCCCATCCATACGATGTACCCCCGGTCTCATTGATATATTGCAGAAAATCGCGGTTGCCGTAATAATGTATTTGCTTTTTTCTCAGGGTCTTCCTAACAAGTCTTCGACCATATTCACCCCTGGCCCGCATCAATGTAGAATGCCAGATAGAGGTGGTAAATTCACCTTCCTTCAAACGCCAATCATAGTTTGAGGGAGTTAAATAATCGGCCAGCTCAAACGGATAGACATGTCTGATACGGAAATCCACCTCTCGTTGTTTACACCAAGCATAGGTAGAAATAATACCCTTAAAACGATCAACCATTCCACCGGTATAAAAGCCTTTGGCATTGTTTACCATAAACACCAACATCGGACGATGAAAGGGGCGGTTACTCCTCTTCCATCCATAATGCCTCAGCATATAATAGGCTTCATGGATGGCATGACTTGTTTCTGTTACAAATAAACTATTACTGCGCACTACACAATTATTTTTAGAATGAGTCCTCTATCAAAAAACAGATGCAAAAATATAGATTATTTATAGGTTGCCCAACAAATAAGTAAAATAATCGCTATCTTTGCCACATACCTCTATAAGAAGCTATATTTATCGAAAATGAATAAAGAAGAAGTACAAGAAAAGATTATCGTATCGCTGACATCGTTTCCCGAAGCAATCCCCTATGCCGTACAGGCCATACGTTCAGTCCTAAGGGGCTCATTGCTACCGGAGAAAGTGGTGCTATATTTAGATACGCCCAAATTTCCGGATGGTAAGCTACCCTCCGAACTGGAAACACTGAAAGCCGAAAGTTCTATTTTCGAGGTAAGATTCGATGATGCCGAGATACGTTCTTATAAAAAGCTAATACCCGCATTAAGGGATTTCCCCGACGATGTTATCGTAACCATAGACGATGATATTTGCTATTATCCAGATATGTTGGAGAAACTGGTTACTTTACACAAACAGTTGCCCAACGCCATCATTGCCCATCGGGTAAGAAAAGTAAAACTTAACCAACCCTATCGCAACTGGAGAAAATATAAATGGTACGACTTCGTATTCAAAAAACACATCTTCGATTACCATGCCATGCAAACCGGAGTGGGAGGAGTGCTATATCCGCCACACTCACTTGACGAAAACATGCTTGACGAAAAACAATTCACATCCATTGCCCCAACAACCGACGATGTGTGGTTTTGGCTCGCAGCCATATCAAAAGGCACTTATGTAGTGCCCGTACCGGGGTGGCATCGCAAAATGATAGAAATCGGAAAGCCCGGACAATTCGCCCTTAAAACAGTGAATCTCAAACCGGGAGACGACCGCAATCGCGAAGCACTCGACAAAATACTGAAACACTATCCTGCCATCAAACAAAAATTGCAGCATGAATAAGTTCTACCTATCAAGGGATTTTAAATATAAGCATATCAACGATGCTGGAAGCAAGGCTCGTCGGGACATTGAACAGGTCATGGACAAGATGGGATTCCAACCGGCAGGGAAAGGGTACAGCATAAGCAAAAACCGGATATGTCACTTTATACGCACCATCGCTCTTGTAGGACGAATACCGATATATGTTAGTAAAGGAGATTTGCTTGTCATACAATATCCTACCAAATATTACGACACCGTATGCCGATTGGCTCATTCATGCGGAGCAAAGGTGATTACTTTTGTACACGACTTAGGCTGTTTCCGACAGAAGCACAATTCAGTAAGAAAAGAGATACGACGACTTAACAGATCAGACGCTCTTATCAGCTGCAATCCTGTTATAGACAATTGGCTGAAAGAGAATGGGTTTGTAGGATATAAAAAGCAAGGCATTTCAGAACCACTTCATGCCTTCGACTTCTTTTCAGAATCACAAAGCCCTAATAGGAAAACCGGATGGCCCATGAGGCAGGTTGTGTATGCCGGACAACTTGCACTACGAAAGAACCGCTTCCTTTACGATATTGGCAATCATGTAACCGGCTATCAAATAAATGTTTACGGAAAAGGATTCGATAAATCTTATGCAGCCAATCCTGACATATTCGACACCAAAGGCTTCACCACACCCGATAAACTAATCGGTTGCGCCGAAGGCGACTTCGGACTTGTATGGGATGGAGATTCCATTGATTGCTGCTGCGGAAACTGGGGTGAATATTTACTTGTGAATACTCCTCACAAAATCTCTTTATACATTCGTTGCGGCTTGCCCATTATCATTTGGCGCAAAGCAGCAATGGCCGGATTTGTTGAAGAAAACGGCATTGGTATTTGCATCGATTCTCTGCGTGAAATAGATAGCATTTACGAACGACTGACACAAGATGAATACAACAAAATGTGCGACAATGTGCGAAAAGTAAGTCAACGAATGTCTGAAGGATGGTATTTTAACAGAGCATTATCTGCGGTCGAATCACGCATCAAGAGGCTTTAAATACTTCATAAACAGCACTTATTCCTCTATGTCATTCAAGTCATATCGCTCAAAATAACCCATATCGCGCATACTGGCTACCCTAGCACGACCACGAGCACGCTTGGCTAGAAACTCTTCATATGACTTTATGGCATAGTGATTAATGCGGATTACATCTTGTTGCGGCTTACGGTCTCCACGACCTTTTTTCAGAGGCACACCATGAGAATCGACAACAAGCCCTGACATACGAGCAGCTTCATGACAGCCGGTCATTGTACAAACACGACGAGGATCAACAATACTTTTGACATGCGTATTCAGTCTATGCTCCGGAAGCGAATGTTTACGAAAACGTTCCATCACTCCTCCCGGTTCTTTGGTTTGTGCCCCACTACTTCCATAGACCAACCAATTAATTTCAACAGCCGAATACTTCTCCATGCGATGCAGGAATTCCGGAATGGACCGATCTTTTATAGGCACAATAAATTCATCAAGGTCTATCACCGCAAGCCAACGGGTTTCCAGCCGATGACGTTCAAAACAATCGTCATAGGTGGCAAGTTGCTGCTTCTTTCCCGGCCAATAGTTATACTCCACCAATCCCGCCTCTACATAAGGAGCCAACACCTCTTTTGTACAGTCTGTACTTTCATTGTCATAAATGTAGAATTTCTCAACTCCTTGTTTTCGGTGCCACTCTATCCACTCCTCAAAATAAGGCCCTTCGTTCTTAGCTATAGCACAAATGGCCAAATAATAGGTTGGTACAGTATGATTCTTCTTCAAACGCCATTTCAACTTCAAGATATTCCAAAGTCCATAACGCAAAAGGCCACGCCACCTGGTACGAGCCACTTTCTTAGGAATTACTCCGGCTATTATTTCGGCAAGCACTTTGTTCATAGTTCAAAACTTGACTTTTCTGGAAGGATTGACTCAAAAGCATTTTTTATGCTCTCCATCACCTGCTCATAGTTACGAATATGCACATTGTCATTCAAGCATATCAATGAATAAGATTGGTTATAGATAGCTCTGACGGCCTGTTTGGGTCTAATCATCAGCGGAAACATCTTAGTATCGTTGTAGGTATTGTAAGGCTCAAAGTTGCCTCGGCAGATTTGCCAAGTACGAAATAGTTCCGGTGTATAATCGTTCAATGCCCGGAAACGATTGACCGATGTCTCGGTCAGTTCTTTTCCAGCTGCAGCCCACACCTCTTCAAAAGTGCTCTTCAAATAGGGCTGCGCATTATGAGGGGTTCGCAATGTGATGAACTTGCCATAAGGCTTTAATAAATAGTTCATCCTTGCTTTTGAGCCATACCCTTTATGGAACCACTTATCATAATCTCGCTCCATCACCTCTTTTTTGTCGAAATGACGGTTTATTATCTTCAGATTGTTCTTAATACGCTTATACCATTGCGACCAGGAAGGATTGTACTGGAAGATAGCTATATCACAAGGCAGCCCTCCCTTAAAGAAGCGTTCTATACCCACCTTATTTATAATATAGAAATCGTCATTGAAATAGACAAAATGCTCTGCCAAATCGGGAATTTTATGAATGTAGCGTTCAATGACCACCGAGTTATAAGTGGGCAAGAATTGTTTCGGTATGTAATCTTCATGATTCACTAAATGAATCTTCGGATTGTTTTCATCAAGCCATTCAGGTTTCTGTCCACTGGTTACGAAATGTATCTTACGTACCCAAGGAGCAAACTTCTCTACCCCCCGAAACCAATACTTTAGGAAACCGTAATCGCGGAAACGGGCTTTGGAAACGCCGTTCTTCGTATTCTCCTTTTTACCGGAATGTTTTGCGAATTCAGCTTGCCATTTCGGGTCGTCCATGTTAACCCACGTGATTACAAAATCTATATCCATATCTATTAGGTTTCTCATTTGTTATACCTGTTTAACTAATCTGGTTGCATGTCTGAAACGATTGTGCGACCACAAATAAAGCTCCGGCTGAGTTTGTATCATCTGCTCCAACATCTCATAATAAAGGTCGGTCAACTCAAAGTCCGGCAACAGTGATGGATTTTCATGCATTCGGATAAGCTCAGCTTCATAATATCCTCGCTTCACTCGTTTCATTTTCAAGAACCAAGCCTCAAGACAATAATGCTTTATTATCTTTTCTGTTCCGGTCAACACCGGCGTTTGATGATTTAGGAATGGCAAGAAATAACGCAGTTCTTTCACTCTGGGCGATTGGTCGGCAATTAAACCAATGATACAGACACTGCCGTTGTTTTCTTGTTCGGTGATGTAACGGGCTGTCTTTCGCATCTCTACACTGATGGCACCCATTCGTTCCCGAATGTGAAGCATCAGTTTGTCCATACTTTCGTTATGCAACCGATGGTAAATCTGTACGGCTTTTACCCCCTTTGCTATGCAGAGAGGGATTGACGACACCCACTCCCAATTTCCATAATGCCCCATATACAATGCAATGGTGTTACCGCCTCGCAGTATGGCATTGGCTTCTTCTATATTTGTAAACTTCATGCGCTTACTCATCTCCTCAGCAGAGATGGTAGTCATCTTACAACTTTCAAGTACCTGGTCGGTAAAATAACGATAAAACTTTTTCTCTACTTGCAAAATTTCTTTTTCCGTCTTGTCGGGGAATGATTCGGTCAAATTCCTACGTACAACTTTCCTTCTGTATCGAACGACGTAGTACAACAGGTAGTACAAACCATCCGACAATACATATAACACCCTAAAGGGGATATATGATATTAGCTTTAACAGGAAAAAGAGCAAGTAGTACATCATATCTCTTTGATTGCTTTTTCTATACGAGCCAATGTCTCTTCTTTACCCAACAGTTCGGTAATGTCGAACATATGAGGACCTTTACACTCACCCACAACGGCCAAGCGGAAAGCATTCATTACATTACCCATGTGGTATTGTTTCTCGGTTATCCATCCTATAACCACCTCTTCGGCAGGCTTCGAACTGAAATCATCCATACTCTTCAACACTTCCATCAGTTCGGCCATGATGCGCGGAGTATCCTCGTTCCAACGTTTCTTGACATCCTTCTCGGCATAAGTTGTAGGAGCCATAAAGAAAAAGCGTGCCTGATCCCACAATTCCTTTACGAAATTAACACGACCTTTCACCAACGACACAACAGTAGCAAGGTATGCATCGCTATAAGCTGACACTTCAATTCCGTTAGCGGCTAATACCGGTTTGAATAGTTCGGCCAACTCGGCATCCGATTTACGCAAGATGTATTCATGGTTGAACCAAGTGCCCTTCTTATAGTCAAACTTGGCACCGGCTTTGCTGCAATGAGCCAAGTCGAAAAGACGGATAAGTTCATCTATTGACATCAATTCTTGGTCGTTACCGGGATTCCATCCCAACAGTGCCAAGAAGTTTATAACGGCTTCGGGTAAATAGCCCGATTCACGATAACCAGAAGATATGTCACCGGTCTTGGGGTCATGCCATTCCAATGGGAATACAGGGAATCCCAAACGGTCACCATCGCGCTTGCTTAATTTTCCGTTTCCTTCGGGCTTCAACAACAACGGCAGATGAGCAAAGGCCGGCATTGTGTCGGCCCATCCAAAAGCACGATACAACAGTACATGCAACGGAGCAGAAGGCAACCACTCTTCGCCACGAATAACGTGAGATACTTCCATCAAGTGATCATCTACAATGTTTGCCAAGTGGTAGGTAGGCAATTCATCGGCCGACTTATAGAGCACCTTATCATCCAGAATAGACGAGTTGATAACCACATCACCGCGAATCAAGTCGTTGACATGCACATCTTCGTTGGGCTCTATCTTGAAACGCACCACATATTGCTTGCCATCGGCTATCAAGGCATCCACCTCTTCCTTTGACAGGGTCAGCGAATTGCGCATCTGGCCACGGGTTGATGCATCATACTGAAAGTTTGGTATCTCCTTGCGCTTGGCATCCAACTCTTCCGGAGTGTCAAAAGCAATATATGCCTTATCGGCATCCAGCAATACTTTTACATATTTCTTGTAGATATCACGACGTTCCGACTGACGATAGGGACCATGATTACCTCCAAAACTCACTCCTTCATCAAAAGGAATACCCAACCACTTAAACGACTCTATAATATACTCTTCAGCACCCGGCACAAAACGGTTGCTGTCTGTATCTTCTATACGAAAAATAAAATCACCTCCATGCTGACGGGCAAAGAGGTAATTGTATAAGGCGGTACGCACACCACCGATGTGCAAAGGCCCCGTAGGACTGGGTGCAAAACGCACTCTGACTCTTCTTTCTGCCATAATTTCCTTAACTTATGATATATTAGACAGCAAAAGTAAGCGTTTTTTTCCATATTATGGTTTTTTTTCGTACTTTTCGGCAAAAATTCAAAAGATATGGGCTTATTCAAAGAAAAAACAAGGATTTCATATAAAGATTTGCTATATAAAGCACTGATTTTCGTGGTTACTGTCAGCATCATTACTTACTTCATGCCACGCGACAGTAAGTTCAACTATCAATTTGACATTGATAAACCCTGGAAATATGGCCAACTCATGGCTACATTCGATTTTCCCATTTACAAATCAGACGAGGTCATACAAAAAGAACAAGACAGTTTGCTGGCTCATTTCCAACCCTACTTCCGCTTGGATAAGGAGGTGAAGAAAAAAGCCATACAGAAGCTAAGGGCCGATTATCAAAAGCACCTGCGCCTCATTCTGCCGTCCGAATCTTACCTCCATTTCATCATTCGCCAACTGGAAAAGGTCTATAACGAAGGGGTTGTCTCTACCGAAGAACTGAACCGATTGCAAAAAGACAGTATGTTGGCCATTATGGTTATCGACAACAAGCTGGCCAATCTGCAAAGTACCCAAAGTCTCTATTCGGTTAAAGGAGCTTATAGCCACATACTGCAAGCCGACACGCTCCGATTCCGTCAAGACATCCTCAGACAATGTTCGCTGAATGAATATCTCTATCCCAACCTCATTTTCGACGAAGTACGTACCGCAACGGCCAAAGAAGAGAGTCTGGACAACTACTCATGGGCTTATGGCATGGTACAAAGCGGACAAAAAATCATCGACCGGGGCGAGATAGTCACTCCCGACACCTATAATATATTGGAAAGCCTGCGAAAAGAATCCATTAAACGAAGCGAAACCAACAAACAACAATGGTTGGTATTGGGTGGACAAGCTCTATACAACAGCATTTTCATCCTCTGCTTCATCTTGTTCATCGAAATGTTCCGTCCCTACTTCTACCGCAGGAAAGGGGCCATCTACCTGCTTTTCGCACTGATGATTTCTTATTGTGTCGTTACCTCGCTCATGGTTGCCCATAACTTCTTCAACGTCTATATCATCCCCTATGCCATGCTGCCTATCATCGTTCGCATCTTCCTCGATTCGCGTACGGCATTTACAGCTCATGCCATCACCATCTTGATTTGCTCCATCTGCCTGCGCTATCCTCACGAATTTATTCTGTTGCAATTGGCAACGGGCATGGTGGCCATCTATAGCCTACGCGAATTGTCTCAACGCTCGCAACTATTCCGCACGGCTATTTTGGTAACGCTTACCTATATGGCTGTCTATTTCTCATTCGAACTGATAACCGAAAACGACCTGAACAAACTAAACGGCAGTATGTACACCTATTTTATAATAAACGGCATCCTACTGTTCTTCACTTATTCACTGCTTTTCTTGCTGGAAAAGACGTTCGGATTTACTTCAAACGTTACCTTGGTAGAGTTGTCAAACATCAACAACACCTTACTACGACGTATGTCCGAAACGGTTCCCGGCACATTCCAACACTCCATGCAAGTAGCCAATCTGGCTGCCGAAGCAGCCAACCAGATTGGTGCAAACAGTCAGTTGGTGCGTACCGGTGCCCTATACCACGACATCGGCAAAATGTTGAACCCGGCATTCTTCACCGAGAATCAATCGGGTAATATCAATCCGCACAAAAGTCTTAGCTATGAACAAAGTGCGCAAGTGGTTATCAATCATGTTACAGACGGTTTGAAGTTGGCCGATAAGCACAACTTACCCAAAGTCATAAAAGACTTTATCAATACCCACCACGGACAGGGAATGACTAAATACTTCTATATCTCATGGAAGAACGAGCACCCCGACCAGCAGCCCAACGACGAAGCATTCACCTATCCCGGTCCTAACCCGTTTACCCGCGAACAGGCCATTCTAATGATGGCCGATGCCGTAGAAGCAGCGTCACGCAGCCTCCCCGAATATACCGAAGAGGCCATCAACAACTTGGTCGATAAAATTGTCGATGCACAACTCAATGAAGGCTTTTTCAAGAAATGTCCCATCACCTTCCTCGACATCGATCATGTCAAGACGGTGTTCAAAGAGAAACTGAAAACCATGTACCACACTCGCATCAGTTATCCGGAGCTAAAGAAATAACTGTTTGCAATATAACTTTCTTCCATTATGCTTTAATAAATATGCATAAAGAAAAGTATTCAACCCATGAGCAACAAGAAGAAAATACTATTCGTTTGCCTCGGTAACATCTGCCGTTCCTCATCGGCCGAAGGCATCATGCGTCATCTGGTAGAGAAGTCCGGACGCGAACACGAATTTGAAATAGACTCGGCAGGTATCCTCAGCTATCACCAAGGCGAGTTACCCGACAGCCGGATGCGTGCCCATGCCATTCGTCGCGGCTATAACTTGCTACACCGTTCACGTCCTGTCTGCACCGACGATTTCTATCATTTCGACCTGATTATCGGCATGGACGACCGCAACATCGACGATTTAAAAGAGCGTGCTCCTTCGCCCGAAGAGTGGAAGAAGATTCATCGCATGACGGAGTATTGCACCCGCTTTACTCATGCCGACCATGTACCCGACCCCTACTACGGAGGTGCCGAAGGATTCGAATATGTACTCGATTTATTGGAAGATGCTTGTCAGGGATTGCTGAATCACATCGGATCGACATCGTAATAGACTATCAATGACTTAAACCGGTCTTCGGCCAACATCTCTTTCTGTACCTGCTTCAACAGGGTGCGCACCTTCCCCATTGGTGCATTAACCTCTATCTTCAACATCAGCTTACGGATAAAGAATGTCTGCAACCGGGCAACCGGTGGCTTATCCGGCCCTAACACCCTGCCTCCTAACACTCCACGCAACTTGGTTGCCATAGTCTGAGCCATGAGTTCCAGCAGTTTTTCATTCCGGTTCTTCAGATAGACATAGATTAATCTGTAATAAGGTGGATAACGAAACAACTGCCGCTCGGCCAATTGTCCACCAACCATCGCTTCGAAATCATTGGCCATCACTTGGGGGATGATGGGGTGATCCATGCTTTTGGTTTGCAACACCACTCGTCCCCGTTTGTTCTTCCTTCCGGCACGGCCGGCCACTTGTGCCATCAGCTGATAGGCTCGCTCGTAAGCCCTGAAGTCCGGATAATTCAGCATCGTGTCGGCATTCAAGATTCCCACTACACTCACTCTATCAAAGTCCAACCCTTTAGAAACCATCTGTGTACCTATCAATATATCGGTTTTTCCCGCCTGAAAGTCGGCAATGATGCGCTCATAGGCTGTTCGGGTACGGGTAGTATCCAAATCCAAACGTGCCACTTTAGCTTCCGGGAAAAGGGCTTTTACATCATCCTCTATCTTCTCGGTACCAAAACCTCGGTTGCGCAGGTCGTTTCCCTCACAAGCCGGACAGTGTCGGGGTATCGGCAGGGTATATCCGCAATAGTGACAGGTCAATTGCCCCAATCGTTTATGGTAGGTCAGGCTGACGTCGCAATTAGCACATTTGGGCACCCAACTGCAAGTGTGACACTCTATCATCGGAGCAAACCCCCTACGGTTTTGGAATAGTATCACCTGCTCTTTCTGCTCCAAGGCTTCACGAATGTATTGCAGCAATAAGGGAGAAAAGGGCCCGTTCATCCGTTTCTTCCGGTGCAGTTCTTTGATGTCAACCGGAATAATTTCGGGCAATTGCATCTCTTTATAACGCTCAGTCAGGCTCACTAAGCCATATTTACCGACTTCGACGTTATGCCAACTCTCTACCGAGGGGGTGGCTGTACCCAGCAAAGTCTTGGCTCCCATCATCGAGGCCAACACCGTAGCCGCATTTCGGGCATGGTAACGGGGTGCGGGGTCTTGCTGTTTGTAAGTATTCTCATGTTCTTCATCAACAATCACCAATCCCAACTCCTTGAAGGGCAAGAAGATGGAAGAACGCACTCCTAATATAATAGAATAGGGATGCTCGGAAAGTTGCTTCTGCCAGATTTCTACCCGCTCGGCATCGGGGAATTTAGAATGATAGACACCCAAGCGGTTACCAAACACTCGCTTCAGCCGTTCGGTAATCTGAGTAGTAAGGGCTATCTCAGGCAATAGATAGAGCACCTGTTTGCCTCGACGCACCGCATCGGCTATCAGGTGTATATAGATTTCGGTCTTCCCACTGGCAGTCACACCGTGCAACAGGCATACATTCTTTTCCGCCCAGCACTGATTTATCTCGTCATAAGCTCGTTGCTGATGCTCGTTCAGTTCATGCGGTACTTCCAACTGAGAGTGGGATGCATCGTTCAGTCGTCCCACCTCCTGCCGGTAGAGTTCAAAGATTTGCTTGTCTATCAGTCCGTTGAAAACGGCCGGCGAAGCTCCTGCTCGTTCCATCAACTCCTTTTTGCTCACCTCTTTGGGACGAGCCGACCAGTATCCAGACAACTCCAGATACCTCATCAACAAGTCGAGTTGCTTGGGGGCACGCACCAATTCATCGAATAGTGCTTTCAGTCGTTCTTCGCTTGCGGCACTTGCAGCCAGTCGGACACGCTGTTCGGTTTTGGGCTTATAGGTACGCCGCAACTCCTCTTTTACAAAAATGGCCTCTTTCTCTAACAACGACTTAATCTGGGGAAGTATATTCTTCAAACCACTCTCTTTCTCGATAGCTGTCACCGTCTGCACCGGATTATTCTCAAGTAGTGAAAATATTTTTTCCTCTTTGGGCAGTAGTTTCTCAGTAGCTTCAAAGTCGGGATTATACTCCACTACGGTTTCGCTTTCCAACTTCAACCCCGAAGGCAAAGCGGCCTTATAGACATCGCCCGGTGTGCAAAGGTAGTAGTCTGACAACCATTCCCAGAACTTAAATTGTCCCGGTAGCAACAACGGCGACCGATCCAGCAACACCGCAGCCTCTTTCACCTCATACTCCTCCGGACGGTTATGGTGGATGCGCTGCACCAGGGCGGTATAATACTTCTTCCGTCCAAACGGAACCACTACCCTACACCCCACTTGCACCTCCTCGGCCCACGCCGACGGAAGCAGATAAGTAAAGGTGCCGGGCAAGGGCAAAGGCAATATGACATCAATATACTGTGGCATAATAAAAAGAGAAAGGGGTGTTTATCAAAAGCCCCCTCAATGTAGGTAGAGGGGGCTGTTATTTCATCAGAACATATAGGCCAACGATACTTGCCAAGTCTTGGTCTTGACACCCATATCCTTCAGCTCTTTCAAATCAAAGCTGTCGCCCAACGGGATCTGATAATTCACACCCACTTGCAGTTTTTTCAGCAGCTTCAAACCACCGCCTAAGTTCAAGCCCACTTGTGTCTTCTTGGCTTCCATGCCTTCCCAATCAATATCCTTAAAGTTAAAGAAGAAATCGGGACCGGCGGCAAAGTAGATACCAAACGTACTGCCCAACCCAATGGTGTATTTCAAGTTCAGAGGCACCTCCAAGCCTTGTTGTTTAAATTCGTTCTTTCCTCGTTGCGAATACAACAACGCACCATCAACGCCCAATCCAATCAAAGGGATAGTCACTTCGGCCATCGGACCGATAAAGAAACCGGTGGTATTATCGCTATCAATGCCCTCCATGTCAAGTTTTGACATATTCAAACCACCCTTCACACCAAACTTAATCAATTGAGCCTGAGCCGGCATAGCCAATGCCAAACAGCACACAGCCAGCAAAATAACACTTAAAAACTTTCTCATAATTCTTGTATTTTAAAGTTATACGGAACAAATATAAACAAAATATTCATAAAAAGAACAATCCCTCCCTTAAAAAGTTTACTATCACAACCTCTTATATTATATAATAAGGTGTAGTGAGGAGAGTTGGTCAGCTATTCCTCTCCTGTTTACAGGGGAGGGGGACCGCTTGCGGTGGAGGAGTTTTGAATGCCATTGCTTGTGTATTCTTTAACTCCCTCCCCCCTTCGGGGTACTCCCCCACTATTCATTAGTGTAATAATCAAAGCTGTTCTTGAGCGTCAGCTAATAAACAGAGGGAGAGTTTTCCTTTATTCCTCTCCTGTTTATTAGCTTCGCTCAAAACCTCTTATATTATATAATAAGGTATAGTGAGGAGAGTTGGTCAGCTATTCCTCCTCTGTTTATAGAGGAGGGGGACCGCTTGCGGTGGAGGAGTTTTGAATGCCATTGCTTGTGTATTCTTTAACTCCCTCCCCCCTTCGGGGTACTCCCCCACTATTCATTAGTGTAATAATCAAAGCTGTTTTTGAGCGTCAGCTAATAAATAGGAGGAGAGTTGGTCAGCTATTCCTCCCCTATTCATTAGCTTCGCTTATAACCTCTTATATTAATAATAAGGTGTTGTGGGGAGAGTTGGTCAGTTATTCCTCCTCTGTTTATAGAGGAGGGGGACCGCTTGCGGTGGAGGAGTTTTGAATGCCATTGCTTGTGTATTCTTTAACTCCCTCCCCCCTTCGGGGTACTCCCCCACTATTCATTAGTGTAATAATCAAAGCTGTTTTTGAGCGTCAGCTAATAAATAGGAGGAGAGTTGGTCAGCTATTCCTCCCCTATTCATTAGCTTCGCTTATAACCTCTTATATTATATAATAAGGTGTAGTGAGGAGAGTTGGTCAGCTATTCCTCCTCTGTTTATAGAGGAGGGGGACCGCTTGCGGTGGAGGAGTTAAAGAATACACATTGCTTTGTGTTTTCAACTCCCTCCCCCCTTCGGGGTACTCCCCCACTATTCATTAGTGTAAGAATCAAAGCTGTTTTTGAGCGTCAGCTAATGAATAGGAGGAGAGTTGGTCAGTTATTCCTCCTCTGTTTACAGGGGAGGGGGACCGCTTGCGGTGGAGGAGTTTTGAATGCCATTGCTTTGTGTTTTCAACTCCCTCCCCCCTTCGGGGTACTCCCTCTATAAACAGAGGGAGAGTTTTCCTTTATTCCTCTCCTGTTTATAGGGGAGGGGGACCGCTTGCGGTGGAGGAGTTCGAATACACATTGCTATACTGTTCAAGGGCACCCGCAAGGGATGCCCCTACCATAACCCCGTCACCAAATACACCTTCCGCAACAATAACAAATGCAACAACACCGTAGGGGCACCCC